>JADKEV010000001.1 GCA_016717855.1 Betaproteobacteria bacterium
GTCCTCATCGGTGTAGAGACCCATCGCGCGCGCGCGAACCGTCAGCTTGCGGCGCGATTCCTCGAAGGCATCCTGCCAGAGCTGCGTCTGCAATGCCCGGCGCACGAATTCGCTTTCCGAGAGCTTGCGTCGCTTGGCGGCGCGCGCGAGTTCCGCGCGCGTTTCCGGCGGAAGGCTGATCGTCAGGGTCGTTCTCATGATGTAAGACACTTTAACACAGCATCATACTGGCGGAAGCACCGGCGAACCCCGCTTGCTCGAGTGGGTTCGGTGGTGCGTTTGGGGGTCAGGGGAAGGACTGCCCTCGTGACCCGCACCGGGCAAATCGCAACTCCGACCCGGACTTGACGGCGGCCCCCGGAGTGGCCTTGACAGTTCAGGCCGGCGGTGGATGCAGCCGCGTGTCCAGCGCGAAATCTTCCTGCGCCTGCATCGCGTACCGGGTGTCGGCAACGTCGATGTCGAAAAGCAGGTTCCAGCTGTGCGTGGATACGGCGCTGGGGATGAGCACGAACGGATACGCGGACAACAGGCCGTCGCCAAACGCTTGCTGGCCGGCGCCCGGAACACCCGGCCGCAGCCAGTTTGCGTTGGGCACCACACCCGGCTGCACGACGTGAACGGCCGCGGGTTCGGCGATCACGACGGAGGTCAGTACGTGCGGAACGGTGTCGAGGGCCTTGAAGCCTTTGTGGACGGCAACTTCCAGGATTGCGGTGGCGGGGTCGATGGAGCAGTAGACGATTCTCCGGCCGCGCGAATTCCAGCGGCCGCCGTACAGCCACGCCCCCTCCCCGCTGTCCCACGTTGCGGCATGGGATTTCTGATCCAGCCGCCACGCGACGAGGGTAGTGCCGCCCAACGGGGCGGGCAGCGGTGTCACGTATAGACGCCGTAGCGAAGGCGGCCGAGCAGTTGTTCCACCATCTCCACGCCCAAAGGTGACGCGAGAAGATCGATGGGACGGCGTTGTTCGAGCGCAGTGGCCGGCGCGGTCAGCCACCGCTCGGCCTCCGCCTGGCCGCCGAAGATATCCGTCGCCGTGGTCAGCACTTCGGCGAACTTCCACGCCCGGCTGCTCTGATCCTGGCTGAGCGGCTTTTGCGGACTCCCTGCGCGGCGCTGGACGGTGCGAATGCTCACGCCGACCGCATGCCCGAGATCCGCCGGTTTCATGGACAGCGCGTGTTTCACCATGTGATTCAGAACGCCGCCGGGGAGGCCTTTCAGAATCGCCTCGTGCACGTCGAGCTTCGAGGTTATGGACTTCTTCAGTACATTGCGCCCGCCCAGAAACTTGACGACCTGCGTCAATGGACTGGGACCGGAGGCCGCACTGGCGCCGGTTGCCGGAGCCGCGCGGCGCTGGCTGGCTGACATGGTCATACACTCCTGCGACAGTTGACGTATTAATTGTGTCACATGGCGCAGCCGGCGGCAAGCCCGCGTCCGCACGCACCCTGGCGGATGAGGGCGTAAGACCCGGGAACCTGGACCAGACCAACGTCAGCCGGCGTATCGATCGGGGCGCCGGATCGGGCGTACGATACGCGCTCGCACCTCCCGCGCCAGGCCAGGCGCCGGCCGCCGCGCGCCGGGTGGAACCCGTTCATCAACCAAGGAGAACGACCATGATGATTGCCCGCTGGAGCATCGATGCCAAGTTCGGATACAAGCAGAGTGTGATCGACCTGATGCAGCGCTGGGCGCGCGAGATCGGGCCCCAGGCCGGCTTCACCGCCGACAAGCTGCGCCTGATTACCGGTTCCATCGGCGCACGGGAAGCGACGATACAGTCGGAACATGTGGTCAAGGATCTCGGCGAACTCAACCAGATCTGGGACAAGCTGGGCACGATCCCCGCTCACCGGCAGTGGAGCAAGGACCTCGAGCCATTCGTCGTGTCGGGCAGCAACCGCTGGGAAATTTACCGGCTGATCGACATGGGGTCCGGCAGCTGACGACACCCGTGGCCGTTCATTCCTCCGGCCGCTGCTTGCACTGCGCCATCAGGTTCTTATGCACGCTGGTCAGGCAAATGCAAGAACTACTGTCGCGACGTTGCCGATCACCGTGACCCGCCAATACGACCTGCAACATCCACCCAGAAGTGCCGCAGGCCAAGTTGCGCGAGCCATGCGGGTCCGTCATCATCCTTGAGCATGGCGATGGTCGATGCGCTGCCGGCAACCACGCAATGGTCGGCCACGACACTGACTGCCGCGAGGTGGCGTACCGGCCAGCCGGTGCGTGGACTGAGAATGTGCCCGTACCGCACGCCGTCGACCACGATGCAACGCGCGTAGTCGCCGCTGCTGGCCAGGCCGCCGTGCTGCAGGGACAACGTGTGCATGACCTCACCTGGCGCGCGCGGGTGCTGCAAGCCGATGCGCCAGGCGACGCCGTCCGGGCGAGCGCCGACGATCGCAATGTCGCCGCCGAGGTTGATCATGCCGCTGCTCACACCATGGTCCCGGCAGATCGTCGCCGCCCGGTCGGCCGCGTACTCCTTGACGACCCCGCCGAAGTCGAGTTCCATTCCCGGAACCGGGAACTCCAGCAGGGGTGGCTCCCAGCGGACCTTGTCCCAGCCAACCAGGGCGAGCAGGGTCCCGATCAGCGCGGGATCGGGCAAACTCCCGCTGGCGAAGTTCCACGCCTTGCGCAGCACGCCCGAGGTGATGTCAAACAGTCCATCGCTCTCGCGAAAACAGGTCGCCGCATAGTTCAACAAGCCGGCAGTCTCGTCGTCCACAGCGATGCCGGTCCCGGCAGCCGCCGCGCGATTGATCGTCGAGAGCAGGCTGTCGTCGCGATAGCGGGAATACCGCTGCTCCAGCCGCTCGACATCGGCGACGACCGCGGCAGCCGCACGTTGCGCTGTCGCGGCATCGCTACGTACAACTGCAGCTCGCACGGCGAGCCCATGGCCTTGAAGGCACTATGAAAGAGCCGGATTGGATTTGCGCTCAATTGCCGGTTTCAAGAGAGGGCCGACGATCCTCACAATGCATGCAGCGCTCCGGCCGCGGGTCCGCCGCATCCAGATCTCTCAAAACCCGTGCTGCCAACTCGCGTTCAGCACACCGCGCCGTTCAAGCTGATCGCCATTGTGGTCCTGCTTGACGGGCTGCAGCCACTCGAGGCCGAAGTGATTGCGGGCAAACGCCCCGGTCGGCGGGCGGTAGCTGATGCCGACGCCGAAGTCCGAGTACCGGCCGCCGTAGTTTCTGGCGTAGTCGACCGGCGACAACTTGTAGTGTGTGCCGTCGAATTCGCCCCTGATCGCGCCCTGCCGCGCATGGACGGCGCGCGCTGATGCGGACAATCCGCCTGGCAGCCCGTAGGCGGCCCACAATGTGGCCTGCAAGTTGTCGCCGAGCGCGTATCCCGACCGGTTGCGCTTCTGCAGCCGGACCAAGGCGCTCACTTGTGCGCCCCATGACCAGCCGTGCGCTTCGCCGGCGTAAGTGATTGACGGATTCAAGTCCCACGTGCCGCTGCCCAGCTGCATGCCGTAGTGGTCATATCCGGCATCGACCTGGTGCGTGTCGCGCAGCTTGAGGCCGACATTGCCGGTGGGGGCGGTAAAGCCCACAGTGGCGTGCATCTGGCGGCCCGGCGCGTCGAACAGCTTGAAGACGGTGTAAATACCCGTATCGCCGATGCCCCCTGAAGTGTGCCCATGCAATGTGTGGTGCTGGTAGAGCGCACGCACCTCTGGTGCAAGTGCACCCTGTTCAGCCTGGTTCAGCAGGCCGCGCATGCTCATGTTCATGTCCACGAACTGCGGCATAAACATCAGCGTCAACCAGTCGGTTGGCGCAACCATGAGATCGAGCATGTGCATGTGCATGCTCATTGCGACCGGAACGGCGAGACAGCCCATTGCATCGCAGGCGTTGATCCTGAGCTGCGCATCATCGAGCGGCCTCGACCGGCGCAGCACGCTGCCCGCCTGCCGGCTGTACATGTAGCGATAGCCCACCATGAAGTCGCCGGCACCGGTCAGCACATGGCCGAACATGACACCGGCTGGCGCCGCGCCGCCACCGGTAGCGTGGCCGCCATGTGACGCATGCGTATTGGCACCAGCGCTGCGTTCGCTGCCCGTGCGCGAAGCGACCGTATCCAGGTCGAGTTTCAGCGCGGCGCTCAGCAGATGGGAGTCGAAGTCGGCATACGAACCCTCGCCACCGCCGCGCCATTTCAGCTTGCCCGCGTGTTGATAGTACTCGTAGCCCAGCCTGAAGGTGACTCCGTTGGCGAACAACTTGCTTAAGGTCACGCCGCCGGCCAGTGCACCGTACGCCGACAGTCGGGAATCGCTGGAGTAGTTGGCGGGCAACCTGGCTCGATCGAACGGTGCGATGATCGCCTGGCCGGTGGCTGGATCGGTTCTGGTCGAAAACTGGCCCTGGTCCGTCACCAGATATGGCGTATAGAAACCGGCGGCCGACTGCGTGTAGTAGCGAACCCGTGGCGTCACGGTCCAACCATCGCCGAACGGTTGCGCCCACTCTGCTGCCAGGGTGTGCGCACGGATGCCCCAGTCGTCGCGGAAGTGACTGTACTGCACATGCAGACCGGCGTCCGTCGCCCCGATGTACCGCGCCAGGCGCACGTTCCAGAGCCATTGGTTGCGCAGTTCGGGCCTCTGCTCCAGCAGCGCGTTCGCGTTCACGTACAGGACGCCTGGCAACGGCGCCAGGAACTGCTGGTCCGGATCGATGAAAGCGACCTCGACCACCTTGTACGGATTGGCCAGATAGCCCCGGTTGCGCGTGTAGCCGAGGCTGGCGTTGACCTGTGTGCTCTGGTTTATGACCTGCGTGATCCCCGCCACCGCGCCCCAGTCGCGCCGGTCCCCGTGCAGCACCTTCCTGCCGCTGGGAAAGTCCTCGATATGGCTGGTCGACGACACGAAGTTGCACCGTGCGTTTCCGCAGGCATTGAAGATGTAAGGGGTGGCATCGTGATCCAGCGTGGCCCGGGTACGGTTCGTCGAGTAGCTCATGCCCAGGTTCAATGCGGTGAGCTTCTGATTGAAGTCCCACCGCCCGCCGATTCCGCCAAAGCGGGACACGTAGTCGTTCTCGATGGACGTGCCGGCGCTCAGGTCGAGCGCCGACTCATCCCATTCGCGGCGGAGACTGAAATCGACCTGCTTGCGGGTTTCGCGCGAAGCCCCGGACAGGGTGTGCACCAGTTGCGTATCCGCGCCGCCCGTCAGCTTTCCGAAGCCGTCGCTCCGCAGCGGTTGCCGGGTCTGCGCATCGAGAAACAAGTCGCTCCCGGGAACGAGGTAGGGAGAAGCGCCCGATACGCCGTCCGGCGCCGGGGAACGATTGCCGCGCCATTCCCGCGGTGCGGTGGCGATCGGAGTAGCCCCGGACCAGGTGTCCTGCCGATAGTTGATCTGGCCCTTGAATCGATCGTCGAGGCTGAACCACACACTTTGCTGCAGGCTGTCCGACTCGATCGGCTTGAATCGGCTGTTCACCCCGTACAGTTCGCGGCTGCCCTCCTGAAATTGGCCGAACTGGACTGCCGCGGCATTGTCCTGGGCGGCGCAGGACGACGGCTGCATCAGGCCGGGCAATGCCAGCGCGGCGGCGGTCAACGCATGCAGTGCGCCTTTGCCGGACGGCGGGCCTCTCGACATCGCGTCAGTAGCAGCCGCAGCCGCCTCCCGCGGCCACGCCGTTGCCGCTGGCGCCGGCTTCACGGCTGCTGTAAACATGCGCGCGCAGTTCGGCCTGGCCGGGATTGCGCTCGAAGGCCATCTGCGGCCTTGCCAGATTGCCACGCTCCCATGGCTGGACACTGCCGCAGCCCGCCAGGACAGCGCAAGCCCCCAGCAACAGGATCCCGAGGCCGCGCCGGCGCCGCGTCGCAGCACGCTACTGATTCTGCCTGAATACGATCGTGGTGCCGGTGTGGATGCCGCCACCATCGGCCTCGGTCATGCAATGGAACGTGATCGTGTAGTTCTCGCCGCCGGGTCCGGTCTTGGTGACGAACAGGTTGTACACGCCGTCGCCGCCGTTGACGAATACCACGGGACTGCCCACCGCGTCACCAGCGTTCGCATCGGTGCTGTTGATGGCGGCGACTCCCCGATGCACGAGCACGCTCACGTCCTGCGCCGATGCCGCCGACTTGTTGGTGACCTGCGCCGCGAGCGAAGCCGGCATGCCGTTCCCGTCATCAGTACAGGAGACCTGGTAATAGTCGGTCGCCCCGGCACCCTCCCCCAACGAGCCGTTCTGCGTGTGCGCCACCGCGAATCCTGCAGGGTGCGCAAGAAGCAGGATGCACGACGCTGCCAGCGTTGTCCTGAGGTTTTCGGCTTTCATGGATCTCCACTCGATTGGACCGCGCGGTGCAGTCAAGTCGCGACCGCCGCCCAAGTATACCGCCGCAGGTTCCGGATCCGACGCCCGCGTCGGGCGATCGCAGCCGCGAACCGGCAAGGGTCGCGGCAGCATGCGGGCATCCTACTTCGGCACGCAAGCAAACACGCCACTGCCCTCGCCCTCAGGAATCCACCCGTTCGCCAGCATCAACTCGCGCATCTGCAGATCGACGGTGTACCGGTGACTCGGCGCGCCACCCTCGCCGTCGTTGTACAGCCGGTAGAGCGCCTGTGTTCCGGCCGGACAGGCGCCGCTGCCGGCCGCAGGCAGGTTGACGTTGAACACGTCGCCTTCGAACTGCCAGTCCGGTTTGCCTTTCACCAGCACGCATTCGGGCCCGTTGGGCGTATAGAAGTGCGAACTCCTCGCCCCGAATGCGGTGCTGAAGAAACGGCACACGGGCACCGAGTCGGGGGCGCCCGACGCAAACACGTTGAACTCGAGCCCGGTGCGGAACCAGCCATCGAACGTGCCGTCGTCGAGCAAGCCGATTTCCTGGGACACCGCAGTCACGAAGTAGTGATTGAATCCCGGGTGATGAAACTCGATGGCCCTGGCAACGTAGGTGGTCGTCGGAACGCCGTTGCCCGGTGCATGCACTCCGCCGGCCGCGAGGAAGATGGCCGAGTCCAGGCTCCCATCCGAGACGTCGGCGATCGCGATGCGCACGCGATTGCGAACGTTCGGCGTCACAGCCGCCACGCATTCGAGCGGCACCGTCATGCCGTCCATTCCCGTGTCGCGCGTACCGCCGGTGTTGTCGACAAACAGCGCCGGATTCAGTTCTGCGTTGATCGAGTTGACGCCGACGGGCCGCCCGTTGATGTTCGCGCAGTTCACGCCGTTGACGAAAATGGCGACTACGTCGCTGAATGCCGAACCGGCGATCTCGCTGTATTCCTCCGAGGCGAAGACGAAACGGACGCCGATCATCGACTGCGCGGTGACCAGGTCGAACTCCAGGCTGACGGCGTCGAAGGTCCGCCTGGGTGCGGCAAGCGCGTCGAGCTGGGGGTCGCCGCCCAGGCCGAAATTGGTGCTCGTGTCGCCGGATTGATTGGGGCCGACCACATTGGCGACATTGCCGGTCGACAGCACGACGCCCGTATCGAGGTCGAGGCCGGCGGCCGCGCCGGAAAATGTTCCCGCGGTCCCCGGCGCGCCTTGCAGCGTCGCGTTGCTGATGGCGACCCCCGTTCCGGCCAGCGACTGGGCTAGCGCGGCGGCGTTGTTCGAGGGCGCGATGCCAACTTTGGGGGCGACAGCTGGATTTGCCCTGACATGGCCGGTCCCTCGAACCTGGGCGCCGGCCAGGCTGGAAACACCCAGCGCGGCAGCAGCGAGCATGGTGAACACACGCATGACGAACGACATGGGTCTAGTTCCAGTATCCGGGAATCGGCAGATTGGCGTCGACATCGGCTGGGCTGGGCGTCACCGTCACGTCGATTCCCGCGCCGCAGGCCGGAGCAAGCGGATTGGCCGTCAGGTTGCGGTTGACGGTCAGCGTTGCCGGAGAGCCAACGCCGTCCACGCCCAGTTGCGCGCCGACCGTTGCGTACTGCGATCCGTTGGCGGGAATCCACAAGTTGGCCTTGCCCGGTCCGACACTGCCGCCGCGCGCGCAGACGTCGGCAATCGCGATCTTGATCAGCAGCCGCTTGGCGCAACTGTTGGCGACGAACTTGGGTCCGGCGAACTGGAACGGCACCCTGCCGACGAACTCGGGGTTCAGCATCCCGTAGGTGCCGCTGAACCCGGTCCTGTTGTGGTTGGCGTCATACTTGATCTGTTGGGACAGGAAGATGCTCTTGTCCTGCACCGCGGACATCAGGCCAGCGACGGTTCCCTGCTCGATCACTGCGCTCAAGGCTGCCACCGCCGATCCGTCCGACGCCGTTAAGATCGGCGAAACGGTCGGAAACACGACGCTTTGCGCGATCACCGGCCGCATATCGCCCGCAGGCGTCTCGCAACCATGCCCGACTTTCAGGGCGTTATCCTCCGTCGTGCTTTCGGTCGCTTGCGACCTCACCGTGGTGTGCGCAAACGCCGCGGTCGCGGCACAAAGCATCGCTGCGCATGCCATGATCGCGGCCGTCGTGGCAGTTCTTGAAATGGACATTCTTGACCTCTCTTGACGTATATATCTGGGAGACACCCGGGACCCGGCCGGGCCGTGCCGCGCAATGATAGTCAAGAAGCGATTGCCGGGAATGCGGCAAATTGACGCATGCGGCATTTTGTCGCACCCATCGAACGAGTCGGCGCCTGCGGCTACAATCGGACCGTCGTCCAGAAAGTCCCTGTGCAAATCGTGAATCCAGCCCACGCCGGACCGGCATCCGCCACGCGGGAGAATCTCCGGCGCCTGGTAGTCCTGCGTTACTTCGTCCTCGCGGCCCTGGGTCTCGCGCTCGCCGGCGCGCACTTCGCATGGTATCTGCCGCTGCGCCTGGAGCCGGTTGGCGCGATGCTTGCGCTCCTCGCCGTCCTCAACGTCCTCGAACATGCCAGGCTGCGGGTTCGCGTTTCGGTCAGCGATTTCGAGTTCTTCGGCAACCTGCTTGGCGACGTACTGGGACTTACGTTGGTTCTTTACTTCACCGGCGGATCCACGAATCCGCTGGTTTCGCTTTACCTGCTGCCGTTGATGATCGCGGCGACCGTCCTGCCGGCACGCTTCAACTGGTACGTGGCCGCGCTGGCGGTTGCCTGCTACTCGATGCTCCTGGTCTGGTACGTTCCGCTTGGCGAACAACTGCACGACCACAGCGAGGGCGCAGCACAGTTCAACCTGCACGTGCTCGGCATGTGGGCGACATTCGTCGTCAGTACCGGGCTGATTGCCCATTTCGTCGCCAGCATGGCGCACTCGCTGCGCGAGCGCGACCGCCTGCTGGCGCAGGCGCGGGAGGGGGCGCTCAAGAACGAGCGCATCGTCGCCCTCGGCACGCTCGCCGCGGGCGCCGCGCACGAGCTGGGCACGCCGCTCGCCACGATGACGCTCCTCGCCGACGACATGGCGCGCCGTTATTTCGACCGGCCGGACCTGCGCGAAGACACCGCGGAGCTGCAGACGCAGCTTGCCAACTGCAAGGCGATCATCGGATCCCTAGCCGATAGTGCAGGTGCGGCGCGCGGTGAAAGCGGGCATGCCCAGGCAGCCGATTCATTCCTCGACGAGGTGCTGGCGAAGTGGCTGCTGCTGCGCCCTGCGGCCCGGGTCGACTGCCACTGGTCGGATGCCACGCCGGCGCCGACCATCGTTGTCGAGCAGACCTTGTTCCAGGCAGTGATCAATCTCTTCAACAATGCCGCCGACGCGTCGCCATCCGCGGTGGAAATCGTCGGCCGCAACGAAGCAGACAACGTGGTGATCGAAATCCTGGATCGCGGTCCCGGCCTCTCGGCAGACGTGGCGCGGCGGGCCGGCGAAGCGTTCTTCTCCACGAAATCCCCGTCTGGCCTGGGTATCGGGCTCTTTCTCGCCAATGCGACCATCGAGCGCTTTGGCGGGCGCGTGCGCATCGTCAATCGCCAGGGCGGGGGAGCATGCACGCAGATTACACTGCCCATTCTCGCGCCTGGCGCCCGCACGTGAGCCTGGGGGGCAGGCGATCCGGAAGAAAACCGCCGCACGCTGCTGGTGGCGGACGACGATCCCGCTTTCTGCCGTGTGCTCAAGCGCGCCATGGAGTCGCGGGGCTTCGCCGTTCGCGTCGCCCACGACGTCGAGCAAGCGGTCTGGATGGCGCAGGAAGATCCGCCCGAATTCGCGTTGGTGGACCTGAACATGCCGGGCGTATCCGGACTTGCGCTGGTACAAAGGCTGAAGCAGATCGACGACAAGACCTGCGTCGTCGTGCTGACCGGCTACGCCAGCATCGCGACGGCGATCGAGGCGATCAAGCTGGGCGCGACGCACTATCTGACGAAGCCCCTACGGACCGAAGAAATCCTGGCCGCATTCAATCGAGTCGAACCGAAGGTCAACGTGCCCATCAACGAGGACCCGATGCGCATCAGCCAGCTGGAGTGGGAACACATCCAGAAGACGCTGCTCGAACACAAGGGCAATGTCTCGGCAACGGCGAAGGCGCTGGGCATGCACCGGCGCACGCTGCAGCGGAGACTGTCGAAGCGGCCGGCAACTACGTGAGCCGGATCCGGGTACGGACGCGACTACGGCATGCAGTCGCGCGCGGGCAAGTGGCAGAATGCGGAGTTCCTTCTGTGCCGGCAGGCACAAGCCGGAATCAATCGAGCCTGCCTGCTCGGGAATGCCTGGCGGTAGGGCATTGGAACGGCTATTCTTTGGCCGGCGCGGGAGGCCGCGTACGAACCAGAGGTCATCCTGCGTGCCGGGATGACGCTGGGCACATCCATTCCGCAGACCTTCCTGTTGCAAGCTGAGAGGATGATCGAATGACGCATCGGCGCACGTTCCTGGCAGCCGCCACGCTGAGCCTGCTGACCTGTGCGCATGGCGCCCGGGCGCAGCCGGCCGGCCGGGTCTTCCGCCTGGGCCTGCTGCGGCCCTCATCGCCGGCGCCGACGGAGTTCTCGGCCACCGGCATCCCCAATGCGCTGCGGCAACTCGGGCTGGTGAGCGGGCAGAACCTGGTCCTCGAGACGCGCTACGCCGGGGGCCACATCGATCGCCTGCCCGGGCTGGCGCGCGAGCTGGTGCAGCTCCATTGCGACGCGATCATTGCTGTCGGCACGTCGGCGGTGCGCGCCGCGCGCGCGGCGACGTCGACGATCCCGATCGTGATGTTCGGCAATTTCGATCCTGTCGCGGCAGGCCTCGTGGACAGCCTGGCGCGGCCGGGCGGCAACGTCACCGGCGTGCTGATCGCGCCGGACGGCACGCTGGCCGCGAAGAAGCTCGAGCTGCTGAGGCAGGCCGTGCCGCGTGCAACGCGCATGGCGTTCCTGGCGCCCGACGACGCGGGCTTTCGCCCCCAGTTGGAGGAAACGCGCAAGGCCGCCATCGCCCTGGGCATCGAACTGGCGGTCGTGACAGTGCGCGGCGGTGACTATGACCGGGCCTTCGCCGCCATCGCGGCCGAACGCGCCGAGGCGCTGTTCGTCGGCGCGACGACCTTCTTCATGACCGACCGCAAGCCCATAATCGATCTTGCGCTTCGGCACCGGCTGCCGGCCATCTGGGAATGGCCGGAGCAGGTGCGCGATGGAGGACTGATGGCGTACGGCACCAGCCTGTTGGGCCTGTACCAGCGCGTCGCGATCTATGTCGAGCGCATCTTCAAGGGTGCGCGGCCGGGTGATCTGCCGGTCGAGCAACCGACCAAGTTCGACCTCGTCATCAATCTGAACACCGCCAAGGCACTGCGCCTGAATATCCCGCAGTCGCTACTGCTGCGCGCGGACGAGGTGATCCAGTGAGCGCCGCTCACTCCTCCGGGCGCGGCTTGTACTGCGCCATCAGGTCCTTCTGCACGCCCGGGGGCACCGCGTCGTAGTGCGAGAGTTCGAGGGTGTAGCTGCCGTGGCCGCCGGTCACCGAGTTCAGGCGCGTCTGGTAGCTGGTCAGCTCCGATAGCGGCGCCTGGCCGGCGATGGTCACCGTGCCGGGCGAGGTGCTGCTGGTCCCGTTGACCTGGCCGCGCTTGGCCGACAGGTCACCGGCGATATCGCCCATGTGATGGTCCTGCACGGTGATCTCGATGTTGACCACGGGCTCCAGCATGATGGGCCGTGCTTTCATCATCGCTTCGATGAATGCCTTGCGCCCGGCCGTGGCGAACGCGATTTCCTTTGAATCGACCGGGTGATGCTTGCCGTCGTACACGATGACGCGCACGTCGTGGACCGGATAGCCGGCCAGCGGGCCCACTTCCAGCACCTGGCGTATCCCCTTTTCGACCGCGGGGATGAACTGCGTGGGGATCGTGCCGCCCTTGACCTTGTCGACGAACTCGAACCCGGCGCCGCGCTCCAGCGGCTCGATCTTCAGGAACACTTCGCCGAACTGGCCGGCGCCGCCGGTCTGCTTCTTGTGCCGGTGGTGGCCCTCGGCGCCGGCGGTGATGGTCTCGCGGTAGGCGATCTTCGGCGGGCGCGTCGCGACTTCGATCTTGTAGATCTCGTTCATGCGCTCCAGCATCACCCGCAGGTGCAGCTCGCCCAGCCCGAAGATCACGGTCTCGTTGGTGTTGACGATGTGCTCGACCTTCAGGCACGGATCTTCCGCGATCAGCTTGGACAGGATTTCCCATAGCCGCTGCTCGTCGCCGCGGCGCTTGGCTTCGATGGCCAGCCCGTAGATCGGCGTCGGCAGCTTCATCGGCAGCAGGTGAATATGGTCGTCTTCCGCGGCATCGTGGAGCACGGCGTCGAAGGCGATCTCGTCGACCTTGGCCACCGCGCAGATGTCGCCCGGCACGCCCTGCGAAACCTCGATGTGTTCCTTGCCCTGGAGCAGGAACAGGTGCCCGACCTTGAAGGGCTTGCGACCATCGCCGATGTAGAGCTGGCTGTCCTTGGTGATCGTGCCCTGGTAGATCCGGAACACGCCCATCTTTCCGACGTACGGGTCTACTGTGACCTTGAACACGTGTGCGAGCACGTGCTTCGAGGGGTCGGGCGTTGCTGTCATCGGCTGCGCCGCCTCGCCTTCGCCTTTCAGGAATTTCGGCGGATTGCCCTCGGTAGGATTGGGCATCAGCTTGGCGAACACGTCGAGCAACTCGCCGACGCCCGCGCCGTTCTTGGCCGAGACGAAGCAGATCGGCACCAGGTGGCCCTCGCGCATCGCCTGCTCCAGCGGCTCGTGCAACTGCACCGGATCGATGTCGCCCTGCTCGAGGTACGCCTCCATCCACTTGGGATCGACTTCGACCACCTGGTCGATCAGCGCGCGATGCGCCACCTCGACGCTGGAAAAGTCCGACTCGCCCGACGGATTGAAAAAGCAGTCGACGACTTTGGTCGCGCCCTGCGCGGGCAGGTTGATCGGCAGGCATTCCTTGCCGAACGTCTCCTGGATCCGCGCGACCAGTCCCGGCAGGTCGATCTCCTCGGCGTCGATCTTGTTGATGATGATCATCCGGTCCAGCCCGCGGTCCTTGGCCCATTCCATCATCCGCGCCGTAATCATGCCGATGCCGGTCTGCGCATTGATCACCACCGCGACGGTCTCGACGGCTTCGAGCGCGGTCATCGCCTGGGCCATGAAGTCGGGATAGCCGGGGGTGTCGATCAGGTGTATGCGGGTGTCGAGGTGGACCATGTGCTGGATGGACGCGGCGAGCGAGTGCTGGTATTTCCGCTCGAGGGGATCGTAGTCCGATACCGTCGTTCCCCGCTCCAGGCTGCCCTGTGCGCCGATCGCGCCGGACTTCGCCAGCAGCGCCTCGGTCAGCAGCGTCTTCCCCGAAGTGCTCTGGCCCACCAGGGCAATGGTGCGAATGGATTCCGTCTTGAAGGTCGGCATTGTGATTCCCCCGGATGTGTTGAATTCGTTGGCTCTGATTGTAGCCCAGAGGGCAGGTGACAGAAAGGGTGGCAGGTCAACTCCCGATTGATACAATCGACGAATGGGACCATTGGCGGGCGTGCGCGTACTGGAGTTCGAGGCAATCGGGCCGGGGCCGTTCTGCGGGATGATGCTCGCGGACATGGGCGCCGACGTGCTGCTGGTCGATCGCCGCGACAATCCGGGCGCGGGCCTCGGCGTCAGCCGCGAGTTCGACATCATGCTGCGCGGCCGGCGCTCGGTCATGCTCGACCTCAAGTCCGCCGATGGCATCGCGGCGGCGCTGCTGCTGGCCGACAAGGCCGATGCGATCATCGAAGGCTTCCGGCCCGGCGTGATGGAACGGCTGGGGCTTGGGCCCGAAGTCATGCTGGCGGGCAATCCCGGGCTGGTCTATGGCCGGATGACCGGCTGGGGCCAGGACGGTCCGCTGGCCGCACGGGCCGGCCATGACATCAACTACATCGCACTCGCGGGCGCGCTGCACGGCATCGGCCGCGCCGCCGACGCGCCGGTGCCGCCATTGAACCTGGTCGGCGACTTCGGCGGCGGCGGCCTGCTGCTCGCCTTCGGCATCGCCTGCGGAATCATCGAGGCGCGCGGCTCGGGCCGCGGGCAGGTGGTCGACGCGGCGATGGTCGATGGCGCGTCGCTGCTCTCCACGATGTTCCATGGCCTGATCGCCGGCGGCTACTGGCGCGACGAGCGGGGGGTGAACGTCCTCGATTCCGGCGCGCCGTGGTACGACACGTACCGGACGCGCGACGGCCGGTACGTGGCGATCGGCGCCATCGAAACCAGGTTTTACGGCGAGCTGATCGAGCGCCTCGGGCTCGCGGGCCGGCCGCTACCGCACCAGTACGACCGCGCGCGCTGGCCGGAACTGCGCGCGCTGTTCACCGCGGCGTTCGCCGCGAAGACCCGCGATGAATGGTGCGCGGTGTTCGAAGGGTCCGACGCCTGCTTCGCGCCCGTGCTCACGTTTGGGGAAGCGCGCGGGCACCCGCAATCCGCCGGGCGCAACGGCTTTGTCGATGTCGGCGGGATCGCCCAACCGGCGCCCGCGCCGCGCTTCGGCCGCACGCCCGGCGAGGTCACCGGTGCACCGCCCGCGCGCGGCGTCGGGGGACGCGAGGCTCTGGGCGAGTGGGGCTTCGGGCCGGAGGAAGTCGAGCGTCTGGTTGCGCTGGGCGTTGGCTTCGCGCGTTGAGGCGATGCTTGCGACACGCGGTTTGACGGCCCCGCCGTTCCGCCGCAGCGGCGGGCGATTCACCACAGAGATGGGTATCGCTTCGCTCCACCCATCCTACGATTTGCGGCCGTTCCGCGACGTCGCGGAACGGAGGCTCACTTTGTCCCGGGCGCGCCGCTGCCGATGCCAAGCGCAGTGCCGGCGCCCTCCAGCGCGGCAACGGCCTTCTCCACCTGCTGCGGCGATGCATCCTTGTCGAGCACCAGCCGCACATGCCGCACGCCGCGCCTGCCAACAATTTCAGCTACCTGCTGCGGCGTCGACAACGCGGCGCCCTCCACTTCGTACCCTTGCGGCGTGATCCTGACTTCGAGTGGCTGGCTGTCACCCGTGGATGCGCACGCGGCCAGCGCCAGAAGGGCGGCCGCCCCTCCCAACAATTTGTTCATATCTCCCCGATCCTTTGATGCGGCCCTGCCGGCCCGCGACCTTGTTGCAGTTCCCTGCGCACCAGCGCCGCCCCCGCCGCGAGTGCACGCAGCTTGGCCGACGCCACTTCGCGCGCGAGCGGCACCATCCCGCAGTTGGTGCAGGGATAGAGCTTCTCCGGTGCGACGAACTTCATCGCCGCGCGTATCGTCGCCGCGACCTGCTCCGGCGTTTCCACCACGTCGCTCGCCACGTCGATCGCGCCGACCATCACGTCCTTGCCCTTGAGCAGCCCGATGAGTTCCAGCGGGACGTGCGAGTTGGCGCACTCCAGCGAGACCTGGTCGATCTTCGAGCCTGCCAGCAGCGGAAACGTCGACTCGTACTGCCGCCACTCGGAGCCCAGCGTCTTCTTCCAGTCATTGTTGGCCTTGATGCCGTAGCCGTAGCAGATATGGACCGCGGTCGTGCAGCCGAGGCCGGCGGCGGCCTTCTCCAGCGTCGCGATGCCCCAGTCGCGCACTTCGTCCATGTAGACGTTGAACGCCGGCTCGTCGAACTGGATCACGTCGATCCCCGCCGCGACCAGCTCGCGCGCCTCCTGGTTCAGGATCGTCGCGAACTCGCGCGCCAGCTTTTCGCGGCTCTTGTAGTGGCCGTCGTAGAGCGTGTCGACCATGGTCATCGGGCCGGGCAGCGTGAACTTCAGCCGCTTCGTCGTCTGCGCGCGCAGGAACTTCGCGTCGCCGGCGAACACCGCGTGGCGCCGCGCCACCGGGCCGACCACCATCGGCACGTCGGCGTCGTAGCGGTTGCGGATGCGCACCGTCTTCTTGTTCATGAAATCGACGCCCTCGAGCGCCTCGATGAAGGTCGTCACGAAATGGCGGCGCGTCTGCTCGCCGTCGGTGACGATGTCGATGCCCGCCGCTTCCTGGTCATCGAGCACCAGGCGGACCGCGTCCCGCTTGCCTTCGGCGAGCGCGTCGCCCTCGAGCAGCCAGGGCGCCCACAGTTGCTTCGGCGTGGCCAGCCAGGCCGGCTTGGGCAGGCTGCCCGCGATGGTCGTTTGCAATGGAGTCATGCTGGATCCCGGGTTGAAGGCACAAGCTGGCGAATTCGCGCGCTCTGCAAAAGCGAGGCCCGGCCGTTCAGGGCCGCAGCAACGCCTGCGAATCGCCGATGCGCTGGTCGATGTAGGCGCCGAAGAAGTCGATGGTGGGCAAGCCGACGATGGGCTCGGCAAGGGCCGTTCCGTCGCCGTCGACGAACCAGATGGTGGGCGTGAGCCGGATCTTGTAGCGCGCGGCGAATTCGCGATGCGTGGTGGCGCGGCCGCCGAAGTCGACGAGCCGCAGCGGCTTGTCGATCTCGACCTGGCGGAACAGCACGCGGCCGGCGTAGGCGGGGTCACCTTGCATCGGCGTGAGGTACTCGCGCAGCGCGCGCTCGCAATACACGCATCCGGCGCGATTGAAGAACAGCAGGATGGGAACGTGCCGCTCCCGCGCCGCGACGCCATCGGCCTTGAGGTCGCCGGCGCCGGGCAGCTTTGCCGCGACCCGTTCCGCGCCCGCGGCGCCCGTCGAGACGAAGAATGCGCATGCTAGAATCGCGGCCACCATTCTTCCTGCGCGCGGACCGCATTCTTCCCACCAACGGCCGCCGCGCAATGCCCTCATGATGTCTGCCCCGTCAAGTCCAGCGCACCCTGCCCGTCTGGTCATCGCGACCCGCGAAAGTCCGCTCGCGCTCTATCAGGCCAACCACGTCGCGGGCCTGCTGCGCGGATTATACCCGGCGTGCGACGTGCAGTTGCTGGGAATGACCACGCGCGGCGACCAGATCCTGGACCGCAGCCTGGCCGCGATTGGCGGCAAGGGGCTGTTCATCAAGGAACTCGAGCAGGCGATCGAAGCCGGCCAGGCCGACCTCGCCGTGCACTCGCTCAAGGACGTCCCGATGGACATGCCGGAGGGCTTCGCGCTGGCCGCGATCCTGCCGCGCGAGGATCCGCACGATGCGCTGGTGTCCGGCCGTTACGACTCGCTCGCCGCGCTGCCCGCGGGCGCGGTGGTCGGCACGTCCAGCCTGCGGCGCGAGGCGGCGCTGCGCGCGGGATTTCCGCACCTGAAGATCGAACCGTTGCGGGGCAATGTCGGCACCCGGTTGCGCAAGCTCGACGAAGGCACGTACGACGCGATCATCCTCGCTGCCGCGGGCCTGAAGCGCCTGGGGCTGGCCGCACGCATCCGCGCGATCCTGCCCGCTGAGCAGAGTCTGCCGGCCGTCGGCCAGGGCGCGCTTGCCATCGAGATCCACGCGTCGCGCACCGAGCTGCACGGCTGGCTGCAGCCCCTCCATGACGCGGACACGACTGCCTGCACCCGCGCCGAACGCGCCTTTTCGCGCGGCTTGTCGGGCAGCTGCCACACGCCGCTGGCCGCGCATGCGGTGATCGAGGACGGGCAGGTCTGGCTGCGCGGCTTCCTGGCCGCCCCCGACGGCACGCGCATCCTGCGCGGTGATGCGCGCGGCGCGCGCGAAGATCCGGAAGCGATCGGCGCGCGGCTCGCCGACGACTTCAAGTCCCGCGGCGCGATCGCAATCCTGGCGGCGCTGCCCGCATGACAGTCCGGCCAAGCGCCGGCCCGCTGGCCGGCGTCGGCGTCGTGATCACGCGCCCGGTGCGGCAGGCGGCGACGTTCGCGCAGCGGCTCACGGTGCTGGGTGGCGACCCGATCATCGCGCCGGCGATGGTCATCGCGCCGCCCGCCGATGACGCGCCCTTCGCCGATGCGCTGCGCCGCCTTGCCGAGTTCGACTACGCCATTTTCGTGAGCGGCAACGCCGCCGAGGCCGTGCTCGCCAGGCATCCGGCCTGGCCGCCGCACGTCACCGCGATCGCCGTCGGGCCGACGACCGCCGACGCGCTGATCTCCGGCGGCATCACCAACGTACTGATGCCGCCGTCGCGCTACGACAGCGAAGGCGTGCTCGAGCTGCCGGCGATGCAGCAGGTCGAGGCCCGACGCTTTGTCCTGTTTCGCGGCGAGGGCGCGCGCGGGGAAACCGGCCGCGAAACCATGCGCGAGACGCTGGAGGATCGCGGCGCGTTCGTGCTGCCGGTCAAGTGCTACCGCCGGCTGCGCCCCACCATCGGCACCGAGGCGCTGCTCGATGCGTGGCGCGCGGGCAAGGTCGACGCCGTCGTCGTCACCTCGACCGAAGTGCTCGACAATTTCCTGGACATGGTGGGCGAAGCCGGCCGCGCGTTGTTGCTGACCACGCCGGTGTTCGTCCCGCATCCGCGGATCGCCGCGCACGCGGCAGCGCGCGGCTTGACCAATGTAGTGACCACCAACGCGACCGACGCCGGACTGCTGGCCGGCCTTCTGCAGCATTTCTCCAAGACCTGACTCGACAGGAACCGCCATGAACGACATCTTGATCACCGCCCCGCTGCCCGACTTCCTGAAGCAGCCCCTGCTCGCCACCTACGCCTGCCACGACTATCACGGCGCGGCCGACAAGGCCGGCTTGCTGGCCGCGGTCGGGACGAAGATCGTCGGACTGGTCCAGGGTGGGGGCAGCCTGGCCCCCGTCGAACTGCTCGACCGTCTGCCGAACCTGAAGATCATCAGCGTGTTCGGCGTCGGCTATGACGGCGTGCCGGTCGACTACTGCCGCGGCCGCGGCATCAAGGTCGGCCATACGCCCGACGTGCTGACCGACGATGTCGCCGACGTGGCGCTGGCGCTCACGCTGACGCTCTCGCGCCAGTTTCATCTCGCCAACCGCTACGTGCAGGCGGGCGACTGGCCGCGCCGGCCGCTGCCGCTGTCGACCTCGGTGACCGGCAAGACCGCCGGCATCCTGGGCCTGGGCCGCATCGGCAAGGCGATCGCGCGCCGGCTCGAAGCGTGCGGAATGAAGGTCGGCTATCACGGCCGCGCCGCGCAGACTGTTCCCTACACGTATTATCCGACGCTGTCCGGCATGGCCGATGCGGTCGATTTCCTGATCGTCGCCTGCCCCGGCGGGCCGGCGACAAAGAACATGGTGAATGCCGAAGTGCTCGCGGCGCTTGGCGCCCAGGGCAAGATCGTCAATATCGCGCGCGGCTCCATCATCGACGAGGCGGCGATGATCAAGGCGCTGCAGGCAGGCACGCTGGGCGGAGCCGGCCTGGACGTGTTCGCCAACGAGCCGCACGTCCCCGCCGAGTTGCTGGCAATGGACAACGTGGTGCTGTTCCCGCACGTGGGCAGCGCGACGAAGGAAACGCGCAAGGCGATGGGCGACCTCACCCTCGCCAATCTCGCCGCGTATTTTGCGGGCAAGGCGCTGGTGAAGCTGATCCCCGAACTGCAGTGATCCTTGCCGACTTCATTCCATCGTAGGATGGGTGGAGCAAAGCGATACCCATCATCGTAGGGAAGCACGTAATGGCGCAGTTGCCCGCGTAAAGCGCCCCGGGGGTCGGGCCTGCCCCCTCTTTGGACCCCTTCCTTGCGCCCTTTCTTGCTGCAATGCACCATTTCTGGGTGACCGGACAGCCAGTGGCACAGTCCTGGTCCGCACCAAAATAATAGACTGAATAGTCTATTGAAATCCGTGACTTTACCCATGTCAAGATAGAACATCCCGTGGTATAAATACCCCTGATTGCTGCAATGCAGCATAACCACATTGCCGGATGAACGACCTCACCACCGCCAACATGCTCCAGACCCGGACCGCCGAACCGCGCGCGGACCGCTCCCTCGACATGATCGAGAACCACACGTTCGACGAGATCAATGTCGGCGACACAGCCTGCCTGACGCGCACGCTGCAGGCGGAAGACATTCAACTGTTCGCGACGATGTCGGGCGACGTCAACCCGGCGCATCTGGACCTCGAGTACGCGAAGAGCACGCAGTTCCGCGGCATCATCGCGCATGGGATGTGGGGCGGCGCGCTGATTTCCACGGTGCTCGGCACCCAGTACCCCGGCCCGGGGACGATCTACCTGGCGCAGAACCTGAGCTTCCTGCGGCCGGTGCACGTGGGCGATACGCTCGAAGTCCGCGTGAGGGTGACCGCGAAGGATGCAGACAATCACCACGTGACCCTCGACTGCCGCTGCACCAACCAGCACGGCAAGGAAGTCATCACCGGCAGCGCGCTGGTGTTGGCGCCGGCGGAAAAGGTCCGCCGCCCCCGGCTCGCGCCGATGCACGTCCGGCTCACCGACAGGACGCTGCGCTACCGGCAACTGCTGGCGCTGGTGGCGGGGCTGCCGGCAATCACCGTGGCGGTCGTGCACCCGTGCAGCACCGACGCGTTGCGCGGCGCGATGGCCGCGGCCGAGATGGGGCTGATCGTCCCCATCCTCGTCGGGCCGGAAGCGACGATCCGCGCGGTGGCGGCGGAGGCGGACATCGCTGTGGACGACTGCCGGATCATCGACGTCCCCGACAGCCGCGCGGCCGCGGCACTGGCGGTGGCGATGGCGAGGAACGGGGAAGTGCAGGCGCTGATGAAGGGCAGCCTGCACACCGACGAGCTGATGGCCGAGGTCGTGAAGACCGCCGGCGGCCTGCGCACCGAGCGGCGCATCAGCCACGTCTTCGTGCTCGACGTGCCGGCGTATCCGAAGCCGCTGCTGATCAGCGACGGCGCGATCAACGTGGAACCGGATCTGAACGCCAAGCACGACATCATCTGCAACGCCATCGACCTCGCGCATGCGCTGGGCATCGCCACCCCAAAAGTGGCGATACTCGCGGCGATCGAGACCGTGAACCCGTCGATGCGCTCGACGGTCGATGCCGCCGCGCTGTGCAAGATGGCCGACCGCGGGCAGATCGAAGGCGCGGTCCTCGACGGCCCGCTGGCGTTCGACAACGCCATCTCCGCCATCGCCGCGAAGGACAAGGGCATTGATTCCGCCGTCGCGGGTGACGCCGATATCCTGATCGCGCCAAACCTGGAAGCCGGCAACATGATGACCAAGCAATTGCAGTACCTCGCCGACGCGCAGGCCGCCGGCCTGGTGCTCGGCGCGCGCGTGCCGGTGATCCTCACCAGCCGGGCCGACAGCACGGGCGCGCGCATCGCTTCCTGCGCGCTGGCACTCCTGGTCGTCAAGGCCAGGACGGCCGAACGGCTGGCGGCCTGAATGAGCGTCGTCCTGGTTCTCAATGCGGGCTCCTCGAGTATCAAGTTCGCGGCATTCGATCGCGCGACCACGCCACGGGTCCTGAAGCTGATCGGCAGGGGCCACGTCAAGCAGTCCGGCGCCGAAGTGGAAATGCTGGTCAGGAACGCGGACGGCGCGGTGCTCGAGCGCTCGCATTGCGGGCTGGCCAACGGCGCCTTCGATCACGACAAGGGCATGGCGCACATGTTCACCTGGCTCGACGAGCATCGCGGCGGGCTGGAACTCGGCGCGGTCGGCCATCGCGTCGTGCATGGCGGCCAGTGGTATTCGGCGCCGGTGCTGGTAACCGATGAAGTGCTCGACGATCTCGAAACCCTCGTGCCGCTGGCCCCGCTGCACCAGCCGCACAACATCAAGGCGATCCGCTTCCTGCGCGAATACATCCCCACGTTGCCGCAGGTAGCCTGTTTCGATACCGCGTTCCACACGACGCAGCCGGAAGTGGCGCAGGCGTATGCGCTGCCGCGCGACATCACCGAGGGCGGCGTGCGCCGCTACGGTTTTCACGGCCTTTCCTACGAGTACATCGCCTCCCAGTTGCCGCGGGTCCTGGGCGACCGGGCGCACGGCAAGGTGGTCGTCGCGCACCTGGGCAGCGGCGCCAGCTTGTGCGGGATGATAGCCGGCAGGAGCGTCGCCTCGACCATGGGTTTTTCCGCGCTCGACGGCCTGGTGATGGGCACCCGCTGCGGCACCCTCGACCCCGGCGTCGTGCTGTACCTGATGCAGTCGCTCAACCTGACCCCGGCCGAAGTCAGCAATCTGCTCTACAACCGCTCCGGGCTGCTCGGCGTCTCCGGCATCAGCAACGACATGCAGGTCCTGCTGGCCAGCACCGATCCGCGCGCCGTCCAGGCGGTCGACCTGTTCGTGCACCGGATCGTCTGCGAGATCGGGTCGCTGGCCGCCGCGATGGGCGGCCTTGACGCGCTGGTCTTCACCGCTGGCATCGGGGAACATGCGGCGATCATCCGTTCGCGGGTGGCGCGGGGCTGCGAGTGGCTGGGCGCTACAATCGACGAAGAGTCCAACACCATGCGGCGGGAACTCATCCACGCGCCGTCGAGCCGGATCCAGCTCGTCGTGATGGCCACCGACGAAGAAAAGATGATCGCCACGCACACGTCCCGCCGCGCCTGCCGGGCGCCGGAAGGCCCCGTGGCACACGCGCGCTCGACACCGGCAATCACCGCCACCGCCGCAGTCCGCCCCTGAAACAGCCTCGCTCGGCAGGCCTGCCGGCGGCCGTTGGTATAATTGGTCAGGCCCGAATGGCGCTTGGTTGAGGCGTTCTTGAAAGGGCATTCGGCGAGCTTGAGGAAGTGCCAGTTGGGGTCTGACCCCAACTGGCGCAATTGACATTGGCGATCGGACAGACGATGAGCGACGAGCACAGCAAGCCCGAGGACGACGAGGCGAAGAAGCGCCGACGCGAGGCTGTCGAACAGCTGCTGGCCGAGGCGCCGGTGGTGAGCGAAGTCAGCGCATCGATCGGCGGGCGCAGGGCCGCCTGCACGGTGACCGCGCAGTTCCTGCCCGTGCTGCCGCCGTCGCTGGCCACGCACGAGGGCGAACCGCAGGCGGCCGTGTTCACGATCGCGTATGCGCTGAAGGATGCGGGCGCCGAGAAGAAGGACGCGAGCGCGTCGCGAGCGGTCTGCTTCGTGTTCAATGGCGGTCCCGGGTCTTCGTCGGTGTGGCTGCACCTGGGCGCCGTGGGGCCGAAGCGGGTGCGGATCAACGACGACGGCACGATGCCGCCGCCGCCCTACCGGCTCGTCGACAATCCCGATTCGTGGCTCGCGCACTTCGACCTGGTGTTCATCGACCCGCCGCACACCGGCTATTCGCTCACCGCGAACGAGGACGCGCGGAAGAAAATGCTCAGCGTCGATGGCGACGTCGAGGCGCTGGCCGAGAGCATGCGCGGCTGGCTGGCCCGTAACGGCCGCTGGAACAGCGCCGTCTACGTGGCCGGCGAGAGCTACGGCACGACGCGCGGCGCCGCGTTGGCCGACAAGCTGCAGGAACAGGGCGTCGCGCTCGCCGGCATCATCCTCGTCTCGTGCGCGATGGACTTGCAGTCGATCGTCTTCGCGCCGCGCAACGACCTGCCGTTCGCGCTCTTCCTCCCCGGCTTCGCCAGCGTCGCGCAGTATCACGGCAAGCTCGGCGGCGCGCCAGCGAAGTCGCCGCAGGCTGCGCGGGCCGCTGCCGAGGCGTTCGTCGCAGAGGACTACCTTCGCGCGCTGCACCTGGGCGCCAAGCTGGACGGCAAGGCCCGCCGCCGGATCGCGCAACGCATCGCGCAGCTCACCGGCCTGGAGCCGGCGTTCGTCGAGGAAAAGAACCTGCGCGTCACGGCGGAGGACTTCTTCTTCGAGCTGCTGCGCGACGACGGGCGCATCGTCGGCCGGTTGGACGCCCGCGTCACCGGCCCGATGGCCGCCCGCCGCACCCGCGAATGGGAATTCGACCCCGGCATGGAAGCGCTGGTGCCGCCGTACACGATGGCCGCGCAGGCCTACCTGGGCGAGCTGGGCTTGCCGCCCAGTCGCCGCTACGAAGTATTCTCGATGGAAGTCAACAAGAAGTGGGACTGGAACCGCTTCGAGGGCAGCGGCGAGCCCGGCCGCGGCAACCACTTCGCGACCACCAGCACCGATCTCGGCCGGGCGCTGCGGCGCAATCCGCACCTGCGCGTGTTCGTGGCCAGCGGCCACTACGACCTGGGCACGCCGTACTCGGCCACCGACTGGTCGCTGGCGCAGCTCGACGTGCCCGCCGCCGTCCTCGCCCGCGTCGAGCACCGCTACTACGACGGCGGCCACATGATGTACACGCGGGAGGCGGACATGAAACGGCTGCAAGAAGACATCGCGGCGTGGCTGGCGCGCGCCGCAACCGCCGCGCCGGCAGCGACCTGATCGACCGTTCCTGCCGGTCCCGGCGGCCCCAAGCGGCATGGCCGCCGCCCCCGCCCCGGCGTTTCGCGATCCCGTAATACAATCCAGCCCTCCAACCCTGCAGCTCGTCTTCCGGCTCTGGCTTCCGGATCGCCACCAGCGTACCCTCCGGCCATTCCATCGACGACCACCGAACCATGCCCAGCACCAGTCCGCTCCTGCTTCCGGTCCTCGCGCTCGTCCTCGCGCTCGGCGCCTGCAAAGGCCAGCAAGCCCAACCGAAGGCGGGCGCCGCGCCTGTCGTGCCGCTGATCATCGCTGCGGAAGACGTTCACACCATCCAGAACAGCGCGCTGGCGTCGGGTCCCTCGATCACCGGCTCGATCCAGCCGGAGCGTCGCGCCGACCTGCGCGCCGAGGTGTCGGCTATCGTGCTGCGGGTCCTGAAGGAAAACGGCGACACGGTGCGCCGGGGCGAGGTGCTGGTGCAGCTCGACGACACGGCGCTGCGCGACGCGCTCGCCGCGGCTGACGCCGCCGCCCGCGCGGTGGGCCAGGCCTTCGAGCAGGCCACGCGGCAATACGACCGCAGCAAGACGCTGCGCAACTCGGGGATGATTTCGCTGCAGGGGCTCGAGGATGCCGAGACGCGGCGCAACAACCTGCTGAGCGACCTCGAGGCGGCCAAGACCCGCGTCGTCCAGGCCCGGCAGCAGCTCGGGCGCAGCGAGGCGCGCGCGCCGTTCGACGGCGTGGTCAGCGAGCGCAAGGTGTCCGCGGGTGATACGGCGCAGATCGGCAAGGAACTGCTCAAGGTGATCGATCCGAAGAGCATGCGCTTCGAGGCGACGGTGTCCGCCGATCAGGTCGGCAGCGTGAAGGCCGGCCAGAAGGTGCACTTCCGCGTCAACGGCTACGGCACGCAGGAATTCGCGGGCAGGGTGCGGCGCGTGAACCCGGCGGCCAATCCGACGACGCGGCAGGTCGAGCTGCTGGTCGACCTGGTCGGCGACCAGCAGCCGAAGCTGGCCGGCCTCTATGCCGAAGGCAACGTGGAGACCGAGGTCCGCACCAGCCTCATGGTTCCCGCGAGCGCGGTGGTCAAGGATGGCGACAGCGCCTACGCCTGGCGCGTGAGCGGCGGCAAGGTGAGCAAGGTGGCGCTTGCGATCACGGAGCGCGATGCGCGCAGCGGGGACTTCGTGCTCAAGAGCGGCCTCGCCGAAGGCGACCAGGTGATCCGTTATCCGACGGCGCTCCTGAAGGACAACCAGCCGGTGCAGGACGGAGGGGCCGTCAAGTCGGCGGCGGCGCCCGTCGCCGATGCCGGCAAGCCGGCGGCGCCGGCGCCCGCCGCGTCAAAGTAGGAGAGGTCCGCCATGTTCCTGTCCGATTTCAGCATCAAGCGTCCGATCTCGACGGTCGTCATCGTCATCGCGCTGATGTGCCTGGGCCTGCTGGCGCTGAACAAGCTGCGGGTGAACCAGATTCCGGACGTCGACCAGCCGGTCATGGTGGTGACCATTCCCTATCCGGGCGCCTCGCCGGAGTCGGTCGAGCGCGAGATCATCAACCGCGTCGAGAAGTCGCTGCAGAGCATTCCGCAGGTCTACCAGATCCGCTCGACCTCGAGCGAGAGCAACGCGCAGATCGTCATCCAGTTCAACTTCAAGAAGAACATGTCGGAGGCGGCCGACGAGATCCGCAACGCCATCGCCTCGGTGCGCCACAAGCTCCCGGTCGAAATGCGCGAGCCCATCCTCACCCGCGGTCGACCCGTCCGCGCAGCCGATCATGCAGCTGGCGCTCTCGTCGTCGGCGCAAAGCCACGCGGCGATCTCGCGCCTGGCCGAGGATGTCGTGGCGGATCGCTTCCGCGGCATCGACGGCGTGGCCGTGGTGTACGTGAACGGGGCGCTGCGCCGCGAGCTCTCGGTGCTGCTGCGCGCGGAAAGGCTGCGCGAATTCAACGTCTCGGTCTCCGACGTGGTCAACGCGCTGCGCGCGCAGAACGCCACCGCACCCGTCGGACGCGTGCGCGGCGCGCTCGACGAGCAGAGCATACGGCTGGTCGGCCGGATCGAATCGCCGGCTGAGTTCAACGATGTCGTGATCAAGCGCACCGGCAGCCAGTTTGTGCGCCTGGGGCAGGTGGCCACCGTCGAGGACGGCTTCGCGGAGTTGCGCACGTTCAGCCTGCGCAACGGCAACCCCAACGTCGGCCTGTCCGTCACCCGCTCGCGCGATGCGAGCACGGTCAGCGTCGCGAACAAGATCCGCGACATGGTGGCCGAGATCAACAAGACGCTGCCCCCGGGAACCAAGCTCGAAGTCACGCAGGACGGCGGCAAGGATGCCGACAACAGCCTGCGCAACGTGATCGAGGCGCTCCTGTTCGGCGCGGTGCTGACCATCTTCGTGGTCTACGCCTTCCTCAATTCCTGGCGCTCGACGCTGATCACCGCGCTCGCGCTTCCCACGTCGGTGATCGCGGCGTTCATCGCGGTCTGGCTCTCCGGATTCACGCTCAACTTCATGACGCTGCTGGGCCTGTCGCTCGCGATCGGCGTGCTGATCGACGATGCGATCGTGGTGCGCGAGAACATCGTGCGCCACATGGAACGCGGCGCCGATCGCGTCACCGCGGCGCGCATGGGCACCGCCGAGATCGGCCTGGCGGTGACGGCGACGACGTTCTCGATCATCGCGGTGTTCATCCCGGTCGCGTTCATGGGCGGCGGCGCCGGCGAGTGGTTCCGCCCGTTCGCGCTGACCGTGACGAGTTCGGTCCTGGTCAGCCTGTACATTTCGTTCACGCTGGACCCGATGCTCTCCGCGTACTGGGGCGACCCGGTCGGCTACCAGCAGCAGCCCAAGCGCGGACTGCGCAAGTGGCTGGGCACGTTCAACACCTGGTTCGACCACCAGGCCAACCGCTACGGCAACGTCATCGCCTGGGCGCTGCATCACCGCAAGTGGATGACCCTGATCGCGGTGCTGAGCTTCGCCGGCGCGCTCGCGCTGCAGTTCACGGTCGGCGGCTCGACCTTCCTGCCCCCGACCGACTACGGCACGATCGCCGTCGACGTGCGCGTCCCGTCCTCGGCCAGCCTCGACTACGCGAAGCTCAAGGTCGAGAAGGCCGCCGAACTCGCGCGCACCATCGCCGAAACCAAGGCCACCAACAGCACCGTCAATCAGGGCGGCGGCCGCGTCTACGTCGACATCGGCAAGCCCAGGACCCGCTCGCGCTCTTCGTTCGACGTGGCCGCGGACCTGCGCAAGCTGATGACGCAGCTGGTCGGCGCGGAGTACGTCGTGATCGACGACATGAACCAGGGTGTGAGGAAGCCGGTCCAGATCCAGTTCTCCGGCCCGGACTCGCGGCGCCTGATGGCGATCACCGGCGACTTCATGGAAAAGATGAAGGCCATACCCGGCGCAGTGGACGTCGGACTCTCCGAGCAGGAACCCAAGGACGAGCTCCGGATCGAGCTCAACCGGGGCCTGGCCAACGCAATGGGCATCGCCGCGGGCGACGCCGCGCAGGCGCTGCGCGTGGCTTTTGCCGGGGTCGAGGTCGGCGACTGGGTCGACCCGACCAACGAATCGCGCGACGTGGCCGTGCGCCTGCATCCGGACGATCGCGTCAACGCCGCCAACATCGAGCGCCTGCCGATCGCGGTCTCGGGCAGCAACCAGATGGTGCCGCTGGACCAGATCGCCACCGTGACGATGGGCAAGGGCCCGGCGCAGATCCAGCACCTGGACAGCAAGCGGATGGTCGCCGTTTCCGCGAACACGCAGGGCCGCGCTTCCGGCGAAGTCACCGCCGACGCGATGAAGCTGGCGCGGGCCATCGATTTCCCGCAGGGCTACGGCATCACGCTGGGCGGCGCCTCGCGCGACCAGCAGGAAGTCTTCCGCGAGATGGGGATCGCGCTGGTGATGGGCATCGCGCTGATGTACCTGGTGCTGGTGATGCAGTTCGGCTCGTTCACCGCGCCGCTGCCGGTGATGCTGTCGCTGCCGCTGTCGCTGATCGGCGTGGTCGTCGCGCTGCTGCTGACCAAGGGCACGCTGAACCTGATGAGTTTCATCGGCATCATCATGCTGATGGGGCTGGTGGCGAAGAACGCGATCCTGCTGCTCGACAGCGCGCGCAAGGAAGAAGCCAAAGGCGTCGAGCGAGAGGAAGCGCTGATGCACGCCGGCCGCGTCCGGCTGCGCCCTATCCTGATGACCACGTTCGCGCTGATCGCGGGCATGATGCCGGTGGCGATCGGGCTGGGCGAAGGCGGCGAGTTCTACCGGCCGATGGCGGTGGCGATCATCGGCGGGACGATTACCTCGACGTTGCTGACGCTGCTGGTCGTGCCTACTTTCTATGATTCGATCGAGATTGCGCGGGATCGGGCGTTTGCGAAATTCCGGCGACGTGCGGCGCGGCGGAACGCCTTTGTGGCATTTGTGCTGACGTTCGTCGAGGCGATATTGGCGTTGTTGATGGTGCGGATGATTTATCGGGTCGGAAAGCGGGTGCTGTTGCGACTCATGGGGCGCGGGCGTGCGGCGCCGCAACTGGCGCATGAGGCGCCAGCTGCGGGGCATGACGATTAGCGATTGTGCGGCAGGATAATCGTCCGCGCTATACTGCGGCTTCTTGAATCAGTATCGGGGGTGTCATGCATCTGACCGCCGTATTCGAAAAGGTCCCCGAGGGCTATATCGGCTTCGTCGAAGAACTTCCAGGCGCCAATACGCAAGGTGCCACGCTCGAAGAAGCCCGGGCGAATCTCACCGAGGCTGTTGAGCTGATTCTCGAGGCCAACCGCACCTTGGCTGAAGAGACGATCCTGGGCAAGGAAGTCATTCGCGAGAAAATGCTGCTGCCGGCGGCATGAAACGCGAGGACCTTCTTCGTCATCTTCGGCAATACGGCTGCGTTCTGCTTCGAGAAGGTGGCAAGCACTCGGTATTCGTAAACCGAGCAACTAGAAAGGCAACCGCCGTCCCGCGCCATCGTGAGATAAACGAATTCCTTGCAAGGAAAATCTGCCGTGATCTCGAAGTCCAGGAGCCGTAGCTGCCTAATGACGTGTAGCACCGGATCCGCTGGCGCAGCTGGTAAGCAGAACGGCAGACATGAACTCGCAATCGATTACCAGAATTGATGAACCCGAGTTGGTGAGATGCTTTGTGGCGATCTCCGAGGCCATTGGCACGCGGTCGTTCCTCCCGTAATCGCTCAATAATCCACAAAGGGCCGTGGCGATTCCAATTAGCCCTCCGAATTTCCGACAATTGGCGCGTGAATCTTTGGCACGCACGAAGGCCGAACTTGCGGCAAACGACCCGCATCGGCTTCGGTATGCGGCACTCGAACTGCGCGACGCCATGGAGGCCCTGACCTATGACCGGGCGCTGGCGTTCCAAGACTATATCCCTCCGGAGGAGTACAAGACCTGGCAACCCCGCAAGCTGATGATGCTGCTCCTCGACATCGACTCATCGATCGGCATGACGTCGACAATTTCATTTGGGCTTGAGGAGGAATACGGCGCGCCTGCGCCGCAGAGAACATGAAGCTGCTCGGTACGGACCATGTGTTCACATTGGCAGACCTCAAGGCCCATTACGACGCAATCGCGTCGTACCTGCACATGCCATCGCTTGAGCAGGTGCAGTTGGGAAAGGGACCGGATCTAGCGAAACTCCGCGAGCGCTGCGAAGCCATCGCCGGCTTAGTCGAGAAGGCCCTGAGTTCACGAGTGTGGAACAGCACGTTTGGGGTTATCGCGACGCTTGATGAGTGCATCAACGACGAATGCAAGAAGCCGATTCGCAAAAGAATGCCCTCCGGCAAAGATACGGTCGACGCGCAATGCTTTGAGTGCAAAGCTGAGTACACCATCACGACGGATCAGGACGGCCGCGTCCTCTGGACACCCAAATTGACGTGTGCTCCCTGTTCGGCGCCGGGTTGCCCCGAAAGGACGACGCTTTGGACCCATGACGTCAAACCTGGGACGCATTGGCGTTGCCGCGGCTGTGGCGCGCATAACCGGATTGTGCTGTCCGTCTCGAAGTTCGAAGACGAAGATCCGGCACCCGCGCAATCGTGATCCCCCGAATGTCTCGACAGGAAGCTCGGATATTGACAAGCATGCTGCCATTGTTGCGCCCGCCCTTCGACCTTAAGCCTTTCCCGGAACACGAAGTGCAGCGCCCGAGGATACTTGAGGTCGTGCGGTAGAAATTTCCATACTTGCCTCCGCGTTCCGCTTCAGTCCATGCAATCGACTTTCTTGACAAAATGGGGGATGGTATGACCGGACTACTCGATCTCATTGCGGCCAGCGCCAAAATCTGGGGCGCACACCCCGTAGAATTCGCCGGCGCTTTAATGCTAGGGATCGTTTTGGGGTACTTTCTTAGCCGGCTGCGGTATCAAGGCACGATCGATGCTCAGAAAGCACATCTCGCGGTTAAGGACGAGTCCATAAAGCTGAAAGATGCGGCAATTGCATCCGAGTCGGCTAGCGCGCCTCGCACAGTTTCTGAATCACGGCCAGGGTCAGTTCCCAAGCAGGAGCCCATTCCGATACCGGCGCATCCACAACAGCCCCAACCAGTCCTCGGAAGATCCCCGTTTCACGGACATCAACGTTCGTGTTGTTGACCAAACGAACACGAGAATACTCGATGAGATTACAAACCGTCGGTACAAGTTTGTCTACAATCCGGAGACCGGAAAGTCAAAATCCCTCACGTTCGATGCCAACGGAAAAGTTGGCCAAGGTCAAAATGGAAATGAATACAAGTGGCAGGTTATCGGCGGTCGTCTAGAAATCTTGAACGATCGTGGGGAGGTGTATAGCCGATTCTTCATACTCCCCGACGGGAAGCTCCACCACACGAATGACCGGGACACGCGGTCAATCAAGGGTCAATACCTCGAACCGGTCGGCTCATAGCACGTAGGGCGGATTGGCGCAGCGCAACCCGTCGCTTGATCGGTTCACTTGTGCTTGTTTCTGGTCGCCATTTCGCGCCAGAAACTGCCCGTTATGCCCAGCCCCGCAGCCATCGTCGCCCTAGTATTGGTTTCCCGCATTAAGCGGCGCTAAGCTCCAAACTCCTCTTGATCGTTTCAGCTGCGGTAACCAGCTGGCTTCTCCGCTACGTCAGACGCTTCCTTCCCGCTCGCCGTTTCGTCGCAGGTATCCCACCGGATGGCAGAAGGCTCGTGTATTTCCGGTAGAGCTCAAACAAGAACGCTACACGCTCGGCGTCGGTCCTGAAGCTCTTTCTGCCATAGGCCGCATCTACGGCCACATCGAGCTTGTGATGGGCCTTTACTAGCGTGGGTGGCATGGTCAGCGGGTCGTAAAGGTCGGCGAGCGAGGCACTCGGAAACGCGGCACGGGCGTCGAGTACGCCCTGTGCGGCCTCATCGATTTTCTGCCGCTGCGCCACGGTCGGCGCTTCGGGCCAGGGGAAGTTGTTATAGACGATGTCCTTGGAATAGCGATAGCGGCTCTCCAAGCGGCCGCAGGTGTAGCGGACCCAGGAGTTATGGGCCGTCGAGCACAATACGCCGACGTGATATAGCGACGTACCTTTCAAGACAAAAAGGAGATCGCTGCTCAGGGTCTTGTGATCAAGAAAACCAATCGGAACAAAACGCCGACGTTCAGACGATACTTTCGGGATAACGAGGTATTCGCTCGTCGGCATATTCTCGACGTGAAACCGCGTCGGGATGTCGGCAAGCTTGCGCGTCGGTGCGCTCTTGCTCGCCAGACGGAAGTGTTTGACCGCCTCGACCCGTTTCATTGCCTCGGGCATCTTGCGCAGCTCCGCCGGCGGGCAATCGCCCAACCAAAGGCACCAGCGCTCATAACCGTTAATAAATTCGTCTCCGCCGAGCCAGCGGCGGAAATACCTTCTCGCCACCGGCTCGCGTTTCACGAATTCTGCTTTTTCCTCGGGCGTGAACAGGTAATTGCCGCCGTCGATCGGTTTGTTGCCAATGCCGATCTCGGGCACGTCGCAGATCGGGTTGGAGCGGCGCGGAAGCACGACATCGGCCGCATCCACCAGATACGGATTGATGTTCGATGCCTTCACCGTGTGCGGCTCACCGCGGATGTCGTCGTATTCGTAAATGATCTTATTACCACTTTCGAACGCGCCGAACCCAATAATGACGCAATGCACGGCCGCCATCCCGCGCGCCTCATTGCTCCACCGGAAAGTGCGGTGTGCGAAGTGAATATGGATGCCCTGTGCCAGCAGCCAACCCCAGAGCACGCCAACCTGCTCGCCCTGAGTGATGCTGTTGGTGGAAACAAAGGCGCAGCGGATGTTCGTGTCGGGCACGTAGCGCGCCGCTTTCACGTACCACGCCGCGACGAGATCGAGTAGACCGCCACCCTCAATGCCGGCGAATACCTGCGCTACATCGGCGCGCTGCGCATCGTTCAGGAATTTCGCGCCGACAAACGGCGGGTTCCCCAGCACATAGCTGCACCGCTCCGGCGGCAGCACATCCGCCCAATCCAGGCGCAGCGCATTGCCGTTCACGATGTGCGGGCTAGTGACAAGCGGAATGCGTGCGAAGTACATTCCGAATTCCTCCGAGACCCTGACATTCATCTGGTGATCGACCAGCCACATCGCCACCTGCGCGATCTGCGCCGGGAACTCCTCGATCTCGATGCCGTAGAACTGATCGACGTCGAGCCGGATCAGATGGTGAACGTTGAGTTCCTGCTGCCGGCCCGAGTCGTAGAGGACATGCAGGATCTCCAACTCCAGCAGCCGCAGCTCGCGATAGGTGATGACAAGGAAGTTCCCGCAGCCGCAGGCAGGGTCGAGGAAAGTGAGCGTGCGCAGCTTCTTGTGGAATTCGAACAGCCGGTTCTTATTGCCCTTGATCCGGTTGAACTCGGCCCACAGCTCATCGAGAAACAGTGGCTTGATGACCTTGAGGATGTTCTCCTCGCTGGTGTAGTGCGCGCCGAGGTTGCGACGCGCCTTCTCGTCCATCACCGTCTGGAACAGCGCGCCGAAGATCGCGGGACTGACCGAGCCCCAGTTGAGCGCGCAGCAGTCGAGCAGCGTCGCGCGCATCTTCGCGTCGAACTGGGCAAGCGGAAGCGCTTCCTCGAACAACCGGCCGTTGATGTAGTCGAATGCGTTGATTTGCTCGTCGAGATTCTTCTGGCGCTTGTCCCGGTGCGTGTTCAGTATCTGGAACAGCTCAGCGAGCTTCGGGCCGATATCACTGCCGTCCTCCGCGGTGCGCGCATCGAGCCAGTCGCGGAAATTTTGCTTGGGAAAGATGCCGGTGTCGTCCGCGAAGAGGCAGAATACCAGCCGCACGAGAAACAGTTCGAGCGGGTGGCCGACGTAGCCGGCCGCCTTGAGCTGGTCGTGCAGCCTGCCCATCTGTTCGGCCGCATGGATGTTGACCGGGTCCTGCGGCTTGATTTGCTGTGGCGCGTAGCCGGCGATGAAGCTGAAGTGCTTGACCTTCTTGTGCAGATCAGTGAGCTTGAACTCAAACTCGGCATCGTCTTCCAAATCGTACAAGCGGAATCGGGCGAAGTCGGAAACGATGATGTAGCGCGGCAAGTCGCGTTCCGGCAGGCCCTCGAAATAATCTGCTGCCTGGGCGAATGCGCGGTCCAGGTCCTGCTCCGCGCTCTTATGCTCGATCAGGAGCATGCCTTTCCAGAAGGCGTCGATGCGGCCGCGCTTCAGGTGTTCGCCGGCACGCACCAGCTTGACCTGCTTTTCGAATATGGCGACCCGGCGGCGCTCGATACCGAACACGCCAAAGAAGTCGTTCCAGAAGCTTTGCGCCTCGGCTCGCTCGGAGGTCTCGCCTTCCCATTTGCGCGAGAAGGCGAGCGCGCGGCTCTTTATCTCATTCCAGGAAAGCGGCACGTCAGGCCACCGGCTTCCGCACGCAGTCGCCTGTCCACTTCATTGTGGCTTCGATGGCTCGGACTTTCACTTGGGTACCGGCAAGATCGTGGCGCATGTCGCGCATCTTAATGGAATGCTGCCACCTGTTCTAGCAATTACAACCGCCTTCGCACTGGCGGTGTACGAAGCAAAGCGACAGTGGCATCGATTTCCCACCGACCTTCATGGCCAATTCGGCTTCCAGTACTCGCGCGGACCTCACCGCCTGGCCTTGGCCCCATGGTGCGCCGGGTAGACGCCGGTGCCGAACAGCACGGCGCCGCCGAACAGCAGCGTCGAAATGCTGACCGTGGAGAGCGCGGCGCCGAACGCGAGCGGCACGACCACCGAACAGCCATTGCTCAGCATCGAACGCAGGCCCACCGCTTCGCCGCCGCGGCCGGCCGGGGCCGCCGTATGCAATAGCGAGAGCATGTTGGGCTGGCTGAGTCCCACCGCCGCCCCGAAGATGATCCCCGCGCTCATCAGGAGCGGCGCCAGCGACATCCAGGGGAGGGCCACGAAAACGAGCGTGATCACGATCATCGCCGCGCGCAGGATCTGCCACTCCGTGAAGCGCCGGGAGAGCCACGGCATCACGGCGCGCGCGGCGAATGTGCCGATGGCAAAGAACGAGAACACCGTGCCGATGACCGATGCCGAATAGCCCAGCCGGTGGCCGAGCACCGGCAGCATGACGATGAACAGGTCCCACGACGTCGCCGTCAGGCAATTGACCCAGTAGATCCGCCGCATCTCGGGCGTGGCCAGAAGGTCGAGCACGTGCGGCGGCCGCCGCCCGGGCTCGGCGACTTCGTCGGGCCCGAAAGTGCCCGCCAGGGCGGGGTCCGGCGTCATCGCGGCCGCCGCCCCGGTCGGCGCGCGGGGAAGGCCGCGCAGCCGCGTGGCGACCAGGAAGGCCGCCACGCACGCCGACACAGCCATCGCCGCGAAGGCCGCGCGGATGCTCACGGCGTCGATCAGGAGGCCGGCGATGAAGGGGCCGGCGACGCTCGAAGTGGAGTGCCCGAGCGCATACCAGCCGAAGTTCGTCATCCGCTGCGCCGGCGTGGCATCGGGCACGAGGTGCCCCACGGTGTGCTGCGCCGCCATCGCGATGATGCTGAAGCCAAAGCCGATCAGCACGCCCATCACCAGCAGCGTGGACAGGCTCAGGTACGCCACCGGCAGCCAGGCGCCGAGCAGCACGAGTGCAACGCCAACGCGCATCGCGCGTTCCGCGCCCGCCCGATCGACCCAGCGGCCGATGTGCAGCGAAGTGAGCACCGGGACGACGGAGAACAGGGCCATGAACAAGCCCACCAGCGCTTCGGGATAGCCGTTGTTGAGGATGAACAGCGAGCCGGTAAGCCGCCCGCCGGAGAGCGCCATGTGCCCGGTGACGCTGATGAAAATCAGGGGCACCATGAAGGGCGGAAGGCGTATCGCGGGCATCCCGCAATTGTAGACGATGGCATCGGGGATCCCGGACGCGCACTGCCGGCGGGCCTCGGCAACTTCTTCGTCATTCACCGACGCCTCGCCGGCGTTCGCCGAAAACCGCAAGACATCTCCCGCGGCATGCCTTATCTTGCGGACATCGATGGCGGAGCAACGGCCCGCCGGTCACTTGACGAGGGGAACATGACACCGCAACGCACCGCCGAAATGCGCCACTATCTGTTCTGGGGCCTGGCCCTGATCATCGTGGGCAGCATGTTCCTGGTCGACCGGATGGGCCTGGTCGCGATCGAAAGGGTCTGGAATCTCTGGCCGGCGTTCATCGCCTTGCACGGCGCGCTTGCGATCATGTTCGCGCACGACCTGGCGCAGGCGCTCGACGGCGCCTTCTCCATCGTGGTTGCCATCTGGATCTACGCCTGCCTCGAGCACCTGTGGGGATGGACCTTCTACGCGACGTGGCCGGTCATTGTCATCGCCGGCGGCGTCGTAATGGTGGCGCGCGGCCTGCTCAACTTGTCGAAGCACTCCAACGGGGAGAACGCGCAATGAACGGCCGCGACCGCAGCCAGCACCGCGTGGTGTTCGGCGTGCTGATCATCCTGGCCGGCACGCTCGCGCTGCTGGACAACCTGAGTGTATTCAACGCGCGGCAGGTCATCCAGTTCTGGCCCATGGCGCTCGTCGTGTTCGGGGTGCTGAAGATCTACCAGGCGCGCGACGCCGGGGGTTACGCCATCGGCGGCGCGCTGATCGTCGCGGGCGCGGCGATCACGCTGCGGAACATGGGCATCATCGACTTCCGCTGGCGCGACTGGTGGCCGCTGCTGCTGATCGCCGGCGGCGCGCTGATCATCGTCACCGGCCTGTTCGGGCGGCGAGCGGCAAGAAGCATGGGCACGGTCGAGATGCGCTCCAGCAGCGACTCCTGGGTCGACGTCGGCGTCCTGATGAGCGGCATCGGCATGTCGAACGCGACGCAGGACTTCCAGGGCGGCAAGGTGTCCGCCATCGTCGGCGGCGTCGAGATCGACTTGCGCAAGGCCTCGATCCGGGACAGCGCCGCGCTGAGCGTTTTCGTGCTGATGGGCGGCATCGTGCTCAAGGTGCCGGCCGACTGGTCCGTCGTGAGCAATTGCGTCCCGATCATGGGCGGCGTCGATGACCAGAGCGTGCCGCCGGCCAATCCGGTGAAACGGCTGGTGATCACGGGCTACGTCGTCATGGGTGGCATCGAAGTCAAGAACTGACCCGCGCCATTCATGCATCCGATACTCGCGGACGTCCGCAAGCTGCTGTGGTACCTGGTCGCCTGGCTGCTGGTCGGCGTCGTCATGGCTGGCACCCTCGCGCTGGCCGGGCTTGCGCCCTGGACGAAAGCGCTGGTCTTCGCCGTTCCCGTGTGCGTCGTGTTCGGCTTCATCGCGCCCTCCGCCTATTACGTCTGCCGTTCGCTGCCATTGGCACGGCGCAAGGTGGTGTCGGTGGTCGCCGTGTTCGGCGCGGCCTCGCTGCTGTCGGGCCTGGCGTGGCTGGGCATCTGCGCGGCGTGGAGCGCCATCCTGCGCGAAGCGGGCGAGGAATGGGCCGTCGCGCTGCCGCTGCCGCTGGCGGCCATGCTCTTCGCCGGCGGCGTGGCGCTGTACCTGCTCTCCATCGTGGCGCACGACGTGCTGATCGGCATCGAGAATGTCCGTGCCGCGGAGCGGCGGGACGCGCAGTCCCGGCTCTTTGCGCGCGACGCCGAGTTGCAGGTTCTGCGCACGCAGATCAATCCTCACTTCCTGTTCAACAGCCTGAACTCGATCAGCGCGCTGACGACGGCGGACGGCGCGGCGGCGCGCGCGATGACGATCGAGCTCGCGCAGTTCTTCCGGCAGACCCTCGCCCTGTCGCACCAGCAGAAGATCCCGCTCGCGGCGGAGATCGCGCTGTGCCGGAGCTTTGTCGCGGTCGAGCAGATCCGTTTCGGCAGCAGGCTGGTCGCGGACTTCGACGTGGCTGACGACGCGCTCGACTGCCTGGTCCCGCCCATGGTCCTGCAGCCGCTGGTGGAGAACGCGATCAAGCACGGCATCCGCGACCTGGTCGACGGCGGCGTGATCGCGATCCGGTGCTTCGTGCGCGAGCGCTGGCTGCACGCGCTGGTCGGCAATCCGGTGGACGCCGACGCGCGCCCCGCCGAAGGCGATGGCGTCGGCCTGCGGAACATCCGCCAGCGGCTCGCCACGCTTTACGGCGAACGGGCGCGCATCACCTGGGCGCGCGACGGCGGGCGGTTTGGCGTCGAGATTACCGTTCCCCTGGAGCATGCGGAGAGCGAGGCGGGCCGATGAGCGCGCCGCTCCGCGCCCTGATCGTCGACGACGAAGAACTCGCCCGGCGCCTCGTCCGCGAATACCTGCGCGCCCATCCCGACATCGAAGTCGCGGGCGAATCCCGGAACGGGCTCGAGGCCGTGGCGGACATCGAAGCCCTCGCGCCGGACCTGATCTTCCTCGACATCCAGATGCCGAAGCTCTCCGGCCTGGAAGTGCTCGAGGCCACCGAGAGGCGCTCCGGCGTCGTCTTCACCACCGCGTTCGACGAGTACGCGATCAAGGCGTTCGAGATGCTGGCGGTCGACTACCTGCTCAAGCCGTTCTCGCAGGAGCGCTTCGACGAAGCGCTGGCCCGCGCGCGCAAGCTTGTGGGCCGGCGCGCGCCCGCCCTCGACCGCCTGCTCGCGCAACCGGTGCCGAAGCTGGAGCGCATCGTCATCCGCGACCGCGGCCATGTGCACGTCGTCCCGGTCGCCGACATCCACTATGTCGAAGCCGAGGACGACTACATCGAGATCCACACCGCTGACAGGTCGTTCCTGAAGACGCAGCGCCTGTCCGACCTGGAAGCGCAACTCGACCCGCGCCGGTTCGTGCGCGTGCACCGCTCGTACCTGATCAACATCGACAAACTGAAAGGCCTCGAACGCACGACCAAGGACAGCCAGGTGGCCGTGCTGGCGAATGGCAGGCAGATTCCGGTCAGCCGCGCCGGCGGGGAGCGAATCAGGGACTGCCTGGGCGCGAAGTGAACCGCGGTGCGGGCACGAGATATTGAAGACCGGATGACGCCGTAGGATGGGTGGAGCGAAGCGATACCCATCGATGGTGGGTGGAGCGAAGCGAGACCAATCTGGATGGCACGCCCCCGGGGGTTGAACTGCGGGTCGCTACGGGGAAAGACCGGGCCGCGCCGGCGTCATCCCTGAGGAGGAACCTGATAAACCGGGCACTGCGGCGGGGCCGTACCCGAATGGTGCAAGCGACCCGGGCAACGGCGTCGGCCGCGCGCCAGGGTGTGGCAACTCGCCCGGCAGACCGCTTCCATCCTGCGCGATGCGCCCGCCCGACAACCCGACGCTGCCGGGTCCGCCGGAGAGGCCAACGCTCCCGGTCCCGCCCGAGAGTCCGACGCTGCCGATGCCGCCCGAAAGTCCAGCCGCTGGACCAGCCCGAGAGCTGCCGTCCGGTCGCAGCCGCCGTCCAGCGGCGCCGAGCCCGCCCGAGAGCCCAGGGCTGGCCTGCCCCCCGGAGAGCGCCGGACTGCCGGGTCCGCCATTCAGGACGGGCGCGGCCGTTGCTTGTGCAACCAGGACGGGATGCGTGCCACTCGTGGCCGTCGCGACTTCGCCGGCCGCAACCGGTGCGTTCCGATGCGCGATGACTTGGTCGGGCGCGACCTCCGGCCGGACGGCGGCAGATGGAAGCATCGACTGCGCGGCAACCAGACCGGCGGCGACGAGGGTGATTGATCGGAACAGTGTCTTCATTTTCGCGCTCCCTGGTTCGGGCCGTGCATGCATGATCCGCATTATCGATCAGTTCGGCGCCGACCGCGCGCCTGCTACGGACGGCACGAAAATCCGACACCAACCTCTTCATGGTTCATCGTTGTCCGCGCCACGCGCTGATGCGACGCCACATGGCGCGCTACCGCGGCACGAACAGCCGATAGTCCGCCGTACGGGATGCGTGCCAGGCACCCGCCGTGACCGGCGTGAAGCCCGCCGCCGGGGCCGCCGCCGGCGGTGTTCACCTGCTGGATGCTCGTCACTTTACTGAATGCGCCCTCCGGACCGGCAGTGGTCACCTCGAGCAGCAGCCACGGAATGGCGCTGGCGGACGGCGCGTCGACTCGCGCCTTCAGCTTGCCGACGACCTTGCTGCCGTCGCTTGCCTGACAGTACGGGCCGGCGCCATGCCGGCCGACGCTGCGGCCGCCGGCGTCCAGCAGTTCGGCTTCGGGCGCGATGAAGGCCGGTTTGCCCGGCATGCGGCCGTATGTTACTTTGGCCGCTCCCGGCGACCGACACGATAACCACGATGCGAATACCTGTCTGCACAGCGCCCGCGGTCGGCGCCTATCTTGTCGCGACCATCGCGTTCGGCGCAGTCAGCTTGGATGGGACCCAGGTCACCCCTGACGTCGTCCGTTTCGATAGAACCGCGCCGGTCACCATCACGGCGCGCACTTCGGGCAGCAAACCGACACAGGTCCAGTTTGCCGCGGCCGACGGCACCACGCTGACCATGCGCGACGACGACAGGACAGCGACGCCGCCGCGAATGACGGTATCTATACGGTACAGATCAGCGCGAACCTGGCCGTCGGCGGATTGCAGGATGCCGACGTGTTCCGCAAGCACCTCGGCTTCGTCGACGTGTACGAGGGCGCGACGCGGACTTTCCACGGCTTCGTGCAGTCGCAGGTGTGGACCCCCGCGATCGGCGAGGTGGCCATCGCCGACGACGGGGTCCAGGTCCAGCATTCGAACCACGTCGTGAACATCGTCGACCCGGCGACTTTCGCAAACGGCCCGACGGCCGACTTCCCGGCAAACCCCCTGATCCAGCGCTTCTATCAGCTGTTTCCGGACAGCGTCGACTTCATCGACATCGTCTTTGCGACACGGAATGCCGCGAACCGCTATCACTTCAGCGTGCTGCGCAATGCGGTTTCGGGGATCGGCAGCTCGAACTTCAACAACACGGCCATTTACGGCAGCGGCGGCCGCCTCCCTCGGCATCAGCGTCTTTCCGACCAGCACCTACTTCGACGCCGGACAGGAAGCGCACTCGCACGAAATAGGCCACCAGTGGATCAACTTCCTGCCGCAGGCCAGCCTGTCCATCGGCACGCCGCACTGGCCGCTGTCGTCGCTCGCCAGCGGCCTGATGGGTTTCAGCATCCCGGGCAGCGGCGCCGGCGGCGACTACTCTTGCCGGCTCACCTCGATCCCGACCGGCGTCCAGCTCACCGCGTTCTCCGGGGCGCGCAGCTTCAGCGACCTCGACCTCTATCTGATGGGACTGAAGTCCGCGGCACAGGTCGCCGATCACTACGTGTGGAAGGACCAGCAGGCGGCGATGACCCAGAACTGCCTCGGCGTCGCCAACTATGCGCAGTTCAACAAGGTCACGATCAACGACGTGATCGCCGTGGCGGGTCCGCGCAGCCCGGCGTATCCGGCCGCGCAGCGCGACTTCAAGGTGGCGGTGATCGTCCTGTCCGACGCGAAAATAACCCCCGAGGCGATGGCGTACACCGACTACTTCGCGCAACGAGCCGACGCGCGCGCCGCTGAGCGCCCACCAGGGGTTCCTTTTCGGCGCGGCCAATCCGTTCTTCGTCGCACCGGCGGCGCGGAACGATGTCGGCACGGCTGCGCGACGGCGCGGGCGCCGGGCACCTTTGTCACCGTGTTCGAGTTCTACGCGCCCCTCGCTCGATCACTACTTCCGCACCCGCGAACGTCGAGGAAGCCAACGCGCTAGAACAACCCGGCGCTGGGGTGGCAGGCGACCGGCGGCGATTTCATGGCCTATGCGCGCAACGATCACCCCGGCACAGCGCAGCCGGTAGCCGCTTCTACGGCTCGCTAAGCCCCGGCCTGAACAGCCACTTCTACACCGCGGATGCCGCCGGAGTGCGCGCAGTTGCATCAACCGCAGGCGACGACGCCCGCGTCGCAACCGCGGTGGAACTACGAAGAGATCGCCTTCGCGATCGACGTGCCGGCGGGCGGCAACTGCCCCGCCGCGGCGTGGTCGCCGTCTGGCGCGCCTACAACGACCGCGCCCTGATGAACGACTCGAACCATCGTTACCACGACCGTCCAGTCGGTGTATCAGCAGATGCTTGCGGCCGGGTGGAAGGGCGAAGGCATCGTGGCCGCGCCGACGTAGAGGGCGAGAGGTACGGCCTGGCCCGGCGCGGCATGGCGGCGCCGCCCTGATGCATTAACCTTGACAGCAATTTCGCCTCTGGCACGGCCTGGGAAACGGGATGTTCATCGGACACTTCGGAGTCGGATTCGCGGCCAAGCGCTGGGCCGCGCGCGAGCCTGGGCACGCTGTTTCTCGCCGCGCAGTTCATCGACCTGCTGTGGCCCACGCTGCTGCTGCTGGGCATCGGCGCGTCGCGATGGCCCCACTGCTGACCGTGGTCACGCCGCTCGACTTCCAGCACTATCCGGTCTCGCACTCGCTGCTCGCGGTGATAGGCTGGGCGGCGCTGGTCGGCGGCGGGCTGTCTCGCGCGGCGCGCTGCGAGGCGTTGATCCTCGCGCTGCTGGTCGTCAGCCACTGGCTGCTCGATGCCCTCGTGCATCGCCCCGACCTGCCGCTGGCGCCGTTCGGCGACGCAGGTCGGCCTCGGGCTGTGGAATTCGCTGGCCGCTGACGCTGCTGGTGGAAGGCCGCTGTTCATCGTCGGCGGCTGGCTGTACGCGCGGGCCACGCGGCGCGCGACGCCGCCGGGCGCTGGGGCTTGTGGGGGCTGGTCGCGTTCCTGCTGCTGATCTACGCCGCCAACCTGCGGGGCGTGTCGCCGCCGGACGCGATGGCGATCGCGTGGGTCGGGCAGGCGCAGTGGCTGCTGGTGCTGTGGGGCTACTGGCTGACCGGCATCGCGAGCCGCGCGGGAGCCCGCGCATGACTGCAATCCCGCGGAAATGCAAACGACGCAACTGCGGCACGGTCGCACCACGCCGGGCCGGCACGGTAGAATCGAAGTGAGGAGTCCGGTCGGTCGCATTCGTCGTTTGCGGAGGGGAACAAATTGAAAACCAGGTTGATCCTGGCCGCAGTCCTGGTGCTGCTGGGCGCATGCGGATCAATGTCGACCCGGACTGCCGGCGACGCCGCGCTGTGCGGGGCCGAAGCCACCGACCAGGTCGAGCGGGCCGCGAAGCGGGAGTTCTGCCGGTGAGCGCGCGCGAGGGGCCGCCCGGATCGCCGACTGGCACATGCTCCACCACATCTCGCTCGGCGTGCGCGACATCAGACCTCGTCGGCGCGCTTTTACGCAGGCGCGCGTCCTCGCGGAGCTTGTTTGTACGTTCGCGTCTGGGAAGACTTGCGCCCGGGGCAGGACGGGCGGGCAGTGGGGACGGCCATCCCGAGATCCGGCGACAAGCTCGCCATGACAACGCGATGCGGGCCCACCTCGCGCCGGGGCCTCGGCGCCACCCGTCTGCATTCAGCGTCCGCACGCGCGCGCGGCGGCACGGATTCCACGGCGCGGCGCGCCAGCGGGGCAATGGTGGCCGGGACAACGGCGCGCCCGGCCGGCGTCCGCATTACGGCGAGCACTACTACGCCGCCTTCGTCATCGATCCGGACGGCTACCGCATCGAAGCCGTGAATTCCCCGTCGATAAGCTCGCCAAAAAGCCAAGGAGAAAACGCATGAGGCAGATCATTCTCGCCGCTGCCGTCGCCGCGCTCGCCGGCTGCGGCGCCGACACCATGAGCGGCGCGGCGACGGTCGCCACGCTCAAGAAACAGGAACTCGAGCAGGGCAAAAAGACGATGGAGCAGGCGCAGCAGAAGATCGGGCAGGCGATGAAACAAATGGAGCAAAGCGCGCAGAAGGCGGCCGACGCCGGCACGAATTGATCGGGGCCGTCAGCCCTGGTCCGGCTCCCGCGCCGCGTCCAGCGCCTGCTTGAGCACTTCCATGTTGCCGACGTGATTGGCCAGCAGCAGCACCAGCTTCGCGTTGACCTTCGCGCTCTGTTCCGGCGTGAGTCCGCGATGCAGCGCGATCAGCGCGTCGTAGAAGTCGTCCGGCCGCACGATGTTCGGTTCGAGCTTGAGCGCGCCCATCAGCAGCTTACTGCGGCGAAGGCAACTTCGGTCCGGCACGCGCGGCGCAGCGCCGACCCCAGCCAGGTCGCGGACAATCCCCGCCGCCGCGCGGCAACGTGCTGGTCCGGACGGAACAGGTAGACTGCCTCGCCGTCCGGCGCATAGCGCGCAAAAGCCAGGCCGTCAGCGTCGCGCAGCCATGCGTAGGCCTTGTCCGCCGGCTTCCCTCGCGGGTGACGAAGACCGTGCGGACCACGATCGGAAGTGATCCGAGATACCGCAAAGCGTCGGCCAGTTCAGTGGGGACCTCGCCGCCCGCAGCGAACACGGCGACCGTGAACTCGCCCCGCAGATGCCGCAACAGCCAGCCCGGCTTGCCGCCGGCCAGTACCGGCGCATCCGTCGCGGGCGATCCCGGACCCGGCGTTCCCGGCGCCCAGGCCTCGGCATCGGCCGTGTTGAGCGGCGAGTCCGCGTAGCGCGTCGGCACCGACAGCCGGCCGCTGTTGACCAGCTTGCGCGCGAACGGGTATTGGGCCGCAAGTTCGAGCGTGGCGTCGCGGAAGGTGCGGCTCACGTCGCTCTTGGGCGTGATGAAATCGGTCGAGCGCGTCGAATTGAGGATGTTCTCATCGGCGGCCTCGACCCGTTCGGCGTTGTACGACTCCAGCAGTTCGACGGGCGCCAGCCCGCGCAGGATCAGGTCCAGCTTCCAGCCGAGATTGTCCGCATCCTGGATGCCGGAATTGGCGCCGCGCGCGCCGAACGGCGAAACCTGGTGCGCGGCATCGCCGGCGAAGATCACCCGGCCGTGGACGAAGCGCTCCATCCGCCGGCACTGGAACGTGTAGACGCTGACCCACTCGAGCGAGAACTCGACGCCCTTGCCCAGCATCGCCTGGATACGCTGGATGACGCGCTCGGGCTTCTTCTCCTCATCGGGATCGGCCTGCCAGCCGAGTTGGAAGTCGATCCGCCACACGTCGTCGGCCTGCTTGTGCAGCAACACCGACTGGTTGCGGTGGAACGGCGGGTCGAACCAGAACCAGCGTTCGGTCCTGAACGTCGCGGCCGCGGCGCCGTGCATCTTCACGTCGGCGATCAGGAACCGGTCCTGGAACACCTGGCCCTCGGACTTCAATCCCAGCATCTTGCGCACCGGGCTGCCGGCGCCGTCGCAGGCGATCAGCCAGTCGCAGGACAGCGTGTATTCGCCGTCGGGGCATTGGATGGTGAGCGCCACGCGGTCGCGGATCTGCACCACGCCGGTGACGCGGTTGTTGCGGCGCAGGTCGGCGCCGGTGCGCGCCAGCGCCTCGAGCTGGAAGTGCTCAAGCGTAGTCTGCTGCAGGTTCACGAACGCCGGCCGCTCGTGCCCAGGCTCCGGCAGCAGGTTGAACTCGTAGAGCATCCGCTCGTCGCGGAACACCTTGCCCACGTTCCACGACACGCCCTTGTCGACCACCGGGGCGCCACAGCCCAGCCGGTCGCAGATCTCCAGCGTGCGCTTGGCGAAGCAGATCGCGCGCGAGCCTTCGGACAAGGAGTCGCCCGCCGCGAGCACCAGGACCTCGCGCCCGCGCCGCGCCCAGTCGAGCGCCATCGCCAGGCCGACCGGGCCGGCGCCGACGATGATCACCTGCCTGTGTGGCTGGCCCTTGCCACCGAGTTCCGGCGGCCGGCGGTAGGGGAAGAACTCGGGAAGGGAAGCGCCCATCGCGTTGCCCGTGGGTTATGACCCTTCCAGCGCCTTCCACATGTCGATGTCCCGCTGTGCGGTCCAGATGCGCGGGTCGGGATACTGCGTCGCCTCATCGTACGCGCGGGTGACGTCGAACGGCAGGCAATGGTCGAAGATGACCCAATGCCCGAACTTCGGCTTGAGCGTCGCATACGTTTCCTTGTACACCGCGTTGAGCGGCCGGCCGGCCTTCGCCCCCGCCTCGACCGCGCCATACATGGTGCGGATGAAGTCGCGCGTGCCGTCGAGCCCGCCTTGCAGGCATCCGGCGTGGTCAGCGCGGCGCCGCGGCCGGGCACCAGCGCGCGCGGCTGCAAGCCTTCCAGCCGGTCCAGCGTCGCCGGCCAATCGCGCAGGTAGGCGTCGCCGGTGTAGGGCGTCGCCGCGTATTCGACCAGGTCGCCGCTGTAGAGGATGCGCTCCTCGCGCAGCCAGACGATGGTGTCGCCCTTCGTGTGGCCGCGTCCGACATGGGCGATCTCGACCGTGCGCGGCTTGCCCTGGTACGTCAGGTGCAGCACCAGCTTGTTCTCGAACACGACGTTGGGCCACGTCAATCCCGGCACCGACTCGACCGCGCGGAACAGCCGCGGGAAGCGGCCGATCTCCGAATGCATGTCCTGCTCTCCGCGCTCGACGATCAGGTCGTGCGTGCCCTGGCTGGCGACGATGAACTCCGCGCCGTACGCCGACGCGCCGAGGACGCGCACCGCGTGGTAGTGCGAGAGCACGACGTAGCGGACGGGGATGTCGGTGACGCCGCGGATGCGCGCGATCACGTCCTGCGCCATCACCGGCGTGGCCTGGGTGTCGATCACGAACACGCCCTGGTCGGTGACGATGATCCCGGAGTTGGGATCGCCCTCGGCGGTGTACGCGTACGCGCCCGGACCCATTTCGACGAAGCTGACCGGCTTCTCTTCGAGGTCGGCCTGGGAGGCAAAGGCTTTCTGGTTCATGGTTGATGCTCCAATTGTCAATCAGTGGCACGTATGCGGCGGATGCCGTGGTTGCCGTTCGTGCCGGACTCACGCACCCTCACCCCGGCCCTCTCCCCGAGGGAGAGGGGGAGAGGTTGAATTGTAGTCTTCTGGCCGATCAAGCATCCGGCGGCGGCACCGCGCTGGTGAACGAGTCGGCGAAGAACTCGTCCTCCGGCAGCCGGCGCATTCCGAAAAAATCACGCCGCGCGGCGGCGATCATCGCAGGCGCCCCGCAGGCGTAGACCTGGTACGCGGACAAGTCCGGAAAATCTTCGAGCACCGCCTGGTGCACCAGCCCCTTACGGCCGGGCCATTTGTCCTCGGGCAGCGGATCGGAGAGCACGGGTATGAACGTGAAATTCGAATGCTGCTGTTGCCATGATCCGGGCAGCGCGGGCATGTAGAGGTCGCGCAGCGAACGCGCACCCCAGTACAGGATCATCTCCCGCGCCACGCCCAGGTGAAACGCGTGCTCGATCACGCTCTTGATCGGGGCGAAGCCGGTGCCGCCGGCGACGAAGATCATCGGCTTGTCCGACGACTCGCGCAAGTAGAACGCGCCGTGCGGCCCTTCGATGCGCAGGATTTCCTTCGCCGGCAGGTCGCGGAACAGATGCTCCGTGAACGCGCCGCCCGGCATGTGCCGGATGTGCAGTTGCAGGAAGCCGTCGTCGTGCGGCGCGGTGGCCAGCGAGAAGCTGCGACGCCCACCCCCCTTAAGCAGGATGTCGACGTACTGCCCGGCCAGGAACTGCAACCGCTCGTTGGCCGGCAGCTTGAGCGAAACGATCGCGACGTCGGGCGCGGCGACCTCGATCTTCTCGATCCGGCAGGGCATTTTCCGGATCTGGATGTCGCCGGCGCGGCGGACTTCGCGGCATTCGAGCGTGACAGCGGACAACGGCCGGGCCACGCACGGCAGCACGTAGCCCTGCATCTTCTCGATGTCGGTCAAGGTAGCAGCCTGGTGCGCGCCGTAGTTGACCTTGCTCTTGCACGAGCCGCAGGCGCCGTCGCGGCAGCCGTAGGGCAGCAGCAGGTTGGCGCGCAGCGCCGCGGCCAGGATCGCCTCGTCACCCGCGCACTCGAAGTGGTGATCCGAGGGCTTTATGGTAATGTCGAAAGTCATGGCCAAATTGAGAGTGCTGTTGATCGGCTGCGGCGATGTCGCACTGCGCGCCGCGCGCCTGCTGTCCCCGAACTTCCGACTGTACGGCCTGACGCGCCAGCGCGACCAGCACGCCGCGCTGCGGGCCGCCGGCATCACGCCCATCGCCGGCGATCTCGACCACGTCCGCACGCTGGCCCGCCTGCGGCTGAGCCCGTACGCCGTCCTGCACTGCGCGCCGCCGGCCGCCGGCGGCGATGACGACTTCCGGACGCGCAACCTGATCGCCGCCCTCGCGTCGGCGCGGAGTCTACCATGCCGGTTTGTCTACGTTAGCACCAGCGGCGTCTACGGCGATTGCGCTGGCGCAAGGGTCGCCGAGACCCGCGCGCCGGCGCCGGCCACGCCGCGCGCGTGCCGGCGCGTGGCCGCCGAACGCAGGCTGCGGCGCTGGGGCCGTGCCAATCGCGTGCGCCTGTCGATCCTGCGGGCGCCGGGAATCTACGCGGAAGACCGGCTGCCGGCCGACCGCCTGCGCCAGGGCACGCCCGCGCTCGCGGCCGACGACGACGTCTACACGAATCACGTGCACGCCGAAGACCTGGCCCGCGCGTGCGTGGCCGCGATCACGCGGGGGCTGCCGCAGCGGGCTTACAATGTCAGCGACGACGCGGAACTGAAAATGGCCGATTACTTCGATCTGGTAGCCGATGCACTCCACCTGCCACGCCCGCCGCGCATCGCCGCGCGGGCGGCCGCCGGCGTCGTGCCGCCTGCGCTGTTGTCGTTCATGCGCGAATCGCGGCGGCTGGTCAACGCGCGGGCGAAGCGCGACCTGCGCTGGCGGATGCGCTATCCGACGCCGGCGGCGATGCTTGCGGAAATGGGGACGCGATGAGCGCCTGGACCGCGACACTGCGCCGGATCGACGCCTACGAGCGCCTGGTGCGGCTGGACAAGCCGATCGGATCGCTGCTGCTGCTGTGGCCGACGCTGTGGGCGCTGTGGATCGCCGGCGACGGCGCGCCACCTTGGTCGGTGCTGTGGATCTTCATCCTGGGCACTCTGCTGATGCGCTCGGCGGGGTGCGCGATCAACGACTGGGCGGACCGCGACTTCGATGCGAATGTAGAGCGCACGAACAAGCGTCCGCTCGCGGCCGGCGAAATCGAGCCCTGGGAAGCGCTGGCGGTGGCCGCCGGAATGGCGCTGCTCGCGCTGATGCTGATCCTGACACTCAATGCGCTGACCAGGTGGCTGTCGATTCTCGCCGTGCTGATCGCGGCCAGCTATCCGTTCGCCAAGCGCTACATCAGCGTGCCGCAGGCGTATCTGGGCATCGCCTTCAGCTTCGGTATTCCGATGGCCTTCGCCGCCGTCACCGGCAGCGTGCCGCTGCTCGCCTGGGTGCTGCTGGCGGGAAACTTTTTCTGGATCATCGCCTATGACACCGAATACGCGCTGGCCGATTACCCCGATGACATCCGGATCGGCATCAACACTTCGGCGATCACGTTCGGCCGCCACGCAGTAAGCGCGATCATGGCCAGTTACGCGCTGGCGCTGTTGATCCTGGCGGGAATCGGCTTCTGGCGGGGCTTCGGGGTCTTCTACTACGCCGGATTGCTCGCCGCCGCGGGGCTGGCCGGGTATCACTACACGCTGATCCGCGGCCGCGATCGCGGACTCTGCTTCCGCGCGTTCCTGCACAACACGTGGTTCGGCTGCGCCGTGTTCGCCGGCATCGCCGCGGACTACGCATGGCGACTCTCGGCGTGGCCCGCCGCATGGTGAAGAAAGGGCTGCCGCCCGCGATTCCGCCGGCGGCGCGCGTGCTCGTGCTGGGCAGTTTTCCCGGCGAGGAGTCGCTGCGGCAAAGCCAGTACTACGCGCATCCGCGCAACCAGTTCTGGCGCCTCCTGGGCGACGTGCTGGGCGAGCCGCTGGCCGGCCTGCCCTACGCCACGCGCCTGCGGCAGCTGGCGCGGCACCGCGTCGGCGTCTGGGACATCATCACCGGCTGCGAACGCGAAGGCAGCCTCGACGGCGACATCCGCAATGCCGCGTTCGCGCAATTCGAGTGGCTGGCCCGGCACGCGCCGCGCCTGCGCGTGGTCGCGCTGAACGGAAAAAAGGCCGGCACCGCGCAGGGACGGATCGAAGCGCTGGGCTACCAGGCGCTGCTGCTGCCGTCATCGTCGCCCGCCTACACGCTTGCCTATGCGGACAAGCTCGCGGCGTGGCAGGCGCTGCGCCCGCATGTGCTTGAGCCCGAGCCGGCGTGAGCGCGCGCTGCCGGCGCCTGTTCGCGGAGCCCGTGCGGGACTACCTCGCGGCCCTGGACGCGATGCGCGATCGCGGCGTCGCGGGGCTGGTCGTGGCGAGCGTGGCATTCGCGCTGGCGTGGTTCGTTTATGTGCCGATACACGAACTGTTCCACGCCTGGGGCTGCTTGCTCGCCGGCGGCACGGTCACGCGGCTGGAGATTGCGCCCGAGTACGGCGGCGCGCTGCTGGCGCGCATCGTTCCGTTCGTCGTCGCCGGATCGGCCTACGCGGGACAGCTGACCGGCTTCGATACCGGCGGCAACGACGCAATCTACCTGGCCACGGTGCTGGCGCCGTTCCTGCTGACCATCCTGATCGGCGTCCCGCTGCTCAAGCGTGTGGCGCGGCCGCTGGCCAACCCGGGGTGGCGGCCATGGCTGCTCGGCGCCTCGCTCCCGGTCGCGTATGCGCCGTTCGTCTCGTTGCCCGGCGACTACTACGAAGCGGGCGCTATTCTCGTCTCGCGCGCGGCGCAGTGGGCCGATCCCGCACATCCTCTGGCGCGTTGGCGCGGCGACGACGTGTTCAAGCTCGCGCGCGAGTTGTCCGGCGCCGGTGCGACCGGCCCCGACTGGCTCGGCATGGGGGCGTCGCTGGCCGTCGGCATCCTCCTCGCGTTCCTCACCTATCATCTCGGCTCGCGGTTCGCGTTGCACGTCCGATAGCGGACAGACCACGGTTTCCAGCCTGTCGGAACCCATCGCAGTCAGGACAGATCTTCATGCTTTCACGAAGCTTTCATTCCGGTTCCACGCAGCTCAACGCGAGCGGTGAAAAAATCGCCGACCAGCCAGGAACAACGCCATGAATATCGAGCAAGTGATTGTTTCCACCCTCTTTGCCACCGCCATGCTGGCTGCCGCCGGGTGCACCACGGCGGCCTGGTACGAGGGGATGAAGCGCAGCGCCGAAAACGAATGCCGCCGCCAACCGGCGGACGAAAGCGAGCGCTGCCTGGCGCGGCTGAACAAGAAGACCTACGAAGAGTACGAAAAGGAACGGACCGGGCAGAAGAAATCGTAGAATGGCAGCCGAATTCGCAATCGGGGTCGCAATCGGGGTCAGCCCCGAATGGCTTCGACGAGAGGTCGCTGCGCACCACCATCGATGGGTATCGCTGCGCTCCACCCATCCTACGCACGCGTGGGCGCACCGGCTACTGGCCAAAGGTGGGGTTCCGCTTGGCGCGACTGGTCGATGTACAGGAGAGGTTGATGAAGCTTGGGCTTGAGGGCAAGGTCGCGCTGATCACCGGCGGGAGCAAGGGGATCGGATTCGCGTGCGCGCGGCTGTTCGCGCAGGAGGGCGCGCGGGTGGTCATCGTCGCGCGCGATCCGGAGCACTTGCAGAAAGCCAAGGCGGAACTGACCGCCGGCGGCCTGAACGTGGCGTCCTACGCTGCCGACCTGCGCAACGCGGGCGACGCGGCAGCAGCTGTCGCCGCCGTCGAAGCCGACATCGGTCCGATTGACATTCTGATCAATTCCGCGGGCGCGGCGCGGCGTTACGCGCCGGAGACGTTGACCACACAGGCGTGGCACGAGACGATGGATGCCAAGTACTTCACGACCATTCACGTGCTGGACCCGGTGATCAAGCGGATGGCCGCGCGCGGGCGCGGCGTCATCGTCAACATCATCGGCCAGGGTGGCAAGGTCGCCGGCATCCATCACATCGCGGGCGGCGCCGCCAACTCGGCAATCATGCTCGCCACCGCCGGCCTCTCCAGCGCGTACGCGCGGCAGGGCGTACGGATCAACGCGATCAACCCGGGGGCGACGATGACCGGCCGCGTGCGCGAATCGCTGCAGCTGGAAGCGCTGCAGCAGGGCATCACCGAACAGCAGGCGCTGGAGCGCGCCCAGGCGCGGATCCCGCTCGGCCGCTTCGCGCAGCCGGAGGACATCGCGCAAATGGCCGCGTTCCTCGCCTCGGACCAGGCCAGCTACGTCACGGGCGCGATCATCCCGATGGATGGCGGCATGAACCCCGTGATCTGACCGGGCATGGGCAGCCGCCAATTGCAACAGCATTATTTTCGTCGCGCATCGGCGTGACTTCACACAAGGAGAGTTCCGTGAAATATCTGCACCAATCACTGCGTGCCGGCTTTATCGCCGCGGCGTTGTTCGCCGCGGCCTCGGCGTCGGCCCTGGACAGCGTCAAGTTCATGATCCCGGCCAATCCCGGCGGCGGCTGGGACCAGACCGGCCGCAGCCTGTCGGCGTCGATGCAGAAGGCAGGCGTGGTCAAGAACGTGCAACTGGACAACAAGGGCGGCGCCGGCGGCACCATCGGCCTCGCCCAGTTCATCAACACCGCCAAAGGGGACGGCAACGCCATCATGGTCGGCGGCATGGTGATGGTCGGGGGCATCATCCTTAACAAGTCCGCGGTGAACCTCGGCATGGTGACGCCGCTGGCGCGCCTGACCGGCGAATACGAAGTGCTGGTCGTGCCCGCGAACTCGCCGATCAAGACCCTCAAGGATCTGGTGGACAAGATCAAGGCCGATCCGGGTTCCGTCTCGTGGGGCGGCGGCAGCGCCGGGGGCACCGATCACATCCTGGCCGGGATGATACTCGGGGCGGTCGGCGTCGATCCTGCCAAGGTCAATTACATCGCATATGCCGGCGGCGGCGAAGCGCAGGCCGCCATACTCGGCGGGCACGTGACGGTCGGCGTTTCGGGATACGGCGAGTTTGCCGGCCAGATCAAGGCGGGCAAGTTCCGCGCCCTGGCGCTGTCGTCCGACAAGCGCCTGGCCGGCATCGACGTCCCGACGATGAAGGAACTCGGCGTGAATGTCGAACTGGCCAACTGGCGCGGCGTGTTCGGCGCGCCCGGCATCAGCGACGCCCAGAAGAAAGAGTTGATCGCCGCCCTCGACACCACCGTGAAGAGCCCGGCCTGGAGGGAAGTGCTGACCAAGAACGACTGGATCGACGTCTATCTCGCCGGCGACGCCTTCGGCAAGTACGTCGACGAGGAGAACAAGCGCATCGGCGACATCCTCGGCAAGCTGAACCTGAAGAAGTAGGCCAGGCTTCCCCGTCGTCAAAGCAGCAGACGGGGAACGGCGCGGATAGGTCCGGGAACCGGCTCGCAGCAGCCGGAACAACGTAGCGGTTAGGCGGGTGGAGCTTCAAGCGGAGGAGACGGCCATGGCAGGACCGGGGACGCGCAACGGGAGAGCCGGACAGCTCGCGGTAGCCGCCGCGGTGCTGGTCCTGGGCATCGGGATGGCGCTGGGCACGCTGCAGTTGCCCGAAGCCACCGGCTATGCCGGGGTCGGTCCGCGCCTGGTCCCCGCGATCGTATCGGGCGCGTTGATGCTGCTGGGCTTGCTGTTGCTGAAGGAAGCCTGGTTCACCGGCTTCAAGGATGTCGACGAAGGCGCCGAGGCCGCCAATCCCACCCACTGGCAGGCGTTCGGCTGGATCAGCGGCGCGATGATCATCGACGGCATCCTGATGGTGCCCGCCGGCTTTGTCATCGCCGGAACCGTGTTGTTCGTGCTGGCCGCGCGCGGCTTCGGCAGCGCGCGCTGGATACAGAACGCCATCGTCGGCGCCAGCATCGCCGCGCTCACCTATGCGTTCTTCAATTACGGCCTGGGGCTGAACCTGCCCCGCGGCCTGTTGCCGTTCTGACCCCAGGGGGCCCGCATGGAAATCCTCAACTCCCTGCTGTCCGGCTTTTCGCTGGCGCTCACTTTGACCAACCTGATGTGGTGCCTGGTCGGCGTGACGCTGGGCACCGCGGTCGGCGTCCTGCCGGGGATCGGCCCCGCGGTCACCGTTGCCTTGCTGCTGCCGGTTACGACCAAGGTCGATCCCTCCGGCGCGCTGATCATGTTCGCCGGCATCTATTACGGCGCCATGTACGGCGGCTCGACCACGTCGATCCTGCTGAACACGCCCGGCGAATCGGCGACGATCATCACCGCAATGGAAGGCAACCAGATGGCCAAGCGGGGCCGCGCCGGCCCGGCGCTGGCGACCTCCGCCATCGGCTCGTTCGTCGCCGGCACGCTGGCCACGATCGCACTGACCTTCGTCTCGCCGCTGGTGGTGGACGTGGCGCTCAGCTTCGGACCGCCGGAGTATTTTGCGCTGATGGTGCTGGCTTTCGTCACGGTCTCCGCCGTGCTGGGCGGGTCGGCCCTGCGCGGATTGACCGCGCTGTTCATCGGCCTGGGCATCGGCCTGGTCGGCATCGACACCCAGTCGGGCACGGCGCGCTTTGCGTTCGGCGTGCCGCAATTGCTCGACGGCATCGAGGTCGTGACGGTGGCCGTGGGCCTGTTCGCGGTCGGCGAAACGCTCTGGAGCGCCGCCAAGGACTACAAGGTCCAGGAATCGGTGATGCAGATGTCCGGTTCGATCTGGATGAAAGCGGACGACTGGAAGCGTTCGATCGGCCCGTGGCTGCGCGGAACCCTGGTCGGCTTTCCCTTCGGCGCCATGCCCGCGGGCGGCGCGGAGATTCCGACCTTCATTTCCTACGCGATGGAAAAGAAGCTGGCGAGGAATCCGGAAGAGTTCGGCAAAGGCGCCATCGAGGGCGTCGCCGGCCCCGAGGCCGCAAACAACGCCTCGAGCACGGGCACAATGACTTCCTTGCTCGCGCTCGGCCTGCCGACGTCGGCCACGGCCGCCATCCTGCTCGCAGCGTTCCAGCAATACGGGCTGCAGCCGGGACCGCTGCTGTTCGTCAATTCCGCCGACCTCGTCTGGGCGCTGATCGCCAGCATGTACATCGGCAACGTCATGCTGCTGGTGCTGAACCTGCCGCTGATCGGCATCTGGGTCAAGCTGCTCAAGATCCCCAAGCCGCAGCTCTATGCGGGCATCCTCATTTTCGCGACGCTGGGCGTCTACGGCATGCGCCAGTCGGCGTTCGACATCTTCCTGCTCTACGCGATCGGGCTCTTGGGCTTCCTGATGCGCCGCTACGACTTTCCGACGGCGCCGGTGATCATCGGCATGATCCTCGGTCCGCTGGCCGAAGCGCAGCTGCGGCGCGCGCTGGCGATCAGCCAGGGCGACTGGATGATCTTCCTGCACAAGCCGTTGTCGGCAACGCTGCTGGCGATCACTGTCCTGATGGTGGTCGGACCCTGGCTGCTGCGGAAGTTGAAGAGGACGTAGCCAAGCGCCCACGCGCGGACCGGGCTGGACGGGTTGCGCCGCGTCAGCGAAACGTCCGCTGCGCCCAGGTCGCCAGTCCGGACGTGACGCTGCCGAACAGGTCGCCGACGACGATGTCCACGCCGCCGAAATTCGCGCGTATGCACTCGAGGATCATCGGCGACTTGGCGGTGCCGCCGGTCACGTAGATCACGTCGGGCGCCGTCTGCGCCTGCGCGGCGAGGCGCGCGCTGTCGCCCTCGAGCTTCAGCAAGTCCGGCTGGCCGTTCTTCCATACGCCTATCGAGCATGTCGACGTGCCGAAGTCGATGCCGGCATTCATGAGTCCATCCTTTGCGAAGCGCGGCGCCGCCGGGAGGCGGGGTGCCGCCGACGCGCAGGATACCCCCGTACGCAACCCCGGATCGAAACTCGATGGCGGCCGCCGCGGGCGGCGCACAGGTCTGGCACAATGCGGGCGTGGCCAGGCTGCCGCTCGCGGGCCGGGGCGCCGGTGGTGCGGGCCAGGCATCCACGACTCAATCGCCCTGCCCGGGGCCAACCCAGCGGAATTCCATTGACTACCGATACCCTCAAATCCACGCGCAAGGCGCAGATCGACGCGCTGCTGCTCAAGCTCCCGGGCGTCACCGCCCGCAAGATCAACGGCCTCGACGCGTACTTCGTCGTCGACAAGATGTTCGCCTGCATCAGCGGCAACGGCATCGGGCTGCGCCTGCCGTCCGCCGTCGCGACCGAACTGCAGTTCTCGCGCGACAACGTCGTCGCGTTCGCGCCCGGCGGCGTGACCAGCACCCGGGAGTGGATACAGATCGACCGCGCCGACGCGGCCGACTACGAGAAGGACCTCCAGTTGTTCCGGGACTCGATCGAGTTCGTCAAGGCCGGGCGGGCGCGCTAAGCCGGCAATGGCGCAAAGCCGGACGCGGCGAGGACTCGCGGGCTGCGCGCTCGCATTGCTTGCCCTGGCGGGCTGTGCGCCGCTGTCGCCGCAGACGGGATACCGGTGGCACCCGTCGCCCAACTTCGACCAGCGCCGCGCCAACTTCGTCATCATCCATGTCACCACGAACGGCACGGCTGCCCGGGCGCTGGCCACGCTGACCAATCCGGAACGCAGGGTCAGCGCCCATTACCTGATCGGGCGCGACGGCGCGGTGCTGCAGCTGGTCGACGAAGCCGCCCGTGCGTGGCATGCGGGCAAGTCCTGGTGGGGCGGCAGCACGGATCTGAACTCCGCGTCGATAGGCATCGAACTCGACAACACCGGCGACGAGCCGTTTGCCGAGCCGCAGATCGCCGCGCTGCTGGTGTTGCTGAACGAACTCCGCGACCGCCATCGCATTCCGCCGGCCAACTTCATCGGCCACGGCGACGTGGCGCCCGGGCGCAAGGTCGACCCGGGTCCGCTGTTCCCGTGGCAACGGCTGGCGCAACAGGGATTCGGGCTATGGTGCGATGCGCCGACCGCCGACCTCCCGCCGGGCTTCGACCCGCTGCAGGGCCTGATGGCGTTCGGCTACGACGTCGCCCGTCCCGATGCCGCGCAGCGGGCGTTTCGCCTTCACTTCGCAGGCAGCGAGGCCGAAGGGGAACTGACCAGGGAGGAGCAGGCGTTGCTCGCGTGCCTGCTCCAGCTGAAGGGCCAGGGCGACACGCGGCCGCTGCAGTAGGGCGGCGGCGTTCAAATTCGGACACGATACGAATGGCGGGACGGCCGGCCTCCGCCGTACGCGCAGTGCGCGCGCGGCGCACCGGGCCGGCCGCGCAATTCCCGCGGCGCGCGTGGAGCAGCGCCGCTTCGCTTCTAGCGCGCCGGCGGCACGCGCCCCGCCGCCTGCCGGGCGAGCATCCAGCCCGGATATTCCGGCGGCAGCGCGCTGACGGCATCGAGCGCGGCGAGATCCTCCGGCGTGAGCCGCAGCGCGGCCGCCGCGACGTTATCGAGCAGCTGCGCCTCGTTCCGCGCGCCGATGATGATCGTGGTCACGTGCTTCTGCGCCAGCAGCCACGCCAGCGCGACGCGCGCCACGCTCGCGCCATGCGCGGCGCCGATGGTGCGCATCGCCTCGATGCAGTCGAACGCGCGCTCGCGCTGCACGGGCGGAAAGTCGAACGTCGCCCGCCGCGAACCGGCCGGGCCGTCCTGCTCGCGCGAGTACTTGCCGGAGAGCAGGCCGCCGGCCAGCGGGCTCCACACCATCAGTCCCATCTGCTGGTCGGCCAGCACCGGCACGATCTCCCGCTCGAGGTCGCGGCCGGCGATGGTGTAGTACGCCTGCAGCGATTCGAAGCGGCTCCAGTCGTGCAGGGCCGAAAGGCCGTTGGCCTTGGCGATCTGCCACGCCGCCAGGTTCGAGCAGCCGAGGTAGCGCACCTTGCCCGCGCGAACCAGGTCGTCCAGCGCCCGCAGCGTCTCGTCGAACGGCGTCACCGCGTCGTAGCCGTGGATCTGGTAGAGGTCGAGCCAGTCGGTGCCGAGCCGGTGCAGCGACGCCTCGACCGAACGCACGATGTGCGCGCGCGACAGGCCGACTTCGTTGGGTCCCGGCCCCGTGCGCAGGCGCACCTTGCTCGCCAGCACGATGTCGTTGCGGCGCGCGCCCAGCGCCCGGCCCAGGATGCGCTCGGACTCGCCCTCCGAATACACGTCGGCGGTGTCGAAGAAGTTGATGCCGGCGTCCAGCGCCAGCCCGACCAGCCGGTCGGCTTCCTGTTGCGCGGTGTTGCCGATCTTCTCCCAGATGCCGCTGCTGCCCCCGAAGGTCATGGAACCGAAGCACAGTTCGGAGACGAAGATTCCGGTGCGGCCGAGGGTGGCGTAGCGCATGGGGCATTCCTGCTGACTGGGGAGAGCGCGATCTTACCGCAAGGGTGGGAGAGGAACTTGCATCATGGTCTGGGGCATTGGTGTTCCAAACGCCCGTGCGGCGGGGCGCCACTCAAGGCGCCCAGTTCACCACGCCGGTGTAGCCGGTCCACAGCACGACGATGCCGAAGGCGATCCGGTACCACGCGAACAGCGTGAAGTCATGCGTGCTGATGTAGCGCAGCAGCCAGCGCACGCACACGAACGCGCTGGCGAACGCCGCCGCCATGCCCACGCCCATCCAGCCCAGGTCGGCGGCAGAGAACAGCGCGCGCTCCTTGATCAACTGGTAAGCGCTCGCGATCAGCAGGGTGGGGATGGCGAGGAAGAACGAGAATTCGGTGGCCGACTTGCGCGACATGCCGAACAGCAGGCCGCCGATGATGGTGGCGCCCGAGCGCGAGGTGCCCGGGATCAGCGCGAAGGCCTGCGCGATCCCGACCTTCAGCGCGTCGAGCGGGCGCATGTCGTCGACCGTTTCGATGCGCACGCTCCCCTTGCGCTTGTACCAGCGCTCGACGGCGAAGATGACGAACGCGCCCAGGATCGAGGTGATCGCGACGGTCTCGGCGCGAAACAGATGGGTCTTGATCTGCTTGCCGAACACGAGGCCCAGCACCGCGAGCGGGACGAAGGCGATGCACAGGTTGAGCGCCAGCCGGTTGGCGAGGGGCTCGCGACCGAGCCCGCGGATGAGGCCGGCGATGCGCGCGCGATACTCCCAGCACACCGCCAGGATCGCGCCGCACTGGATGACGATTTCGAAGACCTTGCCGCGCTCGTCATTGAATTCGAGGAGCGCGCCGGCGACGATCAGGTGTCCGGTGGACGACACCGGCAGAAATTCCGTCAAGCCCTCCACCACTCCCAGGATCAGCGACTTCCAGTACAGCACATCGGGCATGCGGACGATCCGGTGGCATCAGTTGGCGGTGAGTATAACAAGCAGGTGCCATGGACCCGGATCGGTGGTCTTTCCAGAAACTACGCGTTACCAGGGTACTTGCCGCTGGGGCATCGCATTAGCGACGGACGGTATTGCGCACCGCAGCAAGGCGGCCTACCATGCATGCATTCCTATGACATCGGCATTGTATGTACAAAGTCCTCCTCACCGGCGTATTGGGCGCCTTGATTGCAACCGGCGCGGGCGCCGCGGCGGTCATTGACGGCTGCCAGCTCTATCCCGCCAACAACATCTGGAACACGCCTATCGACACGGCGCCGGTTCACGCGAACTCGGCGGCCTACATCAACACCATCGGCGCCGCGGTCACCGTGCACCCGGACTTCGGCACCGTGTACGACGGCGCCCCGAACGGCATTCCCTATACGACGGTGCCCGGCACGCAGCCCATGGTGCCGATCAGCTTCACCTACGCCGGCGACTCCGACCCCGGACCCTATCCGCTGCCGCCCGACGCGCCGATCGAGGGCGGACCGGCCTCCAACGGCGACCGGCACGTGCTGGTGATCGATCGCGATGACTGCGTTCTCTACGAGGTCTACGCGGCGCGGCTGCAGACGGACGGCAGCTGGCGCGCCGGCTCCGGCGCCAAATGGGACTTGAACTCGAATGCGCTGCGACCCGCGACCTGGACCTCCGCCGACGCCGCCGGCCTGCCCATCCTGGCCGGGCTGGTACGCTACGACGAAGTGGTGAGCGGGGCGATCACCCACGCCTTGCGCTTTACCGCGCCGCAGACCCGGAACACGTTCGTGTGGCCGGGGCGGCACCAGGCCTCGAGCCTGACCGGCGCCCAGTATCCGCCGATGGGCCAGCGCTTCCGGCTCAAAGCCGGCGTCGATATTTCAGGTTTCTCCCCCGCGATGCAGGTGATTCTGCGGGCGCTGAAGAAGTACGGGATGATGCTCTCCGACAACGGCGGCGCATGGTACGTCAGCGGCGCGCCCGATCCGCGCTGGGACGACGACGAGTTGCATACGCTGGGGCAACTCACCGGCAGCGACTTCGAGGCCGTCGACGTGTCCGCGCTGCAGGTCGCCGCCGATTCCGGCCAGGCCGTGCAGCCCACACCGCCGCTGCCGCTGCCCCCGCCACCGCCGGGGTCGAACTACGACATCGACGGCGACGGTGCGTATGATGCACTGACCGACGGCTTGCTGATGCTGCGCTACATGTTCGGCATCCGGGGTCCGGCGCTGACCGGCGGCGCGACCGGCACGGGCGCCACGCGCAACACGCCGGAAATCGAAACGCTGCTAGGGCAATTCGGCGCCGCGCTCGACATCGACGGCGACAACGCCGCCGATGCGCTGACCGACGGCCTGCTGGTGCTGCGCAAGATGTTCGGCCTGTCAGGCGGGCCCCTGATCGCCGGCGCCATCGGCGCCAATGCCGTGCGCACCACGGCCCAGGCGGTCTCGGCGTACATGGACGGATTCCTGCCGGCGCTGCCCTGACTTACAATCACGCAATTCACCAATGCCAGCCGCCGCGATTCGTAGGTGCGCACCATGCAAGCGTATCGCGGCGGCCCAACCTGCTCTTGGCTTTGCAATGACCAACGACTCTCAGATCTCCGCCTTTCTCGCCGACTACATCGGCCTCTACACGCGCGACGCGCTGCCGCGCTGGCGCGAACTGTTCCTCCCGGGCGCGACGGCAACCTCGCTGAACGCCGACGGTTCGGTGACGACGTGGGGACTCGATGCGTTCATGGAACGGCAACGCAACAGCTTCGCCTCAGGCAAGCCGATCCGCGAAACGCTCGAAAACACGAATGCCCAACGGACGGGAAACCTGGCCTCGGTGCGTTCGGACTTCGTCTGGACCGACGGCGAAGTCTCCCGCCGCGGCCGGCTGATGTTGCTGTTGATCGTCCAGCGCGACCAGCCGCTGATCCAGGCCCTCACTTTCAGCTACGAAGCCTGAAGCGTTGCCGGCGCGTCGGTCAGGACGTGCCGGTCAGGCCGAGATAGATGTCCTGCACGCGGCGGTCCTGCTTCAATTCCTCGGCGGTGCCGGCTAGCGTGATCGCCCCGCGCTCGACGACGAGCGCGCGATCGGCAACCGACAACGCGACGTCGATCTGCTGTTCGACGATCAGCACGGCGACCCCCTGCCGCGCCCAGTTCCGGAGGAACTCGAGGATGGGCGGGATCAGCGCCTGCGCGATTCCCAGCGACGGCTCGTCGCAGAGCAGCACCGCGGGCCGCGCGACGAACGCTTGCGCCAGCGCCAGCATCTGCTGCTGGCCCCCGCTGAGGTCACGCGCCGCCGACTTCAGTTTGGTGCGCAGGATCGGGAAGAACTCCAGCACCGGCCCGGCCAGCGTTTCGAAGTCGCCGCCGTCCGCGCGTACCGCCGCGCCCAGGCGGATGTTGTCGGCCACGCTCAGCTCCGGAAACACCCGATGCCCGTCGAGGACCAGGCGCAAGCCCTCCCGCGCGTTGATTTCCGGCGGCTGTCCCGTGATGTCGCGGCCGCCCAACAGCACGCTGCCGCGCGTGGGCTTGATGAAACCGGCGATGCTGCGCAGCAGGGTCGACTTGCCGGCGCCGTTCCCGCCCAGCACCAGCACGACTTCGCCCGGCCCCACCGTCAGGCTGATATCGTGGAGCACCGGCACGCGCCCGTAGCCCGCGTGCAGGTTGCGGACCTCAAGCATCGCGCTTGCCGGTGAACAACGCGCGCACCTTCGGATTGCCGACGATCTGGTCGGGCGCGCCCTCGGCGACGATCGCCCCGGCATCGAGTACGGTGATGCGGTCCGCCACGCGCCAGACCAGGTCGAGATCATGTTCGACCAGGATGATGGTCTTGCCCAGCGCATCGCGCAGGTGCCGCAGCAACGTCGCGAAGTCGCGCCGCTCCTCCGGCGAGAGCCCGGCGGCCGGTTCGTCGAGCAACAGCACCGAGCCGTCCATCGCGATGACGCGCAGCACTTCCAGCAACCGCCGCTGCGCATGTGGCAGCAGGTCGGGCCGCTCCGCGCGCCAGCGCTCCCCGACCCCGGCATCGGCGAGCGCCCGGAACAGCCAGTCGGCGCGGCCGCGATCATCGCCGAAATCGGCGCCGATCTGCAGGTTCTCCCGGATCGACAAGTCGTCGAACACACGCGGGGTCTGGAACGTGCGCCCGACGCCAAGGCGCGCGATGCGCCAGGCGGCGAGCCGCGTCGTGTCCTGGTCGAGAATGCGGACCCGTCCCTGATCGAGGCGCGCGAAACCGGAGATCACGTTGAGCAGCGTCGTCTTGCCCGATCCGTTGGGTCCGACCAGTCCGTGTATCGTGCCGCGGACGACCTTGAGATCGACGTTGTCGAGCGCGATCACCTGTCCGTATGACTTGCGCGCGGTCTCGACCGCGACGACCGGCGCGGCATCCGGCGGCGCTGCGGCGCGGGCCGCCTGCGCGCGCTCTTCCCCCGTCACCGCCATGATCCACTGCACCCCGACCTCCGCTCCGCCCGCATGCTGCCGGCGCCGCCGCAGCCATGTTTCCACCGATCCCACCAGGCCGTCGGGGAACAGCAGCATGATCGTCAGCGCGACCAGCCCGTAGCCGATCAGCCGGTAGTTGACGAGGTCGACCAGCAGCACGTTCGGCACGAGATAGAGAATCCAAACGCCCAGTATCGGACCCAGCAGCCGGCCGCGCCCGCCGACGATCACCGAGAAGAAAAAGAAGATCGACAACTCGAGATGGAACGCTGAAGGGCTCAGGAACCCGACAACCGGGACATAGAGGATGCCGGCGAGTCCGGTGCCGAACGCCGCGATTACGAACGCCGCGGACCGCACATGACCCGGGCTGAAGCCCAGCGCCTGCGCGGCTTCCGGGCTCACCGCGGCGACCCGCATGTGGCGGCCCAGGCGCGTTGCCCGCAGCGCCGCGTGTCCCGCCAGCGCCGCGCTGGTCAGCGCGATCACCAGGAAAGACAGGGGCGTCAGTCCCCAGAACAGCGGTGCGTTCAGCGCCGGCACGGCGCGCGTGATGCCGTTGATGCCGTTCGTATAGTCGTTGAACGAGACCAGCAGTTCGGGGAACACCATCGCCACGCTCAGCGTCACGAAACCCAGGTAGTAGCCCTGCACGCGCAACGCCGGTAGCGCGTAGAGGCTGCCCAACGCGAGCGCTGCCAGCAGTCCGAAGCCGGCCGCAACGGCAAAGCCGGCGCCGTGCAGGCTCGAGGCGATGCCGACGGTGTACGCGGCGGCGCCGAACACCGCGCCCTGCCCGAACGAGACCTGGCCCGCATCGGCCAACAACATGTTCTGCAACACGGCCACCGCGATGTACAGGTTCACCAGCAGAAAGGTGTGGCTCCAGTACTGGTTTCCGGCGATCGCCGGCACGGCGATGCTGACGATCACCGTGAGGACACCGAGCGCAAGCTGGGCGCGGTCGGACAGTCCGTCAGGGCCCAGGAGCGCGGACATTCAGACGCGCCGCGCCGTGGTCCGCCCGAATAAGCCTTGTGGCCGCAACATCAGCACGCCGATCAGCAACGCCAGCGAAACGACGTTCTGGAACTGGCCGCCGTACTCGTACGCGGCGTACATCGAGGCCACGCCCACCAGCGGTCCGCCGATCATCGCCCCGGTGTTGCTGCCCAGCCCGCCGATCACGGCGGCAATGAAGCCGTTCAGCACATAGATGATGCCGGAGTCCGCCGAGATCGACATCACCGGCGCGGCAACGAAGCCGGCCGACCCGACGATCGCCCCGCTGATCGCAAAGGCGAGCACCTGCAGCCGGCGCACGCGGATGCCGGCCGCCTGCGCCGCTTCGAGGTCCTGGGCGATCGCGCTGATGGCCAGGCCGGTCAGGGTCCGGGTATGGAACCAGTGCAATCCCGCATACCAGAGCGCCGCCAGAATCACCGCCAGCGCATAAGTCGTGGGCGTGCGCGTGCCAATCAGCGCGAAGTTGGCGAACGGCGACTTGACGCTGAGCGCGAACGGCCCTTGCGCGATCAGGATCACGGCGCCGATGATCACCGACACGGCGAGCGTGGTGATCAGCCACGAGTGTTGTTCGACCGATGAGCGCAGCGGCAGCAGCGTGACGTAGCCCTGCAGCGCCAGCACCGCCGCGTAGAACAGCGCAGCCGCCGGCACCAGCAACAGCCACCGCACCAGCTCCGGGTCCTGCGGCAGCGTGAAGAACCCGAACAGCCCGCCCAGGATCAGCATGTTGCCCTGCGCGAAATTGAGGATCCCGCTCGAGTTGTGCACCACGTTGAAGCTCATCGCGACCAGCGAATAGACGGCGCCGAGCCCGATGCCGCGGACCAGAATGATGATCAGTTCATCCATCGCAGCGCTCCGTTCCGCCCCTGGCCGGGGGTCGGGTCGCCGTGGTCGCCGTGGTCGCCGTGGTCGCCGTGGTCGTCGTGGTTGCCGTGGTCGCCGCGGTCGCCGTAGGATGGGTGGAGCGAAGCGATACCCATCATCGCCAGTCCATCCGGAACCGGAGAAACGCAACCGCCGGAACCGGCCTCAACACCCGACGCGTTCGAGCAGCCCGCCCTCGCGCTGGCGATCCGGGTACACGACGGTCAGCGCATCCTGGCCGACCAGGAAGTGCGTGGCCTTGCTCGCGGAAAGTCCGCTGTTGATGCCGCGGAACGACTTCGAGTTCGCCTCCAGCCACGCGGCGACACTGGGGCCATCGGTCTTGCCGCCGGTCCCCTCGACTGCCGCTTTCAGCACGTAGACCGCGTCGTACCAGAGCGAGAGATAGGCCAGAGGCTGCCGGTCAAAAGCTTCCGGCTTGAACGCCTTCACCGACGCCACGAAGTCCTGGAAAGTCTTCGGCGTCGTCTCGCTCGGGCAGTACGAGAAGCCTCTGTAGTTGACGGCGACGACGTTCTTGTACGCATCCTTGCCGGCGATTTTGAGCGCCGGCCCGGAGAACGTGGCGCCAAAGCTGCCGACGACTTTTACGCCCCAGCCCAGTTCGTTTGCGCTCTTGATCATGTTCCCGGTGTCTTCGCCATTGCTGGTGAACAGCAGGATCGCATCCGGATTGCCGCGGCGCAGGGCCAGCAGTTGCGGCGTCATGTCGGTCTGCCGGTACTGATATTCCTGCACGCCGGCGAGCTTGATGTTGCGCGCGGCCAGTTCGGCCTTGAGCGCCTCGACCGCCGTCTTCGCCTGCGCCCCACTGTCGGACAGGATGGCGGCCGACTGCACCTTCAGTCCCTTCATCGCGTAGTCGACCATCACCTTCGACTGCGCCTCGGCGTTCGACAACATGCTGAACGCGTACGGTCCGACCTCCGGCGTCAGCTTTTCGGAGCCGCTGACGTTGGCCGACGGGATCTTCGCTTCGTTGAGGATGGGCAGCACCGCGAGCGTGACCTGGCTGTAGGTCGGGCCGATCAGCAGGTCGATCTTCTCCTGGAACACCAGGCGCTTGGCTTCGCTCACGCCGACCGTCGCCTCGGTCTGGTAGTCGCCGATGACGAGCTGGATCTGGCGGCCGGCGATGCCGCCCGCGGCATTGATGTTGCGCACCGCGAGCTGGACCGCGATCTGGCCCGACTCCCCGACGGTGGCGCCACCGCCGGTGAGCGGAATCATCGCGCCGACCTTGATCGGCGGCCGCGGCGCCTGGGCGACGGCTGCGGCCGCGGCGAGGCCGAAAACAACGACGCCGGAACAGAACGCCACCCTCCTGCTGGACTTATCATGATTCATCGCGACCTCCTGATCAGACGATTCACTCAAGCGTTGCACCCTACTCGACGGCGGCGCAAGCATACCAGCACGGACGCGAGTTTCGCAACGAGTTCCGCATCGTCGAAGCGGATCTGTCCCGCCGCCCGTACGCTGATGGGTGTCGCTGCGATCGACCCATCCTACGCAGAAAAGAGATGGGTATCACTTCGCTCCACCCATCCTACGGCTGAGAGGGTCGAATTTTCCGTTCCCGTATCATTGATCCTTCGTGCCGGACATCCGCGTCCGGCGTTCCACCCTCGCATTTCCTGCGGAGCCGCCTCGCCGATGCCCCACGACATCAGCCTCATCACCACCATTGCCGCGGCCCTGGGCTTCGGCCTGATCTTCGGCCTGCTCGCGGTGCGGCTGAAGCTGCCGGCGCTGGTTGGTTATCTGGCAGCGGGCATTTTCATCGGCCCCGCCACGCCCGGCTTTGTCGCGGACATCAAGAAGGGGGGGGGGGCCGCAGGCGGGGCCGGGGGCGGGCGCCGCGGGGGGCGCGCCGGCGGCGGGCGGGGGGGGGCCCGGGCGGCCGCCGGGGCGGCGGGGGGGGAGCGTCGGGGGCGGGGGGGGGGGAACCGGGGGGCCCCCCACGCGGGCGCGGCCGCGTGCGGCGCGCCGCCGCGGGGCGCCCCCCCCCCCCCCCGCGCGGGCTGGGGGGCCCCGGGGGCGCTGCGCGGCGCGCCCGCCGGGGGTCGTCCTGATCATCATCGTCGGCAAGTCGCTCGCCGCCTTCCTGCTGGTGCTGGCGCTGCGCTACCCGCTCAACACCGCGCTGGTCGTCTCGGCGAGCCTCGCGCAGATCGGCGAGTTCTCGTTCATCCTCGCCGCGCTCGGACTGTCGCTGGGCCTCTTGCCACCCGCGGCGCAAACGCTGGTCCTGGCCGGCGCCATCATTTCCATCGCCCTCAATCCGCTGGTCTTCCGGGCGATCAAGCCGGTCCAGAGGTGGATCAAGTCCCGACCCACGCTCTCCGACCAGTTCGCGAAGAGAGTCGATCCGCTGGCCGAATTGCCGACTTCGACCGACGAGGCCAAGCTCACGGGACAGGTGGTGCTGGTCGGCTATGGCCGCGTCGGCCGCGGGATCGCCGCGGGCGCTCACGGAGGAGGGAACGCCCGGCGGGGGGCCGCCCAAAAGAACCGAGAAGACCCCACCCGCCCCCCCCCGGGCCGCCCGGCGGGGCCCCCGCCCCCCCGGGGCCCCCCCCGCGCCGCCCCGGGCGCACCCCGCCCGCGCGCGCCCGCGGCCCCCCCCCCCCCGGCGCCCCCCCCCCCCCCCCAGAAGAAGGAGGCCCCCCGGGCCATCCTTCCATCCAGTGCGCCGTGCGCACGCCCAACGACGAGGAAGCCGAACGGTTGCGCCGGGAGACCCCGGGCAAGGTGTTCGTGGGCAAGCACGAACTCGCGCTCGGGATGGTCCGTCACATCGTCGGAATCGCGCGCAAGAAGAAGTCAGGCGCCGGGCGCTGAGTCCGCGGCAGCCGCGCTTGGCGCAGCGCGACTCGAAGCGCCGGCAGCGTCCGGCACCGCCCGATCGTCGCATCGTCCGAACTCCGAACAAAAAGCCCACCTGACGGTGGGCTCTTTGCGTGGCGCCTGGGCGCCGCAGTGGGTCCGTTACCGGGCGCGGCGTGCGCGCAATCCCAGGAAGGTCATCCCGGCGAGCAGCAAGGCCAGCAGCGCGAGGTTCCATGGCGACAGCGTGGGCACCTGCGCAACGGTGCAGGCGATGAACACCGTGTACGTGCCCGCCGGCTGGCCATTGATACTGTATGTATAAGTCCCCAGATCGCCCTCGTCGAACGCCAGCACCTGGCCGCCGTTGGTGAAGACCGCGATAGCCGTGTCGCCCGAGCCGTTGTCGGGATCGTCCCACCATGCCTGGCCGCACCCGGCGCCTTCAAAGTTCAGATTGCCGTAAGGCTGAGTGCCGTATTTGGAACTGATTTGGGACTGCGTCCACGTGGTGCCGCCGACGGTGATCGAAATCACCAGATTGGCCACCGAGGCCAAGGGCGCAGTGCAGCCCACCGCGCTGTCGTATGAGGCGGTGCCGCCGCCGCCACCGGACAGGGAGATGCTGACTTCGCAATGGACCGCGAACGCATTGGCACTGAAGAAAGCAAGTGCCGCAAAGATCATTGTACGAATTTTCATGAAAGCGCCTTTCGAGGACCTGGAATCGATAATCGGAGTCGGTGAAAGCAGAAAAACGCTTTTGCGACCTCCCACCGCATACTGCATACTGTCGTGAGCCTACTGCAGACGATTCGGGTCAGTCAAGGCGATATGCGCGAAATCCCCTCAGATATCCACTTGTCATAGCGCTGCGTTGCAACAAACCGACAAAAAGTTGCGCCGCGGCCTGATCCCTCATAGGCGTTCGCCCGCGATGCGCGGCCGGCCCTGCTGTCGTCGCCGGTGGGCACCCGATTTGCCGCGCCGCCACCCCAGGCAGTAAGATACGCGCTGCCGCGGGTGTAGCTCAATGGTAGAGCAGAAGCTTCCCAAGCTTACGACGAGGGTTCGATTCCCTTCACCCGCTCCAGCCCTTGCTGGACGCGCAAGCTCTCCGGCATCCCCGCCATCCTTGTTCGATCGCTCTTGTTTGGCAAGCCTTGCGTTGCACCAAGTGCCGCTGCTAACGGGTTCCAGTCATTGTTCCTGCTCGCGATTTGCAAGTGATCACGCATCGCGTATCTACCGGGAGCCCGGTCACTGTCATCAAATGATCAAATTTGCGGCATACGATCGGTCTTGCCTGTATTGAAGACAGCTGAAGACAGGAAGACCGTCATGACCGAACTCTGGAAGCTGCCTGCGCTCGAACTCGCGCGGCACATCGCCACCAAGGAAGTCTCTTGCGCGGAAGTCGTCGATGCGCACTTGAAACGCATCCGCGAGGTCAACCCGGCGCTCAACGCCATCGTGCGGGTGCTGGACGCCGAAGCGCGCGCTGCCGCGCTTGCGGCCGACGACAGAATCGCGCGCGGCGAACCGCTAGGCCCGCTGCACGGCGTCCCATTCACGGTCAAGGAGAACATAGACATGGCCGGACTGCCCACGACGTGGGGCGTGGTGCCCCTGGCCCATGCCGTGGTGCCGGCGGATGCCCCGGTAGTCGAGCGCATGCGTGCTGCCGGCGCGATCCCGATCGGCCGCACCAACATGCCTGACATGGCATTGCGCGTGCACACCGACAGCAGCCTGCATGGGCTGACCCGCAATCCCTGGAACGCCGGGCGCACGGCCGGCGGCTCGAGCGGCGGTGAGGCCGTCGCGTTGGCCACCGGGATGAGCGCACTCGGACTCGGCAACGACATCGGCGGCTCCCTGCGCAACCCCGCCAACGCCTGCGGTATCGCGTCGATCCGGCCCTCGCTGGGGCGCGTGCCGGACGCCGGCCTCGTGCCCTCCGAAGACCGGCTGCTCGCGGTGCAGCTCATGAACGTGGGGGGGCCGATGGCGCGTCGCGTGGGCGACGTGCGCGCCGCGCTGAAGGTGCTGATCGGTGCGCATCCGCGCGATCCGTGGGCCGTCGACATGCCGTTCGACGGCGCGCCGGTGCGCGGGCCGATCCGCGTCGCGGTCGTCGCCCAACCGCCGGGCGGACCGACCGACCCGTGCATCGCGGCCATCGTGCGCCGCGGTGCCGATGCCCTGGCCGCTGCGGGCTACGAGATCGTCGACGCCTGCCCGCCGCGCTACGAGGAAGCGATCGGCGCCTGGGCGCGGTTTCCTGCTCGGCGACTTTGCACTATGGATGCCGCAGCTGCTGTCGATGATGGGCGACGATGCGAGGGCCTTCATCGAAACCGCGCGCGCGGCCGTGCCGCCATTGCCGGACGTCGCGGCGATGTCGACGCTGATGATGCAGCGCGACGGGATCGCCCGTGCCTGGTCGCAGTTCCTGGCGGATACGCCGCTGATCTTGTCGCCCACCTGGACGCAGTTGCCCTTCGAAATCGGCTTCGACATCGCATCGCCCGAGGGCACCGCCGCGACGGTGGAGATGATGCGCCCGGTAGTTCCGGCGAGTTTGCTCGGGCTGCCATCGGCTTGCGTGCCGGCCGGGCGCGATGCCGCCAGCGGCCTGCCGGTCGGCCTCTTGCTGACCGGCAAGTGGTTCCGCGAGGACCTCTGCCTCGACGCGGCGGAGATCATCGAGGCGAACGCCGGGCTGCGCACGCCCATCGACCCCTGGGCGTGACACCGCATCGGCGCCGATGAACATCCGCAGGCAGGTCAAGGCCGGACGGCGATGCGCGATTTCGGTCATTCATCAAAACGTCACAAAAGTGGCTTAGGGTGGCAAGCAGTCGTCGATGTCCATCAGCTTTCAGTGAACGGTTCAATCTGTCGTTGTGGCATTCCGGCGAACCGCTGCGCAAGACAAATTGGCCACGCCCGCAATGACCTCCCCACGACGTACCGAACGCGAAGTGTCCCGCACCCTGCGCCTCGACCGCGCAGCGCGCGGCGTCGATGAATTGCGCCGGGCGGCACTGGCGGCCGAGCAGGAGTTCGCGGCCCAGCTCGATGCGGTCGCGCCCGCGATGCGCGAAAGCGCCTACAACCTCGTCCACTATCTCGCCGTGCGACGACTCGACGTGCGCGAGTTGCAGAAAGAGCTGACGCAACTGGGCCTGAGTTCGCTCGGTCGCATGGAAGCGCACGTCATGGCGTCCCTGAACGCGGTGCTCGAGGCGCTCCACGTCTTGCGCAATCAACCGGTGCCGAAGGAGATCGCCGAAGCGGCGCCGATCGGATTCGACAACGGCGACGCGCTGCTCTCCGAACACGCCGACGCGATCCTCGGACACCCGCGTCGCGGGCGGAGAACCCGGATCATGGTGACCATGCCCGGCGAAGCCGCGGACCAGCCGGCGCTGATTCACGACCTGGTTGAAGCCGGCATGGATGTGATGCGCATCAACTGCGCTCACGACGATCCCAAGGTCTGGGGCCGGATGATCAAGCACCTGCGCCGTGCCGAGCGCGAAACGGGCAGCCGCTGCGCGCTGTCCTTCGACCTCGCCGGTCCGAAGCTGCGCACCGGCCCGATCGAATCCGGGCCGGCGGTCGCGAAGTGGCGGCCGGCGCGCGACCGGGTCGGGCGCGTGACCGAGCCGGCACGCGTGCGGTTCGTCGCGCGGATGCACGAGTCCGATGCCGACGACGCGACCATCCCCGTCGACGGCGACTTCACGAAAAAAGCCCGGCCGGGCGATACCATCCAGTTGACCGACACCCGCGGCCGCAAGCGCCTGCTGAAGGTCATCGAGGGCCGCGCCGGCGAATGTCTCTGCGAGACCGACACGACGGCATACGTCGTGCCGGGGACGCACCTCCTGCTGCGCCGGAAATCGCGGATCGTCGCGAAGGGCAGGGTCGGCGCGCTACCGGCGCTCGAACAGTGGATCGAATTGCGACCCGGCGACGCACTTGACGTGGTGCGTGGCGAGCAGCCCGGCAGGGACGCCCTGCATGATGACGATGGCCGCGTCCTGGAACCGGCCTTCGTGTCCTGCCCCCTGCCCGAAGTGTTCGTGGGCGTTCGCGTCGGCGAGACCATCCTCTTCGACGACGGCAAGATCCGCGGCACGATACGCGGGGTTGCCGCAGACCGCCTTCAGGTTGAAATCACCGCGGTCGCCGGCGGTGCCGCGAAGCTCAGAGCCGAAAAAGGCATCAATCTGCCGGAGACCGACCTCGACCTGCCGGCGCTGACCGCCGGGGACGTCGAGGATCTGGCGTTCGTGGCGAAGCATGCGGATATGGTCGCGCTCTCCTTCGTCCAGCGCCCCGAGGACATCGACGCCCTGCTGGTCGAGATGGCCCGACTCTGCGTGCCGGGGCTGGGAACCGTGCTCAAGATCGAGACGCAGGCGGCATTCAACTACCTGCCGACGCTGTTGCTCGTTGCCATGCGCAATCCGCCGGTCGCGGTCATGGTCGCGCGCGGCGATCTCGGCGTCGAGGTCGGCTTCGAGCGCCTGTCCGAGGTCCAGGAGGAAATCCTGTGGCTCTGCGAGGCGGCGCACGTGCCGGTCATCTGGGCGACGCAGGTGCTGGAATCGCTGGCCAAGGGCGGGATGCCCTCGCGCGCCGAGGTCACGGACGCCGCGATGGGCAGCCGCGCCGAGTGCGTGATGCTGAACAAGGGTCCGTACATCCGCGAGACGCTGCGCTTCCTGGTCGATGTGCTCGGGCGGATGGAGGAGCACCAGCACAAGAAGACCTCGCGGCTGCGCAAGCTTCGCGTGTCCGACCCGGCCCCGTCGCGCTCGCGGCGCGCCGCGGCGACCGCAAAGGCCGGCGATGAGCGTAGCCCCGTTGTTCCCCGGCTCGTCCCCGACCATGCCGTGGGTCGCGGGGCGCTCCCGGCCCCGGGTTTCAGGCGCCACCTCCTCTCTTGCTGCGCCTGCCCACCGTGCGGGGGCGACGAAAAGCTCGAGGCCCAGTCAGAGGGGCGGGGGCCGACCCACGCGAGGCTCCTCAGCGCCTTTCGACCCGCGGCATGCTTCAGCAAGCCGCCCGCAGGGCGAGAGCGGCAGCGGAGCGCAAGCCGACGGATCGAGCCGCTCAGGACCCGCAACCCGCCGGAAGTGCCTGCGGCGCAGGACGATGCGGCGCCGGGCGTCAGAGCGGTCGGCGCCTTCGGCGCAAGATAGGGAACCCGGCAGACGAGCCGGCAAGCCTCAGGCGTGCTCGCCGGCGATGGCCATCGCCCGTGCATCCGCCGCCGTGACCGCCAGCGGCTCATTGGCGGCCACCGGGCTGCTGATCTTGACCGCTGCGCCATCTGCGGACGAGGCGCCTGCGCCGGGCCGCGCGGCCGCGCGCTTCTTCTTGCGCAGTTGACGCCGGTAGGCCTCGGAATCGAGCACCGCCGTGAACGGCTCGTCCACGCGATTGACCTCGGCGTACGCGCGCGCCGCCCTCCCCATCTCGATGCGGAGGCTGCCATCCATGAGTTGCAGCATGGCGGACTGCAGGCCGCGCACGTCGTGGCCGCGCACCATGATGCCGGTGACGCCGTCCTGCATCAGTTCGGCGGGCCCGCCGATGTCGGTCACAATGACCGGCAAGCCGGAGGCCTGCGCCTCCAGCGGCGCGTTGCCCCAGGTGTCCGTGGTGCTGGGGAATACCTTCACATCGCAGGAAGCGAGCGCGGTGGCGAGTTCCTCGCCCTGCAGGTAGCCGGTGAACGTCGCGGGCAACCCCTGCAGCAGATCCTGCAGGGCCGCACGATAGGGGCCGTCGCCGATGACGATCAGGTGCGCGTCCTCCCGGCTCTCGCGCAGGGTACGGTAGGCTTGCGCCAGCAGGTGCAGGTTCTTTTCGATGGCCACCCGGCCGATGTAGAGGAACTTGACCGCGTCGGGCGCGATGCCAAACCGCTGCCAATAGGTGTCCACGCGCTTGTCCGGCCGGAAACGGTCGACGTCCACCCAGCGGTCGAGGACGAGCAGCTTGCGATTGCGCAGGCCGCGCTTGTGCAGCAGGTTCGCCACGAACTTCGAGGGCACGAGCATCTCGTCGACCGAGTGGTAGAACAGGATCATGTACTTCCAGGCGATGGCCTCGAGGCTCACGTCCTTGGTGTAGTTCTCGACGTACTCCGGAATGCTGGTGTGATAGGTGGCCGCGGTCTCGATCTGCAGCAGCTTGGCCGCCACCAGCCCGACCAGGCCGACCACCCCCGGTGTGCTGATCTGCATCTTCGTGAAACCCGATTCCTGCAGATACTTGAGCAGGTCCAGCATCGGGGGGAAGTAGATCTGCAGGCCGTCGTACTCGGGGAAATCGAGGTTCGCCAGCGCGGTGAACAGCTTGAGGCGGCCGAGTTCGACAAAGCGGCGCACCTCCGGATCCTGCATCCGTTTGTCCATCTCATCGGCCGCAATGCAGGTCACGACGGTGAAGTCGATCTCGCGGCGGATCGCCTCGCGGATCATGCGCTTGATGCTGATCGATACTCCGTTGACATCGAAAAAAGTGTCGGTCAGGAGCACGACCTTCTGCGGCTCGCGTACGGTAAACGCCCGGCGCACATCGCGCGCGATCTGGCAATCCGAGCTCTGCTGCATGAACGCGATGAGATACGGCAGCGACACGAACAGGTTCGACGATATGAGCGCCACGGCCTCCTTGATGGCCGTGACCAGGTTCATCGACTCGGTCCGCTGGAGGTTCCGGACGTAGTGGGCGAAGATGCGATTGACGACGGTCTTCACCACGAGGAAGATCCGGTCGTCCGTTGCGGCGGCAGCCGCCAGCTCCGCGCGAAAACCCGCGTCGGTCAGCATCCGGCAGAGCTCCGCCTCCAGCACGGCCTCGAACGGCAGCGATCGATCCGGGCGCGAAAGCGTCCTCTTGATGCCGCCGAGCCAGAGCCGCGCCTGGAACGAGAGTCTGTCGACCGCGCTGCGGTTGTCGGCATCGAAGACCAGGCGCAGCAGCGATTGCATCGTGGCGCCGACGCTGACGGGCTTGGCCGCGGCCTTGCCGCCGCCCTTGCCGGAGGGCTGCATGCCGCCTTCATAGAGCAGTTTCAGAAGCGAGTGCGCAATGGTGATCGGCCCGCCATGGCCGCCGTGCGGACGGCTGGTCCGCGCGCGTATCGATTCGACCAGGGCGTTGGCGGTGACCGCGCCGCCATGCACTTCGAATTCGGTCCAGGTCTGCCCGGGATTGATCCCCGAATGGTCGTCCGATCCGCCCACGACGGACTTGAGCCAGGGCGTCGGCCCCTTGGGGGCGATGTCGTGGACATTGGCGAGGCGCTCGATTGTCCCGCGATCCAGGCCCCGGACGATGTCGCCGGTCAGGTCGTTGATGGCCCGGGTGCGCGCGCCGTTGTGCACTTCCAGGCAGTTGCACAGCAGCAGCGCCTTCTCGATGTGCTCGACCGTCAGCGAGCCCTCGCGGCCGTAGGGGCGGTTCTGCGTGCTCATCAGCGGGTGGGTCATGAAGTACGCCAGCTTGTTGCCCGCCGGGCGCTGGGCCTCGAAGGCAATCTCCCGGTCGACGTAGGCCACCATTTCGTAGACGTTTCCGCGCAGGCGGTTGACCTCGGCGAACTGTGCTTCGGTCATGTTGGCGACGGTGATGTGTATGTTGCACCCGTCCTCCGGGAACGTGGTCGTCATCTCCGCGCTGATGAAGACATCCGGCAGGCCGCGGTCCAGCATTTCGCGCACGCCATCGATCGAGTTGTGATCGGTGAGCGTGACCAGCGCCATGCCGCGGCGCTTGAGCATGTGATAGAGCTTGATCGGGTCCGAATAGGACTCGGGGATGGCGAGGCTGTTCGCGGCGTAATAGTCGGTTACGTTGGAGGCGTAGGAGTGCAGGTGGAAGTCAATCCGGCCAGTCGTGCCTTCGATCATGTCGTTCCTCGAGGTTGCCCGTCGACTTCTTGCAGGCAGATGTGCAACTTGACCAAAACCAGATGACAGGCCGGAGTCAGTTTCACTGTATTTTCGGGTCAGTTGCCCGCGCCGGTTTCATCGAACTGTCACGAAACGGGGCTATACGTGTCTTCGTGCTGCCGCAGTCCTGGCACCCGAACCTCAACGACACGGGAGAACGCAATGAGTGGATTCATGGCCGCGCTCAGGGAGCAGCGCTGGGATGACCATCGCTACTACCATCACAGCCGCATCAACCAGACCCTGCACCTGATCAGTGCCTGCAGTTTCGTCGTCGGCTACGTGCTGCTGTTCCAAGCCCCGGCGATGGCCGCGCTGGTTTGCTGGCTGGTCGGCATGCTGACCCGCCAGAGCGGGCACTTCTTCTTCGAGCCGAAAGGGTACGACGAGATCAACCAGGCGACGCATGAACACAAGGAAGAGATCAAGGTCGGCTACAACCTGCGCCGCAAGGTGGTGCTGATGGCGATCTGGGCAGTCTCCCCGCTCGCGCTCTGGTTCGACCCGACACTGGTCGGGCTCTTTCCGCAGCCGGTCGATGCGCTGGACTACGTGAACAATGTCGGACTGCTGTGGCTGGCCATAGGCGTGGGCGGCCTGCTGTTCCGGACCTTTCACCTCTTCCTGCTGCGGGACGTGCAGACCGGCCTGGTGTGGTTCACGAAGATCCTCACCGATCCGTTCCACGACATCATTCTGTACCACCGCGCCCCGCTGTACCTGCTGCGCGGCGAGATGCTCGATCCAGGCAGCTCGAAGCACAACGTGGCGGCCTAGCGCCGCGGACCTCCGGGCGGATACCCGGGCGTCATTCGGCGCCAGGGTTCCGCGGGGTCCTCCCGACCCCGCCGCTTCGGTCGAAGAACGACCGGCGGCCTGGCGATCACTTGAACCGATGAGCGATCAATTCACGCAGGATCCGGCGCCTGATCGACTTGTTCGAGGCGCGCTCATCGCGCCACCACCAGCCGTCGCGCTGCATGGCCTGCGCGCCGGCGACGAACCGCTCGAGCACCTCGGCGAATTGTTCGTCGGTGTAGTTGAGGCTGAAGATCAGGCGCCCGCTGCCGACCCAGCTCAATGCCAGGCCCGCCGCGCGCAGGTAGTACTGGAGCATCCAGTTGTAGCGGCCGGGCTCGGTGTAGAGCACCGTCCAGATGCTCGACAGACTGGCCACCCGGACCGGCAGCCCTTCGTCGCGCAGCCGGCGGTTGAACCGGTCGGCGCGATCGGTCCAGACCCGGTCGATGTTCGCGTAGAGGGCCGCGGCTTCCGGCGTCTCCAGATGATCGAGAAACGCGTCCATCGCGCCCATGACATAAGGATGGGAATTGAACGTGCCCCGGGCGAAGCAGATGTCGGCGGGCCGGTCGTCGCGAAACCGCTTCATCCACGCGTGCTTGCCGCAGACCACGCCGACAGGAAGGCCGCCGCCGAGGGTCTTGCCGTAGGTCACGATGTCCGCGCGCACGCCGAAGTACTCCTGGGCGCCGCCGCGGGCAAGACGAAAGCCCACGAACACCTCGTCGAAGATCAGCGCGATGTTGCGCTCGGTGCAGACCTTGCGCAGCTTCCCCAGCCAGGCAGCATAAGCAGCCCGATCGAATGCGGCGCGCCGCGAGCTGTCGACCAGCGCCGAATCGCCCGGCGCCCCGGCGTTCGGATGCAGGGCCTGCAGCGGATTGACCAGCACGCAGGCGATGTCGCGGCGGCTGGACAGAACCTTCAACGCGCGCTAACTCATGTCCTCCAGCGTATAGGTTTCGCGCGCCGGCTGCGGGTTGCCCACGCCCGGCTGCACGTCGCCCCACCAGCCGTGGTAGGCGCCGCAGAACCGGACCAGGTGCGAGCGGCCGGTATGGTAACGGGCCAGCCGCACCGCCTGCATCACCGCCTCGGTGCCGGACATATGGAACGAGACTTCGTCGAGCCCGGAGATCGCCTTCAGCCGGGCGACGTTCTTCGCCACCACCGGATGGTAGGCCCCCAGGATCGGGCCGAGTTCCCGCACCCGCTCCGCGCCGCGCTCGATGCAGTCCTTGTAGAAATCGACGCCGAACACGTTCACCCCGTAGGAGCCGGTCAGGTCGAACAGTCGGTTGCCGTCGAGGTCGGTGACTGTCACGCCCTCGGCCGACGCCAGAAACGATCCGCCGTTGAGATGCTTGCGCACATGACGGCTGAACTGGAACGGGACGCGATAGCTCGCCGTGAACTGCAGGTCGGAGATCGAGCCGGCGACGTCCGCGGTGAGGGCGGCGGACTTGGCAAAGCGCTCGCCGTAAAGCGCGGAGAGTCGCGCGAATCCGGACCGGCGAGTTGCGGCGACGGCTTCGGGCGCGTGATCGGCGGTGAAGAACTCCTCCTCGCCGAATTCATAGAACGGCAACAGGCTGGCGACCCGCCGGGATATCCGCGCGTGCCCGGCGAGCGAGCGGTGCTTGGCCCGCGACAACTGGATGCGCGTCACCAAGTCCCGGCAGCGCGACAAGCGATGCCACCGTACCCAGGATGTACCACACGAGCAGTTCCTCCTTGATTCCTCCAGGCCTTCTGATACAGGATGCATATGACATGCTGATGACGACACTGCGCACGACGGTTCTGCAATTGCTGCAGCAGGAGCGGCTCAATTTCCTGCTCACCAATCGCATTCCGCGCCGCGCGGCGACGATATTCATGGGCTGGTTTTCGCGGATCGAGCAGCCGTTGGTGGCCGCCCTGTCGATCGGCATCTGGCGGCTTTTCGCCGACCTGCGCCTCGACGAGGCCAAGAAGGAGCGCTTTGTCAGCATGCACGACTGCTTTACCCGTGAACTCAAGCCGGGAGCGCGGCCGGTCGACCCGGATCCCGCGGTACTCGCCAGCCCCTGCGATGGCATCGTCGGTGCCTGCGGCCGGATCGACGGTGTTCGGCTCTTCCAGGCCAAGGGCTATCCGTACACGCTGCCCGAGCTGCTCGGCGACCCCGACCTGGCCCGGCGCTACGCCAACGGAACCTATGCCACGATCCGGATCACGTCGAGCATGTACCACCGGTTTCACGCGCCGCTGGACTGCCGGGTACGACAGGTCGACTACCTATCCGGCGACACCTGGAACGTCAATCCGATCGCGCTCAAGCGCGTCGAGAAGCTGTTCTGCAGGAACGAGCGGGCCGTGATCCGGATCGAGCGGGTCCCGGGCGGCACGCAGCTTCTGCTGGTCCCGGTTGCGGCGATCCTGGTGGCCGGCATCCGCCTGCACTTTCTCGACGTGCTGCTCCATCTGCGATACCGGGGCCCGCACCGGATGGATTGCGACGCCTCACTCCGGAAGGGCGAAGAGATGGGGTGGTTTCAGCACGGCTCGACGATTCTCGTGATTGCGCCGCCCGGGTTTGCGCTCCGCGACGGCGTTGCCGAGGGGAGCGGAATCCTCGTCGGGCAGGCACTGATGGAAGTGCGCCAGGCACGCCTGGCGCTGTGACCGCTCATGGGAATCTCCTGCATCATCTGCGCCTACAACGAGGCGCCCAGGATAGGCGCCGTCCTCGCGGCCGTTGTGACGCATCCACTTGTCGACGAAGTCATCGTCGTCGACGACGGGTCCACCGATGGCACGGCAGTTACGGTGCGCGGATTTCCGACGGTGCGGCTGATCTCCTACGTGCCCAACAGGGGGAAGAGCTTCGCGATGGCGGCCGGTGTTGCCGCCGCGAAGAACGCGACGCTCATGCTGCTCGATGCCGATCTGAAGGGCCTCACCGCCCAAGATGTGGGCGCACTGGCCGAGCCGGTACTGTCCGGACGAGCGGACCTCGGCATCAGCCTCAGGGAGAACAGCCTTCGCATCTTCCGGCTCCTGGGACTCGATTTCGTTTCCGGCGAGCGCGTGTTTCAGAAAGAACTTCTGAGCGAGGCGCTCGCCGAGATACGGGAATTGCCGAGGTTCGGCATAGAAGTCTTCATGAATGAACGCATCATCGCGCGACAGCTTTCGATCGCGGTGGTGCGCTGGAGCCGGGTGGCGCAGGCGCGAAAAGCCGAAAAGCTGGGCCTGTGGAAGGGAACGATGGCTGAATTCCGCATGCTGCGAGATCTCGGTCGAGTCAAGGGACCTCTTGCCATGGTCCTGCAGATGTCCAGGATGCGAACGCTACGAATCCCCGACAATCCCCGGGCGCCGGCCGAAGAACGGCAACCCTGAGCCCGAGCCGCCGGAGTCCCGAGGCGCAAAAGCTATCGCCTGCGCAGTGTTTCCCGCTTCGTCGCACAGTCCCCCCACCTCCCGCCTGAACGCCCACGCGCCACTCACCGACCCCCGCCCTTGGCCTTCTCGCCGCGCGCCCAGGCGAGATTGTTCCTGGCCAGTTGGAAATCCGGCTGCAGTCGCAATGCCTCTTCGGCCGCCCGGATGGCTTCGTCCCACATGCCTTTGGACGCATAGGCGGCCGCCAGGTTGTTGTGGGCCTCCGCGTAATCCGGCCGCAAAGCCAGGGCACCGCGAGCGGCGTCGATGGCTTCGTCGAAACGTCCCTGCTGATAGTGGGCCAGGGATCGATTCAGGGCATCCGCAGCCAGGGCCCTCGACTGATCAACTCGTGTCGGCTGTGGCGGCGATGCGCCCGGCGGCGGAAGATCCTTTTCGTCTCCTGCTGTGGCGAACAACATCCGCACGGACAGATCGGCGGTCTGGGTCGCGACGAACCAGCGATTGAAGTAGCGATAGTCGCCCAGCCCCGCCGCCGCGATCCCGACGCCGGCAAGAATGGCCGGCGCCGTGACCGTCGCTGCCGGGAGCCGTGCTTGCAGCATGCGCAGACCCTGGTACAAGGCGGCCGCGGCCATGAGGCATAGAGGCCCGAACGCGAGACTCGAGTAGCGCAGATTCAGCCATGCGGGCAACGCCAGCGGGATGGCCAGCATGACCACCACGAACCCCGCCAGCGCGATCACCGCGCGCCGGTCCCGCCACGCGTCGAAGAAGGGCGCCGCAACGAGTCCGGCCAGCGCCAGCGCGAGCGTCCACGGACTCGCGATCCAGAAGCTCTTGAGCAGCCACCAGGCGGGGCCGCTCTGGTAATCGATCGCGTAAGGATTGACGCGGTGGAACGATCCGATTCGCGACTGGATGTCCCAGAGGATGGCAGCGCCGCCAATTGCCCAGGCCACGAAGGCAAGGCTCAGGATCCCGGCGACGACCGTAGCTGCCGCGAGTGGAATCGCCGACCGCCGCTGGGACGCAAGGATCCACACGAGGCACAGGCCGCTGACGATGACCGACGTCTCCTTCGTCATCGCAAAGACGCTGCCGGCCGCGAGAAACGCCAGCGCCGGCCGCCACGACGTCGCCCTGCGGGCGAGCGAAAGCGCGCAATACAAGAGGATGCACGTGAGCAGGCTGACCATGGCGTCCGACCATGCCCGGCGCGCGATGACCAGATCCGGCGGGAAAGTGGCCAGCAGCAACGCGGCCAGGGCGCCAACCCACGGACCGAAGAACCGCACGCCGATCGCCGCAATGAGGGCAAGACCGGCAATGCTTGCCAGACAGGACACCCAGGCCCCGATCAGCGCATCGGATCGGCCCGTCGCGGCCATCAGACCGGCAACCGGCGCCGTGTAACCGATCCGGTTGGGCGGCGGCAGGTACCGGTAGTCATTGTCCTTGACGTACTCGGCGGCCATTCTGCGCAGTCCCGGCAGGCCCTCGCCAAGAAGCGCAGCCGCCTGGGCGGTATACGTCTTCTCGTCAGGGGTGCGCTCGCCCACGTTCCCCAGATTGAACAACCGCAGGCAGGCGCCCAGCAATAACGCCGCGACAATGAGGCCATGCGCGAGTTGCGTCGATCTGTGCGGAGTCGTCATTTTGTCGGATCGCCCGTCCGTTGCGCTGCAAGCAGTCTTTGTCGCCGTGCGGCGTCGCCGTCGCGCCTCACAGCCTTGACTCCGCCTTCACCCGCTCCAGCACCAGCGCGCGCCAGCTGCACAGCGCCGCCAGCACCGCGACGATGCTCGCCGCCCAGAACACCGCGCCGAAGCCCCACTTCTCGCTCAGCGCGCCGCCCCCCACGCCGCCGATGACGCCCGAGACGCCGTAGCCCAGCACCGAGTACAAGGCCTGTCCGCGGGCGCGCAGCGGTCCGTCGAAATGGCGATTGATCACCGCCGCGCAGGCGCTGTGCTGCGCGGCGAACGTGAGCGAGTGGCTGCACTGCGCCAGCACGAGCACCCAGACGATGTGGCCGTACGCCGCCGTCGCCGCGAAGCGCAGCGCCGAGGCGACGGCCGCGAGCAGCAGCCAGCCGTGCAGCGGCAGCAGGTGCACCCAGCGTCCCTGGAACCAGAACCACCCCACCTCGAGGACGACGCCGATCACCCACAGCACGCCGATCGCGCCCTTCTCGTAACCCAGCGAAGCCAGGTACAGCGACAGGAAAGCGTACAGGCTCACGTGGGCCATCACCGTGAAGAACATCCCGAGAAAGAACCACGCCACCACCGGCCGGCGCAGTACCCGCATCGCCCCGGCCAGTCCTTCGACCGGATGCGGCGGTTCCACGATGGCCGGCACCCGGCCTGTGGCCAGGAAGAGCATCGCCAGCAACAGGATCGTCAGCGCCGGAAACAGGTTTATGCCCAGCGCCTCCAGCAGGTAGCCCCCGGCAATCACCGATGCGATGAACCCGACCGAGCCCCAGACCCGCACCCGGCCGTAGCGCCCGGCATCGAACGACCCGTCGCGGATGACCAGATGCGCCAGCGCCGCTTCGCTGAGCGGACTCACGCCCGCGGTGAACAGGAAGAGCGTCACCATTACCGTGGCCACCCAACCGTATCCGGGCGTGGCGAAGAAGCCGAACGCACTCACGAGCGAGCCCGCCGCCGCGATGCGCAGCATCCGCGTGCGCCGCCCGCTGTGGTCGGCGAACCAGCCCCAGGCGTAGGGGCCGAAGATCCGGGTCGCGCTCTGCAGCGAAGCCAGCGTGCCGATCGCCAGCGTGCTGTAGCCCAGACTCTGGAACCACAGCGGCGCGTAGGCTCCGAACAGGCCGGAGTACGCGAAATACGCGAAGGATACGGAACCGAAGGCGACGAGCGCGCGGCGCCGGGCCGAGCGGGCCGGCATTACCACCCCCCGGGGGGGGGGGGCCCCCCCCCCCCCCCGCCCCCCCCGGGGGGCCCCCCCGCCCCCCCCCCGCCGGCGGGCCCCCCCCCCCCCCCCCCCCCCCCCCCGCCCGGCGGGGGGGGGGGGGGGGGGGGGGGGGGGGGGGGGGGGGGGGGGGGGCCCCCCCCCCCAGGGTCGGTCGGGCCAGGCGCGCGCCACAGTAAGTTGTCGATGAAGTTTCCGACTCTACCATGCAGATTGCACGACGCCCTCTGCCCACTCCGGCCGCCCTTTGTCGGTTTCCCGGCTTCACGCGACGGTAAACGCGCGATACTCCGGGCTCGATGCGTCTACTGAGGGTACGGCCAAGTTGAAAACCAGAATCTTCATGACGGGCGGTAGTCCAGGACCGGCAAGTGCCGAGCCGTGCTTGCGCCGCGCGTCCGGACTGGCCGCGATCGCCCTGGCGGCAGCGTCCTTTGCAGCGCCGGCAGCCGCGGACTGGGCCACGCTCGGCGGCAACGCCCAGCACACGGGAGTCTCCACGACGGCCGCACAGCCGCTGGCCGTCGTGCGCTGGTCGACGCCGGTGGACCTCACTTCGCCGCCAGAACCTGTCCTCATCCATTACGGCTCACCCGTGATCACGCCGGGCAACACGGTGATCATCCCGATCCGCACCAGCGCCGCCGATACCTACCGCGTCGACGCGCGCAAGGGGGGCGACGGTTCGCTGCTGTGGACGACCGCCACCGCCTACGTGCCGCCGCCGCACTACTGGAAGCCGAGCTATGGGCCGGCGCTGGCCGCGGGCAATCGTGTCTGGTTCGCCGGTGCGGGCGGCACCGTGCACTTCCGCGACAATCTCGATGCGAGCGTGCCCAACAACAGCGGTCAGTTTGCCTTCCACGATATTGACGCCTACCATCTCGATCCGGCGAGCTTCAATACCACAGTCTTCGTCAACACGCCGATCACCGCCGACGCCAGCGGCGCCATCTATTTCGGATTCCGCACGACGGCGGGCGCGCCGCTCGGCCTCGTCAACGGGATCGCCCGCGTCGACGCCGCCGGCATCGGCACGTGGATCGCCGCGACCGCGGCGGCGGGCGATCCCGTCGCCACGCTGGTGCCGCACCAGGCGGCGCCGGCCCTCTCCAACGACGAGAGCACGCTCTATGTCGTCGTCAGCGGCGGCGCGGGAGCTGCCGCCTACCTGGTCGGCCTGGATCCGGCGACGTTGACCGTCAAGGAATCGAGTCCCGGCGTGCCGATGCGCGTGGCGCTGAAGGATCCGCGCAACGGCGGCACGTCTAACGCGCTGGCCAACGACAACAGCTCGGCCTCGCCGATGATCGGCCCGGACGGCGATGTCTATTACGGCGTCCTCGGCAATCCGTTCACCAGTTCGCGGGGCTGGCTGCTCCACTTCTCGGCGGACCTCGCGCAGACCAAGACCCCCGGCGGGTTCGGCTGGGACAGCACGCCCGCCGTCGTCCCTGCGGCGGCGGTGCCATCGTACACGGGCACGTCGTCCTATCTGGTCTTCACCAAGTACAACGACTATCCGGGCAGCGATGGCGGCAACGGCGTGAACCGGATCGCCGTGCTCGATCCCAACGACACGATGGTGGAGCCGCACCCCTCGTCCAATGGCACGCTGGTCATGCGGGAGGTCCTGTCCGTCGCCGGCCCGACGCCGGATCCGGACTACGTCCCGCTGTTCCCCAACGCGGTGAAGGAGTGGTGCATCAACGCGGCCGCCGTCGATCCAATCACCGGAGCCGTGATGGCCAACAGCGAGGACGGCAAGGTCTACCGCTGGGATCTGGCCACGAACACGCTGTCGCAGGCGGTCACGCTTTCCCCGGGCGTCGGCGAAGCCTACACCTCGACGCTGATCGGACCCGACGGGACCGTCTACGCGACCAACTGGGCGATTCTCAATGCCGTCGGTTCCACGGTGACGGTCGCGGTCGAACTCGCCGGGTCCGGGACCGGCAGCGTCACCAGCAGTCCGGGCGGCATCGCGTGTGGCGGCGCGTGCAGCGCGCAGTTCTTCATCGGGCAGGCAGCGACATTGAACGCGGTACCCGACGCCGGATCGGTCTTCACCGGCTGGCTGGGCGCGTGCACCGGGCTGGGCCCCTGCCAGTTGACGCCGCAGGGCACCAGCGCGGTGTCTGCCACCTTCGCCCCCGACACCGTCGCGCCGCTGCGCGTCGATGTCGATGGCAATGGCGCATACGACGCTCTCACCGATGGGCTGCTCGCGCTCCGCTACCTGTTCGGGCTGACCGGCTTGCCGCTCACGGCCGGAGCGCTCGGTGATGGGGCAACGCGGACCGATCCGGGCGAGATGGCCGACTACCTGAACGACATCCGCCCGATGCTCGACGTCGACGGCAACGGAAAAGTCGATGCCCTGACCGACGGAGTGATGCTGATCCGCTACCTGTTCGATATGCGGGGACCGCCGCTGATCGCCGCAGCGATCGGACCGGACGCCACGCGGACCACGGAGCAGCTCGTCGAGTCCTACATCCAGTCGCTGCTGCCGTTGCTGCCGTAGGATGGGTGGAGCGCAGCGATACCCATCATCTTCGGAGAACCACCCCTCACCCCAGCCCCGCAAGCGGGGCGAGGGAGCAGAACGTGAGATGGGTATCGCTGCGCTCCTCCCATCCTACGGCAGGCGCTTGCGCCGTTTGCCGGCCGGCTTCGTCGTGCGCCCCCCCGGCGTCCGCACCGCACGCTTCGGCGCCGCTTTCGACGGCAGCACGGCGCGCAGGATTTTCTCGCAGTCACGCTGCGTCATCCGCCGCGGCACCGGATAGTTGGTGTCGGCCTCCCAGCAGGCGGCACGGGCGAGGTCGGGGATGTCCGCTTCGCGCAACGCGTCGAGGTGGCGCGGGATGCCGAGCGCCGCATTCATCGTCTCGACCGACTTGAGGAACTTGCGCACGAGCACGCCCTCGGGCTGACCGTCCTCGCCGACCCCGGCGTGAACCGCCAGCGCGGCCAGTTTCGCGCCGGCGTCCGGTGCGCAGAAGCGCAGCACCGGCGGCAGCATGATCGCGTTGGCCAGCCCATGCGGCGTGTGATAGCGGCCGCCGAGCTGGTGGGCGATGGCATGCACGTTCCCCACGTTCGCGCGGGTGAACGCCAGGCCGGCAAACGCCGCGGCCAGCGCCATCTTTTCGCGCGCTTCCAGGTCGTTGCCATCGCGCCAGGCGATCGGCAGGTGCCGGTAGATCATGCGCACGGCGGCCAGCGCCATGCGGTCCGAATACGGGGTGGACCAGCCGCCGATGTAGGCCTCGACCGCATGCGTGAGCGCGTCCATGCCGGTCGCCGCCGTGATGGCCGGCGGCAGTCCGGTCATCAGGGTCGGATCGAGCGCCGCCATGTCGGGAACGATGCGGGTGTCGGCGATCACCAGCTTGGCGGCGTGCTCGGGGTCGGAGATCACCGCCGCGACGGTCACTTCCGACCCGGTGCCCGAAGTGGTGGGCACCGCGTAGATCGGCGCCGGCCCATGCCAGCCCTTGAAGTAGCCGACCAGTTCGCGCGGATGCATGTCGTTGGCCGTGGCCAGCCCGATGGCCTTGGCTGCGTCCATCACCGAGCCGCCGCCGAAGGCGACGATCGCGTCGCACTTCTTGCGCTTGAACAGCGCGATGCCCTGCTCCACCTCAGGGATCGGCGCGTCCGGGGTGATCCCGTCAAAGACCACGAAGCGCGTGCCGCCGGCGGCCAGGGCCGCGGTCAGCGGCTGCATCAGGCCGAGTTTCGCGATGACCGCGTCGGTGACGATCAGCACCTTCCGGTGGCCGAATTCGCCGATTGCCTCGCCCAGGCGGGCGCTGGCGCCGGGCCCCACCAGCAGCAATGGCTGCGGGATCGGCAGCAGCCGGGTCACGACCCCGGCCGCCCGCTTGAGTGGCGGCAGGCCGAATGAGCGAACCATGTCGGTGATCAAATTATCCATCTTGACTTTGCTCCAGAATGAGAACGTCCACCACCCCCAGTTTGCCTGCAAATTTCCATGAAGAGCGTGATCAGCATCAGCCTCGGCTCAAAAAGCCAGGATTTCGACTTCATGACCCGCTTCCTCGGCGAGGAAATGCGGGTGCGCCGCCGCGGCACCGACGGCAGCATGGCCGAGGCGGTCAAGCTGGCCCGCTACTGGGACAAACGCGCCGACGCGATCGGCCTGGGATTGGTGAAGGACAGCAACCACACCGGCGCGCAGCGCATGGACGCGGCGGATGGCGCCCTGCTGCAGAACGTCGTGAGGCGCGCGCAGGTCACCAACGGGATGCGGCTGGGCGAGATTTTCCTCGAGTGGGCGGTGCGCCACACCCAGGTCGAGCAGTCCCACTACTTCGACAACGCCAGGGTATTGTTCTTCTCCGGCATGGCCAGCAACAAGCTGGCGATGGCTATGTCCGAGTACACCGACAACCTCATGTTCGCCGACCCGGTGCAGCAATTGGGGATCCCCAAGCTGCTGACCTCGCTGGACGCGCTGGACCTGTATGCGACCGGCGCGCACTACGTGGCGGACTGGGTGCCGCGGTTCGCAATGCCGGACGCGCTCCTCCAGCGCTGGTCGCGCTTCGTGCTCTCCCGGGCGATGCACTCGGCCAGCGTGGTCGTGGCGCCCGTGCACGAGCTCGACGACTTCGACCTCGAGGACCTGGCGGGCAAGACCCTGATCACTTCGACCGTCAACGACGAGCGGCTCGCGCGTTTCAAGGACAAGGGCGTGCACATGGTGGTCGATGGCTCGACGGTCATGCACGGGCACGTGATTTCCCCCGACCTGCTCGACGCGATGATCATCGCGGCCACCGGCCGCGACAGCGACGACATCCTGGAGGATGACTACCTGGAGATCGTCACCACGCTGCAACTGCAGCCGCGCATCCTCTATCCCAACGGGTTCAAGCGGGTCAACCGCTTCGCCTTCGTGATCCATCCGCTGTCGCAGGAGTATTTCAAGAAACTCGAACCGGTCGAACTGCTTTCGCGCGTGTCGCCGCCGATCTTCATGGACACGCTGGAAAAGGTCATGGCCTATGCGCCGCCCCTTCGTCTATTCGCGCGTCGAGGGCATCCGCTCGCCCACCGGCGTCGAGTGCGAAGGCTGGCTGATCTCGGTGGGCGGCACGCCGCGCGAAATCATGAGCCACAGCCCCGAGTTCACCTACCGCCGGCTGCTCGATGCCGCCGCCATGGCCAAGCGGCTGGGTGCACAAATCATGGGGCTGGGCGCCTTCACCAAGGTTGTGGGCGACGCCGGCGTCACGGTGGCGCGCCGCGCCCCGCTGCCGATCACGACGGGCAACAGCTACAGCGCCTCGGGCGCCCTGTGGGCCGCGCACGATGCGCTGCTGCGCCTGGGCCTGACGCCGCCGCCCCAGGGCAGGGAGCGCGTGAAATTCAAGGCCATGGTGGTGGGCGCGACCGGCGCCATCGGCGCCGCGTGCTCGCGCCTGCTGGTGCGCGCTGCCGAGGAAGTCACGCTGGTCTCCCCCGAGACCGCCAAGCTGCTGGCGCTCAAGGAATCCATCCTGCAGGAAACGCCCGATGCGAAGGTGGTGCTCTCGGCGCAGGCCGACACGCACATCGCCGCGATGGACATGATCGTCACCGCCACGTCGGCCGCGGGCAAGCGCGTGCTCGACATCATGAAGGTCAAGCCAGGCTGCGTGATCACCGACGTGGCGCGCCCGCTGGACCTGCAGCCCGAAGACGTGGCCAAGCGCCCCGACGTGCTGGTGATCGAGTCCGGCGAGATCCAGCTGCCCGGCGAGGTGAAGATGAAGAACATCGGCCTGCCGAAGGGCGTGGCCTACGCTTGCCTGGCCGAAACCATCGTGCTCGCGCTGGAAGGCCGCTTCGAGAACTTCACCGTCGGCCGCGCGATCGAGTGGAAGAAAGTGCGCGAGATCTACCAGTTGGGCCTGAAGCACGGGATGAAGCTGGCGGCGATCTCGGGCGTCAACGGCGTCTTCACCGACGAAGACTTCGCGCGGGTGCGCGAGTTGGCGCTGGCGGCGCGGGGCAGGGAGGCGGCGCCAGCCGCTGCACCGACCCGGCCGACGGGACGGCGCAAGGTACCGGCGGGCAACGGCGCGAAGCCGCGGGCCGGCGTGGTCAAAGCCGGGACGACCGCGGTGCCCGTCCGGCCGCGGCGCAAGGCGGTCAGCCGCGCAGCCAGCGCAACCTGACGCGGCGGGTCCGCCGGCGGAGCGGCGCCTGTGGGAAGCGCCGATTCGCCGGCGGACCCGCGCGGCAGTCCATCTGGCCGCGCGCATCCACCGGATGTTCCGTAGAATGCGCATGCCGGTTCACGCATATGATCCGGTGACCGCAGCGGCCCGTTCCGCCTCGCCTTCGCGCCAACCCGGCGCACAGGTCGGGCGGGCAGTTTCCAACAACGAACTCAGGAGCGGAACCATGGCCGACCAACTACCGGTGGACCCGAACGATGTCGTGATGACGGGCGAGAACTCGTTCATCCGCCTGTCCGCCGATGGTGGCAAGACGGTGAAGGATCGCGTCAGCCACTGGCGCGTGCTGTGGTCGCCATCGGGCCAGGGGCACACGCTGTTCATCGAGAGCCCGCTGACCGGCGCCAGACCGCGCATTTACTCCGACAATGCGGGCGTGACGCGTTTCCTGCAACGCACCATCGAGACGATGCTGCACAAGCCGTTCGCCGACGAATCGCTGCCCATCGTCGAGGCGGAATTCGAGCGCACCGGGAACTCGCTCAGCACCGTCGAAGAGCGCGTGCTGTCGGCGGACGACGAGATCATCCTCAGCTTCTGGGACCTGATGGCGCCGTTCATCCTCGCCGTGCCGCCCGGCGTGATGGACCGCCCGCTGGGCGTCTACAGCACATTCATCCCCGCGCGCGGGGCGCAGTTGGCGGTGAACGACGAGGCGGCCACCGGCAAGGTGTTCCTGATGGACCGGTTCGGCAAGCCGGCCTCGAGCTGCTGCCTCGCCTGGTCGGAGTCCTGGACCCGGCCGCCGAAGTAGCGCCGGCCCTGCAAGCACCCGCCGCACTTTGATCAGCCTCTGCCGCCACTCGCCGTTTCCGAATCGCCCACGCGCGCCGCAATCCACTTCGCCGCGCGCAGCAGCCGCAGATCGTCGCCGAGTGCGCCGATCACCTGGACGCCGACCGGCAAGCCATTCGGTCCGGTAAAGCCGGGCAGGTTCAGGCAGGGCACGCCCAGCCCCGAAGTCAGCCGGTTGAACATCGCCTCGCCGGTATTGCCCAGGCCGAGCGGCGCTTCGCCCGGCGCGCTCGCACCCAAGTACAAGTCGAACGGCGCGATCGCCTGTGCAAACAGCATCCGGCAGCGCGCGATCAGCGCCTGCGCCTCGAGATAACGTTGCCGCGGCAACGCGGCGCCGATCGCCAGTTCTTCGCGGCTCGACTGCGATAATAGTGCGGCGCGTTGCGTGCGCTCGAACGCGAACACGCGCGCGGCTTCGAATCGCAGCACGTCGGCTTGCGCATCGAGGAAGCCGGCGAACGCGTCAGGCAGCGCGACCTCTTCGACGACAACGCCCGCTCGCGCAAGCTGTTCCGCCGCATTCTCCACTGCGCGTATGGTGGCAGGCTCGGCGTCTGGCCACGCGTGCGTGCGGCACAGGCCGATGCGGCGCGGCTGCACGGCGTCGAGCGGCGCCGCGCCGTCCGCCGCGCCTGACAAAACGCCGACTACGAGCGCGCAATCGTCGACGCAGCGCGCGAACAGCCCCACCGTGTCGAAGCTGTTGGCGAGCGGCTTCACGCCGGTGGTATTGATCGTGCCGTGCGACGGCTTGTAGCCGACCACGCCGCAGTAGGAAGCCGGGCGGATGATCGACCCGCCGGTCTGCGTCCCGAAGGCGACCGGCACCATCAGGTCGGCGACCGCGGCAGCGGAACCGCTCGATGATCCGCCGGGTGTGTGCGCCGGGTTGCGCGGGTTCGCAGTCGGCCCGGGATGGCGCAGCGCGAACTCGGTGGTGACGGTCTTGCCCAGCATCACGGCGCCGGCTTCGCGCGCCAGTGCCACGCAGGCGGCGTCGGCCGAGGGACGATGACCGGCATGGATGGGCGAGCCGTACTGCGTCGGCACGTCGTGCGTGTCGATGATGTCCTTGACGCCGAACGGCAGGCCGTGCAGCAGTCCACGCACAGCGGCGCGATCGCAGGCACGCGCCTCGGCCAGCGCCCGCTCCGGATCGAATCCCACGAATGCCTGCACCCGGGCGTCACGCTCGGCGATACGCTCGATGCAGGCGCGCGTCAGCGCTTCGGCCGTGAGCCTTCCGACGGCCAGCGCCACGAGCGCCTCAACTGCATCAAGCTCGTTGGGAAACTTTGTCATCGGGAAGACTTGTTCTCGAAACATGATCGACGCGCTTTCGATGATGCACATCGCTGCTGCCATGCCTCAGGGCATCAAGTTCGCCCCGCAACTGCCGTTGAGATACGGCCGAATCTGATTCCAGGTCGCTCGCGTCGGAGTACCGGCGCCGATCGCCCCGTTGGTGACCGCCGTGCCCGTCAATCCGAACAAGGCGCGGATAAGGATCAGTCCGTCCGTCAATGCGTCCTGGACGCCGTTGCCATCGATGTCGAGCGTGCAACCGCCGGACCTCAAGATATCGAAAGTTCCCAAGCCGAAACCGCCGCGCACGAGCCGAACCACACCCAAATCCGCATCCGACTTGGTGTGCGGCCGGGATACGCCGATATCAAAGTTGACGGCCCACGCCGAGGATTGATCGGCTGCAACGGTGGTACTGGTCCAGTAATCGACAGCTCCGCCAAGTGTGCCGGTAGCAGTACCCGGAAACTTGGATTCGTTGATAGCGGGGAAGGAGCAGCCGGTTTCGATAATCGTCTGCAATTCCTTGATGTTGGGCAGGCGCCAGTCGTCGTATCCGTCGATATTTTCGACATTTGCAACGGTTGCCGCGGCCAGTGCGTGCGTCCAGTTCAGCTTCTCGGCGGCGCCAACAGCGCATCCGGAGCCAGACTGGCCCTCGCTGCACCGCTTCCAGGTCAACCCGGTCCTGGTATGGTAGACCGCCGCGGCCGCGTCTCCCGCGAAATCGGAATTCGGCGTTGTCAGGTTGTTTCCCGGGGAGCAGATTTGCGCCGCCAGGACGGTCAACGGGAACAGCATCAAGGCTCCCAGAATCAGCCGGTACAAAGTGCACAAGGACATGAACGCCTCCCTCACCGGATTCCTGGTTTGCGGGTCACCCATCATGGGGCTCCACGCACCAGCCGGACCGAATGGCCGCCGGACTTGTCGAGGTAACCGAGATTACCGTTGTTGAAGTAAATACCCCAAGCACGTTCGGGGTCGGGTTCCAGGTTCGTGCCGCTCCAGAAAAAGAACGCGGGAGTATTCGGGAAATAGCCGGTATCAATTGCCGGGTTGCCGATGGCGAAATTAACCACACTCAGCAACTCCGCCTGTGTCGGTAGTCGCCAGTTGCTGTATCCGCATAGCGCCGTGCCATTGACGGCGATACGGTAATTGTTGGTATTGCATTGATTGGAAAAGGCGCCCCCAAGCGTTCCATTGCATGAATCGCTGCCGACACTGCCTGCATTGCCGCCATTGGCGGCCGCCGTCGAATACCAGGTGTACAGGTGACCGCTATATCGCAGATCCGAAGCTGCCGGCGTTTTTACTTCCCAGGTCAAACCGGTTACGTTGTCGCGCGTACAGGCCCACTGACCAGGGCCGTTGCCGAGGAGTGCCACATCGGGTAGATCGCTGCCACTGTTGGCGATTTTCGTGAAATCGAAACCGGCTGCACCCGCGCCCGTTTTGGATAACGCAGCAGCCATCGCCGCGGCGTCCCGCCCGAAACGACCGTCCTGTCCGCCCGCGCAGGTGGACGTCTGGCCGTCCCGGTAACACGTGGTCTGTCCGGTGTCGTTCAATTCAGCGGCTTGGATCGCCAGGCTTGCGAGGGCGAATCCGGTAGTCGCAAGGCACAGGCGGGCAGCGGTGCGCCAACGGTTCCCGTGTTGCTGCGGGGTATTTGCCATTGAAGTAGCTCTTTCCCGTTATGTTCGTGACGTAACAGCGCGGCAAGGATAAACAAATATAAGCATGGATGGTGTCGGATTGGCCGATAACAGGTAACCCGGGGCGTTGCTTGCGATCGGGGATACCCTATGTTACCGTGCCCGGTCAAACTTCGCCGACGCCGCGGGGGCAACGGCAATCAAACAGGAGTGCCGGATCATGAGTGTCTATCGACGCAATGCATTTCGAGCAACCGCGGCTGGTGCGCTGGCGCTGATCCTGGCTAGTCCATGGTCCGCTATCGCGCAATCGGTGCTGCGCCTGGTTCCGCAAGCGGATCTGAAAATCCTCGACACGGTGCAGACCACCAACAACATCACCAGCAACCACGGCTACATGGTTTACGACACGCTGTTCTCGCTGGACGGCAAGCTCGCGGCGAAGCCGCAGATGGTCGAGTCCTACAGCAAGAGTCCCGACAGCCTCACCTGGAAGTTCAAGCTGCGCCCGGGCCTGAAGTTCCACGACGGCCAGGCCGTGACCGCGAAGGATGCGGTGGCCTCGATTCTGCGCTTTTCCAAGCGCATTCCCGCCGGCGTCACGATGATGCAGTTTGCCAAGGAAATCGTCGCCACCGGCGGCGACACCTTCGAGATTCGCCTCAACAAGCCGTTCGGCCTCGTGCTCGAGACGCTGGCCGGCCCCGAGAACCCGCTGTTCGTCACGCGCGAAGCCGATGCGCAGCTCGACCCGAACACCGCGATGACGACGGCGATCGGCTCGGGCCCGTTCATGTTCGTGCGCGAGGAATGGGTGCCCGGCAGCAAGGTCGTCTACAAGAAGAACCCCGATTACAAGCCGCGCAGCGAACCGGCGGACGGTTTCGCCGGCGGCAAGCTGGCGAAGGTGGACCGCGTCGAATGGCTGGTGATTCCCGATTCGAACACCGCGGTGCAGGCGCTGATCAAGGGTGAAGTCGACATCATCGAAATTCCGCAGACCGACTTGTTGCCGCTGGTGCGCAAGGACCCGAACATCACGGTCAAGGTGATCGACCGCGTCGGCACGCAAGCCATCTACCGGATGAACCACCTGATTCCGCCGTTCAACAACGCGAAGGCGCGGCAGGCGCTGCTGTATGCGACCGGCGACCAGAGAGACTACCTGTCCTCGATGATCGGCTTCGCCGAATACGAGAAGCCCTGCTGGGCGGTGTTCATCTGCGGCACGCCGTTCGAGACGCAGGCCGGCGTGGGCGACTGGGCGAAGGGGGACAAGAAGGCCAACATCGAAAAGGCCAAGGCGTTGCTGAAGGAAGCCGGCTACAAGGGCGAGAAGGTGGTGGTGCTCGATCCGGTGGAGACGCATCTGGCGCACGCGCAGGCCGTGGTCACCGCGCAGAAACTGCGCGAAATCGGGATGACGGTCGAGCTGGCCGCCATCGACTGGGGCACGCAAAGCGCGCGCCGCCAGATCAAGGACGGGCCGGACAAGAATCCGGGCGCATGGAATATTTTCCATACGTGGGGTGGCGGACTGGCGATGAACAGCCCACTGTCGAACACGCCGACGCCCTCCGCGTGCGACGGCAAGAACTGGTTCGGCTGGCCCTGCGACGAGGAACTCGAAAAGATCCGCCTGGAGTTCCCGCTCGCGCCGCCGGAGAAGCAGAAGGAAATCGTCGAGCGGCTGCAAAAGCGTTTCTACGAAGTCGTGCCGTACATTCCGGCCGGCCAGTTCTTCGCCCCGGTCGCTTTCCGCAAGAACCTCTCCGGAATCCTCGATACGCCGCGGCTGGTGCTGTGGAATATCGAGAAGAAGTAGGCGGCACGCGCTCCGGATACGCACCCCGCAATTCTGGATTTGACCTCGTATCTGGATATGACCCCGTAGGATGGGTGGAGCGGGGCGATACCCATCTGCCAATTCGGGAACGATTCGTCGCGGGGCCAAGGCCAGGACGATCGCTTTGCGGAACGGATTCGCGCGACTCGTCGAGATGGGTATCGCTTCGCTCCACCCATCCTACGGCCTCGGTCTACGGTTCGTGTGGTTTCGGGGTCAGACCCCGATTGATTCGATAGCCGGATGTACGTCTTCCTGATCCGCCGCGTGCTGGCGGCCATCCCGGTGGTCGTGGTCGTCACCATTTTCGTCTTCGCGCTGCTGCACCTCGCCCCGGGCGACCCGGCGGCGATCATCGCCGGCGACCTGGCGACGGCCGAAGACGTGGCGAAGATCCGCGCCAAGCTGGGGCTCGACCAGCCGCTCATGATCCAGTTCTTCACATGGGCCGGCCAGCTGCTGCGCGGCGACCTGGGCAACTCGATCTTCTCCGCGCATCCGGTGTCGCAACTGATCGGCCAGCGCCTGGAACCCACGCTTACGCTGACGGTGATGACGCTGTTCATCTCGATCCTGCTGGCGGTGCCGCTGGGCGTGATTGCCGCGTGGCGCGTCGGCTCCTGGATCGACCGCGGCGTAATGGGCTTCGCGGTGTTCGGCTTCTCCGTCCCCGGGTTCGTCATCGGCTACGTGCTGATCTGGGTGTTCGCGATCGAACTCGACTGGCTGCCGGTCCAGGGCTATACGCCGCTCGCCAAGGGCTTCTGGCCATGGCTGTCGAACATCATCCTGCCCAGCGTCACGCTGGCGCTGGCGTACATGGCGCTGATCGCGCGCATCACCCGCGCGGCAATGCTGGAGACGCTCTCGCAGGACTACATCCGCACCGCGCACGCCAAGGGCCTGGCCACGCCCCACGTGCTGCTGCGCCACGCGCTGCACAACGCGGCGGTGCCCATCGTCACCGTCATCGGCATCGGCGTGGCCTTGCTGATCGGCGGCGTCGTCGTCACCGAGAGCGTGTTCGCGATTCCCGGCCTGGGGCGGCTGACCGTCGATGCGATCCTGCGCCGCGACTATCCGGTGATCCAGGGCATCATCCTGGTCTTCTCCGGCGCTTACGTGCTGGTGAACCTTATCGTGGACATGCTCTACACCGTGCTCGATCCGCGCATCCGGTATTGAACGATGTCCGGCGCCAGCGAATCCATTGCCATTCCCGACGCGCCGCCCGCGCGCGCGGGCGTAGTCGCGTTCCTCCGCCGCCATCCGACCGTGGTGATCGGCTGCACGCTTCTCCTCGCGATCGTGATCGCGTCGATCGCAGCACCCTGGCTGGGCACCGTCGATCCGATCTCGATCAATCCCGGGCAGCGGCTGAAGAGCCCGTCGGCCGAGTATTGGTTCGGCACCGACCGCTTCGGGCGCGATCTGTACAGCCGGGTGATCTACGGCGGGCGCATCTCGCTGATCGTCGGCCTGTCGGTGGCCGCGCTGGCGACGGTCATCGGCCTGGCCATCGGCCTGGTCAGCGGCTACCTGCGCGCGGTCGACGCGGTGGTGATGCGGGTGATGGACGGCATGATGGCGATCCCGGCGATCATGCTGGCGATCGCGCTGATCGCGCTGTCGAAGGCCAGCGTGCTGATCGTGATCATCGCCGTCGCCCTGCCCGAGATCCCGCGCGTGGTGCGGCTGGTCCGCGCGATCGTGCTCACCATCCGCGAGCAGCCGTACATCGAGGCGGCGACCGCGACCGGCACCAGCCTGCCGCGCATCCTGCTGCGCCATTTCTTGCCCAACGCGCTGCCGCCGCTGATCGTGCAGGCGACCTACATCTGCGCCTCGGCGGTGCTGATCGAAGCCGCGCTGAGTTTCCTGGGCGCCGGCACGCCGCCCGAGGTGCCGAGCTGGGGCAACATCATGGCCGAGGCGCGGCCCTACTTCCAGTTGAAGCCGATGATGGTGCTGCTGCCCGGGATCTTCCTCGCGGTCACGGTGCTGGCCATCAACCTGGTGGGCGACGGGCTGCGCGACATGCTCGACCCGCGCCTGGCGCGGAAAATGTGATGACGCCGCCCGTCCTTGCCGTCAGCGGGTTGCGCACCCACTTCTTCACCCGCGACGGCGTCGTCAAGGCGGTCGACGGGGTGTCGCTGTCGCTCGCGCGCGGGGAAACCCTGGGGCTGGTCGGCGAGAGCGGCTGCGGCAAGTCGATCACCGCATTGTCCATACTGCGGCTGGTCCCCTCGCCGCCGGGCCGCATCGTCGAAGGCAGCGTGCGCTTCGACGGCACGGAGCTGCTTGACCTCGAGCCGGCGGCGATGCGCGCGATCCGCGGCAACCGCATTTCGATGATCTTCCAGGAGCCGATGACCAGCCTGAATCCGGTGATGACGGTGGGCCGGCAGATCGCCGAGACCGTCGCGCTGCACCAGCAGCTGCCGCGCCGCGCAGCGATGGACCGGGCAATCGAGATGCTCGCGCTGGTCAAGATCCCCGACACGCGGCGGCGGGCGGCCGAGTACCCGCACCAGCTGTCCGGCGGCATGCGCCAGCGGGTGATGATCGCCATCGCGATGGCCTGCACGCCGACGATCCTGATCGCCGACGAGCCGACCACCGCGCTGGACGTGACGATACAGGCGCAGATCCTCGACCTGATGCTGGAGATGAAGGAGCGCACCGGCGCCGCGGTGATGCTGATCACCCACGACCTGGGCGTGATCGCCGAGACCGCGCAGCGGGTGGTCGTGATGTACGCGGGACGCAAGGTCGAGGAAGCGTCGACCCGGGACCTGTTCGCGCGGCCGCGCCATCCGTACACGCGCGGGCTGATGACGTCGATCCCGCGCCTGAACCGCGACGCGGACGAGAGCGCGCGGGCCACGCGGCTGACCGAGATTCCGGGCATGGTGCCGGCGCTGATCAACCTGGCGCCGGGATGCACGTACGCGCCGCGCTGCGCGTACGCGACCGGGCAGTGCCGGATCGCCTTTCCGCCCGAGGTCGAGGCGGCGCCCGGGCATCTCGTCGCGTGCTGGAATGCCGAATCGCTGCCGGAGATGGAACGTGCCTGAGGTCGGTGCCAAGATCGGCGCAAACGGCGGCGGCAACGGCAACAGACCCGTGCTGCAGGTCGACGCGCTGGTGAAGCATTTCCCGGTGCGCGGCGGCTTGCTTTCGCGCGAAGTCGCCACGGTGCAGGCGGTCGACGGAGTGTCGTTCGATCTGGCGGCCGGCGAGACGCTGGGCCTGGTCGGCGAGAGCGGCTGCGGCAAGTCGACCACGGGCAAGGTCATCCTGCGCCTGCTCGAGCCGACCAGCGGCCGCATCACGCTGGAGGGCGACGATATCACCCGGCTCGACCGCGTCGCGATGCACCCGCATCGCCGCCGCCTGCAGGTGATCTTCCAGGACCCGTACGCGTCGCTCAATCCGCGGATGACCGCCGGCGAAATCGTCGGCGAGCCGCTGCGCAACTACGCGATCGCGGCTGGCGCCGAGCGCACCGAGCGCGTGAGCAGGCTCTTCGCGCGCGTGGGCCTGCGCCCCGACCAGATGCGCAAGTATCCGCACGAGTTCTCCGGCGGCCAGCGGCAGCGCCTGGGAATTGCGCGCGCGCTCGCCGTCGAGCCCAGGGTCATCATCTGCGACGAGCCGGTGTCGGCGCTGGACGTGTCGGTGCAGGCGCAGGTGATCAACCTGCTGATGGACCTGCAGGCGGAGTTCGGCCTGTCGTACCTGTTCATCGCCCACGACCTGGCCGTCGTCGAGCACATCAGCCATCGCGTGGCCGTGATGTACCTGGGACGCATCGTCGAGCTGGCGCCGCGCCGCGCGCTGTTCAACACCCCGCTCCATCCGTATACCGAAGCGCTGCTCTCGGCCGTCCCGGTGCCCGACCCCGACCCGGCGCACAAGCGCGTGCGCATCATCCTGCCCGGCGACGTGCCCAGCCCCGTCAACCCGCCGGCCGGCTGCCGCTTCCACACCCGCTGCCCCTATGCCGTCGAACGCTGCAAGACCGAATCCCCGGCCCTGCGCGAACTCGCCGCCGGCCATCATGTGGCCTGCCACTTGCGGTAATCGGTGCGGTGATCGTGGTCAGACCCCAATTAGTCGTAGGATGGGTGGAGCGCAGCGATACCCATCTGCCAGGGCGAGAACGACCGCTCGCGTCAAGGCCACAGTCAAAGTCCTTGAGGCGAAGCCGGTCCCGGACGATTCGGCGGCAAGCGTCAATAGGGTCAGAGTCCGCATTCAACGATTAAAGAAGAAAAGGAAAGCAAAGCATGGATCTAATACTGCGCGGCGGCCGGGTGATCGACCCGGCATCGGGCCTTGATGCGATTGGTGACGTCGGCTTCACCGGCGGCCGCGTTGCCGCGGTGGCGCCGCGGATCGCAGAACCAGCGAAGGAAGAGCGCGATGTCGCCGGTTGCCTCGTCATCCCCGGGATGATTGACCTGCACACCCACGTCTACTGGGGCGGCACGTCGATTGGCGTCGAGGCCGAGCCGCTCGCGCGGCGGAGCGGCACCACCACGTTCATCGACGCCGGCACCGCCGGCCCGGGCAACTTTCCCGGCTTTCGCAAGCACGTGATCGAGCCCTCGCTGGTGCGCATCCTCGCCTACCTCAACGTCTCCTTTGCCGGCATCTTCGCCTTCAGCCGCACCGTGATGGTCGGCGAATCGTCGAACCTGCTGCTCCTCGACCTGCACGAGTGCGTGCGCGTCGCGCGCGAGAATGCGGACCTGATCGTCGGCGTCAAGGTGCGCGTCGGCCGCGGCGCCGGCGGCTCCTCCGGCATCGCGCCGCTGGACCTGGCGCTGGAGGTAGCCGAGGAACTGGGCCTGCCGCTGATGGCGCACATCGATCATCCACCGCCCACGCGCCGGGAAGTGCTGGAGCGCCTGCGGCCGGGCGACGTGCTCACGCACTGCTACCGCAATTTCCCCAATTCGCTGCTGCGCGGCGACGGCGGCGTGCGCGAGGAAGCGTTGCGCGCAAGGGAACGCGGCGTGCTGTTCGACATCGGCCATGGCGCCGGCTCGTTCGGTTTTCACGCGTGCCGCGGGCTGCTCGCGGCCGGCTTCCCGCCCGATGCGATCTCCAGCGACGTGCACGTGCTCAACATCGACGGGCCGGCGTACGACCTCTTGATGACGATGTCGAAGTTCCTCGTCCTGGGCATGGACCTGAATGCGCTCGTTGCCGCCGTCACCGCGGCGCCGGCGCGCGCGATCCGGCGGCCGTCGCTGGGCACGCTGGCGGTCGGCAGCGAAGGCGATGCGGCGATCCTCGATATCGAGCAGGGTGCATTCACGTTTGACGACACGCAAGGGGAAAGCATTGCTGCCGACCGGCGGTTCCGGCTGCGGGGGATGGTCGTCGGCGGCGCGTGGTGGCAAGGGGCTGCCGGATAGCGGCGAGTGATCGTCGCGGAATTCGGCGCGGACGGACCACGGTTCACAATTGAACCCGGCCGGACTACCCTCTGGTGGCCCGACCAGACATCAGCTGCCCAAGGCGGCGCGGTCCCCGATGTTACAATCCTGCCTACGAATCTTCAGCTTCGAGTTGAAGTCCAAGAGTTGTACCGATCGTCCGGGGCGGGGAACGATCACTCGATCGGATTCTTTCCTTGAACCTGCCTTTCGTGCTTCGCCGGATTCCGGCGCCGTTGCTGATCCTTGCCCTGTCGCTGACGGCCGCGCCGTGCGCGGCGGCCTTCGACTGGTGGCCGTTCGGGCGCGAGGACGCCGCCGCGGCGATTCCCGATCCGCTGCCCTACAAGGCCACGCTCACCCTCACCGGCGCCGATAGCCGCCTCGAGAAGGCGCTGCGCAAGGCGTCCGGCCTGATCGACACCGAAGACCAGCCGCCCTCTGGACTCTCCGGCCTCATCGCGCGCGCCAGGCAGGACACCGCGCGGCTGACAGCCGTCCTCTACGAGAACGCCCGCTACGCGGCCCGGATCGCGATCACCATCGAGGGCAAGCCGCTCGAGGCCGTCGGCCCGTTCGATGCGATCGGCACGCAGCCGGTGCCGGTGGCGATCGCTATCGACGCCGGCCCGCCGTTCGTATTCGGACGCGTCGAGGCCACGCCGTTGCCCCCCGGCGTCACGCTGGAGAAGCTGGGACTGGTCGCGGCTGCGCCGGCCGGCTCGGCGCAGATCGTGAGCGCCGAGGCGGCGATTGCCAACGGCTGGCGAAAGGAAGGCCATCCGCTGGTCACCGTGCAGCCGCGCGAGGTGGTCGCCGACCACGCCTCGACCAGACTCGATGTGACTCTGCACGTCGACGCCGGACCGGTCGCCAACTTCGGCCGCGTCTCGGTCAGCGGCACCGAACGGGTCGAGACCAGCCTGCCGCTGCGCCGCGCCGGCCTCGAGGATGGGCTGTACTCGCCGCAGAAGATCAAACGCGCCGAGACGCGACTGCGCGATCTCGGCGTCTTCGACGGCGTGCGCGTGCAGACGGCCGCGGCGCTCGATGCCGATGGCAGCATCCCGATCGCGATCACCGTGTCCGAACGCAAGACGCATGCGATCGGCGGCACGGTGTCGTATTCGAGCACCGAGGGCGCCGGCATCGAAGCGTACTGGCGGCATCGCAATCTGTGGGGCGGCGCGGAGCAGTTGCAGTTCAGCGCGTCGATCTCGCGCCTGGTTGCCGGCACGCTCGATCCCGACTACCGGCTCGGCACGAGCTTCCGCAAGCCGGCCGTTTTCGACGCAATGACGGACCTGACGCTGCGCATCGAGGGCTACCGGCAGACGACCGATGCCTACCGCGTCACCGCGGTCACCGCCGAGACCGGGCTCACGCGCATTTTCTCCGATTCGCTGACCGGTTCGCTCGCCCTCGATCTGACGCGCTCGCGCACCGAGGATGCTCTGACCCTGCAGAACCACGTGCTGGCCACGCTCAACAACAAATTCGACTGGGATACGCGCGACAACAAGCTGGACCCCGGCGCAGGCTTCCGCGCCCAGTTCCTGGTCGCGCCGGCGCACGACTTCGAGAACGGCGCGTCGTTTGTCACGCTGGGCGCCGACGGCACGCTGTATCGCTCGCTCGGCAGCGACGAGCGCATCGTCGTTGCCGGACGCGTGGCCGCAATGGTGCTCACCGCCCGCGACGTGCTGGACGTCGCCGCCGAACGCCGGATCTACGCCGGCGGCGCCGGCTCGATCCGCGGCTACGGCTACAAGAACATCGCTCCACGCACGGCCGCAGGCGACCTCATCGGCGGCCGCAGCAGCCTGGTCGCCACCGCCGAAGTCCGCTACCGGATCAACGGCCAGTACGGCCTCGTTGCGTTCGCCGACGCCGGCAACGCGTGGGCGTCGATGTTTCCGCAGGGCGGCGGCTTCAGGATCGGCATCGGCGCCGGCGTTCGCTACCTGACGCCGGTGGGACCGATCCGGCTCGATGTCGCCGCGCCGTTGCAGCGCGGCCCGGGTGATCCCGCGGTGGCCGTGTACGTCGGCCTTGGCCAGGCGTTCTGAGGTGACGGCGGTGACGACGGCACGCCACACCCGGCGCTGGCCGCGCATGCTGCTCTTCGCGGCGCTTGGCGGCGGCGTGCTCGTGGCGCTGCTCGTGCTCGGGCTCGCCACGCCCCCGGGGCGCGCCGCGCTAGCGGGAATCGTCGAACGCGCGGCCAGCACCAACGGCATCACGGTCGCGATCGGGCAGCTGTCGGGCTGGCCACCGTTCAGCTTCGGCGCCGACCGGATCGTGGTGTCCGATCAGGACGGGCAGTTCGCGGAAATCGACAACCTTCGTGTCGACTTGCGCGTGGCCGCGCTGCTCCGGGGCCGGGTCGCGGTCAGCGGCATCACCGCCGGGCGGCTGGCGCTCACCCGGCAGCCGCGCTACACGCCGCCGCCACCGAGCGAGGACACGTTTCCGCTGGCCGTCGAGCGCTTCGCCGTCGAGCGACTTGAACTCGGCGCCGCTTTCGTCGGCCGCGCCGGCCGCGCCGCCGTACTGACAGCGGACGGCGCGTTCGCGCAAACCGCCGACGGCGGCCTCGACGTCAAGGTGAACGGCGCGCGCACCGATGGCACGCAAGGCCTGCTGGTCGCAGCGATCCAACGCGAGCGCCGCGGCGCGCCGCTGGCGGTCGACGCACGGCTCGAGGAAGCGGCCAACGGCATTCTGGCAAGCCTGCTCGGCCAGCCGGCAGGACCGGGCTATCGCCTCGACGCACGCACCGCGATCACCGGCGATACAGTGGGCGGAACCGTGACGCTTGCGTCCACCGGCCGTGCGCAGTTCGCAGGCCGCTTCACGTGGTCGCCGGTGGCCGGCGCGCACCGGTTGCAGCTCACTGGCGCGGGCGACCTGGGCGAACTGGTGCCGGCGGACTATGCCGACCTCCTATCGGGCCGGATCGCCGTCGACCTCGACGCCGACTGGACCGCCGCCGCGGCCGGCCAGGCGCTGCCAAACATCGTGATCCGCCAGGGCGCGCTGCGCACGGCGAGCGTCGCCGCCGAGGCCTCGGGCACGCTCGCCGGCGCAACCGCCGACCTGGCCCTGCAACTGCGTATCGCGAAGCCTGGTGGCGGCGCGATCGCGCTGCCGACCGTGCCGGCGCGGCTGGCCGCCGCCACACTGAATGCGAAGGTCACGCACGCGGGCGACGCGCTGCGCCTGGACGTGGCCGGCAGCGTCGACGATCTTCATGTCGCGGCGTCGGCGGTCCCGCGCGCCGATCTCGTGTTGTCGGTCACCAGCGCGGGCCGCGATCCGTTCGCGGGCGGCAAGCTGCCGTACACGCTGCGCGTGGAGGCGGCGGCGATCGACACGCCCGCCGGGCGCATTCCCGCGCGCGGCGGCGCCCCGCTGCTCTTGACCGCGGAAGGCACGTTCGATACCGTGACCGCGCTCGCCGACGCGCGCGCAGCGCTGGCCATCGAAGGCGGCCGGGCGACGTTCGCCGGCACGCTGGGCGGGAACGAAGTCCGCGGCGACGCCACGGCGAGCTTTGCCGACCTGCGTCCACTGGCGCGCTTCGCCGGCATTCCATTGTCGGGCGCGCTCGACGCGGCGGCTGGCGGCACCTTTCATTCCCGCGCCGGCGCCAATCTCGACGTGCGGGGCAGCACGACCAACCTGGGCACCGGCGACCCAGCGGTGGCGCGCCTGCTCGCCGGCAAGACGCAGTTCGCGGGGATCGTGACCCGGAAACCCGACGGCGCGCTGGCCATCGCGAAGCTGGCGGTCGATGGCGCAGTGCTCAAGGCCACGGGCAGGGCATCGATAGTCGCCGCTACGATCGATGTCGCGCTCGAGGGTCGCCTGGCCGACCTGCGGTTGCTCGCCGATTCAGCGTCCGGCGCGGCAATGTTTGCCGTGAACGCGACCGGCGCCCGCGATGGTCCCACTATCGATGCCACGCTCAAGGTCGACCAGGGGACGCTGGCCGGCAGGCCACTCGACAAGGCCAGCGCGCGCGTGCAGGGCAAGCCGTCCGCCACGGGCTGGGCCGGCACCGTCGCGCTCGATGGCAACTTCTCCGGCCAGCGACTGGCCGGTAGCGCAGTTGCGGTGCTCGATCGCGCCACCGGCCTCCCCGGCTTGTCGCGCATCGACCTGGCCATCGGCCCCAACCGAATCACCGGCGCGCTGCAGCGCACGGCGCAGGGACCGCTGACCGGCATGCTCGACGTCGCCGCGCCGGACCTGGCCACGCTGGCTGCGCTGGCGCTGGTCGAGGCGACCGGCGCCGTCAACGCGAAAGTCGCTTTCGCCGCGAACGGCGCGCGGCAGTCGCTGGCCGTCAAGTTCAACGGCACCCGGTTGACTTATGCGACGCTCGTTGCCGGCAAGCTCGACGGCGACGTCGACATCGACGATGCCTTCGGCACACCACGCATCCGCGGCAACGCCACGGCGACCGCGCTCACGGTCGGCGATCTCACGCTCGATAGCGCCCGGGTCGGCGCCACCGTCGAAGGCACTGTCACGAAGTTCACCGCGACCGCAAAGGGATCCGACCTCGAACTCGCCGGCAACGGCAGCTATGGGCCGGCGCCGGGAGGCAGCGTGCTCGGCATCGCGACGCTGACGGGCACCGCATACCAACTGCCCGTCCGGCTCGCCGCGCCGATGACGATCCGGATCGAGGGCAGCAAGGTCGCCATCGCGGATGCGCGCCTGGCCATCGGCGCGGGCACCGTGCGCGTCGATGGCGCCGTGGCGCCCGCGATGAACCTGACCCTGGTCATCGACAAAGTCGCCGCCGCAACGGCCAACATCTTTGCCCCGAAGCTGGGCGCCGAGGGAACGCTCAGCGGCCGCGCGACGATCACCGGCCAGCCGTCGGTGCCGGCCATCGCCTGGCAGGTCGACGGGACCGGCTTGCGCGTCGCCGCGACCCGCAGCGCCGGCCTGCCCCCGCTGGCGATCGGAGCGAAGGGCGCGGCGACGCTGACCGGCACCAGCGTCGAGGCGAAGATCACCGGCGCCGGGGGACTCGCGTTCAGCCTCGCCGGCACCGTGCCGTTTGCCGGCAGCGGTCTCGCGGTGCGCGCGGAAGGCACGGCGCCGCTGGCGCTGCTGGCTCTCGACTCGTCCCGCGAACTCCGCCTGGGCGGAACCGCGCGGTTCGATGTCGCGGCGAGCGGCGCACTCGCTGCGCCGGCACTTACGGGAACGGCAGAGCTGATCGACGCCACGATCGTGGATGTCGAATCCGGCTTCGGCGTCGCCGGCGCGCAAGGCCGCATCGCGTTCGATGGCCGGCAGGCAAGCCTGCGGCAGATCACGGGACGCCTCGCCCAGGGCGGCCAGATCGTGGTCGGCGGCACCATCGATGTGGTGGCCGGCGGCCTGCCGGCGGCGCTGACCGTGCGCGTCGAAAATGGCCGCTACGCCGACGGTCGCGTCATCAATGCGCGGTTCGATGCCGACCTCACCCTCAACGGTCCGCTGCTGGGCAACGGGACCATCGGCGGCACGCTGACGCTGGGTCGGACCGAGATCCAGTTGCCGGAAAAATTGACCGGCGCGCGCACGGCGATCGATGTCCGCCACGTCAACACCGCGCCGGACTTCAAGTCGCCGCTGCCGCGTCCGCAGCCGGCGGGCAGCGGCGGCAAGTCCGGCGGCGGATCGTCGTTGCGGCTCGCACTCGCGATCGAGAACACGCGCGGCATCTTTGTGCGCGGCTTTGGCGTCGATGCCGAATTCGATGGTTCGGTGCGCGTCGCGGGCACGCTGGGCGATCCGCGGGCCACCGGCGACTTCGACATGCGGCGGGGCCGGATCGAGATTCTCGGCAAGCGGTTCAACCTGACCAGCGGCACGCTGACCTTTGCCGGCGACCTGATCCCGATCGTTGAATTCATGGCCACAACCGCGACGGCGAGCGCAACCGTCACCGTGAGCGTCACCGGTCGGGCCGACGACCCGACGATCAGGTTCTCGTCGAACCCCGAACTGCCGCAGGAAGAAGTGCTCTCGCGGATCCTGTTCGAGCGCAGCGTCGGCAGCCTTTCGCCGCTGCAGGCCGCGCAGCTCATCGACGCGCTCGCGCAGTTCACCGGTGTCGGCGGCAGCGGCGGCTTGTTCGGGCGCATTCGCCAGGCGACCGGCCTCGACGACCTCGACGTGCGCCAGAATACCGGCGGCGGCACCACGGTCGGCGCCACCAGGAGCCTCAGCGACAACGTGCGCCTGGGAGTGGAAGCCGGTTCCGGCACCGCCGGGCGCGTCACGATCGATCTGGAACTGAACAAGAATCTGAAAGCCCGCGGAGAAGCCGGGCAGGATGGCTCGGGCAGGATCGGCCTGACGTACGAGAAGGAATACTAGTTTGGCGGTCGATACATCCTCGCAAATTGGCGGAAAAGTCGAGCCTGAGCCCTTTTTCTCCAGTGCTAAACTCGGGCGGGGTCTGCCTTCCACCGCCCCGTCCGTCACGCAGTCAGGAGCGCTCACCATGCGACGCCGACAACTCCTTCTTCTTCCGCTGCATGCGGCGCTTGCGGGAGCGCTCGGTTTCATTGCCCCGGTCGCGACCGCGCAAAGCGCCAGGCGCGCTGACGCGACGAAGCTCACCTTCAATGGCGTCGACTACGTCTACCGCTGGGCCAAGGCCGGCCAGTACGAGTTCCTGCCGCCGCACGACAGCGATCTCGCGAAGTGGCAGGACATGGTAACGATCAACCTGCACGAAAGCGCGACAACCGGCGAGCATCTCGCCGAGCTCGCAGGCAAGGTGATGGCCAACTATCAGCGCGCAGGCAGGGTCATGCGGACTGACTCCAGGCCCAGGACCCCGAATCGCCCGGCGGAGCATCTGATCGTTGCGGTGTTTGGTAATCCCGAATTCCTGGAGGCGGCCTTCGCCCGCATGGTGCTAGTGGACGGCGTCGGCGTCGTGGCTGTCTACTCGCACCGGGTCTACGGCCAGGGCGTGGGGCCGGCAATGACCGAATGGCTCAAGGCCAATGGTCCGCGGGCCGAGAGCGCGCTGATGGCCTGGGACCGCATGCCACAACCGGCGGCATTGAAGAGACTGCCTCCGCGCAACTGACATCGCCGGACGGCCCGGACCATGCACCGGCGCGATGAATGCGATATTGTTCGACGTGTCGCTGGCATCCGGCAGCCACGCGCAGGCTGAAGCCCCGACCGCGTCCGTTTGGCCGTTGCGTCAGCGGATCTTCGCTGCCCACCCCTGCAGCCCGCGCCGCGCGAGCCACGGCGACCAGCGGCTGTCGCCATGCAACGCGTCCAGCAGCGGGTGCGTCGGCACGCAGACCAGATGGATGTCGTGCGCGTCCGCGGCGCCGTCGAGCCAGGCGAACGCGCGGTCGCGGTCGCCCCGCATCGCGTGCACGATCGCCATCACGACGGTTCCCGACGTTTCGGCATTGACGTCGCCTTCCAGCTCGCCGAGGAGCCCGTCCGCGCCGGCTCGCTCGCCGTTCAGTCCCAGCGCGATCGCCAGCATTCCGCGCGTGGCGACGAGCTGCGGCGCCGCCGCGTGGGCGTGCCGGGCCTCCGGCAGCGCCTGCGCGTGCCTGCCGGAGGCCAGCAATGCCTCGACCAGGAACAGCCGCGCCGAGATGTCTTCGGGCTCGACCTCTAGCACGCGCAAGAGCTCGCGTTCGGCCGCCTCGTACTCGCGCGCGACGAGCAGGAAGTGGCCGAGGTTATGCCGCAGCCCGCCGTCGAGCGGATCGATCTCGCCGACCATTTCGAACTGCTCGCGCGCCGCGTCGAAGCGACCGGTATACGCCAGCAGCCACGCCAGCCCGAGGCGCAGGTACGTGGCACTCGGGTTCAGGCGCAGGCCCTGGCGATAGAGCGATTCCGCAGCCACCGGATCCAGCCCGTCGCGATAGGTGACGTAGGCGCGCACCGATAAGGCTTCGTGGAGCTCCGGATCGATGGCGAGCGCCCGCACGGCGGCGGCCAGCGCCGCGGCGTTCGCCCGCCGCGCCGGCTCCGCGCCCATCGACGCCAGGTTGGTCCAGGCGGCGCCGGCGCCGGAATGCGCCAGCGCGAATTGCGGGTCGAGCCGCGCGGCCTCGTCGAACAGCTCGATCGCGCGATACTGGCTGGACGGACGGATCTTGCGCAGCAGCGCCCGCGCCTGGTCGTGCAACGCGCGCGCCCCCGCGTCGGCGGTGCCGCGGCGGATCAGCGAACGCCGCGCCGCCGTCCAGGCGTGCGCGGATGGATGGGCGCTGAACTGCTTCTGCAGCGCCAGCGCGATATCGCCCGCAAGCGCCTCCTCGAAGGCGGAAAAGTCGGCCGTGTCGGAGGCGAAGACACGCGACCAGAGATGGGCGCCATCGCTGGTCTGCACGAGCTGCGCGATGGCCTTGACGCGCTCTCCGCGCTGCAGCACCGAGGCTTCGAGCGCGGTCGCCGCGCCGACCTTGCGTCCGATCGTGCGCACGTCTTCGTTGCGCCCCTTGAACGAGAACGCCGTCACCCGCGCGATGACCTTGAGGCCGGGCAGCCGGGCAAAGTTCTCGATCAACTCCTCGGTCAGCGCATCGCAAAAAGCGTCCTGCGCGTCATCCCCGGTCAGGTTCGCGACGGGGAGCACGATCAGCGAAGGAATCGTGATGCCCGTCTGCGACGGGCGCGCGCGGCGGCGGAACTCGGGCTGGTAAGTGCCGACCGGGACCGCCACCTCGACCAGCGCGTCCCAGCCTTCCTCGGCGTAGTAGCGCGCGAGCTTTTCGCGCAGCCGCGCGGCTTCGACGCGGACGATGGGGTCCTTGCGCGGATCGAACGTGCCGGCCGGCCGGTGGAAGACATCGATGCCGAGCGCCATTTCCTTCAGCCGGCCACCCTCGCCGTCGAGCGTGCGCAGCACCAGATGGCGCAGCAGTGCGCGCAACTGCTCCGATTGGCGGAAGGCCGCAGCGTGCTCGATACGCGCGAGTTCCTCGCGTATGAGATGAGGCGGCACCCGCTGCGCATCGACGTCCGGCATGCTCCGCTCCCGCGTGGCACGGCTCTTCATTACGCCGAGCTTACCCCGTGATGATAGCGGAGAGCCCGGCTCCATGGTCAGAATGCCGCCAGAGGGTCATGGCGGGCCGTGGACGGCGTTGGCCGTCGGTCCGGGCCGGGGAGCACCGATGGGCAAGCCGCCAGTTTCATTCGCAAGCATTGTCTGGAAGGGCGCCATCGCGCTCTGGCTCGGCATGGCGCCGCCCGCTCTCGCGGCGACCGCGACGTACGCCGTCCTGCTCGACACCGACGCCAATCCGGCCGCCGGATGTACCGTAACGACGGTGAAGGGCCCCTTTGCCGGCGTCGAACAGCTGCTGACGACGACCGTGACTACCACAGCCTCCGGCGCCACGGTGAGCGGCGTCACGCAGCAGGTATGCGCCGGCGGATCGTTCGGTGCACCCGCCAGCGTCGACGCCGGCGGCTGGCCGGTCGGCTTCGGCAACGGCAGCGGCGGGACGGCCGCGGTCGAAACCTACATCCCCCTTGCCTTGCTCGGCAACGCATCGTCTCTGCGGCTGGCCGTAGTCTCCGCCGGAGGTGGCGGCGCCGATGCCATTGTGGCGGGAGCGAACGGCCAGGCGCCGGAGGTCGTGCTCGTGCCGGCCGCGGCGCTGCTCCCTGCCGCACCGATCCCGGCGCTGCAGTCGGCGCTGCTCGCCCTGCTTGCGCTGCTCGTTGCCGTGTCGGCGCTGCATGCCGCGCGCGGCCGCGGCCTGGCCGGCCTGCTCCTGAGCGCAGGCCTGGCGGCGCTGGGCGCCGGCGTCGTCTGGGCGGCAACGGTGATCCTGGACGGACAGATCGCGGACTGGGCCGGCGTCGCGCCGCTCGCCACCGACGCCGGTGGGAACGCGCCGCCGGACGCGGACCTGGTCGCGGTCTTCGCGCAAAGCGACGCCACGCGTCTCTACTTCCGGATCGACGCCGACGTGGTCGCCGACGTCCCGCCGCCGGTCAACCAGCCGCCGGTGGTGAACGCCGGCCCGGACCAGGCGCTCGCCTTGCCGGCTACCGCCACGCTTGCGGGCGCGGCCATCGATGACGGCCTGCCCGCTTCACCCGGTGGATTGACGTATGCCTGGACGCAGGTCGGCGGACCGCTGCCGGCGGTGTTGGGGACGCCAGGCGAAGCCGGGACAATCGTCCAGTTCCCGCAGGCCGGCGCCTATGCGTTCCGGCTGAGCGCATCCGACGGCGAGCTTTCCGGCACCGACGACATCAACGTGACCGTGGCGACTGAACCCAACCTCCCGCCGCAGTTCGCGCCGCTGCCGGATCGTACGATAACCGTCGGCGACCCATTCACGATCCGCTTGCGCGCCGACGACCCCAATGCCGGCGACACGCTGCAATTCTTTCTCGATGGCGGACCTGCGGGGGCAGGGTTTACGCCAGTCGCGACGCCGCTGATCGCCTGGACGCCGACCGCTGCCCAGCTGGGCCCGCGGCGCTTCGACGTCCGCGTGCGCGACACCGGCGGCCTGCAAGCCACGGCTTCCTTCACCATCACGGTGGTCGCGAACAATCGCCCGCCGGCGTTCGCGGCCCAGCCCGACGCATCGATCCCGGCGGGCGGCCGCTTCACGCGCGCGCTCGCGGCCACCGATCCCGACGGCGATCCGCTGACCTTCGCGTTGCCCGGCGGTCCGGGAGGGATGACGCTCGCGGGCGCGCAGCTCGCGTGGCTGACGGGTCAGGGCGATCTGGGGGAGCATCTCGTCACCGTGCGCGTCGACGATCCCGGCGGCGGCAGCGCGACCGCGCGCTTTGTCGTGCGCGTGGTCCCGGGCGCCAGGCCGGTGGCCAGGGATGACCGCTACAAGGTGGTCCAGGGCAATGCGCTCAGCATCGCGGCGCCGGGCGTGCTGGCGAACGACGCCGATCCGGACGGCGGCGCGCTGACCGCACTGAAGCTGACCGATCCCGACAAAGGCAGCCTGACGTCGTTCAGCGCCGACGGCTCGTTCACATACCAGGCGCCGCCGACGCTGCCCCCGCGACCGCCGTTCGCCCCGGCGCTGAGCAGGCACGCCGACGTCGGCGAGTTCAGCTATGCGATGGCGATCGGCGATGTCGACGGTGATGGAGTGGCGGACATTGTGCACCTCGCCTACAACAACAAGATCCGCGCGCTGAAAGGCGTCGACGGCAGCGTGCTGTGGGCGCTGGACGGCTTTCCCGCACCGTACCAGACGTGCACCCCGTTCCTGGGCGACAACAATCTCCCCGTGATCGCCGATGTCGACGACGACGGGAATGCCGAGGTCGTATTCCATATCGGCTGCGGCAGCGATTACATCAACAACGGCGGCTACCGCGGCCACGCGCGCGTGATGGCGCTCGACGGCGCGACCGGCGCCGTCAAGTGGCGCTCGCCGCCGCTGGTGAACTTCGTGCCGCCGGCGTCGCCGACGGTGATCATAGAGGCGGCGACGCTGAGCGTCGCGCGGCTGGCCGCCGGCGAACGGCCGAGCATACTCGGCGGCATCGCCGTCGAGGACTTCGCGGTAAGCAACGGTTGCGCATCGCTGCCGGGCGGCGTCGCGGCGGACAAGCGCTGCCGCTACGTGTTCGCGCTCGACGGTGGCGACGGGTCGATCCGTCGCACCTACTATTCGACCGCAGCAGACCAGACGCTGCCTGCATTCGGTTACGACCAGCCGGGCAGCAACGGCACCGGCCGCTTCGAGGCCCCGCTGGTCCTGGACCTTGAAGGCGACGGCGCGCTCGACGTCGTGTTCGAGGGAACGGTCTGGTCGGCGCAGGGCACGTTGCTGCGACAATTCGACGGCACGCGGGCCGTTCCGAATTCGGCGCGGGTGGCGGCGGCCGACCTGGATGGGGACGGAAAGATCGATCTCGTCTACGTCGACCATCGGCTGGGTCGCGCGCGCGCCGTCAACCCCGCCGGCGGGCTGCTGTGGGATGTTCCCGCTCCGATGTGCGCCGCGACAGCGTTTTGCGCGGTCAGCATCGCCGACGTCGATGCCGACGGCACGCCCAGAAGTGCTGATCGCGGGCGGCGACCGCCTGTTCGTCTTCGACCGCTTCGGCGCGCTCAAGTGGGCGAAGCAATACGATCCGACCGTGCCGCAACTGGCGAATCCCCTCGGCTGCGACAACCGCCCGGCGGTCTACGACCTCGACGGCGACGGCGTGCCCGAGGTTGTGCTGCGCTTCGAGTACTCGGTGCTCTTCCTCAAGGGCACCACCGGCGAGGAGCAGGCGCGCTTCAGGTTCGGCGCCGACACCACCGTCTACGGGTGCAATCTGCCGATGGAAGCGCGCATCGCCGATGTCGATGGCGACGGCCGCGCCGACGTCGTCTTCGCCGCATTCTTCGACGGAGTCACCGCGCCGAATCCCGGCGGAATCTGGGTGCTGAAGAGCGCGAACGACCCGTGGATGCCGGCGCGCGCGCTGTTCAACCAATGGGGCTACACCGTCACGGCGATCGCGGACGATCTCACGGTCCCGCCGGCGTACGTGTCGCATGTCGCGACGCCGGCGAACAATCACTTCGGGCAACAGACGCAGTTGGCGACGCGCCCGGACTTGCGCACCCGCACGCAGGCGACGTTCACCTACGCGGCGTCGGCCAACGCGGTGGACTCCTCTCCCGCGACGGTCACCATCGACATCGAGCCCCCGAACCGGCCGCCGGCGATCACGTCGCTGCCGCCGACGGCCGCCGCGCGGACGAATTTCGCCTATCAGCTCACCGCGACCGATCCGGACGCCGGCGACACGCTGACCTGGAGCCTGGTGCACGCCGACGTGCTGGCGTTCGACGTCGCCCCGGTGCTCAACCCGGCCAGCGGCCTGCTCACGAAGGCCAGCGCGCAGGAAGGCCCGCGCCTGTTCATCGTCCGCGTCACCGACAGCCAGGGTGCGTACGCGGAGCAGGCGTTCATCGTCAATTTCACTTCGACCAATGTCCCGGTTCCGGCGGTGATCGGCCAGGCGCAGGACGCCGCCCTCGCCGCCCTCGCGGGCGCGCGTCTTGTCGGCGGTCGCGTGACGACGCAATACGATGCTGCGGCGGCAGGACTCGTCATCGGCCAGTCGCCCGGCGCCGCTGCGAGCGTGCCGGCCGGCACGACGGTCGCGCTGATCGTCTCCAGAGGACCGCAGCCGAAGCTGGTGCCCAACGTCGCGGGCCGCCCGCTGTCCGCAGCGGGACCAGCGCTGACCCCTTCCGGCTTCTCGGTCGGCGCCGTGAGCTACGTCTACAGCATGCAGGTCGCGCGCGGCGACATCGTCAGCCAGTCGCCGGCGGCAGGACTGGAGGTCGTGCCGGGCCCGGTGGACGTCGTGGTGTCCGGCGGCACCGGGCTCGCGGTGAGATTGTCCCCCGAAGCGGTGACCGCCGGCAATCCGGTCGGCGTCGCCGTCGTCGCGACGGCGCCGGACGGCACGCCCGTTGCCGTGCCGCCGGTCACGCTGGCCGTCGCGGTGGTGGGCGTCGCGGACGGCGCGCCGCCGCAACTCTCGGGCATGACGATCACGACCGCGGCAACGACCCGCGGCACGTTCGAAGTGACCGCCACGGAAACCGGGGGCGCCGGCCGCGTCGCGAAGGAGCGCTTCACCGTCCTCAACGAAAGCCTCGCGGCCGACCCGACGCAGCAGAGCTACTTCGCCGAGCTCGCCGGCGCGCTGGTGACGATGGGCGAGCTGGCCGAAGCGCTGGACCGCGCGCGCATCGCCAACGATGCGGCGCAGATGCGCGCGCTGCTCGGCCAGATCGTGGCGGCATGGAGGAACACGGTCAAGGTCGAGCTGCTGTCGCGATCCGCCCCGCTTGCGCCCTCGGGCGGCTTTCCGCCGCAGCTGGCGGACCTGCCGCCGGCGGGCCTCAATCCCACGGCCGACGACGCACTGGTCGAGCCGGCGATGGAGGCCATTGCGGACCAGCTGGCCGCCGTGCGCGACGCGCTCCTGGAAGGACCGGGCAGCGTCGCCGCCTATCGCGCCCGGATGGCGGAGTTGGAGCCGCTGGTCTCCGCGTTCACGCGCATCGATCCGACACCGTACGGCATGCTGGCCGCGAATCGGGCCTACGCGGTGGTGCTCGCGCGCCGCCTCCCGGCGACGCTCGACCTGTGGCTGGCCACGGTCGCAGAGTCGCTGCCCGCATTGAGCGCGGCGCCCGGCGACCCGCGCGCCTTGAAGCTGGCGCTGCCGATCACGCTCGCCGAAGTCTCAGCGGCATCCAGCATTCACGTGCTGCTCGCGAAGAAGCTCTACATGCCGGCCATCAAGCATGTCGGGTACTCGGCAGCCGCGCTCGCGCTGCACCGGCTGCTCCGCCCGTATGCGAACTCTGGCACGCTGGGCGGCATCGTGACCGGCGCGTCGCTGTCATTTCACGTCTTCAACGCGCCGTACTCGACGATCGAGATGAACGGCGTCGATCCGCGCCATCCCGAAAACAACAGCGTGCTGATCATCGGGCCGAGCGCGATCACTTCGATACTCGACCTCAGCAACGAAATCAAGGGGCTCTTCGACGTCATCGGCAAGACCGGCGACGCGCTCAAGACGGCGAAGAACCTCGACGACCTGAAGAAGCAGGTCGAAAAGATCCGCGATACGCTCGGCAAGGCCATCGATCAGGGTTTCAAGTCGTACAACGCGTTCAACCCGGCGAACTTCCAGGCGGATCTTTCCTACAAGGGCTGCATCCTGTCGCAGGACAACGCGTGTGCTTCGCTCGCATACAAGCGCGGCCTGGAGCCCGTGCACACCTGCGGCCCCGGCGAGCTCTGCCTGCCCGCGCCGGTGCTGTTCTTCGTCTGGAACACCGTCGACGGCGGCGCCGACGTCGACTCGTTCGTGTTCCTGCCGGCGCCCCCGCCCTAGCAACAATCGGCTGCCCGCCGTTTCGCCGATTGCCATCCCCCCGGCACATGCCTCTTCGCCAGCGGTGGAATGGCGCCTCCGGCCGCTACGGCAGCACGCTCGCACCCTGAAACTTCGTATCGTTGACTTGGGGAACCCGGCTCCGACCCGGAGTCTTCCCCGGTTTGCGTGCCTCACTACCCGCGCCTGGGGGCGTGTGCGCCGATAACGGACCGCTGTACGATTCACTGCGGTAGAAGTCGTAGTGGTGCGGACTTCGATACCGGCACGCGCTGGGGATACCCTCGATATCAGCCTTTGACCTTGATTGTCCCCGGATCGTACAGCGGCTTGATCGACACGACGGCGGGATAGCGCCTGCCGGCGATGTCCACCTCCCACGTTGCCTCGCGCAGATACTCTTCATCGATCGGCACGCCGGCAGCTATCATCGCCAGCCCGACCGCGCCGCCGAGCGTGTGCCCGTACGACGCCGCGCGGATGTAGCCCACCTGCCTGCCGTTCCGGTACACGACTTCGGCATGGAACATCATCGCCGCCGGGTCCTTGACCAGTATCTGGACGAGCCGGCGGGTCAGTGTACCCTGCGCCTTCATGGCGAGCACGGCATCCCTGCCGAGAAACCCGCCGGGCTTCCCGAGGTCGACGGCGAAGCCCAGGCCCGCTTCGAGGACCGAGTCGGTGTTGTCGATGTCGTGGCCGTAGTCGCGGTAGCCCTTCTCCATCCGGCAGCTCGCCAGCGTCTTGAGGCCGGCATGCCGCAGCCCGACCCCGCGCCCGGCTGCGACGATGCGCTCGTAGACGTGCGTCGCCTGCTCGGCGGGGATGTACAGCTCGTAACCGAGTTCGCCCAGATACGTGATCCGGAGGACGAGCACGCGCGCAAAGCCGATGGCGATCTCGCGCGCGCAGCGGAACGGGAGCGCCGCGTTCGACATGTCCGCCGCCGTGAGCGACTGCATCAGTTCTCTCGAGCGCGGGCCCTGGATGTTCAACTGCGCCATCCCCGCGGTGATGTCGCTGACGAACACGTGCGCGCCGGTGGTCCCATTGTGCGTGATGTGCCGCCGCATCCACGTTTCCGCGTGACGGTGCGCCGTGTCCGAGGCGACGACAAGAAAGCGGTCGGCGTCGAGCTTGGTCACGGTGAGGTCGGCCTCGATCTTGCCCGCGTCGTTGAGCCACTGCGTGTAGGTGACGCGCCCGGCGTCGCCGTCGACGTGGTTGGCCGAGATCCAGTCGAGCAGGCGGCCCGCATCGTTGCCGCACACCAGGAATTTCGCCATGAACGACATGTCCATCAGGATCACGCCGTTGCGCGCCGCGTCGTGTTCCGCCTTCCAGTACGAGAACCACTCCTGCTCGCGCCAGTTCCACGACAGCGTGGGCGCTGCCGGCTCGACGCCCGGCGGCGCGTACCAGTCCGCGCCCTCCCAGCCGCTCACGTCCTTGAAGTGGGCCCGTTCCGCGACGAGCCGGTCGTGGAGCGGTGAGCGCTTCGCCCCGCGCGCCGACTGCATCTGCCGGCCCGGATAGTGGCATTGGTAGACCATGCCCAGCGCCTCGACGCTGCGCGTGCGCCGGTACTCCGGATTCGACTGGTAAGGGTGCAAGCGATCGATGTTCATCCCGGTGATGTCGATGTCGGCGCTGCCATGGACGATCCAGTGCGCGAGCGCGCGGCCGATGCCGCCGCCGGTCAGGATGCCGATCGAGTTGAGCCCCGCCGCGACGAAGTAATTCCGGATCTCGGGGGCCTCGCCGAAGATGGGCAGCAGGTCGGGCGTGAAGCTCTCCGGCCCGCAGAACAGCTTCTTGATGCCGGTCCGCATCGTCACCGGCACCCGCTTCATCGCGGTCTCGAGGTACGGCCCCAACCGCTCCCAATCGGGCGCGATCTCGCCGAACGTGAAGTCCTCGGGAATCCCGCCGACGTTCCACGGCGCGCACACCGGCTCGAACATGCCGATCATCAGCCCGCCGCCCTCTTCGCGAAAGTAGCCGTAGGACGCCGGGTCTTCGATGACGGGCCACGACTTCGAAACGCCGGCGATCGCCTCGGTCAGCAGGTAGTAGTGTTCCGCCGCCTGCAACGGAATCGTGACGCCGTTCCTCTCGCCCAACTGCCGGCTCCAGGCGCCGGCGCAGTTGACGACGACCTCGCAGGCGATGTCGCCCTGCGCGGTGCGAACGCCCGCTACGGCGCCGTTCCTGGTGATGACTTCGATGACCGGCGTCTCCTCGATGATGCGCACGCCCTGCATCCGCGCCCCCGCCGCGAGCGCCATCGTGATGTCGACCGGATCGGCGCGCCCATCCTCCTTCACGTAGAAGCCGGCGAGGATATCGTCGGTCCTGGCGAGCGGGAACAACTCGCCCACCTGCGTGCCCGAAATTTCGTGCACGTCGACGCCGCAGTGCCGGTTGAACGCCGCGACGCGCCGGTACTCCTCGAGCCGGTCGAGGTCGGTCGCGATCTCGATGAAGCCGACGGGCCGGAAGCCCGTCGCCTTGCCCGTCTCGGCCTCGAGGCGCGCATACAGGTCGCGCGTGTACTTGCGCATCTCCGTCGACGTCTCGGAGGTCGAGCCGAACGTGACGATCAGCCCCGCCGCGTGCCACGTCGTCCCCGAAGTCAGCCGCGCGCGCTCGAGCAGCACGACCTCCTTCACGCCCAGATGCCCGAGGTGATACGCGACCGAGCAACCGATGACCCCGCCGCCGATGACAACGACGCGCGCATGGCTGGGAAAGGCTGGAACGGACATCAGTTTTGGATCGGAGTTGGCATTTCAGGGGGCTGGACAGCAAGATAGCAGGGAAATCCGGCGGTGGCACGAATTCAGTCGCCGGCGCGGGCCGGGGCAATACGGCCCGCGTGCGCCGCGATCCCGGCAGGCGTATGTTGCACATCGGCGTTCATCCGGGAATCCGCGACAGCAGCTCCACTGTCGCGCACATTGAGCGCATTCGAGGAGGCCGCGGCCGCGCCGCCAAATTCCTGACGAGTGCCGTCCTGGTTACGTTTTGCTACAGTTTTGTCCGGTGGAATCACGAACAGGCCCGCCTTAACGTATTAACCTGTGCCACTGGCGCAGGATTGGTCTGTGCCGCTCGCAAGAGACCTGAAGGGCTGGCACTCCCATGACAACTCCATCGGAATGGAAAGCCGCGATCGCGCTCAATCGCTTCGGCCTGGGCGTGCGCCCCGACGAGCCGCTGCCGGCCGACCCCGGGGGCTGGCTGCTCGCGCAGTTCGAACGCTACGAACCGTTGCCGGCGCCCTGGGCCGCGGAGCCGGGCAGCGCCCCGATGGTGGTCGCCTACACGGACTACCAGCGCGGGCTGCGCCAGGCCACTGCGGTCAACGAAGTTACGGTGCGGCAGACGTTGAACAAGCTGTCGCAGGAACGCTACCGCGCCGCGGTGAATGCCCGGGTTGCGAGCGCTCTGGTCACCCGCACCCCGTTCCCCGAACGGCTGGCGCATTTCTGGGCCAATCACTTCGCCGTCTCCATCGACAAGACGCCGCTCGCGGCGCTGGCCGGCGCATTCGAAGTCGAGGCCATCCGCCCCCATGTGTTCGGCCGTTTCGAAGACATGCTGGTGGCAGTCGAGCGGCACCCGGCGATGCTGCTCTATCTCGACCAGGCGCGCTCGATAGGGCCGGGCAGCATCGTCGCCCGGCGCGCCTCGCGCAACAATCCGGAGCGGGCGCGAGGCCTCAACGAAAACCTGGCGCGCGAGATCATGGAGTTGCACACGCTGGGCGTGCGCAGCGGCTACAGCCAGGAAGACGTCACCGAACTCGCGCGCGCTCTCACCGGCTGGAGCGTCAGCGGGCTGCCTGGCCTGCCTGCCGTGGGAACGCCAGGCGCGTTCGTGTTCCAGCCGCTGCTGCATGAACCCGGCGCGCGCAGCGTGCTGGGTAAAGGTTACGAACGCAGCGGCGAAGCCCAGGCGTCCGCCATCCTGCACGACCTCGCCGTCGCGCCTGCCACAGCGCGCCACATTGCGGCAAAGCTCGCGCGCCATTTTGCCGGCGACACGCCGGCGCCCGCGCTGGTCGACCGCCTGGCCGACGCCTTCATGCAAAGCCGCGGCGATCTGCCAACCGTCTACCGCGCGCTGATCGACTCGCCCGAGGCCTGGGATCCGGCACAGTCGAAGTTCAAGACCCCGTGGGAGTGGACGCTGTCGTCATTGCGTGCCTTGAGCCTGCACGAATTGCGCGGCCGGCAGTTCGCGCCGCTGCTCACGCAACTCGGCCAGCCCGCATGGCGGCCCGGCTCGCCGGCCGGCTTCGACGACACGGCCGCGAGCTGGATGGCGCCCGACGCGCTGATGCGGCGAGTCGAGTTTGCGCAGGGCCTGGCGGCGCAGGCCGGCAGCGGCATCGATGCGCGCGAGCTGGGCCCGAAACTACTGCCCGCAGGCTTGACCCGGGACACTACGCTCGCGATCGCGCGCGCCGAGAGCCCGGCCACAGCGCTGGCCTTGTTGCTTGCGTCACCCGAATTCCTGAGGAGGTAGGCCATGCCGTCGCCACTGCACTCCCGCCGCCATTTTCTGCGACTGGCCGCCGCTGGCACCGGCATCCTGCTTGCCCCCCCTGGACTCGTCCTGGCCCGTGCCGCGACCGATCGCCGCTTCGTCTTCGTGATCCAGCGTGGCGCGGCCGACGGCCTCGAGACCGTCATTCCCTACGCCGATCCAGGCTATGCGCGATTGCGCGGCGCGCTCGCGATCGACACGACGGCCGCCACCAAGCTTGACGGCACCTTCGCCCTGCACCCGGCGCTGGTCGAGACCGCCAGGCTCTACGCCGCGCAACAGGCATTGTTCGTGCATGCCGTGGCGTCCCCGTACCGCGACCGCTCGCATTTCGATGGCCAGAACGTGCTGGAATCGGGCGGCGCCGCACCGTATGCACTGAAGGACGGCTGGCTCAATCGCCTGCTCGGGCTGCTTCCCGGGAACGCAGCCCCTGCCATCGCGATCACGCCCACCGTGCCGCTGGCGTTGCGCGGTCAGGCCGACGTCAGTTCCTATGCGCCCTCGGCGCCGAAGCAGGCGCCGGAAGACCTGTTGCAGCGCGTCGAGCAGATGTATGCGCAAGACCCCCAGTTGCACGCGATGTGGTCGGCAGCCATGGGCGCGCGCAGCATGGCGGGTACCGGACTGCGGCAGAACCCGGCCGAGCTGGGACAGCTCGCGGCGCGATTTCTGTCGCGCCGCGAGGGCCCGCGCATCGCGATGCTCGAGACCGGCGGCTGGGACACGCACAGCGCCCAGGCGCCGCGGATGGCCAACCAATTGAAGGCGCTGGACGCGATGCTCGCTGCGTTGCGCGACGGCATGGGCGTCGCATGGGCCGACACGACGGTGCTGGTGGCGACCGAGTTCGGGCGCACCGCGGCGGCGAACGGCACGGGCGGAACCGATCACGGCACGGCCTCGGCGGCGATGCTGCTGGGCGGCGCCGTGCAAGGCGGACGCGTTCTCGGGGACTGGCCGGGGCTGGCGGCGGGGGCGCTATATCAGGGGCGCGATCTGCGGCCGACGACAGGGCTGGATGCGCTGATTGCCGCGGCAGCGGGGGAGAGTTTCGGCATCGAGCCGGAACGCGTCGCGCGTGCGCTCTTCCCGCAAAGCCAGTGGGCAGAGGGCTTGCCGGGGTTGCTGCGCAGCTGAGTACTGACGAAGGTGATGCCAATCTCGCGCGGGACAGGTGCTGTCCGGGTTGGAACAGCCATGCAAGTGTGCATGAGCAGTCCGGTCAGCATTCAGGTGCATGCGTGCCCTGACCCCAGGTTGCAATACGAACTTGTACTATCATCAGCAAGATGGGGGCGTGAGATACCGCTGCGATCCCTCAGGGTCATGTCGACCCACCAATCTCCAAAGGAGCAGGCACATGCAGATCAGCGACATCCTCGCCCAGATGGGGGGCATCCAGTCCATGGCGCGGGAATTGGGCGTCACCGAAGAGCAGGCGGCGAGCGGCGCCGAGGCGCTGTCCCCGGCAATCCTCGGCGGCTTCAAGAAACAGGTGCAGTCGCAGCCTGCCGGCCTCGATGGGCTCAGCGGCCTGCTCGGGCAACTCGGTGGTGGCGGCCTGCTCGACAATGTTCTGGCGCCCGAGCCGACCGACGTGAATCGCGGCAACGACGTGCTCGGGCAGATCTTCGGCTCCAAGGACGTGAGCCGCACGGTCGCACAGAATGCGGCGGCGCAGTCCGGGCTCGATTCGTCGCTGCTGAAGAAAATGCTGCCGATGCTCGCGATGCTGGTTGCAGGTTACATGGCGAAGCAGACCGATGCCCGCCCCACGGGTCAGCCCTTCCAGGAGGGCGGGCTGCTCGGGGGTTTTGGCGGGCTGAGCGGCATCGGCGGAATGCTGGGAAATCTGTTGGGAGGTCACGGCGCCGGCGGCAGTTCGGCATATGATCCCGCCGCGCCGGCTGCCGCCAGGCCGGGGCTCGCCTCGATGCTCGATCTGAACGGAGACGGCAATCCGCTGGACGACATCATGCGGATGATAGGGAAGGCCTGAGCTGGCTGCGCGGCTGGCGCCCGCGCATGGCCGTGCGGTCAAACTCACAGCAGCGCGCCAGACCCATTCCCTTCACGCCGGCGGCACCACCGCCCCGGTGCGCTCGACGATCAGCCGGTACGCCTCGGTCCGCCGGTGCAGCGCGAAGTTGAACGTCGTGTTCTTGTACGACGCGCCCAGATCGAGGTCGCAGCGGGCGATTGCCAGCTCGTCGGCTTCGGTGGTGCATGCGGCGACGATCTCGCCCGATGGCGCCACGACCAGCGAGTTGCCGATCTGGCGGATGCCGTCTTCGTCGCCGGCCTTGGCCACGCCGACGACCCAGCAGCCGTTCTGGTACGCGCCGGCCTGCATCGACAGCGCATTGTGGAAATGCGCCAGGTGGTCGTGCTCCGGCGAGGGCGGATTGTGCACCGGCGTGTTGTAGCCGAGCAGCACCATCTCGACGCCCTGCAGGCCCATCACGCGGTAGGTCTCGGGCCAGCGGCGATCGTTGCAGATCGCCATGCCGATGATGCCGCCGAAAGCGCGGAAGACCGGGAAGCCCAGGTTGCCGACCTCGAAGTAGCGCTTCTCCAGATTCTGGTACGGTCGCTCCGGCAAGTGCTCGCGATGGCCGGGCAGGTGGATCTTCCGGTACTTGCCGACGATGCGACCCTGCTGGTCGACCAGGATCGAAGTGTTGAAGTGCCGCCTGACGCCGTCCTCGACCGCCAGTTCCGCGTAACCGAGATAGAAGCCGATGCCCAGTTCGCGCGCGGCATCGAACAGCGGCCGCGTCGCGGCGTTCGGCATTTCGGTCTCGAACCACGCATCGAGGTCTTCCTGCCGCTCGTAGTACCAGTGCGGAAAGAAGGCGGTCAGCGTGCACTCGGGAAAGACCACGAGCTGGCAGCCGTGCGCCTTCGCCTGGCGCAGCATCGCCAGCAGGCGCGCCACCGCCTGGGCGCGGGATTCGGTGCGGGAAATCGGCCCCATCTGGGCGGCGCCGACGGTCAGGATGCGTGACATGGGGTCTCCTTCAGGATGCGAGTTCCAGCAGCGTGTGCAGCAGGACGTTGGCGCCGGCTGCGATGTCGGCGGGCGCCGTGTATTCGGCGGCGTTGTGGCTGATGCCGCCGGCGCTGGGCACGAAGATCATCGCCGCCGGACAGATGCGCGCCATCATCTGCGCGTCGTGTCCCGCCCCCGACGTCATCCGGCGCTGGCTGAATCCAAGCCGCGTGGTGACTGCCTCGATGCGTTCGATCACGGCCGGCGCGAAGATCACCGGCTCGAACCGGGCCAGGCGCCGGGTCGAAATCGTCACCCCTTCATCGCGGGCAAGCGTGACGAGAAACGCGGCCAGCCGCGCTTCCGCCGCCTGCAACAACGCTTCATCGGTGTTGCGCAAGTCCGCCGTCAGCTTCGCCCGGCTGGCGATGACGTTGATCAGGTTGGGCGTGAGCTCGATGCGCCCGACCGTGCAGACCTGGGCGCCGCCCATTTCCTTCGCCAGCCCCCGCATGAAGGTGGTGATCGCGGCCGCGCAGTAACCTGCGTCGTGGCGCAGGCGCATCGGCGTGGTCCCGGCATGGTTCGACTGGCCGGCGATCAGGATTTCCTGCCACGAGATGCCCTGCAGGTTCTCGACCGCGCCGATGGTGATGCCGTCGGCGGCAAGCACCGGCCCCTGCTCGATATGCAGTTCGACGAACGCATGCGGGCGATGCAATCCCGGCGGCGCGCTGCCCGCATAGCCGATGCGCTGCAGCTCGGCGCCCAGCGTCTTGCCGTCGGTGGCCACCGCGGCGAGCGCGTCGTCCAGCGCCAGGCCGCCCACGTAGACCAGCGAGCCCAGCATGTCGGGCGCGAAGCGGGCGCCCTCCTCGTTGGTGAAGAACGCGACGACCAGCGGCCGGCGCGTCGTGATACCGGCGGCAGCGAGCGTACGGACCACTTCCAGGCCCGCGAGCACGCCAAGGTTCCCGTCATAGCGCCCGCCGGTGGCGACGGTGTCGATGTGCGAGCCGGTCATCACCGGGGCGACGTCTTCGGCGCCGCGGCGCAGGCCGAACACGTTGCCGATGCAATCGACGCTGACTTCGAGCCCCTGTTCGCGCATCCACGCGACCACCTGGTCGCGCCCGGCCTTGTCGGCGTCGGTCAGCGCCAGCCGGCAACAGCCGCCGCCGTCGATCGGACCGATCGCGGCTAACTGGTCAAGGCGCCCCAGCAGCCGGTCGCTATCGATGCGCAGCGCGGTCGTCATGTCGTCGACGACGACGCTGCGACGCCGACGATCTGCCGGTACAGCGCGGGGTCGGTGTCGCCCTCGCTGCCGATCAGCAGCACGCGCGATGCGGCGGTCAACGCGAGCGCCGCGCGGTGTTCCGGGTGCGCCTGCAGAGCCAGCAACAGCGCGAGACCGCACCCGCCGGTTTCTCCGGCGACAATCGCCGGATCGCCGGGCGCCGGCCGCGCCAGCGCGCGCATGGCGTCGAGCGCGTAACGGTCGTCGATGGCCGCGAACGCATTGGCGCCCTCGCGCAGGATCTCCCACGCCAGCGGCGAGACCTCGCCGCAGGCCAGCCCCGCCATCACCGTGTCGAGGTTGCCGGTGACGGCGACCGGGACGCCGGCCTGCGCGCTCTTGAAGTAGCAGTCGGCCGCGTCCGGTTCGACGACCACCAGCTGCGGCCGCCGTTCGCCCCATCCGATCCAGAACGCCGCGCACACCGCGGCCGCCAGCCCGCCGACGCCGGCCTGGACGAACACGTGAGTCGGCGGCTGTCCGGCCATCTGCCCGATGACTTCGCGCGCGATCACGCCGTAGCCATGCATCACGTCGACCGGTATCTCGCGATAGCCTTCGTACGTCGTATCGGAGACGACGGTCCAGCCGTGCCGCCCCGCCTCGGTTGCCGCGTGGCGCACCGAGTCGTCGTAGTTGCCGGGGACCTCGATCACCTCGGCGCCGTAGTGCGCGATCGCGGCGCGCCGCGCGGCGCTGACGTGCTCGTGCACGAAGACCACGCAGCGGCAACCGAAGAGTTGCGCGCCCCAAGCGACCGACCGGCCATGATTGCCGTCAGTGGCGCAGGTCACCTTGAGGTCCTTGACGATCCCCTTGTGCGCGCCCGCGATCAGTTCGCGCGAAGTCACGGCCTGGCCGGCGTTCGCCGCTTGAACCGCATTGGCCAGCAGCCGGAACACCGCATACGCGCCGCCGAGCGCCTTGAAACTCTTCAGTCCGAAGCGGCCGCCTTCATCCTTGTAGTGGAGTTCGGCAATGCCGAGGCTGGCGGCCAGCCCGGGCAGCCGCTGCAGCGGCGTCGCCGCATAGCCGGGCCAGCCGCGGATCTCGTCGAACGCGGCGCTGAAGCCGGCGTCGTTGAGGATGGCGGCATGCGCGGGCGGATAGGGTTCCGTGCCGGCGGCGGCGCCGGGATTGCAAAAGGTGCGGATGCCGTCGGGGCTCAGCGCGGCCATCAAGTCTTTGGCTCCCTGGAAGGGAATTGACCGATGGTACTACGGGCCGCCAGGGCACAGGTGACGCGGGTTCGCTGCCGGTCGATGATCGCAGCGGCCGTCGCTGTCCGCGCGAAACGGGGCACTGTTGGCCTCGTTGCCCCGCTGTCGCGTCGGCCTGGGCCGCGGGAAAAAGGTAGACTTCGACGATGACCACAGCCCATCAGCAGATGCCCCCGACCGCCGCATTCCGCTTCGACAATTCGTACGCCCGCGACCTCCCGGGGTTTTACGTTGCGCGGCGACCCGAGGTCGTGCCCGGGCCACGGCTGCTGTTTCTCAACCACTCGTTGGCGGCAGAGCTGGGCCTCGACCTCGCCGCGCTCGATACGCCCGCGCGGGCGGCGATATTCGCCGGAAATACCGTGCCCGAGGGCGCCGAGCCGTTGGCGCAGGCCTACGCCGGCCACCAGTTCGGCGGCTTCTCGCCCCAGCTCGGCGACGGCCGCGCGCTCCTCCTGGGCGAGGTGATCGACCGGCAGGGGCGCCGCCGCGACATCGCGCTCAAGGGCTCGGGCCGCACGCCGTTTGCCCGCGGCGGCGACGGCAAGGCCGCCGTTGGTCCGATGCTGCGCGAGGTGCTGGTCGGCGAGGCCATGCACGCGCTGGGAATCCCCACCACGCGTGCCCTCGCGGTCGCGGCGACCGGCGAGGACGTCTATCGGGAACGTGTCCTGCCCGGCGCGGTGCTCACGCGCGTGGCGGCGAGCCACATCCGCATCGGGACTTTTCAGTTCGTCGCTGCGCGCGGCGACGTCGATAGCCTCCGCAAACTCGCCGAGTACACGATCGCGCGGCACGACCCCGCACTCGCGACCGCACCCACGCCCCAGCGCTTCCTGGCGCTGCTGCGGAACGTGGTCGAGCGTCAGGCGGCGCTGGTCGCGCAGTGGATGAACGTGGGCTTCATCCATGGCGTCATGAACACCGACAACATGACGCTGTCGGGCGAGACGATCGATTACGGGCCGTGCGCCTTCATGGAGGCCCACGATCCCACCACGGTGTTCAGCTCCATCGACCACCAGGGACGCTACGCATTCGGCAACCAGCCGAACATCGCAGGCTGGAACCTCGCACGCCTGGCCGAAACGCTGCTGCCTCTGCTGTCAGACGATACCGGGCAGGCGGTCGCGCTGGCCACCGAAGTTCTCGCCGCGTTCCCTGTGCAGTACCGCCGGCACCTGCTCCGCGGACAGCGCGCCAAGCTCGGCTTGCACGGTCCGCGTGAAGGCGAACCGGACGATGACAGCGGCGACGGCGACGATGCCGCGCTCGCCGACGACTGGTTGGCGCTGCTGCAAGCCGGGCGGGTGGACTTCACTCTCGGCTGGCGGCGGCTCGCCGACGCCGCTGCCGGCGACGAAGCGCCGCTGCGCGCCTTGTTCGCCGATCCGCGCGCGCCCGATGCGTGGCTGGCCCGCTGGCGGGAGCGATTGGCCAATGAGGACGCCGGCGAAAGCGACAGCGCACAAGATGGTCCCGCCATCGCGGGGTTGGAGCGCGCCCGGGCGATGCGCGGCGTCAATCCCATCGTCATCGCCCGCAACCATCGGGTGGAAGAAGCACTCGCTGCCGCGTCCGACAACGGCGACTTGGCGCCCTTCGAACGCTTGCTCGATGCCCTCAGGCAACCGTACGACGAGTCACCCGGGTCGGCGCCTTACGCCGAGCCGGCGCCCGCCGCCGTGACAGCGGCCTATCAGACGTTCTGCGGCACCTGATCGTCGGGCGCAAGTTCACGCTACTGACGGTAAACGCCCGGGATTTCAAGGATGTGCCGGGATTGAAATTCCTGGTCGTTGAAGGCGTTTAGGCAGTTCCGGCGTATGGGTGCCGACGACCCGGTTCTGCTGCCGCCGAAGCGCGGCGCGCTCAACCGCCCGCGGCGCCCTCGACCAGACGCGCCAGGATCCGCATCACATCCTCCATCGCCGCCGCGCGCGTGGCCGTCAGTTCGGCGCGCACGATGCCATCCTTGCTGGCCCCCATCCCCGCCGCGTGGTTGACGATGGGGCACAGCGCCGCGTACGCGAGACCCGCTTCGCGCGCCAGCCCCGCCTCGGGCATCAGCGTCTGGCCAACGAGATCGCAGCCGGCGCGCACGAAGCTCCTGATCTCCGCCGCGGTTTCCAGCCGCGGGCCGTTGAAGCAGGCGTAGCAGCCGCCGTCGAAGACGCTGACGCCGGCGCCGGCCGCCGCCGCCAGTAGCCGGTCGCGCAGCGCCTGCGTGAACGGCAGCGTGAAGTCGACATGGACGACCGGCCCGGCATCGCCGTCGGAAAACGTGTGCGCGCGGCCCCAGGTGTAATCGATGATCTGGTCGGGGACGATGATGGCGCCCGGGCCGAAGCCCTCGCGCATGCCGCCCGACGTGCCGATTGCGATGACGGAGGTCACGCCCAGGCTGCGCAAGGCCCAGATGTTCGCCCGGTAGTTGATCAGGTGCGGCGCGACCGCGTGCGGGTCGCCGTGCCGCGGCAGGAACGCCACCTCGCGGCCGGCGATGGCGCCCACGCTGATCGGCCCCGATGGCTCGCCGTAGGGCGTGCTCACGCGTTCGCGGCGCGCGCCGTCGAGGATCGCGAGCCGCGTCAATTGCGACCCGCCGATGATTGCATCCATGCCCGCATCCTTCCGTTGAGAGTCTTGCCCGCGGCAAGGGCAGCGAAGCGCTTCCCGTTGCAGCCGCCCGCGCAATATTGATGACGCTCCGTTAATTTGTTAAATTGAATCTTCTTGTGGATTGATGAGATACGCATATGAATCTGTCGCTGCGCCAATTGCGGGCGTTCGTCGCCGTCGCCGGCACCGGCAGCTTCACCGGCGCGGCGAAGCAGCTCCACATCACGCAGTCGGCTCTGAGCCTGCTGATCAAGGACCTCGAGACGGAACTGGGGGTCCGCCTGCTCGACCGGACCACCCGCGCCGTGGCGTTGTCCGACGTGGGCCACGCGTTCTTCCCGCTGGTGCAGGGCGTGCTGCAGGACCTGGAGCGCGCGGTCGCGAGCGTCGCCGACCTGCGCGACCTGAAGCGCGGCGTCGCGCGCATCGCCGCCCCGCAGATCATGTCGCTGACCCTGCTGCCGCAGGCGCTGGCCGCCCACCGCGCGCGGTACCCCGGCGTGCAGGCGCGGATCGTCGAATGCCTGATGGAAGAGTTGCCGGCGAAAGTGATCAGCGGCGAAGCCGACCTGGGCGTCGGCCCCGAGCGCACGGTCGGGCCTGAGATCGAGGTGATCCCTTTGATGAAGGCACCGGTGATGCTGGTGTGCCCGCAGCGCCATCCGCTCGCCGTGGCCAGGAAGGTGACCTGGCGTGACGTGCTGGCTTATCCGTTCGTCGCGCAGCGCGGCGAATACAGCGCGAAGATCGACCGCGACCTGAGCGCCCATTCCCGGGACCTGCGCCTGCACCCCAGCGACGAAGTGACGTACGTGACCACCGCGCTGAGCATGGTCAGCAGCGGCCTCGGGCTGACCGCGTGCCCGGAGTTCGTGCGTCCGCTGGCGAAGTCGTTCGGCCTGCACATGCGCGCGGTCGTCGAGCCGAAAATGGTCCGCGAGTTCTGCATTTTCGTGAAGCGGCAGCAGGAATTGAACCCGGCGGCGGCGAGCCTGCTCACTGCGCTGAAGGAGGTGGCGCGGAAATTGTGAGGGGACGGCGCCGTGAGACAATTCGCGACTCGACCGCACGACCAATTCCATCACTGAACAGGAGCGCGAGCCATGACCAATCATCCGCTGCGTCTCGGCATCTTCGGCGTTGGCCGGATGGGACTCGTGCATCTCGAGAACCTCGCGCGCCTTGCGCGGGACGGCGAGATCGATCTGGTCGCCATCGGCGACCGCTTCCAGCCGACGCTTGCCGAAGCAGGCGCCCGGCTCGGGCAGTGGGGCACGCCGCGGGCGGCGAGTGAAGTCTTGCAGTTCGCGACGCCGGAGGCGATGGCGGACCAATGCCCGCTCGATGCCTGCGTCGTCGCCTCGCGCACCGAAGATCACGCGCGCGACACGCTGTGCCTTGCCGGTCGCGGCATCCGCGTGCTGGTCGAGAAGCCGCTGGCCGGCTCGGTCGCCGAAGCGGCGTCGTTCTGCGCGGCGCTCGGCGACGCATGCCACGACCTCGTGCAGATCGCATTCCAGCGCCACTACGACAATGCCGCACTGGCCGCGATGCGGTGGGTGGCCGGCGGACGCATCGGTGCGCTGCAGCAGTCGCATCACGTGCTGCAGGACAAGAACCCGACGCCCGCCAACTATCAGAGTTCCGGCATCACGGCCGACATGGCGATTCACCTGATCTTCGAAGCGATGGCTTTCCACAACTTTGAATTGCCGCTGTCGGTGCAGGCGCTGCGCTTCATGGCGCCGCACTACCAGGATCGCGCCGGCGAAGGCGCGAATGTCGTGCACGCCTTTTGCCAATGGGCGGACGGATCGCTCGCGCATCTGTGGGGATCGAGGATCAACAATACGGGCTACGACAACGGGTTCAAGCTGATCGGCACCGCGGGCCGGATCGACGTCGGCGAGTTCGTCGGCGACTTCGGCCCGGTCACGGCCCGGCTGTGGACCGGCACCGGCGATGGGGAGCCACGCGGCGTCCTGCGCGAAGCGCTGACCTTCGACATGACGCCGACGACCCCGGACCAGCCTGACTTCCATGCGCGTTATGCTGCCGCCTATGCGGGCGAACTCGACGGCTTTCTCCGGCGCGTGCGCGACGGCCGGCCCGGCGAGCCGGGCTTGGACATCGGGTGGAAGACGATGCTGGTAGCGGAGCTGGCCGAGCGCAGTTCGCGCGAAGGCGGCCGGCAATTCCGGCTGGTCATGGCGGACGGCTCGCCGCCCCGCTCTGCCGCCGACGCGTTGACGCTGGTTCAGGACGCGGGCAGCAGTCCTGCCGCCCCGCTTTCACTCCGGTAGTCGCGCAACGCCGACGGCAGGAACAGGCCGCGGTCGGTGACGATGGCCGTCACCAGTTCAGGCGGCGTGATGTCGAAGGCCGGATAGAGCCCCTGGACTCCGGCCGGCGCGGTGCGCAGTCCCTCGAACTCGAGCACCGGGCCGCCGTCGCGGTATTCGACGTGGATGTCGGCGGCGCCCGCGCTTTCGAAGTCCGGCCCGCTCTGGCGCAGCACGTAGTACGGGACGCCATTCGCGTGCGCGGCGAGCGCGTACTGGTACGTGCCGACCTTGTTGCAGATCGTGCCATCGAGGCAGACGCGGTCGGCGGCTGTGACCAGCATGCGCACGCGGCCTTCGCGCATCAGGAACCCGCCCATGCCGTCGGTGATCACCGTCACTTTGTGTCCGATCTGCTGCGCCGACAACGCAGTCAGCCGCGCGCCCTGCAGGTAGGGCCGGGTCTCGGAGCAGAACAGGTCGATGGTGCGGCCGGCCCGCCGCGCTTCCAGCAGCAGGTAGAGCAGCGAGCGGTCGGCGAAACAATGCGTGAGCACCCCCCCCTCGTCGGGCAGCAGCGGCAGCGCATGGCGCGCGGTGGCCAGCGCCTGGCGCGCCCATTGCTGCGCCATCGCGTCGACGGCGCTGACGATGGCGCCGCGAATGTCATGGCCTTGCGCATGCGCATCGGCAATGGTGCGCTCGATGCCTTCGATCATCCGCTTCAGCGCCAGCCCGGTTGGCCGTGTCGCGACCAGCCGCTGCGCGGCGAGCCGCCCGTCGCGTGCCGCCGTCGCCGGATCGGCGATCGCCAGCGCCATCCCGTAGCCCGCAGCAAGTGATAGCGTGAACGCGCCCTGGATCGCCATCTCTTCGATCGCGACGGCCACGTCCTCAACCGACCGGCATACCAGTTCCACCTGTTCGTGCGGCAGGCGCCGCCGGTCGAGGATCCGGACATGATCGTCGTGCCAGTACGCCATGCCCCGGCGCTGCACCAGCAGCGGCAGGTCGGCTTCGAAGTATTCGCCGTCGAGGCCGCGCAGTTCAGCGGACAAGCGACACCCCGCCATCGACGACCAGGTTGACGCCGGTGATCCAATCGGCGGCCGGCGAGGCCAGGAACACGCAGGCATTGGCGACGTCCACCGGCCTGCCGATCCGGCCCAGCGGCGCGTCCTGGCGGAAGCGGGCGACGCCTTCGGGCCACGCCTCTTCGAGCCCCGGGCGATCGACGAGTCCGGGCGAGATCGCATTGACGCGGATGCCCAGCGGACCGAGCTCGGCGGCGAGGCCGCGGGTGAGCGCCACGACCGCCGCTTTGGACGCGCTGTAGTGGGACATCCCCGAGCCCGGCCGCTCGGCCCTGACCGACGCGATGTTGACGATGGCGCCGCCACTCCCCGACGCGCGGAGCGCGTGGACCGCCGCGCCGACGACCAGATGGACGCTGCGCGCATTGGCCGCCATCACGGCGTCCCACGCGTCGGCGTTGATGTCGGACCAGGCGCCCCGGGTCTGCAGCCCGGCGTTGTTGATCACGATGTCGAGGCGGCCGAAGCGCGCCAGCGTCGCGGCGACGAGCGCGCGGGCGCCCGCTTCGGTCGCGACGTCCGCGGCGTGGAAGGCCGTGTCCGTCGCGGCGGTGTCGCTGCCCTCATGCCCTGAATCCGCAACGCTCCGCGCATTGCGCATCACCGCCGCGCCCGCTTCGCGCAGGCGCTGCGCGATGGCCAGGCCGATGCCCTGGCTCGAGCCGGTGACAATCGCAACGCGGCCGGAGAGATCGAAGTCGGCGGCGCTGCCCGTCATTGCAGCGCGTCCGGACGCGGCGCGAGATCGCGGATCCGCCGCTCGGCCGCCGGGTACCGGCGCACCAACTCTTCGATATCGGGAAACTCGAAGCCTTCGTGCCGGAAGCCGGGCGCCATCGTCGCGCCGGTCAGCGACCACGGCCCGTCGCTGCGGCTGCCTTGCCAGACGCCCCTGGGCACGACGACCTGCGGCAGGTGCCCCGCTGCGTAGTCGCGGCCGAGCACTGGCTCCTCGATGCGGCCGTCCGGAAAGAGCAGCAGCAGGCGGCGCGGCGCGCCGGCGTAGAAGTGATAGACCTCGGTGCTCTCCAGCCGGTGCAGCGCGGAATAATGCTCACCGCCGATCAGCGCGACGATCGCCGTCCCGAAATCGTCCTTCAGGTTCTGCTTGATCAGCGTGCCCTCACCGCTTTCCTGCGGCCGCATCCCGAAGAGGACGCGCAGGCGTTCGAATTCTTCGTTGGCGTTCACTGGTGGTGCTCCTCGAATCATGCGGCCGCGGGCGGCGGGGGGGGTCTCCCGGGGCGCCCTTCTCCCCGAGGGAGAGGGGGAGCTGGTTTCCCCCCCTCGGCGGGGAGAGGGCCGGGGATGAGGGAGGTGGAGCCATCACGGATCCCCGTTCGGCAATCGCCCGGTCGCGCGAAGCAACCAGATCCCGCTGCGCGGCGAGGACTGCGGCGATCTCCGCATCGTCGAGCAGCGCGGGGTTGCCCAGCAGCGCGGCCTGGTGGTAGAGCTTGGCGATCCATTCCAGCGTGATCGAGCGCGCCAGCGCGCGCGGCAGGTCCGGCCCGATGGTCGTCGCGCCATGGTTCTTCATCAGCACCGCGGTGCGGCCATCGAGCCCGGCCGCGACCATCGTCGCCAGTTCCTTGCTGCCGAAGCGCGCGTACGGCAACACCGGCACCGAGCCGCCCAGGTCGGCAATCTGGTAGTGGATCGCGGGCAGCTTGTCCATCACCGTCGTCAGCGCGGTCGCGTACAGCGAATGCGTGTGCACGATCGCGTTGACCTTCTGCGACCGGTAGACCGCCAGGTGCAGCGGCAACTCCGACGACGGATGCAGCATGCCCGGCAGCGCGCGGCCGCTGGCCAGGTCGACCAGGCACACGTCTTCGGCGGTCATCGTGTCGTAGGCGATGCTGCTGGGCGTGATCACGACGGTGTCGCCCGCCAGGATGCTGACATTGCCCGAGGTGTTGACGACCAGGCCGCTCTCGGTCATCCGCCGCGCCGCGTCGACGACCGCCTGGCGTTCCGCTTTCAACCGCATCGCCCAACTCCCGTTCCAGAAGTGTTCCGCATCATGGCACGGCCTCAGGACATTCTCGCGTTGACCCGCCGCTCGGCCCATTCGGCGACGTGGAACAGCAGCAGCGCCGCCACCGCGGCGACCACGGCCGCGGCCAAAGCGCGCTCGGCTTCGAGCTCGCCGCGCGCCAGCAGGAAGAGCCGGCCGAGTCCGTCCAGCCCGGTCAGGAATTCGGCGACCATCGCGCCCAGCACCGCGCGCGACGACGACAGCCGGATCGAGGTGAACAGCTTGGGCAGCGCCGCCGGCAGCGCGATCAGCACGAGCTTCCGCCAGCGGGTGGCGCCGAACACGCGGCTCAAGTCCGAGGCGGCCGCCGGCAGCCCGGACAGCCCCGAGGAGACCAGCACGAAGCTGGGAAAGAACGACAGCATGGTCACGACGACGATTTCCATCTTGACGTTGTAGCCCATCAGCCGCGACAGGATGGGGATGAACACGATGAACGGGATCGTCCGCACCGCGATCGCCAGCGGCGCGACCATGCCCGAGGCGAGGCGGGAACTCCACGCGATGATGGCGACGATGGTGCCCAGCAGCGCGCCCAGGATCAGGCCGGCGATCGCCGCGGTCATCGTGAGCCCGAGCTTTTCCATGTACGTCGGCCAGTCCGCGATCAGCGCGCGCGCCACCGTCAACGGGTCCGGCAGGACGATCACGTTGAAGCCGTGGGCGCGCACGTACAGGTCCCAGCAGACGACCAGCGCCACGAGCGACCACAGGCCGCGGAACGGCGCGATCGCGACCTCGCGCCAGCCGGCCAGCACGCCCGGTTGCGCCCGGCTCACCATGCGGACCAGCCGGCCAGCACGCCCGGTTGCGCGCGGCTCACCATGCGTACCGCCGATGCGCCTGCCGATGCAGCGCCGACAGGAGGACGTAAGCCAGCAGCGAGCACGTCACGCACAGGAGCGCCGCCGCCCACAACTGCGGAATCCGGACGTTCTGCAGCGAGCTGATGATCACCACGCCCAGCCCGCGCGGCGCGCCGAACCATTCGCCCAGCACCGCGCCGAGCACCGCACCGGGCGCGGCCAGGCGCAGGCCGTCGACGAACGCCGGCAGCGCCGCCGGAAAGTCGACGCGCCCGAAGGCACGCGCGCGGGACGCGCCCAGCACGGCCGCGAGATCGCGCTGCGCGGCCGGGGCGAAGCGCAGGCCGGAATCGAGGGCGACGAAGATCGGGAAGTACGCCGAGAGCGCGCTCAGCACGATGGGCGTGGCTTCGGGCCCCGCGACCAGGATGAACACCGGGCCGAACGTGATCGTCGGTATCGCGTAGATGCCGGTCGCCAGCGTGTCGAGGCCGATGCGCAGCCGCGGCCACAGGCTGCTGGCGGAGGCGAGCAGCAAGGCGGCGATCGCCCCCAGCGCCAGGCCGTAGCTGGCCGACTCCGCGGTGCGCCCCAGCGCGCGCAGCAACAGATTGCGCGAGGCGTCGTTGACGAAGACGCCGCCGATGGTCGAGAGCGCGGGAAACGATTCGCCCCACAGTCCCGTGCGGCCGATCGCTTCCCAGGCCGCCAGGAAGAGCAGCGTTCCCACCGCGCGCAGCGGCGCGCCGCCCCGGGGTGCCTGGCGAATCACGCGCCGGGCTCCGTCTGCTCGCCGGACGCCGCCGACGCGTCGTCGAGGCTGGACGACACCGCCTGCACCAGGTTGAGAAACGGCAGCGAATTGGTCAGCGCGCGATCGCGCGGACGCGGCAGGTCGATCCGGAACTCGGCGTGAATGCGCCCGGGGCGCGCGGCCATCACCAGCACGCGGTCGGCCAGTTGCACCGCCTCCTCGACCGAATGCGTGATCAGCAGCGTCGTCGTGCCCAGGTCCGTCCAGAGGCTCTGCAATTCCTGGTTCAGCGTGCGGCGCGTCACCAGGTCCAGCGCGCCGAACGGCTCGTCGAGCAACAGCAGGACCGGGTCCAGCGCGATGGAGCGCGCGAGCGAGACGCGCTGGCGCATCCCGCCCGAGAGCTGGCGCGGCACAGCTTCGAGGAACTTCGACAAGCCCACCATGCCGGCCAGCGCCGCGATCCGCGCGGGATCGGGCGGCAACCCGGCCAGCCGGTACGGCAGCCCGATGTTGCCGGCGACGGTGAGCCACGGCAGCAATCCATGATCCTGGAAGGCGACGCCCAGCCGGTGGCGGGCGGTCAGCGTCGCGGGCGTGTCGGCGCCGATGCGCACCTCGCCCGCGTCCGGCGTCTCCAGCCCGGCGATGATCCGCAGCAGCGTCGACTTGCCGCAGCCGCTTGGGCCCACGACGGCGACGAGTTCGCGCTGGGCCATGTCGAAGCTGATCGCGTCGAGCGCGCGCACGCTGCCCTTCTTGCCCAGCGGAAAGGTCTTGAAAATGCCGGCGACGCGCACGTAGGACGCGGCGGCCGCTGCCGCATCTGGCAGGCTCTGGCAGGCTTGGCGCCGCCGGACGCGGCGGCCAGATCGTTCATGGGTTCACCCGGTCACGCGCGCGCGGCCTCGCGCAACAGCGACATGTCGAGGATCTTGTCGACATCGGGCAGGCGTTCGACACCCCCGGCCCGCAGCGCGTCGTACATCGGGCCGCCCAGGCGATCGCGGCTGACCCAGAACAGTCCGTTCGCCGCGGTGTCGGCGCTGCGCAGGAATGGCAGCTGGAGTTCGTTGGAGCGCGTCTCCTGGCGGATATTCAGCCCGAAGTCCACGCCGTACTTCTCGACCGCGAGCTTCGCCGCGTAGGCCGGCGTCTTTTCGTTGTCGACCCAGCCGCGGATCTCGGCGCGCAGGTAGCGGACCAGCGCGTCGCGGTTCTCGCCCACCCAGCGGCGGGTGCCGAACAGGAAGTTGTTGTAGCCGGGAAGACCGAGTTCGTCCCAGGTCCGGTGGAAGAAATCCTTGTCCTTGACCAGCCCTTTCGCTTCGAGCCCAACGGTCTGGTTGGTCGCGAAGGCCACCATCCCGTCGCCCTGCCCGTCGAGCAGTCCCTGCGGATCGCTGCCGCCCGGCACGTACTGGAACGTGGTGGACAGCTTGCTGGCCTTCAGGGCGGTCTCGATGGTGCGCACGTCGGTCGGGTTGGGCGCGATGATGCGCTTGCCCACGATGTCCTTCGCTTCGAGGATCGGGCTCTTGGCCAGCGACAGCAGGCCGCCGGGCTGGCGCTGGAAACGGCTGCCGACGATCACGAAGTCGTTGCCCTTGACGATCGCTTCGAGGACGGGGCGCGGGTTCGATTGCTGGCCGAAGCCGATCTCGCCGCTGGCCACGCGCTCCACCGGGTTGGGCGTGTTCGGCCCGCCGGGGCGCCAGTTGACCTTCACGCCGGCCTCGTCGAACCAGCCCTTCTCCAGCGCGACCCACATGCCCGCGAACTGATGGTTCGGTATCCACGACAGCGCGGGTGTTGATGGTGGCCGGTCCGCGCCGCGCCTGCGCGCTCGCGTCGCCTGCGAACCGGCAGCGCGCCGCCTGCTTGCTGCGCCCAGGGCCTGCAGCAGCCGGCGGCGCGTGGCGAAGGAAATTTCCGGATGATCGTTCAGCTTCATGATGGCTCCCACGATGGCGACATGGATCGGACTTGCGGGACGACTGGAGCCGGCAGATTATGACAGCCGGCGGGTGGCCAGTCCACGGACCGCCGCGGACGGACGCAGCGGCTTCCCGCGGAATATTGATGACAAGCCGTTAATTTGTTAAATTGAATCTTCTTCTGGATTGATGAGATATCCCTATCAATGAATCGCCACCGCGACGAAGTGAGGACAGACCACGTTTTCCACGTAGGATGGGAGGAGCGCAGCGATACCCATCTGTCCGTGGAAAACGTGGTCTGTCCCCATTGAAATGAACGACGCCGATCTCCAACACTTGCGTGCCGCCATCGCCGCGGCATGGCGCGCGCGCGAACGCGGCAACCACCCGTTCGGCGCCGTGCTGACGGACGGCACTGGCCGGAACGTCCTGGAAGCCGAAAACACAGTGGTCACCGAGCGGGACACCACCGGCCACGCGGAGACGAACCTGGTGCGCATGGCGACGCGGCAATTCACGGCCGCCGAACTCGCGCACTGCACGCTGTACGCCAGCGCCGAACCGTGCGCGATGTGCGCCGGCGCGTCGCACTGGGCGGGGATCGGGCGCGTGGTCTATGCGCTGTCCGAACTGGACCTGTACGCGCTGATCGGCCCCTCGCCGCACCAGCTCGTCATTCCCTGCCGCGACATCTTCGCCCGCGCGGGCCGCGCCACCGAAGTGCTGGGCCCGGCGCCGGAACTCGACGCTGAAGCGCGTTCGGTCCATGCGGGTTTCTGGAACCGCCAGCAGCCCGCGTAGTCCGCCATCCGTAGGATGGGTGGAGCGCAGCGATACCCATCACGTTGGATCCGATGGGACAGGTGTCGAAGAGCGGTTTCCGTTTCGTGCACCATCCGAAGATCTGCTCTCGAATCGACAGATGGGTATCGCTGCGCTCCACCCATCCTACGAACTCCGCCCATCCTGCGCCCTACATCGGCAAGCCTAATGCCGTCAGCGCCGCGCGCACTATGCTCGCTGCATCGACGTGGAAGTACTCGCGCAATGCCGCGCGCGTGTCGCTGCGCCCGAAGCCGTCGGTCCCCAGCGTGACGTAGGCCCGGCCCGCGGGCACGAAGGCACGGATGCTCTCGGGCACAGCCAGCACGTAGTCGGTCGCGGCGATCACCGGGCCGCTGCCGGCCTGCAGCTGGCGCGTTATGAACGGGACTGCGTTGCCGGCCGCCTGTCCTTCGCGCGCGAGTTCGCTCCAGCTCGTGACGCTGTACACGTCGCACGAAACGCCCCGCGCGGCCAGAAGCTCAGCCGCCTTGATCGCCTCGCCCAGGATGGCCCCGGAGCCCAGCAGCGTGACCGGCTTGCCATCGGCCGGTCCGTAGCGCCCGAAGTGTCGGCAGCCGCGCAGCACGTCCTGCTCCGCGCCGGCCGGCAGGTCGGGCTGCGCGTAGTTCTCGTTCATCAGCGTCACGTAATAGAACACATCCTTCTGCTCGACCAGCATGTCGCGGATGCCCTGGTCGACGATCACCGCCAATTCACATGCGAACGCCGGATCCCACGCCTTGCAGTTCGGAATCGTCGCGGCGATCAGGTGACTGCTGCCGTCCTGGTGCTGGAGTCCCTCGCCGGCCAGCGTCGTGCGGCCCGACGTCGCGCCGAGCAGGAAGCCGCGCGGGCGCTGGTCGGCGGCGGCCCAGATCTGGTCGCCCACGCGCTGGAAGCCGAACATCGAGTAGTAGATGTAGAACGGCAGCATCGCGAGGCCATGCACGCTGTAGCTCGTCGCCGCCGCCGTCCAGCTCGCGATGGCGCCGGCCTCGCTGATGCCCTCCTCGAGGATCTGGCCGTCGAGCGCCTCGCGGTACGAGAGCACCGAGCCGATGTCCTCGGGCGCGTAGCGCTGGCCCACGCTGGAGTAGATGCCGACCTGCCGGAACAGGTTGGCCATGCCGAACGTGCGCGCCTCGTCGGCGACGATGGGCACGATGCGCGGCCCCAGCGCCTTGTCCCGCAGCAGGCCGCCCAGCATGCGCACGAACGCCATCGTCGTGCTCATTTCCTTGCCGCCGGCGTTGAGCGCGAACGCGGCGTAACTGGCCACGTCCGGCGCCGCGACCACCGCGCACGCCGTCTCCCGCCGCGGCAGGTAGCCGCCAAGCGCCTGGCGCCGTGCGTGCAGGTATTGCATTTCCGGGCTGTCGTCGCCCGGCTTGTAGAACGCAAGCGAGGACGCCTGTTCGTCCGTCAGCGGCAGGTTGAAGCGATTGCGGAATTCGATCAGGTCCTGTTCCCCGAGTTTCTTCTGGCTGTGCGTGGTCATCCTGCCCTGGCCCGCGCTGCCCATCCCGTAACCCTTCTTGGTGTGGGCGAGGATCACCGTGGGCTGGCCCTGGTGCGCGGCCGCCGCCGCGTACGCCGCGTGGATCTTCACGATGTCGTGGCCGCCGCGCTTGAGGCGGTCGATCTGCTCGTCGGTCATGCCCTGCGCCAGGCGCGCCAACTCCTCGTTCTGGCCGAAGAAGTTGTCGCGGTTGAAGCGGCCGTCCTTGGCCGCGAACGTCTGCATCTGGCCGTCGACGGTGTTGGCGAATGCGCGGGCCAGCGCGCCGGTGCGGTCGCGGGCGAACAGGCCGTCCCAGTCGCTGCCCCAGATCAGCTTGATCACATGCCAGCCGGCGCCGGCGAACAGCCGTTCGAGCTCGTCGATGATGCGGCCGTTGCCGCGCACCGGGCCGTCGAGGCGCTGCAGGTTGCAGTTGACCACCCAGACCAGGTTGTCGAGTCCCTCGCGCGCGGCCAGCGTCAGCGCGGACATCGATTCGGGCTCGTCCATTTCGCCGTCGCCGAACACGCCCCAGACCTTGCGCTGCGCGCAGTCCAGGAGCGCGCGATGGGTGAGGTAGCGCATGAAGCGCGCGTGATAGATCGAGCTGATCGGGCCGATGCCCATCGACCCCGTCGGAAACTGCCAGAAGTCCGGCATCAGCCAAGGATGAGGATAGCTCGACAGCCCGCGGGCGCCGGCCGCCGGCGCCGTGAGCTCCTGCCGGTAATGCATCAGGTCGCGCTCGGCCAGCCGGCCCTCCAGAAAGGCGCGGGCGTAGACGCCGGGCGCGCTGTGCGGCTGGAAGAACACCAGGTCGCCGCGGTGCTGGCCCTCGCCGGCCGCGGACGAAAGAAGTGGTTGAAGCCGGTCTCGAACAGGTCGGCGGCGCTGGCGTAGCTGGCGATGTGCCCGCCCAGTTCGCCATACGCCATGTTGGCGCGCGCCACCATCGCCAGCGCGTTCCAGCGCATGAGGGAAGCCAGCCGTTCCTCGATCGCGAGGTCGCCCGGAAACACCGGCTGCATTTCGACCGCGACGGTGTTGACGTACGGCGTGTTCAGCGCCGGCTGCCAGCCCACGCGCAGCGCCTGCGCGAGGATGGCGAGTTCATCGAGGATATAGCGCGCCCGCTCCGGTCCATGCGCGGCGAGCAGCGCCTGGAAGGCATCGCGCCATTCGGCGGTCTCGCCGGGGTCGCTGTCGGGCGACATCGATTCAGGCGTCGAGCTTCTCGGGCCACGTCCGGCCGACGGGCGCAAGGTTCTTCAGCAGCGTCGGCAGGCTTTCGAAGCTCAGGCGCACTTGCGCGGCCCGCGCACTGCCCTCCTCCGCCTGCCGCCAGCCAAGCTCGAAGCGGTCCAGCGCCTGCGCCACACTACCGACTGATACCTGGATCTTCTTCGTCATCTTCACCTCCGTGCGTTCTCATGTCCGATTCCGCCAGGTTGCTGTCGTTTCGTCCCTCAGCGTCGCATTGACCTCCGGGTGCAACGGAGCGCACAATACCATACGGCTTTTGATCTCCTGTCCTCGTCCGACCGCACGAAGTGGACGCGACGAACGATGCGCGGTGCAGCTTCGTGCACTGCCCGCGGCGGCGGCAAGGGACTTAAGCCGGCAAGCAGAATGCGGACGATCGCCAGCGCCGTTCCGGCCGGATCCGACGCATGCAACGCGTCATGCGCTTGCATCGACGCACTTGAGGAGCAACATGGAGTCGCGGCTGACGCTGCACTCACGGATCATCGCCCTGCTGCGGCGGCTGTCGTTGTGCGCATTGGCGGTGATGCTGATGCCGGCATTCGCCGCGGCGCAATCGGTCATCAGCCCGCCCATCGCGCAGGTGTTCGGCGGAGGCACGGTTTACGCGATCGTGCGCCAGGGCGACGGCAAGGTAATCATCGGCGGCAGTTTCACGTTCGTGAACGGCGTGGCGCGAAGCAACATCGCCCGTATCAACAGCGACGGCGGCCTCGACCTGGCGTGGAACCCGGACGCAGACTCCACGGTAAACGCCCTGGTGCTCGACGGCGCCGGAAACGTGCTGGTCGGTGGCGCATTCGGCAGTATCGGCGGGCTGACCCGGAACGGACTCGCCAAGATCGCGCTCACCGGCTCCGGCCCGGCGGATGCCGCCTGGAACCCGAACCCCGGCAGTGGCGTCACCGCGCTGGCGCTCGATACGTCCGGCGCCAACGTTTACGTAGGCGGAAGCTTCACCGCCATCGGTGGCCAGGCGCGCACCTTCCTCGCCAAGGTCTCGACGGGAGGCACGGGTCCGGCCGATGCGACCTGGAATCCGAATCCCGATTCCGTCGGCCTGGGGGACGGTACGAGCGGCGTTACGGCGGTGGTCGCCGACGCGAGCGGCAACGTCTTCGTCGCCGGCAGCTTCAGCCACATCGGCGGACAAGGCCGGATTGCGCTGGCCAAGCTCTCCGGCAGCGGCACCGGCGCCGCCGATCCTGCGTGGGATCCGCATCCGATGTTGTCGGGCCACCTTCCATGGCACGTCGGTCCGATCGCGCTGGATCCGATATCAGGGTCACTCTATGTTGGCGGCTACTTCAACCAGGTCGGCGGCCAGTTCCGGGTCAATCTTGCCAAGCTCTCGCCCAGCGGCACCGGGGCAGCCGATCCGGCCTGGAGCCCGAATCCGGGGGGCCAGGTATCGGCCCTCGCCGCCGACGCCAGCGGCAACGTGTACGTGAGCGGACTGTTCGGCGCGATCGGCGGGTTGCAGCGTGCGTGGATGGCCAGGGTATCGGGGACTGGCAGCGGCGCCGCCGATGCGATATGGAATCCACTTCAGCACTGGAGCGGCCACCAGCTCATCCCGGGGTTTTTCACCAGCACCCCGGGATCGGCCTTTGCGTTCGATGCGTCCGGCAATGTCTTTGCGGGCGGTACCTTCACCAGCATCGGCGGGCAAACCAAGACCGGATTCGCCCACCTTTCGGCGAGCGGGAGCGGCGCCGCTGATCCGGCGTGGGCGTCGGCGATGGTCATCGGCACGGTTGCCGCGATCGCGCGCGACGGCACCGGCCGGACAGTCATCGGCGGCAGCTTCCAGTTCATGGGCGACGGCTTGACCGTGCGCAACAACCTCGCGCGTCTCGATGCGGCGGGCAATCTCGACGCAGCCTGGGCGCCGGAACCGAACAACCCGGTCAATGCGCTCGCACTGGACGGCAGCGGCAATGTCTACGCCGGAGGTCAGTTCACGGTGGTGGGAGGGCAGCCGCGCCAGTTCATCGCCAGGCTCGCGGCGACCGGGGCCGGCGCCGCGGACCCGGCATGGAATCCGAACGCCGACGGCATGATCGGCGCGCTGGCGTTCGATCAGGCGAATGGCACCCTGTATGCCGGCGGCGCGTTCGCCAACATCGGCGGCCAGGCGCGCGCAAGTCTCGCCAAGATCCCGGCAGCCGGAACCGGCGCGGCGGATCCCACATGGAATCCGAATCCGACGGTCGGGCTCGTCGCCTTCCCGATTACCGCGCTGGCGCTCGACGGCAGCGGCAAGCTCTACACCGGCGGCACGTTCACCAACGTCGGGGGCCAGCCGCGCAACAACATAGCGCGCCTTGCCACCAGCGGCACCGGTGCAGCGGACGCAGGCTGGAATCCCAACGCCGATGCGGCGGTCGCCGCGTTCGCGCTGGATACGGGCGGCAGCGTCTATGTCGGCGGCAGCTTCTCCAATATCGGTGGGCTCGCGCGCACCGGCATCGCCAGGCTTTCGATCGCGACCGGGCTGGCAGATCCGGTCTGGAATCCCAGCGGCTTCGGTGTCGGCGCGATCGCGCTCGATGGCAGCGGTCATGTCTACGCGGCCGGCGGGTTCCTCGGCAGCAACTTTGCGTTCTCCGGCACGCACTTCAGCATCGGCGGGTCGTTGCGCTCCCATGTCGCGCGGCTTTCGACCAGCGGCGCCGGCGCCGCCGATTGCACCTGGATCGCCGACGCAGACGGGACGGTGAACGCGCTCGCGCTCGATGCGGGCGGCAACGCGTATCTTGGCGGCAACTTCGGCCACGTCGCGGGGACTGCGCGGAACGGGTATGCCGTCGTGGGGCCTGGACCGTCGCCAGGATGCCGCGCCGCAATCACCAAGGTCAACGCGGGCGTCAGCCCGTCAGTGAATTCTCCGTTCCCGGTCGTCGTGCAATCGCAGGATTCGACCGGATTGCCGCAAAACGTCGCGACCGACACGGGCGTGACGCTTACGCTCCATACCGGCACCGGCGCGCTCGGCGGCACGCTTGCGTGCCAGATCAGCGCCGGCACCGACAGTTGCACGCTTTCCGCGGTGACCTATTCGGCGGTCGAATCCGGCGTCGTCCTGACCGTCAGTCGCAGCAGCGGCGACACCCTCGCCGCGGGCGACAGCGCACCGCTGACCATCGTTGCCGCACAACCGCCTTCGCGGCTCGTGTTCACCGACGTCAACAGCGGGGCGAGCCCAATCGCCGGCACGGCGTTTCCGGTGACCGTGCAGGCACGGGACGCAAGTGGCAATCCGGTGAATGTCGTGGCCGACACCTCGGTTTCGTTTGCGCTCAACGCCGGGACGGGCCGGCTCACCTTCGCGGGTGTGCCCTTCCTCGATCAGGTGGCGGCAACATGCACGATCGCGAGCGGAGCGAACTCGTGCACATTGTCGGTGCTCATTTACTCCAGAGAAGAATCCGGCGTCATCCTCACCGCGTTCGCAGTCTACGCAGCGGGCGTCATCGCCGGCAACAGCGCGCCGTTCACCGTCGCTGACCCGGCCAACTCCAGGGTGCTCACCGTGCTTCCGGCGGGCAGCACGGTCACCAGCAATCCGCCGGGAATCGATTGCAACCCGAGCGTATCCCACGTATGCCGTGCGGCCTTTCCGACAGGCACGATGGTCACGCTGACCTACGGCGGCACGCCCGGGAGTTTCGGTTCGTGGGGCGGCGATTGCAGCGGGACGGCCGTGACGTGCTCGCTCACGCTGAACAACGACAAGCTGGCGAGCATGAACGTCACTTCAACAGCGCTTTCTTCCACATCGACCACCGCCTCTGCGACCCAGGCGACGACCACCATTGTCGGCAATCAAACGCTACGCATCGACCAGGTCCGGACGCGCATCGTCGGCCGCTATCAGGGCGTCGCCGTTTACGATCAGACCTTCAACGGGACGCTCACCGATCCGGCGGTACAGGGCGCGATGGTGACTGCGGCCGATGCGGTACGCGCCGCAGCCGCTAGTCCATCGCTCCAGACGACCCTTCCGGCGCTCATCGGCACGGCCGATACGGTGCTGTCGACGGCGGTCGCTTTCGGCGACGTGGTGACGGCACTGCCGGTCGCAATCACGGCAACGGGAGTTATCGGGCCCGCGACGGTAGCTGTCGGCGCGTTGGGCAATTGTGTTCTGGCGCCGACGAATTGCGCAGGACCCTACTCGACGCTCGCCGTTACACCGGGCGGGTTAGACATCCATGTGCTGATCGTCAACATCACGCACACGGACCGCACCGTCGTCACGACGGACACTCACGCGCTCACCAGCACGTATCAGATCGACGACAACCCGGTTGCGGCGACGGTCACGGACACCGCGCTGATATCGTCACCGAATCCGTCGACAGCCGGCCAGCCGGTGACCTTCACGGCGACGTTGACCGGCGGGGCTAGCCCCACGGGCAACGTGCAATTCAAGGATAGCGCGACGAACCTCGGCCCGCCGGTGCCTTTGAGCGGCACGACGGCGGCGTTGACCACCGCAGCCTTGTCCGCGGGACCGCATGCGATCACGGCGACGTACTCGGGCGACGCGACGAACGGCCGCAGCACCTCACTTGCAGTCAATCAGCTCGTCAATGCCGGACCGATGCCCAATTGCGTCGCCCCGCCCACCGGCCTGATCAGCTGGTGGCCAGGCGACGGCAACGCCAACGACCTGCGCGGGGGCAACAACGGAACGCTGCAAGGCAGCGCAACCTTTGCCGCCGGCAACGTTCTGCAGGCCTTCAGCTTCGCGGCGAACGGCTATGTGGACATACCCTACGGCGCCAACCTGACCACCTCCCATGTCACGGTCGAGGCGTGGGTCAATCCGGCCACGCAGCAAGGCGGGGCTGCCATCGCCAATCGGCGGACCGTCGCCAATACCACCGGCTACACGCTGGAGCAGCGGTTCGACAACAGCGGGCTGGTGCCTGGAATGTGGTGGTCGGGCGTGTCAACCGCGGTCGTGGTCCAACACTGTGCTGCCGCTGCACACGTGGACGCATGTCGCCGGCACCTTCAATGGCACTACGGCCCGGCTCTATTTCAATGGCGTCGAGGTCGGCAGCACGGCGGCAGCGGGTTCCATCGATCCGGTGGCGGCAGCTGTGCAGATCGGGCGCAACATCGTTACCGGCGCCCAGTTCGACGGCTTGATCGACGAAGTCGCGATCTTCAACCGCGCCCTGTCGCCAGCGGAACTCGCCGCCATCACCGACGCCGGGGAATTCGGACAGTGCAAGGCGCTGATCGATATCGACGCCGACGGCCGTGTCGACGCCCTTACGGATGGGCTGATGATCCTGCGTTACCTGTTCGGACTGACCGGCAGTTCGCTCACCAATTCCGCCGTCAGCGCCGGGGCCACGCGCAGTTCGCCGGTGGCCATCCAGGCTTACTTGGAGCAGATTCACGGGGCGCTCGACGTTGACGGCAATGCGCAGTCCGACGCGCTGACCGACGGCCTGCTGATCATCCGCTACCTGTTCGGGCTCCGCGGTTCGGCGTTGATCCAGAACGCGGTCAGTCCAGGAGCGCCACGATCGACTGTGGCACTGGTCGAGGCGTACATCGGCACGCTGCAATAGCGTCCGGCGACGTAGTGCGGGACCAACGCAACGGCGTGCCCAACGCTAGACTAATCCGCCGGGCGCCAGTGCCTCGCCGATGCCGCGTTTCTGCACGTTGCTCGCGATCATCATCCGCTGGAGGTCCGACGTGCCGTCGATGATCCGGAAGGCGCGGCAGTCGCGATACAGGCGCTCCACCTGGAACTCCCGCGACAATCCCATCGCACCATGGATCTGGACCGCCATGTCCGCGGCACGGCCCGCCGCTTCGGTGCAGAACAGCTTGGCCATCGAGACTTCCTGCACCGGATCCAGGTCCTGGTCGAACAGCGCCGCGGCGCGGTAGAGCAACAGCCGCGACGTGTAAAGGTCGCAGGCCATGTCGGCCAGCTTGAGCTTGATCGCCTGGAACTCGCCGATCTTCTTGCCGAACTGCACGCGCGCATCGGCATACGCAACCGAGAGTTCCAGCGCCCGCGAGCACATGCCGACCGCGCGCGCCGACGCCCACAACCGGGCGCGGCCGAGAATGAACTTGAGGACATCGAATCCGCCACCGACCGTGCCTAGCACGTCGGCGTCGCTCGCCTCGCAATTCTCGAAGGACACCTCGGCGCTGCCCGAGCCGGCGACGCCCAGCAGCCGGTCCGCCTTGCCAACAGTGATGCCGGGCCGCTTGTCCAGGATGAAAATGGTGACCCCGCCCTTGCCGCGCTTTTCCGGATCGGTGACGGCCGATACCAGGAAAACGCCGGCGCGGCGCGCCCGGCTGATCCACAGCTTGGAGCCGTTGATGACCCAGCGGTCGCCTTGACGCACGGCGCGGGTCTTGATGCCGGCGGCGTCGGACCCGGCGCCGGCTTCGGTCAGGCAGAACGCCGGAATGGCGTCCCCGCGCGCCAGCGCGGGCAGATACTTGCGGCGCTGCTCTTCGGTGCCCGCGAAGCGGATCGCCGCCGCCGGTGCGCTGGGCGCGACATAGAAAGTGACGCCGCCGGGACCGTGGCCCAGCGCTTCGAGGGCGACGCAGGTTGCCACCTCGCTCGTTCCGCTGCCGCCATACTCTTCGGGGATCGAAAGTCCGAACAATCCGAGCGCGGCCGCTTTCGCCAGCAACGCGTCCGGAATGTCGTTCGTCTCCTCAATGACGCCAGCGCGGGGTTCGATTTCCTCGGCGACGAACCGGCGCAGGTTGTCCCTGACCTGGACCAGCGCTTCCGGCAATTCGTACTGCATGGCTGCCACTCCCAGGTGATCCGGCCGGTCCCGCGTCAGCGCGCTCCCGCCACGTCCATGTTGGTTCCGGTGACATACGATGCCTCATCCGAGGCGAGCCAGAGCACCGCATTGGCAACCTCTTCGGGACGGCCGGGGCGGCGCATCGGCACCGTGTCTTGCACGGTCGCTATTCGCGCCCGGTCCTGGCTCTCGGTGTCGATCATGCCCGGACTGACCGCGTTGACGCGGATGCCCTCGGCCGCGACCTCGCGCGCCATCCCCAGCGTCATCGCATCGATGGCGCCCTTGCTGGCCGCGTAGTGCACATTCCGTCCCGGCGCGCCCAGGCGGCTGGCCACGGACGAAAAATTCACGATCACGCCGCCGGCGCCGCCGTGGATCGTGGACATGCGGCGAATCGCCTCCCGCGAACACAGCAGCGTGCCATACACGTTGGTCTCGAACATCCGCTTGATGTCGGCGATCTGCAGCGCATCGATGCGCGAAACCGGCCTGGCGATTCCCGCATTGTTGACCAGCACATCGAGCACGCCGAGTTCGGCATCGACGCGCTTGAACAGGGCCACGACGTCATCGTCGTTGCCGACATCGGCACGCATTGCGATCGCCTTGCCGCCGGCGGCGCGAATTTCGGCAACGACCCGCTCCGCGCGCTCCTCGTCATTCGCGTAGTTGACGCAAACCGCATAGCCCCGCGTTCCGGCGAGCAGGGCAACCGCAGCACCCAGGCCGCGGCTCGCGCCCGTCACCAGCATTACCTTTTCCATCCTCATCGCTGTCGCTTCCCTGTGAATTGCCATCGTTGCCCGGATCACTTCCGGGCGGTTTTTTTCGGCGCTTTGACCGCGACCGGCGCCTCGCGTACAAGCGGGGAACCAGCGGCGGGTTTGGCCGCGGACTTGGCCGCGGATCCGGCCGCGGACTTGGCCACGCCCTTCGCGATGTGCGTCGCCACGAAGACCGTCTCGCTGTGCTGGTTCACTGCGACCACGTCGGCGTAGGTCTTGAGGTCCGTTTCGTCCAGGATCCTGATGGTGTACGTGAACGTCACCGTGTCGCCGATGAACACCGGGCGCACGAAGCGGACATGATCGTAGCCGTACGACGCACCGCGCCACTTGCCCTTGTCGTAGCGGTCGCCCATCAGGCTGGACGCCGCCGAGGCGAGGCCGACGAGCAGCGCGCCGTGCACCACGCGGCGTCCGAAATACGTATGCGCGCGCGCGTACTCTTCGTTGATGTGATGGGGTCCAAGATCGCCGGTAATGCCGCCGAACAGGTACACGTCGGACTCCGAGATCGTCCTGCCCATCGTCACGCTGGCGCCTACACCAAACTTGGTTGTCTTCACGGTTCTTCCTTCGCAAGACTGTATGACTGTCTGAAACTGCGCGCGGCGGCATTCGTGCCCCGACAACTCCGCCGTTCCCGGCCCGGCGCGCCCGTGGTTCGCGGCCCGCGGCTTCAGGGCATGAACGAGCCGCCGGTCACATCGATGACGATGCCGGTGATGAAGCTGGCCTGGTCCGAGCACAAGTAAGCAACCGCATTGGCCACATCGGCCGGTTCGCCCAGCCGGCCGACCGCGGTTTCGGCGATGTTCTTCTCCAGCAGATCCCTGCCTCCGCCTATGGCCATAGTCATCGCCGTGGCGATCTTCGAGGGCGCGACGCAATTGACGGTAATGCCGTCTTTCCCGACCTCGCTCGCGAGCACCCGGGAAAATCCGATCATGCCTGCCTTGGACGCGGCGTAATGGGCGTTGCCGGGCCCGGTCCGGGTGCGCGCCGTGCGCGATGACATGTTGACGATCCGTCCCCACCGGCCGCGCCGCATCAGCGGAATCGCGCCCCGGCTCATCAGAAACGCTCCTGTAAGGTTGACTTCCAGCGTTCGCTGCCAGAGCTGCAGCGACATGCCCTCGATCAGCGGCCGGCGGCCGCCGTCGAGGCCGATGATGCCGGCGTTGTTCACCAGGATGTCGAGCGACCCGAAGCGCTGGTCGACTTCCGCGAGGACAGCCGTGACGGAGCCCTCATCCGTCACGTCCAGCCGCAGCGCAACCGCCTCCAGGCCCGCCGCGCAGAGTTCCGCGGCTGCCTTGTGCGCGAGCTCTCCGTCGATGTCGGCGAGGACCGGAATCACGTTGTCCCGCACCAGCCGCAGCGCGATGGCCAGGCCGATGCCCTTGGCGCCGCCGGTAATGACCGCGATGCGCTTGCCGCCTTTCATGGAGCCGTCAGCTTGCTGCTCTTGACGACCGCCTCGTAACGGTCGAACTCCTTCTTGATGAACGCGACGAATCCGGCAGTGTCCAGGCTGATCGGCGTTGCCATGTAGGAATCCAGCTTCGCCTTGACGTCAGGCATCGCCAGCACCGCCCGCACGGACGTGTTGATCTTTTCGACGATGTCCGCCGGCAAGCCCCTGGGGCCTGCTATGCCCACCCACGCCCCGATGTCGGCGGTCCCCAGCCCGACCTCCGCGAACGTCGGCACCGAAGGCAGCGCAGCGGAGCGGCGCTCGCCCGTCACCGCCAGGGCGTGCATCTTGCCCGCATCGAGCATCGATTGCACCGACAATGGATTTTCGAGGCCGTAGCTCACCTCACCCGTCACCACCGCCACGACGGCAGGCGCGCCGCCCTTGTAGCGGATGGGCATCACGTCGATGCCGGCCGCCTGTTTCATCAGCTCCGCCGCCATGAAATTCGTCGCGCTCGACACCGCATAGTTGAGCTTGCCGGGATCCTTCCTGGCCATCGCGATCAGCTCGCCGACAGTCTTTGCCGGACTACCGCTGCCGACAATCAGATAGAAGGGAGCGATCGCGACCGACGCGATCGGCGTGAAATCCCTGGCCGGATCGTACGGCAGGCTCGGGTACAGCGACTTGCTGATCGCGAACGTCGTCGCGATCACCAGCAATGTATAGCCGTCCGGCGCCGCCGAGGCGACGGCCGAGTTGCCGATCTGCGTGTCGGCCCCGGGGCGATTGTCGACAACGACGGCCTGGCCCCACATCTCGGAAAGCTTTTGCGCGACGAGCCGTGCAGTGCCGTCGGTGGAGCCCCCTGCCGGGTAGGGCACGATCATCTTCACCGGCCGCTCAGGGTACGGCGCCGCCACGCTGGCGGCGGCAAAGCCTCCCAGGCTGACGAACGCCAGCAGCAATGCGGCAAATCGACTCATCGAACCCTTGGTGCAACCTGCAAGCCGTCTCATCACAGTCTCCTTCCTGGTGGTAATCACGTTCAAGTAGCGGCGTTGCCGGCCGCCGTTGTTCAACTGGTCAAAGTCGGGGCGCTTACAGGGGCAGGCGATGACGCGGGCGCCCTGAACAGCGCCGGGTCCATCTGCATGAGGTTCGGCGAGACGGTCACCGGAAACGGAATCTGGTCCAGGACGTCGCGCTGCAGGTCCACGCCGGGCGCAATTTCCGTCATGATCAGGCCCGCCGGGCCGCGCATGAACACCGCACGTTCGGTGATGTAGGTGATCGACTCCGCGCGGTTGCGCTTCGCCAGCGCATTGAACGTCAGCTGCTGCAGGCGGGTGACGAATTTGGAGAACTTGCCCGGCTTGCGCACGACGACGCGCCCGTCCTCGATCACGACCTCGCCGCCCGCCGCCAGCACGCCGCAGAACACGAGGTGCCGCGCGTTCTGGGTGATGTCGACGAAACCGCCGCAGCCGGGCATCATCTTGCCGAACCGGCTGACGTTCACGCTGCCGTCAGCGTCGATCTCCGCGAAGGACAGGATGGAGACGTCGATGCCGCCTCCGGTGTAGTAGTCGAACACATCGGGGATGTCGAGAATCGCATCGGGATTGGCCGCCACCCCGCCGGCTTCCGGCCAGCCGCCGAACGGCCCCTGCTCGATCGAAAAGCGGTACGTGTCGGCAGTCGCGCCTTCGCCCTGCGCCGCCACGCTGATGTCGTACATGGGCAGGCCGGCGCCCAGGTTGACGACCGCGCCATCGGGCACCGCCCGCAGCGCGCGCCGCGCGATGACCGTGCGCGGCGTGACCTCCAGCGCCACGCGGCGGGCCGGCGCGCGACGCTCGCCGGTGAAGCTCCATTCCGGCGCGTGCGTCGCCGCAACCATGTCCGATCCACCAGGCATCGCGCTCAACTCGGCGCGAATGATCCCCGTCACGACATGGCCCGGTATGACGACCTTGCGCGGGTCGAGGCTGCCGGCGGCCACGATGGCGTCGACTTCAACGAACACTTGTCCGCCGGCGTTCTTCGCCGCGAGCGCCGTGTGCAGCGCGCCGAGCGTGAACGCATGGTTCTCGAACGAAACATTGCCGCGCTCATCGGCCAGCGAGGCCCGGATGATGGCGACGTCGATGCGCGGCGTCGGATAGTAGAGTTGCTCCTGCCCGCGAAACGTCACATTCTCCGCAAGGTCGCTCGTCGTGCGCGCATTGAGCCGACCGCCGCCATGCCGGGGATCGACGAACGTCTCGAGGCCCGTCGCGGTGAGCATGCCCTCTTCGCGCCGGGCCGCGGCGCGAAAGAGCCCGACCAGCGTGCCCATTGGAATGTTGTACGCCTCGAGCTGGTCCGCATGGACCGCCGCGTTCAGCTCATGGCCGGGCGCCCGGCTGAAGCTGCCGCCGACGACGCGCCGCAGCAGCCCCGCATGGGCGAAGCGGTTCAGGCCGGTGCCGGGTACCCCGGCAGTGCCGCGCGTGGCTTCGATCATCATCGGGTAGTACAGGGTCATGCCCCCAGGAGAACCGGTGTCGAGGAAGCGGCGCTCGATCGCCGCGAGTATGGTCTCGGGGGCCATCCGGAAATTGTTGCCCGGAACGGCCACGCCTGCGCCGGCGGGAATCCGTTGCGCCGCTTCGGCGGCCGACATCACCACGGGACGATTGCTCATGCTGCGGGTACTCCATTGTCGTCGCGCTGGCGCGCGGAGGTTTCGGGGTTCTTCATGCCTGATCGGTGCCGGAACGGGACGAGCGCGCGAAGAACGCCTTGCGCGCATCGATCTGCGCCTGGAGTTCGCGTTCCCCCTCGGGAATGAGGTCGTACAGGTCCCAGGCTGCCGGCGGGTCGATCAGCGGATGGTCGAGCGAGCGCATCGCGATTTCCTTGGCCAGGCGCACCGCTTCCGGCCGGTTCTCCGCGATCACGCGCGCCATCCTGGTGGCTTCCGCCATCAGTTCGCCTTGCGGCACGACGCGGTTCACAAGGCCCACGCGGTGGGCCTCCTGGGCGCTCATCCGTTCGCCGGAAAGGAGCATCCACATCGCGATCTTCAACGGGACCTGCCGCGCGATGCGCAGCGTGCCGCCCGAGCCCGGGATCGTCCCTGCATTGCGCACCTCGGGCAGGCCGAAGGTCGCGGTCTCGGCCGCCACCACGATGTCGCAGGCGAGCGCCAGTTCCAGGCCGCCGCCCAGGCAATAGCCGTTGACCGCGGCAATGATCGGCTTGGGGATGAGAGTCCGCACGATGCCGCCCAGTTGCTGCGGAAACGAATGCTCGCCGCGGCCGTACGAGTAGCCTGGATTCTGCAGCCGGTACTTGAGATCCGCGCCGGCGGAAAAGGCTTTGTCCCCGGCCCCGGTCAGAATTGCCACGAGCAGACCGTCGTCGGCCGCGAAGTCCTGCCACACCCGCGCCATCGCCGCGCTGGTCGGCGGATCGATCGCGTTCATCGCCTGCGGCCGGTTGATCGTCACGTACGCAAGCGGGGCTTCCTTACGATAGAGAATGTTCTCGTGATCCATGGCGTTCAGGCGGTCATGGCGTGACGACAGCGGGACGCACGGCGACGGCTGGCTGCGGAGCACGCCCGTGCGCCAATCCTGCGGGAAGAAAGCGTGGATTGCCCAGATCATGTTCCGCAAAGACGCGGTCGATGTCGGCCCGGTCCTCGCCGGCGAGCGTCGGGAACGGCGCACGCACGGTCATGTCCGGAATGACGCCCTGGCGCATGAGCACGTATTTCATGCGCACGCGATAGTCGCGGAACGGGCTGCGCCAGCAGATCCTGGCCAGCGGCCCCAGCTTGTGCCAGATCTCGTAGGCCTCGGTGATCTCGCCGGCTGCCGCCAGTGCCTGCATGCGCACCAGCTCGGCCGTCGCGGTGGCGGCGAATCCGACCAGCGCGCCGTCGCAGCCCATCAGCATGGCTTCGAGGATGAACGTGTCGCTGCCCGTCAGGATGCCGATCTTCCGCGGCGCCGCGATGGCTTCGGTCAGATTGGAGATCGTCTGGTCCATGTCGAACGACGCATCCTTGATCGAAACGACCTGCGGAATGCGCGAGAGCGCGGTGATGGCGCCCTTGGGATAGTTGGCGAAATTGGTCTGGAATGCGAGCAGCGGAACGTCGACCGCTTCCGCGACCGCGCGGTGGTAGTCCTCGATCATGGCGATGGAAACCGCGCCCATGAAGGCGGGAACCGGCGGGAAGACCACGATCGCGTCCGCGCCGGCATCGACCAGCCGCGGCGCCAGCTCCCGCGCCGCCGCAGTGTGGGTGACATAGAGTCCGGACACCTGCGGACAGTCGCCGCCGAGGACGGCCTTGCACCGGCGCAGGACCTCGAGCTGTTCGCCGATTTCGAGGGAGCTCACCTCGCTCACCGCCATGTTCATGGCGATGGCTCGCGGCCTGCCCCTGGCGACCTGTGCGATGTAGCGCTCCAGCGTCGTCCAGTCGATCGCGCTGTCTTTCTTGAACGGCAGTATGGCCGCGGCAATGATTCCGGAGGCGAGGTCGTGTGCCATGTGGCTCCAGTGGTCTTGTCGAAGTGGCCCGGCGGCGCAACCGCGCCCGGCCGGAACGTTGTCCCGGGCAAGATTTCGCCAGAAAAAGACAACGTTGCCTTTTTAGCACGCGACCGGGTCGCCGTCAACAGCTTTCGTGGTATCGTCGGGACAGATCGAAGGCCATGCCGCACGCGGCGCGACGCCACACTCCTTACTATTTGTCCCTCTGCGCGGTGACCAAGAAAAAGTCCATCCGACCCCCAACGCTGAACGATGTCGCCCGCGAGGCGGATGTCTCGCTGGCGACCGCGGCGCGCGTGCTCAGGGGAGACGACTATCCCGTCACCGCCGACAGGACGGAACGGGTGCTGAAGGCGGCGCAGAAGCTGCACTACGTGCCAAACCTCCTTGCGCGGGTGCTCAAGGGCGGATCGCACCGGTCCATCGGCCTTGTCGTCGGCGACATGAGCGATCCCTACTTCGGCGAGATCGCGCAGGCGGTTTCGGTGACCGCGCAGAGCCGGTCCCTGGTGGCCATGGTCGCGAACATGCATCGCGATCCGGAACTCGAGATCATGATGTGCCGTGAGCTTCTGGAGCACCGCGTGAACGGCGTGATACTGGCCGGCGGCGGGTTCGACCAGGTCACGCACAACGAGACGCTGGCCAATCTCGTCCGGCGGCTGCAGCGGATGAATATCGTGGTCGTGGCGCTCACCGAGCGCAACCTGCCGGTCCCCTGCTTCAGCGCGGACAACGAGCAGGCCGGCCGCATGGCGGCGGAGCAGTTTCTCGCGAGCGGCCACTCTGCAGTGGGGATCATCGTCGGTCCCGCGACCAGCGAAGTCACGCGCAAGAGAGTCGAGGGGAGCCGCGCCGCATTCGCGCTCGCCGGCGTGATTCCGCGAGTGGTGTACACCGACTTCAGCGACACCGCCGGTGAAGATGCCCTGGACGCGCTGGTCAAGGCCGAGCCGCGCATCACCGGCATCATCGCCAGCGGCGACAACGTCGGCGTCGGGGTCGAGGGCCGGCTGCGGGCGATCGGACGGCGCGTGCCGGACGACGTCTCCGTGATTTCGATCGGCCACACCTACTTCGGCCGGCTCGCCTACCCAAAGCTGACGGCGGTCGACGTGCGGCTGGCGGAATGCAGCGCCGCCGCCGTCAACTACATCGCGGACACGCTGGATGGACTCAAGCCGGTGTCGCCCATGCTCGCGGCGGTCTCGCTGGTGGAGGGACAGTCACTACGCCGGGTCCGCGATCAGCCGCCGACGATTCGCGTCAGCCGACGCTCCCGCGCCACATCCTGACGAGACTCCGGCTCAACCCCGCTTCAGATAAACCTTCACGAAGCTGCTCTTCAGCGCTTCGCCCTTCGCCGGCAACTGCTCGGTGCGCGGGTCCTTCGCCGCTTCGACCAGGCCGTCGAGGTTCTTCCGGATGGCCTGGATCTCGGCGTCGTTCTCTTCCGCCTCGACAGCCTTCAGCTTTTCGCTGACTTGCGGATAAAGCGCCGCGAGTTTGCCCTGATCCCTGGCATTGGCCGCATCGAGCATGAGTTCCATCGCGTCGTGGAAATCCACCAGGGCGACCGCCAGCAGCGAGAACCCGTTGCGCTTGAACATGTCCTGAAACACCGGACGCACGTGTTCGAGGTCCAGATGCGCCTGCTGCAGGTCGCCGGTGCGAACAAGGGCACCCACCCCCGAGAGCATGCCAGCCACGCGCACCAGGTCCGCGGTCAGCTGGCCGTCGCCCTTGAGTGCGTGCGGGCGATAGACAAAGTACTTGTCCTGGAATTTCTTGTATGCGGAAAGCAGGCTTTCGTAGTTGGCGACGGCCTTTTCGCGCTCGTTCTTTCCGGTCAGAAATAAGGTCTGCTTGTAGTAGTTGTTCATCGCGTTGAAGTCCTCAATGAACAGCTTGCGCGTAAAAAAACCGCTCGCGTAGCTGCCACCGACGGCGACTGCGATCAGCAGCAACCATGCGGCGGCCAGCACGGCCTTTCCCGGGCGCGTCGCCGCGCCGTGACCCGTGTCGATGCCCAGGACCCGGTAGAGCGGACAGAACCTGATCGCCGCGGTGACAACCAGTACGGTGCCTGCCAGATAAGCGACGATCTGCCACGCCCCGGCAAGCCAGAAGTAGGCCAGTTCGACGAGGGCAATGCCAAGGACAGCCCGGACGATCCGGTCCAGCGTATTCATGTTTTGCATCATGGTTTTCCCGAAAGTGACTACCGCGGCGAACTTGTTCACTCGCAATGGTGTCATTCTCCGAGATGCGAAAACTCCCGCATTGATGCAAGTCATGCGGGCCGTATCGCGGCCAGCGTGGCACGCCGACGATGGCCAATCCGGCCCGTGGCGCTGACTAGCCCCGCATCGCCGGCAAATGCGACAGCGTCAGCGCCGTGCTCTCCTTGACCTTCTCCAGCACGAAGCTCGACTGCACGTTGGCCACGACCGGCAGCGCGAGCAGCTTTTCCATCACAAAGCGGGAGTAGTGGTCCAGGTCCTGGGTGATGACCTTGAGCAGGTAATCCCAGTGCCCGGTCAGCGCGTAGCAGGTCAGCACCTCGGGCCACGCCAGCACCGCTTCGCGGAATGCCGCCCGCGCCTCCGGCGCCTTCTTGTCCAGCATCACTTCGCAGTAGGCGATCAGACCCAGGCCGACCTTCGCCGGGTCGACCAGCCCGACGTATTGCGAGATGACGCCCGACTCCTCGAGGCGCGAAAGCCGGCGCAGACACGGAGACGGCGACAAGGCCACGTGCCCGGCGAGTTCGACGTTGGAGATCCGTCCGTCGCGCTGAATGATTTCCAGTATCCGGCAATCCGCCCGATCCAATTCATATTCCGGCATTTTAGTTTCCAGTAATCAGGAACAATTGGCCGATTATCGCTGATTTATCAATATTCCAGCAACAATTGACGAGTAATTTCTGTACAATACGCACTTTTCCGCCGCAGACAAATCTTCCGGAGACCCGCGATGACCCAACCGAATCTCCCCACGCCCGGCTCTCTGTGGGACAACCCGCTGGGCACCAACGGCTTCGAGTTTATCGAGTATGCGGCGCCCGACCCGGCCGCGCTGGGCGCACTGTTCGAGTCCATGGGCTTTGTCGCCGTCGCCCGGCATCGATCCAAAGAGGTGCTGCTGTACAGGCAGGGCGACATCAATTTTATAGTCAACGCCGAGCCGGATTCGTTCGCCCAAAGTTTTGCCCGGGTACACGGGCCCTGCATTTGCGCCATCGCCTTCCGGGTCGCGGATGCCGCCGTCGCCTACCGGCGCGCGGTGGAACTTGGCGCCTGGGGGGTGCCGGCGCAGACCGGCCCGATGGAACTCAACATTCCCGCGATCAAGGGCATCGGCGACTCGCTGATCTACCTGGTCGACCGCTACAAGGGCAACGGGACCGGCATTTCTATTTACGACATCGACTTCGTGCCCATCCCTGGCGTGGACCAGAACCCGGCCGGCGCCGGGCTGACCGACATCGACCACCTGACGCACAACGTGTACCGCGGGCGGATGGACGAGTGGTCCGACTTCTATGCCCGGCTGTTCAATTTCCGCGAAATCCGCTACTTCGACATCGAGGGCAAGCTCACCGGCCTGAAGTCGAAGGCGATGACCAGCCCCTGCGGCAAGATCCGGATCCCGATCAACGAATCGTCCGACGACAAGTCGCAGATCCAGGAGTACCTGTCGGCATATCACGGCGAGGGCATCCAGCATGTGGCGCTGGGTACCGGCGACATCTACGCGACGGTGGAGACCTTGCGCGGGCGCGGCGTGAAATTCCAGGACACGCTCGACACCTACTACGACGCGCTCCCCGCACGGCTTCCCGGGCACCAGGAAGACACCGAACGCCTGCGGCGCAACCACATCCTGCTCGACGGCGCGCCCGCGGACAACGAAATGCTGCTGCAGATCTTCACGACCACGGTCATCGGCCCGATCTTTTTCGAGATCATCCAGCGCAAGGGCAACCAGGGCTTCGGCGAGGGCAATTTCCGGGCGCTGTTCGAATCGATCGAGCAGGACCAGATCCGGCGTGGGGTGATCTGAGTTACCGGCGGGTCCGGAACGCAGGACGCCATCGGTTCCACGGCGATACGCGATAATGCGTCGTGCCGCAATCGCCCCTCACCTCGACTCCGCTAGTTGCAGCCCGCGTCGCCGACCTGCTCGGTGCCCTGTCGCCGCGCTACCGGATCGAGGTCCATCCGACCCTCGACTCCACCAGCACCGAACTCAAGCGCCGCGCCGCGGCAGGCGCCGCCGGCGCGATCGACGGCCTGGTGATCGCGGCCGAGACGCAATCCGCCGGTCGCGGGCGGCATGGCCGCGCGTGGGTGGACCAGCCGGGCGGCAGTTTGCTGTTCTCGCTGGGCTGGCATGCCCCGGTCGCGGCGACCGGCCTCGCGGGATTGAGTCTCGCCGTGGGGGTCGCGGTCTGCGCGGCGCTGGAGCGGCAGGGCATCGCGCGCGTGCAGCTCAAGTGGCCCAACGACCTGCTCCACCGCCATTGCAAGCTGGGCGGGATCCTGGTCGAAACGCTCAATCCGGCAGCGGTCGCGGTCGACGTGATCATCGGCGTCGGCATCAATGTGCATCTGGACGAGGCCGTGCGCGATGCGGTGTCCGCACCGGTCATCGATCTGGCAGCGGCGGGATGGGCCGGCGAGCGCAACGCGCTGCTCGCGGCAATCCTGCAGGAACTCGCCCCCGCGCTGGAGCGTTTCGCGCGGGAGGGATTTCATCCGTTCCGCGCCGGGTGGCTCGCGCGCCATGCGTTGCAGCAGCGCAATGTCACCATCTGGAGTTCAGGGCACGAGATCGCCGCGGGCAAGGCCATCGACATCGACGACGACGGCGCACTGCTGCTGCAGACGCCGAGCGGGGTCAGGCGGTTTCTGTCGGGGGAACTGACGCTGCGGCCCGAATAGCCGTGGCGTCGGGAAGATCAATCGCCGCCGGCGACCGCGCGCAGCGGCAGCGCGACCTGCGCGCGCGCCTCGGCAATGCGGGCCAGGCCTTCGAGCACCAGATTGTCGACCATCGTGTACGCGAAGCGCAGATGCGGCGCCAGCTTGGGTGCGGCGCCGCCCGCGAGCAGCACGCGCGGCGTGCGGCCGTTCCGCTCGGCGAGCAGGCGCGCCATCCGCTCCGCGGCGCCGGCCAGCGCGTGGACGCCGCCCGACATGAGCGCATTGCTGGTGTTGGTAGGGAAAGTCTGGAAGTCGCCCGAAGGCACACGCAGGCCGGCCGTCCCGGCTTCCAGCGCATCGAGCATCAGCCCGAAGCCCGGCACGATGAGTCCGCCGACGAACGTGCCCCGGTCATCCAGCGCATCGATGGTGACCGCGGTGCCCACGGTAATGACCAGGCACGGGCCGTCCGGCACCCGGTAGCGGGCGGCGATCAGCGCGGCCCAGCGGTCCGGCCCCAGCAGCGCCGGCCGGTCGTAGCCATTGACGACGCCGCACTCGGCAGGATGCGCGACGATCCACTCCGGATCCACGCCCCAGCGCGCGAGCTGGTCCTCGACGCGATGGCGGACCGCCTCGCCGGCGACGTTGCTGCCGATGACGCGGTCAGGCGCAGACAGTGACTTCCAGTGGGTCTCATTGAGGGTGCTGATCTCCTCGAGAATCAGCGCGCCATGATCGCGGATGATGCCGCCAACGAACAAGGCCCATTTCAAACGGGTGTTTCCGACATCGAGGGCAAGCAGGCGCATGGGTTCGGGCGGTGACAATTTGGCGGGACTCTAGCACAGTTCCTGGGCAGCTCTCCCGTGCCGCCGGCACGAAATGGTGCATTGCAAGAACTGAGTCTGCGTCGCAATCAATTTCCGCAGGATGAGTCGAGCGATGCGACACCCATCATCGTATTCGAAGAACCACCGCTCACCCCAACCCTCGCAAGCGGGGCGAGGAAGCTCATCGTAGGATGGGTGGAGCGAAGCGATACCCATCTGCTCTTCGAAGAGTCACGCTCAACGCGACCGAACGACTGCCACCGGCAGCCTCCACTCCCGCGACGCCTCGTACGCCCGCGCCGCCCGCAGCACCAGCGCATCGCCATGCATCGGACCGACAATCTGCAGCGCCATCGGCAATCCTGCCCTGGTCAGCCCGCACGGCACCACCGCGGCCGGCTGCTGCGTGAGATTGAACGGGAAGGAAAACGGCGTCCAGCCGAGGAACTTCTCGAGCTTGAGCTCCCACTGCTCCGGCGGCTTGGCCTCGAACGCGGGCACCGACACGCCCGGGGTCAGCAACAGGTCGTAACGCTGATGGAACTGGCGCATGAACGCGCCGAGCTCGCCCCGCCGCAGCGTGAGCTTCTGCAGTTCCAGCACCGACACCTTGCTGCCCTGCTCCGCCTGCCAGCGCAGCGCCGGATCGGTCAGAGCCACCTGTTCGGGCGTCATGTTGCCGATGAGACTGTAAGAACCGATGAACCACAGCTTGGTCGTGATCTCCTCGGGGTTGGCGAAGCCTGGCGCGACTTCGTCGACCTGCGCGCCCAGCGCGGCGAACGACTCCGCGGCACGGCGCACCGAAGCGGCGACTTCCGGATCGACGTCCTTGACGTATCCCAGGTCCGGGCTGAACGCGATGCGCAGGCCACGCACGCCGTCGTGCAAGCCCACGCGGTAGTCGCGCGGGTCGTAGGGGAGCGATGTCCAGTCGCGCGCGTCGGGCCGGCTCATCACGCCCAACATCAGCGCCAGGTCCTCGACGCTGCGCGCGTGCGGACCGAGGTGGGCAACGGTGCCGAACGGCGACAGCGGAAACGCGGGCACCCGCCCGAACGACGGCTTCAAGCCGGGTATGCCGCAGAACGACGACGGGATGCGCACCGAGCCCGCGCCATCGGTGCCGACGGCCAGCGGCCCCATCCCGGAGGCAACCGCCGCCGCCGCGCCGCCCGAGGAGCCGCCCGGCGTCATCTTCGTGTTCCACGGGTTGACCGTGACGCCGGTCAGCGTGTTGTCGGTGGTGCCCTTGATGCCGAACTCGGGCGTGTTCGTCTTGCCGAACAGCACGGCGCCCGCCTCCTTGAGTCGCGCCACCACCGGCGCGTCGACCTCCCACGCCTGCTTCGGGTCCACGGTGCGCGAGCCGCGCAAGGTCGGCCAGCCCTTGGTGAGGATGAGGTCCTTGATCGACACCGGCACGCCGTCGAGCAGGTCGAGCGGCCCGCCCCCCGCCCTGGCCTTCTGCCAGCGCGCCTCCGACGCCTGTGCCGCGGCCAGCGCGCGGTCCGCATCGACGATGCAGAAGGCGTTGAGCACCGGATTGAGTTCGGAGACGCGCGCGAGCACCGCCTGCGTGGCCTCGACCGGCGACGCCTGCCCGGTCCGGTACAGGTTCAGCAGTTCGGTGGCGGTACAGTCGGCCAGGTTGGTGGTTGTGCTCATCGGGTGCCTCTTACCAGTTCAGGTGTTGGCGAGCCAGGGGCAATCATGGTGGGCCATTGTATTGCCAAAATTTCGGCAATGGTTGCGACTCGGAGGGAACATGCAGATCGCGGCTAGTACCTCGACCCATAAGTACACCAGCGCCAGCTTCGCCCGGAATGCCGCCTGGTTTGCCAAGTGCGGCCTGCAAGCCCGCCGCCCTACTCGGCGCGCATTCGCGGAATTGGCAGTTTCGCTTTTCGACCTGCAGCCGCTTGAGACCGTCAGCTCACGGCGAAGAGGCGTCAAGCGTGATTCTCGACAACTGGATCGCGGATGCAGGAGCGGTTGGCGCCGGATGGATGGAACCTGTTATCGCTCCCGCGGGCCGGGAAAGAAATCCAACAGCGCCTGCAACAGCGGCCCCGGCGACTGCTCGGGCAGGAAGTGGCCGCCCTCGATCGGACGACCGACGACGTCGCGGCAATACTCTTTCCAGATCGTCAGAACGTCCGGCTTCGCCGCGGCGGTGTGGCTGTGCGACCCCCACACTACCAGCGTGGGAATTTTCACCTTCCGCGCGCGATCTGCCGCATCCCGCGCAAACCCTATGGTGGCGCACGCCCGATAATCGGCGCACGCGGCGCGAATTGTCTTGGGAGTGAAGCAGCGCAGGTATTCCGCATAGGCTTCTGGCGCGAAGACGGACAGATCGGCGCCAGGACGCGACATGATCGCCGGCAGGAACTCGGCAGGCGGCACGGATTCGATCATGCGTTCGGCGAGGCCCGCCGGCTGCGCCATGAACGACCAATGCCAGGAGCGAAGCACCCATTCGCGCACCGGCGCGTTCCACAAGTGGAAGGTGGGTAGGATGTCGACCATCGCCACCCGCAGCGCGCGCGCCGGATGATCGAGCGCCAGGCGGTGCGCGACCCGCCCGCCGCGATCGTGCCCGGCGACGAAGAATTTGCCATGGCCGAGCTTTGTCATCACCTCGAGCTGATCGGCGGCCATGTCGCCGAAGGTGTAGCCCTCGCCGCTCGGGCCCGGGGGCGGTCCTTCGCTGTCGCCGTAACCCCGCAGGTCCGGCGCGATCACGCGGAAGTGGCGCGCCAGCTCGCCGGCGATACGGTGCCAACAGACGTGCGACTGGGGATAGCCATGCAGCAGAAGCAGCGGGAAGCCCTCGCCGCCGCACAGCAGATTGATCGAGGCCGCAGCCGTATCCACCCGCATCCGCTCGAACCCTGGAAAGAGTCCGCGGGCGCTCACGATTCCACCAGGACTACTCGCTCCGGCGGAATATGCAAGTACACCTGGGCGCCCTCTTCGAGCAGGACCGAAGGAAACGCGTTCAGGCGCAGATCCCCCCCGGGCCAGCGGATGTCGTAGGCGACCAGATCGCCCAGCAGCACGCGCCTGGTTACCGTGGCCGTCCAGGCGTTGCGCGCATCGCCGAAGGGCTGCCGCTGGATCTGCGGGTACACCGTGCGCACGATGATAGCCTGGGCCGATCCGGGCCGGGCACTCACCCCCTCCACCTGCACGCCGGAGAGGATCTCCGCCGCGCCGACCCGCAGCCGCGTCGCGCCGGATCCATCCGTGCCAAGCACCTCGGCGGCCAGGACGTTGGCCGCGCCGATGAAGTCCGCGACGAACCGGTTCCGCGGCCGGTCATAGATGTCGATGGGAGCGCCGATCTGCTCGATACTGCCTTCGCGCATGACGATGATGCGGTCAGAGATCGCCATCGCCTCCTCCTGGTCATGCGTGACGTATATCGTGCTCAGGTTGGTCTGCTGCTGCAGTTCCTTGAGCTCGTCGCGCATGCGCGTCCGCAGCCGCGCGTCGAGATTCGACAGCGGCTCGTCGAGCAGCATCGCCTGGGGGCGGACCGCATAGCTGCGGGCGAGGGCCACGCGCTGCTGCTGGCCGCCGCTCAGGTCGGTGGCCTGGCGGTCCGCGAATTCCCGCATGCCCACCATCTCCAGTGCCCGGTAGACCTGCTCATTGAGCTGTTCGCCGCGCGGGCCCTTGATGCGCAGTCCGTAGGCTACGTTCTCGAACACCGACATGTGCGGCCAGATGGCGTAGGACTGGAAGACCATCGCGAGATTGCGCTTCTCCGGCGGGAGATTGATGCGATCCTTCGACGAAAAGACCACGTTGCCTCCGATCGCGATTTCCCCCTCGAACGGGGTTTCGAGGCCGGCGATGCAGCGCAGCGTGGTCGACTTGCCGCAGCCCGACGGCCCGAGCAGCGACAGATGTTCTCCAGCCGCGACGCTGAACGATATGTTGTCGACCGCGACCTTGCCGCCGTAACCGGCGACCAGGTTGCGCACCGTGATGAACCCTGGCGATGTCGCGGGTCCCGGACCGGCGGCGGAATGGGATGGTTCAGACGGCAATGGCTGTCCTTCCTTGCGTGATACGGCGGACGATGATCATGCAGACGATGATGATGAAAGCCTGCACCAGTGTGAGCGCGCTGACTTTCGGCAGGCCTCCCGAATCCCAGAAATTGAGGATGGCCGGTCCGAGGACCGGGATGGCCGAGCTCGCGAGGAAGATCGAGGCGCTCACTTCGCGCACCGATACCATGAACAGCAGCGCCCAGGTCGCGACGATGCCGGGCCGCAACAGCGGCAGAACGATCCTGGAAATGGTCCGCGCCCACCCGGCACCGGCGACCCGGGAGGCCTCCTCCAGCGACGGATGGATCTGCACGATGACCCCGCTCATGCTGCGGTAGGCCAGAGGCATGAATACGCACAAATAGGCGATGAGCACGGCGGCAAACGTGCCGTAGATCTTGAACGGCAAGCTCAACAGCGTCCAGAGCAGCGCGAAGGCGAAGATCAGCCGCGGGAACGCCTGCGGCGACATCGCCAGTTGCTCCAGCAGGCCGCGTCCGCGTCCGTAGGAGCGGTGGACCATCCAGGCCAGCAGCGTGGCGATGAGCACGCCAAAGATGCCTGTGAAGATCCCGAGTCCGACGCTGTTGAGTATCGCCCAGCGGGTCGTCGAGAATTCGATGAGGATGTAGTGAAAATTCTCCAGCGACCAGAATTCGGGCGACCAGCGCAGTTCCGTCGTCTTCTGGATGGCGGCGAAGATCAGCATGCCAATGGGCAGCACAAGCGCGACGAGGACGTAGAAGATCTCGATGGCCACCAGCACGGGCGTCCAGCGGCCGGTATTTACCAGCCGCGGCCGATAGTTTTTGCCACCGACGACCGCGAAGGAACGGCCACGCAGGATGCGATTATTGGCCCAGACGCCTGCCGCAGTGATGAACACCAGAACCAGGCCGAGTGCGGCGGCCAGCGGATAATTCGGCGGATATCCCTGGAACAGGACGAAGATCGCCGTGGTCGCGACATAGAACTGCGTGCTTGCCCCGAGGATCGCGGGGATGGCGAATGCGCCGAGCATCGAGGTGAACAGGAACAGCGTCGCGCTCAGGATTGCCGGCGCCATCAGCGGGATCGTGACGCGCATCGCCGTGCGCAGGGTATTGGCGCCGAAGACAGCCGACGATTCCTCCAGTGCCGGGTCCATGCGCTGCATCGCTGCCCCGATCATCAGGACGGCAACGGGCACCTCGGATATCGCGAGGACGAAAATGATCCCCCAAGGACTGGTGATGTCGATCAGCGAAGTCGTCGAACCGGTCATCGCGCGGTAAGCGCGATTGATTACGCCGCCCTGCGGCGCGCCTAGCTCGAGCCAGGCCAATGCGCATACCAGCGGCCCCAGCGGATAGGGAATCGCAATCAGCAGCTCGAACAGCCGCTGCGCCGGCGCCATCGTCCGATGCAGAATCCACGCCAGCGTAACGCCCAGGGCAAGCGCCAGTATGGTCGCGCCCGTGGCGACGAACAGCGTGTTGGTAATCCAGCGGGTATGCTCGGCCAGCTCGATTATGTTCGCGGTGCCGAAGACGCGGGCTGGAAATTCCAGGGGGTCGCCGACGTTGAGCGCAGTGGTGACCAGCAGGAAAATCGGATAGCCGAGGACGAGCGCGAGCACGACGCTCGCGATAGCCACGCCCGGATGAATGCGTTCGCGCGGAAGGATGCGCGCGGACTGCCTGGCTTCAGTGATGTCGTGCTGCACTTGGCGGTTTCTCCTGCCGGGATTGTCCTGCCCGGCCGACCTGATGCGTCCGGGTTGGCCGGGGGTACCGCCACTTCCCGATCTTCAACGACTTCCGGGACGCTGCCTCACTCAGAGGCCGGTAACCTTGTTCCACAGGGTGTTGAACTCGGTGCGGCGCGCGCGCGGTGAAGTCCTTGAAATCCTGTGCCACGAGAATCTTGATGTTCTTCAGATCCGGTACGTCCGCGACTCGGACGTCCGCACGCGCGGAATGCGAGCCCTGGATCTTGTTCCAGATCTCCTGCCCCTCCTTGGAAAGGATGAAGTCGATGTAGGCCTTGGCGGCATTCGGGCGCTTGGTGCTCGCGAGTATCCCGGTGACCTGGCTGCTAGTCGGCGTTCCCTCGGTTGGATAGATGACCTTGAGATCCTGGCCCTGCCGCATGCCCTTGACGTGCTGGTAGGCGCTGACCTTGCCGCCCATCTTCAGGTTGCCGTTGAGCAGGTCCGCGACGATCTGCGTGGATGACGCGTAGGCGCGTGGCTTCTGCGCCCGCAGTTTCTCCCAGTAGTCGGCGGGGAGCACATTGCGCAGGTTGTACCACCAGACGTACTGGCTGCCCGCGGCCGCGGTCTGAAACCCGAGCTGTCCCGCCCAGCGCGGATGCAACAGGTCCATCCACGATTTCGGCGCGATGTCATCCGCAACATGCTTGGCCGAATACATCATCGGGTTCAGGTTGATGAAATAGGCGGTCCAGAAACCTTGCGGGTCGCTCTTGAACTCGCGGCCAAAGGCGCCCAGGTGCGCATGCTCGTAGCGCATCAGGAAATTCTGCCGCTGCAGTTCGTCCATCATGCCCTCGTCGGACGAATCGTAGCAGTCGATCTCGGTGCCGCCCGCGCGCATCTCTGCCATGAGCTTCGGCAGGGCAACCCCGGGTAACACGCGCTGGCCTACCGCCTTGATGCCGGTCTTTTCCGTGAACACCTTGTAGAATTCGACCTTGTCGTTGTCCTGGTCGGCGTGCCACAGGACGAGCTGCCCTTCCTTGCGGGCGGCCTCCATGTTCGGCCGTTCCTGCGCCGCGACGAACGAGCCGTATGGCGCCAGTGCGGATGCCGCCGCGATCGTGGCGCTCCCCTTCAGAAACCGCCTGCGGCTGGTGAGAATCGATGACTGGGGGGCGTGGCGACGAAACATTGAGTACCTCCTGGGATGTGAGCACAACGGCCTATCGAGAACCGTCAATTCAGCGTATAAGAGTATCCGCGCTGCTTTGGTAAATGCAAATGCCGTTCCGGGCTGTGATTAATGCTCGAACGGCATCACACGCCGCAGCCACAATCTGGATCTAATCATGGAAATGCGCCAGCTGCGGTATTTTTCGGTGCTCGCGGAGGAATTGCATTTTCACCGCGCGGCCGAACGCCTGTTTATCGCCCAACCGGCGCTCAGCCGGCAGATCCAGCAGCTTGAAGGCGAGATCGGCGTCGCCCTCTTTCGCCGGACCAGGCGGCGCGTCGAGATCACGGAAGCAGGGAAGCTTTTCCTGGAGCGCACGCGGCAGATCCTCGCCGACGTGGACCGCGCCGCCTCCGATGCACGAAACCTCGAGCGAGGCCTGACCGGGCGCCTGACCTTCTCATTCGTGCAGTCTGCGTCATACATACTCGTGCCGGCGATCCTGAAGATATTCCGCGTGCAGTTTCCAGACGTGGAGCTCAATCTGCTCGACCTGTCCACCGCGCAACAGCTCGATGCGCTCTCGCGGGCCCAGGCCGACGTCGCGCTGCTGCATCCGTGGAAGCACGAGGTCCGGATCGTCTACAAACGGCTGCTGACCGAATCGTTCGTGGTCGCCTGTCCGGAGAATCATCCGCTGGCCGGCAAGCGCAACATAGCGTTGAAGTCGTTCGCCAACGACCGCTTCATCATGCACGCGCGCTGGCTGGGTCCGACCGTTTCCGGCATGTACAACGTGACGGCGGAGCTGCTGCGCAATGCCGGCGTCGAGCCCAGGATCGCACCGGAGGTCCCGGCGCAGATGCACGCGGCGCTGGGTTTGGTGAATGCCGGTTTCGGTGTGGCCCTGGTTCCGATTTCGCTGATGCAGCTCCCGATGGAGGGAATTTCCTACGCGACGATACGCGAGAAAAAGCCGGTGAACGAGGTGGGCCTGGCGTGGCTCCCGGGCAGCACGAATCCGATCCTGCCGGCGTTCGTCAGAGCGGCGTTCCAGGCGGCGAAACTGCTGCGCCCGGCAACCCGGACGCCGACGCCTTCACTCAAGCCCAAGCGGGCCCTGTCCATCCCGCATTAGGACGGTCGCGATCCTGGCCCGGTGGATCTCGGACGTGCCGTCGTAGATGCGGAACACGCGGGCATCGCGGAAGAACCGCTCGACCGGCGCCTCCTGACACACGCCCATCCCGCCGAAGATCTGCACTGCGCGGTCGGCGGCGCGATTGACCATTTCCGAAGCGAACAGCTTCACCATCGATACCTGCTCGCGGCAATCGATGCCCGCGTCGACGTTCGCCGCGGTGCCCATGACCATGGTGCGGGCGGCAAACATCTCCGTTGCCGTGTCGGCCAGCATCTGCTGGATCATCTGGAACTCGCCGATCTTCTTTCCGAACTGGGTGCGTTCCGTTGCATACGCGGCGCACAGGTCCAGCAGCCGTCCGGCCATCCCGACCGCCCTGGCGCCGATCTGCGCCAGACGCACCCGCGAGACTGACGCGAGCATCATCGGAAAGCCCTGGCCGACTTCACCGAGGACCTGCTCCGGCCCGACGTAACAGTCGGTGAAATGGAGTTCGACATGCCTCACACCGTGCTGGCCCATCATGTTCTGCGCGGCGCCGACGGTGAATCCCGGCGTATTCTTGTCGACCAGGAAGGCGGTGATCCCGCCCTTGACGCGCTTTGCCTTGTCCGTCACGGCCATCACGATCGCGTAGTCGGCGCGATCGCCGTCGCTGATGAAGTGCTTGAGGCCGTTGATGATGAAGCCCTCGCCCCGCGGCTCTGCCGTGGTCGTGATGCTGGCGGCGTCCGAGCCCGCATTGGGCTCGGTGATCGCGATGCAGCAGTTCCGCTCGCCCCGCACCGTGGGCAGCAGGTAGCGCTCGCGCTGCGCGCCCTTGCACGCCATCAGCATCAGATACACCTGGCCGAATACCTGGCGGATCAGGACCGGGCTCGTGCGCCCGATCTGTTCCTCGGCAAAACACATCTCCGCCGTGCCCAGCCCGCCGCCGCCGACCTCCGCCGGCATGTTCATCGCGTAGAAACCCAGCGCCCGCGCCTTATCCCGCAGGGGCCTGATGAACTCGTCCGGCGGTCCCTGCATCGTCTCGATCGTGTGTTCCACCGGATGCAGTTCGGTCTCGATGAACCGCCGCAGCGAGCGCGTCAGCGCCTCGACCTCCGGCGACTTCTGGCAGATGGTCATGGGCAATATTCCTGTGCGAGAAGGTGGGCTAGCGTCCGGTGAAGCGCGGCTTGCGCTTCTCATAGTGCGCTTCGATGCCTTCGGCGTAGTCCGCGGTCGCCTCCAGCGGGCGGCGCAGGGCGACGTTGAGCGCATCGGCATCATCCATGGTGAGCGCAGCGCTTTCGTTGAGCAACCGCTTGACCGCGGCGGCGCCGCCGGGGCTCACATTCGTGACGCGTTCGGCGAGCGCCAGCGCGCGCTCGAGTTCGCTGCCCGCGGCGACAACCTCCTGGACCAGGCCAATCTGCAGCGCCCGGGCCGCGGCGATCCGGTGATCGAACAGCAGGAACTGCTTGGCCGCGGCGACGCCTATGATCCTGGGCAGGATGATAGGGCCGCCCGAACCGGGATAGGCGCCCAGGGTCATCTCCGGCCAGCCGAAGGTGCTGTCGCCCGCGGCGATCCGCAGGTCGCAGTACAGGGCCAGCTCGAGCCCCCCGCCCAGGCACCAGCCCCTGATTGCGGCGATCGTCGGCTTGGGAAAGTCGTAGAGCTTCCGGTTGACGCGCCACAGCGAGCGCGCCTGTTTCCACTTCGCCTCGGCGTCGAGCCCCCTGCGCTCCTTCAGGTCGGAGCCGGCGCTGAAGGCGCGCTCGCCGGCGCCGCGGATGACCACGCAGCGCGCTGATGCATCAGCTGCCAGGGCGTCGAGGGTGCGCTCGAGCTCGTTGGCCATGGCCTCCGAGATCGCATTGAGGCTCTCGGGACGATTGATCGTGAGCACGACGGTCGCCGCGCGCCGCTCGGTCAGGATTAGGGACATCGGATTGATGCTCAGCCGACCAGGACGCGGATATTCGTCGCGACCGCGACGGTTTCGCCGTGCTGGTTGCGGCAGGTCACCTGCGCGTAGACACGCTTCTTCTCGCGGTCGATCTTGGCCACCTCGTAGGTTGTCGTGATCGTGTCCCCGAAGCGGACGCCTTTGATGAAGCGCACGCGATCGTAGCCCTGCGATACTGTGCGTCCGAGGTACAGGCCGGCGCCCGCCGCGGACATGAAGCCGACCAGCAGCGTGCCGTGCGCCAGACGCTCGCCATACGCGCCCTGGCGCATGTATTCGGCGTTGATGTGATTGGGCGAAAAGTCGCCCGTTATCCCCGCATACCCATACACGTCGGACTCGGAGACCGTCTTGGCGAAGGTAGACGATGCGCCGACCGTGATTCCGGGAAAAGGATCCGTCGCGTTTTCCATGCGCTGCTCCATTGAATGCCAAGTCAGCTCGACGCCGTCTTGTCCGGGGCCGGCGGCGTGCCCAGCCAGTCGCTGATCACCTGCGCCGTATGTTCGCCGAACAGCGGCGGCGCCCGCCAGTCCGCGGCCAGGTCGACGTCGTTGTACTTGATCGCCGAGCCGATCAGCGATACGCGGCCATACACCGCATGCTCGACGCTCTGCACCATGCCGCGATGAAGCACCTGCGGATCGTTGAAAACCTCGCTCATCCGGTTGACCGGCTCGCAGGGAACCTTCGCTTCCTCGAGGCGGCGCATCAGTTCCTTTGCCGGCACCTCCGCCACCAGCGCGTCGAGCAGGGCATAGAGCGCCTCGCGATGGTCCACGCGATCTCCGGGCGAGGCGAAGCGCGGGTCGGCCGCGATGTCGGGGCGCCCCAGCGCCGCGACGAAGCGTTCGAAAAGCGGCTGCACGGCCGCCGCGATAGCCACCCAGCCGTCCTTCGCCTTGAACGCCTTGTACGGCGCCGCCTGCGAGTGCTCGGATCCCCACTTTTGCGGGTTTTTCCCGGTGAGCAGGTACTCGAGCCCGGCATTGATCAGGAACGCGACCTGCCCTTCCAGCAGGCTGGTCTCGATGCTGCGCCCGCGTCCGGTCTGTTCGCGTTGATACAGCGCCGCCAGGATGCCCGAGAAGGCATGCAGGCCGGCTACGATATCGAAAGCCGACGTGCCGAGCTTGATCGGCGGGCCATCGCGCTCGCCGGTGATGCTCATGTAGCCGCCGATCGCCTGCACCGTCAGGTCGAACGCGCCCTTCTCGGCGTAGGGGCCGTCATGTCCGAAGCCGGACAGCGAGCAGAAGATCAGGCGCGGGTGCAGGGCGCTGAGCGTTTCGTAGTCGAGGCCCAGGCGCTTCATCACCCCGGGACGGAAATTCTCGACGATGATGTCGGCCTCCCGCGCCAGCGCCTTCGCGGTCGCGGCCCCGGCGGGGTCGCGCAGATCGAGCGTGATCGAGCGCTTGTTGCGGTTGGCCGCGAGGAAGGTCAGCCCCTGCCCATTGTGAAACGGGGGGCCCTGGGTGCGCGTGGAATCGCCGCCGCCCGGCGGTTCGACCTTGACCACGTCGGCCCCCATGTCGCCCAGCAGCATGGTGCAGTACGGGCCGGCCAGCAGGTGGGTGAAATCCAACACCTTCACGCCGGCCAGCGGTTTGGAAATGTCAGTCATCGGTTTGCCTTGCGCTCCTGCTCATGCGATCGGGGTGGTTGATACGCCCGGTTCGCCATCCGGGGCGCACCTGATCGCCAGATGAACCATAAAGCCGGCGTCGTCCTGCAGCGGATAGTCGCGCCGCTGGTGCGCGCCGCGGCTCTCCTTGCGGGCGAGTGCGGCGGCGATCACGCACTTTCCGGCGAGCACCATGTTCTTTGCTTCGCGCGCGGCGGACCAGTCCACATCGTCCGCGACGCACAGTCCGCTCTCCACCGTCAGCCCCAGCTCGCGCAGCGCCTGCGCGCCCCGGACGAGCCCGGCTTCGCTGCGATAGATTCCGGCAGCTTCCGACATCACCCGGCGAATCTCCGTCTTCACGATGTCGGCGCTCGGGCCGTCTGCCGCAAAGGTCTGCGCATTGAGCGCGAGCATGGCATCGGCGACGACCTTGCCCCAGTCGCGGGCCCGATCCGAGATCATGCCGGCGGCCGCGCCGCGCCCGGCCACCGCGCCGAACACCATTGCGTCGGACCCGCCATTGCCGGCAAGCCGGCTTGCGCCGTGCACGCCGCCCGCTGCTTCGCCGCCCGCATACAGCCCAGGTACGCCGGTCCAGCCATTCTGGTCGATGCGCACGCCGCCCATCTGGCTGTGCGCGGCGGGTCGGACCTGTATCCCTTCGCGGGCCGGGTCGAGGCCCGCCGCGCGCATGCGCCGGCAGTGCGCGACGTAGGATTCCAGCTTCTCCGGCGGCACCTTGGTCGTGTCGAACAGGACGCCGCCTTCCGGGAAAGCCCGGCCCTCGTCGATCTCTTTCTGGATGCATAGCGAGAGCTTCGCCTTCTCCATCCGCTTTTCCGCGAATTCCGGGTTGTAGCGGAGCATGAAGCGCTCGCCGCCCGCACCGATCAGTTGCGCACCGTCGCCCAGCATCGCGGTCGGCATTTCAAGCCCCCGCAGCGCGCGTGGATGGCAGGCGACCGTCGGCTCGAACTGCACGAACTCCATGTCGATCAGCGTGGCCCCGGATTCCAGCGCGAGGGCGTACGAATCGGCGGAAATGTCGGTCGGGTACGTGCTGTCGGCGAAGATCTGGCCCAGCCCGCCGCACGCGAGCACGACCGCCCTGGCCTGGATGGGGAGCAGTTCGCCGCTGCGGCGGTGCACGGTGAGCGCGCCGCAAACCTCGCCGTGATCGCGCAGCAGATACACGGCCTTACGGTTACCGAGCAGAGTCACGCCGATCGACTTGCAATGCTCGGTGAGCTGGGCGACTGCCTGCGCCCCGAAGCCGTCCGGATGGTAGACCGAACGCGGATACCGGTTGCCGGAGAGGTGCCGCTGCGCGAATTTCGCGCCCGAGCGCGCCAGGGGCACGCCGATGTCCGCCAGTTCGTGGACATCGGGCGCCGCTTCGGCCACAAGCACCTGCACCAGGCGCCGGTCGTTCAGTCGATAGCCCCCCTGGACCACATCTTCGAAGTAGGCCTCGGGCGAGTCCGCGGCATTTTCGTGGCCCAGCGGCGCATTGCAGCCGATGATGAACGGCGAGGCGCCGCGCGAGGGATAGACCATTGCCACCTGCGCGCCGCTGGCGCGCGCGGCAATGGCTGCCCGCAGACCCGCCAGGCCGGCCCCAATCACGAGCACGTCGGTGCACAGGAGGTCGGCCATCTTCGCTTCGGCCAGAGACATCCGATGCACCTCAGACGGGGCGGGCGACGCGTGCCATGCGCTGCGCCACCGCCTCGGTCCCGCGCCCGAGCAGCGCCACGTCGGCGCCGCAGGTCACGAACCTGGCCCCGCGCTCGATCCAGCGCTGGGCGTCGGCCTCGTTGCCAACCGCGACGCCCGGCGATTTGCCCCGGGCCAGGATGAACGCGACGGCCTGCTCGATTGCCGTGACGACGTCGGGCGTACCCGGCCGTGCCAGAAAACCCATGTCGGCAGCCAGATCCTGAGGGCCGAAGAGTATGGCATCCACGCCCTCGACGTCGATGATCTCGGGCAGCGCCCGCAGGGCGGCCGCCGACTCGATCATGATGACCACGCAGATTTCGGCATCGGCCCGGTGGGGGTAGTCGGCGATTGCGCCGTAGCGGCCGGCGCGGGCCGTCGTGGAGACGCCGCGCGTGCCAGCCGGCGGAAACAGCGTGGAAGCGATCGCGCGCCGCGCATCGGCGGCGGAGTCCACCTGGGGCACGATCAGTGTCTGCGCTCCGATATCCAGCGCCTTCATCGCCAGCACCGGATCGTTGCTGGCGATGCGCACGCAGCCCGAGGTCGCGGTCCCGGCCAGAGCCTGAAGCTGGAGCAAGGTCGTGTAGGGGTCGGCGGGGCCGTGCTCGGTGTCAAAGGCGATCCAGTCGAAACCTGCGAGACCCAGCAGCTCGGAGACGACGGGGCTGCCCAGGGTGCTCCAGAATCCGACTTGGCACGCGCTGGAACGCAATCGCGCCTTGAACATGTTCCTGGGTATCTCAACCGGCATGACCGCCTCGCTTTGGGTTGCGCTTTCGTGGCTCAATATAGACGGCTATCTGTGATATAGCCAATACTGTTGATAGGCTGCTCTGATGCCGGCGCTGTATCACACCGATGCCAGCGAAGTGCGGACGGGACGGCGCGCCAGGAATTGCGCGAGCTTGAGCTTCTCGCGGGCTGCAACTACATCCACCTGTCGCCGGCAGGCAGCGTTGGCAGGATCCTGCATCCACTGCTGGAAAAAGTGCCGATCAGGGAATGCGACCTGGCGCTCGAGTATCACGCCAGCATTGCCGGGTTGATTGCCAACGGCTTCGGCCTGAGCGTGGTGCCGGGTTTCTCGACGCTGCACTACCGCCGCACCGGAATCGCCATCGTCCGCCTGACCGACCGGGCGCTGCGGCGGCAGTTCATCGTGCTCAAGCGCCGGGGCGACATCCCGTCCCGCTCGGCCGCAAGGCTACTCGGGATGATCAGCGCCAGTCCCCCCGCGCATGCGGTCAAGGCGAAATCGGTCCCATAGGCGGATTGAAATGCATGCGGCGAAGAGGGTGCTACATCCGCGAACCTGAGTGAGCTGACGGCGATCCAGGATAGGCGGGGCGGTTCGGAACACCGGATCCCCCCGCGACCACGTCCGGCGGTTGTGCGCCAGGGTAGCGGCGAAAAGGTCGAGTTGCCACCGGACCGGCAGGCAAGAGTCGACAATGACCACGACTAGACCAACTGCCACAGTTGTGAGGTAGTAGCGGAGCCGTCGTCACTCCGCGCTTGGCCGTCAGAGTCCTGCAGCAGTCTGCGCGGCATCGCTCAAGACCCAGTCCGGGTCCAAGTTGGTGGCGTAGGTGCTACCGCTTGGTGCCCGAAAAACCGATGGAGCGTCAGTTTCTGGAAGAACGGTTCGTTGATGACCATCACGCGGACGCCGACGGCGGTGTCGGGCAGCGACATGTATTTGACCGATTCGTACCAAAGTGATTAAAGTGCATATTGAGATAGTGATATCGTTATATGCCCCTCCATAGAGGCCCTTGAAGATGATTCTTTCCCGCACCAGTCAATATGCCATTCAGGCCCTCATTTTCGTCGCGACCCAGCCGCGCGGGGTCCCCGTGCTGATTCGCACGGTCGCCGAACGCCTCAGCGTTCCGCCGCCGTATCTTGCTAAAATCATGCAAAGCCTGAGCCGCGGAAAGCTGATCCATTCCTTTCGCGGCAGGCAGGGCGGCGTATGCTTGCGCGAGGGCGGCGAAAAGACCGATCTGATGCAGATTCTCACGCTGATAGAAGGCCCGGGCCTGACCGAGAACTGCGTACTCGGACTCAAGGTATGCGGCGATGAGTCAGCTTGCCCCATGCACGCCCAGTGGAAGCCGATCAAGACGAGAATCGTGAAACTTCTGAACCAGCAGACTCTGGGAAAGCTCGCTGCGGCAGTCCGGAGCGGAAAATATCGGCTCACTGCACTACCGTTTGCCGCGCTGGAAACCAAGGGAACCGCGCGCGGCAATGAACAAGCGATCGTCGCACCCGCACGGAGAACGCGGTCCACCCGCACGATCAGTGTCCAAGGCGCGCGCGCCGAGAACGCGAACAAACGCGCATAACTCGAATGCGCATCGGGGAGAATATGAAGGACATGCCTGGTTCGAAAGTCATCCCGCATCCTTCGGCGCTCGAGCAAACGTGCGAGCCTGTTGCCTGCGCGCAGTGCGGCGTCTATCAATTGTGCCTGCCGCTGGGTCTGCATCAGACTGATATGTCGCTTCTGGAGAGTATCGTCAAACGCAAGGAAATCTACAAGCGCGGCCAACGCTTCTTCAGGCCAGGAGAACGCTTCGACTTCATTTATGCGATCCGCAGTGGCTCGGTCAAGACTTATGTCTGCACGCCTGACGGTCGTGTACAAATCACCGGCTTCCATATCGCGGGCGAACTTCTGGGCTTGAGCGCGCTCGCGTCGGGGCAGTACAGCAGCGAAGCGCGAGCCCTCGAAACGACGTCTGTTTGCAGGGTGGATGCCGAGCGGCTTGATGAACTGGCGCAAAAAATCCCCTCGCTCCAATACCAGATGCTGAAAATAATGAGCGGCCAGATCCGACAGGACGAGGAGCTCATGCTGCTGCTCGGAAGGAGAAGCGCCGAAGAACGTCTGGCCGAATATCTGATCGGGCTGTCAAAGCGCTTCGCCGCCCGCAATTATTCGGCGACTCAATTCCACTTGAGCATGTCACGTGGCGACATCGGCAACTATCTCGGCATCGCGGAGGAGACTGTCTGTCGCATTCTGGCCCGGTTCCAGAATGCAGGCATCATCGCAGCGAATAGGCGCCACGTTCGGCTGATTGACTTCCGGCAACTGGAAGCAGTCGCGCGAATCCACGCCGCCGCCTGAGCCATCCTCAATCCGACCGGCGTTTCTCTCGCCGGCGCCTGCTTTCTGCCCCTTTGCCTGGCAATCAACATCAACGTTGATTGACACAAGCCGCGCAAATCGCGTTCTGGCGTCACTGCCCGGACAAAAAGGTTGACGTGCGTCAGGATTCCCAAGCCCACGCTCGTCACGTCGTCTAATAAGATAAGCGCATCCGCTTATCCGTACAGGAAGCCGTTTGGATTCCTTGTCTGCCTGGTCCGACGATCTTGGTGTTGGCATCCTCTTTTTGAATCTCGAGCAAAGGCTGAAGAAATGGACAATCAAGGGACATTCAATTACAAGGTGGTCCGGCAATTTGCCGTGATGACCGTGGTGTGGGGCGTCGTCGGCATGCTCGTCGGCGTCATCATCGCCGCCGAGCTCCTGTGGCCGGACCTGCTCCAGGGCATCCCCTGGCTATCCTACGGACGCCTGCGCCCGCTGCACACGAACGCCGTGATCTTCGCGTTCGGCGGCTGTGCGCTGTTCGCGACCTCCTACTATTGCGCGCAGCGGACCTGCCAGGTGCGGCTGTTCTGCGGCCCGCTGGCGGCACTCACGTTCTGGGGCTGGCAGATCGTGATCGTGCTGGCGGCGATCACGCTGCCGCTGGGCATCACTTCCGGCAAGGAGTACGCCGAGCTCGAGTGGCCGATCGACCTGCTGATCGCCGTGGTCTGGGTGTCCTACGCGGTGGTCTTCTTCGGCACGCTCGCCAAGCGGAAGGTCGAGCACATCTACGTCGCGAACTGGTTCTTCGGCGGCTTCATCCTGACCGTGGCGCTGCTGCACATTGTCAACAGCGCGGCGATGCCGGCGTCCCCGTGGAAATCCTACTTGGCGTACGCCGGGTGCAGGACGCGATGGTCCAGTGGTGGTACGGCCACAATGCGGTCGGCTTTTTTCCTGACCGCGGGTTTCCTGGGCATGATGTACTACTTCGTGCCCAAGCAGGCGGAGCGGCCGATCTACTCGTACCGGCTGTCGGTCGTGCACTTCTGGGCGCTGATCTTCACGTACATGTGGGCCGGCCCGCACCACCTGCACTTCACCGCGCTGCCCGACTGGACCCAGAGCATCGGCATGGTGTTTTCGCTGATCCTGCTCGCGCCGTCGTGGGGCGGGATGATCAACGGCATCATGACCCTCTCCGGCGCCTGGCACAAACTGCGCGAGGACCCGATCCTGAAGTTCATGATCGTCTCGCTTTCCTTCTACGGGATGTCCACGTTCGAGGGGCCGATGATGTCGATCAAGACGGTCAACGCCCTGTCGCATTACACGGACTGGACCGTGGGCCACGTGCACTCCGGCGCGCTGGGCTGGGTCGCGTTCATCACCTTCGGCTGCATTTATTACCTGATCCCCGCCTGTTCGGGCGGCCGCAGATGCACAGCATACGGCTGATCACGCTGCACTTCTGGGTGGCAACCCTCGGCGTCGTGCTCTACATCACCGCGATGTGGATCGCCGGCGTCATGCAGGGCCTGATGTGGCGCGCCACGAACGCCGACGGAACGCTGACCTATTCGTTCGTCGAGAGCGTCAAGTCGACCTATCCGTTCTACGCGATCCGGCTGGTCGGCGGCACGATGTTCCCTGGCCGGGATGCTGGTGATGGCCTACAACGTGGCCCGGACCATCGCGGCGGGCCGCGCCGTCGAAGCGCCGATTCCGGCTCTCGCGCCCGCCAGTGCGCACGCATAAGGGAGAATTCGCATGAAATTTTCGCATGATTGGCTCGAGCGCAACCTGGTCTGGATGGTGATCCTGATCGTCCTGACGGTCAGCGTGGGCGGGCTGGTGGAGATCGTCCCGCTCTATTTCCAGAAGTCGACCACGGAGCCGGTGGCCGGCCTGAAACCGTACACCGCGCTGCAATTGTCGGGGCGCGACATCTATATCCGCGAAGGCTGCTACAACTGCCACTCGCAGATGATCCGGCCGTTCCGCGCGGAGACCGAGCGCTACGGTCATTACTCGGTCGCCGGCGAGTTCGTCTACGATCATCCGTTCCAGTGGGGCAGCAAGCGCACGGGACCCGACCTGCATCGCGTCGGCGGGCGCTACTCGGACGAATGGCATCGCGTGCATCTGAACAATCCGCGCGCGAAGTGGTGCCCGAATCGAACATGCCCGCCTACTCCTGGCTTGCCGCCAGCGCGCTGGCGCCGGAGGACATCGCGGCAAAGATGCGCGCCCTGCGCCGGCTCGGCGTGCCCTACTCCGACCAGGAAATCGCCGCCGCGCCCGCGGCAGTCACCGGCAAGACCGAGCTCGACGCGATGGTCGCGTATTTGCAAGGGCTCGGCACCACTCTGCGGAACGTGAGGCCATGATGGACTTCGCCACGTTGTCGAGCATCATCACCGTGCTGGCCGTCGTCACCTTTACCGGCATCGTCGTCTGGGCGATGAGCGGCCGCCAGAGCGCGCGCTTCGCAGCGGCGGCGCGATTGCCGTTCGCCATCCCCGACGAGACCGCGGCCAGCCAACCGAATCTGAACAAGAATGGAGAGGGGAGATGAGCGACTTTACCTCGGGTTTCTGGAGCCTCTATGTCGGGGTTCTGACGATCGTTTCCATCCTCGCGTGCGGGGCGCTGTTGCTGAGCATGAGCAAGCAGACCGTGAAGAAGGACGCGCAGGGGAAGACCATCACCACGGGCCACGTCTGGGACGAGAATCTGTCCGAGCTGAACAACCCGCTGCCGCGCTGGTGGATGTGGCTGTTCTACATCACGCTGTTCTTCGGCGCCGGATACCTTGTGCTGTACCCGGGGGCCGGCAAGTATGCCGGCATGGCCGGGTGGAGTTCCAAGGGACAGTACGACGAGGAACGGGCGAAGGTGCAGGCCGAGATCGCGCCGCTGTACGCGAAGTTCGCCGGCCAGGATCCCCAGGCGCTCGTGGGCGACCCGCAGGCGCAGGCCATCGGCGAGCGTTTGTTCCAGACGTCCTGCGGGCAATGCCATGGTTCCGACGCGGGCGGCAGCAAGGGATTCCCCAGTCTGCGCGACGGCGACTGGCTCTACGGCGGCGAGCCGGAGACCATCAAGGCATCCATCACAGACGGGCGCCGCGGCGTGATGCCGCCATTGGGGGCAGCTTTGTCCGAGCAGGAAATCTGGAATGCCGCGCACTATGTCCTGTCATTGTCCCAACAACTGCACAATGCCGAGCGCGCGGACAAGGGCAAGGCAACGTTTCAAACGATCTGCGCGGCATGTCACGGACCCGACGGCAAGGGCAACACGGCGGTGGGCGCGCCAAACCTGACCGATGGCATCTGGCTGTATGGCGGCAGCGAGAAGACGATCATCGAGACGATAACCAAGGGCCGGACCAACGCGATGCCGGCGCACAAGGAGCTGCTCGAACCCGAGAAGATCCACCTGTTGACGGCGTATGTGTATGGCTTGTCCCGGCGCGGTACCGCGGCTCCCACCGCCACGCCGGCACCCGCGAAAACGCCCTGATCGATGACGCAATCGATAGTCCGGATTGCGCCCGGCCCGCTGCGGGAGGCGAGGTCGAAAACTATGAAGTGGCATTCCAGTTGATTTTTTTAACGTAATGGAGAAACCAATGAAAGTGAATGTACTGGCAGTAGCGCTGTATGCGGCTCTGGGTTGCGGTGTGGCTGCAGCGCAGAATGCAGCGGAAGGCTCGCTGATGATCCGCCTTCGTGGCGTACAAATCGATACGGCGAACAAGTCTGATCCGGTCGCGGGGACAGGTGCGAGTGATCGCATCCACGTCAGCAAGAAAACGATTCCCGATATCGATATCAGTTACTTCTTCACCAGAAACATTGCGGCAGAGTTGGTGTTGACCTATCCGCAAAAGCATGAGGTGACGCTGGATGGAGCGAACATCGGATCGTTCAAGCATCTGCCGCCGACATTGACCGTTCAGTATCACTTCCTGCCAGAGGGCGTGTTTCGTCCATACGTCGGCGCCGGTGTGAACCTTACGCTGATTTCCGACGTGAACCTGCTGGACGGCGCAGGCAGCCTCGATCATTACAGCATCGGCTACGCGTTGCAGGCTGGCGCTGACATCAAGATCGCCAAGAATTTGTTTCTGAACTTCGACGTCAAGAAGGTACAGATTCAGTCGGATGTGAAGGCCGGCGGCTCGAAGATCAGCGCCGTCCAGATTGACCCATGGCTGTATGGGGTGGGCATCGGCTGGCGCTTCTAAGTCCACCTTCCGAACGTGGCCGGGCCGGTTCGCCGCATGCGGCGTGGTGTTGATCGATATAGCCAACTCTGTGGTACCGGACCCGGGAAATGGTACTCAACCCGTGACTCGACGCCGGTGAAAGGATAGGCGCGCCTTCGCGAGACGCTCCCCGCCAGTTGTCTTCACCCGGACTTGCCGTCGGCTGCCCGGAAATGTCGTCGCCGAAACAGATGACGATCGGTATCTTGGTGCCGTGTCCCGCGCCGTAACGCGGGACGCGGCAGCCGCGGTTTACCTCTGCCGGCGATACTGCAACCAGCCAGCCGCCATCAGCAGGATCGCGAGCATGAGCAATGCCCAATCGGCCAAGGTCGGGATCGGGATTTTTGCGGTATTCAAGTTGGTGAAGGTGCAGATCACGGTTTCACCCGCCAACACGTTCGCAGTCGCCGTGTTCCCAATCACCGTACCCCCGTTCGAGCAGGCAAGTGCCGCCAGGCGCCAGTCCGCCTGCACCGTCTCCGTCACATTGTAGGCGCCGGGCACCACCGAGGCGAAGGTCGTCGTGTCGCTGCCGGTGCCGCCATTGGTCGAAATCGAGAATGACTGCGCGCCGGTGAAATCGAAGGTCCCTTCGCCACCGATGGTGTTCTTGACGATGATGATCGCGCCCTGCCTCGTATTGGTGAACGTGCAGGTGACTGCTTCATCTGCCGCCACCGCGATGTTCGCCGTCGCCGTGGCCAATGTCACCGTGCTCCCGTTCGAGCAGGTCAGCCCGGTCAGGCTCCAGCCCGCCGGCACCGTTTCCGTCACGTTGTAGGTGCCCGGCGCCACCGAGGCGAAGGCCGTCGCATTGCTGCCGGTGCCGCCGCTGGTCAGGATCGGGAACGATTGTGCACCGCTGAAGTTGAAAGTCCCGTCGCCGCCGATGGTGTTCTTGATAATGGTGATCGAGCCTTGACCCTGGATGGGAGGCAGCAGCGTGTTGGTGAACGTGCAGGTGACCGCTTCGTCTGCCGCCACCGCGACGTTCGCCGTCGCCGTGGCCAACGTCACCGTGCTCCCGTTCGAGCAGGTCAGTCCGGTCAGGCTCCAGCCCGCCGGCACCGTTTCCGTCACGTCGTAGGTGCCCGGCGCCACCGAGGCGAAGGCCGTCGCATTGCTGCCGGTGCCGCCGCTGGTCAGGATCTGGAATGATTGTGCGCCGGTGAAGTTAAAGGTCCCGTTGCCGCCGACGGTGTTCTTGACGATGGTGATGGAACCCTGACCGGGTGGCGGGGGAAGCCCGGTCCCGCCGTAACCGATGCACGCAAGAGCAGATACCGTGCCCGTGTCCAGCGTCACTGCGCCGTTGCGCGCCAGGACTCTGCCGGGAGACACGCCGGCGCCGGTATTCAGCGTAATGGTGGATAGCGCGACAATGTTGCCTTCGAAGTCGGTTCCCGTGCCGAGGGTGGCGGAACTGCCGATCTGCCATGAGATGCCGCACCCGGTGGCCACGCCGCCGTTGATCACGCTGACGGCGGCGTTGCTTGCGGTCGTCAACGTACTCCCTATCTGGAAAATGAAGACTGCATCGGGGTTGCCCTGCGCGTCCAGAGTAAGTGTTCCCGTCAATTGCGCCGAATCCGCGAAACAATAGACGCCGGGGTTGAGCACCATGCCGCCCAGATCCTGGCCCGTCAGATTGTTGTTGCACGCCTGACCTGCCAAAGAGTTGTATGCCGTGACCAGGTCGGTCTTTGCCCCCGCCGCGGCCGCGGCGACGTTGGTCACTCCGTTGATGATGCATGGGCCAGTGATCGAGCTCGCGTTGTTGGGGGAGATGCCAAGATCTCCGTCGACGGTGGCCGTAGTGGTGCACGTTATCGCGGAGCCGGCGAGGACCGCGTAGGGCTTGGCTGTACCCAGATAGGTCTGAGCCAGTGCCGGGGCCGAACCCAACACAAACGCCGCAAATCCCGCGCACGCCAGCAACGCGGGATAACTGCGACCGAACCTTGATCCGGCTTCCATGATTCGGGAGGCGAAGCGTCGCGATTCCATAGTCGAGGGAGACTGAATGTTCATGGCATATTCCATTCCCAAATTGATGCATTGCCGCCGAAACAAAAAATGAGCGGCATCTGCATTGTCGTTCTCCCCGAACTCGACAAGCATAGCATCACGTTATTCAAATTGCATAAGGAGCCGCACCCAACTATGTCGTGGCGACCTGCAAACGGGCCGTTTCTCGGACGTTGTGCGGGATGAGGCCAGCCTATGCTGTAAAGGGTTGCCGCCCATGTGTCCCTTCTGAGAAGACGGTTGAAGGGGTGGCAGGTAACAATGGGAAACTGACCGGTTTCAACCCCTTGTTTGACGGCGGTCAAGATTTTTGGTGGATTTACAACACTCACCCGACTTGCGGACAGGTACCCACGGGCCATACCATCGGCCTGTTCGCGCAGAAGCGGATGGGTCGACCGGTTACTACTTCGGAATCCCGGCGATGGGCCTTTGCAACGGCCACCGTCTCTAGAACACCGGCCCGTTCGGCTTCAGCCGCGTCCCGCGCCGCAATTTGGTCCAGTGCAGGTCGGTGGGATCGGCCGCCATCGGTCCGGGCGCCTTGGCGACGATGATCTCCTCGGCGATCGGCGTGAAGTCGGCGCGGAAGTGCACCGAGCTCTTGTTCACCAGGATGGCCTCGGCGGTCGGCTCGATGCCGACGAAGCGGTACATCTCCTGGTCGGCCAGCTGCACCTTCGCCGAGGCGACGACCATGCGCACGCCGCCGATCGCGAGCACGGCGCTGGGGCCCAGGCGCATGTGCGCGCCGCCGTAGAAGGGCCCGGTGCCTGTCAGCATGCCGTCGGAGATGCGCTCGACCTTGAACGCGCCGCGAAACGGCGAATCGCCGGGGATCGCGGACTTGCCGCCCAGGTCGATGGTGATGGTGGCGCCCGGTCCGGCCTGATGCGCGGCCAGCGCGGCTGCCTTGTCGACGATGAGCCCGAACGCCGCGCGCTGCGCGTTGTTGGCAAGCAGCGCGCGCAGCATGCCCATGGTGTCCGAATCGCCGCCGGCGCCCGGGTTGTCCTGCGTGTCGGCAATGACCACCGGTTTGGTGGCGCGCGAGGCGACGCGCATCGCGCGCTTCACCGCGGCATCGGCGTCGAGGATTTCCATCGCCCAGTTCGACTCCTGGGCGTCGACCAGGTCGGCCAGCGTCCTGCAGGCAAGCTTCGCCGCCGCGTCGTTGCTGCCGTAGGCCCAGACCGAGGCACCGCAATCGGCGATGTCCGCGGCCGGGAAGCCGGGCGTGAACGACAGTGACGGCACGTCGACGGACTCCAGCCGCGAAAGCAACTGGTAGACCGAGCGCGCCGGCTCCATGTCCGTGCACTGCGCGTTGAGCGGGATCAGGAAGGGCATCTGCCGCCACGCGTACGCGGGTCGCGCCATGCCCTCGAGGCGCAGTTTCAGGAAGTGGGCGGTACGCCCGCCGGTCTCGGCCATGTCGATGTGCGGATAGGTCCGGTACGCGATCAACCCGTCGGCCAGGTCCAGCATTTGCCGCGTGACGTTGGCGTGCAGGTCCAGGCTGGCGACCACCGGAATCCGCGCGCCGACGACACCGCGCACGCGGCGCAGGATCTCGCCCTCGCCGTCGTCGATGTGCGCGGCGACCATCGCGCCGTGCAGGTCGAGATACACGCAATCCGGCGCCGCGGCGCGGATCGCGTCGGTGAGCATCTTGCAGATGCGCTCGAACGCGTCTTCGGTGACCTGCGCCGAGGGCGACGCCGCCGCCCAGACCGTGGGCAGCAGCTTGTGCGAAGTCTTGCCCATGTGCTCGATGAAGCCGGCGATCGGCAGGTTCATCCCCTTCACGCCGTCGAAGATCTGCTCGCCGGCCAGCAGCGGCGGCCAGCCGCTGCCTTTCACGAAGTCATCGAGGGTCGCATTGGAGGGAGCGAAGGTGTTGGTCTCGTGCTGAAAGCCGCCGATGGCGATGCGCATGAAAGGGTTCCCGGTGCAGGTTTGCCGCCCGCATTATCCGCTATTGCGCAACCCCGCCGCCAGACCGTTGATGGAGAGGTGTATCGCGCGCTTCACCCGCTCGTCGTGATCACCCGCGCGGTAGCGGCGCACCAGTTCGACCTGCAGGTGGTTGAGCGGGTCCAGATAGGGAAACCGGTTGTGGATGCTGCGCGCGAGCGTCGGATTATCGGCGAGCAGCGGCTCGCCCGTCAGCGTCGACACGACACTGGCGCAGCGCTGCCACTCGGCCTCGATCTTCGGCCAGATCCGCTCGCGCAACCCTTCCTCTCCATCGGCCAGCGTCGCGTAGCGCGCGCCGATCGCGAGATCGGTCTTGGCCAACACCATGCTCATGTTGGCCAGCACCGAGCGGAAGAACGGCCAGTCGCGGACCATCTGCTGCAGCGTGACCAACTCGTCCGGGAACGCGGCCAGCCACGATTCGATCGCCGACCCGACGCCGTACCAGCCCGGCAGCATGATTCGCGCCTGCGCCCACGAAAACACCCAGGGAATCGCGCGCAGGTCCTCGATCCGCGTGGACTTGGTGCGCGACGCGGGCCGGCTGCCGATGTTGAGTTCGGCGATTTCGCTGATCGGCGTGGTCAGCCGGAAGTAGCGCTCGAAGCCGGGTGTCTCGTAGACCAACTCGCGATAGGCGCGGAACGCCAGCGCGCTGATCTCCGCCATCACAGCCTCGAAGCGCTCGAGCTGCTCCGGCGGCACGGTCAGCGGCAGCAGCGAGCTCTCGATCACCGCCGCGAGCAGGGTCTCCAGATTGCGACGCGCGAGTTCCGGGTCGGCGTACTTGCTGGCGATCACCTCGCCCTGCTCGGTCAGGCGCAGCACGCCGTCGACCGCGCCCGGCGGCTGCGCGCGGATCGCCTCGTAGCTGGGGCCGCCGCCGCGGCCCACGGTGCCGCCGCGCCCGTGGAACAACTGCAGCCGGACGCCTGCTTCCCGATGCACGACCGTGAGCGCCTGCTGCGCGCGATAGAGCGCCCAGTTCGCTGTCAGGTAGCCGCCGTCCTTGTTGCTGTCGGAATAGCCCAGCATCACTTCCTGCGCGTCGCCGCGCGCCGCGGTCCACGCCCGGTAGAGCGGATTGGACAGCGCCGTGCGCATGATCGCCGGCGCGGCTTCGAGGTCGCCGATGGTCTCGAACAGCGGGATGATCGCCAGGCCCAGCAGCGGGTCCTCCGGGTCGCCCCGCGCCAAACCGGCCTCCTTAAGCAGGACCGCGACCTCGAGCATGTCGGAAAAGCTCTGCGCCATCGAGATGATCGCGTTCTCGATCGCGCCAGGCCCGAGTCGGGCACGGATCGCTGCGGCTTCGCGGAAGATCGCCAGCTCGCTCCCGGTTCGCTCGGAGTACTGCGCGAACGGCGTCGCCAGCAGCCGGGCGATGCGCAGTTCGCGCAGCAGCAGGTCCACGCGCGCCGCCTCGTCGAGCTCGCCGTAGTTGGCGCAGACGCCGGCGGTCGCCAGCAATTCGCCGACGGTCGCTTCGTGGATCTCGCTGTTCTGGCGCATGTCGATGGGCGCCAGGTGAAAGCCGAAGACCTCGATGGCACGAATCAGCGGATCGAGCCGGTTGGTCGCAAGGACGCCGGAACCATTGCGGTGCAGCGAGCGCGACAGCGTGCGCAAGTCCGCGGCCAGCGCGCCCGGATCGGCGTAGCGCGGCAACGGGTGATGCGGCTCGCGCACCGGCGCATGGCCGGTCAGTTCGGTGTAGGTCGCCGCGATCCGCGCGTACATGCCGGTCAGCGCCTGCCGGTAGGGCTCGCCCTGGCGATGGACCGAATCGTCATTTGCGGTCTCCGCGAGCGCCATCACGCCGGAGTCGACCTGGACCAGCCGCGTCGACAGCGGCAACTCGGCCCCCAGCGCGTGCAACTCTTCCAGGTAATGCGTCAGGATCAGCCGCGCATGCCGGGCGGCGGCATAGCGCATGGTTTCCGCGGTGACGAACGGATTGCCGTCGCGGTCGCCGCCGATCCAGGTGCCGACCCGCAGCAGCGGCGAGAGCGGCGCCTGCGCCCCGAACAGCCGCTCGGCGCGGATCTGCACCGCGGGCAATTCGGAGAGGAACGACAGCCGGAAATACTGCAGGCCGTTCTCGATCTCGTCGATCACGCGCAGCTTCGACAGCCGCAGCATCGCTGTCTGCCACAGGGCCAGCACCAGCCGGCGCAGCGTCTGCTCGTTTTCGCCGCGCTCGTCGTCATCGGCGCAGCGCTCGTGCTGCGCCAGCGTCCGCGCGATCTGGCGCTCGCAATCGAGGATGCTCTGGCGCTGGACTTCGGTCGGATGCGCAGTGAGCACGGCGCCGACCTGGGTGTGCGCCAGCAGAGCCAGCAGCGTTGCGTCGGACACCCCCGCGGCGCGGACGGCGAGCAGCGTGGCCTCGAGCGAGCCTTGCTGCGGCTGGGAGCCGGCCAGCCGATGGGCGCGCCGGCGCCGATTCTGGTGCACATCCTCGGCGATATTGGCCAGATGGGAGAAATAGCTGAACGCCCGGACCACGTCGAGCACCCGCTCGATGGGCAGCGCATGCAGGCGCCGGTCCAGCGCCGCGGCGTGGGCCGCGCGTTCGGCCGGGTTCGCGCGCCGGTACGCCACCGCCGCCTGGCGCGTCGCCTCGACCACGTCGAACCCTTCGGTGCCCCGGGTCGCGGCGATCACCTCGCCCAGCACGCGGCCCAGGAGACGCGTGTCGTCGCGCAGCGGTTGTTCCTTGTCGGTGTCCATCGGGTGGGATCCTTGGGTTTATTGCGCATATCGAAAGGCAGCCGCCATCCCGCGCAGCCCCGCCCTCGACAACAAAAGCTATTTTCGTGCCAGCGTCTACATTCGGGGGCACCGCCACGATTCCGTACGACGAATGCATGTGGCCGTGCCGGATTCAGGCGGGCGCCAAGGCGGCGTGCTTGTGCCCGAACGCGAACTCGCGGCCGGGGGCGGCGGCGAGGAGGGCGCGGGTATAGGGTTGTTGCGGGTGGGTGAACACGTCGCGGGTGCGGCCCTGCTCGACGATGCGGCCCTTTTCCATCACGATCACGCGGTCGCAGATCTGCGCGGCGACGCGCAGGTCGTGGGTGATGAACAGCAGGGCCAGGTGCAGGCGCTGCTGGATCTCGGCCAGCAGCTCGAGGATCTGCGCGGCGACCGACACGTCCAGCGCCGACACGGCTTCGTCGCAGATCAGCAATTCCGGGTCCATCGCCAGGGTCCGGGCGATGCAGATGCGCTGCCGCTGCCCGCCGGAGAATTCGCTGGGATAGCGGTTCAGCGCCGACGGCGCCAGCCGCACCAGCTCCATCAGCGCCTCGGCGCGCTGCCACGCCGCGGTCCGCGACGCGCCGAAGTTCATCGGCCCCTCGATGATCGCCGCGCCGACGGTCTGCCGCGGATTGAGCGAGCGGTACGGATCCTGGAACACGATCTGCACCTTCTTGCGCAGCGGCTTGAGCGAGGCGATCGAGCGGCCGTGCATGTGCTGGCCCAGCACCTCGATATGGCCTGCTGTCGGTTCGATCAGCCGGACGATGCAGCGCGCGACCGTCGACTTGCCGGAGCCCGACTCGCCGACGATCCCGACCGTCTCGCCGCGCTCGACCGTCAGGTTCACGCCGATCGCCGCGTCGACTTCGCGCTTCCTGCCGAACCAGTTGCGGCTCACGTACGTCTTCTGCAGGTCGCGCACCAGGAGAACAGGCGCGACCGCCGGCGCCTCGGGCTGGTGCGCGAGTTCGGGCGGCTCGAGGCTGGGCACGGCATCGAGCAGCATCCGCGTGTAAGCCTCGCGCGGCGACTGCAGCACCTCGAGCTTGGTGCCCTGCTCGACCAGCTTGCCCAGTTGCAGGACGACCACGCGGTCGGCGATCTCGGCGACGACGCCCATGTCGTGGGTGATGAACAGGACGCCGGTGTTGTGCTCGCGCTGGAGTTGCCGGATCAGGCGCAGGATCTCCGCCTGCGTCGTGACGTCGAGCGCCGTCGTCGGCTCGTCGGCGATCAGCAGCGCCGGCTCGAGCATCAGCGCCATCGCGATCATGATCCGCTGCCGCTGGCCGCCGGAGAGCTGGTGCGGGTAGCTCGCGTAGATCCGCTCCGGCTCGGGCAGCTTGACCTGCGCGAAGATGTCGAGGATCTTGCGCCGGCGTTCTTCCGCCGGCAGCGCCGTGTGCTGGGTCAGCATTTCGTCGACCTGCTCCCCGCACGCCATCACCGGGTTGAGCGCGGTCATCGGCTCCTGGAAGATCATCGACATCCGCACCCCGCGCACCGCGCGCAGTTGTTCCGGCGTGTACTTGAGCACGTCCTCGCCCAGCAGCAGCGCCTGGCCCTCGGTGGCGCGGACGTGCGCGGGCAGGAGGCCCATCACCGTCTGCGCGATGATCGACTTGCCCGACCCCGATTCGCCCAGCAGGCAGACGATCTCGCCGGCGTTGACCGAGAACGAAATGTCGCGCACCGCATGCGCGCGGTCGGAACCGTGCGGCAGCGCGACGCCCAGGCCGCTGACGTCGAGCACGACCCGGCTCACCTGGCCCTCATTTGCCGCTGCCGCGCTTGTTGAACTTGGGATCCAGCGTGTCGCGCAAGCCGTCGCCCAGCATGTTTACCGCCAGCACGGTGGCGGCCAGGAAGATGCCCGGGTACAGCACGTTGTGCGGGTACTGGTTGAACTGGACCCGGCCCTCGGCCATGATGTTGCCCCAGGTCGGGATCTCGGAGGGCAGGCCCACGCCCAGGAACGACAGGATCGACTCGACCAGGATCGCCGACGCGCAGACGAACGTGCCCTGCACGATCAGCGGCGCGATTGCGTTGGGCAGGATGTGGCGCAGCATGATCTTCCAGGTCGGCGTGCCCAGCGCGACCGCGGCTTCGACGTACGGCTCCTCGCGGATCGACAGCACCAGCGAGCGCACCAGCCGGGTCACGCGCGGGATCTCGGGGATCGCGATCGCCACGACGACGGTGGTCAGGCTGGCACCCAGCGCCGAGACCAGCGCGATCGCGAGCAATATGCCGGGGATCGCCATCAGCCCGTCCATCACCCGCATCAGGATGCCGTCCAGCCAGCGCAAGTAGCCCGCGCACAAGCCGGACAGGCCGCCGAGCGTGAGCGAGACCAGCGCGACGAACAGGCCGACGATCAGCGAAATGCGCGTGCCGTACAGCACGCGGCTCCAGATGTCGCGCCCGAAGCTGTCGGCGCCCATCCAGAACTCGTGCTTGACCGCGCGCCCGTCGAGCAGCGTGAATTCGCCGGAGTGGCCTGGCAGCACGTTCATCACGGCCCCGTCCATCACCGCGGGATCGACCGTTCCCATCCACGGCGCGCAGATCGCGACGGCGACCAGCAGCGCGAGCACGCCCACCCCGATGCGCACCGACCAGTTGCGTGCGACCTTGGACAGTACGCTCGGTCGCTGCGAAACCGGCGAGGCCTCGATGGCCATCGTCTCACTGGACACGAAAGTATCCGCGGGAAAGGGCATACATGCGCCGGGTGCGCGCCGCCGGCATGGCATCCAGCGCGCCGCCATCGCCGGGCGTGCGCGGCGCGGTGGGCGATGCGGGCGGAGGAATGGCGGGCATCGGCTTCCTCTGGACGTTCTTCAGCTTCTCGCGCACGGTCTGCTGCCGCGGCAGCGGCGAGCGGGGACGCCGCGCGACCGAGGGTTTGCGCTGGCTGCCCATCAGTAGCGGATCCGCGGATCGAGCACGATGTAGCTCAGGTCCACCAGCAGGTTGATCAGCACGTACGCCACCGAGAAGAACAGGATCACGCCCTGGACGACGGGAAAGTCGCGCGCGAGCACCGCGTCGACGGTGAGCTGGCCCAGACCCGGAATCGCGTACACGGTCTCGGTGACCACGACGCCGCCGATCAGGAGCGCGATGCCGATGCCGATCACCGTGACGATGGGCACCGCGGCATTGGCCAGCGCGTGCTTGATCAGCACGCGCACCTCCGGCAGGCCCTTGGAGCGCGCGGTGCGGATGTAATCCTCGGTCAGCGCCTCCGACACCGCCGCCCGCGTGACCCGCGCGATCAGCGCGATGTAGATGACGGCCAGCGTGACCGCGGGCAGGATCAGGTGCGAAACGAAGGGCCAGAAGCCCTCGCCGATCCGCTTGTAGCCCTGGACCGGCAGCAGGTTCAGCTTCAGCGACACGATCCAGATCAGGATGTAGCCCAGCACGAAGACCGGGATGGAGAAGCCCAGCACCGAGAATCCCATCAGGCCGCGATCCAGCCAGCCGCCGTGCCGCCACGCCGCCAGCACGCCCAGCGGCACCGACACCATGACCGCGAGCACGATGGTGAACAGCGCGAGCATGAACGTCGGCTCCAGCCGCTGCCCGATCAGCTCGGTGACCGGCAGACGGTAGTAGAACGAGTGGCCGAGGTCGCCGGTGAGGATCGCCTTGAACCAGATGCCGAACTGGATCAGCAGCGGCTCGTCGAGGCCCAGCGACTTGCGGATATTGGCGATGTCCTCCAGCGTCGCGCTGTTGCCCGCGATCACCGCCGCCGGATCGCCGGGCGTCAGCCGCAGGATCAGGAACACCACCACGGCGACCACAAACAGAACGGGGATCACGGCAAGCAGGCGGCGGATCAGGAACTGGAGCATGCCTAATTAGAGCATATCGGCGGAGCGACGGACCGGGTCCGTGGACTTCATCCGGAGCGCCGGCTCGCCATGGGTCGGCGCGCGGGCAGCACCGGCTAGTCGGGCTCGCACACCGGCGGCACGTTCTTCCACAACGGATGCTGCTGTTCCAGCGTGTGCGCGAGTTGCAGGATGCCGAGTTCGTCGCGGTACCGTCCGACGATCTGCACCCCGACCGGCAGCCCGCCCGCCGCGAATCCGATCGGCGCCGACAGCGCGGGGTGCGCGGTCATCGTGATCCGGAAGCAGCTTTTCATCCAGTCCAGGTAGTTGTCGAGCTTGATGCCGTTGATCTCGGTCACGTACGGCTGGTCGACCGGGAACGGCAGCACCTGGTTGACCGGCGCGAGCAGGAACTCGTAGCGCTCCATGAAGGCGCGCATGGTCTCGAACACGCGCGAGTGCTGGCGCGTGGCCTCGACGATCTGCGCGCTGGTGAGTGCCAAGCCGCGCTCGATGTTCCAGACGGCGGTGTCCTTCATCTGCCCGCGATACTTGTCCAGCAGCGGGCCGTAGAGCTGCGCCATCAGCACGCCGCGCAGCACATCGAAACAGCCATCGGCCTCGGCGAGATCGGGCTCCGCTTCCTCGACGATGCAGCCCAGCGCCTCGAAGTGCCGGATGCCCGCAGCGACCGCCTCGCCCACCGCGCGCTCGACGGGCAGCCCGCCCAGCGTGGGCGAGTACGCGACGCGCACGCCCTTGAAGTCGCGCGCGAGCGGCTTCAGAAACTGGGCCGGATCCTCCCAGATCGCGTTGGGGACGCGCCGGTCGCCGCCTGCCTGCGCGTAGAGCAGATACGCGGCATCGTGCGCGGTGCGCCCGATCGCGCCATGCACAGCGGTGTTGTTCCACAGGTCGATTGCCGGCCACACCGGCACGCGGCCCGGCGTCGGCCGCACGCCGACCACATTGCAGAAGTTCGCCGGATTGCGCAACGACGCGCCCAGGTCGGAGCCGTCGGCGAAGGGCAGCATCCGCGTCGCCACGGCGACGGCGGCGCCGCCGGAGGAGCCGCCGCAGGTCTTGGTCACGTCCCAGGGATTCAGAGTCTTGCCGAATACGGTGTTGAAGGTCTGCGACCCCAGCGCGAACTCCGGCGTGTTGGTCTTGCCGATGATGACCATGCCGTGCCGGCGGAAGCGCTCGACCATCAGCGTGTCGATGTCGGCGACGTGGTCCTTGTAGATGGGCGAGCCGAACGTCGTGCGCATGCCCTTGACCCGCTCCATGTCCTTGCAGGCGATGGGGAGGCCGGCGAGCGGGCTCAGGGCCTCGCCCTTCATCCGTCGGGCATCGATCGCGTTGGCCTGGCGGTACGCGCCCTCGCCGTCCAGCGTGACGATGGCATTGACCTTCGAATTCACGCGCTCGATCTGCACCAGATGCGCATCAAGCACCTCGCGCGCCGAGACCGCCCGCGATTGCAGCTTGACGGAGAGTTCGGCGGCGGACAGGAAATTCAGCACGGCGTGGTTCCCTCGATTCGCGGCGGACCGTAGGATGGGTGGAGCGCAGCGATACCCATCGTGTTCTTCGAAGAACCGCCCCTCACCCCAACCCTCTCCCCGCAAACGGGGAGAGGGAGCCGATCGCCGGAGCGCTCCGTCTGCCGGCTTTTCCGCTACTTGCTGATGTTCCAGTACACGTTCGCCGGCGACTTCACCAGGCCCTTGACGCCCTTGCGGACGGCGGCCGGATTGATGTACTCGCCCAGGTGCGCATGCGTGCCGATCTCGATCGCGCGCAATTGCGCCGCTTCGGCAAACCCCTTCTTTCTTGGCTTCGTCGGTTTCACGGGCGAACTGGTCGCGCAACTCTTCGAGCTTGGCGTCTTCCGCCCAGCCGAACCAGCCGCTCTTCGCGCCCGCCGCCTGGAACGCCGCGTTGGAGATCGGGTTCAGCAGGTCGGCCGAGGTCCACGCGGTCAGGAAGATGTTCCAGCCGCCATCGGCGACCTGGTCTTTCTTGGCGCGCTTGGCGACCAGCGATTGCCAGTCCATCGACTGCATGTCGACGGTGAAGCCCGCCTGCCGCAGCAACTGCGTCGCGACCAGCGGCAGCTTGGAAATCGACGCCAGGTCGGTCGGCCGCATCACCAGAATCGGCTTGCCGTCGTAGCCCGCTTCCTTCAGCAGCGCGCGCGCCTGCTGCATCTTCTTCTCGTCGTAGGCGACGGAGAAGTAGTCGGTCTTGTTGCTCGCGTACGGCGTGCCGCAGGGGAACATCGACGCGCAGGTCCGCCACAGCGGCTTGCCGTTCAACTGGCCATTGCCGACCTGGGTGCGCAGGAATGCTTCCTGGTTGATCGCCAGCATCGCGGCGCGGCGGATCTTCGGGTTGTTGAACGGGGTGGCCAGATGGTTGAAGCGCATCATGTACTGGAAGCCCAGCGGATTGGTGTCGACCAGCTCGATGTCCTTTTCCTTGGCCAGCGATTCGTACTGCTCGAACGCCGGCTGCTCCAGGATGTCGATCTCGCCCTTGACCAGCGCGTTGTACTGCGTCTGCGGGTCCTTGAGGATCACCCACTCGACGCGGTCGACGAACACCTTCTTGCCGCCCGCCAGGCCTGAGGGCGCGTCGGCGCGCGGCTTGTAGCCGGCGAACTTCGTGTAGACGATCTTCTCGCCCGGCTTGTACTCGTCGCGCTTGAACACGTACGGGCCGCTGCCGACCTGCTCGTCGGGGCCGATCTGCTTGTCGCCCGGCGTGTCGGCGAAGCGCTTGGGCATGATGAACGGCACGTTCGAGGACGGCTTGCCCAGCGAGTCGAGCACCAGCCCGTAGGGCTCCTTCAGGACCATCCGGAAGGTCTTGGCATCGACCGCTTCCCACTTGTCGATGAACGACGCGAGCTTGATGCCCATCGCGTCGCGGGTGCCCCAGCGCTTGATCGAGGCGATGCAGTCGTCCGAGGTCACCGGCTTGTTGTCGTGGAACAGGAGCCCGTCGCGCAGCGTGAACGTCCACGTCTTCTTGTCCGGGCTGACCGCATACTTCTCCAGCATCTGCGGCTTGACCACGCTCTTCTCGTCCATCGCGAACAGCGTGTCGTAGATCATGTAGCCGTGGTTGCGGCTCATGTAAGCCGTCGTCCAGATCGGGTCGAGGATGGTCAGGTTCGAATGCGGGGTGATGCGCATCACCTTGGTCTGGGCCAGGACGGGCTGGGCTACGGCCAGTCCGCACAAAAGGCCCAGTGCTGCAAGTTTGGCAAGCTTCATGCTGCTCCTCCGTGAGAATTGCGGGAAACCGGAGGCAGTATAGGGAGGGGGTGAGGGGGCGGGGGCGCGGGGGGGGGGCGGGGGGGGGCGGCCGCCGCCTCCATGCCGGGGACGCCCGCCCGCGGCCGCTTCAGTCCCCAGTGGCGACGCCCAGCAACCGCAGCGCCGCCAGCGCCATCACCTGCGCGGAGGCGACCATGTCGTCGATGACCACGTACTCGTCCGGCTGGTGCGCGAGATCGAGTATCCCCGGCCCGTAGGCGATGCAATCGTGCAGATGCCCGATGCGGGCGATGTGCTTCTGGTCGTAGGTGCCGGGCGAGGCGATGAACGCCGGCTCGCGGCCCAGCACGCGGCGGATCTCGTCGGCCACCGCCTTGACCACCGGCGCGTCGAGCGGCGTGAACGTGGGCAGGAATTCCATCACGTCGCGCACCACGTAGTCGAAGCCCTTCCGCGTGCGCTTCAACTCGTCGAGCAGCGCGACGATCTCGGCCTTGACATCCTCGATCGGCTCCTCGACCAGGAAGCGGCGGTCGAGCATGGTCCGGCACGAGTGCGCGACGGTCGGCGCCGGATAGCCGTCGCCCTCGGGCTGGCCGCCGTGGATGCCGTTGATGTTGAGCGTGGAGCGCCGCGCCTCCTTCGGCTCCACCGGCTGCGCGGTCGTGCGCTCATGCAGCCGCGGCAGCAGTTCGGTCTCCACCTTGTGCAGGAACGCGACCATGTGGCTGATCGCCGAATCGCCGAGGAAGGGCATCGAGCCGTGCGCGATCCGGCCTTTGGTCTCCACTTCGCCCCACCACACGCCGCGGTGCCCGATGCACACGCGGTCGACATTGAGCGGCTCGGGGATGATCACGTGATCGACGCGCGGCCGGGAAAAGTAGCCCTTGGTCGCCAGGTACCCGACGCCGCCGTAGCCGCCCGATTCCTCGTCGACGGTGCCGGAAATCTCCAGCGCGCCGGGAAAGCGGATGCCTTCCTCGATGATGGCCTCGATCGCGATCATCGACGCGGCCAGGCCGCCCTTCATGTCGCAGGTGCCGCGGCCGTAGACCTTGCCATCCCTGACGACGCCGGCGAACGGGTCCATGGTCCAGCCCGATCCGGCCTCGACCACATCGATGTGCGAATTGAAGTGCACGCAGGGGCCGGCGCCCGCGCCAGCGAGACGGCCGATGACGTTGGTGCGCGGGTAGCGCGCACTGTCGCCCTTGACGCCTTCGGCGCGCACGTATTCGACCTCATAACCGCGCCTGCGCAGGCGCTCGCCGACGAACTCCGCGCATGCCGTGTAGGCATCGCCGGGCGGGTTGACCGTGGGAATGCGCACGAGGTCGACGGTCAGCGCGACGACCTCATCGCGCTTGGCTTCGATTCGCCGCATCAGCGCTTCGCGCATGGAATGGTTTCCTCGGTGCAGGTTTACGGAAGGCGGGGGCGCACCGCGGCACCCTGCCTTGCAGCGGCGACGCAATGCCCGCGCAGTGTACGTGAGCGCCGATGGCCCGGCAATCCGGCCGCGCCAGTGTCCCGCCACGGCAATCTCGCGCATAATTGCGCCCAGACCTTTGCCGGAATGGCCACGATGAGGACTTTCGCCGCGCTGCTGCTGGCCGCCAATCTCGCATTCTTCGCCTACACGGAGCTCGACCAGATGAGCGAGGGCGAGTCCGGCCGCCTGCAGCGGCAGCTCGTCCCGGACAAGATCAAGCTGCTGACTCCGCAGCAGGTGGCGGGACTCGGTCCGGCGAAAGCCGCGCAGCTGGCCAACGTCTGCCTCGAGTGGGGGGGCTTCACCGACGCCGAGAAAGGCGCCGCGCTGGCCGCGCTCGAGCCGCTGCAGCTGGGCAAGCAGTTGTCGCAGCGCCGGAGCGAGAGCACGTCGGCGTACTGGGTCTACGTGCCGGCCCTCCCGACGAAGGCCGCGGCGGAAAAGCGCGTCGCCGAACTCAAGGAGCAGGGCTTGAAGGACTTCTTCATCATGAACGACGGGGCGCAGAAGAACGCGATCTCGCTGGGCGTGTTCAAGTCCGAAGACGCCGCGAACAAGTTTCTCGGAGCGGTCGCCGAACGCGGCGTGAAGAACGCAAAGGCGGGCGCACGCACCCAGTCCATCCAGCAGACCGTGCTGGTGCTGCGCGACCCGCAACCGGTGCAGACCGAACAGTTGCAGCAACTCAAGCACGACTTCGCCGGCAGCGAAGTGCGCATCGGCCCCTGCGACAAGACGTGAACCTTGGCTGCGGCCGAACAGCTCATCATCCGGCAGGCAACTTCAGCCGCCGACATCGAAACAGCGCGCGCGCTGTTTCTCGAGTACGCAACATGGCTGGAAATCGACTTGTGCTTCCAGGGTTTCGCGGCCGAACTGGCCGGCCTGCCCGGCGCCTATACGCCACCGCGCGGGCGCCTGCTGCTGGCCGAGGCCGGCGGCGCGACGGTGGGCTGCGTGGCGCTGCGGCCGCTGGCGGCCGATGCTTCCGGCGGGACCTGTGAGCTCAAGCGCATGTGGGTGCGGCCCGGGTTTCGCGGACTGCATGCCGGGCGCGCGCTGGTCGAGGCCGCGTTGGCCGCGGCGCTTGCAAGCGGCTACGAGCGGATCAAACTCGACACCATCCCCGCGAAAATGCCGGCCGCGGTGGCGTTGTACCGCCGTCTCGGCTTCACCGAATGCGCGCCTTACTATGACAGTCTGATCGCGGATGCGCTGTACCTGGAACGCGCGTTGCAGGGGGGGGCCGGGGAAGGGGGGGGGGGGGGGGGGGCGGGGGGGGGGGGGGTGGGGGGGGCGGGGGGGGGGGGGGGGGGGGGGGGGGGGCGCGGCGGGGCGCGGCCACCGCAGTAGCTTTTCAACAGCCTGCTAGTCGTCCAGCCCGCTCATGCCCTTGCGATGCGCAAGCGGCTTCGCACCGGCGATCCGGAACGCAACCGCGCCCGGCCAGGCCAGCGCGCCGTTCCGCTTGCGCGAAAACAGGATGCCGTCGGTGCGGGCGCGCATCGGGGTGCGCGCTGCCGCCCCCCGCGGGTCCGCCGGATCGATGATGTCGCAGATCGCGTCGCCCTTCTTCACCCTGGCGCCCGCGGGGGCGTGGTAGGTGAGGTATCCGTTCCTGGGGCAATAGCCGACATCCATCCCGCTGATCGGTGTGGGCGCCGACTTCAGCCGCGGCAGCGCCGCGGCCCGCCCGGCAATGACGCCGCGCCGCACCAGATAACGGTAGAGGTTCCGGGCGTCCGCCGCGCCCAGCGCGTGGGTGACCTCGTGCTGGCCCCGCAGCTCCAGCGTGGTGGAGAAACACGCCTGCGGAATCGCCGCCGCCGGGAAACGCTCGGCCAACCGCGGCCATAGCGACCCGTTGACGCCCGAGAACGTCAAGGACTGCGCGTACGGCTCGTTGTACATCGTCGCGGCCACGCCCAGGTCCGCGGCCAGTTCCTGCGCGGTGCCGCCGATGTCGGGCTGCGCCGTGAAGAGATGAAGCGCCGCATCCATGTCGCAATGCAGGTCGATCACGACGTCGGCATCGATGGAGAGCTTCATCATCTCCACGCGCATGGTCTGCAGTTCGTTCACCGGTTGCATGGACTTCAGCTCGGCCACCGCCGCCTTGCGGATCAGGCTGACGTTGGCCGCCGCATCCCGCCCCAGTCTGGCGCCGACCCGTTCGGCGACCGCACCGGAAAGGTCCAGCCAGTTCCGGTTGAAGTTGTCGCGGCTGAGCAGGTCGTACCGCCCACGTGGGTGTTGCCGACCAGTTGCGACTGGCCGATGGGATTGACCGTCGGCACGACGATGATCTCGCCCCGGATCCGGCCGGCCCGGTCGGCTTCGCCCAGCAGCGGCATCAGGTGGTGCAGGAGCATCGCCCCCGGCAACTCGTTGGCATGAATCGCCGCCTGGAGATAGACTTTGGGGCGGGCGCCCGCCTTGCCGTACCGCAGCCAGGCGATCGACCGGGTCGTTCCCGGCGTCATCGCCGGGAGCTTGATCTTGTTTTTCGAAACCGGCACGATTGGGACTCCTGAATCCGGAAAGCAGTAGTAGGATAGCGCGGGGCCATTCTAACAAGGTTCTTTGCTCAAAGGAGCCAGACATGACGGAACGTGAACTGAGGGGTTTGATCGAGGCAGTACGCAAGGGAAGCATCACGCGCAGGCAGTTTGTCGGAACGATGCTGGGCGTGGGGATCGCCGCGCCGATCGCGGGCCAGTTGCTCATGCATGCGGGCATCGCCCAGGCGCAACCCGCGTCGACGTACAAGGGAACCAAGCGCGGCGGCGGCGGCGCGCTCAAGGTGTTGTGGTGGCAAGGCGCGACCCTGCTCAACCCCCACTTCGCCACCGGCACCAAGGACCAGGACGGTTCGCGGATCTTCTACGAGCCGCTTGCGGGCTGGGACACCGAGGGCAACCTGATTCCCGTGCTCGCGGCCGAAACTCCGACACCGGCGAACGGCGGCGTGTCCAGGGACGGCAAGTCCATCACCTGGAAGCTGAAGCGGGACGTGCAGTGGCACGACGGCAAGCCGTTCACTTCGGCCGACGTGGTTTTCAATTGGGAGTATGCGGCCGACCCGGCAACGTCAGCGGTCACCATCGGCTCCTACAAGGATGTCGTGGCGACGGCGGTCGACGCCTATACGGTGCGCGTGGACTACAAGAAGGCCTCGCCGTTCTGGGCCGACCCGTTCGTGGGCACGCGGGGCATGCTCATCCCCAAGCACTTGTTCGAGGCGTACAAGGGCGCGAAATCGCGCGACGCGCCGAACAACCTGAAGCCGGTCGGCACGGGACCGTACAAGTTCGACAGCTTCACCCCAGGCGACATGGTCCGCGGCACGCTCAACGCCAACTACCACATGCCGAACCGCCCGTTCTTCGACACCATCGAGATGAAGGGCGGCGGCGACGCCGTGTCGGCCGCGCGCGCGGTGCTGCAGACCGGCGAGTTCGACTACGCGTGGAACCTGCAGGTCGAGGACGAGATCCTGGCCAAGCTGGAGCAGGGCGGCAAGGGCCGCGTCGTCATCATTCCCGGCGGCGACATCGAGTTCATCCAGTTCAACTTCACCGATCCGTGGAACGAAGTCGACGGCGAGCGGGCCAGCATCAAGTCCAAGCATCCGCTGTTCACCGACCCGGCCGTGCGCGAAGCGATGAACCTGCTGATCGACCGCGATTCGGTGCAGAAATTCATCTACGGGCGCACCGGGATCGCGACGGCCAATTTCGTCAACAACCCGCCTAAGTACCGGTCGCCCAACAACAAGTTCGAGTTCAACGTGGACAAGGCCAACCAGGTCCTCGAGACGGCGGGCTGGAAGAAGGGATCCGACGGCATCCGGGAAAAAGGCGGCAAAAAGCTCAAGGTTGTCTACCAGACCTCCGTGAACCAGCCGCGGCAGAAGGCGCAGGCGATCGTCAAGCAGGCCGCACAGAAGGCGGGCATCGACATCGAACTGAAGACGGTCACCGCGTCGGTGTTCTTTTCCTCCGACTTCGCCAACCCGGACGTCTACACCAAGCTGTTCTGCGACATGCAGATGTACACGACGACGATGACGCAGCCGGACCCGGAAATCTTCATGAACCAGTACGTGTCGTGGGAAATTTCCAGCAAGGCGAACAAGTGGCAAGGCCGCAACGTCACGCGCTGGACCAGCGACGAGTACGACAAGGCGTACCGCGACGCCGAAGGCGAGCTGGATCCGGTCAAGCGGACCGCGCTGTTCATCAAGATGAATGACCTGGTGATACAGAACCGGGTCATCGTCCCGCTGGTGTCGCGGCCGCGCGTGCGCGCGTCCAACCTCAAGCTGAAGGTGCCGGAGAGCGGCTGGGACAGCGATTTCTGGGCGCTGCAAGACTGGTATCGCGACGCATGACGCTACCGGGGACGTATGTCCTCAGACGACTGCTGATTGCCCTGCCCAGCCTGCTGGGCATCAGCATCGTCCTCTTTACCGTACTCGCGCTGGCGCCGGGCGACCCGTTCGGCGACATCGTGAGCAACCCGAACATACCGGCGGATGTCGCGGCCAACCTGCGGTTGAAGTTCGGGATGGATGATCCCGTCGCGGTGCGCTACCTGCGCTGGCTGACCGCGATGCTCCAGGGCGACTGGGGCTTTTCGTTCGCCAGCCGGATCGACGTGGACACGCTGATCATGCAGCGGCTGTGGACGACGCTGCTGGTGATCGGTTCGTCGCAAGTCCTGGCGCTGCTGATCGCGTTGCCGGTCGGCATCTACGCGGCCACGCGTCCTTACTCTCTGTTCGACCAGGTCGCCAACACGCTGACCTTCATCGGCTTCTCGCTGCCCACGTTTTTCACCGGCCTGCTGCTGATCCTGGTCTTCTCCATCCAGCTCGACTGGCTGCCGTTCGTGTACCGCTCCGATATCAGCGCCACCGGCTGGCGCTTCTTCTGGGAACACTTCCGGCAGACCATCATGCCGGTGTCCGTGCTGGCGCTGTTCCAGGCGGCATCGTGGACGCGCTACGTGCGCTCGGCCGCGCTCGATGTGATCCGGCTCGACTACGTGACCACCGCGCGCTCCAAGGGCCTGAAGGAGCGCGTCGTGATCATGAAGCACGTTGTGCGCAACGCGCTGATTCCCGTCGTCACGCTGGTGGCCCTGCAGCTGCCGGCGATTTTCGGCGGCGCCATCGTCACCGAGCAGATCTTCCGCGTGCCCGGCATCGGATCGCTGCTGATCAGCGCAATCCTTGCCAACGACACGCCGGTGATCATGGCCGTCACGTTCGTCTTTTCATGCCTGGTGATTTCCTTCAATCTGCTCGCGGACATCCTCTATGGCTGGCTCGACCCTCGCATCTCCCTCCGGTAGCATGGTGGCGCCGGTGCGGCGCGCGGCCACCGTGTCGCTCACGCAGGACATCTGGCGGCGCTTCAAGCGCCACCGGCTGGCACTGTTCGGCGCCGTCATCCTGCTGGTGATCATCGCCGGCGTCGCCATCGGCCCCTGGCTGTGGACGGTGCCGATCAACGAGATCGACTTCAACGCCCGGTTGAAGCCCCCGTCCTGGCAGCACCCGTTCGGCACCGACGACCTGGGCCAGGACCTGTTCTCGCGGATGCTCTATGGCGGCCGGATCTCGATCGCCGTGGGCCTGGCCGCGATGACCATCGCGATCGTCGTCGGCACCATCATCGGCGCGATCGCCGGGATGTCGCGCGGGCTGGTCGACACCTTCCTGATGTGGCTGACCGACCTGTTCCTGTCGCTGCCGCAGCTGCCGCTGCTGCTGCTGATCATCTACCTGTTCCGCGATTCGCTGAAGAAGATCGTCGGCGCCGAGACCGGCGTGTTCATCATGATTGTCGTCGTGATCGGCGGCTTCCGCTGGATGCCGGTGGCGCGGCTGGTGCGCGCGCAGTTCCTGTCGCTGCGGGAAAAGGAATTCGTCGAGGCGGCGCGCGCGCTCGGGGCGAGCCGCCTGCGGCAGGTGGCGCGCCACATCCTGCCCAACGCGCTCGGACCGGTCATCGTCGCGGGGACGATCGACGTCGCCGCCGCGATCATCGCCGAGTCGACGCTGTCGTTCCTGGGGCTCGGCTTTCCCCCGGACATCCCGACCTGGGGGCGGGTGCTGTTCGACGCGAAGGACTACCTGGACACGTCGCCGTACTGGGCGCTGTTTCCGGGCACGCTGATCTTCCTTACCGTGCTGTCGATCAACTACATCGGCGACGGGCTGCGCGACGCGCTCGACCCGCGCCGGGTGTTGTGACGCCATGACGGAGCGGATGCTCGAGATCCGGGGACTGAAGGTCCACTTCAACACCGAGGACGGCGTGCTGCGCGCCGTCGACGGGGTGGACCTGGGGATCGATGCGGGGGAGACGCTGGGCGTCGTCGGCGAATCGGGCTGCGGCAAGAGCGTCACCGCGCTGACCATCATGCGCCTGCTGCCGATGCCGCCGGGGCGCATCGTCGCCGGCGAAATCCGCTGGCAGGGGCACGACCTGGTCAAGGCGAGCGACGAGGTGCTCCGCGCGCTGCGCGCCCGGGAGATCGCGATGATCTTCCAGGAACCGATGACCTCGCTCAATCCGGTGTATTCGGTGGGCGAGCAGATCGCCGAGGTCGTCCGTCTGCACAAGAAGCTGGGCCGGAAGGAAGCGATGGAGCACGCGGTGGAGATGCTGCGGCTGGTCCACATTCCCCACCCGCAGGCGCGGGTCAACGACTATCCGCACCAGTTTTCCGGCGGCATGCGCCAGCGCGTGATGATCGCGATGGCCTTGTCGTGCAGCCCGAAGCTGCTGATCGCCGACGAGCCGACGACGGCGCTCGACGTGACCATCCAGGCGCAGATCCTGGACCTGATGACGGAGCTGAAGGAAAAGATGGGCATGGCGGTGCTGCTGATCACGCACGCGATGGGCGTCGTCGCCGAGACTGCGCAGCGCGTTGTCGTGATGTACGCGGGCAACGTCATCGAGGAAGCGGACGTGGGTGAATTGTTCCGCGCGCCGCTGCATCCGTACACGCAGGGCCTGATCCGGTCCATCCCGCGCATCGACCTGGCCGCGACGCACAAGCAGCGGCTGGAAGCGATCGGCGGCACGGTGCCGAGCCTGATCGATCCGCCGCCGGGTTGCCGTTTCGCGGCGCGGTGCAAGTTCGCCCGCGACGAATGCCTGACGGCGATGCCGCCGCTGATCGAAGTGAGCCCCGGCCACAAGGTGGCCTGCGTGCTGCACCAGGGCGCCCTCCGCCCTGCCCCGCTTCGCGCCAGCGGCGAGCGCGAAGGAGCGCTGGCATGAGCACGGCGCGGCGCGATCCGTTTCCGGCGCTGGCGGACCAGCCGCTGTTGCGCGTCAACGAACTCGTCAAGCATTTCCCCGTCAAGGGCGGCCTCTTCGGCCGCACATCCGGCAGCGTGCGCGCGGTCGACGGGGTGAGCTTCGAGCTCGCGAAAGGCGAAACCCTGGGGCTGGTCGGCGAATCGGGCTGCGGCAAGTCCACGACCGGGCGCTGCATCCTGCGGCTGATCGAGCCGACTTCGGGCGAGGTCTGGTTCGAAGGCCGCAACGTCGTCGGCCTCGGCCGCGAGGCGATGCGCGCGCTGTGCCGCGACATGCAGATCATCTTCCAGGACCCGTACGCGTCGCTGGATCCGCGGATGACCGTCGGCGCCATCGTCGGCGAAGCGCTGGTCATCCACAACCTCACGAAAACCGAGACCCAGTACCGCGAGCGCATCGTCGAATTGCTGGAGACCGTCGGGCTGCACGCCGATCACCTGCGCCGCTACCCGCACGAGTTCTCCGGCGGCCAGCGCCAGCGCATCGGGATCGCGCGCGCGCTGGCGGTGTCGCCCAAGCTGATCGTCTGCGACGAGCCGGTGTCGGCGCTGGACGTCTCGATCCAGGCGCAGGTCATCAACCTGCTCGAGGACCTGCAGCAGAAGTTCGATCTCACCTATCTGTTCATCGCCCACGACCTGTCGGTGGTCGAGCACATCAGCGACCGCGTCGCGGTCATGTACCTGGGGCGCATCGTCGAGATCGCGCCGGCGCGCGAGTTGTACACCACGCCGCGCCATCCATACACCGAGGCGCTGCTCTCCGCGGTGCCGATCCCCGAACCCGGCCTGAAGCGCACGCGCATCCGGCTGGTCGGCGACGTGCCCAACCCCATCAACCCGCCCTCCGGCTGCCATTTTCATCCGCGCTGCCCGAAGGTGATGGAGCGCTGCAAGACCGAATCGCCGGCGTTCCGGCAGGTCAGCGGCGGGCATTGGGCGGCGTGTCATTTGAACGACTCCGCCGGGTTGACCTGACGTAGCCGCCGTAGGATGGGTGGAGCGCAGCGATACCCATCTGCAATTTCAACCCCGACCGTCCGGATGTCGCTGCGCGGGGGAAATCGCCAGCGAGGCATGCGTTCCGTACGATTCAACGATGATGGGTATCGCTGCGCTCCACCCATCCTACGGACCTACCCCCTGCCCCATCCTGGGCCGCACTTGGGCTCTGCCCGCCTCAGAGGATCCCGTACTTCCGGTACACGTCCCCCAACAGCGTGCCCTGCTCCAGTTCGGCACGCGTGTGATTCTCGCCGGTGAGCTTCTGCCGCGCCCGCTCCAGGGCCTCGCCTGCACGCTCCCGCGGGATCACGACCACGCCGTCGGCGTCGCCGAACACGAGGTCGCCGGAGGCCACGCGCACGCCCGCGCACTCGACCGGCGTGTCCCGCTCGACCATGCGGCCGCGGCCCTTGGTGTCGAGCGGGCCGATGCCGCCGTGAAAGACGGGGAAGGACAGCGCGCGGATCTGCCGGATGTCGCGCACCAGCCCGTCGGTGACGCAGCCCGCGGCGCCGCGCATTTTCGCGGCGGTCGAAAGCAGTTCGCCCCACGGCGCCAGCCGCGTCGTCGGGCCATTGCAGGCCAGCACCGGCACGTCGCCCGGCTGCAGGTCGTCGACCAGTTCGATCTCGACCTGGTACGGATTCTCGCCCGCCCGCGTTTCGTACACCGGCATGTACAGCCCGGTGCGCGCGCGGCCGATCAGCACGCTGTTTTCGTCGAGAGGGCGCATGAAGGGCCGCATCGCCTGGCCCATCAGGCCCATGCCGTCCAGCACGTCGGACAGGATGGCGGCACTGCACGCCTCGAAACCCGCGAGATCGATCGCTTTCATTGCGGCAATGCCTCCTCTTTTCGCGCCCCGGCGGGGCGCAGTCATCAATGGAACGTCAGCCCGCCGTATCCGCCGCCCCCGCCGCATGCCCGCTATGGTGCAGCGGCGATGCGGTCGATTTCAGCGAGTTCGTCGGGCGTCAGGCGCCAGCCCGCGGCGGCGACGTTGATGTCGATCTGCTCCGGCGTCGTCGCCCCGGCGATGACGCTCGCCACCTCGCGATGCGATGCCAGCCAGCTGAACGCGAGTTCGGCCAGCGTCCGGTTGCGCGCCGCGCAGAACGCATCCAGCCCCTCGACGATCGCCCAGTTGCGCTCGGTCAGGAAGCGCTCGGCCGAGGCCTTGGCGCTACGCAGGCGTCCGGCCGGCAGCGGCGCGCCGCGCTTGTACTTCCCGGTCAGCAATCCGCCCGCCAGCGGAAAGTACGGAAGCAGGCCGAGGCCGTAGGCGCCGAGCACGGGAAACATCGTCTTTTCGACGTCGCGCACGAGCAGGCTGTACTCGTCCTGCGTCGAGATGAAGCCATGCAGTCCATGATGGCGTGCCGTCCACATGGCGTCGGCGACCTGCCACGGCGCCAGGTTCGAACAGCCGATGTAGCGCACCTTGCCCTGGCGCACCAGGTCGTCCAGCGCGCGCAGTGTCTCCTCGATCGGCGTCAGCGGGTCCGGCCAGTGCAATTGGTACAGGTCGATCCAGTCGGTCTTGAGCCGGCGCAGGCTCGCTTCGACGGCGCTCATGATGTAGCGGCGGCTGGCGCATTTCAGTGTCTGCGTGTCGTCCATCGGCGAAGCGAACTTGGTGGCCAGGACGATGCGCTGGCGGCGCTCGCCCAGCGCCTCGCCCAGGCACGTTTCCGACCCGCCGCGATTGCCGTAGCTGTCGGCGGTATCGAAGAACGTGATGCCGGCATCGAGCGCGCGGTCGACGACCCGCCGCGTGCCCGGCAGGTCGACGCGCGCGCCGAAATTGTTGCAGCCCAGACCGACCAGCGATACGCGCAGGCCCGAACTTCCGATGTTCCTGGATTCCATTGTCACCGCACCCCGGGGTATGTGATACCGCGAGAATACCGCGCCTGCGCGCCACGCGGCATGGTCAGCAGTAGGGATGCACGCGGACCGGGCGCCGGGGACAACCGCAGGTTTCCGGCGTGCCGGCGTCAGTCGGCGGTTTCGCTCGCCAGCGCCCGCAGATCGGCGGCCCAGCCCCGCAGCTTCTTCGACAGGTATTGCCGCTGTGCAGCCGTGGCCCGGTTGTGGAGGTCGGCCGTGACCTTGCAGTTGTGCTGCAACACGCGCTCCGCGTACAACCGGTGCGCCTCGCGCGGCGACCGCCCGAACCGCTCGATCCAGGCCTGGATCTGGGAGCGCCCCGCCGCGCTGTCGGGCTCGACGATGAGCCGCCGCAATGTCTGCAGCGCATCCTGCTGCCGGCGCCGCCGCTCGGCCAGGGTCATGCCCGGATCGAACGGCGACTCGGCCACCCAGCGCTCGAGGCGCTCCTTCTGCTGCGCATCGAGGTCGCCGTAAAACGATTCCGCCCGGTCGACCAACCGCTCGAGCGCATCGTCGCGCCGGCGCGCCGGGTTCTGCTGCATGTACTCCTCGCGGAACTCGGCTTCCGTTTTCGCGTACCGCTGTTCGATGTGCGCCAGTTGCGCCGGCTTGAGCGTGCGCCCGATGTCGGCGATCGCCGGCAACGCCTGGGCCACGCTGCGGTCGACGCGGGTGCGCACCTCGCCCCACAACGCGCAGACCCGCTCCGCGCTGGTATCCGCGGGCACCTCGGCATCGACCCGCATGAGGAACTCGGCGTAGTCGGCAAGCTGCGTCCGCCGATGCCACGCGAGCCACGACTTGAGCGCCTCGCGCACGCGCGCCGCCTGCGCGTCGTCGAAATCGGCGTAGTTGTCGAGCCAGCGAAACGCCACCCAGTCGGCCTGGTGGTAACCCAGGCGCAACGCGCTGCAGCCGCCCAGCAGCGCCAGCGCGACGCAGAGCGCCGCGGCGGCCGCCACCTGGAGCAGGCGGCGCGCTGTGGCTGTGGCTGGCACAGCCGCGGATAGGCTGACGGCGACGGGCATGGGCGCCGGCGCCCGGCCACGCGTCCAATCCATGACGGTTCCTCGCATTGGGGATGCGACGGATTCTAACGCCGTTCGGTCCGGCGAAGTAGCGCGCGCGGACCCGCGGCTACAGGTTGTCCGACTCCTTCACGCCCGCATCGCGCAGCAGCTTCTTCATTTCCTCGATCCACTGCGGCTGGTGGCGCTTGAACGGCGCCAGATTGTCGCCCGGCACCTTTTCCAGGCTCGCCAGCTTTTGCAGGCAATCGCGCGCTTCGTCCGCATGCCCGAGCACCAGGTGGCAGCAGGCCATTTTCTGGTAGGTGGGCAGCCAGGTCGGGCGGATCTGCGCAGCCTTCACGGTGCAGGCGAGCGCCTCCTCCGGCTCCCTGGCGAAGAAGTGGGCCAGGGCAAGCTGGTTGTACCAGACGAAGTTCTGCGGATCGTACGGATTCAGCCGGAAGCCGTGGCGCAGCGGCTCGATCGCGCTGGCCGGCTGGCCCGAACACAGGTACGCCAGGCCCAGGACGAAATAGCCCAGCGCGAAGCTGGGACTGAGTTGGATGGCTCTTTCGGCGGCGCGTATCGCCTGCGCGAAGTCCCCCGCGAAAATGTAGATGCCGGCCAGCCCGTAGTGCGAATACGGGTTCTGCTCTTCCAGGTGAACCGCCCTGACGGCGGCGGCCATTCCTTCCTTCAGGTCGGCGCCGATATCGTCGCTCCAGCCGTAGGCGATCAGGCCGGCGCACGCGCGGGCCAGCCAGAAGTACCCGTCGGGCAGATCCGGGTCGGTCGCGCACGCCTCGCGGAACAGCTCCCGGGCGCGCAGGTGGCCCTCGCGGGTGACCTGGTGAAAACAGAACGCGCCGCGGCGCACCAGGTCCCAGCCCGTGATGTTGCGCCCGTCGCGGCGGAACGGTGAATGATCGCTCTCGGTCTTGAGCAGCGCCGGCTCGATCGCGCCGACCACCTGTTCGGCAATCTGATCCTGCACGGCGAACATGTCGACCAGGGCGAAGTCGTAACGATCCGCCCAGAGCTGGTTGCCGCTGGCGGCATCGACCAGCTGGGCCGAAATCCGCACCTGCCCGGCCGCATTGCGCACGCTGCCCTCCAGGACGTATCCCACGCCGAGTTCATGCGCCACCTGCCGGGCATCGACGGCCTTGCCCTTGTAGGCGAAGCTGGAGTTGCGGGCGATGACGAAGAACCAGCGATAGCGCGCCAGCGCCGTGATGATGTCTTCGGTGATGCCGTCGGCAAAATACTCCTGCTCCTGGTCGTGGCTGAGGTTGGTGAACGGCAGGACGGCGATCGATGGCTTGCGCGCGGCGTCGTGCTCCGGGGCTGCCGGCGCGGATTCCTCGGCCACAGTCGTCGCGCCATCGAAGCGGTAACCGATGCGCGCCACGGTCGCGATCCACTCGACGCCATCGGGCGGCGGACCGAGTAACTTGCGCAACGCGGCGATCTGGACCGAAAGATTGCTTTCCTCGACGACGGTCTGCGGCCAGCCCGCCGCCATCAGTTCGGATTTGGTGACGACCTGCCCCTGCGCGGCGACCAGCGCATGAAGAACCAGGAAGGCGCGATTCCCGAGCGCGACCGCGGCGCCGTCACGGAGCAGGACTCCCCTGCCGGCATCGAGGAGGAAGGGGCCGAAGGCGAAACAACGTCCACGCATTGGTCGAGTTTACCCGTCCTTTTCGGAAGATTTCGCAACTTTTTGGCGATTGCCGCATGACTCGATTGCCGGACCGGATCATATTGCAGACGTGGCAACGACGATCACCCAAGGAGTTGGAAAATGGCAACCTTCGCAGGCTCGAGCGCGCACCTGGCGCATTCCCCCGGCTTCGCGACGCTGCACGAAATGCTGCACGCCGCGCTGGCCCGATGCTGGATGACCCTGGAGCATCTCTTCGCGCGGACCGCTGCGCCGTACTACTGAGTCGCACCACGCGGCGGCAACGGCGGCCGCAAGCCTGGCCATCCGCCGGCAGGCCGATGCGGATTCCCTCCTGCTACCCCCGGCTCAGCACTGTTCCCACGGCAACCCCTCGAACCGCCAGCCCGCTTCGCTGCCGCGATGGTGATCGTCGTCGAGGTGGCCTTCGAAGCCTTCCAGCACGTTGTACACCTCGCTGAAGCCGGCGCCTTCCAGCGCGCGGCCCGCGTCGACCGAGCGGTTGCCGCTGCGGCAGATGAGCACGATGGGCCGGTTGATGCTGGAGATCTTCTTCACCTGCCCGACGAAGTGCGGATTGACCTCCCAGTCCGGCAGTTCATTCCACGCGACGTGATGCGCGCCCACCGGATGGCCGACGAACAGGAACTCCATTTCGCTGCGGCAGTCGATCATCACCGCGTCGGGATGCTCGATGGTGAACTGGTGCGCTTCCTTGGGTGTCAGGTGTTTCATGTCTCGCTCCGTAGATACTGCCGGCGCCGCGCCGCCGCGATCACGCCGCGGCCAGGGCCGGCTTGGCGGTGACGATCTGGTCCATCAACCTGAGGCCGGCGAACGCATCCTTGGCGTAGTGCACGTTCAGCGGCTCGGTATACGCGTCGCGGCAGTCGGTCTCGACAAAGCGCCGCGTCAGCGCGGCGCCGCCCAGGATGACGGGAATCGTGCGGCCGGACTTCTTCATTTCCGCCAGGTTGTCCTTCATGATCACCGTCGACTTGACCAGCAGGCCCGACATCCCGATGGCGTCGGCGTTGTGCTCGTCGGCGGCCTTCAAGATGTGCTCCAGCGGCTGCTTGATGCCCAGGTTGATCACCTTGTAGCCGTTGTTGGTGAGGATGATGTCGACCAGGTTCTTGCCGATGTCGTGGACGTCGCCCTTGACCGTGGCGATGACCATGATGCCCTTTTCCTGGCCGGCGACGCGTTCCATGAACTTCTCCAGGTACGCCACCGCCGCCTTCATCGTCTCCGCGCTCTGCAGCACGAACGGCAGCTGCATCTCCCCCGAGGCGAACAGTTCGCCGACGACCTTCATCCCGTCGAGCAGGATGTCGTTGATGATGGCCAGCGGCTGGTGCGTCTGCATCGCTGTCGCCAGGTCTTCGGCCAGCCCCGGCTTGTCGCCGTCGACGATGCGGTTCTTGAGCACTTCCTCGATGGTGTCGGCGCGCACCTTGACCGTCTGCGCGAGCGTCTTGTCCTTGAACAGGTCGACGTAGGCGAGCAGCGGGTCCTTGCCGTCCTTCCAGTCGTTGAAGATCAGGTTCTCGGCGGCGAGCTTCTCCTCCACCGGAATCTTGTGCAGCGGAACGATCTTGGACACATGGATGATCGCCGCCGTCAGCCCGCGCTTTTGCGCGTGCGCGAGGAACACCGAGTTGAGCACGTGTCGCGCCGCGGGGTTGAGGCCGAAGCTGATGTTGGAGAGTCCCAGCAGGGTCTGGCACTCGGGCAATTCTTCGGTGATCCGCGCGATCGCGTCGAGCGTGCCGATGCCGTGCCCGCGGTCGTCCTCGACGCCGGTGCAGATGGTGAAGGTCAGCGGATCGAACAGCAGGTCCGAGGGCGGCAGCCCGTGCGTGTTCACCGCGAAATCGTAGAGCCGGTGCGCCACGCGCAGCTTGTCGTCGACCGACTTGGCCATGCCCTGCTCGTCGATGGTCAGCGCGATCACCGCGGCGCCGAACTTCTTCGCCAGCCGCAGCACCTTCTCCGCCTTCTCCTCGCCATCCTCGAAGTTGATCGAATTGATGATGGCCTTGCCGCCGATCAGCTTGAGCGCCGTCTCCAGCACCGGCAGTTCGGTCGAATCGATGACCAGCGGCACCGCGACCTGGCCGCGGTAGCGCTTGATGACCTCGGTCATGTCGCGGGCCTCGGGCCGGCCGACGTAGGCGCAGCAGACGTCGATGGCGTGCGAGCCTTCCTTCACCTGGTCGCGGCCGATCGCGGTCAGCGCGTCCCAGTCCTCGACGCCCAGCTTGTCGCGGAAGAGCTTCGAGCCGTTCGCGTTCGAGCGCTCGCCGACGGCAAAGAGCGCGTTCTCCTGCCGGAGGTCGTAGGCCGTGTACAGCGACGACACCGCGGGCGTCCATTCGGGCGTGCGCATCTTGGGGCGCAGGTGCCCCTGCTTCGCTTCCAGCGCGTCGAGCATTTTCCGCACCTCGCGGATGTGCTCGGGCGTGGTGCCGCAGCAGCCGCCGACCAGGTTGATGCCGTCGTCGGCGAGGAAGCGGGCGTGCCAGTCGGAGAGTTCGCGCGGGAGCAGCGGGTACTCGGTCTTGCCGTCGACCAGCATCGGCAGCCCGGCGTTGGGCATCACGGATATGAACTTGCGCCAGTGCTCACCCAGCCAGCGGACGTGCTCGGCCATTTCGGCCGGCCCGGTCGCGCAGTTGAGGCCGATGCCATCGACGTCGAGCGCATCGATCGCGACGGTGGCGGACGCGATGTCCGAGCCGACCAGCATCGTGCCCGTGGTCTCGATGGTGATCTGCACGAAGATCGGGATCCGGTCGGGGCCGCTGGCGCGCCCGGCCTCTTCCAGCGCCAGCTTGATCCCGTTGACGGCGGCCTTCACCGTCAGCAGGTCCTGGTTGGTTTCGCACAGGAAGAGATCGACGCCGCCGTCGACCAGCCCGCGCGCCTGTTCGGCGTAGGAAGCCTCGAGGATGTCGTAGGTCGTGTGATCAAGCGAGGCCAGCTTGGTGCCGGGCCCGACCGCGCCGATCACGAAGCGCGGGCGCGCCGGCGTCGCATAGCGGCGCGCGACCCCGACCGCGATCTCCGCGGCGCGGCGGTTGATCTCGCGCGTGCGCTCCGCCAGGTCGAACTCAGCCAGCACGACCTGGTTCGCGCCGAAGGTGTTGGTTTCGACGCAATCGGCGCCGGCCTCGAAGTACGCGACGTGGGTCGCCTCGACGTAGTCCGGCAGCGTCAGGTTCAGGATCTCGGAACAGTTTTCGCGGCCCAGGAAGTCCTTTTCCACGTCCCAGTCCCGCGCCTGGATGAGCGTGCCGATGGCCCCGTCGCACAGCAGCACGCGGGAGCGCAAGGTATCGAGAAAGCGAGATGACATGGTCGTCCGGTCGATGAAAGGTCGGGTATTGTCGCATTCGCGGCGCGAACCCGACAAGGCGCGTCCCGAATATGGTTATCGGTGCCGTGAATAAGGAGGGAAAAAGTCGCGTGCTAAACTCGAATCATGAATGAATCGACGACCCTCGACACCGTGCGCTCGCCGCTGGTGGCGACCGACAATCCGGTCCCCGTTCCGCCGTTCTGGGGCGTGCGGCGCCTGGAACAAGTGCCGCTCAAGGCCGTGCTGCCGTACATCAACCGCAACACGCTGTACAAATTCCAGTGGGGGTTCAAGCCGCAGGGCCGCAACGTCGACGAGTATCGCGAGTACGCCAGGCGCGAACTCGATCCCATCCTGAACCGGCTGGTGCAGGAGAGCGACGCGAAGAAGGTCCTGCGGCCCACCGCTCTCTACGGGTACTTTTCGGCGCAGTCCGCCGGCAACTCCCTGCTCGTTTACCGCGCCCCTGATTCGGACGAGATCGCCGCGCGCTTCGACCTGCCGCGGCAGACGACGGAACGGCGCCTGTGCGTGGCGGACTTTTTCCGTTCCGTCGAGTCGGGCGAGCGCGATGTGCTCGCGCTGATGCTGGTGACCATCGGCCAGCATGCGGCCGACTACGCGCGCGAACTATTCGCCGCCGACGAGTACCAGAACTATCTCTACTGGCACGGCCTGAACGCCGAAGGCGCCGAGGGGCTGGCCGAGTTCGTGCACAAGCGCATCCGCGTCGAACTCGGCTTCGGCAGCGAGGACGCGCGCGCGATCGACGAACTGATCAAGCAGAACTACCGCGGCAGCCGCTATTCGTTCGGGTATCCGGCGGTGCCGCACCTGGGCGACCAGCGGATGATCCTGGAGTTGCTGGGCGCCGAGAGCATCGGCGTGGTGATGGGCGACGAAGATCAGTTATGGCCGGAGGATTCGACCAGCGCGCTGATCTGCCACCATCCGTACGCGAAGTATTTCGCGGTCTGACTTCTCGCACCCGGCCGCACTCCGAAGCAGCGCACTAGATGCGCCGGAAAGGCGTCGCGCACATCCCGGCGACGCTTTGAAAATCGTCGGACTCCAGACCGGCCACGCCGACCGTGGCGCTCGCCGCGGGCGGCTGCCGATACGTTCCGAACAACCGGTCCCAGACCGAGAGCATCTGGCCGAAGTTCGAGTCCTGCTCCGCCCGCAGGCGCGAATGGTGGACCCGGTGCACCTCGGGCGTCGCCAGCACGGGACGCGCCGCGCGCTCCATCCAGCGTGGAAAGCTCACGTTGGCGTGCTGCGCCAGGATCAGCGGATTGACGGCGATCGTGCGGACCAGTTCGACCCACAGCGGAATGCCCGCCAGCAGCATCGTGCCCACCAGCAACGCAATGCCGAGCGAGGATTCCAGCGCATGGAAGCGCGCGCCGGTCGTCACGTCGAGATGCGTGTCGCTGTGATGGACGCGATGCAGCCGCCACAGCCAGGGGACGGCGTGGCACGCCCGGTGCCACCAGTACTGGAACAGGTCGATCGCGAGCACGCCAATGACCAGCAGCGCCGGCCATTCCAGCTCGAAGCGCGAGAGCCAGCCCGGCGCGGGGGCGCCGATGCGGGTCACGGTGCCCAGCAGCCAGGCGCCGACGACGAGGTCGGCGATCAGCACGACCAGGAGCAGCATGCCGAGATTGCGCAGCACATGCCGGCGCCGTTCCGGCGCGCTGCCGAACGCGACGCGCGGCGCGCCGCCCTCCCAGAGCAGGAAAAAAACCAGACCGCCGATCAGGGTGCCGACATACGCGCCGCGCAGCAACGAGAGCGTATCGTCGGTGAGCGCTGCCATCGGGAAACCGGCGGAAAGCCCTGCGCCGCGCCGGGGCGGCCGGCGCTACTTCTTGCGGCGGGCGATCAGGCCGCCGACCAGGCCGAGCGCCACGACGAGCAGGCCGAGGCCAACTTCGCTCAGCGTGGGCGCCGACACCGGCGCCAGGAATGCCCCGTTGGCGCCGGCAATGGCATTGGTCGCGATGATGGCGCCTATCGGCAACAGTGCAAGAGTCATTCTGGTCATGATTCGTCTCCCGGACATAGTTTGCGGCGGATCCGGCGCCTGGCCTGCGAGCGCAATCCGGACGGGCGATTCTGCGGTGCGGCGCCGGCCGTTGTCAATGGAAATCCCCGGTTCGGATCGCGGCACGCCCGCCGCGGGCGCGCGATTCCCTGCAGCCGGATCATCCCGAGTCCGACAGGCTGCTAGACTACGGCGACTGATGCCCGGTGATTTCCCATGCGATTGATGATTGCGCGCGACGGCGCGAACGCGACAGCCTGCCCGCCCGCGCGCGCGCGCCGCCCCGCCTCCTATGCGATATGCGCCGCGGCCGCCGGCGCCACGCCCGTCCCACCGGCACACCGGAACTGACCATGCACCTGCACATCCTGGGCATCTGCGGGACCTTCATGGGCGGCGTCGCCGCGCTGGCCAAGGCCGCCGGCCACACCGTCACCGGCTGCGACGCGAACGTCTACCCGCCGATGAGCACGCAGCTCGAAGCGCTGGGCATCGCGCTCACCGAAGGCTACGACCCCGCGCAATTGCGCGCAGGCCCGGCGGACATCTACGTGATCGGCAACGTGATCACGCGCGGCAATCCGTTGATGGAAGAGATCATGAATCGCGGCCTGCCGTACGTGTCGGGGCCGGACTGGCTGGCGCGCAACCTGCTGGCCGGCAAGTGGGTGCTGGCGGTCGCCGGCACCCATGGCAAGACCACGACGTCGGCGATGCTCGCCTGGATACTGGAATGCGCGGGCCTCGAACCCGGATTCCTGATCGGCGGCGTGCCGGTGGACTTCGGCGTCTCGGCCCGCCGGAGCGAGTCGAACTTCTTCGTCATCGAAGGCGACGAGTACGACACCGCGTTCTTCGACAAGCGCTCCAAGTTCGTCCACTACCGTCCACGCACGGCGGTGCTGAACAACCTCGAGTACGATCACGCGGACATCTTTCCCGACCTGGCCGCGATCGAGACCCAGTTCCACCATCTGGTGCGGACCGTGCCGGGCCAGGGCCTGCTGGTCGTCAACGGCGCCGAGGCGAGCCTCGCCCGCGTCCTCGAACGCGGCGCGTGGACGCCGGTGGAGTACTTCAACACCGCGGGCGGCTGGGCGATCGACGAGAAGAACGCCATCACGCTGGCCGGCAAGGCGCAGGGCGTCCTCGCCTGGTCGCAGCTCGGGCGGCACAACCAGCTGAACGCGCTGGCCGCCATCGCCGCGGCGCGCCATGCGGGCGTGCCGCCCGCGGTGAGCCTGCGGGCGCTGGCCGGATTCCAGGGCGTCAAGCGGCGGATGGAAGTGCGCGGGACGGCGGCTGGCGTGACCGTCTACGACGACTTCGCGCATCACCCGACGGCGATCGCCACCACGGTTGGCGGCTTGCGCGCCGCGCTCGCAACGGCGCCGGGCGCGCGCATCCTGGCCGTGCTCGAGCCGCGCTCGAACACGATGAAACTGGGATTGATGAAGGCGCAGCTGCCGGCGGCGCTGGCCGAGGCCGACTTCGTCTTCTGCTATGGCAACAAGCTCGGCTGGAATCCGGCCGATGCGCTTCTCCCGCTCGGGGAACGCGCCCGCGCGTTCGACGACCTCGCGCAGCTGGTGGCCGCGGTGGCCGCGCGCGCGCGGCCCGGCGACCATGTGCTGGTGATGAGCAACGGCGGCTTCGGCGGCGTCCATGCGCGGCTGCTCGACGCGCTGGCGGCCGGTCGCTCCGCTCCGGCCGCGGCGTGATCCGGCACCCGCGGCCGCCCGACGCGATGACCCGCCCGAAGCTGATCTACCTGCACGGCTTCAACAGCTCGCCGCAGTCGGAAAAGGCGCAGCAACTGATGGCCCGGGTCGCGGCCCTCCCTGCCGCGATCCGCCCCGCGCTGCACGTCCCCGAATTGCCGCACCGGCCGGCGCGGGCAATGGAACTGGTCACGCGCCTGATCGACGACATCGATGCCGCGGGCCTGACGCTGATCGGCAGTTCGCTGGGCGGCTATTACGCGAACTGGCTGGCCGAACGCTACGTGGCGGCCGGCGTCCGCGCCGTCGTCATCAATCCGACGACCGGGCCCGCGGAGGATCTGCGGCCGTACTTCGGCACCCAGACGAACCTCTACACCGGCGCGACCTACGAACTGACCGAGCAGCACCTGGCCGAATTCCTCGCCCTCAAGGTCGGCCGGTTGACGCACCCCGAACGCTACTACCTGCTGGCCCAGACCGGCGATGAACTGTTGGACTACCGGCTGGCCGTCGTCCACTACGCCGGCGCGTACCAGTTTCTGCAGGGTGGCGGCGATCATGGGTTCCAGGACTTCGAACGGCACATCGATTCGATACTGCGATTTGCCGGTGTGGCGGTTGAAGTGTCGCCACGGTGACGCGCTCGGTTGCACAAGGGCAACGCCAGCAAGCCCGCGCCGCACCGGCGTCCGGCAGTACGACCGCGCCGTTCGAAAACTCCGGACGCCGCGCCGATTCGATACTACAATTTGCGGCATGCCGCTCGCGCGGACTCCGGCACGGGTCGTCTCCCGCGCCCAGCCGCGATGCCCGGCAGCGGAAGATGGATTCCAACGAGCATTGCCACCCCTTCCGGCCACCTCCTCGACAGGACCAGACCATGACCGCCTATGTGATCGCCGACGTGACCGTGACCAACCCCGAGGGCTATGCCGCGTATCGCCCGCTGGCCGCGGCCAGCATCGCGCAGCATGGCGGCAAGTTCATCGCCCGCGGCGGGGCGGTCGAATCGCTGGAGGGCGGTTGGGCGCCCTCGCGCATCGTGATCATCGAGTTCCCGTCGATGGCCGCCGCCCGGGCGTGGTACGACTCGCCCGATTACCAGGCCGCGCTCAAGGTCCGCCTCGCCAACTCCACGGGCCGCGTCATCATGACCGAAGGCGCGGCCCCGGCCTGAGTCCGATGGCCCGGCCCGACCTGACCGACAAGCTGGTGGTGGCGATCTCCTCGCGGGCGGTGTTCGACTTCGAGGAAGAAAACGCCCTGTTCGAGTCGACCGACGACCAGGCCTACATGCAGCTCCAGTTACAGCGGCTCGAACAACCGGCGAAGGCCGGCGTCGCGTTCCGGCTGGTGCGCAAGCTGCTCAAGTTCAACGACGAGGCCATCAAGCGCGTCGAGGTCGTGATCCTGTCGCGCAACGATCCGGTGTCGGGCCTGCGCGTGTTCCGGTCGGTGAAGGGCGCCGAACTGGGCATCGAGCGCGGCGTGTTCACCCGCGGCCGCGCGCCGTTTTCCTACCTGCATCCGCTGAAGGCGAACCTGTTTCTCTCGGCCAACATCGAGGACGTGAAGGCGGCGCTCAACGTGGGCTTCCCGGCCGCGCTGGTCTACACCCAGTCGCGCAACGAAGACTCGCATCCCGACGAAGTGCGGATCGCCTTCGACGGCGACGCGGTTCTCTTCGCCGACGAAGCCGAGCAGGTCTTCCAGGCGCAGGGGCTGGACGCGTTCCAGAACCACGAAGTAAAGAACGCGCGGCGGCCGCTGCCGCCGGGCCCCTTCAAGCCGCTGCTCGAAGCGCTGCACCGGTTGCAGCAGGTCTCGGCGAACGCCACGCCGGTGCGCCTGCGCACCGCGCTGGTCACCGCGCGCTCGGCGCCCGCGCACGAGCGCGCGATCCGCACGCTGATGGACTGGAACATCGCCATCGACGAGGCGATGTTCCTGGGCGGCCTCGAGAAGGGGCCGTTCCTGCGCGAGTTCGAGCCCGATTTCTACTTCGACGACCAGACCCGGCACGTCGAGTCGGCGTCCCGCCACGTGCCCTCGGGGCACGTGCCGCACGGAATCGCGAACCCGTAGGAGGCGGCGGGCAGGTCGACAAGAGGGGAAAAAGACCCGGCGCAGCTGGAGGGCATACGCCGGGGAGGAGGAAACCTCTTGCTTGCGCCCGCAATCGCGGACCCGCCTCATTGGCTGCTGGCGAACCCCACGCGAGTCTTGTACGCCGCCGCCTTGCGTGCCCAATGGATGGCCAGCTGCATGTCGGCGGGAAACCCGTTGCCGTACAAGCGCGAACCCTGGCGGTACATCATGGTCAGCATCTCGGCGCTGCGCACGTCGCCTTGCTCTGCGGCGACGCGAAAGAGTTCGGCGGCACGGACGTAGTGACCCGCTTCGTATTCGGCCAGCCCTTGCACCCGGCTCGGATGCGGCTGAGCTTCCGACCCGACGACCGCCAGCCCGGCGCCGTCGGGCTGGTTGCATTGATTGCCGGTGGCGTCCATGCCGCCGTCAGGCCCGCCGGAGCAGACCTGGGCGTGCGCGCCGATATTGATCAGCAGCGACACTGCGCACGCGGCGCCAAGCAGCGCCAGCGCGCTGCGCTGCGGGTGCGGCCCGTCCGCGCCCGCGCTGCCGTGGCCGGTCGCGTCGCGCTCGCGCGAGGCCTGCTGTCTGAAACCAGATGCCTGCAATGTCTTCATGGCTGTCTCCTCGGTGAAGGTTGGCTCCGTCCGTGCTCTGCGCACGTCTTTCGGATGTGCTCAGTCTGCGGATCCGGCCTAGGCAGGGCGATGAACTGTTGCGCGCGGCATGTGTGGACTATTCACTTCCGTCCCCTGGACGCCGCGGATCGCCGAGCGAGCGGGGATGATTGCGTTCCGCAGCAAACCGGAGTAGTTTGGACACGGGAGACGCGCGGTCGCCTCGTTCCGGAAAATGCCGGGATCAGGCGCCCGCGGACAACGCCGTCGCGCAACGCCACGATCAGGTCCGCGACCTGTCGCCGGCTCGAAGAATTCACAGAGGGAGCAAGGAATGAAGAACATGTTGCGTTGCTGGTCCGCGGCGGCGGCGCTCGCTGCCTGCACCGCCGCGCTGGCCGCCGTTCCCACGAGCGCCAACTACGCCCTCCCGTCGAGCACGATCAATTCCGGCGTCGGGAACATGGCCTCGGCCAACTACAAGGCGTCCTCGTCGCTGGGCGACCCGTTCTTCGCCGGCCCGCTGGGCAGCGCCAATTACCAGATCAATCCCGGCTTCTGGGGCGCCGTGATCGGGCCGCTGCCGCTGTGCCTGCTGGACCTCGACGGGGATGGCAGCGCCGACGCGCTGACCGACGGCCTGATGCTGATCCGGGCCATGTTCGGGTTGACCGGGTCGGCGGTGACCAACAATGCGACTGCGCCGGGAGCGCCGCGGCAGACGTGGGCCGACATCCAGCCCTACATCCACTTCGCGGCGCTCGACATCGACGGCGACGGCAACGCCGATGCGCTGACCGACGGCCTGATGCTGATCCGGGCGATGTTCGGGCTGACCGGGACGGCGGTGACCAACAACGCCGTCACACCCGGCGCGCCACGCGACGACTGGACCAAGGTACGGGGTTATCTGAACACCAGTTGCGGGACGAACTACGCCCCGTGATACCCGGGTAGCGGCGCGGGCTGCCGCGCCGCGCAGCGCGCGCCCGGATTGAAGGCCGGGCTGCCATCGCTTAGAATGTGGGCACTTGCTGGGGACGGGAGGTCCGGCCCGCACGTTCCCCTCGTCAACCCTAGGCAGCCATGTCCCAGATCACAACCGCCGCAATCCAGGACTCCCCCCCAACCGAAGCCGGCACGGCGTTGCAGACCGAAGTCGCGGGACTCATCGTCACGGCGCTGAACCTCGAGATCAAGCCGGAAGACATCAATCCCGACGACGCGCTGTTCGGCGACGGCCTGGGGCTCGATTCGATCGACATCCTCGAAGTCGCGCTGGAAGTATCCAAGCGCTACGGTTTCCAGTTGCGCGCCGACAACGAAGATAACGTCCGGATCTTCCGCTCGCTGCGCAGCCTGGCCGACCACATCGCGGGCCAGAGAACGCTGTAATGCCCGGCTGGCGGCGCATCGTTCGCATTGCCGCGATCGCCGCCGCGGTGGTCGCCTACCCGATCCTGGCCCACCTGGTCGCGGCCGCGCCGCCGCCCGCGGGAATCGGCGCCGTCGCGTTCGCCGTGGCGCCGCTGATCGTGGTCGCCGCGATCGTGGGCTGGCGCGGGCCTTACCGGATGCTGACCCTGGGCCTGTGCGCCGCGGCCTGCGCCGCGCTCTGGATCCACGCCAGCGACATCGCGGGCCACCTGGGCCTGGTCTACTTCATCCAGAACATCTGCACCAATGCCGCGCTGGGCCTGATCTTCGGGCGCAGCCTCGCGGCGGGGCGCGAACCGCTGTGCACGCACCTCGCGACGATGGTGCGCGGGCCGCTGCAGCCGCCGGTCGCGCGCTACACCCGGCAGGTCACCGTGGCCTGGACGATCTTCTTCGCGGCGATGATCGCGGTCTCCGCGCTGCTCTTCGTCCTTGCGCCCATCGCGGTGTGGTCGGCCTTCGCCAACCTGTTGTCCATGCCGCTGGTCGCGGCGATGTTCATCGCCGAGTTCGCGGTCAGGAAGCGCGTGCTGCCCGATCTGCCGCGCACCCACGTCCTCGAATCGCTGCGCGCGTACTGGAGTTCGTCCGCCGTGCCCGCGGCGCCGCCGGGCTGGAGACGGCAATGAGCGCTTGCGCATGACAGCCGCGGCCCACCCGCTCCTGACCCATCCCACCCCCGATAGCATCGTCGCCTGGCGCCAAGGCGAGGCGGTCACGGTTGCGGGCTTCCTGGGCGATGTCGCGCGCGTGGCCGCGGCGCTGCCACCCGGCCGCCATGTGCTCAACACCTGCGGCGACCGTTACCGTTTCGCCGTCGGCCTCGCGGCCGGCCTGGTGTCGGGACGCGTGAGCCTGCTGCCCTCGACGATCACGCGGGAGGTGGTCGGCCATTTGCGCGCCTTCGCCCCCGATGTGTTTTGCCTGGCCGACGGGAATCAGGACGCGTTCGGCCTGCCCTGCGTTGCGTATCCGGACGACCGGCGCCAGGACACTGCGCCGCGCGCGATCCCGCTGCTGCCGGACGACCTGCCGGTCGCATGGCTGTTCACTTCCGGCTCCACGGGCATGCCGGTGCCGCATCGCAAGAACTGGGGTGCGCTGGTCCGCAACGTCCGCGCCGAAGCCGGGTTGCTGGGGCTGACGGATGGCCGTCGGCACACCATCGTCGGCACGGTGCCGGCGCAGCACTCGTACGGCTTTGAATCCACGGTGATGGTCGCGCTGCAGAGCGGCGCCGCGTTCGCCGCCGGGCGGCCGCTGTTTCCGGCCGACATCTGTGCCGCGATCGCCGCGGTGCCGCGCCCGCGCGCGCTGGTGACCACGCCGTTCCACCTGCGGACGCTGCTCGACTCCGGCGTTGCCATCCCCGCGCTGGACCTGGTGGTCTCGGCCACCGCGCCGCTGTCGGTGCCGCTCGCCCGCGACACCGAGGCGCGCTGCCACGCGCCGTTGCTGGAAATCTACGGCGCCACCGAGACCGGGCAGATCGCCTGCCGGCGCTCAGTCGAAACCGCGGAATGGCAACTCTTCCCCGGCGTGGAACTGACGCAGGAAGACGGGCGGACCTGGGCCAGCGGCGGCCACGTCGAAGGCAAGGTGGCGCTGGACGACGTGCTTGAACTCGCCGGCCCCGGCCGTTTCGTGCTCCATGGCCGCTCCGCCGACATGATCAACATCGCCGGCAAGCGCAGCTCGCTGGCGTACCTGAATCACCAGCTCTGCGCGGTGCCGGGCGTCACCGACGGCGCCTTCTTTGTCCCGGACGAGGAAACCCCCGATGGGGTCACGCGCCTGGTCGCGGTCGTGGTCGCGCCCGGACTGGACGCCACGGCGCTGACCCGGGCGTTGCGCGCGCGGATCGAACCCGCATTCCTGCCGCGGCGGGTGCTGTTCGTCGCCGGCCTGCCGCGCAACAGCACGGGCAAACTGCCCGCCGAAGCGCTGCGCACCTTGGTCGCCGCGCACCCCAAACGCCAGCCATAATCCCGCCATGCAACGCGAAACCCCGCTGGCCATACCGGCCGACCACCCGGCATTCGCGGGTCACTTTCCGGGGACGCCGATCGTTCCCGGCGTGGTCCTGCTCGACGCCGCGCTGTTCGCCATCCAGGCCGCGGCTTGCGCGCCGCCGGGCCCTTGTCGCATCGCGTCGGCCAAGTTCTTCCACCCGGCGGGCCCCGGCGCGGCGCTGGTCATCCGCCACGAGAATCTCGCCAACGGCTCGGTCCGGTTCGACATCCTGGACGGGCCGCGGACGATCGCCAGCGGCAGCGTGGTCGCCGTCCAGCCAGCGGCCGCGGTGCCCGCATGATGGCGCAGGCCCCGTCTCCCGCCGCGGCCGCGCACGGCGCGCGCGCCGACTGGGCCAGCCGCCCCGAGCGCGGCAGCATGGCGCTGCTGCGCTTCATGACCTGGCTGTCGTTGCGCGCCGGCCGCCGCGCGAGTCGCGTGATCGTCTACGGCATCGCCCTCTACTTTCTGCTGCTGGCGCCCGCGGCACGCGGCGCCTCGCGCGACTACCTGCGGCGGGCGCTGGGGCGCGAGCCGGGCTGGCGCGACTTGTTCCGGCACATCCTCGCTTTCGCCTCGACCATCCATGACCGGGTCTACCTGCTCAACGGCCGCTTCGAACTGTTCGACATCGCCGTGCATGGCCATGAACTCGTCGCCGCGGCGACGGCCGCCGGCCGCGGCGCCTTCCTGATGGGCGCGCACATGGGCAGCTTCGAGCTGATCCACGCGCTGGGCCGCCGCGAGCCCGGGGTGCGCGCGGCGATGGTCATGTACGAGGACAACGCGCGCAAGATCAACGCCATGCTCGGGGCGATCAACCCGGCCGCGCGGCAGGACATCATCGCGCTCGGGCGTATCGACTCGATGCTCAACGTGCGCAAGGAACTCGACGACGGCGTGTTCGTCGGCGTCCTGGGCGACCGCACGCTGGGCGGGGACACGACGACGCCGGTGTCCTTTCTGGGGACAACCGCCAGGCTGCCGCTGGGGCCGTTCCGGATGGCGGCGGTGCTGCGCCGGCCGGTGATCTTCATGGCCGGGTTGTATCTCGGCGGGAACCGCTACGCCGTGCACTTCGAGCCGCTCGCCGACTTTTCCGACACCCCGCGCGAAGAGCGCGACGCGGCGATCGAAGCCGCGATCGGCCGCTATGCCGCGCTGCTGGAGAAGCACTGCCGCGAAGCGCCGTACAACTGGTTCAACTTCTTCGACTTCTGGCGCGCGGCGCCAGGAGCGTCGGCGGGTCGGCATGGGTGAGACCACAACGTTGACGCGCGCGGGCGGGGACGGGCCGGCGTCCGGCGCGGCGACCGACTGCGGCGGGCCGGCCCCGCGCATCACGCCGCGCCGGCTCCCCAGCAGGCTCGTCATGGCCCTGCTGTTCGCAGCCGTTGCGGGTCCGTTGTGCTCCGCGCCAGCGGCGGCCTGGGACATCGCCGAACTGATGCAAGGCCTCGCCCAGCGCGGGGCCGAGCGCGCGACGTTCGTCGAGAGGAAATACCTCGCCATTCTGGACCAGCCGCTCGAATCGTCCGGCGAACTGCGCTACGTGCCGCCGGACCGGCTGGAAAAGCGGACCTTGAAGCCGCAGCCGGAAACGGCGATCCTCGAGCGCGACCTGCTCACGCTCGAGCGCGGCAACCAGAAGCGCACGCTGCGGCTGCGCGAGTATCCGGAGATCGCGGTATTCATCGAGAGCATCCGCGGCACGCTCGCCGGCGACCGCAAAGCGCTGGAGCGGGTGTACCGGCTCGAACTCCACGGCGGCAAGGAGCGCTGGACGCTGGTCATGTTCCCGTCGGAGGCGAAGCTCGCGGCAATGGTGCTGCGCATCGACGTGACCGGAACGGGCGACCGCGTGCGCGGCATCGAGATCCTGCAGGCCGATGGCGACCGCTCGGTGCTGAGCGTCGAGCGCGTCGCCGGCGCCGCGGCGGCGCCGAAATGAAGCGGCGCGCGCTGCTCGCCATCGGCATCTGGATCGCCGGTCTCATCGGCTGCGGCATCATCGTCGCCCGCACGCATTTCACGGCCGACCTGTCGGCCTTCCTGCCGCGCGCGCCCACGGCGGAGCAGCGCATCCTGGTCGACCAGCTGAAGGATGGCGCCGTTTCGCGGCTGGTCCTGCTCGGCATCGAAGGCGCCGACGCAGCGACGCGCGCGGCACTCTCGCGCAGCCTCGGCGACAAGCTGCGGGCAGTCGGGCGCACTGACGGCCGTCCACAACGGCGACGCGACGGAGATCGAGCGCGACCGGCAGTTCCTTTTCGAGAATCGTTACCTGCTCAGCGCCGCGGTCGCGCCGGCACGGTTCACCGAGGACGGACTGCGGACGGCCATCGGCGAGAGCATCGCCCTGCTCGCTTCGCCCGCCGGCATGATGCTGAAGAACATGCTGCCGCGCGACCCTACCGGCGAGCTGGTGCGGATGCTGGGCCAGTTCGACGGCGAGTCCGGGCCGCCGCGCGTCGACGGCGTGTGGGCGTCGCGCGATGGTGCGCGCGCGCTGCTGCTGGCGCAGACCAGGGCCGCCGGCTCGGACATCGACGGCCAGCAGCAGGCGCAGGCCGCCATCCACGCCGCGTTCGAGGACGCGCGGCGGGAACTGGGCGCCCCGGCGGCCGCGGCCACACTGCTCGCCACCGGGCCGGGCGTCTTCGCCGTCGCGGCACGCGCAACCATACAGCGCGAGGTGCTGCGCCTGTCGCTGCTGGGCACGGCGCTGATCGCCAGCCTGCTGCTGCTGGCCTACCGGTCGTTCACCGCGCTGGGCTTGGGGCTGCTGCCGGTCGCCTCCGGGGCGCTCGCCGCGGTGGCCGCGGTCAGCCTTGGTTTCGGCGAGGTGCACGGCCTGACGCTGGGCTTCGGGACCACGCTGATCGGCGAGGCGGTCGACTATTCGATCTACCTGTTCATCCAGTCGCGCCGCGACGGGGGGGCGGGCGATGGCGGAGCCCGGGACAGCGATTGGCTGGCGCGGTTCTGGCCCACGATCCGGCTGGGCGTGCTGACCTCGGTGTTCGGCTTCGCGTCGCTGCTCTTCTCCGGATTCCCGGGCCTGGCGCAACTGGGCCTGTACTCGATCACCGGCCTGATCGTCGCCGCCACGGTCACCCGCTTCGTATTGCCGAATCTGCTGCCGGCCGACTTTCGCATCCGTGACATCACGCAGCTCGGCGCCGCGCTGGCGAAAGTCGCGCGCCGCGCCGGCGCCTGGCGCGCGGCCGTGGCGGTCCTCGCGCTGGTCGCCGGCGCCGTGCTGATCGCGCAGCGCGCGACACTGTGGAACGCCGAACTGGCGGCATTGAGCCCCATCTCCGCGGCGGACCAGGCCCGTGACCAGGCCCTGCGCAGTGACCTGGGTGCGCCCGACGTCCGCTATCTTGTGATCGCCTCCGGCGCCGACATGGAGGCTGCGCTGCAGGCAGCCGAGCAGGCCGCGGCCGCGCTCCAGCCGCTGGTCGACGCCGGCACGCTGGGCGGATTCGAGAGCCCCACCCGCTACCTGCCGAGTGCAGCAGCCCAGGCGGCACGCCAGGCCGCGCTGCCGCCCCGGGAGGAACTGCTGACGCGCCTGCGCACCGCGACGCAAGAACTGCCCATCCGGCCCGAACGCCTCACGCCGTTCGTCGACGACGTAGAGGCGGCCCGCGCCCGCAAGCCGCTGCTGCGCGCCGACCTGGACGGGACCGCGGCGGCGCAGGCAGTCGATGCGTTGTTGCTGCAGCAAGGCGGGCGCTGGAACGCGGTCCTGTCGCTGCGCGCGCCGCAGAAGGACGGGGCGACGCTGGCGCTCGATCCGGCCGGGGTGCGCGCCGCGCTCGCCGCCACCACCCTGTCGGGCGCGCTGTTCGTCGACGTCAAGGGCGAGACCGACCAGCTGTACGCGGGCTACCTGCGCGAAGCCATCTGGCTGTCGCTGGCCGGACTGGCCGCGATCGTGGCGCTGCTGCTCGCGGTGCTGCGCTCCCCCGTGCGCGTGCTGCGGGTGCTGGCGCCGCTGGCGGCCGCGGTGCTCGTGGTCATCGCCGGCCTGGCGCTGGCGGGGATGCAGCTGACGATACTGCACCTGGTCGGCATGCTGCTGATCGTCGCGGTCGGCTCGAACTACGCGCTGTTTTTCGATCAGCGCGCGGTGGCGGTCGGCCGTGACGATGACGAGCGGATGCTGGCCTCGTTGCTGTGCGCCAACGTGACCACGGTCGCCGGCTTCGGCATGCTGGCCTTCTCCTCGGTGCCGGTGCTGCAGGCGATCGGCATCACGGTCGGGCCCGGCGCGATCCTCGCGCTGGTCTTTTCGGCGATCCTGGCCGGGCGGGCGGATGCGCCCGCCACGCGCTGACGGCCGGATCATGCCTCAGGCACGGCATCTCCGGGCCGCCGGAGGGTACACTGCGGCCCAAACACGATGAATCCCGCGACCGCGCCCTCCCCCGACCGACCCTCCTGGCGCCCGACGCCGGTGCTGGCGGCTTCCATCGTGCTGCATCTGGCGGCCCTGCTCGCAATCGGCATCGATCCGGCGCACTGGCAGTGGGCGGCCGCGGCCTTGCTGGCCAACCACGCCTTGCTGACCGCGATCGGCCTCTGGCCGCGCAGCCGACTGCTCGGACCGAACTTGAGCCGCCTGCCGGCGGCGGCCGCGGCGCGCGGCGAAATCGCGCTCACCATCGATGACGGCCCCGATCCGGCCGTGACCCCGCAGGTCCTCGACCTGCTCGACGCCCATGGGGCGCGCGCGACTTTTTTCTGCATCGGGATGAACGTCGAGCGCTATCCCGACCTCGCCCGCGACATCGTGCGCCGCGGCCATGCGGTGGAGAATCACGCCCATCATCACGGCTGGCATTTCGCGTTCCAGGGCGTGGGCGGGCTGACCCGCGAACTCGCCGCGGCGCAGAGCGCGATAGCGCGTGTCACAGGTGTGGCGCCGCTCCTCTTCCGGGCGCCGGCGGGCCTGCGCAGCCCGCTGCTCGATCCCGTGCTGTGCCGGATGGGACTGCTGCTTGCGAGCTGGACACGGCGCGGATTCGACACCGTCCACAGCGACCAGGACACGGTGCGGCGCCGGCTGCTGCGCGGCCTGGCCGCCGGCGACATCCTGCTCCTGCACGACGGCAATGCGGCGCGCACGACTGCGGGTACGCCGCTGATCCTGGAGGTCCTCCCGCAGTTGCTCTGCGCGATCCAGGCCGCCGGGCTCAAGCCGGTGACGCTGCGCGCGGCCCTGCGATGACGGCCGCCGCGCTGCACGCCCGGCTGGTCGATGCCGCCGCCGCGCCCTATCGCGCCGCCGGCCGCTTCGCGTGGCACTTCGCGCGCGGCAAGCTGGGCGGCGACCCGGCCTTCACCGGCCTGCTCGAACGCGGCCTGATCCCCGACGGCGGGCGGCTGCTGGATCTCGGCTGCGGCCAGGGGCTGCTGGCGGCCTGGTTGCTGGCGGCGCGCGCGCAATTCGCCGCGGGCCGCTGGCCGGCCGGCTGGCCGCCGCCACCGCGCCTGGAGCGCATCGCCGGCATCGAATTGATGGAGCGCGATGTCGCGCGCGCCCGCGCGGCGCTGGGCGACGCCGCGACGTTCACTCCCGGCGACATCCGCTCCGTGGACTACGGCCGGGCCGACACCATCGTGATCCTGGACGTGCTGCACTACATCGCGCCACCCGAGCAGGACGCAGTGCTCCGCCGCGTCCGCGCTGCGCTTTCGCCCGGGGGCACTCTGCTGCTGCGCGTCGGCGACGCCGGCGGCGGCTGGGGTTACCGCTGGAGCAAATGGGTCGACCACGCGGTGATGTTCGCCCGCGGGCACGGCTACGTCAGGCTGCACTGCCGGCGCGTCTCCGATTGGATGCAGGCGCTGGCGGCACTGGGGTTCCGGGTCGAGGCGCTGCCGATGAGTCAGGGCACGCTGTTCGCCAATGTGCTGTTCGTCGCCCGGCTTTGAGCGCGGCGCCATCGCGGTGCGCCGTCGTCCAGGAAGGCCACCATGGCGCGGCCATCCATGCATCATCACGGGGCGCCGCACCGAATCTGTTAGCATGATTTCTTTCGCCAGGACGCTCCCGGTTTGACCCCCCTGCTGCTTTCCTCCTATACCGCGACCAGCTGCATCGGCCGCGGCCTCGAGCAGACCCTGGCAACCCTGCGCCGGCAAGGCAGCGGCCTCCAACCCTGCAACTTCGAGACCGCGGACCTGGCGACCTGGATCGGCGAAGTGCCCGAGGTCGACGAGGTGCGGATGCGCGAGGACCTCTCCCGTTTCAACTGCCGCAACAACCGGCTTGCGCAGCTCGGCCTGGTCCAGGACGGCCTGGTCGACGCCGCGCGGGCCGCGTCCGCCCGGCTGGGGCCGGAACGCATCGGGGTGTTCATCGGCACCAGCACGGCGGGGATCCTGGAGACAGAACTGGCCTACCGGCGCCGCGATCCCGCCACCGGCGCGCTGCCCCCGGGGCTCGACTACGCTTCGACGCACAGCCCGTTTTCCGTCGCCGACTTCGTCCGCCGCTACCTGGGACTCGCCGGCCCGGTCGCGACGATATCCTCCGCCTGTTCGTCCAGCGCCAAGGTGTTCGCCTCGGCGGCGCGGATGATGAAGGCGGGATTGATCGACGCCGCCGTCGTCGGGGGCGTCGACTCGCTGTGCCTGACCACGCTGTACGGATTCAATTCGCTGGAACTGACTTCGGCGCATCCGTGCCGGCCGTTCGATGCCGGCCGCGACGGCATCTCGATCGGCGAAGGCGCCGCGTTCGCGCTGCTCGAGCGCGCGCCCGCGACTCCCGATCCCGGGTCCATCCTGCTGCTGGGCGTAGGCGAGTCGAGCGATGCGTATCACATGTCGTCGCCCCGTCCCGACGGCCTGGGCGCCAGGCTGGCGATGGAAGGCGCGCTCGCCGCCGGCGGCGTCGCGCCGGCCGCGGTCGATTACATCAATCTGCACGGCACGGCGACGCCCAGCAACGATGCGGCCGAAGGCAATGCCGTGGCGGCGCTGTTCGGCAGGCACGTCGCCTGCAGCTCCACCAAGGGCGCGACCGGCCATGCGCTGGGTGCGGCCGGCGGCATCGAGGCCGTGATCACGGCGCTGTCGCTACGCCACGGTTTCGTCCCGGCCGGAGTCAACACCCGTAGCGTGGACGCGGCGATTGCCATCGACTACGTGCTGGAGAACCGCACGCAAGCCGTGTCGAAGGCGCTGTCCAATTCGTTCGGTTTCGGCGGGACCAACTGCAGCCTGCTGCTTGGGCGCGCGAATTGAGCTCCGCGATGCTCGGCGCGACCATCGAAGGCATCGGCCTGCTCGGGCCCGGCCTCGACAGCTGGCCGGCGGGGCGGCGGATCCTGCTCGGGGAGACTCCCTACGCGCCGCAGCCGACGGCGCTGTCCGCCCCGGCATCGCTGCCGCCGTCGGAGCGGCGCCGCGCCTCGCGCGCGATCAAGCTGGCGCTGGCGCTGGGCCACGAGTCCATCGCCGCCGCGATGCTCGATCCGGCGACGCTGGCGACGGTGTTTTCCTCGTCGGCCGGGGACGGCTACAACTGCCACGAAATCTGCCAGGCGCTGGCGACCAGCGACCGCCAGATCTCGCCCACCCGCTTTCACAATTCGGTGCACAACGCCCCGGCTGGCTACTGGGGAATCGCCAGTGGCGCGATGGCCTCCTCGTCGGTGGTCTGCGCATACGACGCGAGCTTCGGCGCCGGCCTGCTGGAGGCGCTGGCGCAGGTCGTCGCCGACGACACGCGCTGCGTCCTCGTGTCCTACGACACCGATTATCCGGAGCCCCTGCGCGCGATCCGGCCCGTGCCCGACGCGTTCGGGATCGCGCTGGTGCTCGCCCGCAGCCGGGCCCGCACGCGCTGGCGCGGATCACCGCCGGCCTTGCCGGCGATGCCGCCGCGCGGCTCGCCGATCCGGCGCGCTGGAGAGCCTGCGGCAAGGCATCCCCGCCGCGCGCGGCCTGCCGCTGCTGCAGGCCATCGCCCGCGGCGGCGCGGCGCGGGTGGTCCTCGACTATCTCGAAGAGCAGCGCCTCGCGGTGGACATCACGCCATGCGGCTAGACCGCGCGGGCATCGCGGCCCGCATTCCGCACCAGGGCAGCATGTGCCTGCTCGACCGGGTGCTCGAATGGGACGCGGACCACATCCGTTGCGCGACGGAAAGCCACCGCGCCGCCGACAATCCGTTGCGCGCGCATGGGCGCCTTGGCGCCGCCTGCGGGATCGAATACGCGGCGCAGGCGATGGCGGTGCATGGCGCATTGTGCGCGGCAGACGGACCCGCGCTGCCGCCCGGCGCGGCATGCTGACCAGCGTGCGCGGGGTCGCGTTGCACGTGCCGCGGCTGGACGATGTCGCCGCCGACCTCGTCGTGCAGGCCGAGCGCGTGTCCGGCGATGGCGGCGCGGCCGTCTACGCGTTCACGCTGCGGGCCGGCGAGCGGGTCCTGGTCGAGGGCCGCGCCACGGTGATTCTCGACATCGAAACGCCGGGAAATCCGGGATGAAACGCGCCCTGGTCACCGGCGGCAGCGGCGGCATCGGCGCCGCGGTGTGCCGCCGCCTCGCTCGCGATGGCTATCACGTGATCGTGCACGGCAACCGCAATGCCGGCGCGGCGGCGGCGCTGGCCGCCGAGATCACGGCGGCAGGCGGCAGCGCGGCTGCCGTCGCCTTCGACGTGACGGACGCGGCGGCGGCCGGCGCCGCGCTGGCGGCGCTGCTGGCCGAGGGCACGATCCAGATCGTCGTCAACAACGCCGGCATCCACGACGACGCGGTGTTCCCGGCGATGAATGCCGAGCAATGGAACAGCGTGATCGACGTGTCGCTGCACGGCTTTTTCAACGTCACCCAGCCGCTGTTGCTGCCGATGCTGCGCACGCGCTGGGGGCGCATCGTCAATGTGACGTCGGTGGCCGCGCTCGCCGGCAACCGCGGGCAGGTGAACTATGCGGCGGCCAAGGGCGCGCTGCACGCGGCGACAAAATCGCTGGCGCTCGAGGTCGCCAGCCGCGGCGTCACCGTCAACGCGGTGGCGCCGGGCATCATCGCCACCGGCATGAGCGAAGCGACCTTCGACAAGGAGGCGATCGCGAGGCTGGTGCCGATGCAGCGCGCCGGCACGCCCGCCGAGGTCGCCGACCTGATCGGCTTCCTGTGCTCCGACCAGGCGGGCTACATCACCGGCCAGGTCGTGTCGATCAACGGCGGGATCATCTGAGGCGGTCGTCCCCGCCAGCGCGGGAATGACGGACCCAACGGCGGACTGGACTTACGGATCCAGCTTCACCCCGGCGTCCTTGACCACCTTGGCCCAGCGTTCGATCTCGCTGTGGACGAACGCGCCGAACTGCTCCGGCGGTTGCCCCCCCACATCGGAGGCGGCCGAGGCCCAGATTTCCTTGATGTCGGGCAGCTGCAGCGCCTTCGCCGTCTCCGTGTACATCCGGTCGACGATTTCCTTCGGCGTGCCCTTGATCGCCCACAGCGCGTACCACGCGCTCACGACCATTCCGGGCACTCCCGCTTCATCCATCGTCGGCAGGTCGGGGAAGCCCACCAGCCGCTTCGGCGTCGCGACGGCCAGCGCGCGCAGCTTGCCGCCCTTGATCTGCGCGGCCGACGTGCCCATGCCGTCGAACACCACGTCGACCATCCCCGCGAGGAAGTCCTGCATCATCGGGCCGGCGCCGCGATAGGGAATGTGCACCATCTGTATCCCGGTGGTGCGCATGAACAATTCCATCGCCAGGTGGTGCCCGGTGCCGTTGCCGGGCGAGCCGTAGTTCAGCTTGCCGGGATTGGCCTTGGCATAGTCGACCAGCTCCTTGATGGTCTTGAACGGGTGCTTCGGATGCACGACCATCACCTGCGGCACATAGGCAACGACGGTGATGGGGATGAAGTCCTTTTCGAGACCGTAAGGCAGCTTGGTGTAGACGCTTTCGGCGATGGTGTGGTGAATCGCGCCCATGAAGAAGGTGTAGCCGTCGGGCGCCGCCCTGGCGGCGTTGCCCGCGCCCACCGTGCCGCCGGCGCCGCCCTGGTTCTCGATGAACACTGACTGGCCCAGGCTCTGCGTCAGCTTGGCGGCGAGCGGCCGCGCGAACGTGTCGGTGCCGCCGCCGGCCGGGAACGGATTGAGGACGCGTATCGGCTTGGTCGGCCAGGCCTGCGCCTGCGCCAGCGCGGCGGACGCTGCGAACAACAGCGCGGACAACAATGCAGTGATCTTCGATGCAGGCATCATTTCGTCTCCTTGGTGAGTGGCCCTGTTCGGTCCGGTCCAGGGCTCGGTGTCGAGCGAACGGGAGTTTGCCACACTTCCCGCTCCGCGACGCGGCAACAAGTTTCCGCGCTCTGCCGCGAGGGACGGGCGCGCCGTTCGTCAGGCTTGCCGCCAGCGCCGCGCCAGCAGCAGCGGCAGCCGCAACAGGAACTCCAGGAACAGGCGCAGGTGCATCCAGGTCAGGAGCACGTTGTCGCGCAAATAGTTGAAGTGCGAGACGCCGCCTTCGTCGGGCCGCAGGTATTTCACCGGCGCCGGCAGGTTGACGGGACGAACGCCGTGCCAGCACATCCGCACGACCGCCTCCGGATCGAAGTCGAAGCGGCGCATCCAGGGTTGCCGGCGCATCACGCGGCGCAGCGGGGCGACGGGATAGACACGAAAGCCGTACAGCGAATCGTCGATGCCGGCCCACAGCGTTTCCAGGTTGGCCCACCAGTTGGAGATCATCCGCCCCTTGACGCGCAGGCTGGGCGCGCTGGCTTCGAACACCGGCCGGCCCAGTATCATCGCATCCGGCTGCGCCGCCGACGCCGCCATGAACGCGGGAATCAGCTCGGCGGGGTGCTGGCCGTCGGAGTCCATGGTGAGCGCATGGGTGTAGCCCTCCCCCGCGGCCAGGTCGAGTCCCTGCAGCACGGCGGCGCCCTTGCCCTTGTTCCCGGGCAGCACGACGACGCGCAGCGCCGGCTCGGACGCGGCGAGCTTCTGCAGTCCGTCGACCGTGCCGTCGGTGCTGCCGTCGACAATGACCCAGACCGGATTCCACTGGCGCAACGCCGCCGTGACCGTGTCGAACACCACGCGCCCGGGGTTGTAGCTTGGAATGAGCACCACGCGGGTCGCCGACCGCGCTGGCGTCATGTGCGGTTGGCCAGATTGGGTGCCGTGCTTTGTTGCTGCCGTGCCGGCTTCGGGCTGACTTCGTGCGCCAGCGTGGCGGCGGCGAGCTCGCCCGCGAAGTACTGCTCCATTTCGACGGTGAAGGCGCGCACGTCCTGCGGCGGATCGAAGCGCTTGCCCAGCCGGATCCGGTAGTTGATCGGCATCGAGGGCCTCTTGAACAGCGGCCAGCCTTTACCCAGGTACCGGGAGTCCGACTCGATGAACACGGTCTGCACCGGGACGCCGGCGCGGCGGGCAATCAAGCCGACGGCATTGGTGAATTCGTTGACCGGCTCGCGCACCGTGCGCGTGCCCTCGGGAAAGAGCAGCAGGTGGTTGCCCTGCCGCAGCGCGTCGGCCGCGCTGCGGATCATGTCCAGCATCGACGCGTTGCCGATGTAGCGGGCCAGCCGCGCGCCCGAGCGCAGGAACAGGTTGTTCATCAACTCCGTCTTCATGATGCACACGATGTTGGGCAGGCGCGAAATCACCATCACCGCGTCGAGCAGGCTGGGGTGATTGGGCGCGATGATCACCGGCGGCTGGTCGCGCAGCGCATCGAGGCCGCGGATGTCGAAACGGCACGCGCCGGATGCCGCCAGCGTCCACAGGTAGAAGCGGAACCAGCGCATGTTCATGTAGCGCCCCAGCCGGCCCCCGGCGCTTTGCGGCTGCAGCCGGTAGAGCACCCATGAAAACGGCGACCACAGCAGGCACAGCAGGCCGAGCACGCCCAGCCCGAACCACATGGCCAGGTACTCGTAGAGCGTGTGCAGCACTCTTCGCATCGGCATCCCGCCCGTCGCCCCTAGTCGCCGACGTCGACCATCCGCGAGGACTCGCCGATGATCCACGCAACCGCGATGCCGCCGGCCAGGTAGCTGCTGCGCTTGACCAGCGGACTGTCGTTGAAGACCGCGCCGCGCAGCGTGTCGTAGCGGACGAAGCCGCCGACCCAGTACGAGGGGAAGCGCTTCGACACGGCGACCAGGAACTGCGCGCCGGCATAGCCGCGGCGCGCCTCGTAGGCGGGGCGCTCGGCCGTCGCGAATTCCTGCGACACCGAATAGAAATACTGATGCTGCTTGCGGTCGCTGAACAGCGGCCCGGCGACCAGCCCGAGGTTCCAGCCCGCCATGCCAGCCGGATCCTGCAAGTCGAGATTGAGCCGTGGCGAGAATTGCCAACCGGTCGAGCGCGGCGAGCCCTCGATGGTCACGCCGGTCACCAGCGGCAGCCGGAAGTCGAGCTTGGCACGCTTGTCGGCGGCCCGCCACAGGGTCAAGTCGAGCGACGGCCCGATCTCCACCGTGGGCTTCAGGTCAGGCATGCCCTGCCGGGTCGGGTTGTCCTTGCTGTCGACGGGCGCCGAGGCATTCATCGTGACATTCAGCTCGACGCGGTCACTGTCGAAAAAACGGCCGCGCACGCCGTTGCGGTCCGCCTTCAGGAACTCGCCCCGGTACACGAAATACGGCACCGGTAGCCCGTAAGTCTGCGTCCGGTCGGAACCGCGATAGTCCGGGAACGTCACGACACCGGCGCCGAGGCCCGCCTCCCACAGCGGCCTTTGTTCGGCGTGCACGCAAACAGCGGATCCCAGGGCCGCAATACAGGCGAGGGCCGCGACGACGCGCGCCGCGGTGAACGTGGAAAGTCTCATTGCTTCTCCAGCTGATGTTTCGCTTTACCGCCCGCATGGCGGCCGCCCGGCTGCGGGTTTGGCGGCAGCCGGGGCGGACGGCGATTGAACGAATTGGTGCGTGGCAAGGTACCCGGCTCATTGGCTGGCCGCCGTCTCCGGCGCATTGACGTGCCGCATATTGGATCTGCGCCGCCGCCACGCGGCGATCGAGCGCTTCAGGTTGGCCAGCGAAACCACGTAGTAGATAGCCTTGAAGACCAGCAGCGAGCGCCTGATCGGTGTCTTGCCGAAGATGTCGCCGGCCAGCATCGACAGCAGCGCTTCCTTCACCCGCAGCACGTTGCTGGGCCCCATGAACAGGTCGCGCATCGCCGGATTGGTGACCCGGTAGATGAACCAGGAAAATTCCTTCGGCCCGAGCTTCATCACGCGGTCGAATCGGGCGAGCGCCGCCGCCGACTCCGCCGGCCGGGCCAGGCAGGCGTCGACCGCGTCGGCACCGGCGAATGCGCTGTTCATCGCCAGCATGACCCCGGACGAGAAGATCGGATCGATGAACGCATACGCATCGCCCAGCAGCAGGTACCCATCGCCGTGCGAGCGTTCGCATTCGTAGGAAAAATTGCCGGTCGCCTCGACTTCCGAGACCAGCGTGGCGTGCTCGAGCCGCGCGGCAAGCCGCGGGCACAACGCGATGGTGTCCCGGAAGAACTGTTCCACGCTGCGCTTGCCGCGCGTGTTCATGTAGGCCGGCCAGCTCACCGCGCCGACGCTGGTGGCGCCATCGGCCAGAGGTATGTACCAGAACCAGCCATGATCGAACCAGAACACCGTGATGTTGCCCGCATCCTTGCCGGCAAGCCGCTGCGCGCCGGTGAAATGCCCGTACATCGCCGCGCTGTTGTGCCGGGGATTGCGGTGCTTGAACTTGAAGCGGTTGCCGAGGAAAGTGCCGCGGCCGGAAGCGTCGACCACGAACCGCGCATGCCAGGATTCGGCCCGGCCGTCGTCGTGTTCCGCGGCGATGACGGCCCCGCCGCCGCCAGGCAGGAAATCGACCGCGCGCACCCGGCACCCCTCGATCACGTTCGCGCCCTTCCTGCCGGCGTTGCGGATCAGGATTTCGTCAAATTCGGAGCGCCGGACCTGATAGGCGAACGGCATCGACTTGTCCCAGGCATCGGCGAACTCGAACTTCTGCTGCGTATCGTGCCAGGGCGAGACGAATTCCGCCGCCCACTTCTGCATGCCGATGCGCCGGACTTCGTCCATGACGCCCAGGCGTTCGAACAGCGGCAGGTTCGCGGGCAACAGCGATTCGCCGATGTGGAATCGCGGGTGGCGGTCCTTTTCGAGAATGGTGACGCGATGCCCGCGCCCGGCCAGCAGCGCCGCCGCGGTGGCGCCTGCCGGACCGCCGCCGATGACCAGGACATCGCAGTTCAGGGCGGTTTGCGGCGATTGCGGGGGAGGGGCTTGCGGATAATCCAGAGTTGACACGATTTTGCGTTTCCTATGATCCCGCAACCGGGAGTACCGTCCTGTGAATCCCTGCCGAGTGCCTCCTCCAGGCTTTCCCACACTACCCGGAGAGCGCAACGCCGTCAACCGTCGGTGCGGCACCGCGGATGAAAGCGCGGGGCTACCAGCGACACCGTCGCCATAAAGGCCACGCAATCACACCATGAAGGCCGTGCGCTTGACAGGCCGCGCGGGGCCGGCAGATACTCGGCACCGATAACTGCAAGAACAAGATCTGTTCGCCTCGCCCGAGGAATCATCCGCGACCCGGGTCGTCCGCCGCCCAATGAACGGGAGTCACCCAATGAAACAAGGTTCCGCAGGCGCACGGCAAGAGTGCCGGCCTCTCGCGAGCGCGATTGCACTCCTGCTCGCCGCATCGATGGGTGCCGCGCACGCCGCCGACGTGCAGATCAACACGCCGCCAGGCGGCAACTTCGTGGTGAAGGACAGCAGCGCCGCCAATCTTCTATTGCTGGTGCAAGGAACGGGGCCGGTGACGATTCCATATCTGACGGTCGCGGGCCCGATGAACAGGGTAGTTTGCTTTGACAACCTCAGCGGGCAGCTCGGGCAATGCGCGCCAGGGGCACTGCCGCTGGGTCCGGTCGGGGCAACGGGCGCTACCGGCGGAACAGGCGCAACGGGTGGTACGGGCGCACTGGGGCAACGGGCGCTACCGGGGCGACGGGGGTCACCGGGGCGACGGGGGTCACCGGGGCGACGGGTGCCACCGGGGCAACGGGTGCCACCGGGGCAACAGGGTGCCACGGGTGCCACAGGGGCAACGGGAGCCACCGGATCGTCAGGCGTGGCCAGCAGCTTGATTCCGTTTTCGACAGGCATCATCCTGAGCGGTGCCACGGTCGTGTCTGCTGCGCCGGTGCTGATGGGCTTTGGCAGCCATACGGTCCAGGTCATCGATGGCCTGGGTGAATCGACGATGCCGCCGGAATCCGCGGGCTTTTCCTTCCCCGTTCCGTATGCGGGCATTATCCAAGACTTGCAGATCAGCGCGGACCTGCTGGTTGCTTCGGTCGTTTCCATCAATGTCATCGGCCTCCAATACGACTTCACTGTGATCCGCGCACCATCGGTCCCCAACAATGGAATAGACAAGTTGGCGGCACCGTTCGTGACGACGCCGCTGACCGCCTCGGTCAGGTTCGGATTTCCGAACACCGTGGTCACGCCCGGGACTTTCCGCAGCGCGACCAACGTCAACCCCGGGTCCCTGGTGGTCGCCGCTGGCGACCGCATCGGCATTCGCATCCGGACGACTCCATCGACTGATTCGTCGGCGGCCGATGTCACGCAACTTTCACTTAGCGCGACGTTTTCCTACACGCGCTCGCCGCCATAGACCGATGCAGCGCCGCGCGCAACACATACGGCCCTGCCGCTGATTGCCGGCTACGCCACCGAAGTTGTTGACAGCATCGGTGGCGCCGAACAATACTGGGCCGGACCCGCGGAACTTGCCGGTCCCGGCCGCAGTTGCCCGAAATGCTCTGCACCGCCTCGCACCCCTCTCGATGAACGGGAATAATCGGATGAATCACATCAAGGCAGGCGCGCCGTCAAGGGCACGACCTCTCGCAATTGCAATTTCCCTGCTGCTCGCAGCATCGATGAGCGCCGCCCGCGCGGCCGATGTGCAAATCAATACGCCGCCGGGCGGCAACTTCGTCGTCAAGGACAGTAGCGCGGCCAACATCTTGTTGCTCGTGCAGGGTATCGGACCAGTGACGATCCCGTACCTGACGGTCGCGGGACCCATGAACCGCGTGGTGTGCTTCGACAATCTCTCCGGCCAACTGGGACAATGCGCCCCCGGCGCGTTGCCGATCGGCCCGCTCGGGGCGACCGGAGCCACTGGTGCGGCGGGTGCCGACCGGGCAATGGTGCACCGGTGCCACGGGCGGTACTGGTGCCACGGGCGGTACCGGCCAGGGGCTACCGGTGCCACAGGCGCTACCGGTGCCACAGGCGCTACCGGTGCCACAGGCGCTACCGGTGCCACGGGCGTTACCGGTGCCACAGGTGCTACTGGCGGCGTTACCGGTGCCACGGGTGCCACGGGTGCTACCGGTGCGACGGGCGTTACGGGTGCTACGGGCGTTGCCGGTGCTACGGGTGCTACAGGGGTTACAGGTGCCACGGGCGTTACCGGTGCCACGGGCGCCGCCGGCGTTACGGGCGCAACCGGCGCTACGGGCACGGTCGGAAGTTGCGCTTTTGGCGACTTCTACGCGCTGATGCCCCCCGACAACGCGGTTACGGTCCCGCAAGGCGTCGCTGTCCAGTTCCCGAACAACGGCCCCGTTTCGGGACCGATATCCCGACTCAACTCAAGCGATTTCATTCTGGGTGCCGCCGGCACCTACCAGGTCATGTTCCAGGTCAGCGTCAATGAACCCGGTCAACTGGTCCTCGCGCTCAATGGCATCGAACTGGCACACACGATCGTCGGCCGTCCAACTGGTACCAGCCAGATTGTGGGCATGGCGCTGGTAACGGCGGTCGCCAATGACGTGCTGAATGTCCGCAATGCACTCGGGAGCTTCGTCGCGCTGACGATCACGCCGCTCGCGGGTGGTAACAGCCCGGTATCGGCCCACCTGGTGATCACGCAGTTGCCGGTCGGCGCCACAGGCTGCGCATCCGGGGCGACTGGCGCCACCGGACACCGAGCCCGGTGCAACCGGAGCGACCCGGGGAACGCCGCATCGTCCGAGGCGCCCCGCCCCGGACGGTAGCCGGCGGCAAGCGATCCTCCGGGGCGCGCCGGCCGCGAATCCAGCCGGCGTCCGGCACATCCGCGACCGCCGCTCTCGTGGCACGCCCGCGACCGCGCGGGTGCCGCGGCCTGCGGCCATGCGATAATCGGCCACTCGTCGCTCCCCCCACTTTTCATGCATGCATTTTTTGAGGACGACGGCGCACTCAAGGCCGGCACCATCCTCGCCGACAACGATTCCTCGCTGCAGATCGAAGCGGCCACGGGCAAGCGCCTGAAGGTCAAGGCCGAGAAAGTGCTGCTCCGCTTCGCCACGCCCGCGCCCCAGGCGCTGCTCGACGCCGCCGAAAAGCTGGCGGGAGAGCTCGACCCGGATTTCCTGTGGACCGTCGCGGGCGACGCCGAGGTCGAGTTCGAAACGCTGGCCACCGATTACCACGGCCGCCCGCCGACCGCGCCCGAAGCCGCGGCGATGGCCAGGTTCCTGCACGGCCATCCGATGTATTTCTACAAGCGTGGCAAGGGCTGCTATCAGCCGGCGCCCAAGGCCTCGCTCGATGCGGCGCTGGCCGGCCTCGAGCGCAAACGCCGCGAAACCGAACAGGTGCGCGGCTGGGCCGACGCGATGAAGGCGGGCGCGTTGCCGGAACCGGTCGCGGCGCTGCGCTGGAAACTCTTGTATGCGCCGGACAAGAACGGCGCCGAGTACAAGGCCGTCCGCCTCGCCTGCGACGAAGCGCGGACCAATCCGCTGCAGTTGCTGCGCCACTGCGGCGCCATCACCTCGCCGTACGAGTTGCACTACCAGCGTTTCCTGCTCGCGACGTTCCCCAGGGGCACCGGCTTTCCCGCCGTGGGCGCGGCAACCGTGCCGCCCGAGTTGCCGCTGGCGGAGGTTGCAGCGTTCAGCATCGACGACGCGGGCACGACCGAAATCGACGACGCTTTTTCGGTGACGTGGCTGGCGGACGGCGGCGTGCGCGTGGGCGTGCACATCGCAGCGCCGGCGCTGACCGTCGGCCGCGATTCGGTGCTCGAGAAGATCGCCCGGGAAAGGCTGTCGACCGTCTACATGCCGGGCGACAAGATCACCATGCTGCCGCAGGACGTGATCGAGCGCTTCACGCTGGCCGCCGGCCATGAGTGCCCGGCGCTCTCGCTGTATGCGGAATTCGCCGCCGACGGCGCCGCGGTGCGGCAGGAAACCCGCGTCGAGCGCGTGCGCATCGCCGCCAACCTGCGCCACGAGGAGCTCGACGCCGAATTGACCGGCGTCGGGCCCGGTACCCCATTCGGCCGGGAACTGCTCGTGCTCGCGGACGCCGCGGACCGGCTGCAGGCCGAGCGCCGCAAGGGGCTGCCGCCCGAGCGCAACCGGATCGACTATAACTTCGTGGTCGAAGGCGATCCGGCGGGCGCGGACGCCCGAGTCGCGATCATCCCGCGCCCGCGCGGCTCGCGCATCGATCGCCTGGTCTCGGAATGGATGATCTACGCCAACGCCTACTGGGGGCGCGTGCTGGCCCTGACCCGGACGCCGGGCATGTTCCGCGCGCAGTACCAGGGCAAGACCCGGATGACGACGCAGCCGCAGCCGCACCAGGGCCTGAACCTGCCGCAGTACCTGTGGGCGAGTTCGCCGCTGCGCCGCTATGCGGACCTGGTGAACCAGCGGCAGCTGATCGCGGTGGCCAACGGCGAAAAGCCGCCCTATCCGCAGGGCGACGCCGACCTGTTCGCCGCAGCCGCCGATTTCGATGCCACGTACTCCACGTACGCGGAGTTCCAGCGCCAGATGGAGTTCTACTGGTGCCTGCGCTGGCTGCAGCAGGAAGGGATCGAGGAAACCACGGCCTTCGTGCTGCGCGAGAACATGGTGCGCTTCGAACACGTGCCGATCTTCACGCGCGTCGCGGATCTTCCCGCCATGGCGCCGGGCGCGCGCGTGCGCCTTGGCGTGGGCGCGATCGACCTGTTCGCGGCGACCCTGGAGACCCGGTATGCCGGACCCGCGCACGACGACGGTCCGCCGGGCGCCGTGCTGGCGCTCGACGACCTCGAACTGGACGAGGCCGGCGCGGCGTTCGAAAGCCCCGTCGTCGTCCCGTAATCGCCGCAGCGACGCCTGATCCGACAATCATGGCCATGGTCTCTTCCGCCAGTCTGCAGAACCTGCGCATCGCCGCGTACGATACGCTCGCCCGGGCCAAGCGGGGCGACCGCGACGCGCAGGACCGGCTGCTGACCGCCGCGGTCGGCATTTCGCTGCTCGTGCACGGCGTGCTGCTCGCGGTCCGTTTCGTCGTCGCCGACGAAAGGCGCCCGGCGGTGTCGCCGCCGCTGGAGGTCGTGCTGGTCAACAGCAAGTCCTCGACCAAGCCGTACAAGGCCGAGCTGCTCGCGCAGCACAACCTGGACGGCGGCGGCAACACCGATGCGAAGCGCCGCGCGAAGACGCCGCTGCCCGTGCTGCCCCGCGATAGCCAGAGCACGGAAGTGGCGGTCGCGACCCTGCGCCAGCAGTCGCTCGAACAGCAGGTCAAGCAGTTGCTGGCGCAGACCACGGGGACCAGCAAAGTGCTGATCGAACCGCGCAAGACCGAGGTGCCGGATCCCGCGCAACTGCCCAGCACGCGGGAACTGATGCAGCGCACGCTGGAAGCGATCCGGCTCGAGGCGCAGATCGCGAAGGAAGCGGAAGCCTACCAGCAGCGGCCCAAGCGCCGCTTCCTGGGCGCGCGGACCGAGGAATACCGTTTCGCGCGGTACGTGGAGGACTGGCGCGGCAAGGTGGAAAAGATCGGCAACCTGAACTACCCCGAGGCGGCGCGCGCGCAGCGCCTCTACGGCAGCCTGCTGCTCTCCGTCGCGATCCGCGCCGACGGCTCGGTCGAGAAAATCGAGATCAACCGCTCCTCCGGCAAGAAGATCCTTGATGCCGCCGCGGTGCGCATCGTCCAGCTCGCCGCGCCGTATGGGGCGTTTCCGCCGGACATCCGGCGCGACACCGACATCATCGAAATCACCCGCACGTGGACTTTCACGCGCGGCGACGAACTGATTTCCGAATAACTCACCATCGAACCGCCCATGTCCCATTCCTCGACACTTCCCCGCTACGCGGTCATCGGCCATCCCGTTGCCCACAGCAGATCCCCGCGCATCCATGCGCTGTTCGCCGCGGCGACCGGGCAGGCGCTGACCTACGAGCGGCTGCCCGCGCCGCTGGACGGGTTCGCGCGGACCGTGCGCGAGTTCCACGACGCCGGCGGCCTCGGCTTGTCGGTCACCGTGCCGTTCAAGCTGGAATGCCTGGAACTGGCGGCGACCGCCAGCGAGCGCGCGCACTCGGCGGGCGCCGCCAACACGCTGGCCTGGCGCGGCGGCGCGTGGTTCGCTGACAACACCGACGGCGCCGGGCTGCTGAACGACTTCGCGCGCCACGTCGGCATCGACGACCGCGGCCGCGACGTGCTGGTGCTGGGCGCGGGCGGCGCCGCGCGCGGGATCCTGGGTCCGCTGATCGCGCAGGGGCCGCGCCGGCTGGTAATCGCCAACCGCACGCCGGAGAAGGCGGCCGCGCTCGCGCAGTTGTTTGCCGGGCGTGCGGGCCGCGGGACTGTCGTGTCCACCATGCCGTTCGCCGCCCTGGGGGGGCAGCGCTTCGACATCGTGATCAACTCGACCAGCGCCAGCCTCGGCGGCGCGGCATCCGGTGACGCGATGCACTTGCCGCCCGCGCTGTTCGCGCCCGGCGCGCTGGCGTACGACCTGACGTACGGGCCGGCGTCGGCGGCGTTCCTCGGCTGGGCCGCGCGCGAGGGCGCCGCGCGCTGCGCCGACGGCCTCGGCATGCTGGTGGAACAAGCGGCGCTGCAGTTCGAACTCTGGCGCGGCGTCCTGCCCGCGACCGATCCGGTGCTGGCGCAACTGCGCGCGGAAATCGGCGCCGGCCAGTGAAGCGGCCGGTGCTGTGGTTTACGCGCGGACTGGTCGTCCTGGTCGGCCTGTTCCTGCTCGTCCAGCTGTGGTTCTTCGTGCAGGTCGTCAACTACAAGTTCCGGCCGCCGGGCGAGACGGCCTTCATGAGCTACCGGCTCTCCGGGCTGCGCGAAAAGAACCCCGCGGCGCAGATCCAGTACCGCTGGGTTCCCTACGCGAAGATTTCAGTCCACCTGAAGCGGGCGCTGATCGCCGCGGAGGACGCCAGGTTCGTCGAGCACGAGGGCTTCGACTGGGATGGCATCCAGCTGGCGATGGACAAGAACTGGAAGCGGGGCAAGACCGTGGCCGGCGGCTCGACGATCACCCAGCAGCTGGCGAAGAACCTGTTCCTGTCGCCCGCGAAGAGCTACACGCGCAAGGCGGAAGAAGCCCTCATCACGCTGATGATGGAGATGGTGCTGGACAAGGAACGGATACTCGAGCTGTACCTGAACGTGATTGAATGGGGCTCCGGCGTGTTCGGCGCCGAAGCGGCAGCCCAGCGCTACTTCAAGGAAAGCGCGGCGCAGTTGTCGGCGGAGCAGGCAGCCAGGCTCGCCGCGATGGCGCCCAACCCGCGGTTCTACGAGCGCAACCCCAACGCGCCCGGGCTGCTGAAGAAAATCGGCATCATCCACGAGCGGATGAACAGCGCCGAATTGCCGTGACGACGGCCTGCGGTAACCGGACATCATGGACTCCGTAGGGTGGGTGGAGCGAAGCGATACCCATCACGCTCTTCGAAGAGCCCCCCACCCCAACCCTCTCCCCAAAATCGGGGAGAGGGAGTCTTCCGTACGGGAACCGCGTAAGATTGCCGCTGCCAGATACGACTCCACAGGAGGGAACCCGACCATGCTGATCAGGAAGCCGCACGCTATCTGCCCGAGCGAAATCACGCCACCCGATCTGTTCCGCCGCCGCCGCGAATGGATCAAGGCCGCCGGCGCTGGCGCCGCCGCGCTGGGCCTGTCCGCCGGACTCCCGGGCGCCGCGCAGGCGCAGCGCATCCGGCTGTTCGGCGTGCGCAAGAGCCCGTTGTCGATCGACGAAAAGCAGACACCGTACGAAGCGGTGACGACCTACAACAATTTCTACGAGTTCGGCACCGACAAGTCCGATCCGGCCGAATACGCGGGCCGCCTCAAGACCCAGCCCTGGACCGTCACGGTCGAGGGCGAGATCAAGCGCCCCAAGGTGTACGACATCGAGGAGTTGATGAAACTCGCGCCGCTGGAAGAGCGCGTGTACCGGATGCGCTGCGTCGAAGGGTGGTCGATGGTCATTCCCTGGGCCGGCTTCTCGCTCTCCGAGCTGATCCGCCGCGTCGAGCCTACGGCTAACGCGAAGTACGTCGAATTCACCACGCTGGCCGACCCCAGGCAGATGCCGGGCCTGCGCTCGTCGGTGCTCGACTGGCCCTATGTCGAGGGCCTGCGCCTCGATGAAGCGCAGCATCCGCTGACGCTGCTGTGCATGGGCGTGTACGGCGAGATGCTGCCCAACCAGAACGGCGCGCCGGTGCGCCTGGTCGTGCCGTGGAAGTACGGCTTCAAGAGCGGCAAGTCGCTGGTCCGGATCCGCTTCCAGGAAAAGGAACCGCAGACGGCGTGGATGCGCTCCAGCCCCTCGGAGTACGGCTTCTACTCGAACGTCAATCCCGAAGTCGATCATCCGCGCTGGTCGCAGGCGACCGAGCGCAGGCTGGGCGAGATCACCAAGCGCAAGACGCTGATGTTCAACGGCTACGGCGACCAGGTCGCCTCGCTCTACGCGGGGATGGACTTGAAGAAGTTCATCTAGGCGAGGCGAACGGAGCGCATGGATTCGGCGACCACGCGCGCAGGACCCGGGGCACCCGGCGCCGGCGCACCGGCAGCCACCCAGGGCGGAAGGCCGCTGGCCGCCCGGCTGCGCGCGCCCGGGCCTGCCGCGATCAAGGCAGTCAAGGCGGTCGCGTTCGCGCTGGCCCTGCTGCCGCTGATCCGCCTTGTGCTCGGTTTCCAGTTCGACAGGCTGGGCGCGAATCCGATCGAATTGATCACGCGCTCCACCGGAACGTGGACGCTGACCTTCCTGCTGACCACGCTGGCGGTGACGCCGCTGCGCCAGCTCACCGGCTGCCACTGGCTGCTGCGGCTGCGCCGAATGTTCGGGCTGTTTGCATTCTTCTATGTCTGCCTGCACTTCACGACCTACATCTGGCTCGACCAGTTTTTCGATTGGGCGGCGATCTGGAAGGACATTCTCAAGCGGCGCTTCATCTGGATCGGCTTTGCCGCGTTCGTGATGCTGCTGCCGTTGGCCGCGACTTCGTTCAACGCGGCGATCCGCTGGCTGGGCGGCCCAGGCTGGCGGCGGCTGCATCGCCTGGTCTACGCGATCGCCATCTGCGGCGTGATCCACTACTGGTGGCTGGTCAAGAAGGACATCACGCAGCCGGTGATCTACGGCAGCGTGCTGGCGGCGCTGCTGGCGTTTCGTGTCGTGCACGCCTGGCGGAATCGTTCGCGCGCCCAGGGCTGATGCGCGGCCGCGCACTCTCGCCCGGATTTCCACGTTGATGCAACGAATCCACTGCGGCCGGATTTGCGGTGAGACAGTTCGGCGAGGCAATTCGGCGAATTGACTTTCCGGGCCGCAACTCGTAACCTTGAGCCGTCCGATCAGGAGAGCACCCGCAGCCTGGGTCGCCGAAGGCGTAAACCGCTCAGGCACAAGGGACTGGTCGAGACGCAGCACAACTCTGGAGAGCGGCGCCCCGGCACGCAGGCGGGCGCCCACCGAAGGGGCACCGCGCGGGCATACGCAGCATTCGCGCCAAATCTCTCAGGTACCAAGGACGGAGGACACGCCACCGGCAACGAAGCCGGGCGTGATTTTTCCATGCATGCCTCGGGAGACCACGTGCTCAAGAAGACTCCGCTCAACGCCGCGCACCGCGCGGCCGGCGCCCGGATGGTCGATTTCGGCGGCTGGGACATGCCGGTCAACTACGGGTCGCAGATCGAGGAACACCACGCCGTGCGCAACGACTGCGGGATGTTCGACGTCTCGCACATGCTGCCGGTCGACCTGGCCGGCACCGGCGTGCGCGAGTTCCTGCGCTACGCGGTCGCCAACAACGTCGACAAGCTGCAAGTCCCGGGCAAGGCGCTGTACACCTGCATGCTCAACCAGGGCGGCGGCGTCATCGACGACCTGATCGTCTACTACTTCCGCGAGGACTGGTTCCGCGCCGTCGTCAATGCGGGCACCGCGGAGAAGGACCTCGCGTGGCTCGACGTCCTCAAGACTCGCTGCAGGCGCCGCTAACGATCCTGCCCCGGCGTGACCTGGCGATGATCGCCGTGCAGGGCCCGAGCGCGCGCGCCAGGGTCTGGCAGGCGCTACTTGGTTCGCGGGCGGCGACCGAGCCGCTCAAGCCGTTCAACGCCGTCGAAATTGCCGAACCGGAATTCGGGCCGGTGATGATCTGCCGCACTGGTTACACCGGCGAGGACGGCTTCGAGGTGATGGTGCCCGCCGCGCATGCGGCGACGCTCTGGAACCGCCTCGTCGCCGCCGGCGTCCGGCCCTGCGGGCTGGGCGCGCGCGACACGCTGCGGCTGGAGGCCGGCATGAATCTGTACGGGCAGGACATGGACGACACTACGATTCCGCTCGAGTCGGGACTGGCCTGGACCATCGATCAGGTCTCCCCGCGCGATTTCGTCGGCAAGACCGCGCTGACCCAGCAGCCGGCGAAACGGCAACTCGTGGGCCTGTTGCTGACGGACAAGGGCGGCGTGCTGCGCAGCCACCAGAAAGTGCATACCGGGCGGGGCGAAGGCGAGATCACCAGCGGCACGTTCGCGCCGACCGTGGGGCAGTCGATCGCGCTGGCCCGCGTCCCGCTGGGCGTCGCGCCCGGCGACGCGGTGGAAGTCGAGGTCCGCGACAAGCGCTTGCGGGCGCGCGTGGTCAAGCCGCCCTTCGCGCGCAATGGCAAATCGTTGGTCAACATTTGAGCGTGACGCGATGAATAGTACTTTGGATGTTCATTGCTACTCACCGACCCTCACCCCCGCCCCTCTCCCCGAGGGAGAGGGGAGAACCAGACGAAATTCGCTACAGCGAGTTTCGTGATAATCAACTCACAGGGAGCAATGCATGAACACGCCGGACAATCTCAGGTACACGGCCTCGCACGAATGGGTCAGGAAGGAGGCCGACGGCACCGTGACGGTGGGCATCACCGACCATGCGCAGGAAGCGCTGGGCGACCTGGTGTTCATCGAATTGCCCGCGCTGGCGCGCCAGCTCGCCGCGGGCGAAGCCTGCGCGGTGGTCGAGTCGGTCAAGGCCGCCTCCGACATCTACGCCCCGGTCGCGGGTGAAGTCGTCGCGGCCAACGATGCGGTGACCGCGGCGCCGGAGTCGGTCAACGCCGACGCCTATGGCAACTGGCTGTTCAAGCTCAAGCCCGCGAACGCGGGCGACGCCGACAAGCTGCTCGACGCCGCCGGCTATGCCGCGGCGGCAGGCGCCTGATACCCGGAAGCTGCGCATGAAAATGAACGAACCCGCACCCGGCGCCCGCGCGCCGCTGGCGGCTCTGGAACAGCGTGACGAATTCAGCGGGCGGCACATCGGCCCCTCCGCCGGCGAACAGGCGCACATGCTGCAGGTCCTGGGCTACGCGTCGCGGGCGGCGCTGGTCGACGCGCTGATCCCCGCCGCGATCCGCCGCGCCGCGGCGATGGATCTGCCCCCGCCTTGCACCGAGGCCGCCGCGCTGGCCGAGCTGCGCGCGCTGGCCGTGCAGAACAAGGTGCTCAAGTCTTTCATCGGCCAGGGCTACTACGGCACCCACATGCCCGGCGTGATCCTGCGCAACATCCTGGAGAATCCCGCCTGGTACACCGCGTACACGCCGTACCAGCCGGAGATCGCGCAGGGCCGGCTGGAGGCGCTGGTCAACTTCCAGACCATGGTCTGCGACCTGACCGGCATGCCGATCGCCAATGCGTCGATGCTCGATGAAGCGACGGCCGCGGCCGAGGCGATGACGCTGGCGCGCCGGGTGGCGAAGAACCCCTCGAACGTGTTCATCGTCGCGGGCGACTGTCATCCGCAGACCATCGAGGTCGTGCAGACGCGGGCCCGGCCGCTGGGACTCGAGGTCGTCGTCGGCTTCGCGCCCAGGCTTATCCAGGAGCGCGAGTTCTTCGGCGTCCTGGCGCAGTATCCGTCGACCACCGGGTTGATCCACGACATGCGGCCGCTGGTCGCGGGTATCCACGCGAAGAATGCGCTGCTCTGCGTGGCCAGCGACCTGCTGGCGCTGACCTTGCTCGCGCCGCCCGGCGAGTGGGGCGCCGACGTCGTCGTCGGCAGTTCGCAGCGCTTCGGCGTGCCCATGGGCTACGGCGGGCCGCACGCGGCGTTCTTCGCCACCAGGGACGAATTCAAGCGGACGATGCCGGGCCGGCTGGTCGGCGCGACCGTCGACGCCGACGGCGGCCACGCCTACCGGCTGGCGCTGCAGACGCGCGAGCAGCACATCCGGCGCGAAAAGGCGACGTCGAATATCTGCACCGCGCAGGTGCTGCTGGCGGTGATCGCCGCGATGTACGCCGTGTATCACGGGCCGGAGGGGTTGACGCGAATTGCGCGGCGCGTGCACCGGCTGACCGCGATCCTGAAGGACGGCCTGGGCCGCCTCGGGCACGAGGTGATGACTCCCCATTTCTTCGACACGCTGCTGGTGAACACCGGGCCGCGCACCGCGGAGATCCTCGATCACGGGGTCCAGCACAACCTGAATTTCCGGCGCGTGAGCGACGGGCACATCGGCATCGCGCTCGACGAAACGACGGCGCGCGAGGACGTGGCGCTGATCTGGCACTGCTTCCACGGCGCCGACGCGCCGTTCACGGTCGACGCGCTGGACCCCGCTGCCGCCGACGGCATTCCGCCGGCGCTCGCGCGCGGCAGCGCGTTCCTGACACATCCGGTGTTCAACCGCTGCCAGTCCGAGCACGAGATGCTTCGCTACCTGCGACGTCTGGCGGACAAGGACCTGGCGCTGGACCGCTCGATGATCCCGCTGGGCTCGTGCACGATGAAGCTCAATGCAACCAGCGAAATGATCCCGGTCACCTGGCCCGAGTTCGGCAACATGCATCCCTTTGCGCCTGCGGACCAGGCCGCCGGCTATCGCGAGATGATCGCGCAGCTCGAACGGATGCTGGTCCAGGCAACCGGCTACGCGGCGGTCTCGCTGCAGCCCAACGCCGGCTCGCAGGGGCGAGTACGCCGGGCTGCTGATCATCAGGGCGTACCACGAAGCGCGCGGCGAAGGCCACCGGAACGTGTGCCTGATCCCCTCGTCGGCGCACGGGACCAACCCGGCGTCGGCGCACATGGCGGGAATGCAGGTCGTCGTGGTCGCGTGCGACGACCAGGGCAACATCGACCTGGGGGACCTGAAGGCCAAGGCCGCGCTGCACGCCGCGAACCTGGCGGCGATCATGGTCACGTATCCGTCCACGCACGGCGTGTTCGAGGCGGGGATCAGGGAACTCTGCGACATCGTGCATGCGCACGGCGGCCAGGTCTACGTCGACGGCGCCAACATGAATGCGATGGTGGGGCTGTGCGCGCCCGGGCAGTTCGGCGCCGATGTCTCGCACCTGAACCTGCACAAGACATTCTGCATTCCGCACGGCGGCGGCGGACCGGGCGTCGGGCCGGTCGCGGTCGGCGCGCACCTCGCGCGATTCCTGCCCGGCCACCGGTCGCTGCCGGACGGCGAGGGCGGCGGTGAGCGCATCGGCGCGGTGGCCGCCGCGCCGTATGGCAGCGCCAGCATCCTGCCGATATCGTGGATGTACATGCGGATGATGGGCGCCGCGGGCCTCACCGCGGCGACCGAAGCCGCGATCCTCGCGGCCAACTACGTGGCCCGGCGCCTGCGGCCCCACTATCCGGTGCTGTATTCGGGCGTCGACGGGCTGGTCGCGCATGAGTGCATACTCGACCTGCGCCCGCTCAAGGCGGCCTCGGGTATCGAGGTCGACGACGTCGCGAAGCGGCTGATGGACTTCGGCTTCCATTCGCCGACCATGAGCTTTCCGGTCCCGGGCACGCTGATGGTGGAGCCGACCGAATCGGAGTCGCAAGCCGAACTCGACCGCTTCATCGCGGCGATGATCGCGATACGCGAGGAGATCCGGATGATCGAGGATGGCACCCTCGACCGCGCCGACAATCCGCTCAAGCACGCCCCGCACACCGCGGCGGCGGTGACGGCCGACACGTGGCCGCACGCCTATACGCGCGAGCGCGCCGCGTATCCGCTGCCCAGCCTGCGGCACAACAAGTACTGGCCGCCGGTGGCGCGCGCCGACAACGTCTATGGCGACCGGAACCTGTTTTGCTCGTGCCTGCCGGTCGCGGAGTACGAGTGAGCGGCGCCCGGCGTGCCCTCAGCTCTTGACCGGCCCCGTGAAGTCCGCCTTGCCCAGCGGCACGCCGTTGTGGCGAAGGATGTTGTAGGCCGTGGCCAGATGGAAAAAGAAATTCGGCAGCACGTTCCTGTTCAGATAGTCCAGGCCGGCGAACGTGGTCGGCTGGCCGCGGATCGGTATCGTGACTTCGCGCGTTTCGGCGCCGGCAAACTGCGCCTCGGGCAGCGACTGGACGAAAGCGATGGTCTTCGCGACGCGCGCCTTGAGGTCGTCGAGCGAGGCTTCGCTGTCCTCGTACTTCGGCACCTCGACGCCGGCCAGGCGCGCGGCGGCGCCCTTTGCGAAATCGCAGCCGATCTGCACCTGCCGGGTGAGCGGAAACATGTCGGGAAAGAGCCTGCTGCCCAGCAGCACGGCCGGGTCGATCTTCTTTTCGGCACAGTGGGCGGCGGTCTTGTCCAGGATGCCGGAGAGGTTGGTCAGTAGCCTGACAAACAAGGGGATAGTCTGGCTGTACATCGAAATCGGCATGGTATTGAAAGTCGCTGGTTGAAGGGAGCGCCAGCTTACACGCAATCGGGTCTTGTTGTCATGCCGCACCGGGTGGGCATCGCCGGGTGCGGAGAGCGGAGCGAACGAGTGGCTGTCAGCGTATTCGACCTGTTCAAGATCGGCATCGGACCATCGTCGTCACACACGGTGGGGCCGATGCGCGCCGCGCGGTTGTTCGCGGAGGGCCCGAAGTCGACCGGGCACCTGCAGCCAACGCGGCGGGTGAAGGCCGAGATCTACGGCTCGCTGGGCGCGAGCGGCAAGGGACTCGGCAGCGACAAGGCGGTGCTGCCGGGCCTGCTCGGCGAGACGCCGGACGCAGTCGATACCGATGCAGTGCCGGACTTTCTCGCGGGCATCCGCGCCACCGCGAACGTGTGCCTGCTGGGCGAGCGCAAGATTGCCTTCGACGAGAAGGCGGACCTCGTCTTCTGTCGTCGCGAGCGCCGTACCAACGGCATGCGCTTCCCACGCGCGTGCCGCGAATCACGCGGGTTTTGGCACTGGGCCACCCCCCGGCGCCCCACGCTACACCATACGCGGCGCCCGGCGCGTGCGTCGTCACGCGCTGCTACTGGTCTTTGGTCACGACCTTCTTGCCGTCGACGACGATCGACTGCGTGCGGTTGGCGCCGGTCTGCGATTGCGAGATCGAGGGTGTCCCGCCGGAACTGTTTCCCCCGATGACCAGCGACTGCGAGTTGCTGCGCCCGCTCTGGCTTTGCGAGATGTTGCCCGAGCCGTCGACGACCGCGGTCTGCGTGTTGCCGCGCCCGCCCTGGCTTTGCGCCACCTTGGCCGAGCCGCTGACGCTGGCGGACTGCGCGTTGCCGGTGGCGGGATCGTTCTGCGACGATGAGATTGCCTTGCCGCCGGACTTTTTCGGCGCCTCGCTGCCGTCGACATTGCCGATGCTCATCGACTGCGAATTGCTCCAGCCGCTCTGGCTTTGCGAAATGTTGCCGCCAGTCGTGCCGCTGACATTGATCGACTGCTGGTTGCCGTCACCACAGCCGGCAAGAGCCAGCGCGGCCGCGAGCGCGGTGAAGATGGACGTTCTCATGGCTAGCCCTTTCTGGATAAGCACCAGTGACCAGTCTACTCCCGCCGGCCGGCCCCCTCAACCGTCCGGCTTGACGCAGGACAAACGCCAGCCCGATCAGCAGGACTACTCCGACTTGGTCTCGACCGTCTTGCCGTCGATCTTGATCGACTGCTTGCGGTTGGCGCCCGTCTGCGACTGCGTGATCGACGGCTTGCCGCCGCCGACGTTGACGCCGCCGCCGATGCTGATCGACTGCGAATTGCTGCGCCCGCTCTGATTCTGGGTGATGTTGCCGGAGCCGTCGACGTCTGCCGTCTGCGTGTTGTCTTTCCCGGCCTGACTCTGCTTGACCTTGGCCGAGCCGCTGACGTTGGCCGACTGCTTGTTGCCGGTCTCGGGGTCATCCTGGGTGGAAGACATCTTTTCGCCTTTCTTGGCCTTCTTCACCGGTTTGCTGTCCGTGTTGCCGATGCTGATGGACTGCGAATTGCCCCAGCCGGACTGGTTTTGCGTGATGTTGCCGGTCACCGTCGTCTGCGCGAGCAGCATGGAATCCTGAGCGCCGGCGCCGCTGCCGGCCAGCATCAGCGTGGCGGCGATTGCCGAAAAAATCGATTTGTTCATGTGTTGCCCTTTCGGATTGTTGACCCGGAGACCGGGTGCATTGGTTTATTGAGTGCGCAAAGTCGCGCCGACCTGGCCCGGGGTACCGTCGACGACACCGATGTTCATCGACTGCGAATTCCCGGAACCGCTTTGCAGCTGCGTCACGTTGCCGCCGCTGGCGTTGATGTTCATCGACTGCGAATTGCCGGCGCCCCTCTGATGCTGCATCCCCTCGGCGCCACCGGTGACGATCCGCGTCTGCGTGTTGCCCGATGCCGTGCGCGCTTCAACTGCCTCGGTGCGTCCAACGCTCAACGAGTTCATCCGGCTGACCGCCGGGCGCGCCTGCGTGTCACTCCCCGCCTGCCCCGTCGCCGGACCGCCGCCGTCCCGGCAACCGGCGGTGGCAGCCGCCAAGAGCACGACACCCGCGAAATTCACTCCCGACTTCATGCCGACCCGCCTTTCCCGCCGTCGATTCTGCCGAGTCTACGCCCCCGCGGTCGGACTGTCAGTCCACCTTCTTGATCCGGCCTATACCGTCTATGGTCCTTTCCACTGTCTTCGGTTCCCCCGAGTAAGTTATCACACCCGCGCCTTCGATCCACGCTTTCAGGCTCTCGGTGGCGTTCACCCTGGCCTTGCCCGCCCCCTCGATGTGCACGTCGACGACCCGGGCCACCAGTTCGGCGGCGTCGATGGTGCTGGCGCCTTCGCTATGCAGGTTCAGGCGCGCGACCTTGCCGGTAGCCCGGACCCGGCCCGCGCCTTCCAGGTGCAAATCGAAGTCCGCGGAGCTGTCGATCTGCAGATTGAGATGATTGGCGCCTTCCAGGTGGATGCCATCCAGGACGGGGACCAACACCTTCAAGCGCAGGCCGGTGCTTGGGCTGATGCTGATGGTCGGGGAGATTTCGAGGACCCCATCGACGACTTCGGTGCCGATCAGGCCCAGCAGATTGTCGTCGGCGGTGATCTCCACCGATCGCGCGGACTGGCCGGTCCGGACCTCGACGTCCAGCGTCCCCGCGCCTTCAGCGTGAATGGTCCGGAACTCCGCTATTTGCCGCGTCTCGCTCCGCGCCACGCCGCTGCCGCGCTCGCCGCCATCCCCGCCCAGCCGCAGGTTGACGCTGAACGGGTTGCCAATGACCATCGAATCGCAGTTCGACAGCGACGCGATGACCGCCACCAGCAGCGCAAAACCCACCCAGAACTTGACCATGTCCGCTGCTCCAAAGGCATCCTGGAAGATTAGATGCCGCGACGGGCCGATCCGGATTCGGCCCCGGCACAGTTTTCCCGGGCCGGCCCGCGGCTAACCTACGACTGCCAGCGAAAGCGCCAGAGGGCCACCACGCCGCACACCAGCGCCGAACCCAGCAACACCACGATCGGCCCGATCGCCGCATCGAAGCCCAAGCCACGCCAAGTCACTGCGTCGAGGCCATCGACCGCCCAGCGGGTGGGCGCGAACAGGCTCAGTTGCTGCAGCCACGGCGGAAAGATGAACGCCGGCACCCAGGCGCCACCGATCATCACCAGGATCAGCGTGACCATGACCGCGAGCCCGCGGGTCGCGGCGGGCGTCCTGCCCAACGCCGCCAGCAGGAGCCCGAAACAAGCATTGAGGATGCAGAACGCGATGGCGATGCCGGCGAAACCGGCGACGCTGCCCTCGATGCGGACGCCGAACGCGACCATCGCGACCAGGTAGACCGCACCCAGCATGAACAGACCGATGACCGTGGTGGCCAGCGCGCGCGCGACCAGCAGGTCGGCGCGGGCGATCGGCGCCGTCCGCAGCCGCGCCCACAGGCCGCGTTCGCGCAGGAGCAGCAGCAGGACGCCGGCCTCGATCCCGTTGAACAGGATGAATTGCACCGACATGCCGGCAAATGAATGTGCATAGCCGTTATACCTGGCCCCGGTGCCCGAGGTCAGCGCCTCCGAGTGGACCGTGTACGGCACGCTCAATCCACCCTGGATGCCGCCGGCCGCAGGCTTGGCACCGGCGTCGGCACGGGCCCGCGCGTTGAGCTTTTCGACGCTCTCGAGCAGCGCAGTCAATTCCTTGCCGGCGGGCGTGTCCGCATCAGCCGACTTCCGCAGGTCCGCCAGGCTGTCCGTGACGACCTTCCCGCCCAGCGGTCCGCCGAACATCGCTTTGCTGACTTCCTGCATCACGTACTGGGTCAGCAGCCCTTCGACCACGCTGACCACGATGCTCTGCGACGGATCGTAGAACAATTCGATCTGCGGTTTGTCGCGGCCCCGGAAGAAAGCGCCTGCCGCGGCCTCGCCAAAGCCCTGGGGCAGGATCAGCCCGGCCTGCGCCTTGCCCTTCCTGACCAGCTCGCGCGCCTCGCCCGCGGTCGCCGTTTTCGCGTCGAGCATCTTGTCCGCGGCCAGCGCGGCGCCGATGGCCCTGGCGACGTCGCTGTCGTCCTCGATGGTGATGACGACCGGAATCCTGCCCATCTCCTTGGTCTTGCCGCTGCCGCCGAACAGAAAGCCCATGAAGCCGGCGATGAAGATCGCGGCGGCGATGTTGATCAGCACGCCGCGGCGGTCGCTGAAGTGGATGCGCAGGTCGTTCCGGACCAGGGCGAGGATGGCGACAGGATTCATGGCAGGCTCACTCGTCGCGCAGGCTGCGCCCGGTCAGGGTCAGGAAAACCGATTCGAGATTGGCGCGCTCGCTGGCGAATCCGCGGACCGCGAGGCCCGCTGCCGACACCGTTTGCAGCACCTGCGGCGTGATCGCGAGCAGGTCGTCGACGTCCAGGACCAGGCGCTCGCCGTCGACCACGACGCCGTGGACGCCGGGCAAGCCGCGCAGGCGCGCGACCAGCGCGTCCGGCGGCGGGCCGGCGATGTCCACGGCCAGGCGGTTGGGCGCCGGCGCGCGCGCCAGCAATCCGGGCAGCGTGTCGTCGGCCATGATCCTCCCGTGGTCCATGACCACGATGCGATCGCACAGGCGCTCGGCTTCTTCCATGTAGTGCGTGGTGTAGACCAGCGTCTTGCCGCGCCGGCGCAGTTCGGCGAGGTTGTCGAAGATCGCGTTGCGGGACTGCGGATCGACGCCCACCGTGGGCTCGTCGAGCAGGATCAACTCCGGATCGTGCAACAGCGCGCCGGCGATGTTGAGTCGCCGCTTCATCCCGCCGCTGAACGACGCCACCTTGTCGCCGGCCCGGTCGGCGAGTCCCACCAGCGCCAGCGCATCGGCGATCGCCCGGGCGAGCGGCGCGCCCTGCATCCCGTAGAGCGCGCCGAACAACTGCAGGTTCGCGCGCGCCGTGGTTTCCTCGTACAGCGCGACATCCTGGGGCACCAGCCCGATTCCGCGCTTGACCCCTTCGGGGTCGGCAGCCAGCGAGCGGCCGCCGACGCTGACATTGCCGCCGTCGGGCGGCGTCAGGCCGGTGATCATCGCCAGTGTCGTCGTCTTGCCGGCGCCGTTGGGACCGAGCAGGCCTATGGTCTGCCCCTTCCCGACCGCGAACGAGACGCCATCGACCGCAACACGGTCGCCATAGCGCTTGACCAGATTTTCGACCCGCAGCATGGACCGGTCCGATTGAGGGGAGCGCGCACTCTATCCCATCGACCACGCGCGCGCAAACGCGCCGCCCACGGACCGTTGGCGGCGGGCGGCCGGCGGGCGCCGGAGTGCGATCGGTTATAATTGCCCCATGCTCCTGCAGTGCCTCGCCCGTCCCCTCGCCGGCTTAATCCTGTACCTCGTCAGCTTCGCCGCCCCGGCGCAACAGCCGTCGCTGCCGGCCGTGCCGCCGCCCGCTGTCGCCGCGACGAGCTGGCTGCTGGTCGACCTGACTTCGACGCAGACGCTGGCTGCGCATAACACGGCCGAGCGCCGCGACCCGGCGAGCCTGACCAAGCTGATGACCGCGTACCTGGCCTTTTCCGCGCTGAAGCAAAAGCTGATCACGCTGGAGCAATCGGTCAAGGTTTCCACGAAGGCGTGGAAGGCCGAAGGCTCGCGGATGTTCATCGAGCCCAACCGGCCGGTCACGGTCGACGAACTGCTGCGCGGCATGATCGTGCAATCCGGCAACGATGCCAGCGTCGCGCTGGCCGAGGTGATCGCCGGGTCCGAGGAAGCGTTCGCGCAGGCGATGACCCGCGAGGCGCAGCGCCTGGGGATGAAGAACACGAATTTCGTCAATGCCACCGGCCTGTCCCATCCGCAGCACTATTCGACGGCCGCGGACCTGGCCCTGCTCGCCGCGGCGATCATCCGCGACTTCCCCGACAATTACGCGCTGTATTCGATCAAGGAATACAAGTACAACAACATCACGCAGCCCAACCGCAACCGGCTGCTGTGGACCGATCAGTACGTCGACGGCATGAAGACCGGATTCACCGACGCCGCAGGCTATTGCCTGATCGCATCGGCGCGGCGCGGCCCGCGCCGGCTGCTGACGGTCGTGATGGGCGCCGCGTCCGATTCCGCCCGCGCCATCGAATCGCAGAAGCTGCTGAACTTCGGATTCCAGTTCTACGACACGCCGCGTCTGTACGAGAAGAACCAGATCGTGACTGCGCTGCCGGTCTGGAAGGGCGTGGGCGCCACGCTCAATGCCGGCTTCACCGACGACCTCTACCTGACCCTGCCCAAGGGCGTGGGGCCGAAGCTGAAGGTCGCGATGGAGGCGCGCCAGCCGCTGACCGCGCCCATCGCGCTGGGCCAGACCGTCGGCGTGCTGCGGCTGACCCTCGACGGCAACGTGGTCGCCGAGTTTCCGCTGCAGGCGCTGCAGGAGATGCCGCAAGCTGGCATCTTCGGCCGCGCCTGGGATAGCATACGGCTGTGGTTCCGCTGACGGGCTGAATTCGCCGGTCCCGCGACTTCGATCAGATCAACCAGATCCCGCTGCGACGGATGACGCGCACATGAGCATTGTCTATCTGAACGGCCGCTACCTTCCAATCGAAGAGGCCACCATATCCGTGCTCGATCGCGGCTTCATTTACGGCGACGGCGTCTACGAACTGATTCCGGTGTATCGCCGCCAGCCGTACCGGATGGCGCAGCACCTGGCGCGCCTGCACCACAGCCTCGACGGCATCCGGCTGGCGAATCCTCACTCCGACCCCGAATGGGCAACGATCGTCACCGAACTCGTGGCGAGGCAGCCGTTCGACGACCAGGGCGTCTACTTCCAGGTCACGCGCGGGGTGGCGAAGCGCGATCACACGTTTCCGAAGGATGTACCGGCGACCGTGTTCATGATGAGCAACCCGCTGGCGACGCCATCCCGGGAAACGGTCGAGAGCGGCGTCGCGTGCGTGACAGCGGTCGACGAGCGCTGGCTGCATTGCGACATCAAGTCGACTTCGCTGCTGGGCAACGTGCTGATGCGGCAATTCGCGGCCGATCGCGATGCGGTGGAGACGGTGATGTTCCGCGACGGCTTCCTGACCGAGGCATCGGCGTCGAACATCCTGGTCGTGAAGGGCGGCGTCGTGCTGGCGCCGCCGAAGGACAACCGGATCCTGCCCGGCATCACGTACGGCGCGATCTACGACCTGGCCCGGCAGGGCGGCATCCCGTTCGAGATGCGGCCGGTCCGCGAATCCGAGGTGTGGACCGCGGACGAGCTGTGGGTCACGTCGTCGACCAAGGAAGTGCTGGCGATCACCACGCTGGACGGCAGGCCGGTGGGCAATGCCGCGCACGCCGGGCGCCCGGGCCCGGTGTTCCGGAAGATGCACGCGCTGTTCCAGGCGAGCAAGCCGGGGGCCTGACCCCGGGCGGCCGCAGGGCCGGGATTGCACGACATGGCCGAGTCATTGCTCGAGTTCCCCACCGAGTTTCCGCTCAAGATCATGGGGCTCGCCAGGGATGGTTTCGCGCAACTGGTCCACGACATCGTGCGCAAGCATGCACCGGACTACGACGGCGCGACCATGGAGCTGCGGCCGTCGTCGGGCGGGAAATACCTGTCCGTGACCTGCGTGATCAACGCGACGTCGAAAGAGCAGCTCGACGCGCTGTACCGGGAACTGAGCGCGCATCCCGATATCGCGATGGTGCTCTGACATGCCGGCGAGCCCGCGGTGAGCGCCGCCGCTGCAGGCGCCTTGGTCAGGATTCTTGGCCCAAGCGACTTCGAGGCCACATGGCGGGCCATGCAGGCGTTCACCGGCGCGCGTGACGGCGCGACGCGCGACGAAGTCTGGCTGACCGAGCACCCGCCGGTCTACACCGTGGGACTCGCGGGCAAGGCCGAACACTATCCGCGCGGCGAGTCGGCGATCCCCGTGGTCAGGACCGACCGCGGCGGGCAGATCACGTACCACGGACCGGGCCAGGTCGTCGCGTATACGCTGGTCGACCTGCGCCGCCCGCGCTGGGGCGTCCGGGACTACGTCCGGAGGCTCGAGTCGGCGATGATAGAATTGCTGGCTGCGCACGGCGTCGAAGCGTATGGCAAGGTCGACGCGCCGGGTGTCTACGTCCGGACTGGCGACGCCGAAGCGAAGATCGGCGCGCTGGGATTGAAGGTCAGGAACGGGTGCACTTATCACGGCGTGGCGCTGAACGTGGATATGGACCTGGCGCCGTTCGCCGCGATCAACCCCTGCGGCTACCCCGGGCTGCGGGTGACCCAGACTCGCGATCTGGGCATTGCGGCGGACGCCGCGGACCTCGGCGCCCTGTTGGGTGAAAATCTGCGGCGAATGCTGGGCTGACCCGCCCGGCGCCGCCGGATTGCTTTTTCGATGGACTGCGGAACGCCGATCCGTTTGCAGGTCAAAGGACACTGATGAATTCCTCCACCACCACGCCGCCCCCGGCCGTCACCGGCAAGAAGCTCCGGGGCGACGACAAGACCTCGCGGATTCCGATCAAGATCGTGCCGGCCGAACGGCTGCGGAAGCCCGACTGGATACGCGTCAAGGCCGGCGGCAGCCCGCGCTTTTTCGAAATCAAGAACATTCTGCGCGCGCACAACCTGCACACCGTGTGCGAAGAAGCGGCATGCCCGAACATCGGCGAGTGTTTCGGCAAGGGCACGGCGACGTTCATGATCATGGGCGACCTTTGCACGCGCCGCTGCCCGTTCTGCGACGTGGGCCACGGCCGGCCGCTGCCGCTCGACGCGGCGGAACCGCTGAACCTGGCGAGGACCATCGCGGCGCTGCAGTTGCGCTATGTCGTGATCACGTCCGTCGACCGCGACGACCTGCGCGACGGCGGCGCGCAGCACTACGTCGAGTGCATCCGCGCCGTGCGCGAGCTCTCGCCCCATACGCAGATCGAAGTGCTGGTTCCCGACTTCCGCGGACGGCTCGACCGCGCGCTGGACATCCTCGCCGGCGCGCCGCCTGACGTGATGAACCACAATCTGGAGACGGTGCCGCGTCTGTACAGACAGGCGCGTCCCGGTTCCGACTACCTGCATTCGCTCAAGCTGCTCAAGGACTTCAAGACGCGGTTTCCCGGCGTGCCGACCAAGTCGGGGCTGATGGTGGGCCTCGGCGAGACCGACGAAGAACTGCTGGATGTGCTGCGCGACATGCGCCGCCACGATATCGACATGCTGACCATCGGCCAGTACCTGCAGCCGACCGCGCATCACCTGCCGGTGCTGCGCTACATGCATCCGGACACGTTCGCGCGGTTCGAACGCGAAGCGTATGCGCTGGGCTTCCGGCACGCGGCGGTGGGTGCGCTGGTGCGTTCGAGCTATCACGCCGACAAGCAGGCGCATGAGGTCCTCGCCGGCGGATGACGTCACCGCGACACGGGGACCCGCAACCTGCGCGGCACACGCGCCGCCCGCATCCAAAACCTCACCGAATCCAGACCTTGAGCAAGCAATCCCCTACGGCTTCAGCTGCCGGCCCTCCGCTTGCCGCGGCGCTGCACCGGCGCGCGCTGGTGCTGATGGTCATCGCCAGCTTCCTGTGGAGCCTCGCCGGCGTGTTCACCCGGCATCTCGAGCAGGCAAGAGGCTGGGAAGTCACGTTCTGGCGCAGCCTGTTCGCGCTGATCTTCATGCTGGGCGTGCTGGTCTGGATGCGCCGCGCGCAGGGCGCCAGGGGCGCCTGGCTGGCCGTGCGCGAAACCGGGTGGGCGGGCGTCGTGTCGGGGGCGATGTGGGCGACCATGTTTACCTGCTTCATGCTGGCGCTCACCCGGACCACGACCGCGAACACGCTGATCGTCAACTCGCTCTCGCCGCTGTTCGCCGCGGCGCTGGCCTGGCTGGTGCTCAAGCAGCCGATCGCGCGCCGCACCTGGCTGGCCATCTTCATCGCCATCGCGGGCATGGGCTGGATGTTCCAGGCGGGCATCGCCGCCGACAAGGCGGCGTTGGCCGGCACCCTGATCGCGTTCGGCGTTCCCGTCGCCTCCGCGATCAACGTGGTCACGCTCAAGCGCGTCGGGCACGCTGTCGACCTGGTGCCGGCGGTGCTGCTGGGAGCGCTCTTTTCGATGGCGCTGGCGTTGCCGTTTGCGGTCCCGCTGCAGGCGAGCGCGCACGACGTGGCGATCCTTGGATTCCTCGGGTTTTTCCAGCTCGGCCTGCCGTGCATGCTGATGGTGCGCGCCAGCCGGCACCTGTCGGCGCCCGAACTCTCGCTGCTCACGCTGCTGGAAGTGATCCAGGGGCCGCTCTGGTCGTGGCTGTTCGCCGGCGAGGCAATCGCCGCCGCGACGCTGAACGGTGGCGTGCTCGTGCTCGCGGCTCTGGTGCTCAACGAAGCGGCGGCCTTGCGGCGGCGAGCGGGACCGCCGGGGCAGTGCAACGCCGCGCCGCCCTCCGCCGCATCCCCGCGCGCCGCCGGCAACGGCTAGGCGCTTTCGACCACCATAGGAACTTGCCGCCACGCTAGCCGCGGGGGCAAAGTACTGCAATAATCACTCTAGGCCATCGTGTCGCCGCTTTGCCGGCGCTCGGCGGCCATCAAAAGGCGTCTAACAGGGGGTTGCCATGGTCAGTTCTACAGACTCAGGTTGTGCCGGCTACGGGAGTGATTCAGTCGCCAGGGCTTCCGAACCGCGGCGGCGCGCCGGGTTGGATTGGGCGCGAACCGCCATCGTTCTCCTGTTCGCGGCCCTGGCGGTCATGCAAGGTGCTGCTGCGCTCGCGCAACAGCTGCGGACAAATCCGAACCTGCCTCTCTCGGGCATCGGCCGCGTCGAAGCGATGGTCGTGCAGGGCGACGGCAAGATCATCATCGGCGGCGCGTTCAGCTATGTCACTGCGGCCGGCGACCAGCGCGTCAACATCGCCCGCTTCAACGGAGACGGGAGTCTGGATACGACATTCGATTTCCGCGCGACCAGCACGGTCAATGCGCTGGCCATCATCGGCAACACGCTGTACCTGGGCGGCGATTTCACCGGGCTCTCTCAGACCGGCGGCGGGTCGACGCTGCGCAACCGGCTGGCGGCGATCGATCTTTCCACCCTCACCATCACCGCCTTCGATCCGGATGCCGACGGCGAAGTGTTCGCGCTGGCGGCGAGCGGGACCACGCTCTATGCGGGCGGCACTTTTACGTTCGTCAGCGGCATCCAGCGCATCGGCGGCGCCGCGTTCAACACGGCGGCCGGCGGCACGCTGACCGCGTGGGACCCCGAGACGCGCGACATCACCGCGCCGGGTCCGGTTTTCCAGGGCGTGATCTACGCCATCGCGCCGTTCGGCGGCGCGATCTACGTCGGCGGCACGTTCACCCAGGCCGGGGGGCTGGTCACGCCGCAGGCGCGGGAGAATATCGCAGCGGTCGACCCGGCCACCGGCACGGCCACCGCCTGGGACCCGGTCGTGAGCAATGGCGGCGGCACGTCGATCGTGCGGACGATCGTGCCGACAGCGTCGGTCGTGTATCTGGGCGGGCAGTTCAGCGGCCTCAACAATCCCGCCTACACCCGGGTCGGCATCGCCGCCGTGAGCACCGCGACAGGCGTGGTGAACGCGTGGAACCCCGGCAGCACGCCGCCGAATGGGGGAGGCACGGTGCGCGCGCTGGTCCTCGACGGCACGACGATCTACGCCGGTGGCGAGTTCACGGGCATCGGCAGCGCGGCCCGCAACCATGCGGCGGGAATCGACACGACAACCACGGCCATCACGCAAATCACCCAGTCGAGCGGCATCGCGACGGCGCAGGTTGCCTCCACCGCGGACCTGGTGGTCGGTGGGTTCATCACCATCGCCGGGGCGGCAGGCGCCGTGACCCAGACCAACTACAACGGCATCAAGCAGATCATCTCCAAGGACGCCACGCATTTCACCTTCGCAGTCCCGCTTGGCACGGCCAGCCCGGCGACCGGCACGCTGGCCTACGCGAAGAACGACAACGCGACGAATTTCAACCCCAACCTCGACGACGCCGCGCACGCGCTGGCGGCCGTTGGCACCAACGTCCTCATCGGCGGCACGTTCCTCAAGGCCAACAGCGTGCCGAATCCCGCTTTCGGCGGCTTCGCCAAGGCGTTTGGAACGCGAACGATCAACGGCTACGTCTACGACAACGCATCGGTATGGTCGTTGGTGCGCCAGGCAGACGGCAAGACCGTCGTGGCCGGCGACTACTTTCTCGATACCGGCGGCGTGCTGTACCGCGGGCTCATCCGCCTCAATACCGACGACACCCTCGACACCGGCTGGAATCCCTCGGTGGACGGACAAGTCGTCACCGCGTCGCTGGGACCCGCGATCGACAATACGGTGCTGATCGGCGGGACCTTTACCAAGGTCGGCAGCACCGCCCGCCGCAACCTGGCCGCGGTGAGCCTCTCGACCGGACTGGCGACAGCTTTCGACGCCAACGTGAACAGCGTGGTCAACAAGGTGCTGGTCGACGGTTCGACGGCCTATATCGGTGGGCGCTTCACGCAGGTGGGCGGCATCAACCGCATCTTCACCGCTTCAGTCAACCCGACGACGGGCGCGTTGCTCGCCTGGTATCCGGCGGGCGGCGCTGATGGCTTTGTCGAGGCGCTGGCAGTCGACGCGAGCAACGTCTTCCTCGGCGGCGATTTCTTCACCGTCGGCGGCCAGACGCGCTTCAATGTCGCGAAGGTATCGAAAACCACGTCGGTGGTGGACGCGACCTGGAATCCCGGCACCGACGAGAAGGTGTTCGGGCTCACAGTGATCGGCAGCACCGTGTACGTGTCGGGGAATTTCCAGACGCTGGCGGGACAGCCACGCAACTTCACCGGCGCCGTCAATGCGACCACCGGCGCGGCCACCGCCTGGAACCCGAACCCGGACTTCGTGGTGCTGAAGGTCACGCCGGCGGTCACGCCCGCGAACACGCTCTACATTTCCGGCGCATTCCTCAACGTCAACGGCACCCAGACCGGCACGGCCGCGGCGGTGAACGATACGACCGGCGCGCTGCGGTCGTGGTTTCCGATCCTGAACGACAGCGTCTACGATCTGCTGCCCGACGCGACGCGCGTGCTGACCGGCGGCGTGTTCGTCAGCAGCGGCCTCGTGCCGCGTCTGTCGCTGGCCGGGTTCAGCATCGCCGGCGTGCCGGATGCGCCGACCGGAGTAGCGGCAGCCGGTGGCAACACGTTCGCGAACGTGAGTTTCACGCCGCCGGCCAACAACGGCGGCAGCGCGATCACCGGCTATACGGCGACGTGCACGCCGACGGCGGGCGCGCCCGTTGCTGCGTCCGGTCCTGCCAGTCCGGTCAATGTCCCGGGCCTGACCAACGGCGTGACCTACACCTGTACCGTGCATGCGACCAACAGCGTTGGCAGTGGCGGGGAGTCGGCAGCCTCGAATCCCGTGACGCCCGCCGCCGGTCCGCCCGTCGCGCTGACCGTCACGCTGGCGGGGAACGGCACCGGGACCGTAAGCAGCGCGCCCGCGGGCATTGCGTGCCCCGGCGATTGCGGGGAAAACTATCCCGGCGGCACCGGCGTCGTGCTGACGGCGGCGGCGACCGGCGGTTCCGTGTTCAGCGGATGGTTGGGCGCCTGCACCGGCGCGAGTACCACGTGCAATGTCACGCTCAACGCGGCCAAGCTGGTCAGCGCCACCTTCGCGCCGCCAGGGACGGTATTCGCCCTGGACATCGACCAGAGTTCGGCCGCCACAAATTACGACGCGCTGACCGATGGCCTGATCATCATCCGCTATCTGTTCGGCCTGACCGGCGCGGCATTGACGGCGAATGCGACGGACGTCACGGCGACGCGCACCGATCCGGTGGTGATCAAGGCCTATCTGGACAACATCCGGCCCCGGCTCGACGTGGACGCGAGCGGCACCGCCGACGCGCTGACCGATGGGCTGATGATCCTGCGGTACCTGTTCGGGTTGAGCGGAAGTTCACTCGTAGCCGGCGCGCTGGATCCGCTGGCGACACGCACCGACCCGCTTGCCATCGAAGCCTACATCCTGACTCTGCTGCCACCGTGACAGGCGGCCGAACGCCAAGCGATGCCGGAACCGGCGATATCCCTCCGGCATCGCGATTGCGCGATGCGCCCGCCGCAAACCCGCGCTGCTCCGGCCAGGACTAGTTGACAGCCGACGCCTGCCGGGTCGGGTAGTTGACCCAGTAGACGGACACTCCGGCCGCGCGCGCGGCATTTTCGATGCGCGCGACCTTTGCGAAATCGATGTTCGAACGGGATTCCGTCGGCAGCGAAGCACAACCGGACACAAGCACGGTGCCCGCCAACAATGAAAGCATCATCCAGCGCATGATGGTCTCCTGTGCCCACTATGGGCGCAGATAAGATAATCCCGCCGCCCCCTCAATGCAACAGGTTTGGCACGGGGCCGCCGCGACGGATCGGCCCTCCCGCCAAGCGAGGGCCGCCGGCTAGGTGGCGGCGCCGTCCCGAATCGACTGTCAGCCCGAGTCGCCGCCGGAACTGCCTCCCGAGTCCCCACCCGAACCGCCGCCGGAATCACCACCGCCATCCGAGCAGGCACAGGTATTCGACCCCGGCTCCTGGCCGAGTTGATTGACGACAAAGTTCTTCTCGCCGACGGTAATCGTCGCCGAACGGACCTGGGTGTCGGCGTTCGGTTGCGCGACATAGCTGACGGTGCCGTTCCCGTTCCCCGCGCCGCCGGCGGTCAGGCTGATCCAGCTGGCGTCGCTCAGCGCCGCCCAGCCGCACTGCCCGTCCGCGAACACGCCCACCGACGTCGCCCCGCTGAGACCCGCCGCCGGCGTCTGGTCGCCTTCGCGTTGCAGCCGCAGGTTGGAACAGGCAGCCGGGTCGCCAGTGGCAGCGACGCCGGCCTGCACCACGAACACCGACGCGAGGCCGACGCTCAGCGTGCCGGTGCGCGGCTGCCCGGTGGTGTTGACCTGCACCGTAATCGTCAGCGTCGAGCGGCCCGTGCCGCTCGTGGATCCCACGCTCAGCCAGGGTGCGCTGCTCTGCGCGGTCCAGGCGCAGCCGGGGCGCGCCCATAGGGTCGCGGGCATCGCCTGCGCGCTCGCGCCGAACGACAGCGACGCCGGAGTGAGCGAGGGAGCGCAGTTGTTCACGCCACGGATCGTGGTTTGCGCCGGCGGCGGCGCATCGTTCCCCGGGGTCGGATCGGGACTGCCATTGCCCGGCGCCGCGGTCGTGCCGAACTCCAGCGTCGTGCCCGCACTGGCCGCGGCAGTGGGCACGGTGCCGGTGGCCTTGAGCGTGATGCCTCCGCCCGCAGGCCAGATTGCCAGTGGCTGACCCTCGCGCAGGCGATCCGGGTTGAGGCTGGCGGGGCAGATCGCGCCGTTGCGCGACTGGCAGGTCACCACCCAGTTGCTCACCGACGCCGGCAACGCCGCATGGATCACGCCACCGTCGCCCTTGCCCGGGCCGTTGTTGTTGTAGATGAACTCGGCTTCCACGGTCGCACCCGCAGCGGCCTCGGCGCCGGGGTAGACCTGCGTCGCCTGCAAGTCCGCGCCCGCGTCGGGGCTGGCCGGCGCGCAGAAAACGACGCCTTCGTCGAGGAAGCCGAAGAAGCGGATGCTGCGCTGGTAGTCGTTGTAGCTCGGCGTGATGCGGTGATTGCCGTCGTTCTGCGCCGCGGTCGGCGAAAATCGGTTGTTGTACGAGCGATAGACGGGATAGTACCCAACCGCGCAATTGCCGAACGCCGGCAACACCGTATGGAACGCGATGCCCTCGTACGACCAGCCGAGGGCGGGATCATTGGTCGGATTGGCGTCGCGCAGGCCCTGGCACTCGCCCGCATTGGCGGTGTAGAAGTGGCTGTTCGGCACCCTGGCATAGAACCGGCATACGCCCACCGCGCCGGGCGGGGCGTTGGCCTGGATGTTCCACGCGCGGAACGTGCGTCCGGTGCGCTGCCAGCCCGGACCCGAGCCGCCGTTGTCGATGCTGGTCGCCTCGGCCGGCACGGCGGTGAGGAAATAGTGGCCGATCCCGGGCTGCCCGCGCCGTTCACGATCGTCGGGTTGAAGAACTCGACCACCAGATCCGCGCTTTCGAAGGTCCCCGGCGCCGCCTTGTGCGGAACCCCGGGAAAACCTCCTCCCATCGCCGCGGGAAATCCGAGGCTGGTGCGCGAAGCCTGCGTGTCCTTCACCTTGCGCAGGATCGCGCTCTCCTGCGGGTAGGCGATGCCGAGCTCCTGGCCCAGGTTGCTGCCCCACCCGAAAATGCGGCCATCGACGGTCAGGCCCACGGTGTGATCCACGTTGGACGAGACCGTCGCCAGGTTGCGGAGGAACATCAGCGCCGTGGGCGTCGTGGCGTCGGCGTCTGTGCCGGTGCCGACCATGCCGCCGCGCCCCCAGGCGAGCACGGCGCCGTCGTCGCGCAAAGCGAAGGTGACGAACCCGCCGGCGGCGACTGCCGTGATGTTCGCCGCGCCGACCGCGGTCACCGGCGCAGGGCGCGGCACGGTCGTGCCGTCGCCCAGCTGTCCGGTCAGGTTGTTGCCCCACGCGCGCACGGTCTTGTCCGAACGCAGCGCGACCGAGTGCACGCCGCCGGCTGCGATCGCGGTGACGGCGGTGAGGCCACCCACCGCGACCGGCGCCAACCGGTTGGTCGTGCTGCCGTCGCCAAGCTGGCCATGCCGGTTGTAGCCCCACGCGCGGACGGTTCCGTCGCCGAGCAGCGCAAGCGTGTGATATCCGCCCACGGCGATCGCGACGGCATTGGCGATGCCGGGCAGCTTGAAAGGTACGGCGCGGTTGTTGGTCGTGCCGTCTCCGAGCTGCCCGAAATTGTTGCCGCCCCACACCCAGACGGTGCCATCCGACTTGAGCGCCACCGTGTGCCGGTAGCCCGCAGCAACGGCGGTGATGCCGGTCAGCCCCGGCACCCGCTCAGGCGATATGTGGTCGTCCAACGTGCCGTCGCCCAGCTGCCCGAAAGTGTTGTTGCCCCAGCTCCAGAGCGTGCCATCGGTCTTGATCGCCAGCGAATGGACATAGCCGCCAGCCACCTTGGCGACGTTGCTCAAAGAGTCGACCTGCGTCGCGGCGCCGCGATTCGTGTACGTGCCATCGCCAAGCTGCCCCCAGGCGTTATAGCCCCATGCCCACGCGGTGCCGTCATTGCGCACGGCCAGCGTGTGGCCGCCCCCCGCGACCACCGATGCAACGCCGGTCAGCCCGGCGAATGCCGCAGGCGCCGCGCGCGTGATCGTGCTGCCGTCGCCGAGCTGCCCGGTAAGATTGGCGCCCGCCGCCCACACCGAACCGTCGTTGCGGAGCAGCAGTACATGCTCGCTGCCGGCCGCGATATCCACGACGCCGGTCACGGCGGTTATCGCCGCCGGAGAAAGCGCGGCGTTCGTGGTTCCGTTCCCCAGCGCACCCATGCCGTTGTAGCCCCACGCCCAGACCGAGCCGTCGGATCTCAGCGCGATCGAAAAGCTGAAACCGGCGGCGATGGCGACCACGTTGTTCAATCCCGCCACAAGCGTGGGCGCCAACCTGTCATTGGCATCGCCCGTCCCCAGCTGACCATCGAAGTTCGCACCCCACGCCCACACCTTTCCATCGCTGCGCAACGCAAGCGTGTGCGCGAATCCGGCGCTGGCCGCCACCACATTGGTCAAACCGGACACGGCCACCGGCACCGTGCGTGAGGTGTCGGTGCCGTCGCCCAGCTGGCCGAAATCGTTCCCGCCCCATGCCCACAGCGTGCCGTCCGCGCGCACCGCCAGCGAGTGGTCGTGCCCGGCCGCGATGGCCGTTGCCGACGTCAAGGCCGTAACGGCCACCGGCACGTTTCTTTCCGCGTTCGATCCGATCCCCAGTTGTCCGCTGCCGTTGGCGCCCCAGGCCCATACGGTGCCGTCGGACTTCAGGGCCAGCGAGTGCTGGAGCCCGGCCGCCGCGGCGCTCGCGCCGGTGATGCCGGCCAGCACCACGGGCAGCGTGCGCGTCCTGTCGGTCCCGTCCCCGAGCTGGCCGTGATCGTTGAGACCCCAGGCGAGGACCGCTCCGTCGGTACGGATCGCAAGCGTATGCGTCCCGCCTCCGTGGACGCTGGCCACGGCGCCGACTCCGCCCAACTTGACCGGCGCCGAACGGTCGACTTTGGTCCCGTCGCCCAACTGCCCGGTCCAGTTGTCGCCCCACGCCCACAGCGAATGGTCATCCTTGATCCACAGGCTGTGTGTATGTCCGGCGCCGATGCGCGCCGCCGCCACTGCCTGCGGAAGCATCCCGCAAAGCAGCACCGCCGCCGCGAACGCGGCCGTGCACAGAACGCCGCGCCGGCCACGCGACCCGACATTGCCGCAAATCCGGCCGATTGACTTTGTGTCCATCCAATCCTCCCGCCGGCAGTGCCCGGCCTTAACGTCATGCTCCGGCCGCGTCGCGCGCCGTCGAGTACGCTCCTACCGCGCCTTTGTCCAGGGCTCCGCCTGCGCCAGCGGAAACTGCGCGTCATGCCAGGCGTCGAGCCCGCCGCGGTACCAGTAGATGTTCTTGTAGCCCATTCCGAGCAACCGCAGTACGCCATGGTAGCCGAACCAGCCGTAGGTCGAGCTGCGTTCGAAGACGACGATAGGGCGCGTCAGATCGCCGCCACTCGCGGCCTGAAGGGCGTCCTCGATCTGTTTCAGCTCTTTCTGTCCGACGGTGACGGAGCCCAGCTCGGGCAGCCAGAACGCGCCGGGCAGGGTCCTGTGCGCCGCGCCCACGAACGCGTCGAGCAGCACCGTGCCCGGATTGGCCCTGAGGAAGGCGTCGAGCTGCACGGTCGTCAGCGTGTCGATCCCCGGCACCGCCGTCGGCAGCGGCAGCATGGTCGCGATCCGCGTGCGCTCGTTCACGTTGACCTGGCTGGCGCTGATTACGCGGCTGGGCCTTGCGCCGAAGTCAGCCGCCTCGTTGGCGAACAAGGCTATCGTCCGGTCCGGCGCCGCCGGCAACCGGTCGAAGCGCGCCGTCGCGGAATTGACGCCCGAAGACCAGCGACCGTCGGCGTGGTCGCCTTCGCGCGTGAGTTCGATGCGCACGGCGCCGAGCTCGAGCGTCAGCCGGTTGCCGCTGATGCGCGCGTCGCCGCGCTGGAAAGTCGGCTGCTCGCCGGACATACCCAGCCCGCCGCGGGCGTAAATGGTGCGCGCCCGGCAGTCCGCCTCGACGCTCTCCACCCAGATCTCCGCCGTGCGCTCGCCGTTCCAGCGGCCGTTCCCCCACGCACCCAGGAAAGCCGAGCAGTTGGCGGGAACGTTCGGGGCGGCGGGCTTGACCGCGACATCGGCGGGAAGCTTGATGCCGCGCACGACGAAGTCGCCGCTCGTCCCGGGCACCGTCATCTTCTGCACTTCGTTGACCATCAGCGCGGCAAGCTCCGGCGGCAGCGTCGCCTTGCGATTCAGCAACTCATACTCGAGGGACGCCTTGCGCCGCACTTCTTCCTCGATCTTCGCCAGCCGCTCCCTGGTCTCTGCTTCGCGCACCGCGCGGTCGGCATCTTCCTTGGCCTTCTTCGCCCTCGCGTTAGCCAGCCGCTCGCGCTCGCTCTGGTCGCGCTGCGCTTTTCCGACCGCGTCCTTCCCGGCCGCGTCCGCGCGCGCCAGCTGCTCGCGTTCGGCCGCTTTGCGCGCCGCGTCCGCCCGGGCCAGCTGGTCGCGCTCGGCGGCCTTGCGGGCGTCTTCCTCGAGCGCGCGAATCTGATCCGCCGCCGCCTTTGCCTGCCGCTCCGACTCTTGGCGCCGCGCCTGTTCCGCCGCCTTGCGCTGGGCTTCGGCCTGCCGCAGCCGGTCGCGCTCGTCCCTTTCGCGCTGCGTCTTCGCCGCCGCCTCGCGGCGCGCGATATCGGCGGCCGCTTTGGCCTGCCGCTCGGCTTCTTCGCGCTGCGCTTTATCGGCTGCGGCCTGCCGCTGCGCTTCCAGCTTCTGCAGCCGCTCGCGCTCTTCCCGCGCCTCGCGTTCGCGGCGCTCGCGCAACGCCTCCGCCTGTCTGTCCGCCGCCTTGGCCGCCGCATCAGCCTGCGCCGCCGCCGCCCTGGCCGCCGCGTCCGCCTTTGCCTCCGCCGCCCGGGCCGCGGCGTCCGCCTGTGCCGCCGCCTTCGCCGCCGCGTCGTCGGCCGGCTGGCGCGCGGCCGGTTGCGCGCTCTTCGCGCCGGCGGCAGCGATGCGCTCGCGCTCGAGCTGGCGCCGCTCCGCTTCGACGGTGGCGAGCACCGCGAGCTGCTCGTCCCGCGTCTTGGCCGCCATCGCGACCTGCATCCGGGCGTTTTCGAGGTCTTTGTCCCGCCGCTCGAGCAGCGCCTTCATTTCCGCGAGCTGCGCGTTGTATTGGCGCTCGCGTTCCTGCTTCTCGCGCTCGCGCTCCTTTTCCCGTTCCGCGATGGCCGCGGCGATACGCGCGCCTTCGTCCCGCTTGAGGTCCTCGCGCGCGGCCTTCAGCGCCGCCTCGACCTGCGCCTGCACTTCCTTCTTGCGGCGTTCTTCATCGAGCTTCTGGTCGACGGGGCGGAAGTAGAACTCCCCCAGCAGCGAACTGTTGTACCAGGGCGTCTGGCGGCCCTTGGTGGCGCCGACCACGGCGCTGGTGACCGAGCGCAGCGCCTGCCCGACTTCGACACCGTCCTTCTGGATCTCGCGCACGAAGAACTCGGTGAAGATGCTGTTCTTGCCGGTCCCGTCCTCTGCCGTATTGCCGGGATTGGTCGAATAGACGATCAGGCTGCCCTTCTCGCTGCCCATCTGCGCGAAGCCGCGCAGCAGCAGCGCGCGGTGCTGCTGCTGCGGCGCCCGGAACGGATTGTCCCGGCACGCGTCGAGGATGATGATTCGCTCGCGCTTGCGGGCGCGCACGAGCCGGCTCATCAACGTGTCCTCGAGGTCCACCGAAGAGTCGCGCAACTCGTACTCGTCGCCGGTGCCGACGTCGATCGGCAGCAGGAAGTTGCGGCCTTCGATCTGCACGCCATGCCCGGCGTAGTACAGCAGGCCCGTCCCCTCTTCGTTCTCGAGGCGCGAGGCGAACTGCCGCATCACCGCCTTGAAGTCGCGCAGGTTCAGGTTCTCGCGCAGCATGACTTCGAAGCCCAGGCCCTCGAGGGTCTTCGCGACCAGCCGCGCATCGTTGATCGGGTTGACCAGCGGCGCATTCTGGTAGGTGTTGTTGCCCACGACCAGGGCGAGCCGGCGGTCGACGACGGGGCCCTTCGTCGCGCCCGCCGGGGCGGCCGGCGGCCCCTTTGCGGCTGCTGCTGCTGCGGCGGCGGGCGGGCGCCGGGCAGGCCGCCGCCGCGGCCGGCGCGGGCGCCGGTTGCGCCGCGCGCGTGGCTTGCCCCCAAGCAGCCGCGGGAACGAGCGCTTGCGCGACGATCAGCATCGCCGCGATCACCCGCATCGCCCCTCCGCGCGGCCCGCCCATCGCTAGCCTGAAGAGCCGCCGGAATCGCCGCCGCTGCTACCGCCGGAATCGCCGCCGCCGCCGCCCGAGCTGTCACCGCCGCTGTCGCTGCCGCCATTGTGCGTGCTGACATCGCTGCCCTGCTGCGTGACGGTGAAGGTCTTGCCCGCGACCGTGATGTTGCCGATGCGCAGTTGCGGATCAGGGTTGGCCTGGACCGCGTAGGTCAGCGTGCCGTTGCCGGTCGCGGACCCGCCGCCGGTCACCGTAAGCCAGGGCGCCGTGCTCTGCGAAGTCCACGCGCACACCGAGTCGGCCAGCACCGCGACCGAACTCTCGCCCGACAATCCAGCCGCAGGCATCTGATCGCCGTCGCGCTGCAGGCGAATGGTGGTGCACGGGTCCACCGGCGGCGGCGGCGGTGCGGGCACTTCCACCGCCCCGGCCTGCGCCACCGGAATCGTGAGCCCGCCGATGGTGATGGCCCCGGTGCGCGAACTGGCGACGGTATTGTTGGCGGACACGCCGATCGCAAGCGTCGCGCCCGCACTTCCGGCCGCCGGCGTGACGGTCAGCCACGGCGCGCTGGTCCTGGCCGTCCACGTGCATCCGGAAACGGCGCCCAACTCGACCTGGGCGCTCTGGGCGCCGGCCGTGAGGTTCAGCGAAGCCGGAATCGCGGTGTACGTGCAAGGCACGCCCGCCTGCGTAATCGTGACCATCTGACCGGCGATCGTTACAGTCCCGGTCCGTGCTGCGGCGCCCGGGTTGGGCTGCGGGGTCAGGGTCACGGTGCCGTTGCCGGTGCCGCCCGGCGGCGACGCGGCAAGCCACGGAACATTGTTCGCGAGGGTCCATGTGCAGCCCGTGCCCGCCAGCACCGCAACCTGCACGGCCTGCGCGGCCGGACCCAGCGACAGCGACGAGGGATTGATCGCGTAACTGCAGACCTGCGGTGCCTTGACCAGGGTCTTCGCGGTTGGCAGCGCGTTGTTGGCGCGATTGGCATCGGGGGTCCCGGAACCGCTCGTCGCGAGCGCCGCGAACTTGAGCGTTGCGTTTCCGCCGCTGTTCACCTGTGGCGCTGTGCCCGAGGCCAGCACCGAAAAAAAGCCACCGGCCGACCACGGGCTGATCGCCTGGCCCGAGCGCAGCGCCGTCAGATCCCCCGCAGTCGCGGCCGAACAGTTGGTCGTGGAGTTGAAGCACAGGGTCCAGTTCGAGACCTCCGGCGGAAGCGCTATGTACACGCGCCCGCCATCGCCCTTGCCCGGCCCGTTGTTGGTGAAGACGAACAGCGCCTTCACCTCGCTACCGCTTTGCACCTCGGCACCCGGATAGATGTACCAGGCCTGGAGGTCGGCGACGGCCTCGCTGCTCGCCGGGGCGCAGAACGCGACGCCTTCGTCGGCGTACCCGAGGAAATAGGTGCTGCGCAGCCAGTCGATCACGCTCGGCGTAATCCGGTGATTCCCGTCGTTGAGCGCCGGGTTCGGCGAGAACCGGTTGTTGTACGAGCGGTATATCGCGTAGTAACCGGCGCCGCAATTGGTGCCCTGCGGCAGCATCGTGTAGAACGAGATCTCCTCGAACGCCCAGCCGGCCCGCGGATCGTTGGCGGGATTCTGGTTGCGCAGGCTCTGGTACTCCGCCGCGCTGGCCGTGTAGAAATGACTGTTCGGCTCGCTCGCGTAGAACCGGTAGACGGGCACAGCCCCGGGTGGCGCCTTGGCCTGGACTCGCCACCCCCTGAACGTGCGTCCGGTCCGCTGCCAGCCGGGCCCCGAACCTCCGCTGTCGATGCTGACCGCCTCCTCGGGGACTGCCGTGATGAAGTAGTGGCCGATGCCCGGGGTTCCGGCGCCGTTGCGGATCGTCGGATTGAAGAATTCGACGACGAGGTCGGACCCCGCGAACGCGCCATGCGGGTCACGGACCTTGACGAGGGTCGCGCTTTCCACCGGGAACGCGACGCCGAGTTTCTGGCTGAAGTTGCTGCCCCAGCCCATCACGGTGCCGGCGCGCGTCAAGGCCAGGGTGAAATCGAATCCCGCGGCGAGCCGATCGACGGTGCCGATGAAAGACAGCGCGGCCGGGTACAGCGCGTCGCGGTCCGTGCCATCTCCGATCGTCCCGCCGGCACCCCACGCCAGGACCCTGCCGTCGGTGGTCAGGGCCAACGAGTGCATGCCCGCGGCGATCGCGACAACGCCGGTGGCGCCAATCGCCTGCACGGGCGTGTACGAAGTCTGGTAGGTACCCACGCCGAGAGAGCCGTTGCCGTTGTAGCCCCAGCCCCATACGGTTCCGCCCGACTTCAGCGCCAGCGAATGCCAGGCGCCGCCAGCGATCGCCGTGACACCGCTGAGGCCGCTCACCAGCGTCGGAGTCGGCCGGTTCGTGCTGGTGCCGTCGCCCACTTGGCCATAGTCGTTCCGGCCCCATGCCGCGACCGTGCCATCGCTCCGCAGGCCGAGGCTGTGATGGCTGCCCGCAGCGATCGCGGCGCCCGTAACGGACAGGACGCGCGTCGGCGCGTTGCGGTTAGTAGTTGTGCCGTCGCCCACCTGGCCGTAGGAATTGCCGCCCCAGGCCCAGACCGAACCGTCTGCCTTCAGCGCCACGGCGTGGTAATACCCGGCGGCGATGGCCACGACACCCGTCAGCCCGGGCACCTGGCCCGCGGTGGCGCGCGCCGTGAACGTCCCGTTCCCCAGTTCGCCATAGAAATTGTCACCCCACGTCCAGACCGTTCCGTCCGCCTTCAACGCCACCGAGAAATACAGCCCGGCGGCGATCGCGCTGACGCCGGTCAGGCCCGTGACCGGCGTGGGCGCGCCGCGCGAAACGTAGGTGCCGTCCCCGAGCTGACCGCCGGTGTTGTCGCCCCAGGCGACGACGGTCCCGTCGGCTTTCAATGCCAGCGAATGCCGGTTGCCGCCGGCCAGCCGCGCCACCGACGTCAAGCCACTCAGCTGCACCGGCGCGGGGGCCTGTACCAAGCTGCCGTCACCCAGCTGCCCGATGACATTCTGGCCCACCGACCAGACGCTGCCGTCCGCGCGCAGGATGGCGGCATGGCTCGCCCCTCCGGTGACCAGTACCGCATTACTAAGGCCTTGCATCATGACCGGCGTGTTGCGCTGCGTCGTCGTCCCGTCGCCCAGCTGCCCGTAGTAGTTGTCGCCCCAGACGGCGACCGTTCCGTCGTGCTTGTGGGCATAGCTGGCGAATCCGCCGGCAACCACTTGTGCAACACCGACCACGCCCATAACGCGAACCGGCAGGCTGCGCGAAACCGTCGTGCCGTCGCCCAGTTGTCCGTACTCGTTGTAGCCCCAGGTCCACACCGAACCGTCGGCTTTCAGGACGACATTATGGTCAAAAATCGTGGAGATCCCGACGACGCCGGTCATGCCCGCGACTTGCACCGGCAGGCTGCGCGCGGTCGTCGTCCCGTCGCCCAGCTGCCCGGCCAAGTTGCCGCCCCAGGTCCACACCGTGCCGTCGCTCTTCAGCGCGATCGAATGCGCCTCGCCCCCGCCGATGCCGATCACGCCGGTCAGCCCCGTGACGCGGACGGGTACGATGCGCCCGGTCGTCGTGCCATCCCCCAGCTGCCCGGAATCGTTCTTGCCCCACGCCCAGACGGTGCCGTCGGACTTCAGCGCCAGCGAATGGTCGCTCCCCGCGGAGATTTTCGTGACACCCGTCAAGCCGGAGACCCGCACCGGCAGCACGCGCCAGTAGTTGGTCCCGTCGCCGATCTGGCCATTGCCATTGGCGCCCCATGCCCACACGGTGCCGTCGGTCTTCAGCGCCAGCGAATGAAACAAGCCGCCCGCCGCCGCCCGGACACCGGTCAGCCCCGGTATGGGCACCGGGAACGAACGGTCGATGTAGCTGCCGTCGCCGACCTGCCCGGCGGCGTTGTAACCCCACGCGGCCAGCGTCCCGTCGTCCTTGACCCAGAGTTCGTGGAAGCGCCCGGCCGCCAGGTAACCCGCCTGCGCGTGGGCCGAGATGGCGGCGAGAACGAGCATGAGCAGCAGCGCGCAGACACTCCTTGTTCCGCGTTGGCTACCGTGCTGCAATCCACTCATGACGCTCTCCCGGTGCCCCTGGTGCTGCGGGGCGACTGCGTACGCTTCCAGACAACTCCAACTGCTGCGAGCCAGCTCCTCCAGGGCACTAGGTTCGCACAATCCGCGAATCCGTTCAATGACGGCGGTCACAATTCGGAAGTTCATTCCCCCGGCAGCGCTTCGCCGTTGGGCCACAGCAGCCACATGCTGCCTGGCTGCTTCATCCGGCCGGCCTGTTCGGCCGCGTCGGACCCGAAGCCCCAGAAAAAGTCACCGCGCACCGCCCCGCGGATCGCACTGCCCGTATCCTGCGCCACCATCAGCCGCTGCAGTGGCCGCGCGGACAGCGGCCACGTCGTGGACAGAAACACCGGCGCCCCCAGAGGAATCGTCCGCGTGTCGACTGCCAGGCTGCGCCCGGGCGTCAACGGCACGCCCAGGCTCCCAGCGGGCCCGTCGTCGGCATTCGTGCCCGGCACTTCGCGAAAGAAAACGTAGGCGGGGTTCTGGTTCAGCAATTCCGCCGCGCGGTCCGGATTGCGCTTCACCCATGCCTTGATGCCCTGCATCGACGCCTGGTCGAGCGTGAGTTCGCCCATGTCCACCAGCCAGCGCCCGATCGAGCGGTACGGATGGCCGTTGTGATCGGCATATCCCACGCGCATCACCGTGCCGTCGGGCAGGCGGATGCGCCCCGAACCCTGGACCTGCAGGAAGAACAGCTCGACCGGGTCTTCCACCCAGGCAATCTCCAGTCCCTTCACCGGCGCGGTGCCGTTGGTGATCTCGGCGCGCGGGTAGTACGGCACCACCTTGTTGCCCTGCGGCGTCGCGACGACGCGCCCGCGAACGCGCTTGTCCTTGAGTTCCGGGTTGAGTTCCACGAGGTCGACCGCGAGCAGATCGGGGGGCGGACCATGCAGCGGAAAGCGAAAGCGCGCCGTCCGCTTGCGGCTGCCCAGCAACAGGGGCTCGTAATAGCCGGTGATCAGACCGGTCAGGCTCCCGTCCGGGTTGGCCAGACGGTATGGCGTAAAATGGGCCTCGAAAAACCGCTGTTGCGCCGCCGCGTCGCCGGCCGGAATGTCGAGCGACTCGGCGCACACGCGCCGCCACGGACGTTGCTGGCGCAGCGCATTGCAGCTGCGCACCCATCCGGGCCAGGACTCGCTTTGGTCGTCGCTGCCCCAGCCGGGAAGATCCGGCCAATTGACCTTCTCGTAGCGGGGCGCGGCCAAAGGAGGGACCGGGATGGCAGGTGCGGCCTGGGCCGGCGCGACCGGAGTGATTGGCGCAGGCGTCGCCGGCGCTTGCGGCGCGGGGGCGGCACCAGGGCCGGCGCGGCCACGGGCGGCGGCGCGGGAGCCGGTGGTGGAGGGGTGGCGCAACCGGCCAGCAGCAACAGTCCGGTGGCCAGCCAAAAATGGGAAATTCGCATGGAATGGATACTGCTGGAAGCCGCTGTCGCTTTGGGTCTCGGGATCTTCATCGCGTGGTGGCTGCTGCACGGCAAGAACAAGCCGCCGCGCGACAACGAGCGCGGCGAATGAAGCGCGTCAATGCAGCACGCGCGGCACCGACAGCGTGAACTCGGGTATCGGCGCTTCGAACTGGGTGCCGTCGGCCGCGGTCATCTGGTACTCGCCGCGCATCGTCCCGACCGGCGTGGCGAGCGGGCAGCCACTGGTATACTCGAACGACTGTCCGGGCTGCAGCGTCGGCTGCTGGCCGATGACGCCGAGACCGCGCACTTCCTCGACCCGATGGTTGGAATCCGTGATCAGCCAGTGGCGGCTGACAAGCTGGGCCGCGACGGCGCCCGTGTTGGTCAACTTGATCGTGTACCCAAAAACGTAATGATTCTTGTCGGGGTCGGACTGGTCTTCGACGTAGAACGCTTTCGCCGACACTGAGATGTGATATTTGATTTCCGGATCCATCCGATTATTGTAGCGCCCCCGGCGCCAAACCAGAACCGAAATGACGACGACCCGCATCGCACCGAGCCTGCTCTCCGCCGACTTCGCCCGCCTGGGTGATGAAGTCCGTGCGGTCATCGCAGCAGGCGCCGACCTGATCCACTTCGACGTGATGGACAACCATTATGTCCCCAACCTGACCATAGGGCCGCTGGTCTGCGCCGCGATCAAGCCGCACAGCACGGTCCCGATCGACGTGCACCTGATGGTCAAGCCCGTGGACCGCATCATTCCGGATTTCGCGAAGGCGGGCGCCGGCATCATCAGCTTTCATCCCGAAGCCACGGATCACATCGACCGCACGATCAGCCTGATTCGGGACTGCGGCTGCAAGGCCGGGCTGGTCTTCAATCCGGCAACACCGCTGGCTTACCTGGACTACCTGATCGACAAGATCGACCTCATCCTGATCATGTCGGTGAACCCCGGGTTCGGCGGCCAGGCCTTCATACCCCAGGCGCTGATCAAGATCCGCGACGCGCACCTGCGCATCGTCGCCTCGGGCCGCGAAATCCTGCTCGAAGTCGACGGCGGCATCAAGGTCGACAATATCGGCGCCGTCGCCAGGGCCGGCGCCGACACGTTTGTCGCGGGCTCCGCGATTTTCGCGGGCGGCGACTACGCCGCGACGATCCGCGCGATGCGCGAGCAAATTGCCGCTGCCTGATACACCGGCGGGACACCCCGCGGCCGCGGCGATCCGTGCGATCGCCATCGATCTCGATGGCACGCTGCTCGACACCATTGCCGAACTCGCGCAGGCGATCAATTCGATGCTGGCGCGGCTCGGGGATGCCGGATCCGCGCCGGCCGGACTGCGCCCGGTGATCGCCGCGCTGCGCTTCGCAGCGCTTCCCGACGCCACCGTCCGCAACATGGTCGGCAAGGGGATCGTGAACCTCGTCAACCGGGCGCTGGGGGCGTCGACCGGGACGGCGCCGTCGCCCGAACTCTCCGCTCACGCGCTGGCCGTCTACCAGGAGTGCTACTTCGCGCTGCTGGGCACGACGACGGCGCCCTACCCCGGCGTAATCGCCGGGCTGGACCGGATGCGCGCGATGGGCCTGCCGCTCGCGTGCGTGACCAACAAGGCCACGCGCTTCACGCTGCCGCTGCTGCAGCACGCCGGAATGCTCGGCCGTTTCGACCACATCGTGTGTGGCGACACGTACGAGCAGCGGAAGCCCCACCCCATGCCGCTCCTGAAGACCGCGGAGAAATTCGGCTGCGCGCCGCACGAACTGCTGATGATCGGCGACTCGGTCAACGACGTCGCGGCGGCGCGGGCCGCCGGCTGCCCGGTGCTGTGCGTGCCCTACGGCTACAACGAGGGCGAACCCGTGGACAAACTCGATTTCGATGGTATGATTCCCACCCTGTCGGACGCGTGCGACTGGATCGATGACCGCTCCAGGCACAGCGCCTCCGCCGACCAGACATGACGCCGATCACCCTCTCCGTTGCCGCCAAACTCTCTCCCGCCTCGCGCTGGTGGTGGCGGCCGGCCGCCTGATCATCCGCGTTCGCGCGCCCGCCCGGGCGCACCAAAGACAATCCGATTCCAAGCACCAACCGGCGGCAAGCAAAGCGCCGACGAGAGACTTGCCATGACCGAAGTCGAATTCCGCGCGCTGGCGCAACAGGGCTACAACCGCATTCCGCTGACCATCGAGGCGTTTGCCGACCTCGACACCCCGCTTTCGCTGTACCTGAAGCTGGCCAACGAACCGTACACCTACCTGCTGGAGTCGGTGGTCGGCGGCGAGCGCTTCGGCCGCTACTCGTTCATCGGCCTGCCGGCGCGCACGCTGTTGCGCGTGCGCGGCAACAGCGTCGAAGTCGAGACCGGCGGCAAGGTTGTCGAATCGTTCGAAGGCAATCCGCTGGATTTCATCGCCCGCTACCAGGAGCGCTTCAAGGTCGCGCCGCAGCTGGGCCTGCCGCGCTTCTGCGGCGGGCTCGCCGGCTACTTCGGCTACGACACCATCCGCTACATCGAGCCCCGGCTGGCCGGCACGCCCAAGCCGGATCCGATCGGCGTGCCCGACATCATGCTGATGCTCACCGAAGAGCTCGCTGTCATCGACAACCTGTCGGGCAAGATCTACCTGATCGTGTACGCGGACCCGCGCCAGCCCGACTCGTTCCTGTACGCCCAGCAGCGCCTGCGCGAGCTGCGGATGAAATTGCGCCAGCCGGTCGAGATTCCGTACAGCCGGGCCAGCATGGCCACGCCGGTCTCGACCGAGTTCGAACACGATGACTACATCCGCGCGGTCGGCCGCGCCAAGGACTACATCGCCGCCGGCGACGTGATGCAGGTGCAGATCGGACAGCGCATCAGGAAGCCGTTCCGGGACTCGCCCTTGTCGCTGTACCGGGCGCTGCGCTCGCTGAATCCTTCGCCGTACATGTACTTCTATCACTTCGGCGACTTCCACGTGGTCGGCGCCTCGCCCGAGATACTGGTGCGGCACGAGCGCGTCGCCGCCGGACACACGGTCACCATCCGGCCGCTGGCGGGCACGCGGCCGCGCGGGTCGACGCCGGAGCAGGACGCGGCGCTGGGCGCCGAACTCCTCGCGGACCCCAAGGAGATCGCCGAACACGTGATGCTGATCGACCTGGCGCGCAACGACATCGGGCGCATCGCCGCGACCGGCAGCGTCAAGGTCACCGACCAGATGGTGGTCGAGCGCTACTCGCACGTGATGCACATCGTCTCCAACGTCGAGGGCACATTGAAGCCCGGCCTCACCGCGCTCGACGTGCTCAAGGCGACGTTTCCCGCGGGGACGCTCTCGGGCGCGCCGAAGATCCGCGCTATGGAGATCATCGACGAACTGGAGCCGACCAAGCGCGGCATCTACGGCGGCGCCTGCGGCTACCTCTCCTTCCAGGGCGACATGGACCTGGCGATCGCGATTCGTACCGGCATCGTCAAGGACGGCATGCTCTACGTGCAGGCCGCCGCCGGCATCGTCGCCGACTCGGTGCCCGAGAGCGAGTGGAAGGAAACCGAGAGCAAGGCGCGGGCCGTGCTGCGCGCCGCCGAGCAGGTGCAGATGGGCCTGGACGCGGAGCTGTGATGGACACGACATTGAACTCTTGCGCCGGGGCTGCATCATGCTGCTGATGATCGACAACTACGACTCCTTTACCTACAACCTGGTCCAGTACTTCGGGGAACTGGGCGAGGACGTGCACGTGTACCGCAACGACGCGCTTTCCGTCGCCGACGTCGCCGCGCTTCAACCCACGCGCATCGTCATCTCGCCCGGTCCCTGCACGCCGAACGAGGCCGGGATCTCGGTGCCATTGATCCGTGAATTCGCCGGACGCATCCCGATCCTGGGCGTATGCCTGGGCCACCAGAGCATAGGCCAGGCGTTTGGCGGCAGGATCATCCGCGCGCAGAAAGTGATGCACGGGAAGAACTCGGCGATCACGCACGGCGACACCGGTGTGTTCCGCGGCCTGCCCTCGCCGCTGTCGGCGACCCGCTATCATTCGTTGGTGATCGAACGGGCGTCGCTGCCGGAGTGCCTCGTCGTCACCGCCGAATCCGAGGACGGCGAGATCATGGGCGTGCGCCACAAGTCGCTGCCGGTCGAAGGCGTGCAATTCCATCCCGAAGCGATACTGACCGAACACGGGCACGCGATGCTCCGGAATTTTCTCGAATCGAACTGACAGGAACCATCATGGCCATCACTCCGCACGAAGCATTGCAGCGCACGATCGAGCACCGTGAGATATTCCACGACGAGATGCTGTCGCTGATGCGGCAGATCATGGCGGGCGAAGTCTCGCCGCTGATGACCGCCGCGATCATCACGGGTCTGCGCGTGAAGAAGGAAACCATAGGCGAGATTGCCGCCGCTGCGCAGGTCATGCGCGAGCTCGCGACCAGGGTCGCCGTCCCGGACGAGTCGAACTTCGTCGACATCGTCGGCACCGGCGGCGACGGCTCGCACACCTTCAACATCTCGACCGCGACCATGTTCGTCGTCGCCGGCGCGGGCGCAAAGGTGGCCAAGCACGGCAACCGCGGCGTGTCGTCCAAGTCCGGCAGCGCCGACGTGCTCGAAGCGCTGGGCGTGAACATCATGCTCAAGCCCGAGCAGATCGCGGCATCGATCCGGGAGACCGGCATCGGCTTCATGTTCGCGCCCAGCCATCATTCGGCGATGAAGAACGTGGCCCCGGTGCGCAAGGAACTCGGCATACGCACCATCTTCAACATCCTGGGGCCGCTGACCAATCCGGCCGGCGCGCCCAACCAGCTGCTGGGGTGTTCCATCCCGACCTGGTCGGCATCCACGTGCGCGTGCTCGAGCGCCTGGGCAGCAATCACGTGCTGGTCGTCTACGGCAAGGACGGGATGGACGAGGTTTCGCTGGGCGCGGCGACCATGGTGGGCGAGTTGAAGGACGGCAAGATCACCGAGTACGAAATCCACCCGGAAGACTTCGGCCTGCGCATGGTCTCCAACCGCGGCCTCAAGGTCGACAGCGCGCTGGAATCGCGCGACATGGTGATCGAGGCGCTGTCGAACAAGGAAGGCACGCCGCGCGAAATCGTCACCCTCAATGCCGGCGTCGCGCTGTACGCGGCCAACGTCGTGTCCTCGATCGGCGAGGGCATCAAGCGCGCGCGCGAAGTCATCGCCAGCGGCGCGGCGCGGGACAAGCTGGACGCGTTCGCGCGCTTCACCAGCCAGTTTGCCCGGTGAGGCGCCGATGATCGCGGTGATCTTCGAAGTCTTTCCGGCCGAGGGCAAGCGCCAGGCGTATCTCGACCTGGCAGCCGCCCTGCGACCGCTGCTGGAGAAAGGTCGACGGCTTCATTTCCATCGAACGGTTCGAAAGTCTTACCACACCAGGCAAGCTGCTTTCGCTGACGTTCTGGCGCGACGAGGAGTCGCTCGCCGCGTGGCGCAACATGGCCGAGCATCGCGCAGCGCAAGGCCGGGGCCGCGGCGAACTGTTCGACGACTACCGGCTGCGCGTCGCGGGCGTGGTGCGCGACTACGGGATGTTCGAGCGCGACCAGGCGCCGCCCGACAGCCGCGCGCTGCACGACCGCTGACCCATGTCCGACATCCTCGACCGGATCCTGGCCGTCAAGGCCGCCGAGGTCGACGCGGCGCTCCGCGCTTGCCCCTTGGCCACGATGCGCGAGCGCGCCGGGGCGGGGGCGCCGGTCCGCGACTTCGCGGGCGCGCTGCGCGCGAAGATCGCCGCGGGCGCCGCCGCCGTGATCGCCGAGATCAAGAAAGCCAGCCCGAGCAAGGGCGTGCTGCGCGCGGACTTCGATCCGCCCGCCATCGCCGCTCGCTACGCGGCCGGCGGCGCGGCATGCCTGTCGGTGCTAACCGACCGCCAGTTCTTCCAGGGCGCGCCCGAATACCTGGCCGCCGCGCGGGCCGCATGCGCGCTGCCAGCGCTGCGCAAGGACTTCATCATCGACCCTTACCAGGTGTACGAAGCCCGGGCGCTGGGGGCGGACTGCGTCCTGCTCATTGTCGCGGCGCTGGACTCGGCGCGATTGCGCGACCTGGAGGCGCTGGCGCTCGATCTCGGCATGGCGGTGCTGGTCGAGGTCCACGACGCGGCCGAACTCGATGTCGCGTTGCAGCTCGCCACGCCGCTGGTCGGCATCAACAACCGCAACCTGCGGACGTTCGAAGTCACGCTGGAGACCACGCTCGGCCTGCTGCCGCGCATCCCGCCGGAGCGGCTGGTGATCACCGAAAGCGGAATCCTGGCGCGCGCGGACGTGGCCCGGATGCGGGCCGCCCGGGTCGACGCGTTCCTGGTCGGCGAAGCGTTCATGCGGGCGCCCGATCCGGGCGCGGCGCTGCGGGAATTGTTCGGGGGCCGCCCCATAAGGGTTGAACGCCCTGCCCAACCCCTCGATCTTGCAAACGCGACCAGAGTCGGGAAGCGACCGGAATGCGGCCGAACGGCAACCGCGCCGCTCACCGCCGCCGGAAGACCAGGTCCCAGACGCCGTGCCCGAGCTTGATGCCCCGATGCTCGAACTTGGTCAGCGGACGGTAGTCCGGCCGCGGCGCGAATCCGGCCGCTGTGTTGGCGAGCAGCGGTTCCGCGGACAGCACTTCCAGCATTTGCAGCGCGTACTCTTCCCAGTCGGTCGCCAGATGCAGATAGCCGCCCGCCCGCAGCCGCGATGCCAGCAGCGCGACGAAAGCCGGCTGGATCAGCCGCCGCTTGTGATGCCGCTTCTTGGGCCACGGGTCGGGGAAAGAACACGTGGATGCCCGCCAGCGAGTCGGGCGCGAGCATGTGGCGCACGACTTCGACCGCGTCGTGCTGGACGATGCGCACGTTCGCCAGGCCTGTTTCGTCGATCTGCCGCAGCAGTGCGCCCACCCCCGGCGTATGCACTTCGACGCCCAGGAAACCAATGTCCGGCAGGGTCTGCGCGATCCGCGCCGTCGTCTCGCCCATGCCGAAGCCGATCTCGAGCACCGTGGGCGCGGCCCGGCCGAAAACCGCGGCGAAGTCGAGCGCCGCCGGCTGGTACGGGACGCCGAACCGGGGCAGCAGCGTCTCGACCGCGCGCGATTGCGCGGGCGACGTCCGCCCCTGCCGCAGCACGTAGCTCCTGATAGCGCGGCGCGGCGCGATGCCGGCCCCGGGCTCGCCTGCCACCCCGGCGGGCACGGGGTCAGCGCCCGGCTTCATCGATGGTCCACTCGGAGTCGGAGAGCTTGAGCAGCCGCGGCCTGGCGCGCACCAGCACCAGTTCGCCCGGATCCGCCAGCCGGCGGCGGGGCGCCGCGACGCTGTATTCGATCGCCAGCGTCGTGGCATCGCGCCAGGCGACATCGGCCTCGTACCACTTCTCGGGGGGCTTGAAACTCCGTTCGCGCACCATGCGCTCGCCCTCGAAGCGCCAGACCTGGATCAGGTTCGCGCACTGCTTGTCGCAGAGGTCGGCGACCAGGAAGCGCCGGCCGTCCGGCGCCAGCAGCGGCTCGGCCGCCACCTTGATTTGCGTGCCCCGGTCCAGGTCGATCACCAGATAGTATTCGCCCACGTCGGTCGTTACCGAGACGATGGCGGTTTTCCGCGGTACCCAGTAATCCCAGAACGCATGCGCGCGATAGGGCTTACCCGTTTCGTCGTCGGGGTCGCCTTCGTCGCGCAGCTCCACAGGTGGCGTGCCCGCGCGGGTCTTCAGGCGCAGCACCCGGCCATCGCGCGTGGCGACAGCCGGAAACTGCCGGATCTGCCCGGTCTCCAGCAGCCGCTCGCAGTGCGCCGCGTTATCGGCCTCGTCGCACGCCTTCAGAATCGCCTGGTTGGACGGCGGAGCGGCTGCCGCTACGGCGGACAGCAGCGCCAGCAATGCGAGCGCCCCGCGCAACACCCGCCGGCCGTCAGCCGTCATGTCGGGCCGCGATGGTCGTCGCGCCCCCCGGTTGCGCGGCGAGCCGCGCCGCCAGGCACTCCGGGCATAGGCAGTCCTGCAGCGGAACGAGGGTTTGCAGCGGCGGCAGCGCCGCGCACCAGCAAGGCTCGCCGGTTTCGCGCATGCCGCAGGTGAAGGTTTCTCCACAGAAGGAACAGGTAGCCATGCCGGGTCAATCGATCTGGAAGGGAAGCCCGTATTGTAGCCGCCGGCCGCAGTGGCTCCCGGACAGGCCCCGCGATTGGCGCCAGGTCCGGCAAGGATCGCGGCGGCGGGCGCGGCGCCTACTCGCGATACTTGCGCATCGCCGAGCGCAACGTGTTGAGATGCGCGCCGAAGCGCGTACAGGCCTCGCACAAGGACAGATGCAGGCGCAGTGCGGCGCGCTGGGCCAGCGTCAATTTCCGGTCCTGCGCCTGCGAGATCAGCCGGCTGGCTTCCTTGCAGGTCAGCTTGCGCATCGCCTGGGCGCGCTCAGCCGGCGGTTTCGGCACGGGCAAACCAGTTCTGTTCGAGGCACTTGCGCAACAACATCCGCGCGCGATAGAGAATGACCCACAGATGAGTCGCCGTAATCTGCAATTCCTTGCAGATTTCGTCGGACTCCAACCCCATCACCTCGTGGAGCATGAACACCCTTGCGGTGTTGGGAGGCAGCCGCTCGAGGCAGAAGTCGATCATGTCCATGAACTGCTTCTGCTCCAGGTCGCGCTCCGGATTGCGCCAGTCGGCGGGCTTCGACTCCCAATGGTCATGGTCGTGCTCGCTGAAGAACACGTCCAGGTCGTCGATGTCGCCCTCGCCTCCCATGGCCGGGACCGCCGGTTCCCTGGCGCTCCGGCGTATGGCGTCGATGATCTTGTGCTTGAGTATCCCGGTCAGCCAGGACTTGACCGATGACTTGCCGGCATAGCTGTCCTGACTTTCCAGCGCGGCGAGTATTGTTTCCTGGACGACGTCTTCGGCCCGCTCGCGTTCGGGGAGCTGCAACCGGGCAATGCGCAGCAGGTAAGCGCGCTGGGCATTCACCGCAGCGGCGAAATCGGACATCGGGCATTCCGCAGAATCGACGAGTACCATCATAGCGGTACATCCCGGTCCGCGAAAGCACCGGTTGGGCGGGAGGCATGCATCCCGTTGCGCAGGCAAACAAACAGACACGGGTCCTGCGCCTTGTAGGAAAATGGCGTCCGGTTGATGGAGAGAGCGCATGGCGGCGGCGGACAGCGGGTTGCACAGCGGCGGGAGGACCCTTGCGGAACCCCGCCGGGACACGCCCGTAATCGGGGAATTCGACGTGGTGGTGGTCGGCGGCGGACCGTCCGGCATCGCCGCGGCGGCCGCGGCGGCGCGCGCCGGACGAAGCACGCTGCTGCTCGAGAGCTACGGCTTTCTGGGCGGCATGGGTACCGCGGCGGGCGTGACCAACTTCTGCGGGCTCCACGCCAATGTGCACGGCGCGATCCGGCAAGTCGTGCATGGCGTCGCTGATGACTTGCTGGCGCGGATGCGCAGCCTGGGCGGATTGAGCGAACCCCATCTGCTCTTCGGCGGCAGGATCGCCGCGCAGGCTTACGACAACGCCGCGCTGAAAGTGGCCGCGGACGAGCTGGTGCTGGCGAGCGGCGCCCAACTCCTGTTTCACGCGCAGGCCGTGGGCGTGGTGATGAACGCACCCGAAGAAATCGGCGCGGTGCTGGTCGAGACCAAGTCCGGGCGCGGCGCCGTTGTCGGACGCGTGTTCATCGATTGCTCGGGGGACGGCGACGTGTCGTTCCATGCGGGGGCGCCCTTCGAGAAGGGAACCACCGGGCACGACATGATGTACCCTTCGACCATGTTCCGCGTCAACGGCGTGGACCCGGTGCGCGCCGGTGACGCCTGGAACCATTTCGGGCGCCTGATGGAAGAAGCCGAGCGGGGCGGGCGGCGGTTTCCGCGCAAGGCGCCCATCATCCGGCCGCAGAAGAACCCGGTAGAGTGGCGGGTCAACGTCACGCAATTGAGCAACGCGGACGGCACCCCGGTGGATGGGACCGACGCGCAGCAACTGAGCCGTGGTGAAGTGGAGGGCCGGCGGCAGATCGTGGATTTCTTCCGCTTCCTGCGCGAGTCGGCGCCCGGTTTCGAGAACGCGTACATCCTGGAGATCGCGCCGCAGGTCGGGATCCGGGAAACGCGGCGCATCGTCGGCGAGTACCAGTTGACCGGCGACGACGTGCTGCAATGCGCGAGCTTCGGCGACACGATAGGCGTGAACGGCTGGCCCATCGAGGAGCATGTCGCTGGCAATGTGAACTTCAAGTGGCCGGCAACCGGGGTGCGGGGCTTCAATCACCTCCCCTACCGGATGCTGCTGCCGCTGAAGGTAGACAATCTGCTGGTCGCCGGCCGTTGCGGATCGATGACCCACATGGGGCAATCCGCCGCGCGGGTGTCGGGCGGTTGCCTGGTGATGGGCCAGGCCGCCGGGTACCGCGGCGGCGCTGGCCATCGCGGCGGGGGTCCGCCCCCGCCGGCTGGACGTGACGGCCTTGCAGGAACGCCTGGAAGCCGACGGAGCATATCTTGGACGCATCGCGCAGTAAGCGACTTATTGGAGAACATCGATGAACCGACGGAGAACGACAATCGCGGCGCTGGCCGCCCTTCTGGTGGCAACACCCGCGCTTGCCCAGACCCCGAAAGCGGCCGAGGCGTGGCCGACCAAGCCGGTACGGATCCTGGTCGGCTTCCCGGCCGGCTCGTCGCCCGATCTGGTGGCGCGCGCGCTGGCCGAACCCCTGTCCAAGGCGTGGGGCCAGCCCGTCATCGTGGAAAACAAGCCCGGTGCCGGCGGGAACATCGCCGCCGACCAGGTGGCCAAGGCGACGGACGACCATACGCTGGGCGTGCTGATCAACGGCAACATGACGATCGCGAAGATCCTCAGCCCGGCGACGCCGTTCGATCCGCTGACGGATCTGACGCCGGTGTCCCAGGTAGGCACCGCGCCGCTGGTGCTCGCGGCATCCGGCGGCATACCCGGCACGGACGCCGCGTTCCTGGCGGCTGCGCGCGAGGCTGGCAACAAGTGGAGCTATGGCTCGCCGGGCGTCGGTACGGTCGGTCACATCGGGATGGAACTGCTCAAGAGCAAGGCCGGGATCGATCCCGTGCACGTCCCCTACCCCGGCAATCCGCAGGTCATCACGGCGATCATCGGCGGCCAGTTGCAGCTGGCCCTGCTGCCCCCCGCCCTGGCGATGGCGCAGGTGCGCGCCGGCAAGATGCGGGCGATCGGCGTGACCTCGGCTGAACGCAGCCCGCTGGTGCCGGAACTGCAAAGCCTCGCCGACGTGGGACTCAAGGATTTCAACCTCGAGATCTGGACCGCGGTCGCGGCGCCCAAGAGTATGCCCCGCGACCTAGTCGCGCGGATTTCCGCATTGGTAGGTGAAACGGTGCGCGCGCCGGCGATGCGCGAGAAACTGGCGCAGCAAGGCTGGAAGGCCGTGGGCTCGTCGCAGGAGGCGCTGGCGGACCGGATCAAGTCGGACACTGCGCTACTGGGCGGCGTGATTACCAGGCTGGGCGTGCGCGCCGAATAGGCGCTCCCAAACGCCAACCGGCCATCAACGATGGCCGGCGACAGGCGATCACGCCAGACGAAGGCGCCGGCTCAGCGCGGCGCCGGCGGCGGGGGTGGCGGATAGTTGGGCTGGGCCGGCGGCGGCGCATAGCCCAGCGGCGGTGGATACGGATAGCCGGCCCGTCCGGCCGACGGGATCCGGTGCCCCTTCGAGTACATGCATTGCTGGAACGCGTGATCGTAGCGGCGCTGCAGCCCGACGGCGGAGCCTTGTCCCGCGCCCGTGCCGGCGAGCGCGCCGAGCAGCAGGCCGGCACCGGCACCGGCGGCCGCGCCGCCGCGGCCATCGATCGCGCCGCCCGCCGCGGCGCCTATCGCCGTGCCCAGCAAGGCGCTCTTGGCCACGCTGTCGCCCGCCACCTGATCCCTGGTCGCGCCGCCAACCTGGTAGTTGGCGAAGTTGCGGCAATCCATGTCGTCATAGCGGAACTGGTCGAAGGTGCGGCCATCGCCCGGGAGCACCATCACGCTCGGCCCCGTGGGGACCGTCGCGCATCCGGCCAACAGCACAATCGCGGCAAACGGCAGACTGCGTAGAGGGAGTTTCATCATCGACCCTTTCTCAACGGACCGCGGGGGGCGTCGGGGCGACGCGCTGCCACGGGCTGGCGCACTCCCTGACGTACGGGTAATAGGCGCCAGACTCATTGCAGTAATACCACCACGAACCGGCGTCGGCCACCGCGGGCTGGACCGCGCGTGGCTGTTCGATGTACACGGTCGGGGCGGGAGGCGCAACCTCGACGACGGCCGGGTACGACGGGTAGTAGTAGGTCCCGGGGTAAGCCCACGGCGCCGAGAGCAGCGCGCCGGCGACGATGGCGCCGCCGACGACCGCGCCGACGTGGCCGAAGCCATGCCCGTAATGCCAGCCGCCGCGCCCGCCATAGTGACCGCCACCACGGTCGGCCAGCGCGACGCCGCTTGTCGCCACGGCGGCGAGCAGCACCGCCGTCGCCAGAATTCTCTGTTGTTGTCTCATGATTTCATCCCTTTCCAGAATTACGGCAAGGACCGCATGTCACAATTATGACACGCTGTCCCGGCCAAAATTCCCGGGCCGCCGGAGGGGCAACACGCGGTTACAAATGCAGGCGCTGTTTGCCGTGACCCGCCTGTCGGAGCGCGCGCAATCCGGCTGTAATGACGCGCGTGTACAATCGAACAAACGGTAGCGAACGGGGGGTACCGTAATGGGTCAGGCAGGATCGGCGGGCGACAGGAAACGCTCATGCATCTGAACGCGGACGAGCGGCGCCGCATCGACCGCTGCGTCGCGGATTGCGAGGCCCGCACCGGCGCGCAAGTCGTGACCGCCGTGGTCGGCAAGTCCGACAATTATCCGGAGATCCCGTGGAAGGCGTTCGCGCTGGGCGTCTCGCTGACCGCCTTCGTCCGTCTGGCGCTCGACCTGGCGTATCCCGATTGGCTGACCGGTTACGGGACCCTGTCCGGCGTCGTGCTGATAATGGGCGCCGGCGCGGTGCTGGCGCTGGGCTGCATCCGCTGGCACGCGCTGGCGCGGATCTTCCTGCACGGCACGCGCGCCGAGACCGAGGTGATGCAGAACGCCCAGGCGCTGTTCCTGCGCCACGAAGCGTTTGCGACACCGCTGCGCAATGGGGTGCTGATCCTGGTCAGCATCTTCGAGCGGCGGGTGGTCATCCTTCCGGACATCGGCTTGCGCGCGCACCTCGGCGACGAGGATCTGCAGCCGGCGATAGCGAAGATGACCCCGCTGCTGGCCGCGGGCAACGTGGGCGAGGCCTTGTGCCAGGGGGTGCGCGCGGTGGAGGCGCTGCTCGTGGCGCGGGGCGTTCGCGCCACCGGCAACGAAGGCGGCGGACTGCCGGATGCCACCATCGAGGAGGGCGGCAGCGATGCGCGCACGTGACCTGGTGTTCGCGGCATTCCTCGGCGCCATCCTGCCGGGACTTGCCCATGCGGCCGACGTCCCCTACCTTTCCGGCCGTGTCGTCGACAACGCCGAGATCCTGAGCGCGGCGGCGCGGGAGCAGGTGGAGCAGGCGATCAAGGCGCACGAAGGCACCAGCACCGACCAGATCGCCGTGCTGACCGTGCCCTCGCTCGAGGGCGAGAGCGTCGAGCAATTCGCGACCAAGGTGTTCGAATCCTGGAAGCTGGGGCAGAAGGACAAGGACAACGGCGTGCTGGTCCTGATCTCGCCCAAGGACCGGCGGCTGCGCATCGAAGTCGGCTACGGCCTGGAAGGGAAACTGCCGGACGTGGCCGCGAGCCGCATCATCCGCAACGTGATCACGCCGCGCTTCAAGGAGAACAACTACGACCGCGGCATCGTCGACGGCGTCGAAGCCATCGTGGCGCAACTGGAGGGCCGGGGCAGCGTGCCGGCGGATGGCGAGAGCACGGCGCAGCAAGGTGTTGCGGGAATCAACATCGATACCCCCGAGCTGGCCTGGCCGTTGCGCATCCTGCTGGGCGCGTTCATCTTCGGCATCATCGGCCTGTTCACCATCATCGGTGTGATGACGCCGGGCGTCGGGTGGTTCCTTTACCTGTTCCTGATCCCGTTCTGGGCGATGTTCCCGATCGTCATCGTCGGCACGCGCGGCGCGCTGGTCTTGCTCGTCATCTACCTGATCGCCTATCCCGTGGCCAAGATCATCCTCGGCCGCCAACCCTGGTACGCCAAGGCCGCGCGCGAGCTCAAGTCCAAGGGCACGGCCACGATCGGCGGCTTCACCGTGTCGTCGGGTTCGTCCTCGGGCTCTTCCGGATCGTCGTCCGGCGGCTTCTCGGGCGGTGGTGGCAGTTCCGGCGGCGGCGGCGCATCGGGAAGCTGGTAGCCGGGCTATTGAATTTGCGCCGCCGCGGCCGGATTGCCGGCGCGCCGAAGACCGCAAGCGGCGGAATTGCCGCTATCCCCGGGCGGCGCGATGCGGTAGTCTCGGCGGGATGGCCGGCGATTCCGCGCGGCAGAATCCGAGATGGGATTGATCGTTCGATGAGCAAGAGCCTGGGCTTCATATTGCTCGCTGGCCTGTTGTGCACCGCCTGCAGCAAGCCGCAGCCGACGACACCGGTCTTCGAGTTCCACAACGTGGCGCTCGACCGCTATTTCCGCACCGCGAACGCGGAGGAAGCGGCGGCGTTGCGCGCCAACCCTGCGTCCGGCGAAAGGGACACCGGCAAGACGTTTCTCGCGTATCCGCGCACCGGCTATCCCGAGAAGGCGCGTCCGGTGTGCCGTTTCTACGGCTCGCCGAGCCCGGGACCTAACAGCCACTTCTACACGGCGGACCCAGGGGAATGCGACAAGCTCAAGCAACTCCAGCAGACCACGCCGGCAACGGAGAAGCGCTGGAACTTCGAGGAAATCGCGTTTGCCATCCAGGTGCCGGCCGGCGAGAGCTGCCCGTCCGACGCGCCGGTGCCCGTCTACCGTCTGTACAACAAAGGCTTCGAGAAGGGCAAGGACAGCAATCATCGCTTCACGACGGACGCGGCGCTGTACCAGGCGATGATCGGCCAGGGCTGGGCCGGCGAGAACATCGTGATGTGCGCGCCAAAGGGCTGACGGAGAACGGCAGGCTAGACGATTTGCAGGGCGCCGAGCGCCGCCGCGGCGCCCAGCATCCACAGCGGATGCAGCCGGGTGGTGAGCGCCAGGAACACCGTCGTGCCGGTGATCGCGAAAGCCTGCCAGTCCTGGTCGATCGCGCGGGTGAGCACATAGCCGGACGCGACAATCAGCCCGGCGGTCACCGGGGCCAGCGCGCTCTGGATCGCGATCCGCAACGGCGCGGCGCGAAAGCGGTCCCACACTGTCACGAAGTGATAGGTCAGCACCGAGGACGGCGCGCACATCGCCAGCATCGCGACCAGCGCGCCGGCCACGCCGGCGGCCTTCCAGCCGATCAGGCTGACGATCAGCACATTGGGTCCGGGCGCCGCCTGTGAAAGCGCGAACATTTCGGAAAAGTCGGCGTCGGTCATCCAGTGCTCGATTTCCACCGCGCGCAAGTGGATCTCCGGAATGATCGCGTTCGCGCCGCCGATCGAAAGCAGCGAGAGCGTCAGGAAGTGACGCGCCAGGTCGAGCAGCGTGGGCAGGTCTAGCGCCGGGTCCACCAGGCGACTCCCACTGCCAGCGGCGCCAGCGCCGCCAGCACCCACAACAGGGGCAGGCGCGCGACGCCGATCGCCGCGAACGCGACCACGGCGATTCCGACCTGCCACGGTGTCCGGCGCAGGGGCCGCGCCATCCGGAAACCGACCGCGATGATCAGTCCGGCGGCCGCTGCCGATACTGCATGGGTGGCGCTCTTCACGGCGGCGATCTGCGCAAACTGGGCGTACACGGCGGCGAGCGCCAGGACGATGACCATGGGCATCAGCATCAGGCCGAGCGTGGCAGCGACCGCGCCGGCCACGCCCTGGAAGCGGCGACCGACGATGACCGTCACATTGACGATGTTCGGCCCCGGCAGGAACTGGGACAGCGACAGGACTTCGTTGAACTCCAGTTCGGTCAGCCACTTGCGCTGCTCGACCAGCATCCGCCGCGCGAACGGCAGGACGCCGCCGAAACCCGAGAGTCCGACCTTCAGGAACGCGGTGAACAATTCGGACGTGGAGACCGCAGGCGCTGCTGGCGGTGTTGTCGTGGCGTCCATGGCGCGATTCTACGGGCGACCCGCCGCTTGGCTTGCGCCTGCGGCGGATCTCCGGGCATCACGCCGGCGCGCACATGACCACGCCTTCGCCCGACCATCCCCGCGCCAGCATCTGCTGATAGACGCCGATGTCGGTCGTGTAGCGATGGTTCGAATCGTTCTGCGCCGCGCGATTGTTGTAGGCGCGGTAAACGGAGATCGGCGCCGACGCCGGACATTGCCGGTTCACCGGCACGTCGATGGCGAACGAGTATTCCTCGAAGTTCCAGCGCGGGACGCCGAATGGCGTCGTCAGCGCCAATTGCTTCAGGAAGTCGCATTCCTCCGGGGCGGCTGTGTAGAAATGGCTGTTCGGGCCGATGGTGAAATGGCCGTAGAACCGGCACACCTGCTGCGCGCTGGGCGGACGGTTGCTGAACAGGTAGGCCCGGAAGTCCTTGTTCGTGTAAACAAACCCCGAATTTGGATTGTTCCTGAGCGAGGCGGCCTCCTCCGGGACCGCGGTGCGGAAGTAGTGATCGAGCGAAGGCGCGTAAAACTCGCTGACCGTGACGTAGGCGCCGACGTCGCGCGTGCCGCGGTAGGCGGCGATCAGCCCGCGCACCAGGGCCGTTTCCGCGGCGTCGACGGCCGGCAGTCCGGGCGTGTTGGTGATCCGGAAGTCGGCCTGCGCCGTGCTCGCGAACGCGAAGTCGTTGAACCACACGATGCCCTTCAAGTCCTTGCGCTGGGCCAGGTAGTTGAACGTGTCGGTGTACCAGGTGCTGCGGCTGTTGCCGGCATAGCCCGGAACGCTGCCGATCTCGGTGATCAGGACGGGCTTGCCGGGAAATTCGCGCAAAATCATGTTCAGGAAATTATCGAAGGTCTGCTCAGGCGTGACCCAGCCGCCCCCGCGCAGCGGGTCGTTGCCCCAGTTGTATCCGGAGACGCCGATGAAGTCGACGTAGCCGGCGCCGGGAAAGTAGTTCTTGATTTCGCTCGCCGGCGCCGGCACTTCGGGCGGCGACGCGTGGTCGGGGCTCCACACGAAGCGCGCATTGGTCGCGCCGGCAGCACGAAACATGTCCACGACCTTGCGGTACACATTGATGTAGCCCTGCGGGTCGTTGCCGTTGGCGATGCCCGTCCAGTTGTTGGAATTCCCGTTCATTTCGTGCGCCATCCGGATCAGCACGGGCGCGCCGAAGTCCTTGACCTGTTGCGCGTACACGCTGATGCAGGCGTCCTGCGCTCCGCCAAGGATGCTGGCGTAGGTGAAGCCCGGCTGTGCGGCTCCTGCGCCGTCCTGCAGCGGTTCCCATGTGACCATTACGCGGGCGCCGGCGGCGCTGACCCTGTTGGGCAGGAACGGAAACTCGTTGAAGACCGAGCAGGCGCCGGCGGCGGTCCGCCACGGCTGGAAGTACATCACGATGTCGGGTGCGGTTCCGGCTTCGCTGGTGTACTGGGTAATGGCAGCGGCGTAGTCGACGGCCGGGCGCAGATGCGCGCCAAACAGCCGCTGAAAGTCGCCGACGTCGAAATACCTCGGCCCGGTCGCGAAGTCGACGTTGCCGCGCAGGCCGGCAGTGTCGGTAACGACTGCCGTGATGTAATGCCTGCCGCGGCCGAGGTCGAAAGCCGGGATCGTGAAGTCGAAGCCGCCAACGTTCTGCACGCCCGGGAAGCTCGCGGGCACGTCCGGACGTGGCATGGTGACGGCGGTGGACGATCCAATCCAGCGGTCATTGACATAGACGTCGATGCGCGCCGCCGGATTCGCGCCTTCCGTCCACCCGGCAATGCGCAAGTCGCTGGTCGCGCTCACCTGCGCCCCTTGGGTGGGCACTTCAAGGGCGTTCTTGCCGGCGCGCCCGGTCGTGTACTCGAATTCGCTGTCCACGACGTGCCGGCGCGTGTCCGTGCCGTCGATGCCGACCAGCGCGACGCGATGGGTGCCGCGAGCGAGACCGAGTTGGTCGAGATTCACCACGGCCCGGAAACCGCCGTTGGCGAGCCCATACTCCGGATGGAGCTGCTGAATGTCACTGCGCGGCAGGCCCCAGTCGGCGATGCCGGCAAAGCGTCCGTCGATCTGGACTTCGAGCCGCTTGAAGCCGCCGCTGGCCAGCGCCCAGCCGGTGAACGTGACCTCGCCGGCGACGGCGGCGCGAAACGCCGGCGCCTCGACCGCCCCGATGGCCAGGACGTTCGCAAAGTTCAGAGTCCGGGTCACCGAGCCTATGGACACACCCGCCGCGGTAAAGCCGGTGGCCTTGATGACATGGTTGCCGTTCGGGAAATCGAGCGTGTCGACCTCCATGATGAACCCGGAGTTGGGGACATCGGTGCGCTGCAGCGGATAGGCTGCGCGGCCGAGGCTTTGCGTGTCGACGTCGATTTCGACGTACCCGGCGGATTGCGGCGTGATCGCGAAGCCGATGATGCGGATGGTGTTGGCGACCTGCTGGCCGTTGGCGAGATTGCTGTCGAACGCGATCTGGGGAGTCTGCGCAATGGTCTGCGGCGCGGCGAGCAGCAGCGCCAGCAACAGCGCATGTGCCCACCGGACGATTGCCCGCGGTCGGCTGCTTGAGAAACCAGGATAAGTGTTCATTGGGTCGGCCCGTTTGTGATCTGGTGGTGAAATCGGTGTTGCGCCTGGGCGCCGTGGTGTGCCGTGCGGGCGCCGCGCAATGCGCACAGCGGCAGCCTGTCCCGACTATATACGGATTCGCCGGCCCCCGCAGAATCGATCCGGTTCTCCTTTTGATCTTGCGCACGACTGCATTCTGTTTCATGGCGACTGGGTGCCGGATCCGGGCAGTTGCTTGAGATCGGGAGGTGCCCTCGATTTGTCGGCTTGCGGAAATAGGTGTATATACACTATACTCACCAACCCCGGGGTGGCGACACCATCCCAGCCCCAGCTTTCCCGCACCGACACCGATAGCCGAACCGCCATGCCCGACACGTCCGCGACAACCGTTGGCTGCACCTGTTTCACGCTGCGCAAGCTCACCCGCACCGTCTCGCGCCTGTACGACCTGCATCTGGCCGCGGCGGGGATGAAGACCACGCAGTACTCGCTGCTGCGCTCGATCGCGCGCGAGGCGCTGCCCGTGGCCGGGCTCGCGGCGCGGCTGGCGACCGAGCGCACGACGCTGACCCGGACCCTGAAGCCGTTGATCGACGCGGGATGGGTCGTGCTGTCGCCCGGCGCCGACTCGCGCCAGCGCATCGTCACCATCACCGCCGCCGGACTCGACGCCATCAAGTCGGCCAGGCAAGCGTGGCGCAGCGCCCAGACCGAGCTCGAAACCGCGCTGGGGACCGAGGCTGTGCGCGATCTGCACCGGCAACTCGATTCGGCCCTCCTGCAACTGAGCCCGCTCCTGGAAAGGTCCGCACGTCATGCCAACGAAGACTGACCTCGCCCCCCGTGCCGGCTGGATGCTGACCCTGGCCGCCGCGGCGATTCTGATGATCACCATGGGCGCGCGCCAGACCACCGGCTTGTTCGTCTCGCCGATCAACACTGCGACCGGACTGGGCATCGTCGCGATCAGCTTCGCGCTGGCGGTCGGCCAGTTCGTCTGGGGCGCGGCACAGCCCGTTTTCGGCGCCATCGCCGACAAGTTCGGCGCCGGGCGCGTGATCGTCGCGGGCACGCTGATGCTGGCGCTCGGGACCGCGCTGACGCCGTTCGTCGACGCGCAGTGGAGTCTGCTGCTGACCATGGGCGTCCTGTGCGCGGCGGGCGCCGGCGCCGGCAGTTTCTCAATCCTCATCGGCGCGACCGCGAAACAGCTGCCGGCCGAGCGGCGCGCGTTCGCCGCCGGATTCATCAACGCCGGCGGATCGCTGGGACAATTCGTCTTCGCCCCGCTGATGCAAGCGATCATCAGCAGCGCCGGATGGGTCGCGGCGATGCTGACCATGGCCGTCACCTCGCTGCTGGCCATCCCGCTGGCGTGGCCGCTGCGCGAGCGCCGGCGGGCGCCGCACTTTCCGCCGCCGGCCGCGGCGACCGTTGCCGCACCCGCGCCCGCGCCCGGGCCTGGCGGGCGGCCACCTCTGCAACTCGGAGAGCAGCTCCGCGCCGCGCTGCGCGATCCCAGTTACCTGCTGCTGCATGCGGGGTTCTTCACCTGCGGCTTTCACGTCGCTTTCCTGGTCACGCACCTGCCAGGGGAAGTGGCGCTGTGCAACCTGCCGGCCGGGGTTTCGGCGACGGCGCTGGCGCTGATCGGACTGTTCAACATCGCCGGCAGCCTTGCCGCCGGGGCGCTGTCGTCCCGCTACCGGATGAAGCACCTGCTGGCGCTCGTCTATGCGAGCCGTGCAGTCATCATCGTCCTGTATCTTCTGGCGCCCAAGACGGCGTGGACTTTCTACATCTTTGCCGCCGCCCTGGGCTTCACCTGGCTGGCCACGATTCCGCCGACGGCCGGGCTGGTCGGAAAGTTGTTCGGCACCCGCTATCTGGGAACGCTGTTCGGCCTGACCCTCCTGTCGCACCAGACCGGCGCCTTTTTCGGCGCCTGGCTGGGCGGCCTTTCGTTCGTGACGTTCGGCGACTTCACGTGGATGTGGTACGCCGACATCGCCCTGGCCGTCGCCGCGGCGCTGGTGAACCTGCCTATCAAGGAAGCGCCCGTTATGGCAAAATCCGCACCCCGGCCCATCCCGGCGTGACCGGCGGGGCGGACGGCGGCGGGGGGCAGCCCCCTTTGGCGGTTTCGACAGCCGGTGCGGCGCGCCCGACAGGCGTCTTGCGCAAGGCCCTCGGTGGCGCGATCATTGTCAACAGCGGTTGCGGCGCCGGCGATGGTCAAAGGTGGCACACGCGCCCCGCGGCGCGCGTGCCAGTTGGGATCTGACCGCAACACCAGTCACGAAAAGGGAGCGATTCGTGGATATGACAAACCCCGGAACGCGGCCCGGGAACCACCAGGAACCCGGGCACGTCAGCAAGCCCGCACGGCGCCAGCCATTGCCGCTACGGCTCGTGCGCGGCGTGCTAGATGGTTATCGCAAGTCCCAGGCGTTTCTGGCCGGCCTGCTGATCGGGCTGTCGATCTGGACGCCGGTATTCGTTGCCACCGCGGTGGAAGAGGCCAAGTGGCAACAGTACGGACTCTCCGGCGGCCTGGCAATGTTCGGTGCCGGCGTCTGGCTGCGCCTGGGCCGGCTGCCAAGCCGGCGCCGGAAGGCGCGACCGCGGAACCCGGCAGGCCCGTCCCGTCCCGGGATGGACCGGCTGACGGCGTAGCCCGCAAGCCCCGCTTCCCCTGGTTGCGCGCCGCGAAAGGCCGGCGGCCTACTTTTCCGCGAGCGCCTTCATGCTGGCCAATCCTGCTTCGAAGTCCTTGCCGATCATGCTGTCCATGCTGACGAACACCTGCATGACCTTGGAGATGAACGGCGAAGGTCCGTACATTGCCCACGTGACTTCGGTGGTGTCGCCCTTGGCGACCAGCGTGTACTCGGCGGTGTTATGGCCCTCGAACGGCTTGATGAAATCCAGCTTGATGACGATTTTCGACGACGGCGAAGACTCCAGGATCTCCATGCGTCCTTCGCCGACCTTGTTGTTGCCCTCCCACGCATAGGCGGCGCCCTTGCCTTCGGCAGCGCCAGCGTGGGTCCGCTTCATCGCCGGGTCCATCTTCTCCCAGGGCGACCATCCGGCCCATTTGTGGAAGTCATTGATCAGCGGGAAGATCTTCTCGGGCGGCGCCTTGATGCTGACGGCGCGTTCCACGCGAAAATTGTCGGGCCGGGTCGCGGCGTAGCCAAGAATCGCCGCGACGGCGACGACGAGGACGACTATTACGGTCTTGAGCATGCATTCTCCCCATGTGCGAGTGCCGAGACCTGTGACTCTACCCGCGCAGGGCGGGAACTGGCAATGAAATCCGCGTGCCTAGGCGACGCGGCTGCGTCGGGCCGCCTTCGCCTCGTACAGCATCCCGTCCGCCGCGCGCAGCAGGTCGAGCGGCGAATGCGTCCCGCGGCTATCTGCGACGACGACGGTCACCGACACCGCGTGCCCGGGAATCGGCTGCCGCCAGTCGTGCCGGTCGATTCGCGTGCACAGCCGCTCGCAGATCGCCTGCGCCTGTCCGGCCGTCGTGTTGGGGAACACGAGCAGGAATTCATCACCGCCGAAGCGGATCGCGAGATCCGAGTCCCGACACGCGGCGCGCAGCAGCACGCCCATCTGCCGCAGCACCATGTCGCCGACGAAGTTCGAATAGCGGTCGTTGATCGCCTCCAACCCGTCGATGTCGACCATGCCGATGGCAAGCACACGGTTCGTCGCGCCATGCAGCTTGAACTGTTGCGCGAAGTAAGAGTCGCCATGCCGCCGGTTGGCCAGGCCGGTCAGCGGGTCGTAGCGGGCGTGCCGGACATATGAGCGTTGGCGCACTGCGACGACGGCGCTCGGATCGAGCCGTGCGGCCGCCTCCTGCCGGGCCTGCCGTGCCTCACGATGGCGCCCATAGGATTCCTCGCGCCACGCGCGCACCTGCATGAGCATCCGCTCCTCGTGGCCGGACATTTCGAAGCGGATCCGGTGATGGTTCTTCATCTGCGCGTAGGCGCGCTCGAACTCGCCCTTCTTCTCGTGCACGCGCGCGAGCTCGAGGTGCGCCTCGAGGGCCGATGTCTTGTAGTGCGCGCTCTCGAAGTAGCCGAGCGCGCGCGTCAGGGACTCCTCAGCGGCGTCGAGATCGCCGGCATCGGATTGCATCACGCCCAGGTGCAGCAGCGCGTCGAACTCGAGCCGGAGCCAGCCGTGCTGGCGCGCCATCGCGGTCACGTAGGCGAAGCGCGCCCGGGCGATGTCCGTGTCGCCGAGGCACTTGTGCACGATGCCGATGTGCTGGATGACGGGTGGGATGAGCTCATGGACCTTCGCTGCGCGGCAGTCTGCCAGCACAGCCTCGCACTCGCCCAGGATCTCGCGCAGTTCAGCGTGCGCGGCGTCCGTTTCGCCGCGCTTGAGCCGCAATTCGGCCGCGGAGGCGCGGACTGCATTCAGGTTGATCCGCGCCCGCAGCGTGTGCGTGAGGTCGGTGCCGCGCTGCGCGACCGCCAGCGCCTGCTTCAGATGCTCGACCGCTTCGTCGAAGCGCTCGCAGTTCGCGAGCGTCAGGCCGAGATTGCCGTGGCACTCGCAGACCAGGTCGGGCGCGCACTGCGCCGCAAGCGCCAGCGCGGTCTCGTGCGCCGCGATCGCTTCGTTGCGGATCCCGAGCTTGCCATATGCAACGCCCAGCGCGCTGACGATCAGCATCTCTTGCTGCGCGTCGCCCGCATCGAGGTTGAAGCTCTGGGCTTCAAGCAGCGAGCGCACCGCGGCAGCGTGTTCGCCCTGTTCCTTCTGCACGCGCGCCCGCGCGAGCAGCGCCTGCACGCGCAGACCCGGATCGTGCTGACCTGTCGCACTTTCGACCGCGATGTCGGTGACCTTCAGAGCCGCGGTCTTGCGGCCAACCGCGGTGAGTTGGCGGGCCAGTTCAGCCAGTTCGGGAATCTCGGGGGGTGAAGGAGACCAGTTGAGCTTTTCCTCAAGCTCTTCATCTGTCGGCAACGCTGTGGACGAAGCGGCGGTCACGGGTCCGAATTCGAAAAAGTTTGCGTAGTCTACCTCAAATTCTTCGAATTACAACAGCTATTTACATCGGATACCTAATCTTGTATACGAAGAAAGACGGAGTGTAGCCCGCGGCGGCGCGTAAATCAATCCGCCGTGCCGAGCAGGTTCGTGGTGTTCGTGGGCCTTGGCGGGGTGGATCCCGCCGGTTTACACGATCTGGTTCTTCAGGCTCGACTCGCCAGTCGCCAGCCGATGCAGATTCTCGACCAGGATGTCGAGCACGTTGTCCTCGTACTTCCGCGTTTCCCCGGCGGTGTGCGGCGTGATCAGCACATTGGTCAAATCCCACAGCGGCGAAGCTGGCGGCAACGGTTCTTCCGCGGTGACGTCGATCGCGGCGCCGGCGATCGCCTGCCCCTGCAACGCCCCGAGCAGCGCGAGTTCGTCCACGCAGCGGCCGCGGGCCACATTGACCAGGCAGGCGGACTTCTTCATCAGCGCAAGGGCGTCGCCATCGATGATCTTCTCGGTCTCCTTCGTCAACGGACAGGTCAGAGCAACGAAGTCGGCGTCGGGGAGCAGGGTCTTCAGTTCCGCGAGCGCGTGAACGGAATCCGCGTCCTCGCCGCCCGTGAACGGGTCGCGCTTGATGCCGACGACGCGCATTCCGAACGCCTTGGCGAGACGCGCGAGACGGCTGCCGATGCCGCCCAACCCTACGATCAGCAGCGTCTTGCCGCCGAGCTCGTCCTCGCGCTGTGCGATGTCGGAAATCATGCCGCGCCAGACGTGCCTGGCCTGGTTGTCGCGCGCCTCCGGCAGCTTCCGGGCGAGCGCGAGAATCAGCGCCATCGCGTGTTCCGAGACCGCATTGGCGTTCACGCCTTGCGCGCTGGCGAGCCTGATGCCGCGCGCCGTCAACCGGCCGCGATCGAACTGGTCGGTCCCGGCACCGATGGACTGGATGAAGCGCAGGCGTGGCGCCTGGTCAAGCAGTTCGTTGCGCCACATCCCAGAGACGACGACCACGTCGGCTTCGCCGATCCGCTGCGCGAAATCATCCGGCGTGCGCACGCCGAAGCTGTCGATGCCGGATTGCCGGAGCAGAAAACGCTCCTGCAGCTGATAGGCGACGTGGGCGAAGCAGATCTTCAATTCATCATCGGGCGGGAACATCGGCTGGCTCCGGTCAAGAGGGCGGTTAAAGACACGCCAAAGTATCGCGTTCACCACAAACAAGAAAGCCCCGCAGCGCTGCGGGGCTTGTGGAAACTGGTGGCGAATCAGGGATTTGAACCCCGGACCAACGGATTATGATTCCGCTGCTCTAACCACTGAGCTAATTCGCCAGAACTTGCAATTATCGTTTATCTGGCGATTCATGTCAAAAATCGGAGTCCGGTGACCAGCGCTCCTTGCGTCGCGCGCGCAATGCCGGTGAGAATCCGGGATGCCCATTACGCTCCCCGCCGAACTGTCGTGGCCGCTGCTGACAGTGGTCGCGCTGGTGGTCATGCTGGCCTATCTGACGTTCGGCGCCACGGGCTTCGGGGCGGCGATCTTGTCGGTGCCGTTGATTGCGCATGTGCTGCCGCTGACCTTCGTGGTGCCGTTGATGACGGCGATCGACTGCGGCGCCATGGCGACGGCGACGTCGCGCCAGTGGCGCATCGTCGACTGGCGCGTGTTCCGGCGGCTGCTCTTTCCCCTGCTCATCGGCATCGCCGCCGGGCTCACGCTGCTGATCAACCTGCCGCGCGGCGCCGCGCTGCTGGGGCTCGGACTCTTCGTCACGGGCTATGCGGCGTACATGCTCTTCGGCGCGCGCGAGTGGCGCGCGATACATCCGGCGTGGGCGATTCCGCTGGGGCTGTTCGGCGGCGTGTTCAGCGCGCTGTTCGCCACCGGCGGACCGGTCTACATGGTCTACTTGTCGGCGCGCATCGCCGACAAGACGGCGTTGCGCGCGACATCGTCGATGGTGATCGCGCTCGCCGTCGTGGTGCGGACGCTGGCGTTCGTGTTCTCAGGGATGTTCCTGCAGCAGGGACTGCTGTTGCTGGCGGGGCTGGCGCTGCCGCTGATGCTGGTCGGGTACGCGGTCGGGAGCCGGTTGCATGTGCGGCTTTCAACGCAGTCGGTGCGGCGGTGGGTGGCGTGGCTGTTGCTGGCGAACGGGGTTTGGCTGGTGTGGCGGGCGTTGGGGGCGTTAGGGGCGTTGTAGGGGACGGGGTTCGGGAGCAGTGTCGGTTCCACCATGGATGGGTATCGCTGCGCTCCACCCATCCTACGGGACCACGGGTCACGGCGGCGCCGGCGACGGTTCGGTCAGCCCAACTTCCTGCGGACCATGCGCACGAGGGCGCCGAAGATGGGGAGCTTTTCGTAGAGTTCCTCGCCGGCGTCCCAGTAGTCGCGGTGGTAGTCGACCTTGCCGTCGCGGTTGAAGCGAATATGCGACGCGCCGTGGATGTTGCGCTCGACGGCCGGTTGCCAGCGCCGGACCCTGGAACATGAAGTCCCAGACGAGGAACGCCTGGTTGCCTTCGGTGACTGCCTCGCGGATCACGAAGCGGGCATCGGTCAGGTCGTCGAACATGTGCAGCAGCACGCGCCGCACTGCGTCGACGCCGCGAACGTCGTTGAACGGGTCCTTGAACGCAGCATCGGCGGCGTACACATCGCCCAGCCGCGCCACGGTCTCGCGCGTGAGCGTCTCGTAGTATTCGACCAGGCGCCGCAGCGGCCCTTCCGGCAATGCATGCATCACAACCCCGTCGACTTGTGGATCAGCGCAAAGTACCACCGGTACGGCAGCATTTGCAGAAACTTGAGCAGCAGCGTGAACCGTTTGGGAAAGTGGATCTCGAAGCGGCCCTGCCGCAGGCCCTTGAGTATCATCCCCGCGGCCTCTTCGGCGCTGATCAGCGCGGGCATCTTGAAGTCGTTGCTGTCGGTGAGCGGCGTTTTCACGAAACCGGGACTGATCAGATAGACGCCTATCCCTTTCGGCTCCAGGTCCAGGTACAGCGACTCGGTGAAGTTGATCACCGCCGCCTTCGACGCGCCATAGATCAGCGCCTTGGGCAGGCCGCGATAGCCGGCGACGCTGGCGACGATGCCGAGCGCGCCCGCGCCTTGCGCGAGCAGGCCCGGCACGACGACTGCGCAGGTGCCGATCACGCCATGCAGATTGGTCTTCAGCAGCGCCATCGCCGCCGCTTCGTCGAGTTCCCACGCGCGCATTTCCTGGTGCGTCCCGGCGACCACCAGCACCAGGTCGACGCGGCCCCAGTCCCGCTGGAGGGTGGTCCAGGCGGCGCGGACGGCGGCGCTGTCGGTATAGTCCAGCGGCAGCACCAGCGCCCTCTCGCTCGCGCCGGCGACCTCGGCCAGCGCATCGGCCTTGCGCGCGGACAAAGCCACGCGCGCCCCCGCCGCCAGCAGCGCGCGCGCGGTCGCGGCGCCGATGCCGGTCGAGGCGCCGATGATCCAGACGGTGGCTTCGCGCCACGCCGGCAGTGGCGGGTTCAGCGGCATCGGCGCGCTCCCGCCGTCATGGCTTGGTGAAGCTGAGCGTGACTTCGCCCAGCCGGAAGCCGAACTTGCTCATCGCGGAGCGGTTGAGCATCACCTTGTCGTCCATCAGGAACATCCAGTCGTCGAAGTCGACGTTGTACACCTTCCCGTCGACCGGCAGCGCCATCACGTAGCGCCAGCGCAGCGCGTTGCCCGCGGCCTCCCCCACCGCCTCGCCGACGACGTCATCGGCGGTGCCGATGTAGCGCCCGGCGCCCTCGCGCTTGATGGTCCACACCCGCCGCTGCGTCGTGCCGTCGGAGTAAACGAAGCGCTCGTCGAGCGTTCCGGTGTCGCCCGTCCATCTGGCGTCGATGTTCACCTTGAAGCGCTTGACCACCTTGCCCGAGCGGTCCTGGAACACGCCCCAGGCTTCGATCGGACCGTTGAAATAAGTCCGCAGGTCGAGGGTCGGTTTTTCGTTCGCAAAATCCTGAATGTTCACGCTTGCGCATCCTTGCAAAAGGCCGAGCACGACAACGGCGGCCATGATCACGGGCCGAAAACGACTAGTTCGCATCGAGGTGTTCCTTGGGGTGAGAAACCGGCAGGGCCGGGGAAAGTCGGAGAAGCGGGAGTGCCGCGGCCGGCGGTCGAGTGCGGACGCACGAGGTTGTTCCACGCCAGCGCGGCGGCCAGCAGCTTGAGCGCGCAGGGCACGCCCGCGTACACGATCGCCAACGCGGCGATGCCCTCGCCGGACGCCGCGCCCGGACGGTAGCCCAGCCATTGCACCAGCGGCAGCGCGATGCCGGCGGCCAGCGCCAGATTGAGCTTGGTGGCCAGCGTCCACAGGCCGAAGTAGGCGCCCGCGCCCAGTTCCGGCGGACCATCGTCGATCGCATCGGCCAGGAGCGACGGCGGCAGCGCCAGATCGGCCGACAGGGCGATCCCCGATGCGGCACAGATCACGTAGAACGCGGCGACATCGCCCGGCCCCAGCAGCGACGCCCAGACGAACGCGGCGATCGCCAGGCTCATCGCGATCAACCAGGCCCGGGCTTTGCCGATGCGGCGCGCCAGCGCGACCCAGAACGGCATCGCCAGCGCCCCGGCCAGAAAATAGAGTCCAAGGAACCAGCCCTGCTGCGCTTCGGCGCCGATCGCATCCTTGATGAAGAACAGCACCAGCGTCGCCGGTATCGCGGCCGCGATGCCGTTGATCATGTACACGGCCAGCAGCCGGCGGAAGGCGGGCACCCGCAGCACGGCCGGCAGCGTGTGGAGAACGTCGAGCGCGGCGCGGGCAGCGCGCGGCGGACGGGGCGCGCGCCAGACGGTCCAGGCCCCGCACGCCAGCAGCACGGCGGCGAACAGCCAGGACAGGAACCGCAGGCCGTAGGCGCCGTCGGCGAACAGGCCGGGGATCACCGCCGCCGCCATCACGCCGGCGAGCGCCAGGCCCTCGCGGGTCGCGGTGATCCGCGTGCGCTGGTGCGGATCGGCCGACAGTTCCGCGCCCCACGCATGGTGATTGATCGTGGCCAGGCTGTAGGCGAAGTAAACCAGCGCCAGCGTTCCCGCCAGCCACCAGGCGTGGCCGGCGCTGGTGGCCGGCGGCGGCGCGAACAGCGCGATCATCCCCAGCGCCAGCGCCGGCAACGACCAAGCGACCAGCGTCGCGCGCGCCCCGGAGCGGTCGCTCCACGCGCCCAGCAGCGGATCGACCAGGCCGTCGAGCAGCCGCAGGCCCAGCAGGACGAAGCCCACCACGGCCAGGTCGACGCCCAGCGTGTCGGCGTAGTACTTGGGGACGTGGACGTAGATCGGCAACGCGGCCATCGACAGCGGGAGCGCGAGCGCGCCGTACGCCCAAAGGTCGCGGCGCGGGAGAATCCGCGGATTCACTTGGCCAGGCCGAGCAGCACGCGGCGCAGGTCGGGACGCGAAGTCGACGGCGACAGCCAGATGCCGAAGAACGCCGGGCCGAACGCGGGATCGTCGACATCGCCGATGGGCTTGCCGTTCATGAAGAACCGGGTCACGCCGCCGGGCGTCGCCAGGCCGAGCAGGCGGTCGCCGTCCTTCACGTCGGGGAACGTCTTCTTCATCGCCTGCAGCCATTGCTGATGCTGCGCGTCGTTCCCGGCGCGGATGTGGCGCATCTCCTCGATGCTGCGCTCGGCGAGCGCGGCGCCGTCGATGTGCCGCGCGTAGCGGATCTCCAGCGCGTACGGGTCACTGGCCCGCCAGCCGCCCGGTTGCGCCCACAATCTGGCGTGATAGATGAGCAGCCCGAACCAGCGAAAGCTGCCTTCGCCGTGGACTTCCAGCCTGGGCGCGAGCAGGCGCACCGCCTCGGGCAGCAACGCGTCGAGCACGGAGGCTGCCGCCGGCGCCTGGGCGAGCGGCTGGGTCGCGAAAGCAGCGGCGAACACCAGCGCCGCGAGGCTAGGCGCGCGCAAACGTGTACTGTCCGACATCGGTCGTTCCCGCGATGAAGCCCGCCGCGCAATAGGCCAGGTAGAAGCGCCACATCTTGACGAAGCGCGTGTCGAAACCGAGCCCGCGCACGGCCGTCTCTTGCTGGTCGAAGCGCGCGAGCCAGAGTTTGAGGGTGCGCGCATAGTCGGCGCCGAAGTCGTGCCGGGCTTCGAGCGCGAGCCCGGCGCGCCCGGCTTCCTCGGCGATCCGCGTCCGGGTGGCCAGCATCCCACCCGGGAAGATGTACTGCTGGATGAAGTCGCTGGTGCTCCGGTAGCGCTCGAAGCGGTCTTCGGCGATGGTGATCGCCTGGATAACCGCGCGCCCGCCGGGGCGCAGCACCCGGTGCAGCGTCGAGAAGTAGGCGGGCCACCAGCGTTCGCCGACGGCTTCGAACATCTCGATCGACGCCACCGCGTCGTACGTGCCCTGCTCGTCGCGATAATCGCGCAGGACGAGTTCGGCGCGATCCGCGACCCCGGCCTGCTGGAGACGCGCGCGGGCGAATTCGGTCTGCGCCGGCGACAGGCTGAGCCCGGTCAGGCGCACATCGTGCGCATGCAACGCCTCTTCGGCGAAGCCGCCCCAGCCGCAGCCGATTTCGAGCACGCGCGCGCCGGGCTGCAGCGCGAGTTCGCGCAGGATCCGGCGGTACTTGTCGCGCTGCGCGCCGGCCAGGTCCTGTTGCGCGTCGCCGCCGAACAGCGCCGAGGAGTACGTCATCGTCGGGTCCAGCCACAGCGCGTAGAAGTCGTTGCCCAGGTCGTAGTGCGCCTCGATGTTCCGGCGGGCGCCGCGGCGGGTGTTGCTGCGCAACGCGTGCGCGATCCGGAACACGAGTTGCCGGATCGCGGACCCGTAGAACGTCTGCGCGAGCGCCTGCTGGTTGTGCGCGGCGACGGTGAGCAGCGCGACCAGGTCGGGGCTGTCCCAGCGCTGCTGCATGTAGCCTTCGGCGAACGCGTTGTCGCCGCCGGTGAGGATCTCGCCGCAGATGTCCCAGTCGCGGAACTCGATGTGCGCGGCAGCGCCGTGGGCCGCGCCGAACTCGGCACGAAAGCCGCCGGGGCCGGCGACCGTGAGGCGCCCCCAGGCCAGGCGCGCGAGCATCGCCAGCAGCACGCGGGCGGATGCCGGGATGCGGTGTTCGGCGTAAGCCGGGCCGGCCAGGGAGGGAAGGTGCGCTGCGCTCATCGTGTCGTTTCCTTCAAGGGTGGATGGGGTTTGGTGAAATAGGGGACCGCCTTGAGCCAGAGCCGCAGCGCGTGCCAGTGGATGCGCGCGACCGTGCCCAGCGCCTGGAACGGGAACTTCAGCGCCGCCCGGCGCAGGCTGGCGCGGTTCAGCGCCGCGCAGTGGCCGGCCATGCTGGTCGTGAGGACCGTGCCGCTTTCGTCCGCGTAGTCGATGCGGGCCAGGAACCGTCCCGGGCCGAAGTGGAAGCGGAATGTGTAGCGGCCCTTGACTTCCAGGAATGGCGAAACGTGGAAGACCTTGGCCGCCACGAGGGTCTGCCCGTTGCGCAGCGGCGTGCCGTCGTCGTTGGCGAGCAGATAGTTGTGCGCTTCGCCGAACGTGTTGTGCACCTCGGCCAGCACGGCGCGCACCGCGCCGGCGGCGTTGTAGCAGATCCAGAAGCTGACGGGCTTGAACGCGTAGCCCAGCATCCGCGGAAAGCAGATGAGTTCGATCTCGCCGTCGGCCTCGACGCCGTGCCGTGCCAGGAGCGCGCGAATCCACGGGCCGACCGGCGAACCGTCACGCGCGCCGTGGTCGCGCTCGTCGAACGCGACCCAGCCGAAGCGATTGACGGCTAAGCCCTGCCCGGGCAGCCGCGCGACGCCGGAAAGCGGCAGGCGCAGGAAGAACACCGGATAGGACAACCGGTGTTCGGCCGGGCGCGTCCGGTGATGGATCACCTCGCCGGCGATCAGTTGAGGCAGAAACGCAGTGGGCATGGTCAGGCAGCGAGCGCGTCGGCGGGCCAGGCGCGGACGGGCTCGTGCAGCGGGACGGCCGGCCATTCGCTTGCCGCAATGCCGGCGGCCGCCGCATAGCCGGACTTGAGCCCGTCCTCGTGAAAGCCGTACCCCAGCCAAGCGCCGGCGTACCAGGTGTTCTGCTGCCCCTGTAGCGCGGCGAATCCCGCCTGCGCGGCGACGGCGCGGCTGTCGTGCAACGGATGCCAGTATTCGTACTCGGCCAGGATCCTGTCCTTGGCCGGCTCGAACGGCGGATTCAGCGTGACCAGCACCGGCGTCCTGAAGGGCAGCGGCTGCAGCTTGTTGATCCAGTACGTCACCGCGACCGGCCTCGTGCGCGCCTGATCGGGCGCGGCGAGGTAGTTCCAGGCCGACCACGCGCGCCGGGCGCGCGGCATCAGCGCCGGATCGGTATGCAGCAGCACGCGGTTGGGCTGGTAGCGGATTTCGCCCAGCAGCGCCCGCTCGGCGGGGCTGGGATCCGCCAGCAGCGCCAGCGACTGGTCGGCGTGGCAGGCCATGACGACCTGGTCGAACTCCTGCCGGTGCGCGGCGCCGCGCTGGGTGAACCGGATGTCGACGGCGCCGTCGCGCCGCCGGATCGCGGTCACCGGGCAGTTCAGGCGAATGTCCGGGAGTTGCGCGGCGATCCGGCGCACGTACTCCTTGCCGCCGCCGGTCACGGTGCGCCATTGCGGCCGGCCGGTCACCGCCAGCAGGCCGTGGTTGGCACAGAACCGGGCAAAGCTCAGGAACGGGAAGTCTTCGATCTCCGCCTGCGGGCTCGACCAGATGGCCGCGGCCATCGGAATCAGATACCACTCGCGGAACTCGCGCCCGTAGCCGTTGCGGTCCAGGTATTCGCCGAGCGTTTCGCCCGCGTCGGACGCGCTGCCGGCCACGTACGCGGTCGCGGCGCGGTTGAAGCGGGTCACCTCGCGCAGCATCCGCCAGAACGCGGGGCGGAACGCGTTCTTCGGCTGCGCGAACAGCGCGCCGAAGTCGGTGCCCGCCCACTCGATCCGCTCGGCGTCGTTGCGCAGCGAAAACGACATTTCGCTGGGCGTCGACGCGACGCCCAGTTCGGCGAACAGGCGGACCAGGTTCGGATACGTGCGGTCGTTGAACACCAGGAATCCCGTGTCGACCGGCGCGACGATCCCCTCCAGCGCCACGTCGACGGTATGGGTATGCCCGCCCAGCCAGGCGCCCGCCTCGAACAAGGTGACACGATGCCCGAGCGCGTGCAGCCGGTGCGCGGCGCCGAGGCCGGCGATGCCGGAGCCGACGACGGCGACCCGGCTCGGCAGGAAGGGCATGCTGCCCGGACGCGCGCTCATGCGAACGCTCCGCCGAACCTGCAGATACCCAACCGTCGAATGACGGGTATCCGGCAGTCAGGCGCTTGGATTTCGACCAGCAGGAACCGATAGGCGGCGTTCACGATTACAATCCTTTCGAGGCTTTGCGGGCAAACTGCATGGCGTCCAGCGTCGTACTGCTGCACTACGCAACGCGCATGCAACAGGTTTCGCGGCGGCGTTGGACAGAAGCGCGGATACATCTATTTGTCCTGGACAATTTAGTCTAATTGGCGCTAATGTAGCCGTAATTGAACAACAAGTCAACATTTTGTCCAAGACAAATAGTCCAAAGAACCAAGTCAGCCAGATCATGCTCAACATCAGCCAGGTCGAACGGGACACCGGTTTGTCCAAGGACACTCTGCGGATGTGGGAGCGGCGCTACGGCTTCCCCCAGCCCGGACGGGACGCCTTCGGCGAGCGGCTGTATGACGCGCCGCAGGTCGACAAGCTGCGGGTCATCAAGCGGCTGATGGACGCCGGTCAGCGCCCCGGCAGGCTGATGGACAAGTCGTTCGAGGAGCTCACCGCATTGGCCGCGCAGCAGACGGTGGCGCGGGCGGACGGGACGCCGCCGGCGGCGCATACCGACTTGATCGCGCTGCTGCAGTCGCATGACAGCCCGGCGCTGGAGCAGCACCTGACCCACCTGCTCTTGCGGCAGGGGCTGCAGCAGTTCGTGCTGGCCACGCTCGCGCCGCTCAATGTGGCCGTCGGCGAGGCCTGGGCGCGCGGCGACCTGGCGATATTCGAGGAGCATCTGTACACCGAGCGGGTGCAAGGCGTCCTGCGCTCGGCGATCCAGAGCATGTCACGCCGCCAGGACTCCCCGCGGGTGCTGCTCACGACGTTGCCGCAGGAGCAGCATGCCTTGGGATTGCTGATGGTCGAGACGCTGCTGGCCTCGGAGCGGGTGCCGTGCATCGCGCTGGGCACCCAGACCCCGCTGCAGGACATCGCAACGGCGGCCGCCGCGCACCGCGCCGACATCGTCGCCCTGTCGTTCAGCGACGCGTTTCCGCTGCGCGCAGCCGCGGCCGGGATCGCGTCGCTGCGCCCGGATCTTGCGCCATCGACAACACTATGGGTGGGGGGCAGCCTCGTCGCGCGGCTGAAACAGTTGCCAAGGGGTGTTTGCCGGATACAATCGCTGGCTGACGTGCTCCCCGCGCTGGAGGCGTGGCGGTCCGCCAGCAACCGCTCGGCGCCGGGCTGAGCTAACGTACTTTTTCTGACCTACTGACGACCCACAACCGACCATGCTCTATCCACAGTTATTCAAGTCCCTCGAGGCGGTCCGCTGGAGCATCGACAAGGACGTGCCCTGGGCCCTGTACGACCCGGCGGCGCTGACCGACGAGCAGGCGCAGACGATCCGGATGAATGCGATCACCGAATGGGCGGCGCTGCCCGCGACCGAGATGTTCCTGCGCGACAACCGCGACGACAGCGACTTCTGCGCGTTCATGTCGGTGTGGTTCTACGAGGAACAGCGGCATTCGCTTGTGTTGATGGAGTACCTGAGCCGCTTCCGGCCGGAGCTCGTGCCGACCGAAGAGGAATTGCACGCTGTGCGCTTCGAGTTCGATCCGGCGCCGGCGCATGAAACGTTGATGCTGCATTTCTGCGGTGAGGTCCGGCTCACGCAGTGGTACAAGTGCGCCTCGGAGTGGCACACCGAACCGGTGATCAAGCGCATCTACGACATGATTTCGCGCGACGAGGCGCGGCACGGCGGCGCGTACCTCAAGTACATGAAGCAGGCCATCGCGCGCACCGGCATCGAGGCCAAGCGCGCGTTCGCCCGGATCGGCGTGCTGATGACCTCGCCGGGGCGCGCCGGCAAGCCGCTGCACCCGACCAACCTGCACGTGAACCAGAGCCTGTTTCCGCTCGACACCGTGCAGTCGCGCACTCCCGACCCCGGCTGGCTGGAACACTGGCTGGACATGCAGATCAAGTTCGACGCCGGCTGGGAAAGGAAGGTCGTCGAGATGATCCTGCACAACCTGTCCAACCTGTTCGAGCAGACGTTCGCCACGACACAGGAACTCAACCGCTTCCGCAAGAGCCTCGCCGCCCCGGCCGCCGCTTGAACCGCCTGCGCGCGCGACTGCACTTCCCGCAGGATGGGTGGAGCGCAGCGATACCCATCGCTGGTGCGTAGGTCGTAGGATGGGTGGAGCGCAGCGATACCCATCATCGCCGAATCACACGGAAACGTCGTCCGGCGGCGATTTTTCGTTCGCGCACCGACGAACAGTTGTTCTCGCACGGGCAGATGGGTATCGCTGCGCTCCACCCATCCTACCGAGTATGAGTTTCACGCCTTCGCCGGCAACGGATGCCCGGGCATGAGTTTGTACGGATGCACCCAGCCTGGCAGCGCGGCGATCGCCGCGAGCCAGCGGCCCACGTTCGGATAGTCCGCCCAGTCCACGCCGAATTCGTCCGGCCAGTACAGGTAGCCGCACATCGAGAGGTCGGCGATGCTCGCGTTGTCGCCGATCGCGAAGCGGTGCGTTTCCAGATGCGTGTTCAGCACGCCCAGCGCGCCCTTCATCCTGCCGCGCAGGAATTCGGTCACGGGCGTCTCGCCGGTCTTCGCGAACTGCAGCATGAAGCGCAGCGTCGCGATGTAACTGGTGAGCTTGTGGTTATCCCACAAGAGCCAGCGCAGGATCTCCCGCCGCTCGTCGGCATCGGCGGCGCCGAATTGGCCGAAGCGCTCGGCGAGGAAGTCCAGGATCACGCCCGACTGGGCAAGGCGCCCGCCCGCGTGCTCGAGCAGCGGCACTTCACCCATTACATTGAGCGCCCGGTACTCGGGCGTGCGGGTCTCGCCATTGAAGAAATCGACGAACCGCGGCTCCCAGTCGGCGCGACAGAGATTGAGCATCAGCGCCGCCTTGTAGGCGTTGCCCGACTGCGCGAAGCAATACAAGCGGAATTCGGCCATTCGCATTTCCTTGTCAGGTTGATGGGTGCGGGTGGAGCGGGGAGCTTACGCGCGCTCTTGATATCGGGCAAATTCGCGCGCGCCGCGGCGGCCACGGCAGCGATTAGAGCGTGCGTTCGATGCGCGCGCCTTGACGACGCCGCGCAGCGCAGCGTACGATGCAAAGGATTCAAACAAACGTTTGAATGTTTCCCCACCCCACCTGAATCCGCGCTCCCCGCCATGGACATGCCGCAGCTTCGACTCGTCGACAGCAAGACTTCCGTCACCAAGGAGAAGATCCTCGACGCCGCGGAAGGCCTGTTCATGGAGCACGGCTTCGAGGCGACCGGACTGCGCCAGATCACGGCGGAGGCCGGCGTCAACCTGGCCGCGGTGAACTACCACTTCGGGAGCAAGGAAGAGCTGTTCCAGGCGGTCCTGACGCGCCGCCTCGATCCGATGAACCAGGAACGCCTGGCGCTGCTCGACCGCCTCGAGACCGACGCGCGGGACCAGCCGCTGACCTGCGAGGCGATCATCGGCGCGATGATCATCCCGGCGCTCACGCTCGCCCGCGACAAGGCGCGGGGGGGCAAGAATTTCCTCCGGCTGACCGGCCGCGCCTATGCCGACCCGGCGCCATTCATCCGGCAATTCCTCAGCCACCAGTACGCGCCGATGATCGCGCGTTTCAAGGCCGCGTTCGGGCGCACGCTGCCGCACCTGCCGGCGCGGGAACTGTCCTGGCGGTTGCATTTCCTGATGGGTGCCTTGTCGTACACGCTGGCGGGCACCGACGTGCTCAAACTGATTTCCGAACTGAATCCGGTCGCGACCGACAACGACGAATTGCTGTTGCGGCGCCTGGGTCCATTCCTGGTCGCGGGCCTGCAGGCCCCGCTGGCCGATCTGTCCGAACTGTCCGAACTGTCCGCCAAGCCGAAAGCCGGCCGGCGCGGCGTTCGCCCCGCATGAGTTTCACTTGAGGAGAATTCCATGGGACTGTTGATCTGGTTTGCGGCAATTCTGATCGGCGCCATCGCGTTGGCCTACTTCGCGCTGCCCGGATGGGCCTGGGCCGCGGCGATCGCCGGCGCCCTGGTGCTCGCCGGGTTCGCGAAAGTCCTGCCCGGCATCGTGCTGCTGCCGCTGGGCGCACTTCTGGTCGTGCTCGCGCCTTCGCTGCTGATTCCCTCACTGCGGCGCTGGCTCTACAGCGGGCCGGTCCTCACTTTCTACCGGAAGATCCTGCCGCCGATGTCGGAGACCGAGCGCGACGCGCTCGAAGCCGGGACCGTGTGGTGGGATGGCGACCTCTTTTCGGGCAGGCCGGACTGGAACAAGCTGCTCGCGACGCGCCCCCCGCATCTCACCGCCGAAGAACAGGCATTCCTGGACAACGACACCGGGCAGCTGTGCGCGATGATCGACGAGTGGAAGGTCATCACCGAGTGGCACGACCTGCCGCCCAGCGTCTGGCGATTCATCAAGGACCGTGGCTTCCTCGGCATGATCATCCCGAAGGAATACGGCGGCAAGGGCTTCTCGGCCTATGCACACTCGCAGGTCGTCACCAAGCTCTCGACCCGCACCTGCGCCGGCGCGGTCAGCGTGATGGTGCCCAATTCTCTGGGTCCGGCCGAATTGCTGATGCACTACGGGACGGAGGCGCAGAAGAGTCACTATCTGCCGCGGCTGGCGCGCGGCGAGGACATCCCCTGCTTTGCGCTCACCAGCCCCCTCGCCGGCTCCGACGCGGCGTCGCTGCCCGATACCGGCATCGTGTGCATGGGGCAATACCAGGGCAAGGAAACGCTCGGCCTCTCCGTGACCTGGGACAAACGCTACATCACGCTAGGCCCGATTGCCACGGTGCTGGGACTCGCGTTCCGCGCGCAGGATCCCGATAACTTGCTGGGCGGCAAGGAAGACCTGGGAATCACTTGCGCGCTGATTCCGACCACCCATCCGGGCGTGCGGATAGGCCGGCGCCACCGCCCGATGATCGCCGAATTCCAGAACGGTCCCAACTGGGGCACCGATGTGTTCATTCCGATGGACTTCATCATCGGCGGCCAGGCAATGATCGGCGAGGGCTGGAAGATGCTCATGAACTGCCTCGCCGCTGGCCGCTCGATCTCGCTGCCCGGTAACTACGTGGGCATGAGCAAGCTCGCGGTGCGCGCGGTGGGCGGCTATGCGCGCGTGCGCAAGCAGTTCAAGACGCCGATCGGCAAGTTCGAAGGCATCGAGGAAGCGCTGACCCGGATGGGCGGCAACCTGTACATGATGGACGCGGCGGCCACGATGACCGCCGGCGCGATCGATCTGGGCGAAAAGCCGGCGGTGCTCTCGGCCATCGTCAAGTATCACCTGACAGAGCGCGGGCGCCAGGTCGTCAATGACGGTATGGATATCGTTGGCGGCAAGGGCATCTGCATGGGGCCGAACAACTTCCTGGCGGTCGCCTACATGACGCTGCCGATCGGCGTCACGGTCGAGGGCGCAAACATCCTGACGCGCAGCCTGATCATCTTCGGCCAGGGCGCGATCCGCTGCCATCCCTACGTGCTGCGGGAGTTCGCCGCCGCGCGCGAGCCGGACCGTGCCAAGGCGCTCGGCGATTTCGACGCGGCGCTGTGGGGCCACATCGGCTTTACGCTGACCAACGCCGCGCGCGCGCTGGTGCTGGGACTGACCGGCTCGCATTTCGTCGCCACGCCGGACATCATCGCGCCCGAGACCCGGCGCTACTACCAGCAGCTCTCGCGCTTTTCCGCGGCGTTCGCCTTTCTCTCCGACGTGTCGATGCTGGTGCTGGGCGGCGGCCTCAAGCGGCGCGAAAAGCTGTCGGCGCGCCTGGGCGACATCCTCAGCCTGCTGTACCTGAGTTCGGCCACGCTCAAGCGCTTCGAGGACGAGGGCAGGCAGGCGGCCGACGCGCCGCTGCTGCACTGGGCGATCTGGGACGCGATGTTCAAGGCGCAGAACGCCTTCGAAGGCGTGCTGGCCAACTATCCAAGCAAAGTAGTCGCGTGGCTGCTGCGGCGGGTGATCTTCCCGCTGGGCCGGCCGTATGTGGTGCCCTCCGATCGCCTGGGACACGAGGTGGCAAGCCTGCTGATCGAGCCGTCCGCCACGCGCGACCGCCTGACCCGCGGCACGTTCATCGCCGCGGCGCCCGACGACCCGGTGGCATTGATCGAGGCCGCGCTCCGGGCCGTGGTCGATGCGGATGCGGTCGAATCCCGGATCCGGGCGGCGGCCAAGGCCGGAACGCTGGCCGGCGCGACGCCGCAGGAGCATGTCGCCAACGCGCTGGCAACGGGCCTGATTTCCGCGGCCGACGCCGCGACGCTCCAGCGCGCCAGGGAGCTCTCCGACCGCGTCATCCACGTCGACGACTTCGCCCCGACTCCCGTGCCGACGGAGAGCGCCGTTGCTCCGCATTCGTTCGCGAGGGCGGCATGAGCCGCCCCCCGGTGTATGTCGTCGACGGCGCCCGGACGCCCTTCCTGAAGGCGCGCAACGCGCCGGGGCCTTTTGCCGCCTCGGACCTGGCCGTCGCGGCGGGGCGTGCGCTGTTGTTGCGCCAGAATTTCGCGCCCGACCAGCTCGACGAAGTGATACTCGGCTGCGCCAGCCCCTCCCCGGACGAGGTCAACATCGGCCGCGTGGTCGCGCTGCGGCTGGGCTGCGGCCTCAAGGTGCCCGGCTGGACGGTGATGCGCAATTGCGCGTCGGGGATGCAGGCGCTCGATTCGGCGCTGGTCAACATCCGCGAAGGCCGCGCGCAACTGGTGCTCGCCGGCGGCGTCGATGCGCTCTCCCGCGCGCCGCTGCTCTACAACGACAAGATGGTGCTGTGGTTCGCGCGCTTCGCCGGCGCGAAATCGATGGGCGCCAAGGCGTCGGCGTTCCTGAGCCTGAATCCGGCGCAGATCCTCTCGCCCATCATCGGCATCATGCGCGGCCTCACCGACCCCGTCGTCGGACTGATGATGGGCCAGACCGCCGAGAACCTGGCGTACCGGTTCGGGATCACGCGCGCCGAAATGGACGCGTTCTCCGTGCGCAGCCACCAGCGCGTGGCGGCCGCGCAGGATGCCGGCCACTACGCGGAAGAAGTCGTTCCGCTGTACGATCCGAAGGGCGAGGCGCTCGTCGCCGACGACGGCGTGCGCCGCGATTCGTCCGCAGAGAACCTGGCAAAGCTCAAGCCCTTCTTCGACCGCAAGTTCGGCAACATCACCGCCGGCAACTCCTCGCAGATCACCGACGGCGGGGCCTGGCTGATCCTCGCCTCTGCACAGGCGGTGGAGAAGCACAAACTGCCGGTGCTCGGCCGCATCGTGGATACGGAATGGGCGGGACTGGACCCGGCCCAGATGGGACTGGGCCCGGTGCATGCGTCGACGCCGCTGCTGCAGCGGAACGGCCTCGCGCTGAACGACCTCGACGCCTGGGAAATCAACGAAGCGTTCGCCGCGCAGGTGATCGCCTGCCTGCGCGCCTGGAACGACCCGGCGTACTGCAAGGAGCAGCTGGGCCTGGCCGCGCCGCTGGGCGAACTCGACCAGGCGAAGCTCAATGTCGACGGCGGGGCGATCGCGCTCGGCCACCCGGTGGGCGCCAGCGGCGCGCGCATCGTGCTGCACCTCCTCAACGTACTCAAGCGCACCGGCGGCAAGCGCGGCATCGCTTCGATCTGCATCGGGGGCGGCCAGGGCGGCGCGATGCTCGTCGAACGGCCATAACCGAGAAACCACTCCATGAGCACATACAAGCATTGGCGCATCGAACGCGACACCGACGGGCTGCACTGGCTGTACTTCGACAAGGCCGGCGAATCCACAAACACGTTCTCCGCCGAGGCGATGACCGAGCTGCGCAACATCGTCACCGAACTGGGCACCGCAGCGGGCGGCGAGCGCCCGCGCGGGCTGGTCGTCCTGTCGGCGAAGGACAGCGGGTTCATCGCCGGCGCCGACGTGCGCGAATTCACCGCCATCGCGACGCCGGAGGAAGCGGTCGCACTGGTCCGGCGCGGCTGGGACACGTTCAACGAATTCGCGGCGCTGCCGTTCCCGACGCTGGCCTTGATCCGCGGCTTCTGCATGGGCGGCGGCCTGGAGCTGGCGCTGGCCTGCACCTACCGGATCGCCGTCGACGAACCGGGAACCCGGCTGGCCCTGCCCGAGGTGATGCTGGGCATCGTCCCCGGCTGGGGCGGCATGCGGCGGCTGCCCAGGACCATAGGCGCGCCCGCGGCGCTGGACATGATGCTGACCGGGCGCACGGTGGATGCGAAACGGGCGAAGAGGATGGGCCTGGTCGACGAGTCCGTGCCCGTCCGCGTGATGATGAACGCCGCACGCATCACGCTCGCCGCCCGCCCGGCGCCGCATCGGCCAACATTGGCGCAGCGGCTCACGCTGTGGAGCCCGGCGCGCAAGATCATCGCCGCCCAGGCGCGAAAGCAGACCGCGAAAAAGGCGCGCCGCGTCCACTATCCGGCGCCGTACGCGATTCTCGACATCTGGTCGGAACACGATGGCGACCCGTTCGCGTTTCCGGCCGCGCACGCGTCGTCGCTGCAGTCGCTGCTCGCGTCGCCGACGACCCGCAACCTCATCCGGCTGTTCGGCCTGCAGGAACGGCTGAAGGCGCAGGGCAAGGAGAGCGCCTTCCAGGCGAAACACGTCCACGTGATCGGCGCCGGCACCATGGGCGGCGACATCGCCGCGTGGTGCGCGCTGCGCGGACTGAAGGTGACGCTGCAGGATCAGTCGTCCGCGAAGCTCGCCCCGGCGATGGGGCGCGCGGCCAAGCTGTTCAAGGACCGGTTGCGGGATCCGCGGCGCATCCGCGATGCCGCTGACCTGCTGATTCCCGACGTCGCCGGCGACGGCGCGCGGAGTGCCGACGTGATCATCGAAGCCGTGTTCGAGAACCTGCAGGTCAAGCAGGACATCTTCACCGCGCTCGAAGCCAAGGTCCGACCCGGCGCGATCCTCGCCACCAACACCTCGAGCATCCCGATCGAACAGATCGCCGCGGCGATGCGCGATCCCGGACGGCTGGTCGGCCTGCACTTCTTCAACCCGGTGCCGAAGATGATGCTGGTCGAGATCGTCGCCGGCGTCCAATCGCGCCCGGACCTGCTCCTCGCCTGCGCGTCGTTCACGCGCCAGATCGACAAGCTGCCGCTGCCGGTCAAGAGCGCACCCGGATTCCTGGTCAACCGCATCCTCGCGCCGTACCTGATGGAGGCGATGGCCTGCGTGGACGAAGGCGTCGCGCCCGAGATCGTCGATGAAGCCGCGCTGGCGTTCGGCATGCCGATGGGGCCGCTCGAACTGGCCGACACCGTCGGACTGGATATCTGCCTGGCCGTAGGCAAGATGCTGGCGCCCGCCGGCACGTCCGAGACCGTGAGGCCCGCGCGGCTGCGGCAACTGATCGCCGAAGGCAAGCTCGGCCGCAAGACCGGCGCCGGGTTCTACGCCTATCCGGGAGGCAAGATCAGCAAGCCGCGCGCCGATCCGAAGCGCGTGCCCGCAGGCCTGGCCGACAGGCTCATCGCGCCGCTGCTGGCCGAAGCGCAGCGGGCGCTGGCCGAAGGCATCGTCGCGGACGCCGACCTGGTCGACGCCGGCGCGATCTTCGGTACCGGTTTCGCCTTCTATACGGGCGGGCCGCTGCATTACCTGGCGGCGCGCGCCACCTGACCCACAAGCGCACAGTTGCGCGCCCAGCCGGAATGCGCGACCATTGATCTCGCAGCGGACATCAGCGCCGCAAGAGGAGGAAACTTGGAAAAGATCTGGCTCAAGAGCTATCCGAAGGGCGTGCCCGCGGAAATCGACATCAACGAATACCAGTCGCTCGCGCAGGTCTTCGACGAGGCGGCCGCGAAATTCACCCAGCGCAAGGCGTACACCTGCATGGGCAAGTCGATCACCTTCGGCGAACTCGACGAGATGTCGGCGGCCTTCGGCGCCTTCCTGCAGTCCAGGGGACTGACCAAGGGCAGCCGCGTCGCGCTGATGATGCCGAACGTGCTCCAGTATCCCGTCTGCCTGTTCGGGGTGCTGCGCGCCGGCTGCACGGTCGTCAACGTCAATCCCCTGTACACGCCGCGGGAACTCGAGCACCAGCTGAAGGACAGCGGCGCCGACACCATCGTCGTGATCGAGAACTTCGCGCACGTGCTGCAGGAAGTGATCGCGCACACGCCGGTGAAGAACGTCATCGTCACCAGCCTGGGCGAGATGCTCGGCCTCAAGGGCATCCTGGTAAACCTGGTCGTGCGGCACGTCAAGAAGATGGTGCCGCCGTTCGCGCTGCCGGGTTCGATCACGTTTTCCAGCGCCATCGCCGAAGGCAAGGGCCGGACGCTGCAAAAGCCGCAGATCGGCCACGAGGACATCGCGTTCCTGCAGTACACGGGCGGCACCACCGGCGTGGCCAAGGGGGCAATGCTGCTCCATCGCAACATCGTGGCAAACCTGCTGCAGTCGCGCAGCTGGCTGATGCCGTTCCTGAAGACCGATGGCCAGCAGATCATCATCACCGCGCTGCCGCTCTATCACATCTTTTCGCTGACGGCGAACTGCCTGGTGTTCACGACGCTGGGCGCGGAGAACGTGCTGATCCCCAATCCGCGCGACATGCCCGGCTTCGTCGAGGAGTTGAAGAAACACAAGTTCACCGCGTTCACCGGCGTCAACACGCTGTTCAACGGCCTGCTCAACACCCCCGGTTTCGACACGATCGACTTCAGCCATCTGCAGATCACGCTGGGCGGCGGCGCCGCGGTCCAGCAGGCGGTCGCTGAACGCTGGAAGACGGCCACCGGGGTGACGCTGGTCGAAGCCTACGGGCTGACCGAGACCTCGCCCGGCGCCGTCATCAATCCGCTCAACCTGAAGGAGTACAACGGCTGCATCGGACTGCCGATTCCGTCGACGGAAGTCATCCTGCGCGACGACTCCGGCGCCGAAGTGGGCATCGGCATTCCCGGCGAGATCTGCATCCGCGGCCCGCAGGTGATGAAAGGGTACTGGAACAAGCCCGAGGAAACCGCCAAGGCCATCGACCGCGATGGCTGGCTGGCCACCGGCGATGTCGGCGTCGTCGACGAAAAGGGATTCTTCAAGATCGTCGACCGCAAGAAGGACATGGTCCTGGTGTCCGGCTTCAATGTCTACCCGAACGAGATCGAGGCCATCGTCGCGATGCTGCCCGGCGTGCTCGAATGCGCGGTGATCGGCGTGCCCGACGACAAGACGGGCGAAGCGGTCAAGGTCTGCATCGTCAAGAAGGATCCGAACCTGACCGCCGAAGACGTGCTGGCGCACTGCCGCGTGCACCTGACCGGATACAAGATCCCGCGCCACGTCGCGTTCCGCTCCGAGCTGCCCAAGACCAACGTCGGCAAGATCCTCCGCCGCGAATTGCGCGAACAGGAAAAGAAGCTGGCCGCATGACCGGCGCGCCGCATCCGCAGCCGCTGCCCGGCCGCGAGCCGGCGCTGCGCGTGGTGCCGATGCCATCGGACGTCAACTACAACGGCGACGTGTTCGGCGGCTGGATCATGGCGCAAGTCGACATCGCCGGGGGCGTCCTGGCGGTCCGGCGCGCAGGCGGCAGGGTGGCGACGGTAGCGGTCAATTCCTTCGTGTTCAAGCAGCCGGTGATGGTCGGCGACGTGGTCAGCTTCTACGCCGACGTCGTGCGCACCGGGCGCACGTCGATCACCGTCGAAGTGGAGGTCTACGCGGAGCGGCATCCGCAGATGCAATCGGCCCTGACGGTGGTCAAGGTCACCGAGGCGACGCTCACCTACGTGGCCATCGGCGAAGACCGCCGCCCCCGCGAGTTGCCTGGTTGCAACGCTCCCGCGGCGTAACGCCGCTTTGGCGCTTGGCGCATGGAGTTCCGCAAGGCACCGGAGTATACTTTTCTCAACATGAACCCCGGCGGAAGCGGCCTGATTCGACGCCGCCCTCACGCAACGATTCCCATGAAGCACGCATCCAAACTCTGAGGAGATTCATCATGCACGCAACACCGTTTCGCCGTTCCGCGCTTCATGCTGCCGTTGGCGCCGCACTGCTCGCCGCGGCGGGCGCGGCGTCCGCTTCCTCGTTCGCCCTGGTCGAAACGTCCGCGAGCGGGCTGGGCAATGCCTATGCCGGCGCCGCGGCGATAGCCGACGACGCCGGCACCGTCTGGTGGAATCCGGCCGGAATGACCCGGATGGAAGGACCGACCGCGTCGCTGGTCCTGCATTCGATCACGCCGTCGGCGAAGTTCAGCAATGGCAATTCGCAGGCCGCCTGCGTCAGCGCGCAGGTTTGCCGGCCGCTGGGCGGCAACGGCGGCGACGCCGGCGACACCGCTTACGTCCCCAACACCTATGTCGTGCTACCGATGGGCAGACTCGCGCTGGGACTCGGCATCAGCGCGCCATTCGGCCTGAAGACCGAGTACGAGTCCGACTGGCTGGGCCGCTACCAGGCGATCAAGTCCGACGTCAAGACGGTCAACGTGAATCCCAGCGTCGCTTTCAAGGTCAACGACATGATCTCGATCGGCGCCGGCCTCAACTATCAGAAGATCGATGCCGAACTGACCAACGCGGTGAACATGACCGCGGTGATGGCGGCCGCGGCCGCGACGGGTGCGATCCCGGCGGCGGCCGTGCCTTCCGTGCTCGGCGCCTCGCTGGCGCTGCCTGACGCGATCGCCAAGGTGAAGGGCGACGACGCCGCCTTCGGTTACAACGTCGGCATCATGCTCAACCTGGCGCCGACGACGCGCATCGGCCTGTCCTACCGTTCGGCCATCGAGTACGACGTGCAAGGCGATGTCAGCTTCGACCTGCCTGCGGTTTCGGTGACCAACACCGCCACCGGCGTGATTTCCCAGGTGCTCGGCGCGCTCGTGCAGCCCGGGCAGCGCCTCTCCAGCGGTCCGGTCAAGGCCAAGATCAAGATGCCCGATTCGTTCAGCCTGAGCGCGGCGCACAACGTCAGCCCGGCGTTGCAGGTGCTGGCCGACGTGTCGTGGACCGGATGGAGCAACATCCCCAAGCTGGAATTCACGCGCACGAACGGCACGGTGCTGAACAGCGTCGAGTACGACTGGAAGGACACCTGGCGCTATTCGGTGGGCGCGAACTTCAAGCTGAACGACCGGTTGCTGCTCCGCGGCGGCGTTGCGTTCGATCAAAGCCCGATGGACACCGCCCACCGCACGCCGCGCCTGCCCGACGGCGACCGGACGTGGCTCAGCGTGGGCGCCCGCTACATGATCATGCCGAGCACGGCGCTCGATTTCGGCTACACCCATATCTTCATCAAGGATCCGAAGATCGAGAATCGCAACGACGGCTCGACCGCGGGCTTCGGCTCGGTCGACGGCACGTACAACAGCAACGTCAACATCATCAGCGCGTCGCTGTCGCACACGTTCAAGTAGGCAGTGCCGCCGCCCGCGGGCGCGGCTCGACCAGCCGTTCGTTGCAGGCGCGACGAGCGGCTGTTTTTTTCCGGAGCGGCGCCGGACGCCGCCCGTGTAAGATTGCATAACCCGGCTGCGCTTGCGGCGATCAGGGCTTTGGGGTTGCATCGGGGCCCGGTCCGGTGCGAAACCCGACTGAATGCCGGAAGCCAACAATAACGGAGTCAAGCATGAAGAACATCGCTGCCGCAGCCTGCCTGCTCGCATTCTCCCTTTCCGCCGGGGCCGCCGAAGTCAGCGGGGTCAAGGTCGACGACAAGGCCAGCGTGGGCGGCCAGGAACTGGTGCTCAATGGCGCCGGGATGCGCACGCGCCTGTTCATCAAGGTCTATGTGGGCGCGCTGTACGTGCCGCAGAAATCCGCCTCGGTCCAGGGCGTCACCGGACGCAATCAACCGCGCCGCATGACCCTGACCCTGCAGCGCGACGTCGGCGCGGACCAGTTGCTCGAATCATTGCGCGCCGGACTGGCCGACAACAACTCACAGGCCGAACTCGACGCCATCAAGCCGCAGGTGAACGAGTTCGCGACGATCTTCAAGTCGGTGGGCGAAGCCAAGGCCGGCCAGATGATCGTGATCGATTACACGCCGGCCGACGGCACTAAAATCACGCTGGACGGATCCGTCAAGGGCACGATTGCCGGCGAGGCCTTCAACAAGGCGCTGTTCAACACCTGGCTCGGCGACAAGCCGGTGCAGGAATCACTCAAGAAGGCCCTGCTCGGGACCGGTTGAGCCGGCGCAATCTGCCGGCGCCACCTCAACCATGCCCGACTTCTGGCCCGCCTGCGGATACCGCCACCTTGCCGTGACCGGCGAGCATCGCCTTGCCGTCACCGATGATTTCCTGCGCATGTACCTGTTGCGCCCGGAGCTTGCGCCGATCGCGGAGTCCTGCGACAACGAGTTGCGGCTGCACGAGGCACTGCTCGCCGAGCCGCGGGCGGCGGTGCCGGCACCGGCGATCGACGCCGTGGCCGACGCCGACGTCCGGGACAATTTCCGCATATGGCTGCGCTTTCGCGACCGCCTGCTCGCCGCGGACACGCTCGAGGCCGCGTATGCACGGCTGTTCCAGGGCGCCGGCGTCGACGTCGCGCCGCTGTTCGTGCATCAGCTCACCCAGATCCTCTGCCGGCACGTCCTGGGCGCCGCGGCCGATCCGCTGGAAGCGCGCGTGGCGGAGTGCCTGTTCCGCGCGCAGCGGATCAGCGTGCTCGGGGACGGCGCGGTCATGGCGGCGGACGACGAGACCGTCGAGCGCTTCGCGACCGATGGCGGCTTCGGCGCCATCGGCGAGCTCCTGCAGAAGCAGCGCACGCCGTTGCGCACCGTCGACCTGGACGTCCTGTCCCGCGACAATGCGGATTCGTACTGGGCGCGCGACGAGCGTTTCGACACCGCCGTCAGCCTGAATCGGGGCCAGCCCGCGCTCGACGCGCTGTGCCGGGTGCTCGAGCGCTGGGTTGCCCATTTCCACTCCGTGCGCATCGCGATCCGCCCGCAGCAGGCGATCGACGACAAGAAGTGGGTGTGGCACATCGGCCTCGATGCGGAGGCCAGCGGCATCCTGAACGACTTGTACAACGAGGCCGATGTGGACGAGGAACGATCGCGGCGGCTGCTCTGCCTGTTCCAGCTCGACTTCGCCGACCCGGCCGACATGCGTCCCCAGTTGCGCGGCCGGCCCGTCTATCTCGCCATGGCGATGGACGGCGGCCAACGACTGCGCCTGAAGCCGCAGAACCTGCTGCTCAACCTGCCGCTTGCCCGCGCGTCATGACCACGCCGCTGATCGGCAATCTGGAAAAGCTGCTGGCTGCGGGCAAGGACGGGGCGCTGCTGCGCTTCGGCTTGGGCACTGCCCACCTCGAGGCTGGCGACCCGGCGGCTGCGGCGGCGCATCTGCAGCAGGCGGTGACGATGAACCCGAATTACTCAGCCGCGTGGAAGCTGCTGGGCAAGGCGCTGTCCGCCGCCGGCAATCCCGACGGGGCAATGGCCGCCTACCGGAGCGGTGTTGCGGCAGCGCAACAAATGGGCGACAAGCAGACGCTGCGGGAGATGGAGGTTTTCATCCGCAGGCTGGAAAAGGCAAGCGGCCGGCCCTAGTTTCCCCCTCTTGTGCGAAGCGTGCTCGTATCGAGCGGGCTTCCGTTTCCAGGCGTGGCGCGCCGGCACTGGCTGGTTGCGCATTGCATCAAGCGGCATGACAATACCGGCTTCGCGTGCTGGGTCGTCACTTGTCATTCCTTCGTTCGCTGCGCAATGTCGTCATTGGCAAGCCGCTTGATCCACTGAACGTCAAAGGGCGCGAGCATCTGGCGCTGGCCGCATTTCTGGCGTGGGTCGGATTGGGCGCGGATGGCCTGTCGTCCGCGGCTTACGGTCCGCAGGAAGCGTTCCTGGCGCTGGGCGCGAACAGCGACCTCGGCCTGTATCTGGCGCTGGCCACCGCGGTCACCGTGTTCATCATCGCGCTGGCCTACAACCAGGTCATCGAGCTGTTCCCCACGGGCGGCGGTGGCTACCGGGTGACGACCAGCCTGCTCGGACCCTACGCCGGCCTGGTCGCCGGCGCGGCGCTGATCGTCGACTACGTGCTGACCATCGCGATCTCGGTCGCCAGCGGCATCGACCAGCTGTTCAGCCTGTTGCCGAGTCCGGAAAAGGCCGCGCCCTACAAGCTGTGGGTCGAGATTCCGGTCGTGCTCGGGCTGCTCGTGCTCAACCTGCGCGGCATGAAGGAATCGATCAAGATCCTGCTGCCGATCTTCCTGGGATTCGTGATCACGCACCTGGCGCTGATCATCTACGGCATCGCGGTGCATGCGGGCGACCTGCCCAACGTGGTGGCGCGGACCAGCGCGGCGACCGCCAGCCTGACCGCGCAGGTCGGCATCGTCGGCGCGATTTCCGCGATGCTGCTCGCCTATGCGCAGGGCGGCGGCACGTACACCGGCATCGAGGCGGTGTCGAACAACGTCAACTCGCTGGCCGAGCCGCGGGTGCAGACGGGCAAGCGGACGATGTTGTACATGGCGCTGTCGCTGGCGATCGCCGCGGGCGGGATCCTGCTGCTCTACCTGCTCTGGCAGGTCAAGCATGTCGAGGGCACGACCCTGAACGCCGTCCTTTTCGGCAGCATCATCGCCGACTTCGGCATCAGGGATCCGTATGTGAACTGGATGCTGCTGACCATCGTGCTGGTGCTCGAGGCGGGATTGCTGTTCGTCGCCGCCAACACCGGCTTCCTGGGCGGCCCGTCGGTGCTCTACAACATGGCGGCCGACTCGTGGGTGCCGCACAAGTTCCGCTACCTGTCGACGCGCCTGGTGACCAAGAACGGGATCATCATGATGGGGCTGGCGGCGCTGCTGATCCTCTACGGCACCAAGGGCGAGACGACGCTGCTGGTGGTGCTGTATTCGATCAGCGTGTTCCTGACCTTCGCGCTGTCGCTGTTCGGGCTCTGCCGCTACTGGTTCATTCATCGCGACCAGCCGCACTGGTTCCGCCGCTTGCTGCTGTCGCTGGTCGGCTCGGCGATCTGCGCGGTGATCCTGGTGATGCTGATCGTCAACAACTTCACCGCCGGCGGCTGGGCCACGTTGTTCATCATCGGCGGCATCGTCGCCATCTGCATCTACATCCGCCACCACTACGACGACACCAAGGTGCAGTTGCGCAAGATCGACGCAATTTTCGCCGGGCAGCCGATGGGTCCGCAGGATTGCGAGCCGGCACTGCTGCCGGATGCGCCGACCGCCGTATTCCTGGTGGGTTCGAGCAAGGGCGGCGGCATCCACACCCTGCTGTGGGTGCAGCGGATGTTCCCCGACCACTTCAAGAATTTCGTGTTCATCAACGCCCGCACCGTCGACGTGCGCAGCTACGGCGGCGCCGAAGCGCTGGAAGCCGCCAAGAAGAGCGCGCAGGGGGCGCTCGACTATTTCGTGAACTTCTGCCACAGCTACGGCCTCGCGGCGAAATCCTACCTTGCGTTCGGCACCGACCCGGTGGCCGACTACACGCATCTCTCCGAGAAAGTGGCCGGGGACTTTTCGAACTGCATCTTCTTCGCCAGCAAGCTGGTCTTCCAGGACGAAAACTGGTTCACCCGCCTGCTGCACAACCAGGCCGCGCTCGCCCTGCAGCGCCGGTTCCACTTCAAGAACATGCAGCTCGTCATCCTGCCGATGAAGCTGTAGCGATCCGGCAGGCGTTTATCCTGGTCTCCTTCCGTGCTCGTTCACGCATGCTCCCATGCGCTGAAAGCTGCGTAGACATCCTGCGGACGGGCGCAGGCACGCAGTCTCTCGCGGAACGCCTTTCGCAGGGCCCCCGCCGGATCCGGTCAGACCATCAAGGAACGAGCAGCCTGTACCCGACCGCGGTCTCGGTCAACAAGTACCGCGGCTGCGCCGGATCATCCTCCAGCTTCTGCCGCAGATGCCCCATGTAGATCCGCAGGTAGTGCCCGCTCTCGGAGTGCGACGGTCCCCACACTTCGCGCAGCAACTGCGGGCTGGTGACGACCCGTCCCGGATTGCCGATGAGCACTCCCAGCAGCCGGTACTCGGTGGGCGTCAAGTGCACCGGTTGCCCGCTCTTGGTAACCATCCGCGCCTTGAGATCGACCTGCACGTCGCCGAAACGAAAGATGCCGTCCGGGTCGGCGTCCGGCTGGCGCTGGCGGCGCAGTGTCGCCCGCACCCGCGCGAGCAATTCTCCGACGCCGAATGGCTTGGTCAGATAGTCGTCCGCGCCCGCATCCAGCGCACCGATCTTGTCCGTTTCGCCGGCCCTCGCGGAAAGCACGATGATCGGGACGCTCGACCACTTGCGGACGTCGCGGATGAAGTCGGCGCCGTCGCCGTCGGGCAAGCCGAGGTCCAGGATGATCAGGGTCGGGTGGCGGGTGCCGGCGTCGATCAGGCCGCGCCGCATGGTCTCCGCCTCGAAGATCTGCCACCCCTCTTCCTCGAGCGCGGCCCGAACGAAACGGCGGATCTGCGGCTCGTCCTCGACCAGCAGGGCAAGAGGCGAAGGCTGGGTCATGCCGGGTCGCGTCCCGGCCTGGGCGCGCGGGTTCCTTTCGGATCACGATGCCGGATTCGCCGGCATCCAGGTCAGGCATGCCGGGAGGAACGCCCAATGGCAAGGCAAAGACAATGGCCGCTCCGCCCTCCGGCGACTCGCCCGCGCGTATCGTGCCGCCATGCGCTTCGACGATAGCGCGGCAGATCGCCAATCCCAGGCCGACGCCCGGCTTGGCCGACTCGCGTTCGCCGCGCGTGAACTTCTCGAATATCGCTTTCTCCTGGCCGGCAGGCAATCCCGGCCCGTTGTCGTACACACACACATTCAGATTCTCATCGTCGAACTCCGCAGCGATCACGATACGGGAACCGGCCGGCGTGTACTTCGCCGCGTTTTCCAGAAGATTGACCACGACCCGCTCGATCAGCACCGCGTCGAACCGTACCAGCGGCAGTCCGGGCGCCAGCTTCGTCTCGACCTGATGCCCGGCGAGCTGCGACTGGATGCCCCGCAACGCGCTCCCCACCACTTCCTCGAACGGCTGCCATTGCAGGTTGAGCTTGACCTCCCCGCTCTGGATCCGTGCCATATCGAGCAAGTTCGACACCAGAGCACTCATGCGCAACGCCTCTTCGTGCAGCGCGCGGGCCAGTTCCTGCTGCGCCGGCGTCAATGGTGGCTTCGACAGGGATAGCGATTCGGAGAGTCCCACCAGCGAGGTCAAAGGCGTGCGCAGGTCATGCGACAACGCCGCCAGCAGCGAATTGCGCAACCGCTCCGACTCCATGCGCACCAGGGCCTGCTGCGCGACACTGATATAGTGCACGCGTTCGAGCGCAATGGCCGCCAATGTCGCGAACGTATCGAGCTGCTGGCGTTGCTCGGGGATCAGGATCCAGCGACGGCTCTCGGGCTGGATCGCGAGAACGCCGCGAGTACGCATCGGCGCGACCAGTGGCAGATGGAAAAAGCCGCTGCCAGGCAGCGTGTCGGTGCCCATCCCGGCCGGTTCCGCGTGATCGAATGCCCATTGGGCTATTCCCATGTCCTGCACGCTCAGAATCGGCGCCTGCGAAGTTCCGCCGGGCGTCGCTGTCGGCCACTGCAGCCTACCCGCATTGTCAGGGAGCAGCAGCACCGCCTTGACACGGAACGCGCGCTCGATAAATTCGCAGGCGATCTCGAACACCTGCTCGGTCTGCAAAGCACCCGACAATTCGCGCGCAAACTCATAGAGGGAGCGCGCGCGGGACTCCCGATGCGAGGCGATGCGCGCCTGGTAGCGCAAGCCGGCGGTCAGGTGGGCCGTGATCAGGCCGACGGCCAGCATGACCGCGAACGTCACGACATATTGCGCGTCGGTGACCGCGAACGTGAACCGCGGCGAGACGAAGAAGAAATCGAATGCCGCGACGCCGACCAGCGTCGAAACGACTGCGGGGCCGCGCCCGAACTGAACGGCCACCAGCACGACAGTGAGCAGGAACAGCATCACGATGTTCGCCAGATCCAGATACGGAATCAGCGGCGTGGCGACGAGCGCGGTGAACAGGCTGGCCGCTACCGCCCAGAAAAATCGCCCCGTGCGCTGCCGTTGGCGCGATCGCGGCGTGGCGGGCGCCCCATCGATCGCCGGCGCTGGTGCGGTGGCGGTCACACCCTCTGTGGCCGGTGCCTGCTCCAGACTGCCGCGGCCGATTTCGATCAGGTCGATCTCCGGCGCAAGGGCCGCGATCCGCTTCAGGTGTTCAGTGCGCCATGGCCACGTGGGATGACCGCGCCCGAGGACGATCTTCGACAGGTTGTGGCCTTGCGCATAATCAGTGATGGCAAGTGCAATGTCGTTTCCGGAAAGGACCGCGGTCGTGGCGCCAAGGTCCTGCGCCAGCTTCAGCGACTTGAGAATCGCCTCGCGCGAGGCGGACGGCAAGCGCTGCAGTTGCGGCGTTTCCACGTAGACCGCATGCCACTCGGCATTCAGCTGCGTGGCCAGGAGCGCGGTGCTCCGTATCACATGCTCGCCGCCGGGCCGCGGCCCCACGCATGCGAGCAGCGCCGAGTCGGTCTTCCAGACGCCGCCTATGGACTTTTCGATGCGGTACGCCTGCACGTCGTCTTCGATCCGGTCGGCGGTGCGCCGCAGCGCGAGCTCACGCAGCGCGATCAGATTGCCCTTGCGGAAAAAATTGCGCGACGCACGCTCCGCCTGTTGCGCCTGATAGACCTTCCCTGCCCGCAGCCGGCCCAGCAACTCGTCGGCGGGGATGTCGACCAGCACGACTTCGTCGGCCGCGTCGAACACGGTGTCGGGCAGCGTTTCCGCCACGCGGATGCCCGTGATCCCGCCGACGACGTCGTTCAGGCTTTCCAGATGCTGGACATTGACGGTCGTGAAGACGTCGATTCCGGCATCGAGCAACTCCTCGACATCCTGCCAGCGCTTGGGGTGCCGCGAGCCCGGCGCATTGGAATGCGCCAGTTCGTCCATCAGTATCAGTGTCGGCTGCCGTGCCAGCGCCGCGTCCAGGTCGAACTCGGCGATGGTCTTGCCGCGGTATTCGATGGCCTTGAGCGGGAGGACCTCGAGCCCCTGCATCTGCGACGCGGTTTCGGCACGGCCGTGGGTTTCGACCACACCCACCAGCACTGGACGTCCTTCGGACTGCAGCTTGCGCGCGGCGGCCAGCATCGCATACGTCTTGCCCACCCCGGCCGAAGCGCCGAAGTAGATACGGAGCTTGCCTCGCGCCGCGCGACGCTCCTGTTCCTGCACCCTCGCCAGCAGCGCGTCCGGGTCAGGTCGTTGGTGATCGGTGGGCATGGGTTGGCGAATCGATCCAGGGTGTCAGCACTTGCACGCGAGACGCAGGAGGTGCTGGTGGTCGCACACCGGTCCGCCGTCCGTTTCCACGCCAAATCCCTGCACTATGGGCGCTGATCAAGTGCGAGGTTCAGCGCCAGTACATTGACCCGCGGCTCGCCGAAGAAGGCAAGATACTGTGGTTTGCCGTGCTTATCAATCAGGCTGCGCACGGCACCGAGTGCCAGATTGCGCTCTCGCGCGATGCGCGGCGCCTGATAGTAGGCTGCGGCAATGCTGATATCCGGATCAAGGCCGCTCCCTGACGTGGTGACCAGATCGACTGGAATCGGCGCGGCATTCCCCGGATCTGCCGCCTTCAGCGCTTCGACCCGGCCCTTTATCGCGTCGATCAGCGCCGGATTGGTCGGCCCCTGGTTCGAGCCGCTCGACGCCCCCGCATTGTTCGGCATCGGCGACGTGGCGGACGGCCGTCCCCAGAAATAGCGGGGCGAGGAAAACGCCTGGCCGATCAGCGAGGAGCCGACGGCCGTGCCGTCACGCGAAGTCAGGCTGCCCGACGCCTGGTCGGGAAACGCGAGTTGCGCAATGCCCGTGATTGCGTACGGATAGAACACGCCGCAAATGAGGCTGAGCGCGGCAAACAACACGAGCGCGGGACGCAGAATGGATGTCATCGCGTTTCTCCTAAACAAGGTGCAGAACGGTCAGCACGACATCGATCAGCTTGATGCCGGCGAACGGGAGCAGGATGCCACCCAGGCCGTAGATCAGCAGGTTCCGCCGCAACAGCAGCGCGGCGCCGATCGCGCGGTAGCGCACGCCCTTCAGCGCCAGCGGGATCAGGAACACGATGATCAGCGCATTGAAGATCACCGCCGAGAGTATCGCCGACGACGGGCTGGTCAGGTGCATGATGTCGAGCGCCTTCAATTGGGGATACGTGGTCACGAACGCCGCCGGGATGATCGCGAAATACTTGGCCACGTCGTTGGCGATCGAGAACGTGGTCAGCGCGCCGCGCGTCATCAGCATCTGCTTGCCGATCTCGACGATCTCCAGCAGCTTGGTCGGATTGGAATCGAGGTCGACCATGTTGCCCGCTTCCTTGGCCGCCTGGGTCCCGGAGTTCATCGCCACCGCGACGTCAGCCTGCGCCAGCGCCGGGGCATCGTTGGTACCGTCGCCGGTCATCGCGACCAGCCTGCCTTCCGCCTGGTAGCTGCGGATCAGCTTCAGCTTCTCTTCGGGCGTCGCTTCGGCGAGGAAATCGTCGACGCCGGCTTCGGCGGCGATCGCGGCGGCGGTGAGCTTGTTGTCGCCGGTGATCATCACCGTCCTGATCCCCATCCGGCGCAACTCGGCAAAGCGCTCCTTGATGCCGCCCTTGACGATGTCCTTGAGCTCTATCGTCCCCATCACCCGGCCGTCATCGACCACGACCAACGGCGTGCTGCCACGGCGCGAGATGTCGTCCACCGCCCGCTCGACATCCGCGGGAAATGGGCGGCCCAGCCCTCCGACGTGCGCTTTCATCGCGTCGGCCGCGCCCTTCCGGACTGCGCGGCTCCCGATGTCGATGCCGCTCATCCGGGTCTGCGCGCTGAACGGGACGAAGGTGGCGTGAAGTGAGGACATGTCGCGCTCGCGGATGTTGAAGCGCTGCTTGGCGAGAATCGCGATGCTGCGTCCCTCCGGCGTTTCGTCCGCCAGCGACGCCAGCTGCGCCACGTCGGCCAGTTGCGCCGCGGACACGCCGGGCGCCGGGACAAAGTCCGACGCCTGCCGGTTGCCCAGCGTGATCGTCCCGGTCTTGTCCAGCAGCAGCACGTCGACGTCGCCGGCGGCTTCGACGGCCCGGCCGGAAGTCGCGATCACGTTCGCCTGCATCATCCGGCTCATGCCCGCGACGCCGATCGCGGAAAGCAATCCGCCTATGGTCGTCGGGATCAGGCAAACGAGCAGCGCGATCAGCACGGTGATGGTGACCGGCGCGCCGGCTTTCGCCGCTTCCACCGAATAGAGCGAAAAGGGCAGCAGCGTCACGGTGACGATCAGGAAGATGATGGTGAGCGCCACCAGGAGGATGGTCAGCGCGATCTCGTTCGGCGTCTTCTGCCGCTTGGCGCCTTCGACCATCGCGATCATCCGGTCGATGAAGGCTTCGCCCGGGTTCACCGAGACGCGGACCACCAGCCAGTCGGACAGCACCCGGGTGCCGCCGGTGACGGCGGAAAAGTCGCCGCCGGACTCCCGGATCACCGGCGCGGATTCACCGGTGATGGCGCTCTCGTCGACCGACGCGACGCCCTCGATGACTTCCCCATCGACCGGGATCACGTCGCCCGCCTCGACCAGCACCGTGTCGCCCTTGCGCAACGCGGTCGCGGGTGTCGCCACCCATTTGCCGCCGGCGTGCGGGGCGCCCAGTTTCTTGGCCGACACCGTCTGTTTCAGCGCGCGCAGCGACGCGGCCTGGGCCTTGCTGCGGCCCTCGGCCATGGCTTCGGCGAAGTTCGCGAACAGCACGGTGACCCACAACCACAACGCGATGGCGAGGATGAAACCGGGGCTCGCCTCGCCCCGGCCGGTCACGGACTGGATGAACAGCAGCGTGGTGATGATGCTGCCCACGTAGACGACGAACATGACCGGATTGCGCCACTGGGCGCGGGGATCCAGCTTGCGGAATGCATCGGCGATGGCCGGCACGACCAGCGCGGGATCGAACAGCTTCGGGCTTTGGGTGGACATGGTGGCTTCCTATCGCGCAAAGAGCTGCAAGTGTTCGACGACCGGCCCCAGCGCCAGCGCGGGAACGTAGTTCAGCACGCCAACAAGCAGCACGGTCCCGACCAGTAATGCGACGAACAGCGGGCCATGGGTGGGCATCGTGCCTGCGGTGACGTCGATTCGCTTCTTGGCGGCGAGCGAGCCCGCGACCGCCAGGATGGGCACGATCATCGCGAAACGACCGAACCACATCGCGATCGCCAGCAGGGTGTTGTAGAAGGGTGTGTTCGCCGACAAGCCCGCGAACGCGCTGCCGTTGTTGTTGGCGGCCGAGCTGAACGCATAGAGGACTTCCGAGAAACCATGGGCGCCCGGATTGGCCATGCCGGCCGTCCCCGGATCCAGCATCACGGCGATCGCGGTGCCGGCCAGCACCAGCGTGGGCGTGACCAGGATGGCAATCGACGTCATCTTCATCTCGAACGACTGGATCTTCTTGCCCAGGTATTCGGGGGTACGGCCTATCATCAGCCCGGCGATGAACACCGCCAGGATCGCGAAGATCAGCATCCCGTACATGCCGGAACCGACGCCGCCGAACACCACCTCGCCCAACTGCATCAGCACCAGCGGCACCATGCCGCCCAGCGGCATGAACGAGTCGTGCATGGAAATGACCGCGCCGCAGGACGCCGCCGTGGTGATCGCCGCGAACAACGCCGATGCGCTGATGCCGAAGCGGGTCTCCTTGCCTTCCATATTGCCGCCCGACTGCAGCGCGCCCGCCGCCTGGTCGATGCCCAGCGCGGCGAGCCCCGGGTGCGCCTGCTGCTCGGCAAACAGCACGAGCGTGGTCAACCCGACAAAGAGCACGGTCATCGCCCCCAGCACCGCCCAGCCCTGCCGGATATCGCCGACCATGCGGCCCAAGGCAAAGCAGAGTCCCGCCGGGATCAGGAAAATGGACAGCATCTGGACAAAATTGGTCAGTGCCGTCGGATTTTCGTACGCATGCGCCGAATTGGCATTGAAAAAGCCGCCGCCGTTGGTGCCCAGCATCTTGATCGCTTCCTGCGAGGCAACCGGCCCCATCGCGATGGTCTGCGTCTTCGCGGTGAGGGTTTCCGTCACCGGCTCGCCCTTGGCGTCCTTCAACGGCTGGCCGTCGGCATCGTTTTTCGCTTGCGTGTAGGTGACGGGGTCGAGCAGCGTAACGTCCTTGTAGGCGGAGAAATTCTGGATCGCGCCCTGGCTGACCAGGAAGACGGCGAATACCGCCGACACGGGCAGCAGCACATAGAGGGTCGTGCGCGTGAGGTCGACCCAGAAGTTGCCGATCGAGTTGGCCGAGCGTGCGGCAAAGGCGCGGATCAGCGCAAACGCGACCGCGATACCGGTGGCCGCCGAAAAGAAATTCTGGCCCGTCAGCGCCAGCATCTGGGTCAGGTAGCTCATCGTCGATTCGCCGCCATAACCCTGCCAGTTGGTGTTGCTGGCAAAGCTCACCGCGGTGTTGAACGCCGAGTCCGGGCTGACATTGGCCAACGCCTGCGGGTTGAGCGGCAGCCAGAACTGGAGCCGTTGCACGGCGTAGACGAAGAGGACGCCCAGCGCATTGAAGACCAGCAGCGCGAGCGCGTAGGTCTTCCAGGTCATCGGCGCCGAAGCGGATGTCCCGGCGATCCGGTACAGGAAGTCCTCGATCCGGCGCAGCCAGCCCAGGCCGCGGATTGCCGTGCCATCGCCGACACGCGCCAGGTAGATGCCCATCGGCCAGGCCAGCGCCAGCAGCACCGCCAGGTAGACGGCAAGGAGAATGAGCGATTGCATGGTGATCATAGATCCTCCGCCTTGAGCAGCGCGACGATCAGATAGACGAGCAGAACGGCGGCCACCACCGCGCCGATCACGTAGAACGTGTTCATGGTTCCCTCCTCAAACTGTCGCAGCCTTCGGCAAGCGCGCAGGTCACCAGCAGGAACGCCACGATCGCGACGACAAATACGATGTCCATCATCATCCCCGATACGGGTTTGGTTGAATGTCCGACAGACTACGCCGACGCGTCTAAATGATTCGTAAAGACTCGGCGGCCCCGTGTATATGCGTTGTATAGGACCACGGCACCGGCTTATCGCGAGGACACGAGATGCCTCGGGCGCCGGACCCGGCCGCGACAGCGCCCATGAACAAGTTTGCCGGAACCGGGGCCATTGGCGCTTGACAATACTCAAGCCAGTGCGCAGTGAACGGCATGCAAGGGCCGATGCCATAATGGCCCCATGTCCGCACCGATCCTTTCCGATCCGGGCTCGTCGCGCTCGCATGCGATCGCTGTCATCGGCGCCGGCACGGCGGGCATGGCGGCATCGTTGTTCTTGTCGCGCGCGGGCCACCGCGTCACCTTGTTCGAGCGCGTCGCCGCGCCCGGCCCGGTCGGGGCTGGCCTGCTGATCCAGCCCACCGGCCTCTATGTGCTGGAGCAACTCGGGCTCGCGGCGCCGGTTCGCGCCTGCGGCGCCCGCGTCGACCGCCTGCTGGGCGCGACGCCGCGCGGGCGCAACGTGATGGACTTGCGCTACGCGGACCTGGCGCCCGGATGGCACGGCATCGGGATCCATCGCGGCGCGCTCTCCGACACGCTGTGGTCCGCCGTGCAGGCGGCGGGCATCACGCTGCGCCCGGGCGCGGCGGTTGACATGGTCGAACAGCGCGATGGCCATGTGCGCATCCGGCAGCACGCCGCGGCGATCTTCGAACGGTTCGACCTCGCCGTGGTCGCGGACGGCACGTTCTCGCAATTGCGCGCGCAGATCGCGATCCCGCACGAGATCACGGTCTATCCGTGGGGCGCGTGGTGGACGATCCTGCGCGACCCGGACCTCCGGTTCCAGGGCGCGCTGCGGCAGCGGTACCGGCGCGCCGCGCAGATGCTGGGCGTGATGCCGGTTGGGCAGCTGCCGGCGCCGGCGGCCGATGCGGGGCCGCATGTCACGTTGTTCTGGAGCGTCCGGCGCAACGCCGAGGCGGCACTGCGCGCCCGGGGACTGGAGGCATGGAAGGACGAGGTCCTCGCGCTGGCGCCGGAGGCCGCGCCGCTGCTCGCACAGGTCGCCGGTTTCGACCAACTGACCTTCGCGACCTACGCCGATGTGCGGATGGTCCCCTGGCATCACCAACGCGTGGTGGTCGTCGGCGATGCGGCACATGCGACCAGCCCGCAACTGGGACAAGGCGCCAACCTGGCGCTGATCGACGCGCTGGTGCTGGCGCGTTGTCTCGCCGCGCAACCGGAGATCATTCCGGCGCTCGCCGCGTACACAGCCGCCCGCCGCGCCCACCTGAACTACTATCAGTCGGCGAGCAGCCTGCTCACGCCGATCTTCCAGTCGGACGCGTGGCTGCTGCCGCTATTGCGCGATCTGCTCATGCCGCTCGCCTGCCGATTGCCGGGCGTGCGGGGGCAGATGCTCTCGACGCTGGCGGGAAGCAAGGCTGGATGGTTGTGGGGGTCGCTGCAATTGGAGTAGCCGGGGCCTGCGGGCAGCGGGGCGGGTCCTCGATGATGGGTATCGCTGCACTTCACCCACCCCTGCTCCACGCTCCCTCGCCCCGCTTGCGGGGAGAGGGCTGGGGTGAGGGGCGGTTCTTCGAAGAGCGTGATGGGTGTCGCTGCGCTCGACCCACCATTGATGGGTATCGCTTCGCTCCACCCATCCTACGACGGAACTCTTACGTGGAGGGCACGCCGCGGTTGGCCAGCGCGTCGGCGCGCAGGTTGCCCGGATTGTCGGCGTGGCCCTTGACCCAATGCCACGCCACCTTGTGGCTCGCGGCGAGCTTGTCGAGCGCCTGCCAGAGATCGGCGTTCTTCACCGGCTTGCGATCGCTGGTCTTCCAGCCGTTCTTCTTCCAGTTGTGGATCCAGGTCATGATGCCCTGGCGCACATACTGCGAATCCGTGTACACGGCGACCTGGCTCGGCTGCTTCAGCGCGGTCAGCGCCTCGATGACCGCGGTGAGTTCCATCCGGTTGTTGGTCGTCAGCGCCTCGCCGCCGAACAATTCCTTCTCGACCGCGCCGCGCGTGAGCAGCGCACCCCACCCGCCCGGGCCGGGGTTGCCCTTGCACGCGCCGTCCGTGTAGATGACTACCGGCTCCGCCATCACCGGACCCGCGCGCGGCTGGCTTCCGCCGGCTCCGGCATCGCCTCCGACTGCAGTCGTGGCGCCTTGCGCGCGACCGCCGCGAACGCCTTCTTCTGCCGCGCGCGCTGTTGCCACGCGGGCGTGATCAGGCGCAGGCCGGCCATGCGCTTGACGGCCTGGAGAAAGTAGACGCCGCCGCCGATCGGCCACCAGCGGTCGCCCGCCGCCTCGAAGAAATGGCAGCGGGTCAGCCACTTTTCCGCCGAGCAGGGCGGCACGTAGCAGTCGAGCTTGCCGCCGATGACCTCGAAGCCGAGCAGCGAGAGCCAGTCCTTCATCCGGTAGAGCCCGACGAAATTGCCGTTCCACGGCTGCGCCTGCTCGCGCCCGAAATAGCGCTTGATGCCCCAGAGGCTGAATGGATTGAAACCCGAGAGCACCATCTGCCCTTCGGGCCGCAGCACGCGATAGGCCTCGCGCAGGATGGCGTGCGGATTGTCGGTGAACTCGAGCACATGCGGGAGCACGACCAGGTCCATGCTGTTCTCGGCGAACGGCAGGTACGCGGGGTCGGCGTACAGATGCGCCGGCTCGTCCAGGTCGAGCACGTGGCGGGCGGCGATGCGCGAGCCGCGCAGGAAGTCGTGCGCGGGCAGGCCGATCTGCAGCGCGTGGAAGCCGAAGATGTCGGCGATCGCGGCCTCGAAATAGGCCATCTCCCGGCCGAGCAGGTATTTGCCCAGCGCGGTATCGAACCAGCCGGCAAGCAGGTGGGAAGGGACTTCGCCCGTGTTGTTCGTCAGCGCCATGACCGGATTATCCCCATCCCGGCCACGCAGGACAACTGCTAATGTCCCGGCCGCATGCGCGGCGGCGCGCTGCAGCCTGCACGCATCGGTGTTATAAGCAGAGGATCGCGCCGGCGCGCGCGGACCGCCGCGGTTGCGGCGCGACGGGGGTGCGGCTTGACCCGCCCGGGTCCCTTCATTAACATCGCACCACTGCTGGTAGGGGGAAATCGTTTGCAGCGACTATGCGCCATCGCGCTGGCAGCTATTCTCGTCATCGCCACTCCCGCGCTCGCGCAGCAAGGCGAGCCGGTAGGGCCCCCATCCGCCGCGCCGGCGGCCGATCGCGTTCTTGGTGTCATCGAACCTCGAGTCCTTCCGGCGACGGCCGGCGAGCCCGCGCGCGCCGTACCAGCCGACGGGCCGGCCGACGGCGCCTCACCTTCCGCATGCCTGCTGCACGCTGCACCACCTGCTGCACCGCCCCGCGCAGCCGCTCCCCGCCTGTTGCACGCGAGCGCCTGGCCCTGGGCGACAACGCGCGCAGCGAATCCGCCGAGGGCGTGATTGCCGCAGCAGCGGCGGCCGCGGCCGCGGCACCAAACGCAACCGACCTCTCTGCCGCACCCGCCTTCTCCGCCGCGGCGGGTGGCTCGGTCAGAGCCGCGGAGCTCGCACCGGCGGACCTGGAATTGCGCAGGGCCGACGCCATCGCGGAGCCGGTCTACGCCAGCATCTGGGAGCGCATCCGCGCCGGATTCAAGATGCCGGAGATCGACGATCCGCTGGTCCGGAAGTGGGAGGAGTTCTACGTCGCCCGGCCGGAGTACTGGCAGCGCATCATCGAGCGCGGCAAGCGCTACCTCTACTTCATCACCGAGGAAATCGAGCACCGCGGCATGCCGCTCGAGATCGCCCTGCTCCCCATCATCGAGTCGGCGTACAACCCGGAGGCCTTGTCGCGCGCGCGCGCGTCCGGCATCTGGCAGTTCGTCCCGGCGACGGGAAAGACTTATGGATTGCAGCAGAACTGGTGGCTGGACAACCGGCGCGACGTCACCGTCGCGACCGGCAGCGCGCTCGACTACCTGGAGAATCTGTACACGATGTTCGACGACTGGCAGCTCGCCCTGGCGTCGTACAACTGGGGCGAAGGCGCGGTGCAGCGCGCGATCAACCGCAACCGCGCGCTGGGCAAACCGGCCGACTACGCGAGCCTGAAGGTCCCCGGCGAGACACGCAACTACCTGCCCAAGTTGCAGGCGGTGAAGAACCTGATCCGGGCGCCGGAGAAGTTCGGTGTCGACCTGCCGTCGGTGCCGGACCTGCCTTACTTCGCGACCGTGACGACGTTTCGCCAGATCGACGTCGCGCTGGCGGCGCACCTGGCCGACATGCCGATCGACGAGTTCAAGCGGCTCAACCCCGCGCACAACCGGCCGGTGATGGCGGGCGGCGGGGGCGAGCAGCGGATCATGCTGCCCTACGGGAAGGCAGAGTCCTTCGTGATGAATCTCGATTCATACGTGAAGCCGCTGGTGAGCTGGCGGCCGTACCAGCTCAAGCACGGCGAGCGGCTCGACCAGGTCGCGCCGCGGTTCGGCATCGACATCGACGAGCTCAAGCGCGTCAACGGGCTGACCGGCAAGAAGCGGGTTGTGCCCGGACACACACTGCTGGTTCCCGCGCGCGGCGGCGACAGGATGGCCGAGCGGATTCCCACCGCGATATTCAAGGATGCGCCGAATGCCGGGCCAGGCTGGCATCGCGTCCGCCGCGGCGAATCGCTGGTCGCGATCGCGAACCGCTACGGCGTCACCGCCGCCGAGTTGAAGCAACTCAACGGGCTGCCGGGCAATTCCGTCGCGGCCGGGCACAAGCTGCGCCTGCACGACGGCGTCAGCGCGAGCGCCGGAAAGTCCAGGGCCACCGGCCGCGCGAGGTCCGCCGGCAAGGTCAAGGCCAGCGGCAAGACGAGAGCAGTACCGCGCGGCGTCAAGAAGCAATCCGCGACGCCCACGCGCAGGCGCTGACCCGGCCTCCCTCATCCCCGGCCCTTCCAGGCTCATTGGCGAGCGAAGCTCCTGCTATCTCCCCTCTCCCCGCTTATTGGTGAGCGAAGCTCCTGATATCTCCCCTCTCCCGCGGGGAGAGGGGCGGGGGTGAGGGTCGGCGAGAGGGACGAAAAGAGAGGGGCGCAAAAAAAACAGGCGGTCGATTGACCGCCTGTTCACTGCAGCGAGAAAACTCGCCGGACTGACTTACGAGCCAGAGCCCATCATCGGCATTGCTGGTGCCGGGGCCGGGGCCGGGGCCGCCTTCTTGGGGGCCGCCTTCTTCTTGGGGGCCGCCTTCTTCTTTGCCGCTGCCTTCTTCTTGGCTGCGGGCTTCTTCTTTGCAGCTACCTTCTTTTTGGCAGCGGGTTTCTTCTTGGCTGCCGCTTTCTTTTTAGCAGCCGGTTTCTTCTTGGCTGCCGCTTTCTTCTTAGCAGCCGGTTTCTTCTTGGCGGCCGCTTTCTTCTTTGCAGCCGGCTTCTTGGCTGCGGGTTTCTTTTTCGCGGCCATCTTCTTTGCCGCGGGTTTCTTCTTTGCCGCGGGTTTCTTCTTTGCCGCGGGTTTCTTCTTTGCTGTTGCCATGTTTTGCTCCTTTGATGACTTCTACCATTTCCAAGTTACGGTTCAACAGGCGCTTATTTGCTACATTCTGACGACAGTGCACCTGCTGAAGGCAAATTGTAGCTTGATTTTTTTTCATGACAAGTGTTAGGCGATTTTTCGCGCAACTTTTTTTGCGGAAAAATCGGGAGACGCGCTGCGTTCGAGCATGCGCATTCGCCGAAAAAATAAACACGCCTCGCAAAGCAAGGCTGCATGCGGCTTGGCGAGGAGCCGCATTCTTCGATCGCGATTCAGCGCGGCAAAATCGATTCGTGGCAAAAAAGCAACGGTGTGGATTCGCGTTCGCGGATCAGGTGCGCGCGCGCGCCGTCGATCATCACCTCGCATGCGCGGCCGCGCGTGTTGTAGTTCGAGCTCATCACGAATCCGTACGCGCCCGCGGACATCACTGCGAGCAGATCGCCCTCGGCGAGCGTGAGCGCGCGGTCGTGCCCGAGGAAGTCCGCGCTCTCGCAAACGGGCCCCACGATCTGCCAGGTCGAGGGGGCGCCGTCGCGTGGCGTCACCGGCAGCATGTCGTGATACGCCTCGTACAGCGCGGGGCGGATCAGGTCGTTCATCGCCGCATCGACCACGGCGAAGTTCTTCACCGCGCCGGGCTTCAGGTACTCGACCCGGGTGAGCAGCAGTCCGGCGTTGCCGACCAGGTACCGCCCCGGCTCGAACACCAGCGTTTCGCTGCGCCCCTCGAGCAACTGCAGGAGCCCGCGCGCGTAGCCGGCCAGATCGGCCTCGCCCTCGCCAGGTTCATAGGGCACGCCCAGTCCCCCGCCGACGTCGAAGTGCGAGAGCGCGATACCTTCCGTGGCCAGCGCCTCGAGCAGCGCGAAGATTTTCCCGGCCGCCTCGACCGCCGGCGCGGGATCCATCATCTTCGAGCCAAGGTGAAAGTCGATTCCGGTGACCTTGATGTTGGGCAGCGCGGCGGCGCGGCGGTAGAGCGGGATGGCCTCCGCGTAGGCGACGCCGAACTTGTTCTCTTTCAGGCCGGTGGAAATGTACCGATGGGTCTTCGCATCGACGTCGGGATTGACGCGGAAGCTGATCGCGGCGCGCTTGCCCAACTCGCCGGCGATCCGGTCGATCCGGTCGAGCTCGGCGCCGGACTCCACGTTGAAGCACTTGATGCCGTGCCCGAGCGCCAGGCGGATCTCGGCCGCGGTCTTGCCCACGCCGGAGAAAATCGTCCTGCCCGGGTCGCCACCCGCGGCGAGCACGCGCAGCAACTCGCCGCCGGACACGATGTCGAATCCGGCGCCCAGCCGCGCGAGCACATTGAGCACGGCGAGGTTGGAATTGGCCTTGACCGCGTAGCAGATCAGATGCGGGCGCGGCGCGAACGCCCGCTCGAACGCCGAATAGGCCGCGGTGATCGCCGCGCGCGAGTAGACGTAGCAGGGAGTCCCAAACTCTTCCGCCAGCGCGGGCAGCGCGACGTCCTCGGCGTGCAGCACGCCGCCCTTGAGCGCGAACGCGCTCATGGCTTCGTCGCGGGCGAAGGGGCGGCGGGCGCCGCCGGCATCGCGGGTGGCGCTGCGGGGACAGGCCGCGCCGTCGCCGCGGCAGCCGGCGCTGCGGCCTTGGCGGGCACGGGCAACATCAGTTCGCCCTTCGAGCCGCATCCCGCGAGCGCCAGCGGCAACGCGGCCGCAGCGCAGGCCGCTCCAATGCGGGTTAACATTCGCGTGTTCATCCGCCGAGTGTAGCAAAACCATGACCGAATCCGAATTCATCGCCCTGACCGACGAAGTGCTCAACCTGGTCGGGCAGACGCTCGACGACAGCAACGCGGATCTCGACTGGCAGGCCAACGACGGCATCCTCGAAATCGACTGCGAGGACAACGGCGGCACCGGGTCCGGCGGCAAGATCATCCTCAACCGCCACCTGCCCAACCGCGAACTGTGGCTGGCGACGCGCGGCGGCGGCTATCACTACAAGGTGGCGGGCAAGCGGTGGGAAGACACGCGCAGCGGCCGCCCGCTCCAGTTCGAGCTCGAACTCGCGCTCAACGTCCAGGGCGGCGTGACCATCAGCCTGCCGCCGCTGCCCGTCTGAACGCAGTTCCGCGTGGATAGCCGCGCTTCACCCCTGCGCCGGCGCTCTTCGAATTCGACGAGGGGGCCCGCCGGGCCCCCCCCCCCCCCGCGGGGGGGGGGGGGGGGGGGGGGGGCGCGGGGGGGGGATGGGTGGGCGACCAACCGCCAAGCGGAACAGCTCGCAAGCCTCACGGTTCGATCAGCGGCGCCAACTCGCGCAGGCGCTTCTCGGCGTCCCGATACCCGGGGTAGAGTCCGGCGACGGTGGCCCAGAAGCGCGGGCTGTGGTTCATTTCCCGCAGGTGGCTCACCTCGTGCGCGATGATGTAGTCGGCAAGCTCGGGCGCCAGCTGGATCAGCCGCCACTGCAGCCGGATCAGCGAGCGACCGCGATGATGCTCGCAGCTGCCCCACTGCGTGCGGGAGTTCGAGAGCTTCACCGTGGGTGCCGCCAGCCCCAGCCGCGCACAGCACTGCGCCACGCGCGCCGGAAACGACGCCCCGGCCCTGTCCTTCAGCCACTCCTCGACCGCGTCGCGGATCCGCTCGGGCGTCGGCTTCGGTATGCCGATGCGCAAGTCGAACAGGTCCGCCGCGGCGACCCGGGTGCGCGAAGGAAACACCGACAGCCGCAGATCCTGTCCCTCGCAGCGGACGATGCCGCCGTCGCGCCAGTCCTCGGGACGCACGATGGCGCGCGCCGCACGCCAGCTTTCGAGCTTCCTGCGGATCCAGTTCGCGTTTTCCAGCAGGAACGAATGGATGTCGCCGACGCGCACCCAGTGCGGCGCGCGCACGACCGCGCCGCCATACGCGATCTCGATCCCGATGCTGCGGCGGCGCGAGCGGATCAGGCGGTAGGCGACGGCCTCGCCCTCGAGCGTGATTTCGCGATCGCTGACTTCGCGCACCGGGCTCATGCGCCCGGGGAAGGTGCCGGAGCCAATCGCGGATCGCCCAGGCGCTCGACTTCGGCTTCGATCCAGCGCTCGACCTCCGCGGTCAGCTCGAGCGGCTCGCGCCCGGTGGCCGGAATCGGGCGGCCGATGCTGATGGTGATCGTGCCGGCGGTCTTGCCCCAGATGCCCTTGGGCCAGAGATAGCCCGCGTTGTGCGCCACCGGCAGGATCGGGCGATCCATCCCGATCGCCAGGCGCGCCCCGCCGGTCTTGTACTTGGACCGCGTGCCGGCCTTGATCCGCGTGCCCTCGGGGAAGATGATGATCCAGAAGCCCTTGGCCAGCCGGTCGCGGCCCTGGTCGACCATCTGCTGCAACGCCTGGTTGCCGGCGCTGCGGTTGATGGTGATCGGCGAGGCGAGCGCGAAGGCCCAGCCGAAGAACGGCAGCCACAGCAGTTCGCGCTTGGCCACGAAGGAGGCGGGGGAGAAGATGCCGCTCAGCGCCACTGTCTCGAACGTCGATGAGTGCTTGGACAGGATCAGGTGCGAGGTCGAGGGAATGTTCTCGCGGCCGATCACCACGTAGCGTATCCCGCACAGCAGCCGCGCCGCCAGGACGTTTGCCGCGCACCACTGCTTGATCACCCAGAAGCGCTGCCGCGCCGGCAGGAAGAACAGCGCGCAGCACAGCACCGCCCATACCGGCGTGAACACGATCTGGAAGATGGCGAACAGGAGCGAACGCAGGCCGCTCATCGGGTCATTCTCCGGCGAGCAGCGCCGATGCGGCGAACGCCAGGTCGGGAAACACCATGGTTCCCGGCGGCAGGTTGCCGGCGGCGAGCGTCTTTTCGCCCTTGCCGGTCAACACCAGCATCGGGCGCGCGCCGACCGCATGCGCCGCCTGCAGGTCGCGCAAGCCGTCGCCGACCGCCGGCACATCGGTCAGGTCGACGCCGAAGCGCGAACCGATCGCTTCGAGCATCCCCGGCTTGGGCTTGCGGCAGTCGCATTGCGAATCCGCCGCGTGCGGACAATAGAACACAGCATCGATCCGCCCGCCGGCCTGGGCCAGCGCCTTGAACATCTTCTCGTGGATCGACGTCAGCATCGTCATCCCGAACAGTCCGCGGCCGACGCCCGACTGGTTGGTCGCGACGACGACGCGGTACCCGGCCTGGTTGAGCCGGGCGATCGCTTCCAGGCTGCCGGGAATGGCCCGCCATTCCTCGGGCGACTTGATGAAGTGATCGCTGTCGTGATTGATCACGCCGTCGCGGTCGAGCACGATCAGCTTGAGCATCCTGTGGGCGTGCGTGTCGGTGGCGAACTGGACCATGGAGAGTCTTCCTAACTGGCGAGCCTGGAAATGTCCGCGACCTGGTTCATCAGGCCGCCCAGCCGGTTGAGCAGCGCCAGCCGGTTGGCCCGGACCTTGGCATCGTCGGCGTTGACCAGCACCTGCTCGAAGAACGCGTCGACCTCCGGCCGCAAGCCGGCCAGCGACTTGAGGGCCGTCGTGTACCGGCCCGCGGCGAGCTCCGCGCCGACCAGCGGCTCGGCGGCGAGCAGCGCGGCGTGCAGGCTCTTCTCGGCGGCGTCGGTCAACACCGCCGGGTCGATCTCGCTGCCCACCGCGTCCGCCTTCTTCAGGATGTTCTGGATCCGCTTGTTCGCGGCCGCCAGCGCGGCGGCTTCCTCCAGCGCGCCGAACTCGCGGACCGCGGCCAACCGCGCCGGTACCAGGTCGATGCGCACGGGCATCTGCGCGAGCACCGCCTCGACTTCGTTGGCCGTGTAGCCCTCTTCCCGCTGCAGGCCGCGCAGCCGCTCGAGCATGAAGCCGTGCAGGTCGCCGGCTACGGTCGCCGACAACATTCCGGTCGGAAAGCGCGCGACCGCCAGCCGCAGCAACTCGGTGAGATCGAGCGGCAGCCGGCGCTCGATCAGGATGCGCAGCACGCCCAACGCGTGCCGGCGCAGGCCGAACGCATCCTTGTCGCCAGTGGGCACGAGGCCGATGCCGTAGATGCCGGCCAACGTGTCGAGCTTGTCGGCGAGCGCGACGCAGACCGCCGTCGATCCCTCGGGCAGCCGGTCGCCGGCGAACTTCGGCCGGTAGTGCTGCTCGATCGCGTCGGCAACCTCGGCGGGTTCGCCATCGTGCTGCGCATAGTAGCGGCCCATGATCCCCTGCAATTCCGGGAACTCGCCAACCATGTCGGTCTGCAGGTCCGCCTTGGCCAGCGCCGCCGCGTGCTGCGCGAGGCCCGGATCGCTGCCAATCAGCTTCGCGATCTGCGCGGCGAGTTTCTGCAGCCGCTCGACCCGCTGCAATTGCGTGCCGAGCTTGTTGTGATAGACGACGTTGGCCAGCCGCGCGACGCGATCGGCCAGCTTCGTCTTCCGGTCCTGGTCGAAAAAGAACTTCGCGTCGGCCAGGCGCGGGCGCACGACGCGCTCGTTGCCCTGCACGATCCACTTCGGATCGGCGAGGGCCATGTTGCTCACGATCAGGAACTCCTGCCGCAGGCGGCCGGCGCGGTCGAACAGCGGGAAGTACTTCTGGTTGGCGCGCATGGTCAGGATCAGGCATTCCTGCGGCACGGCCAGGAACTCGCGCTCGAAGCGGCCCATGTAGACGGCCGGGTTCTCGGTCAGCGCGGTGACTTCGTCGAGCAGCGCATCGTAGACCGCGTCGGGCTGCAGATCCGCGTCGAGTCCGGCCGCGGCGCTCGCGAGCTGCGCGGCGATGTGGTCCTGGCGGCGCGCGAAACTCGCGATCACCTTGCCTGCGCCGGCCAGGCTCGCGGCGTAATCGCCGGAATCGGCGAGTTCGATGATGCGCTGGCCCTGGAACCGGTGGCCTTCGGTGATACGGCCGGCTTCCAGCCCCAGCACCGCGACCGGCACGATGTCCGCGCCATGCAGCGCGACCAATCGATGCGCGGGCCGCACGAACTTCTGGTCGCTGCCATCCGGGCGCTGATACACCATCACCTTCGGGATCGGCAGCTTGTCCACGGTATCGGTCAGCACCGCAGCCAGGCCGGCAGCCAGGTCGCTGCCGGCGGCGATGTAGCCGTAGAACAGCGACTCGCCCTTGCCGTCGGGCGCACGCTCGAAATCGGCTGCCGTCAGGTGCGACCAGCCGCGCGCGGCGAGCTTTTTGGTCAGCGCCGGCGTCGGCTGTCCGTCGGGCCCGAAGGCGACGCTGACCGGCAGGATCTTCTCGCGCAGCTTCACGTCGGGCGACCTGGCGGCCACCTGCGTGATGCTCACCGCCAGCCGTCGCGGCGTCGCATAGGCTGTGCTGACGCTGCCCTCGGCCAGGAACTTGTGCTTGTCGAGTCCCGCCCGGATACCTTCGGCGAAGGCGGCGCCCAGGCGCGCCAGCGCCTTCGGCGGCAATTCCTCGGTCAGCAGTTCGACCAGCAGCGTGCGGTGCCCGGTCGCGGCGCTCATGCCACGCTCCGGTCTTCGGCCTTGCCGCACATCGGGAATCCCAGCCGCTCGCGCGAATCGAAGTAGCTCTGCGCGATGCTGCGCGCGAGGTTGCGGATGCGCCCGATGTAGGCGGCGCGCTCGGTCACCGAGATCGCGCCGCGCGCATCGAGCAGGTTGAACGCATGGCCGCACTTGAGCACCATCTCGTACGCGGGCAGCGCCAGTTGCGCGTCCATCAGGCGCTTCGCTTGCGCTTCGAACTGCGTGAACTGGGCCAGCAACCATCCGGCGTCCGACTGCTCGAAGTTGTAGATCGACTGCTCGCGCTCGTTCTGCAGGAACACGTCGCGGTAGAGCAGCTCATCGGTCCACTTGCAGGTCATAGACATTCTCGACCCCCTGCAGGTACATCGCCAGCCGCTCCAGCCCGTACGTGATCTCGCCGGTGATCGGCTTGCAGTCGAGCCCGCCCACCTGCTGGAAGTAGGTGAACTGGGTGATCTCCATCCCGTTCATCCACACTTCCCAGCCCAGCCCCCACGCGCCCAGCGTCGGGTTCTCCCAGTCGTCCTCGACGAAGCGCACGTCGTTCTGCTTGAGGTCGAAGCCGAGTTCGGCGAGCGATTCGAGGTAGAGGTCGAGGATGTTATCCGGCGCGGGCTTCAACACGACCTGGTACTGATGGTGCTGGTACAGGCGGTTCGGATTCTCGCCGTAGCGCGCATCCTTCGGACGCCGCGACGGCTGCACGTACGCCGCGCGCCAAGGCTCGGGGCCGAGCGCGCGCAGGAACGTGGCCGGCGCCGAAGTCCCGGCGCCGACTTCCATGTCGAACGGTTGCAGCAGCGCGCAATGTTGCCTGTCCCAATAGTGTTGCAGGGTCAGGATGATTTGTTGAAACGTCAGCATCGCGGGTCCGGATGATTGAAGTCGGGCGGGAGCCGGCGGCAGGCCGGTTGTCCAGAACGCCCGATTTTACTGGTTTTGCGGCAGCGGACAGGACGAACCTGCGGCGGGGCCGCCGTTTCGCGAAGACTGGCCGCCCGCACGCGACGAAGGCCGGAGAACATTCTCCGGCCTTCGCCCTGCCCTCGTCCGGCCGCCGCAGCGGCGGCGGGGGGAATTCCGCGGATCAGAACGACGAGAGGTTCACGCCGCCCTCGCCGACGGCGGCATAACCCAACAGGCCGAACAGCACCGCGTTGAGGTGGCTGGTCGTGCCCGAAGCGACGATCTGCCAGGTGACGCCGTCGGTGCTGGTGACGATGGTGCCGTTGTCGCCCACGACGGTGAACTGGTTGCCGACGCTGATGCTGTTGAGCTGGTTGACCGTCACCGGCGGGATCGCCGTCCACGTGACCGCGTCCGTGCTGCTGATCATCGCGCCCGCGGTGCCGACGGCGACGTAAAGTAGATTGACGGCGCTGTACGCCACGCTCTTCAGCGTCTCCACGGTCGGCGTCGTAACGGCCGTCCACGTCGCGCCGTCGGCGCTCGTCAGCAGCGTGCCGCCCGCCCCTACGGCGATGTACTGGAAGTTCACGAAGCTCACGCCGTACAGGTGATTGGTGGTCCCCGAAGTCTGCGTGGCCCAGCTCGTCCCGCCATCCGGGCTGCGGATGATCGTCCCGTTCGCGCCGACCGCGACCAGTCCCGAGTTGCCGATCGCGATCGCGTTCAGATCGTTCGTCGTGCCGCTGGCGATGGTGGTCCAGTCGATGGCATCGATGCTGTTGACGGCCACGCCGCCGGCGCCGACGGCCGCGAACTTGCCGCCCCCGTAGGCAACGCCATTCAGCTCGGTCGTCACGCCGGAGGACACCGTCGTCCACGTGATCGCGTCCGGGCTGGCGAACGCCGTGCCGCCCTCGCCGACCGTCACGAACAGGCCGGGATAGGCGAGCGCGATGAAACCGAGTGCCTTGAGGTTGTTGCTGGCCAGCGGGACGCCGGGCGCCCAGGCCAGTCCCGACAAGCGCGGGACCGCCGCAATGGACGGCGATCCGTCACCGCCCGGTCCGCCGTCCTTGCGGCCGTTCACCGTGAACGAGTATGTCGTGCCATTGGTCAGCCCGGTGATGATCTGCGGCGAGACCGCGTTGCGGATGACCTTGGCTTGCGGCAGCGTGGTCCAGTTGCTCGTGGAGATGCTGCTCGCCGCGGCGCTGAACACCCAGTATTCCACGCCGGGCTCCATGGTCCAGGAGATCGTCACGCCGCCGTCGCCGGCGACGACCTTCACGTTGGAAGGCGCGCTGCTGGAACTGCCACCGCCGACGTTGCACGCCGCGACCAGGAGCGCCCCGAGTACCAGCACGGAAAGCGCGAGGAATTTCTTCATGTCAAATGCCTTTGGTTAAGGTTGCAGCCCGAAAGCATGCAACGGATGAAATGTGGGCCGATCCGGCATGGGCGGCGCGCGAAAGGTCGCGGCGCAATGCGGCAGGAGGTCAGGAACCCTCGATTGTAAATCATGCCCGCCGGCCGTGCGGCAGGAGCGTGGGCTTCCGACTCCTTCGCAGGATGGGTGGAGCGAAGCGATACCCATCGGTGGTGGGTCGAGCGCAGCGACACCCATCATCGTCTTCGAAGAACCGCCCCTCACCCCAACCCGCAAGCGGGGCGAGGGAGCAAGCCGGATGGGTGGAGCGAAGCGATACCCATCAATCGTGGACGGAGCGCAACCGCCGCTCCAGATACGCGCGTTCGGTGTCGTCTCTCTAGGGCGTGGCCCAGCATGCCGGAGGCGCGGGATGCCCGCCGGTGCCGGGGGCATCCGCTCGCGCCGCGCCTATTGGTCCGGCGGCCCGGCGACCAGCGGCCGGACTTCGATGGAACCGTTCGCGGCCGACGGAATCCGGCTCGCCCATTTGATCGCCTCGTCGAGGTCCGGTACCTCGATGATGTAGTAGCCGCCCAGCTGTTCCTTGGTCTCGGCGAACGGGCCGTCCGTGGTCGCGACCTTGCCATTGCATGCCGCGATGATTCCACAGAAACGGGCCGGGCGATAGCACGGAACTGGCGGACGCCGGCCGACCCGGCGCGGCGGGGCCGGGCCGCTGCGTCGAAAAAAAAAGGGCGCCCGTCAAGGCGCCCAAGAACACTGCTGAGGAGAAACTCCCGCCTGCGGCCCCCGCGGATCACGTGAACGTGAGCCGCAGGCGGTAAACTTTATGATTAGTTGTGGTACGCGGTTTCGCCGTGCGAGGAAATGTCGAGGCCTTCGCGCTCCTCTTCTTCCGCCACGCGCAAACCGATGGCCAGGTCGACGATCTTGTAGGCGATGTAGGCCACGACGGCGGACCAGACGATCGCGGTCCCGATGGCTTGCGCCTGTATCCACAGCTGGCCGGTGATCGAATAGTCGGTCGAGGCCTTGTTGGCGACGTAGTCGAAGATGCCCTGGCCGCCCATTCCGGGCGCCGCGAACACACCGGTGAGCAGCGCGCCGAGGATCCCGCCGACGCCGTGGACGCCGAACACGTCGAGCGAGTCGTCCGCGCCCAGCATCCGCTTGAGTCCGTTGACACCCCACAGGCAGATGAAGCCCGCGAGGAAACCGAGGACGATGGCGCCGACCGGGCCGACGAAACCGCACGCCGGGGTGATGGCGACCAGGCCGGCCACCGCGCCCGACGCCGCACCAAGCATCGAGGGCTTGCCCTTGCCCATCCACTCGCCGGCCGTCCAGCCCATCACCGCCGCCGCCGTGGCGACCAGGGTGTTGACGAAGGCCAGCGCGGCGATGTCGCCCGCTTCCAGCGCGGAACCGGCGTTGAAGCCGAACCAGCCCATCCACAGCAGCGAGGCGCCGATCATGGTCATGGTCAGGCTGTGCGGGGCCATCGCTTCCTTGCCGTAGCCGATGCGCTTGCCGATCACGATCGCGCCGACCAGGCCGGCGACGCCGGCGTTGATATGCACCACCGTGCCGCCGGCGAAGTCCATCGCGCCCTTTTGCCAGAGCCAGCCGGCCTTGAGCGATTCCGAGGTCAGCGTCGCCGCGTCCTTGATCGCATCCGGGCCGGTCCAGAACCACACCATGTGCGCGATCGGCAGGTAGGCGAACGTGAACCAGAGCGTGACGAACGCCAGCACCGCCGAGAACTTGACCCGCTCGGCGAACGCGCCGACGATCAGCCCGCAGGTGATGGCGGCGAACGTGGCCTGGAACGCGACGAACGTGTACTCGGGAATCACGACGCCCTTGGTGAAGGTCGCCGCGGCCGCGAACGAGCCCTTGGAGGAATCGAAGATCCCCTTCAGGAACAGCCGGTCGAAGCTGCCGATAAATGCGTTGCCCTCGGTAAACGCCAGCGAGTAGCCGTAGATGACCCACAGCACGACGATCAGCGAAAAGACCACGAACACCTGCATGAGCACCGACAGCATGTTCTTGGTGCGCACCAGGCCGCCGTAGAACAGCGCCAGCCCCGGTATCGTCATCAGGATCACGAACGCGGTGGCGACCATCATCCACGCGGTGTCGCCCTTGTTGGGCGTCGGGGCCGCGGCGGCCTCGGCAGGCTTGGCTTCCGCCGGCTTGGCATCCGCCGGGGCGGCCGGCGCAGCGGCTGCCGGTGCGGCTGGCGCTGCATCGACGGCCGCGGCCTTTTCAGGGGCCTTGTCCTGCGCCTGCGCGCCGACGGTGACCATCACCGATAGCGCGCAAAAGAGGGCTGTTGCCAGCCACAGGGAAATTGCTTTGAGTTCAGACATGAGGGGCTCCTTACAGTGCGTCCGCGCCGGTTTCACCGGTACGGATACGCACGACTTGTTCGAGTTCGAACACAAAGATCTTTCCATCGCCGATCTTTCCGGTGTTCGCCGCTTTTTCGATCGCTTCGATGACGCGCTCGAGCAAGTTCGCCTGGATGGCCGCTTCGATCTTCACCTTGGGCAGAAAGTCCACGACATATTCCGCGCCGCGGTAGAGCTCGGTGTGGCCTTTCTGCCGGCCGAAGCCCTTGACCTCGGTGACCGTGATGCCGGTCACGCCGATCGCGGACAACGCCTCGCGGACCTCGTCGAGCTTGAAGGGTTTGATGATTGCTGTTACGAGTTTCATGGAGGTCTCGCTCAGAAGTTGTATTTCACGAAGACGTAACCGGTGTCCTTGCCGATGAACTTCTTGTCGACCGGGGTGTAGAAGCTCTTGTCGGCATCGGTCGTGGTCACGCCCGCGCCGGCGGAAATGCCTTTGCCGAAGTCCTTGGCGATCTCGACCTTGAAGTCGCTATAGCTGGCCGCGTCGGCGCTGGGCCCGCGGAATTTCTGCTTGCCGCCGTGCACCGTCAGCGTCCACGTGTCGGCCACCGGAATCGCGGCGGTCAGGTCCCAGTACGTCGTGTGCTTGGATTCGGCGGTGCCGAAGGCGTTGCTCAGCGCATGCGAGTACTTCGCGGTGATGAACTTGTACGACAGCGCGGCATAGACTTCGTTGGTGTTCGGATTGACGAAGCCATCCTTGACGCTGCCCAGGTACTGGTAGCGCAGGAAACCCACGTCCACCGCGATGTCGTCGGTGAGCGATTTCTTGTAGCCGCCATAGATGTCCAGTTCGACGCGGCCGGAGCTGATGCCGAAGTCGCGCAGCCACTCGATGTTCGAGCCCCAGACGCCGACGTACAGGCCGCTGTCGTGCGCGTAGTCGGCGCCGCCCTGGATCGCCGGCTTGAAGTCGGTTTGCGACAGGCCGCGGAAAATGTACTGGCTCCAGACGCCGACGTTGAAGGCCACCGGGAAAGCAGGTGCCGCGGCCGGGGCGGTTTGGGCCGTGGCGACCCCGGCGGTCATCCCGCACAGGAGTATCGCTACGGCGAGGCTTTTTCTGACTTGGTGCATGATGGTTTCCTTGTTGGTCGGTTGGCAAAACGAAAGCGCGTACTACGTCGCGGTCCATCTTGCACAAGCTGTGCCAGAAACCATTTGCTGCTTTTAATCAATGTTTTATGCACCAGAATTGCAATCTTTGTTGCGGTGCAAGGCAGACTGCCCGGCCATGTTGGTTCCAACATGGTGCGTTGCTGCCGTATTTTGGTGCGCCAGGGTCCGCTAGACGAAATGGGCGGCGGCGACCAGGGCTTGCGTATATGCGTGGGCCGGCTGGTCGAAGATCCGCTGGGCATCGCCCTCCTCGACGATCTCGCCGTCCTTCATCACCAGCACGCGGTGCGCCATCGCCCGGATCACGGCCAGGTCGTGGCTGATGAACACGTAGCTCATCCCGTACTTCTGCTGCAGGTCGCCCAGCAGCTGCAGCACCTGCTGCTGGACCGACACGTCCAGCGCCGACGTGGGTTCGTCGAGCACCAGCACCTCGGGCCGCAGCACCACCGCCCGCGCGATCGCGATGCGTTGCCGCTGCCCCCCGGAAAATTCGTGCGGATAGCGCGTCAACACATGCGTGGTGCCGTGCGCGTCATCGAGCCCCACTTCGGCGAGCATGTCGAGGATGCGCTGCCGGCGCTCCGCTTTCGACAATTCCGGCATGTGCAACTCGACTCCCTCGCCGACGATCTGCTCGATGGTCATCCGCGGGCTGAGGGAGCCGAACGGATCCTGGAACACCACCTGCATCCGCCGGCGCATCGCACGCAGTGCGGTCCGGCCGGCGTTGTCGAGGCGCACGCCGTCGAAGGTCACGCTGCCGGTGGCGATGTTTTGCAGCGCGAGCAGCGCCATCCCCAGTGTGGTCTTGCCCGAACCCGATTCGCCGACGATGCCGAGCGTCTCGCCCCGGCGCAACTCCAGCGTCGCCGCGCGCACCGCCTGGAACACGTCCTTGCCGAACCAGCCCCGCGCGCTCACGAAGTCCACGCCCACGCCCTGCCCCGAGACGAGTATCGGCGCAGCGGCCGGCACCGGTTGCACCGCCCGCCGCGGCCGGCTATTGATCAGCTTGATCGTATAGGGCTGCCGGGGGTGGGCGAAAACCTCGGCAGTGTCGCCCTGCTCGACCAGCCGGCCGCGCTCCATCACGCCGACGCGGTGGGTGAAGCGGCGCACCAGGTTCAGGTCGTGGGTGATGAACAGCAGCGCCATGCCGAACTGCCGCTGCAGGTCGTCCAGCAGCGCGATGATCTGCGCCTGGATCGTGACGTCGAGCGCCGTGGTCGGCTCGTCGGCGATCAGCAGCTTGGGCCGGCACGCCAGCGCCATCGCGATCATCGCGCGCTGGCGCTGCCCGCCCGACAACTGGTGCGGATACGCTTCGACCCGGCGCGCCGGATCGGGAATCCCGGTGGTCGCGAGCAGTTCGATCGCACGTGCGCGCGCCTCCGCCGGCCGCAACGCCTCGTGCAGCTCAAGCACTTCGGCGATCTGGTTGCCCACCGTGTAGAGCGGATTGAGCGCGGTCATCGGCTCCTGGAAGATCATCGCGACTTCGTTGCCGCGGATGCCGCGCACCCGGCGCTCGCTGAGTTGCAGGATGTCCTCGCCCTGTAGCCGGATCGCGCCGTCATAGCGCGCCCCCTCGACCAGCCGCAGGATCGACAGCGCGGTCACCGACTTGCCGGAGCCCGATTCGCCAACCAGCCCGAACTTCTCGCCGGCGGACACCGTGAACGACACGCCGTCGACGACGCGCGAGGCGCCAAAGGTCACGCCCAGGTTGTCGATCGCAAGCAGCGGCGCCGCGGTGTTGGTGGTGGCGGCCATGTCAGGATTTCCGCGTGTCGAACGCGTCGCGCAGCGCGTCGCCGATGAAAGTCAGCAGCAGCAACGTCAGCACGAGAACGGCGAACGTGGGCATCGAGATCCACCATGCATCGAGGTTCTCCTTGCCTTCGCGCAGCAGTTGTCCGAGCGACGGCAGCCGCGGCACGCCCAGGCCCAGGAAATCGAGCGAGGTCAGGAACAGGATCGCCGCGCTCATCCGGAACGGCAGGAAGGTGATCACCGGCGTCATCGAGTTGGGCAGCACGTGCCGGCGGATGATCTGCCAGTTCGACAGCCCCATCGCCCGCGCCGCCTTGACGAACTCGAGGTTGCGATTGCGCAGGAACTCGGCGCGCACGTAGTCGGAGAGCGAAATCCAGCCGAACAGCGCGAACACGCAGAGCAGGACGAGCAGGGACGGCTCCAGGATGGAGGCCACGATGATCAGCACGTAGAGCTCGGGAATCGCGTTCCAGATCTCGATCACGCGCTGCGTCGCCAGGTCGACGCGGCCGCCGAAGTAACCCTGGACCGCACCGATCAGGATGCCCAGCAGCGTCCCGGCGATGGTCAGCGCCAGCCCGAAGTAGATGCTGATGCGAAACCCGTACAGGAGGCGCGCCACCATGTCGCGGCCCGCGGGATCGGTGCCCAGCCAGCGGCCGTCGTCGGGGGGCGCGGGATCCGCCGCGCTCGCGAAGTAGTTGAGCGCGTTGGCGTCGTACTGGTTGAAGGTGAACAGCGCCCAGTTTCCCGGCTTGCTGAACTGTTCGCGGATCAGCGGATCGTGCCACTCGGTCGGCGTCTTGAAGTCGCCGCCGAACGCGGTCTCGGGCGGATTGCTCAAGATCGGGAAATACCAGTTCCCGGCGTAGCGGGCCACCAGCGGCCGGTCGTTGGACACCAGCTCGGCGAAGGTGGCGACCACCAGCACCGACAGGAACACCAGCAGCGACACGAAGCCCAGCCGGTTGCGCTTGAAGCGCGCCCAGGCGCGCTGGTTGGGGGAGCGCGAGACCGCGGCCAGCGGGTCGGCGCCGGCGGCACGCGCGGCGAAGGCGTCAGCGACGGGGCGTCCGGCGCGCCGGCGGCCTGCCCGCTCATTTGGCCACCGCCGCGAACTGGACCCGCCGGTCGACGACGACGTAGAGCAGGTCGCCGACCAGCTTGACCACCAGCCCGATCAGCGTGAAGAAGTACAGCGTGCCCAGCACGACCGGATAGTCGCGGCGGATCAGCGATTCGTACGACAGCAGCCCCAGCCCGTCGAGCGAAAACAGCGTCTCGATCAGCAGCGACCCGGCGAAGAACGCGCCGACGAAGGCGGCCGGAAAGCCGGTGACGATGGGAATCAGCGCGTTGCGGAACACGTGCTTGTAGAGCACGCGCTTTTCCGACAGGCCCTTGGCGCGGGCCACCAGCACATACTGCTTCCTGATCTCCTCGACGAACGTGTTCTTGGTCAGCATCGTCACCACGGCCAGGCTGCCGATCGCGAAGCAGATCAACGGCAGCGTCAGGTGCCAGAGATAGTCGGTGATGCGCCCCCACCAGGAGAGCTCGGCCCAGTTGTCCGACACCAGGCCGCGCAGCGGGAACCAGTCGAGGAACGTGCCCCCGGCGAAGAGCACGATCAGCAGCACGCCGAGCACGAAGCCCGGTATCGCGTAGCCGATCAGCACCAGCAGCGTGGTCGCCGTGTCGAAGCGGCTGCCCTCCTTCATCGCCTTGCCGATGCCCAGCGGAATCGACACCAGGTAGGAAATCAGGAAAGTCCAGAGCCCGAGGCTGAGCGAGACCGGCAGCTTCTCCTTGATCAGGCCCCAGACGTCCTTGTTGCGCATGAAGCTCTTGCCCAGGTCGAAAGTCGCGAAGCTCTTCATCATCGAGACGTAGCGCTCCAGCGGCGGCTTGTCGAAACCGTACAGCGCCCTGAGTTCGGCGAGCTGCTTGGCGTCGACATCCCGGCGCGCGTTGCCGCGGCCGACGCCTTCGCCGTCGGGGCCGGCGCTCATCTCGGCGAGCAACTGCTCGACCGGCCCGCCCGGCACGAACTGGATGATGACGAACGTCAGCGTCAGCGCGCCGATCAGCGTCGGGATCATCAGCAGCAGCCGCTTGAGGATGTAGATCAGCATGGGACGGTCCTCATCGCTTCGACGGATCCTTGATCCACCAGGTGGTGATGGCGATCGCCGGCCAGATGTCGAGGGCGCTGTCCATCGTATAGTTCTTCGGCAGCTTGTCGGGCATGCCGAACTTGTCCCAGTACGACATCCGGTAGGTTCCCGAATACAGGTCGGGGACCGCATAGAAATTCCAGATGACGACGCGGTCCAGCGCCCGGCAGGCATCGCGTAGCGCTTCGAGCGTCTGCGCCCGCGCCATGGTGTCGAGCAGGTGATCGACCGCCGGACTTTTCACGCCCGACATGTTGTTCGATCCCGGCGCGTCGGCGGTCGCGCTGCTGTACTGGTCGCGCAACTCGCCGATCTTGGGTAGCGTGAAATCGGAAGTCCGCACCTTGACCATGTCGAAGTCGAAGGCTTCGGTTCGCTTGGTCATGATCGCGTAGTCGACCTCGCGTTCCTTCATGTTGATGCCGAGCTTGTCGAAGTTGCGGCGCCACGCCGCTTCGAACCTGGAACTGCGGCCGATATCCTCCAGGTACTCGAACTCGAACGCTTCGCCGCGCGCATTGCGCAGCTTGCCGTCGGCCGCGATCTTCCAGCCCGCCTGTTCGAGCAGCGCGCGCGCCTTCAACAGGTTCTCCCGGACCGCGTTGGGACCGGTGTCGGTCCGCGGCGGCTCCCACGCGGGGCCGAAGACCTCGGGCGGCAATTGCGCGCGGAACGGCTCCAGCAACGCCAGTTCCCCGGGGCCGGGCACGCCCGTCGCAGCGAATTCGGAATTGGAAAAGATGCTCTTGGTGCGCGTGTACTGGCGGTAGGTGTTCACCATGTTGAAGTCGTACGTGTAGTTCAGCGCCTCGCGCACGCGCCGGTCCTGGAACAGCGGCCGGCGCAGGTTCAGGAAGTACCCCTGCAGGCCGGCGCCGAAGCCGTTTTCGAAGACCTGCTTCTTGATGCGCCCGTCGCGCCATTTCGCGCCTTCGTGCGAGCGCGCCCAGCGCCGCGCAGAGAATTCCTGGATCAGGTCGAATTCGCCGGCCTTGAACGCTTCCATGGTGACCGCGCGGTCCTGGTAGTAGCGGTAGACGACACGGTCGAAATTGAAGAAGCCGCGGGTCGCGCCGAGGTCGCGCGCCCAATAGTCGGGGCGCCGCGCGAAGTCGATCCGGCGGCCCGAGTCGGTCCGGGCGATCGTGTACGGGCCGGTGGTGACGGGATGCTCATGGATGATCTGGTCGAACGGCTTCGGGTTCCCATCGGGACCCGCACCCCACTTTCGCGAAAAGACCGGCATCCGCGTGCCGAGATTGATGATGGTGTTGGCCGCGCGCTCCTTGAGGTCAAAGCGGACCGTGCGCGCATCGATGATGGTCGCCGAGGCGGTGCCGGACAGGCGCGAGCGCCGGATCGGGTCGGCCAGCTTGCTGGTCAGGACGTCGAACGAATACTTGACGTCCGTGGCCGTCACCGGATCGCCGTTGTTGAACGCCGCCTTGGGGTGCAGGCGGAAGGTGATCGACGACAGGTCGGGAGCGACCAGCATTTCCTCGGCCAGCAGGCCGTAGACCGTCCCCGGCTCGTCGGCGCCCGCGACGGTGAGCGTCTCGAACATGAAGTTCATCACCCCCGCCGGCGCCAGCCCTTTGATGGTAAACGGGTTGAACTTGTCGAAGCTGGTGCGGCGGTCGGGATTGGCCAGATAGAGGGTGCCGCCCTTCGGCGCCTCCGGATTCACGTAGCCGAAGTGCGTGAAACCACGGGGGTACTTGGGCTCGCCGTACGTGGCGAAGGCGTGGGGCCACGTCACTTCGGCGGTCGCCTCGGCCGCGACGGCTGCGGCGGATGTGGCCTTGGCGGACGAGGGCGCAGACGCTGCAGCCGGCGCTTGCGCAGCAGCCGCGACGAATAGCGGCGCCGCGAGCGCCAGCGCCAAGCAGACCGGTAGCAACCGCCGCAGCGGCGCGACGCTTCCCGGAAGAAGCCCGCCCCGGGTCATGCGCAACAGATGAACGCGGGAGCTTCCCCGCAACCGCAACGACGACACCCTGAACTCACCGATCCCCCAGCAAACGGATTTGCGCCCGATGATCGCCGTTTTCGGCGGGGATCGCAATCGATTCGTTGGGGCCTGGTAATCAGTAGCCGCTCCGTAGGATGGGTGGAGCGCAGCGATACCCATCGCGTCGCGGATGCGCCGCGCATCTCGAAAGCAACCCGGCGGCTGGTAAACGGCCGCGAAGCAGTTGCTCGGCCGGCATTCGTGAGTGGCGCTTCCACGACGAGGGGGGGGGGTGATGGGTATCGCTGCGCTCCACCCATCCTACGGGTCTACTCCCATGCGGTCTGCGGTCCTGCATTCGGGACAAGGTATGCTACTGCCTGGCGGCGGTGCGCTACCCTGCACACGCCGCACCCACCAAGGAGAAACCGATGATCCACTGCCGCGCGCTGCTGACCGCCGTCGCCCTGAGTTGCACGCTGCCCGCCTGGGCGCAGACCGCGCCCGCCGCCGACGCGGGCTATCCGTCGCGCACGATCACGATGATCGTGTCGTTCCCGCCCGGCGCCGGGGCGGACCTGACCGCCCGCACGGTCGCGCAGAAACTGACCGAATCGATGGGGCAGCCGGTGGTCGTCGACAACCGCGGCGGCGCCAACGGCATCGTGGGCACCAGCGCGGTTGCCAAGGCCGCGCCGGACGGCTACACCATCCTGCTTACCGACCGCGGCGCGCTGGGAATCAACCCGAGCACTTACAAGAAGCTCGCTTACGATCCGCTGAAGGACTTCGAGTACATTTCCATCGCCGCAGTCGGCGCCTACGTGCTGGCGGTGAAGGCCGATCTGCCCGCGAAGACCTACGCAGAATTACTGCAGCTCGCCAAGGCCAAGCCCGGCGCCGTCAACTACGGCAGCTTTGGCGTCGGCTCGATGCCGCAGCTCAACATGGAAGCGTTCAAGGCACGGCAGGGCGTCAACATGGCCCACATCCCGTACAAGGGCGGCGCGCAGGTCGCGGCCGCCCTGCTCACCGGCGAAGTCGACGTCGCGCTGCTGACCGCGCCCTCGCTGGTCGGACCGATGAAGGCGGGCAAGGTCCGGCCGCTGGCGGTGGGGGCGCCCACGCGCTCGGCGCTGCTGCCCGACGTGCCGACGATGACCGAAGTCGGCGGCGGCGACGACACGTTCGTCCCGACCTGGTTCGGCTTCGCCGCCCCGGCCGGCACGCCGCGCGCGATCGTCAGCAAGCTGAACGCCGAGATCAGGAAGGCGCTGGCGCAGAAGGATGTCGCCGAGCGCCTGGCCGGCGCGGGGCTGGAAGCCACCGGCAGCTCGTCCGAGGAAATGGCCGAGACGGTCAAGCGCGACATCGCGCGCTTCGGCGCGCTGGTCAAGACGATCGGCATCGAGCCGGAATGACCCGCCGCTCCATCACCATCGCGGCCTGGGACTACGACCGGGTGCGCGCGATCATGGACGGCCGCGTCGCCGTCGAAGGCTGCGACGTGAACTTCCTGCCGCTGGCGCCCGAGGAGTGCTTCCATCGCACGTACCTCAACCGCGAGTTCGAGGTCGCCGAGATCGGCTTTTCGCCGCACCTGATCGCGCTCTCGCGCGGGACCAACGACTACGTCGCGCTGCCAATCTTCCTGTCGCGGATGTACCGGCATTCGGCGATCTACATCCGCACCGACCGCGGCATCGCGACGGCGGCCGACCTGCACGGCAAACGGGTGGGCGTGCCCGAGTACCAGATGTCGGCAGCGATGTGGGCGCGCGGGATGGTGCAGGACGATCACGGCGTGCCGCCCGCCGCGATGCGCTGGTTCCAGGGCGGGCTGGAAGTGCCCGGCCGCAAGGACAAGTTCCCGCTCAACCTGCCCGCAGGTTTTCCGCTCGCGCCCGTCCCCGAAGGCGCGACGCTCTCCGGGATGCTGGCCGCGGGCGAGCTCGACGCGGTGTTCTCGGCGCGCGCGCCATCCTGCTACCGGCAGCCCGGCGTGCCGGTGGCGCGCCTCTTTGAGGACTACGCCAGCGCCGAGCGCGCGTATGCGAAGCGCACCGGCATCTTCCCGATCATGCACGCGCTTGGCGTGCGCGCCGACGTGCTGGCCGCCGCGCCGTGGCTGGCAATGAGCCTGTGCAAGGCGTTCGGACAGGCGAAGAAACTCGCGGACCAGGACCTGTTCGAGGTCACCGCGCTCAAGATCGGCCTGCCATGGATCGGCGACGAGGCGATGCGCACCCGCGAATTGATGGGCGAGGATTTCTGGCCGTACGGCGTCGAACCCAACCGGCGGACACTGGAGACGATGGCGCGCTATTCGTTCGAGCAGGGGCTGGCGACGCGGCTGCTGGCTGTCGAGGAGATGTTCGCGCCGGCATCGCTGGAGGCGATCAAGGTATGAGCCAGGCGGCGATGCTGGTATGTGCCTCGCACAGCCCGCTGATGCTGGTCGACATGCCGCGCTCGGCGCCCGACAGCCAGGACTTCGTGGCGCGGGCGGAAGAAGTCCGGGCGCGGGTCGCGCGCTTCGCGCCGGATCTGGTCGTCGTGTTCGGCCCCGATCACTTCAACGGGTTCTTCTTCGACCTGATGCCGGTGTTCTGCATCGGCGCCGCCGCCGAGAGCACCGAGGACTGGCAGCTCCCGCGCTGCGAACTCAACGTCCCCTCGGCCCTGGCGCTCGACTGTGTCGAGCACCTGCGCGCCGCCGGCGTCGACGTGGCGCTGTCGTGGCGGATGAAGGCCGACCACGGGATCACGATTCCGCTCAAGCTCTTCACCGGCCTGCCGCCGGCGCTGCCCGTGCTGCCCATCTTCGTCAACTGCGCGGCGCCGCCGCGCGCGGCGTTCCGGCGCGTGGGCCGGCTGGGCGAGGAAGTCGGGAAGTTCCTCGCGACGCTGGACCGGCGCGTGCTCGTCCTGGGGTCGGGCGGACTCTCGCACGACCCGCCCACGCCGCACTTCGCCGACGCGCCACCGGAAGTGCGCAAGCGGCTGCTCGAGCGCAACACGCCGAGCGCGGCCGACTACCGGGCGCGCGAAGCGCGGGTGATCCGCGCGGCGCGCGCGATGGCCGACGGCACTGACGGCGGCGGCCCGTGCCGGCGGCCGGACGAGTCCTGGGACCGCGCGGTGATCGCCGCGCTGGAAGCCGGCGCGACGGACGCCTATGATGGGATGACCGACGCGGACATCGATCGCGAGGCGGGTTTCGGCGGCCATGAAATCCGCTGCTGGATCGCCGCCTGCGCGGCCATGCGCGAGCTGGGCGGCCCCCGCCCCCGGCTCGATTACTACCGGCTGGTCCCCGAGTGGATCACCGGGATGGGTTTGATGACAGCGGGAGAACCATGAGCACGACACCAAGAAGACACGCCGGCACGGCGGCCGCCCCCTACGCCGCGGTGCGCGACCTGGTGGTGGCCAATCGCATCCTCGCCAACGAGGGCATCCTGGACGCTTTCGGGCACGTGAGCGCCCGCCATCCCGTGAATCCCGCGCGCTACCTGATCTCGCGTTCGCAAGCGCCTTCGCTGGTCCAGGGCGAGGACATCGTAGTGCTGGACCTGGACAGCAATCCGGTCGGCGAAGTCACCGCGGCGCTGTACCTGGAGCGCTTCATCCACGGCGAAATCTACAAACGGCGCCCGGACGTGCAGGCGATCGTGCACAGCCATTCGCCGACGACGATCCCGTTCGGCGTCACGCGCGTGAAGATGCGGCCCATCTGCCACATGGGCGGCTTCCTGGGCGACGAGGCGCCGATCTTCGACATCCGCAATCACGTGAAGCACTCCGACATGCTGGTGCGCAACGCCGCGCTGGGTGTGGCGCTCGCCGGACGCGCTGGGGCCGAACGCGGTGGCGCTGATGCGCGGGCACGGCAACGTCGTCGTCGCCGCCGACATCAAGGCCGTCGTGTACCGCGCGGTCTACTGCGAAGTCAACGCGCGGCTGCAACTGCAGGCGTTGCAGCTCGATCCGCGGCCGCGCTACCTGTCGGACACCGAAGCGCAGCAGTCCGACGCGACCAACATGAAAGTCGTCGGCCGGCCGTGGCGCTACTGGGCGGAGCGCGCGGGCTGCGCCGATCTGCTCGACTGACGGGGATGGGACGCGATGGATAACGCCGGCCGGGCGAGGGATCATGCGACCGCTCATGCGACGGGGTACGCGATCTCAGGCGCCGCCGGCGACGGGCCGGCGGTGCGCATCTTCTACCGGCTGTTCGGCCAGCCTGGCGCGACGCCGGTGCTGATCGTCCACGGGCTGTCGTTCTTTTCCTTCGACTGGATCGGCCCCGCGGCGCGGCTGGCGACCGACCGCCAGGTCGCTGTGCTGGACATGCGCGGCTTCGGCGACTCGGACTGGCCGGGCGGCTACTCGCTCGCCGCGCACGCCGCCGACATCGTCGCCGTGCTCGATCACCTGGGCTGGCAGAAGGCGATCCTGATCGGGCACTCGCTGGGCGGACGGCACAGCGCGGTCGCGGCGGCGCGCCATCCGGAGCGCTTCGCCGGGCTGGTGCTGGTCGACTACACGCCCGAGAATGCGCCGGAAGGCGCGGCGCGCGTGGCCAAGAGGACCGCGTCGACCCCCGACGCGTTTGCGTCGATCGACGAGGCGATGCGCTGGTCGGGGATCGACCCGGCGTCGGCGCAGGGCGCGCTGAAACGGCCGCGCTTCGAGGCGTATCTCAAGCCCGTGCCGGGCGGATTGATGATCAAGCGCGATCCGCATTTTCGCGACCAGTTCCGGCGCCAGGTCGAGACGGGCGAGCGGCACAAACCGGAACTGGACATGTGGCAGGTGCTCGGACAGATTGCGTGCCCGACGCTGGTGATCCGCGGCGTGCGCTCCGACATGTTCGTGGCCGCAGCGGCACCCAAGGTGCTGGCGGCGAATCGGAATTTCCGTCTCGTGGAAGTCGACGCGGGACACAATGTCGCCGGCGACAATCCGGAGGCGTTTCATGCCGAGGTCCGGCGCTTCCTGGATAGCGGGTCCGGCCACGGACCGACGTAGGGAGGTCGTAGGATGGGTGGAGCGCAGCGATACCCATCTGGTCGAATCGACCGAACGCAGATTCGCGTCACGATTTCCGTTTGCCGGTCGCACGAAGAGATTGTCTCGCATTGGCAGATGGGTATCGCTGCGCTCCACCCATCCTACGGTGAAAGGTCGAACTGATCGATAAAAGCCAAGGCCGCTCCGGGCAACCGGCAGCGGCCTTGTCATCCGCGGCGCGCCGGAAGTGGCGCGAGGCGATGGCCTGACACATCGTCTCCCGCGCTCCCTCCGGCAACACTGGCGGCACATACGCGGCGCGCGCCGCGCCTGGCCGCCGCCCGCCGCGGCACTGCCTGCTACGACTTCTTCTGCATCGCCACCTTCTTGACTTCGGCGTCCTTGGTCGCGGCGTCCTTCGCCGGGCCGGCCGTCGCCGCGTCCGTCGCGGCCGGTTTGCCGGACAGGCAAGCGCTCATGAACTGCCGGCGCTCGTCGCCCTTCTTGCCTTTGGCCTTGACGTTGCAGTCCTTCATCCGCGTCTGCTGCGAATGCTCCGCAGCGAACGCGGGCGACGCGCCCAGGGCAAACGCCCCGAGCGCCGCCAGCGCAATCAGCTTCTTCATGGACAACCTCCTTTCTACAAATGATGGTTCAAGTTCCTCCGGCAGCGTTTCCGCTGCCGCCGCTTGTGGCCCGGCGCCACGATGCAGCTATCCTTCCGCGCGCGCATCGGGGTCGGTGCCGGTCGCTCCGGGGCACCCGCATTGACTTCCACTTCTTCCTGGGCCCGGCCCCCGAACGGCTTGCTGCTGCGCTTCGCGCACGTCTGGTCGCGCGGGCGCACTGTTGCCTGTCGAGTGCCGCCGGGTGGTCATGAAGCGGTACCGCACCGCCGGGTTCGACGATGCAACGATAGTGGAACGACGCTCGCGGCGCCCCACCTGTATGCGCGGGACGCGAGCGTGCCGATGACGAGAAGATGATTCGGGAAAGTGCGGCGGCGGGCTCGGTTCGTCAGGGCGCGAACGTCGTCCCGCAGTGCGCATTCAGGAAAGCGCGGATATCGGTCCACGTCTCGCGGCCGGGACTGCCGCCGACGGCAATCATTGAATCTCGATCCACAATTGCTCAGCACCGCCAGGCGACTGGCGGCTTCGCGCTCGGTTGCGCTCGGAGACATCATTTCCGAACTGGCAAACATGGGCCTGGAGGCACAAAGCCGGGCGGAACGCCAGAGTTCGACGAAACGCAAGAGTGGCTTTCCGGTATTCGAGCCGGGCAAGGGCGCCGCGATGATCGGGCTGGACGACGTCAAGCAGGAAGAGGATTGACGGCCGCGCGATCGGTCATCGTGCAGAAGGCTTCGCCGACGACCCATCTGCTCGACGTCAACGTCCTGATCGCGCTCGCCTGGCCGATTCACGTGCACCACCCCATTGCGCATGCATGGTTTGAGAGGATGGGGCATCTGTCGTGGGCGACCTGCCCGCTGACGCAGTTGGCATTTGTTCGCATTTCATCCAACCCTCGCATCATTTCGACAGCGGTCAGTCCGCGTGCCGCCGTGCAGGCCTTGCGCGAAATGGCCGGGTTACCGGGCCACGTGTTCTGGGCTGATGACTTGCAAGTCAATGATCTGGCCAGCTTTGCCGGCAGCGCGCTGGTCGGTCATCGCCAGGTTGCCGACGCGTATCTCATCGAATTGGCGCGACACCACAAGGGAAAGGTAGCCACGCTTGATGGCGGAGTGGCAGATCTGTTGCCGCAGGGGGAACGGGCCAGATACGTTGTGCACATTGGCGCCGCATAGCGGGCATCCGGTGCTGAGGTTCATTGCTGAATTAATAAGGCTCGCAAGGACGCCTTCAGCCAGGCTCCGCATCCGTCCGGTCGCGGCGAGATCAGCGCCAGCTTCCCTGCCGTTTCACGACCTCAAAAAACGGCTGCGGTCCCCAATCCTGCAGGCGCACCACGTCGGGATCGGGCTTGAAGACAAATCTCCCAGACCCTTCGATCGGACAGGTGTCCCAGCCGCCTGTGACCTCGCCGCGAATGGATATGTACAGGCACCAGTCGTACCCGCAACGGCCGTCATCCATCATCGGCAGGTTGCTTGGGCGCGTCACCCGTCCACAGAACCGGCGATCGAAGTCCAGCGAATTCACCATCAGGAAATCATGGAACTTGTATCGAACTTCCCAGACATCGCTAGCCAGTACTTCGCCCCCGGGCCGACTGGACGTGCGCAGCGTGCCATCAACCATCAGGGCGCTGCCTGGTGGTCGTCGGGCGGATTCGACCCGATACTGTGGATACGCGCCTGACCTGACGCGGTAGACTGCCGGATCGATTGGTTTCTCTCCTGAACCGTACTTTTGCGCGCCGTCGGGTTGAACTCCAACAGTTTCCAGCATGGGATAACAGCCTCCGACTATCAACACGACTACTGCGGCACCGTACCGAACACCACTCTTGAGCAAGGCGAATGCGCCCATCATCGGCACTCCCTGTCATACGCAATCATTGCGTGGGTAAGTAGAGGCAGGGTGCACATGCGCCCCGATGGATTGGTCAATCGCCCAATCCAAAACAAGCTAACCACGTCCCCAGCCGACATCGTCGTAAGCACGCGTGGTGGTTGCGAGCTGCCCGCGCCTGGCGCGAATACATACCCGCGCGATGCCAGGCCATTGCCAACAAGGTATGCAACTGTCACCCCGCCAAGACTATGGCCAGTCACCGAGAGGCCCATACTGCCGCTTCTCATCCAGTCTCCCACGGTCGCAGATGGCATCCCCTTCGCCTCCAGCACCAGGTCCACTGTGTCGAATGGAAGGCCTGCGAAGCCCCGATTCCCGAAGCCGACGATAATTCGATCCGCAGATGCACTTCCGAGCACCCGGTTGGTCACATAACGACTTCCGGTCGGGACACCGTCCGCGACTTGCTGTGGCGTGCCGTCATCGTCGATGGTCTTGGTGGTCAGCCCTTCGTTGCCGAGCATGGACAACGCCATCAGCGCCGTATCGAACAGGCGAGGATCGATCTTGTACCGGCCAAGAAGCTCTGCTTCGGCGTATGCCACCGCCTGTTGGTAGCCCAAATACATCAATCGCTGGCCCAGGTCACTGAGGTTCCCGGCAGCAATCTCTCCCAAGATGGACGAGGCCTGTTCGATTGGATTGCCGAACAAGGTCCCGCCAGAAATGTACCCGCCAATCGCGCCCATGACCGCACCCCAAACCGCGCTCTCGACGTTTCCTCCCTGTATTCCTCCCGATGCAAATCCCGCAGCGGACCCGCCAATGGCATTTGCCGCGGCCACCGAGTAGCCGGCACCAGCCGCCCATGCAGAAACAAAGTCGTAGGTGTAAAACGCCGCCACCGCTGCACCCACCATCCGCACATACGGATTCGCCGCCACGCGGTCCGCATACTTCCGCGTCAGCCAGCCGCCGGCCAGGTCGCCGTGCAGGAACTGCATCTGCGCCGTGCTCTTGTGGATGAACCCGCTCAGCCAGCTATGCCCGCTCGGATCCGTGAGGCTCAGCGGGTTGTTCAACACATACGCATACCGGTTGTAATTCTGACTGTTTGTCGCCTCCTGCACAACCGGGTCGGCCTGCAGGAACCGCCCCGCCGCCGGATCGAACACCCGCCCGTTCATGTGGATCAGCCGCACCTCCGCGAGGTGCTCGTGCCCGGTGTAGCCCCGCTCCTCCGCATACGGCTCCCCGGTGGCCAGTCCCGGGTTGGTCCGCTGGCCCCAGGGGTCATAGGTGAAGGTCTGCTTCAGCGCGCCCGCCTCGCCAGTGATGGCGACGACGCTGCCCAGGTGGTCCTTGTGCCAGTAGCGCAGGCTCTTCGCCTGCTCCGGCGGGAGCGCGGGCAGGCCGGTGGGCGCGGAGCGCAGCGTGACGACGCCGGCGATGCCTTCCGGCGTGTGGACGTAGTGCCGCTGCTCGAGCACGCTGTCGGCCTGGCGGGTGTGTTCCTCGTAGGCGCCGAGGTAGTAGGTCAGCCCGTTGACGGAGGACACTTCCTTGATCCGCGCGTGGCCGGCGTCGTGCTGGTAGGCGAGGGTCGCGCCATTGGCGGTATCGACGATCTGCGCCGGCGAATTGAAGGGCGTATACGCCAGCGACCGACCGCTCCAGAGCGTGGCGTTGCCGTTGCCGTCGTGCTGGTATTGGCTGCCCGCACAGGCCGGACTCGCCGCAGCGCCGATCGCGCACAGCCGGTGCGTGCCCGGCACGTAACCGTAGTAGCCCGTCCCGCTCTTCCAGGTGAGGTTGCCCGTCGCGTCGTACTGGGCGATGGCGTTCGCCGCACTGGCGATCCCGGCGGCCGTCGGCGCCGCGGCAGTGAGGCGATTGAGGACGTCGTAGCCGTAGTACTGGTCGGCCTGGCCGGCAGCCGGGTCGTAGCGACGGGTGAGATTCCCGATCAGGTCGAAGCCGGAGCTGGCGCCCTGGATCGCGGCGCCGGCCGCGCTGGTTGCAATGCCGGCCAATCGCCCGAACGCATCGTAGTTCCGCGTCGTGGTCGCGCCGCCGACCAGCATGGTGGCGATCTGCCCGTCCTTGTACCGGCTGCTCGCCTGCCAATGCACCACCGCCCCGGCCGTCTCGCTTACCTGATCGAGCTGCCCGGTCCACGCGGCGTAGCGATGCCGGACCGCGTAGCCGCTAGGATAGGCCAGCGTGTCGACGCGGCCATTGGCGTCGAAAGCAGAGCGGCTGGCGTAGGACCTGCTGCCGCCGGGTTCGAGCAGCGTGGATACCGCCTGCAGCACCCGCCCCTGATCGTCGTGGAACGTGCGCCGCTGGACCGGCAGCGTGACACCGCCATGGGTCAACGGCAACAGTGAACCCGGCGTGACGCCGCCGCGGTTGACGCTGTTGCTGCGCACTTCGCACAGCTTGCCCAACGCCTTGTTGCAGGCGCCGGCGCCGGGTGCGTCGCCGGCGTGGGCGTCGTGCGTCCACACCGTCACGAACGGCAGCGTGCTCTCGCTGCCCGGATGCTCGCGGCGCTCGATCATGCGGCCGAGCGAATCGTAGTGGTGCCTGGTCACCTGGCCCTTGCCGTCGGTCTGGCGCACCAGTTCGCCGGCGCCGTTGTATTCGTAGGTCCAGTTCCCGCTGTCCGGGCTGATGAGCGCCAGCTTCCGGCCGCGGCGGTCGTAGGCCAGCGCCTCGCTCAACGTCGAGGACGCCAGCGGCGTCACCTGCAGCAGGTTGTCGTGCGCGTCGTAGCGGTAGGTCGTCACGCCGCCCGCGGAATCGCTGACCTGCGCGAGCTGGCCCCTGCCGTTCTGCGTCCGAGTCGCCGCCTGATTGCGCGCCGCGGGCGCCGATGTGGCATTGATCGGCGTCCCCAACGGGTTGGCGCCACCGGTGCCAGTCTGGCAATCCAGGCCGGGATCGGGATGGCGCGTGGTCGTCACCGACAATCCGTTGTAGCGCGTGCACACGACGCCGCCGGCATCGGGCGCCTCCTTGACCACGCGGCCGATGGTGTCGTAGCCAAGCGTGGTCGTCACGACGCCGTTCGCGGCCGGGCGCTTGAGATTCTGCCTGCGGCCCAACGCATCGTAGTCGGCGCCGGCGTCCGCCCAGGTTCCGCTGGCAAACGCCTTGCTCTCGCGGCGCAGTTCGCGCTGCAGGATGTCGTAGTAAACATGGCTGGCGGCGCCGCCGGATTGCAGGGTGCGCGTTCGGTATTGCTCGAAGGTGCGCAGGCAGTTTGGCGCGGTGGACGCGGCGCACCGCGCGACGGCGTTCACGCCCTCCAGCGGCGACCAGGTCTGGTTGAGCCGGTTGCCGGCGGCGTCGGTTACAGTCTCCAGGAACTTGCGGCCGAAGCCGTCGTAGCTGCTGGTGGTGAGCATGCCGTTGGGACCGCGCACCCCAAGCGGGACGCCCAGGCGGCTATCGAAGGTCCGCGCTTCGCTGTGGCCCATCGCGTTCCTGACCAGCAGCGGAAAGCGGCCGTAGCTCTGCCGCGCGCCGGAGGCTTCAAAGCAATCGCTGGCAGGGGCATTCGCATTGGTGTCGAAGCAGGTGCTGGACTTCCGGCTCTTGTCCACGAGCGCGACGTTGTACCCTGCGGCGTCGGCGGCCCGATCCTTGTACGAGACCGTTGTCGAGACTCGATTGCCGTACTGGTCGTACGTGTAGGCGGTTCTCTGCCACAAGAGCGCGAGGGGCTGGCCGTTTTCCAGGCTGGCGATCGGCTTCGTCTCCTCGTCGGGCTCGATGGTTTCGCTGCAAAGCACGCCCGCCACGCCGCCCGTGCACGCCACGCCCGCCACGCCGTGATAGCCGAATGCGGACTTGCGCGTGAGTGCTCCCGTCGGTCCGTTGCTGGTGACCTGAGCGCGCAACAGGCGGCCGAGCAGCCAGTTGGCCGTGTCGTTGTTGTATGTGTTCACGGTCTGCTTCGTATAGCCGTCGCCGGGATCGAGCGAGGACTGCAGCGGGTTCCCAAAGGCGTCGATCGACGCCAGAGACGAGGCGGTCGTCACCGTGGGCAGCGCCGCGCCCGCGGCTTGCGCCGTGCCCGGCTCCCAGCTCTCCTTCACCGTCTGCGTCACATGGACCTGTTTCGCCACAAGCTGCGCATTGTCGGTGCTGGCGCACACCACGCCGCCCGCCGCACCGCAGGTGGTCGAATCGCGCACCGCCCAGGTCGTGGTGGTCCGGGCGACCAGCCGCAGTTGCCCGCCGAGCAGCACCTGGCCGCCATTGAACGAGACCCGGTCGGCGATGTTTGCCGCATAGGGCGGCAATGTCGTCGGCGCGTACCTGCGCTCGACGACCGGGCGCCCGACCAGCGGCCATTGCGCCGCCTGAGCTGGCCGCCGGCACCCGCTGGTACTCCGCCTCCGTGACGATCCCGCTGTCGTCCCGCACCCGGCGCTTCTTGAAGCCATGCAGTCCGCGCCCGTCGGTGCGCCCGGTCAACTCTTCGTAGAAATAGCTGGTCGTGAACAGGCCGCCGATCCCGTTGTCGGCCTGCGTCTGCCGGACGACGTACAGCGGCGACTGGATGTCGATCTCACGCGCCGCCGCGCTCGCGCCGGCGCCCCTGGCGTAGACGGCGGGATCGGTCAGCGGCGCGTACGCCAACTGCGTGGCGGCGCCCAGGCCGTTGACGATGCGCACGATCTGGTCGCCCGCGCGCTGCGTGATCCCGACCGACCAGGTCCCGGCGTTGGGCCGGCGATGCAGGATGTCGGTGCGCCCGTCGCCGTTCAGGTCGCCGATCATGAATTTCCTGTCGGTGTCGGAGACCGGTACGCTGCTGGCCCAGTTGTCGCACGCAAAGTCGATGCCGGTCGACAGGCAGACCCGGAACTGCCCGCCGCCGGAGTAGGTGGCCATGTCCGAGCGGCCGTCGCCGTTGAAATCCCCGAACAGCGTGTCTTCCGTTTCCGCGTCGATGCCATTCCAGGTCCGGCAGCGGCGTCCGTAGTCGGGACTCGCCGGATCGTCGCTGCGCCGCTGGAAGGCGCCGTCGCCGGTCGAGAGGCAGACCCGCCACTGGCCCGCGAACGCCCGGTACGCCATGTCGGCGAGGCCGTCGCCGTTGAAGTCCAGTATTGCCGCCTTGTACAGCGGCCCCGAAATGCCTTGCGTCCAGGCCGTGGCGGCCGGGCAATCGAAGCCGTTCGCCGGCGCGCCCGGCGTGGTGAAGCGGGAGAAGCAGATCTTCCACTGGTCGTTGTTCTCGTCGGTCAGCTGCCGCTGCGCGAGGTCGGCGCGCCCGTCGCCGTTGAAGTCTCCCGGCAGCACGTGCTCCGCGGTACCGTCGAACTCGCCATTGGGGCCCGGCACCGCGGCCTGGCAGACGAAGGTCGCGTCGGCGCGGGCCAGGCACGCGTCCCAGGTCCGGTCGTTGTTGTAGAACAGCAGGTCGATGCGGCCATCGCCGTTGAGGTCCGCCTGGAGCCGGACCTTGTCGCTGCGTGGGGGAATTCCTGCCGTCGTAGCGCACGGATCGAAGCCGTTGCCCTGGGCATTGACCGGGCAGGCGACCACGATGCCGTTGTTGGCGTTGATGATCAGCAGGTCCGCCCGGCCGTCGCCGTTGACGTCCGCGTACATCTCGTCGTTGTTCGCGTCGTATGCCGACGGCGGATACGAGTAACCCCAGTTGGCGCAACTCCATGCCCCGCGGTGGTCGGCGAGGCAAACGTGGGCGGCGCCGCTGCCGGCATTGTGGCTGGTCTGCGCAATCAGGTCGGTGCGGCCGTCGCCGTTGACGTCGACCGCGTGGAAGCGGTCCGACACGATGGTCGTCGACGTGACAGGGTTGCCGCCGGCATCGGCCGGCGCGCTCCAGCTCTTCGGCGCCTCATTCCACTGGAAGGTCGTGGCCGGCAGGCAGACGCCATCGGCGCCGCACTGCCGCACCGCGGTCAGGCGGCTGGTGCCGGCCGCCGTGGAGCTCGCTTCGTAATCCAGGTTCCAGGTGCCGACCGCCGACCCGTTCCCGCACGCGACGCGGCCCGCGTCAGTGACGTCGGCCTGGGTCTTGATCGTGCGCAACCGCCGGGTCAGCGCGCCCTGGCCCGCGCCGGCATCGAAGAACGTCTGCGCGCCGCCGGGCACGTCGTACTGGAAGCACGCTTCGTTGAAGCGGCCGGCCGTGTTTTCCGCGACACCGCTGCCGTAATAGCGGATGCGGGTCGGCCAGTGCTGGACGGCCGGGAAGGCGCCGAACGGCGCCGGCAGGCTCGCCAGCGACGACGTGGCCGGCGAGAACGACGCCAGGACCACCGGACTCGCCGCGCCGGAGTCGTCGCCGTCGCCGTCGTCGTAGTCGATGGTCAGGTAGTTGCCGTGCCGGTCGCTGACGCGATCCAGCGCCCACAGCTTGGCCGTGTTGGAGCGGTTCACCAGCCCCTGCGTATCCAGGGTCTGCAAGTATCCGCGGCTGATGATCCACCAGCGCGCGCCATAGTCCAGCTGCTGGCCGCTCCGTGTCAGCACGCGGAAGCGGTAGGGGCCGACGAGGTGGTTGGGCAGGACTTCCTGGTAGCTCTCGATCCGGCTGTAGCTCTCGAGCTCGGTCCGGTATTCGATCCGCTGCGCCTGGACGCCGCTGTCCATGACCGGCGCGGGCGCGCTCACCGGAACCAGCCGTTGCCCGTCGAGGCAATAGCGGTCGTTGCCGGCCAGCCCCGTCGTAGTTGATGCCCTCCTTGCTGCCATCCTGCGCTTCGGTCTGCGCGCAGCGGGTGATGACCGAGAGGCCCGACAGGCTCCAGCCCGGTCCCAGCAATCCGTTGCCGCCCTGGCTGCTGTAGTTGAGCGCGAGCTGCGGTTGCATGCCCGCGGCGCCTGGCGCGACCTGGATCGGCATCGAGTACGTCGCGGCTCCGGAGTCGGAGACCGACAACGAGCCCGGCGCCGTGCCGATCGTGGGCGTCGTGTAAGAGCCGGGATAAACGACGTCCGCCGCAGGCGTCGCCGATGCGGGCGCCGCGATTACGGTCACGGCTACGCTCCCGGTGGCGGATCCGCCCGCGGCACCGTTTTCGGTCGCCTTCACCACCAGCGACGGATACGCCTGCGGCGCCGCCGCCGCCGTGTCCCAGGTCAGCACGTAGGTGTTGTCGCCGGCCGGCACGTACGGGTCCAGCCGCACGACGGTGACGCCGGCCAGCGGCGCCGCGCCGTTCAGCAATTGCAGTGTCAGCGGATCGCCATCGGGATCCCTGGCGATCACGGTGATCGTGGCGGTCCCGCCCTGCAGCACCTGTTGCTGGGCGGGCGCGACCGACACGATCGTCGGCGGCGAGTTGACCTGCGCGACGACGATGGTCACCGGCGCGGAGACCGTGATCCCGCCCACGTTGTCGGTCGCCGTCACGGTCGCCGTGTACGTGCCCGGCTGCGCCGGCGTCCAGCTCGCGGTGGGCGCCGGGCTCCATGGGTTCGCCTTCGTGGCGTTGGTCGAGGCGCTGCTCCAGCTGGCAACGCCATTGCGCGCCGTGGCGAACGTCGCTTGCGCCACCCAGCCGTCGGCATCCTGCGCAGTCGCGGTGAACGTCACCGTGCCCCCGACATTGACGTTGGCGGCACTGGCGTTCAAGGTCACGGCCGGCGCGCCGTTCGTGTTCTTGACCGTGAAAGTAGGCGGCGCGGTGCCGGGGCCGCCGGCGCCGAACGTGACGGTGGCTGCCGCGCCCAGGCTGTCGGTCGCGGTGGCCGCGACGGTGTAGTTGCCCGGCGCCAGCGGCGCGGTAGTCGCCTCCCACTGTCCACCGCCGAGGCTGGTCAGCGCCTGGGCCGCGCCGTTGAGCCGGAGCGTGACGCCATTGGCCGGAACGCCGTCGGGATCGGAGACCGCGATGCGCAACGCCACCGCCGGCCGCTGTGCCGCGCTGTAGCCGTACGCGTAGCCTGCGGCCGGCGTGAGCAGCGCGATCGACGGCGCGGTGTTGATGCGCACGTTGGTGGCGCTGGCGGCGGCGACCGGAAATGCGCCGTAGCGCGCCGTGGCCGTGAGCGCGTAGGTGCCGTCGGCGACGCCGGCGGTGTTCCACTGCGCGCCGTAGTTCGGTCCGGCCGTGCCGGTGCCGATTACCGTGCTGCCCGTGGCGCCGGCAAGCGTGTATTGCACGCTGTCGATCGGGCACAGCGCCGTAGGGGTCACCGCCGCACTCAGCGCCACCGCGGTCCCCTGCGTGATCACCGTGTTGCTCGCGACCGCGCCGAACGCGATGCCGGCGCCGCAGGGCGACGCAAGATAAGTCTCGATCTGCGCCGCCGTCGAGCGCTGGGCGTTGGCGCCGACCGCGCCGGCAATCAGGCTGGCCCCCCGCAGTCCGAACAGGTAGCGGTTGATGAGCAGGCCATCGGTCAGCGCGTCCGCGGCGCTGTTGCCATCGACGTCGAGCACCGGCTTGATGGCGCCCAGGTAGCCGCCGACCGTGGGCTGGCCGGCGCCGCCGCGCTGCGCGCCAGGCCCGAGCGCGCCGTTGACGACCGATGCCTCCGCCAGCCCGAACAGAAAACGGATCGCCAGCAAGCCGTCGGTCAAGGCGTCCTGCGCCAGGTTGGCGTCGATGTCGAGCGTCACCGGCAGGATGCCGCCCGGGGCCATGGCCGCCGGCGCGAAGATGGCCGTGATGGCCGCGGACGCACTGACCGTGAAGCGGCAAGTGGACCTGCCGGTGCAGGGCGCGCCCAGCCAGCCGGTGAACACGTTGCCGGGACCGGGCGTCGCCGTGAGCGTCAGGTCGGTGCTGCCATTGCCATTCGTGTCGAAGTTCGCGTTACAGCTGTTCGCGCAATTGGTGAACTTGGCCGTCGTCGACTTGCCCGCGGGCACTGTCGCGGAAACCGTGCCGCCGCCCACGACGGTGACGTTCACTGCATAGAGCGCTTTCAGGGCCACGCCACCGTCCGCGCCGCCACTGCCGGCGCCGGCGAGGTCCGCGCCTTGGGCCGCGCCCGGAACCACATCCATTTCCGCGTCCGCGCCCACGTCCGCGTTCGAGTTCGAGTCGACGCCGGCAGCCTCCGGCGCGGCGTTCTCGCCCTGCCCGGTAATGATGAACAACGCGGTCAGGGGCACGTTGCTATTGGCCCGGTCGCCGACGCCGAAGGTCGCGGCCGCCGCCTGGCCATAGGTGGGCAACGCGACCGGCAATTCGATGCGCGCGGCGCCGACCCGGCCGGCCGCATCTTCGGCCTCGGCGAGCAGCACGTAGCGTCCATCCCATGGCGTCCCCGGCACTGGCCGCGGCAGCGCCCAGGCGCCGAGGTACGCGCCCGCCCCCGGCGCCGCCATCGCAGTCAGCGGCTGGTATGGCGCCGCCGGATCGTCGGCGCTGGTCGCGTAGTAGAGCCGGAGTTGCGCCAGCGGACTCGATTGCCGGGTGATGCGCACGCGCAGGGGCAGGTTGCCGAGCGTGAAGTACGAGCGACCCGGACCCGGATCGGCGAAGCTGACCAGCGGCGGACGGGAGTCCGCAATGCCCGCAACCGGGACATAGGGCGCGGAAACGTGATTGCTCACGCCGCAGCCATCGGTCGTGATCGCGTGGATGTCGAGCGCGCCGGCACGGCGCGGCGTCCACCGGATCGTGTGAGGAGCCTTGGTCGTGTCGCCGATCACAGTGCCGCCATCCAGCCAGCGGACCCGCGCGAGGCCGCCGCCGTCGGGATCCGGGGTGAACGTGGCGGAGAGCGGCGGATTCGGACCGCCGCCCAGCGCGCTGACCGTGATCCGGCCCGCGGGCGGACGGCTCATCGCACCGCTCTGCGCGCCGCTCCCGGCCAGCGCGACCGGGGCGCCGCCCGCCGCCGGCACCGCGGCGATCGTGAGCGCTTGCGCGGTGCAACTGAACCGTGCCTCCGGCAAGTCGATGGTGAAGCCGTGACGGTCATTGCCGCACGCTGGCTCGTGCCGGGCCAGCCCCGTCTCCGGCTCGTTCGCCGCGGCGCTGGCGACGACGCGGCCGTTGCCGTCGACGACGCGCACCTGCAGCGCGGCCGCCGGCGCCGCGGCGTCGCATGCCCAGCCTTCGATGTGCGCGCCGCGAATCCTGGTGACCTCGCCAATGACCGCGGCCTGCCCCGCGGCCAGCGCGCCGCCGCCCGGCAACCCCGCCGCTCGCGCCGGCGGCGCCGCGGCTTGCGCCTGTGCCTGCGCGCCCGCCAGTTGCAGTCCCGCGCCGAACAGTCCCGCGATGATCCGCGCGCACCAACCCATTGCCCGTTGCCTCATGATCGCTCCTGATCCGGTTCCCGTTGCCTGATGCCGCGCGGCGCCGCCGTCGAAGCGATTGCCGCGTGGATCCCGATGCGCCGAAGTTACCGGTCGCGCCGGTCAGGCGCCCCACCCGGTCGGAGAGGAACTGGGGTGCGATCGCGATGGAGGAGGAATCGAGTCGTGCGGGAACGGCGCCGTGCGCGCGGCGGCAGCGGAGCGGGCCGGCGATGAGCACGGCCCGCGATCATCAGGGGATCGGTCGGAGTTTTTTTGTTAGACTGGACGCCACTCAACAGCGCTCAGGAAGAAAATCATGTTCGATCCAAAATTCTTCGACGAAATCAACAAGAAGATCTCGGAGGTCATCGCCGCCAGTCCGGCCAAGGACATCGAAAAGAACATGCGGGCGATGATGATGGCGATGTTCGCCAGGCTCGACCTGGTGACGCGTGAGGAGTTCGACGTGCAGATGCAGGTGCTGCAGCGCACCCGGGAAAAACTCGACGCGCTCGAAGCGCGGCTGGCGCAGACGGACAAGTCCGGCGCGCAAACCGATCCCGGCGCCTGAGCGGGTGCCCTTCGCGCGAGCTTTCCCCGCGATGCAGGAAATTGCCGGCCTGACCGCTTGGCACTGCCGCCGGGTCACGCGGGCCGTGCGCCCGGGCGTGACCCGGGCGCGGAGGGAAGTCTAGGCTGCCTTCTTTTTCACCGCTTTCTTCGCCGCTTTCCTGGCGACCGGCTTCTTCGTGACGCCCTTGACGGCCTTGGTCGCCGCAGCGCCGGCCTTGCGCACCAGCCCTTTGGCTTTCACGACGCCCTTCTTGACAGCGGTCCTGGCAGTGGTGACCTTGCGTGCCGCGGTTTTCTTCCCCGCGCCGGTCTTCCGCTTTGCCGCGGGCTTCGCCGGACTCATCGCGCGCTCGACCTTGCCGGCGGCCTTTCTGGCACCGGTCGCCGCGGCCTTCACCTTGCCTTTCACCGAACGCTTCGCCGCGCGCAGCGCCTTCGCCGCGTCGGATTCGACACTCTTTGCCGCGCGCCTGGCTTTGCCGAGAACATTCTTCGCCCCCGTTTCAGCGGCGCTGACCTTGCTGCGCACTTGGCGCTGCACCTTGCCGATCGCCTTGCCGGCATCCGCTTCGGCGGCCCTGAACTCCCGCTTCACGCTGACCGTCGCGGCCTCCGCCTTGTTCGAGATCCGGGTGCGCGCCTTGCCCGCGTTGCGACGCAGGTCCGAGGCGGCGCCTTTGGCACTGCGCACCAGCGAAGCGCCCGCTTCCTGCGCCATGTCCCGCGCCGACTCCATCGCATCGCCAATCTTCGTCAGCAAACTCTTCTTCTTGACCATCGTCGTCTCTCCGATTCAACAGTGGAACCCGCCGCGGACCGGGCGCGACCATGCGCCGCAATCCGGCCCTGCTGTCATGTTGCGTTTGCTAGCGGACAGACCGTTTGATCCAGCGCAAGCGCGTCGACGATAGCGCAGCAAGCGCACCATCGGAGGAGTACTGTGATCCACAAGCGGTCACGTTGCGGAGGCTCCAATGTTCGAACATCAAGTGGTTGAATCGTTGGCGGAGGCGCCCTTCACGCCGTGGGTGGAGGTTCGCGATCTGCCGGCGCTGCACGCGCCCAGGCAAAACGGCATTCTCGCCGCGCTGCCATTCGCGGACTATGCGCAATTGCTGCCGCACCTTGAGCCTGTCCCGCTGTTGGCAGGTCGCATCATCTACGGCGCCGGCGACCAGCGCAACTACCTGTACTTCATCACGGCGGGAATCGTTGCGCGGTTCTACGCGATGGAGAACGGGAAGACCGCGGAACTCGGCGTCACCGGCAACGAAGGCGTGATCGGCGTTGCGTCGTTCCTGGGCGGCGAAAGCGCGCTCGACGATTCGGTCATGGTCAGCGCAGGTCACGCGTGGCGGCTGCGCACCGACGCCCTGAAGAACAGGGTCAACCCCGAAGACCCGCTTTTCCGCCTGCTGCTGCGCTACACACTGGCAGAGATCGCGCAGACCGGACAGATCGCCGTCTGCGCCCGCCACCATACGCTTCAGCAGCAGCTCTCGCGGTGGATCCTGTCCTGCATCGACCGGCTGCCCGCGAACGAACTGGCGATTACGCATGAGTTGATCGCGCAGATGCTGGGCGTGCGCCGGGAAGGCATCTCCGAAGCCGCCGGCAAGCTGCAACGCGCCGGGCTGATCCACTACTATCGCGGCCACATTGCCGTAACGGATCGCGCCAGGCTGGAAGCGCAGACCTGCGAGTGTTATGCGGTCGTCAAGAAGGAGTACGATCGCCTCTTCGCCCTGGAACAAGCTACAGGCAACTCGCGGGTTGCAGCCCGGTTTGCCAGTGCTGTGTGGAATGGAGTCACTTCCCATGCTAGCCGAAAACAGCCAGTCACCTGCCAACCATCTGCTTGCCGCCATGCCCCGGCGAGCGTATCAACGCATGCTGACCGGCCTGCAGCCGGTCGAGTTGAAGTACGCGCAAGTGCTCTATGAGCCCAAGGGACCGATTCGCCATGTCTACTTTCCCAACGATTGCCTGGTGTCCCTGCTGACCGCGGTGGACGAGAGGCGGACGCTGGAAGTCGGCATGGTAGGCAACGAAGGCATGGTCGGCATGCCGATGGCGCTGGGGATCGGCGTTTTCGGCCGTGCGTGCGCTTGTGCAGGGAGGCGGCACCGCGCTGCGCATGACCGCTTCGCGCTTTCGCGCCGAGTTCAAGGGAAGCCCCTCGTTGCAGCGCGCACTGTTCCGCTACAACCACTTGATGATGGCGCAGATATCGCAGACTGCTGCCTGCAACCGCTTCCACGAGGCGGAGGCGCGCCTTGCGCGTTGGCTGCTGATGACCAGCGACCGTGTGCACGCGGACGAGTTTCTCCTTACCCACGAGTTTCTGGCGCACATGCTCGGAGTGCGCAGGGTTGGCGTCACCAGGGCGGCCGGCAATCTGCACAGGAAGAAGCTGATCGACTACAGCCGTGGCAACATCACCATCCTGAACCGGAAGGGCCTCGAAACGGCCGCCTGCAGTTGCTACGGGATCATCAGGGACCTGCAGAAGATCGCGCAGGTCTAGCTGCCTGTCGGAGACAGGCTGGTCAATCCCATTCCGGAATCGCCGGCACCCGCAACTGCGCGACCTCGGGCAGGTCGATGCCGAAGTGTTCCAGCAACAGCGCCTGGAGCGCGGCGCGGTCGGCGAGCTGCAGCGCTTGCGCCACGCCGGCGCGGCGGATCGTGACGTCGCGGTTCATCACCGTCACCCGCCCGTCACCGGTCAGCGCGCGCAGCATGATCCGGTGGACGAATGGCGACGCGGGATGCGTCGCCGTGTAGTGGTTGCCCAGTTCGAAGTCCGCCGCGTGCTCCCGCTCCAGCGTCGAGACCCAGCAATCGACGTCCTTGTCCGCGGTGCGCGCGCGCATGATCCAGTGGTTGCCGTCACGCGCCATCCAGTTCGTCTCGGCGCCGATCCGCGCCGCCACGCCGTGCTGCAGCGGCACCGGGACGCGCGGCGCCAGCGCGCCGAAGCCGGGGTCGAGGACAAAAGTGCCCGCGGCCAGCGGCACGGTGAGGAACATGTGCGTGCGCGGGGATGCGGTGCGCGGCGCGACCAGCACGACGCGGGCGGTGTGGCGCACGGGCGCGAACCCCAGTTGTTCGAGGACCGCGGCGAGCAGCGTCGCATGCTCGAAGCAGTAGCCGCCGCGGCGCGCGCGGACGAGTTTGCGCTGGACGCCTTCGGGATCGAGGCGTATGCCCCGGCCCAGCAGCACGTCCAGATTCTCGAACGGAATGCTGGCCATGTGCGCGAGCAGGATTCCCGCCAGCGTGTCGTAGTGCGGGCGCGTGCCGCCGCCCCAGCGGATGCGCTCGAAATATGCGTCCAGATCAACCGTGTCGGTCATCAACGTTCTCAGGGAAGTCGCGGGGCGGCGGCGCGTTCGCGGCACGGGCCGCATTGAGCCCGCCGGGTCCGCAGGAGTATTCTCCCACCGGTTGGGTTCTGCAAGAGCCCGCCACCAGGCCCCCGCATGTACGAAAACCGCCCCTGGCTCCGCTTCTACGGCAAAGTTCCCTCGACCCTGGCGTATCCCGAGGTCACGCTCTACGAAGCCGTCGCCGCGACCGCGCTCCGCGTGCCGGCCGCGATCGCCTGGGACTTTTTCGGCACGCGCTCCACGTACGCGCAGCTGCTGGCCGATGTCGACCGTTGCGCGGCGGCGCTGGCCGCCGAGGGCTTGCGCGAGGGCGACCGCTTCCTCATCTCGATGCCGACCTGCCCGCAGGCGGTGATCGCGTTCTACGCCGCGAACCGACTGGGCGCGCTGCCGGCGCTGATCCACCCGCTGTCGACCGCCTCCGAGATCACGCTGTTCCTCGACATCAGCGGCGCGCGGATGGCGCTCACGCTCGACGCGTTCTACGGCCCGCTGGCGGCGGCGACGCCGGCAACGCCGCTGGAACGGATCGTCGTCGCGCGCGTCGCCGAGTACCTGCCGCCGCTCAAGCGCCTGGGCTTCTGGGTGGCCAAGGGCCGCAAGATCCCGCCGGTGCCCGCTGATCGCCGCGTGCGCGAATGGAGCACCCTGCTTGCGGTGGCGCAGGGCGACGCGCCGCGCGGAGCGGCGACGACCAACGACCCCGCGGCGATCCTGTTCTCGGGCGGGACGACCGGCGTGCCCAAGGGCATCCTGCTCTCCAACCGCAACTTCATCGCGCAGGGGCTGCAGGCCTCCGCCTGGTGCGGACTGGGGGAAACCGATTCGATTCTCGCGATCTTGCCCATCTTCCACGGCTTCGGGCTGGGCGTGTGCATCAACACCGCGTTCATGGCCGGCGGCAAATCGATCCTGGTGCCGCAGTTCAGCGCGGAGATTGTGTCCAAGCTGTTGCGCAGCGAGCGGCCCAGCGTGCTGGTGGGCGTGCCGACGCTGTTCGACGCGCTCGGCAAGGATCCCTCGCTGGCCGGCGCGGACCTGTCGTGCATCAAGGCCTGCTTCTGCGGCGCGGACACGCTGCCGCGGCCGGTAAAGGAGCGGTTCGAGGCGCTGGTCGAGAAGGGCGGCGGGCACGTCAAGCTGCTCGAAGGCTACGGGCTGACCGAAGCGGTGACGGGGATCATGGCCACGCCGCTGACCGAATACCGCGAGGGCTCGATCGGCATCCCGTTTCCCGACATGCTGGCGAAGATCGTGAACCTGGGCACGACGGAGGAAGCGCCGGTCGGCGAGGAAGGCGAGATCTGCATCGCGGGCCCGGCGGTGATGCTGGGCTATCTCGACGCGCCGGCGGCCACCGCGGAGACGCTGCGCGTGCATGCGGATGGCCGAACCTGGCTGCACACCGGCGACCTGGGCCGGATGGACGCGGACGGGTTCTTCTATTTCGTCGTCCGCTTCAAGCGGATGATCAAGTCGTCGGGCTTCAACGTGTATCCGGCGCAGGTCGAGGCGGTGCTGGCCGAGTATCCCGGGGTCGCGGCGGCATGCGTGATCGGCGTGCCCGACCCGGAGCAGGTCGAGCGGGTGAAGGCGTGCGTGGTCCTGCGCGATCCGGCGCAGGCCGGCGCCGCGTTCGAAGAGGCGCTGATCGCGCACTGCCGCGAGCAACTGATCAAGTGGTCATGCCCGCGCGAAGTGGAGTTCGTCGACACGCTGCCGCTGACCAAGGTGGGCAAGATCGATTATCGCGAGCTCGTGCGCCGGCACGTCGCGGCGCAGGAGGCGGCGCATGGCTGATGCGGACATCCCGGCCCACGGCGGCGAGCGTGTCGCGGCCGCACTGGCCGCGCGCGGCGTGCGCTGCATCTTCACGCTCTGCGGTGGCCACATCTCGCCGATACTGGTCGCCGCCAAGCGGCGCGGCATTCGCATCGTCGACACGCGCGACGAAGTGACCGCGGTGTTCGCGGCCGACGCGGTGGCGCGCCTGACCGGCACGCCGGGCGTCGCGGCGGTGACTGCCGGACCCGGACTCACCAACACGATCTCGGCGCTGAAGAACGCGCAGCTGGCGCAATCGCCGGTGTTGCTGCTGGGCGGCGGCGCGCCGACCGCGCTGCAGGGCCGCGGCGCGCTGCAGGACATCGACCAGGAGAGCCTGGTCGCGCCGCACGTGAAGTTCCTGAAGCAGGTGCGGCGCGTGGCCGACCTGGGGCCCGCCGTCGAAGAGGCGCTGGCCGTCGCGCAGGAAGGCGTGCCGGGGCCGGTCTTCGTCGAGTGTCCCGTCGACCTGCTCTACGACGAGAAGCTGATCCGCGGCTGGTACGCGGACGCGGCGGGCAAGGGCACGTCGCTGCCCGACCGGCTGCTCCGCTGGTATCTGGGCCGTCACGCGAACCGGATGTTCGCGGGCAGCGGCCGGCCCTATGCACCGGCCGCGCGCGCTGTCGCGGTGCCCGAGGCGGGAGAGGCCGCAGTGGCGCGCGCGGCGGCGGCGCTGCGGCGCGCGCAGCAGCCACTGCTGGTGCTGGGCAGCCAGGCGCTGGTCGCCGCCGAAGCCCCAAGCGTCGCCGCCGCGGTGCAGCGGCTGGGCATTCCGGTCTACCTGTCGGGCATGGCGCGCGGCGCGCTCGGGCGCGACGCGGCGTTGCAGATGCGCCACGCGCGCCGGAAGGCGCTGCGCGAGGCCGACGTCGTGCTGCTGGCCGGCGTGCCTTGCGACTTCCGGCTGGATTACGGCAAGCACATCCGCCGCTCGGCCACGCTGATCGCCGCCAATCGCAGCCGCAAGGACGCGCGGCTGAATCGCAAGCCGACGATCGAGGCGATCGGCGACGCCGGCCGCTTTCTCGTCGCGCTCGCCGGGCGCATGGGCGACGCGGCGCAGCACGGCGAGTGGATCGGGAGCCTCGCCGCGCGGGACGCCGAGCGCGAGCACGAAATCGATGCGCAGGCGCGGGCCGCCGGCGAGCACGTGAATCCGGTGGCGTTCTTCCGGGCGCTGGACCAGGCGGCGGGCGACAACGCGATTTTCGTCGCCGACGGCGGCGACTTTGTCGGCACCGCGTCCTACATCCTGCGCCCGCGCGGGCCGCTGACGTGGCTCGACCCGGGCGCGTTCGGCACGCTGGGCGTGGGCGCGGGATTCGCGCTCGGCGCCGCCGTCGTCAGGCCGGAGTCCGAGGTGTGGCTGATCTGGGGCGACGGCGCGTGCGGCTACGGCCTCGCCGAGTTCGACACCTTCGTGCGCCATGGCATCCCGGTGATCGCGGTGGTCGGCAACGACGCGGGCTGGACGCAGATCGCGCGCGAGCAGGTGAAGATGCTGGGCGACGACGTCGGCACGGTCCTCGCCCGCAGCGCGTATCACGAGGTCGTCCAGGGCTTCGGCGCGGCGGGCGTCGAGATCCGGCGCGCCGCCGACGTCGCCGCCGGCCTCGCGGAAGCGCGGCGCATCGCCGCGTCGGGCCGGCCGGTGCTCGTCAACGTCTGGCTCGACAAGACCGAGTTCCGCGAAGGGTCGATCTCGATGTAGGCGGGAAGGTAGAATGCGTCAAGGTTCCCCATGACATCGCTCTCGCACCTCTTCGACAACAACCGCGCCTGGTCCGAGCGCATACGCCGGTCGGATCCGGAGTTCTTCGCCAAGCTCTCGCGGCAGCAGAAGCCGCGCTACCTCTGGATCGGCTGCGCCGACAGCCGCGTGCCGGCGAACGAGATCGTGGGCCTCCTGCCCGGCGAGCTGTTCGTCCATCGCAACATCGCCAACGTCGTCGTGCACAGCGACCTGAACTGCCTGTCGGTCACGCAGTTCGCGGTCGACGTGCTGCAGGTCGAGCACATCATCGTCTGCGGCCACTATGGGTGCAGCGGCGTTTCCGCGGCATTGCAGAACCGGCGCGTCGGTCTCGCCGACAACTGGCTGCACCACGTGCAGGACGTCCATGCCAAGCACGAGGAAAAGGTGGACGCGCTCTCCGGCATCCCGCGGCGCATCGACCGGCTGTGCGAACTCAACGTGATCGAGCAGGTCGCCAACGTCTGCCGGACCACGGTGGTGCGCGACGCCTGGAACCGCGGGCAGTCGCTCGCCGTGCACGGCTGGGTTTATGGCCTGACCGACGGCGTGGTCCGCGACCTGGGCACTACCGCGACGAATCTGGAACAGGTGTCCGCGGCCTACCGCGCGGCGCTGGCGGCCCTGTAGCTTTTTTCAGGCCGGCGCGGGGCGCCCCGCGCGTGCCGGAGCGAGCGCGTCGCGATCCGGCGCCAGCGACTCCGCGCGCACGCCTTCTGCTGCGATGTCCGCCGGTATCGCCTCGCCGCGCACCAGCGCTGCGGCGGCGCGCGCCATCGCCGGCGCGGTCTGGATGCCATAGCCGCCCTGCCCCGCCAGCCAGAAAAAACCCGCTGCCGCATCGTCGAAGCCCACCACCGGCGTGCGGTCAGCGACGAAGCTGCGCAGCCCGGCCCAGCGGCGCGCGACACGCTGCACATGGACGGTGGTGGCGCGTCGAAGCGATCCACCGCGATGGCGATGTCGAGCTCCTCGGGCGCGACGTCGCGGCACGGCATCGGATCCTCGTTGGCGGGCGAGAGGAGCAACTGGCCCGCGTCCGGGCTTGAAGTAGAAGTCCTCGGCGGCGCCGACGACCAGCGGCCAGCCGCGAATGTCGTGCCCGGGCGGCGCCGGCAGCATCATTGCGGTGCGGCGCAGCGGCTGCAGGCCGACGGGGCGCACGCCGGCTTGCAGCGCGACCTGGTCGGCCCAGGCGCCCGCTGCGTCGACGACCACCGGCGCCTCGAAGTCGCCCGCGGCCGAGCGCACTTGCCAGAGCGCGCCGTGCCGCTCGAGCAGCGCAGCACCCGCGCCCGTGACCAGCCGGACGCCCGCCCGCTTCGCCATCCGCAAGTAGCCCTGATGCAGCGCCGCGACGTCGATGTCGAAGCCGGATTCGTCCAGCACGGCGCCGGCCAGCCACGCTGGATCGAGGATGGGGACGCGGCGCAAGGCTTCCCCGACGTCGAGGCGCCGCGACGTCCGGCGCATGTCGGGTTCGGCCAGGATCGCGTCGAGCAGTTCGAGTTGCCCCGTGTCGGCCACGAACAGGCAGCCGCGCGGCGCGAGGAGAGCGACATCGGTGAATCCGGCGGGTGGATGGTCATAGAACGCCCGGCTCGCCCGCGTCAGCGCGCGGATGGCTGCATTGCCGTAGGTCTCGAGGAACATCGCCGCCGAGCGGCCCGTCGAATGGCGCCCCGGCTGGTCCTCGGCCTCCAGCAGCAGCACGCTGTTGCGGGACCCGAGCTCGGCCGCGAGCGAACTGCCGGCCATGCCGGCGCCGAGGATGATTACATCGCTTCGTTCCATAGCTGCTCCCGCGCCACCGCGCATCTATTTCTTGCCGGCGCCGAGCGCCAGAATGCCGCCGACCACGATCGCCGCCCCGGCGATCTGCACCGGCGCCATCGCCTGCCCGAGGAGCGCCCAGCCCAGGACCAGGACCGCGATGGGCTCGATATTGAGCGCGCCCAGGTCGCTCACCACTTCCATCCGGGGCAGCACGACGAACAGTGAAGTGACTGCACCGGCGTAGCACAGGCACATCAACACCAGCCCCAACCAGCCGGTGCCATCGACCGGCAGCGCGAATGCTCCCGCCAGCGTGCTGCCGCCGACCATGACGACCGCGATGGTACCGGTGGCGAGAAAGGTGCGCAGGCGCCCATCGACACCCTTCAGCCAGCGTGTCGTCAGGTACATGGCGGCGCTGAACGACAACGACGCTCCGCAGGCGAACAGCACACCGGCCCCGATTTCGTCCCAGCGTCCGGCGAAGCCGGCCGTGCCCCTGCCGCTCCAGCCCCCCGCGTCGAGCGCCAGCGCGAGCCCCGCCAGCACCACCGGCATCGCGATCAGCGCGAGCCGGGAGGGCCGCGTGCCGTCGAGCCACCAGGTGAGGAGCGTGATGACGATCGGATAGGTGTTGAACGCCAGCAGCGCAAGCGCGACGGGCAGCCGCGCGACGGCCGAGAAGATGCAATAGCTCTGGACGAGCAGCAGCAGGCCGATCGCCACCCCGCGGACGCGCGTGGCGCCGGGCAGCGCGAACGAGACACGGTTGGCGAGCAGCAGCACCAGGACGAAGAGCAGCGCGGCGCAGGAGCGAAGGCGACCGCCGTCGCTACGTTGGCGCCGTGGTCGAACGCGAAGCGCGCCGCGACGTGGTTGCTCGCGAACACGATCGAGATCCCCGCCAGCATGAGAATGCCGAGCCAACGTGATAGCGGTCTGCCCTGCAACGCACGACTCCCGGGACGAAAGCGTGCAAGCGTACAGCAATCGGCCGCGCGGCCGCGTCGCGGTGCTGCCGCGCGGCGGATTCATGTCAAAATCCGCCGATGGCACAAACAGAGGAATGGGCTTCGCCGGAGTCGCTGCAGCCGTCTGCCGGGGAGTTGCAGTTCGACCTGGCGCGCGCGCTCGACGCGATGGTGCTGCTGCGTGCGCTCATTCCGGCGGACGCTTTCACCGCCGGCATTCTCGGCACCGAGCGCGGCGGGTATGGTGCGGTGATCCGCGCCGACGGACTGATCGTGACCATCGGGTATCTGCTCACCGAGGCCGAGACCATCTGGCTTACGACAAATCGCGGCGACGTCGTCGGCGGCTGGCCACTTGTCTATGACCAGGCCACGGGCCTGGGCCTGATCCAGCCGCTGGGCAAGCTCGGGACGCCGTGGCTCGAGCGCGGCAGCGCGGCGAACGTGGCTGTCGGCGACGCGGTCACGGTGCTCGGCCACGGAGGACGCGCCCACGCGCTCAAAACCCGCATCATCGACAAGCGCGAATTCGCCGGTTATTGGGAATACGTGCTCGACGAGGCGTTGTTCACCGCGCCCGCGCATCCGGAGTGGAGCGGAGCGGCGCTGCTCGATGCGCATGGCAGGCTGATCGGCATCGGGTCGCTGCTCGTGCAGCAGGAGTTGGATGGCGCGCAGGTGCACACGAACATGTTCGTGCCGGTCGACCTGATCGAGCCCATCCTTGCCGGACTCGGCAGCGCCGGGCGCAGCGCGCGGGCGGCGCGCCCCTGGCTGGGCATGTACACGCACGAGGCCGACGGCAGCCTCGTCGTCGCCGGCCTCGCCCCCGGCGGCCCGGCCGCGCGCGCCGGCGTGCAGCAGGGCGACCTGGTGCTCGGCGTCGGAGGCATGCGCACGCGCGGCCTCGCCGAATTCTTCCGGCTGGTGTGGCGCCAGGGCGCGGCCGGCGTCGACGTGCCTCTGTCGCTCGCGCGCGCGGGCGACGTGCTGCGCGTGAACGTGAAGTCGGCCGACCGCGCCGCGTTTCTCAAGAAGCCGGACCTGCACTGAAAGAGGCGGTGATTTAAATCGGCTCCCGCTCTTGATGAGGACGTAGGATGGGTGGAGCGCAGCGATACCCATCTCGTCGAAACGTCCGGGACCGGCTTCGCGCCGAGAGCCGCTCCACCCGCCGTTGATGGGTATCGCTGCGCTCCACCCATCCTACGGCGCCGGCCGCACGCCAGCTTCGAGCAACATCTGCTCGCCGCACATGTGCTCGCCCAGGAAGTCCAGGAAGCGCCGCACCGCCGGCACCAGGCCGCGCCGAGATGGAAACACCGCGTGGACGATGCGCGCCCGCGGGCCCCAACCCGGCAGCACCTGCACCAGCCGGCCATTGGCGAGCGACTCGCTGCACATGTAGTCGGGCAGCAGACACATGCCGATGCCCGCGCTGGCCGCCTCTTTCACTGTCAGCACGTCGTCCACCACATAGCGCGGGTGGTGCACCAGCGCGTGCTCGGCGTTTCCCGGCCCCAGCAAATGCCAGGTGTCCTTCCCGTCCACCGCGGACATCGACACGGTGTCCAGCCGCGCCAGATCATCGACACTTGCAGGCACACCTTGCCGCGCCAGCAATGCGGGACCGGCCACCAGCAGGCCATGGGTGGGACCCAGTTGCTTGACGATCAGGCTGCCGCTGTCCTCCAGTGTCGAGCGCACGCGCAAGGCCACGTCGATGCCTTCTTCGACCAGGTCCACCACCCGGTTGCTCACGCGCATGTCGATCCGCACGCCGGGGTAGCGTTCCAGAAACATCGGCACCACGCGTCCGACGGTGCTCTGCGCCAGCGTGATCGGGCATGCCACGCGTATGGTGCCGCGCGGCTCGGTCTGGACCAACGCCACGGCCTCGTCCGCCGCCTGCGCCGCATCGCGCATATCGGCGCAGTGCCGATGAAAAAGCTCGCCCGCTTCGGTCAACGACAGCTTGCGCGTGGTCCGCTGCAGCAGTCGTACGCCGAGGCGGGACTCGAGCTCGGCGACCCGCCGGGAGAGTTTCGATTTCGGCAGCCCAAGTGATCGGCCCGCCGCGGCGAAGCTGCCCTTCTCGACCACTTCGGCGAAGTAAAGCATGTCGTTGAGATCTTGCATCGTTTCACCCCATTGTCCTGCCAATGGGACAATCTATCGCACTTTTGGCGGCTTATCAATTGATTGGTGGCTCGGCACAATCTATTCCATGGCTTCAACCCCAAGCCGCCAACCAAGGAATAGACCATGAGACTGCTCCACATCGACTCCAGCATCCTGGCCGCCAACTCCGCTTCCCGCCAGTTGACGAAGAACATCGTTGCCGAGTGGCAAGCCAGCCATCCCGGCACACAGGTCGACTACCTCGACCTGGCCACCGACGCGCCGAGCCATCTGTCGCACGAGTCGCTGGGCTTCCGCTTGCCGCCGGAGCCGAAGGAACTGACCGAGGGCCAGCGCCGCGAGAACGCGCTTTCCGAAGCGCTGGTGACGCAATTCCTGGCTGCCGACGTGATCGTGATCGGCGCCCCAATGTACAACTTCTCCGTACCCAGCCAGCTCAAGGCCTGGATCGACCGCATCGCGCAAGCCGGCCGCACCTTCACGTACACGGAGATGGGCCCGAAGGGCCTGGCCGGCGGCAAGACCGTGATCGTGGCTTCCACCCGCGGCGGCGTGTACTCGACGACCGATGGCGGCCGCGCGATGGAGCATCAGGAGAGCTATCTGCTGACGGTGCTCGGTTTCGTCGGCATCACGGACGTGCGCTTCGTGCGCGCCGAAGGCCTGGCGATGGGCGCGGCGCCGAAGGCCGCGGCGCTGGCTGCCGCGGAACTGGAGATCAAGGCGCTGACCGGCGTCGCGGCCAACCAGACGGTGGCCGCGCTGGCGGCCTGATTCCCCGGCGCTCCCGGCGACCCCGGCCAGCGCGCCGCGGTCGCTCGCGGTTGCGATCTCCCGGCCACGCGGGGAACTGAGTGCGGGATCATGCAGCGCTGTTCATGTCGATCGACGTGCGACAATCAGCCGCATGAAAACATCCATCGCACAAGTTGCCCTCCTGGTGGCCATCCTCATGGCGGCAACCGCGCACGCGGCCGACGAACCCGACACGTGGGTACTGCGCGGCGCCAAGGTCTACGTGGCGCCCGAGGGTACGCCCATCGCCGACGGCATAGTCGTGATTCGAGGCGACAAGATCCTGGCGGTCGGCGACAGGCGCAGCGTCAATATCCCCGCCGGCGCGCGCGCATCCGCGTGCGACGACGGCGGCGTCGTCGCCGCGGGGTTCCAGAACAGCCACGTCCACTTCATCGGTGACGTGTGGAACGATGCCGGCAGGCAACCGGCGGGCGACTTGTCGCGCCTGCTGACGGCGATGCTGACCCGGTACGGCTATTCGACCGTGGTCGATACCGCCTCCGACCGGGACAACACGCTGGCGATGCGCGCGCGCATCGAGCGTTCCGAAGTCCGCGGCCCGCGCATCCTCACCGTCGGCCTGCCGTTGTTTCCGCCGAAGGGCATTCCGATCTACCTGGAGCATTTTCCGCGTGAGTTCCTCGAGCGCATGCCTCAGCCCGCGACCGCCGAAGGCGCCGTGAACGTCGTACGGGAGAACCTGGATGCGGGCGCCGACGGCACCAAGCTGTTCGTCGTGACGCCGCAGGCGGGCGGCCTCCGACGCATGGGCGCCGAGGTCGCGCGGGCGGCGGCCGACGAGACGCATCGCCGCGGCAAGCTGGTCATGGCGCATCCGACCGATATCGACGGTGTCCGTGCGGCGCTGGCGGCGGGCGTCGACATCCTCGCGCACACGACGCTAGGCGTGGAAGCGCCCTGGCCGGAGGAATTGCAGCGGCAGGCGATCAAGCAGGGAATGTCCGTGATCCCGACGTTGAAGCTGCTGGGCCATGAACTGGACAAGGAAAAGGTGCCGCCCGAAGTCACGCGCCGGCTCGTTGCCGCGTCGGTCGCGCACGTCAGGGCGTTCGTCGCGGCGGGCGGCCAGGTCCTGTTCGGCACCGATGCCGGCTACATGAGCGACTTCGACCCCACCGAAGAGTATGTGCTCATGGCGCGGGCGGGTCTGACGCCGATGCAGATACTCGCCTCGCTCACCACGGCGCCGGCGGCGCGATGGAATGAAGCGGGCCGCCGGGGCCGCGTCGCGGCCGGGCTCGATGCCGACCTGGTCGTGCTCGAGGCCGATCCCGCCGCCGACCCGGCGAACTTCGCCAAGGTTCGTTGCACGATCAGCCGGGGCAGAACGGTCTACCCGGCGCCGGGCAAGGAGTAAGCAAGGCCGTTACCGGCAGCCCGGGCAACATCAACTACAGACTGGCGTTCGACGACTCCACGGCCGCGCGGGTCAGGCCGCGCATCGCCGCGCCATCACGCGCGGCGATGCGCAGGACCGCTAGAAGCTCCGGCGGCGAAGCCGGACGAACGCGAGTCCGGCCAGGAGCGTCAACAGCGTCACGAACCCGATTGCCCCCAGCACCGGAACCTGGGTCGCTCTGGCCACGAACACAATCGTCGCATCGGCAGCCCCCGGTTGCCGCGGGTCATCGGTGACCGTCGATGCCTCGTTGGTGCCATTGCCGTCGGCGTCGAAGTTGATGGTTCCCTGGTTGAGAATGCTCTGGCCGCCGCCGTTGGGGTTGATCGTCGCGGTGATGGTGACGGTCACCGAACTGTTGGCGGGGATGGCGCCGTTCCAGGTCACGGTGTTCGTGCCCACCGTCGCGACCGCGGTGCCCGACGTCGCCGACACACCCACCAGTTGCAATTGCGGCGGGAGCACGTCGACGAACTCGTTCCCCGGATTGTCGAACTGCGCGTTGGGACCGGCGTTGAACAGGACAATCGTGTACGTGACGTTGCCACCCGCGACGAAGGTCCCGGCGACGGTCTTCGTGCCGCTCACCGTGGCCGGCGACACCACGAGGAACGCCGTCGGATTGGCGGCTCCTGCTACTCCGGGGTCGTCAGTTTGCGTCGACGACTCGTTGGTGAGGTTGCCGTCGGCGTCGTAGTTGATGGTTCCCTGGTTGGAGACAGTCAGCCCGGCCGCGACCGCGCCGACCGTCGCCGTGATGGTGATGGTCACCGAACCACTGGCCGGGATGCTGCCGTTCCAGGTCACGGTGTTCGTGCCCACCGTCGCAACCGCGGTGCCTGACGTCGCCGTCGCACTCACCAGACCAAGTTGTGGCGGGAGCACGTCGACGAACTCGTCCCCCGGATTATTGAGCTGTGCCTGCGGACCGGAGTTGCTCAGGATTACCGTGTAGGTAACGGTGCTCCCCGGTGTGCGCGTCCCGGATACGGTCTTCGTGCCGCTCACCGCGGCTGGCGACACCACGAAGAAACTCGTCGCATTGGCGGCTCCCCCGACTCCGGGGTCGTCCGTCAGCGCCGACGCCTCGTTGGTGCCGTTGCCGTCTGCGTCGTAGTTGACAGTCCCCTGGTTGGTGAGGGTGGTGCCGTTGGTGCCGGCGTTGACAGTGGCCTGGATGGTCACCGTCACCGAGCCGAGCGCGGGGACGACGCCATCCCAGGTGACCGTGTTGGTGCCGATCGTGGCGACTGCCGTGCCGCTGGTGGCGCTGGCGCTCACCAGCGTCAGTCCGGCGGGAAGCACGTCGGTCAACTCGGGGCCGGTGTTGTTCTGCTGGTCAAAGGCCGCGCTGTTGCTCAGAACGATCGTGTAGGTGACGGCGCCCCCGACATTGAAGGATCCGGCGACGGTCTTGGTCGCCGATATCACCGCCGGCGAGAGGACGATCGTGGTGGCGCTGGCGGCGTTGTTGGCGTTGTTCGGATCGCTTGTCCCCGCCGACGCGCTGCCCTGGTTGGTCAGCGCACCTGCGGTGTTCGGCGCGGTCACGTCGATGCTCAGCGTGGCGCTGGTGCCCGTGGGCAGGCTGCCCAGGTTCCACAGTCCGGTCGCCGGATTGTAGGCGCCCTGCGAGGCCGTGAAGCTGGTCGGGTTGAGCAGCGGGAATGCCGGGAACGCCTCCTGGATGGCGATGGCGTACGCCGGATCGGACCCGTTGTTGGTCGCCGTGATGATGTAGGTCACCGTCCCGCCCACCAGCACGGTCGGGCTGCTGACGGTCATGCCCAGGACAATGTCGGCAGAGCGTGGCGCCATCACGCAGACCGTGGACTGGTTGTTCGCCGCGATCGGATCGAGCGGCGTAGCCAGCGCGATCTGCGCCAGGTTGCACACCTGGTCGGTGCTGTCCACGGTCGCAACGATGTTCAGCGTCACCGCGGCGCCGTTGGCGATCGAGCCGGGGATGGTCCACAAACCCGTTCCGGTATCGTAGGCGCCGGCGGCATCGTCCGAAACGTAGGTCAGGCCGGCTGGCAAGGAATCGCTCACCACCACGCCGGTGGCCGCGTCCGGGCCGTTGTTGGTGACCACGATGGTGAAGGTGACGTTCTGCCCGAGGCTGGGATTGGGCGGCGTCACCGACTTGGTGAGCGCCAGGTCCGCACGCTGGGCGGTGTCGAGCAGGACGACCTCCGCACGCTCGCCGGCCTTGTTATGGTGATGCAGCAGCAGCGCGCCCACCGATCCGTTGGTGGCCATGTTCGCCGTGTTCCAGCTCACCGGCAGCGCACTGCCGTTGAGATCCTCGGCGAGGAAGTTGCCGCCGAAGTTGATGCCCTGGGCGGCCCAGTTGTAGAAGTACGGCCCGGCCGCTTCGTCGTAGCGGACGGAGGCCGATGGGCTGCAATGGTCATTGGCGCCGGTCGTCCGCGCGCAGCCCGGGTTGAAACCGGGGCAGGTGACGACCTTGTAGCGGAAGTCGGTATCGCCGGCCAACATGCCCAACTGCGCGGGAGTGGCGCCCAGCACCATCACGTTGTTCAGGTGGAGCGCGGTGTCGATGACCGTCGGCGCAACCAGATTCACCGGCGATGCCAGTCCGAGGATGGTGAAGCCCCCGGTCGTCAGATTCTGCACCACCCGGACGAAGTTGTCGTTGGCCGAAGCGCCGGCGACGAAGATCGACGGATTGGTGTTGATGACGCTCCTGTCGTAGACGCCGTCATTGTCGGTGTCGACGCAGACGTTATAGGCCACGTCGCTCGGCGTCGACCAGTCGCCCCAGCTCGCCACGCCGAACATGATGACGTCGTTGTTGATGTTCGACGGCGAGCCCGGCAGATACGACACGCCGGCGTACCGGATGTCAGCGTAGTCCGTGGAATTCACCGGGTCGACGCCGGAGACCACCTGCAACTCGAATGGCGAAACCAGAGACTCGACGTCGGTGGGAAAACTGCCGAGGCAGGTCGGACCGGCAGCCAGGGTGCCCGTGCAGACGTGCGTCCCCGACAGCGGAATCGTGGTTGAACCGGTGGGAGCGCCACCCGTCACGATGGTATCCGCGGCGGCCATGGTCGACGCCGGCTTCTCCGCCATATAGACCGGTAGCCGGAACTTTAGCGCAGCGCCCTGGCTGAAGGTAAGGTACGAGCCCTCTTCGGCCAGGAAGTTGCGCGGCTGGTCGCCGTAGTTCGCCTGCACGCCCTGGGTCGGGAACAGCGACGGATCGCGCGTGTGGTCCATCTGCGAGGTATCGGCCGACATCTGGACGTCGATCACGACGGCACTCCCGGCCGGCACGGTCACCGAGCTGCCGCCCGGCACCGAGAACGCGACCCCGGGTGCATCGACGACATTGTCGAAGGCCAGGTCGTAGGTCTGTGACGTGAGCCCCTTGTTGACGATGCGTACCTTCTTGATCTGCGTGGTGACGCCGACCACCTCGGGATTGAACGTGACGCTGATCAGCCCCACGTCCTCCGCATTCATGGCGATCACGTTGCCCACCGCCGCCAGTGCCGGATCGACCCGGCCGGCGCCGACGCGCGACGGCCCGAAGCGCGGCGGCGTCGCGTTGGCGAACAGCGTCGTGTCGTGAATCGCGTAATTCATCGCCAGGGCCTTCAACTCCTCGACCGACCAGTCGGGCTTGAGCTGGCGCAGCAGGGCCATGATGCCGGCCATGTGCGGGCTGGCCATCGAGGTGCCGGAGATCGTCAGCGCCCGGGTCCCGACCTGGATCCCGCTGGGATCGAACAGGCCGGTGCAGGAGGACCCGCCCGAGGTCGCCGTAGTGCAGACGATCCCCGTCTCGACTGAGGTGATGTTGAGTCCGGGCGCGGCGATATCCGGCTTGAGGCGCAGCGGCGAACCAAAGATCCGGCGCGGCCCGCGCGAGGAGAAACTCGCCATGGTGTCGGCGCCGTTCTGGCCGGCCAGCGTGACGTTGACCGGCGGCGAGGAGACCATGGTGTTCTTCAACAGATTGCCGTCGACGAGGGAGACTAACTCGGAGGGAATGACGATGGTCGGGTCGGTGCCGGCCATGCCCGGAGGCGGCGAGCCGGGCGCGTTGTTTACCACGATCATGCCGATCGCGCCGGCCGCCTGGCACATCGCAGCCTTGACGACGAAGCCGCAGGTGCCGCGGTTAACCACGCAAATGTTCCCGGCCATGGCGGCGGCGTTGGTGAGCGCGCAACACCCGTCATTGGCATCCGTGCCGCATGCCGCCGGCGCGGTGGGATCGATACCGAGCACCGCGTTGGCCGTCTGCCCGCTCGGGGCCGGCCCGAAGGCCGCAGCGCCGCCGAGGTAGTTGCCGGCGATCGAGCCCGGCGAATTCACTGTTACGGAGACCACCGACGGGCCGTCGTCGACCGAGGCCGCCGTGGAAATGACGCGGTTGCCGCTGGCCGGGGAACCGCCGATGAAAAAAGTGTCGCCGGAATTGCCGGCCGAGATCACCATGATAACGCCGGCCAGCGCCGCGTTGTCGGCGGCGACTGCCGTGGCGCTGAGCACGCCGCCGAAGGACGACCCGAGCGACATGTTGACCACGTCGAGGTGATCGGAAAGGTCGGCGTCGCCATTCGGGTCCAGTGCCCAGTCGATGGCCTGGGAGGCCAGGCCGGTGGTGCCGAAACAGCCAAAGACGCGCAGGGCGTAGAGCAGCGCCTGGGGCGCAGTGCCGGGGCCAACCAGGAGGCCGCTGTAGGTGGCAGGGTTGGCGTCGTACGGGCCGGCGAAGGTCGCCCCGCCCGCAGTCATGCCAAATGCCGCCGCCGTGCCCGCCACGTGACTGCCGTGGCCGCCGCAGTCCATCGGATTCGGATCGGGCACCGGCACGTTGCCGCCGTTGTAGGCGTCGCCGGCGAAGTCCATGCCGCCGACGACCTTGGGCGTCGGGAACGAGCCAAACGCCGCGGTGCCGACCGTCGTGAAGTTCGCGGTGTCCGTCCTTTCATCGCTGTAATTCGTCGCCGTAAGGCCGGGACCGCCGAACGCTGGATGCAGATAGTCGATGCCGGTGTCGATGATGCCGATCCGGATGCCGGCGCCGTCGGCGCCCGCCGGCAGGCCGATCGTGTTCGCCCAGACGCTGGGCGTCCCGAGAAACGGCACGCTGGTCGAGTTGGTCGGCTCTTCAGGGAGTATGGGCAGTATCCGCTTGACGCCGCTGATCGCGGCGATCTCAGGGAGCTTGTCGGGATCGACGGCGACTGCGATGCCATTCAGGGCCTTCGAAACGCGGAACATCTCCCGCGCGCCGATCCGCGACGCCGCCAGACTTCTCGCGACGGTCGCCTGCGCGGCCTCGATCTTGAGCACCTGGGATTTGGAAGCCGCGCCGGCTGCCGCCCTGGCCACGGGATCGGAAGGCTTGGCGCTGCCCATGGTGCGTGCGTAGATGACCGCCGCCGGCGGGTCGATCAGTTCGACCATCACCTGGATGCGCCCATCGTCGGTGCGCAATGCGTAGTCGAAGCCGGGGGCCTGCATTGGCGACTGCAGATTCTCCGCGGCGGGTGCTGCGATCGGCCATCTGGGGGCCGCCGCGACACCACCGGAAGCGAAACCCGCCACGCTCAGAATGGACCAGAGAACGGCCGCCAGGACGAGCCGGCACTTCGTAACACCCGCGCACTGAGTCATGAAACTCCCCCCCAATCGGTTTTCGGACGCACGCAGACAAGCGCTCAGGTCTGCCGCAACCGCAGAGCACTCAACTTCTGATGATGTTCTCTTTGAAACGACCTGGTTCGAGCTCCGGCCTCCCGTTTTCGAACCAACAACGGAACGGCAGCGCCGCCCGAAGTCTGCGAATCCTAGCACACCGGTAACCGCGTCCGGCGGCGTTTTTTTCGATTAATTGTGGTCGGTCGGCCGCCCCAGGAAAAGGTATATCGCCGCATCCCCGCCGAAGGTTTTCCCCAGCCCCAGGTACAGCGGTCCGATCACCGAATCGAGGCCCAGGAAGACCGATCCCGCCTTCTTCACGTCGCCCAGGCGCACGTCCGACTGGCGCGCCCACGCGTTGCCAGCCTCGAGCGAGACGCCCGCGTACCAGCTGCGCCCCAGCCCGCGCGGCAACTCGCCCATCCGGTAGTAGGCGACACCGGAGACGATCGCCGCCTGCGATCCCGAGATCGCGCCGATCGGCGTCCCGCTCAGGTTCAGGAATCCGCCCAGGCTGAAGCCGCCCGCGTCCTTGCGCGAGTACCCGGCCGCCGCCAGCCCGAACACCGTCAGGCGCCCAAAGGTGAACGGGACCAGCGCGTCGACCCCGTAGGACTGCACCGTGGCCGCGCCGGTGCTGTAGCGTCTGCGGTCGACCCGCAGATTCGCGCCAAAACCCTGGCGCGGGAAGTTCGCGTCGTCGAGGGTGTCGAACGACAGGCCGAAGCGCGCGAAGTTGGCGGTGTCCTTCAGCGAACCTTCGAGTCGGCTGCTGATCGTCGGTGTCGCGCGATACCACTCGTGCCCGCCGCCCAGGCGGGCCACGCCGATGGTCCCGAGCCGCACGCCAAGCGCCGCCGACGCGCTCGTGGTCGCATTGAGGACGCGGTCGGTGCGCCGGTTGCCGACGCCGAAGATGTCGCTGTCCGATTCGATCGTCTCGAGGGCCGGCTCCACGAACCACGGGCTGCCGGGACCCAGCGGCTGGAACAGCCCGGTGGACAGGCGGCGGATGTCGCCCAGCTGGACTTCGCTGCGCCACTCGGCGCCCCAGCTGTTGAGCCAGGTGCGCGTGTGCTGAAGTGTGAGCGAGAACCGCGCGTCGGTATGGAAGTCGGACACCGCGCGCCCGCCGATGCGCAGGTAGTCCGGCCCCCACGGCTTCTCCTCGACCTCGACCCTGACGATCTTGCGGTTCTCGCGGACTTCCGCGTGCACGTCCACGCGCTCGAACTCGCCCATGCCGTACAGGACCCGCGACGCCTCGAGCAGCTGCGCGTCGGTCGCCGGCAGGCCCACGGCGACGCCGGCGCGCCGCTCGATCTCGCGCTCGAGTGCCGCCGGATTGGTGCGCACGGCGCCATAGGTCAGGACCACGGCGACGCGTTCCACCGGCGGCGCCGGCTGCTGCGCGCGCCGGCTCTCCCATAACGCGTAGGCTTGCTCATCGGCGGCCAGCGCACTGAGGCGCGGGGCGAGCGCCCGCGCCGCTTCCTCGCCGCGCGCGATCAGCGCGTCGTGCGACTCGAAGTCGAAAAAAGTGTAGCCCTTCAGGTCCGGCGCGATCAGGATGTCGGCCGGGCGCAGCGCGGCGATCGAGTTCGCGACGTTCTGCTCGGTCAGGATGTTGATCATCTGCTGGGCCACGCCGAACGCGGAGGCGAGCCCCTCTCGCGGCAGCAGCGGGGTGCCGACGTTGACCGCGATGATCACGTCGGGCTCCATGTCGCGCGCGACCTCGACCGGCAGGTTGCGCGTCAGGCCGCCGTCGCCGAGCAGCCAGCCGTCGATGTCGGTGGGCGCGAACGCGCCGGGGACGGACATCGAGGCGCGCATCGCCATCGACAGCGGGACGTCGCGCAGCACGACCAGCTCGCCGGTGACGAGGTCGGTTGCCACGGCGCGCATCGGAACCGGGAGCGCGTCCAGGTGCCGCGCGTCGCCCGAGGGCTTGGACACCAGCCGCAGGAACTCCTCCAGATGCTGCGCGCCGAACGCGCCGCGCGGGAACACCACACCATCGGGCTTGATCCCCAGCTCGGTCCTGCCGATGAAACGCAGGTCGTCTTCCTTGCGGCGGAACGACAGGTATTCCCGCTGCGCGCGGTCGCTGAACATCTGGTCCCAATCGACGCTCTTGACCAGCGCCTCCATCGCGTCCGGCGTATGCCCCGCCGCGTACGCGCCGCCGACGATCGACCCCATGCTGGTGGCGACGATGAAGTCGACGGGCACCCGCAACTCGCGCAGGACCTTGAGCACGCCGATGTGCGCGAGGCCGCGCGCGCCGCCGCCGGAGAGCACGAGCCCGATCCGGGGCCGGGGCGCGCCGGCGCCTGGCGGTGACGGTGTTGCCGGTTCCGCCGCCTGCACGATGGAACCCGCCAGAAAGCACAAGGCGATGCCCGCCCCGACAGCCCTTGCCAGAGGCAAGGAATACCTCTTCGCCGAACCCATGGCCCGCCTCCCCATTCCTGCGCCGTTGGGAAGTATGTCATCCAGGCTCCTCTTGCGCTTCGGCTCCGGCTTCATGGGCGGCTGCCGAGCATGAGAATGCCGACACTGACCCTAATCGACAACGAACGTAGGATGGGTGGAGCGCAGCGATACCCATCGTTCGTTCCGGTTCTACCATGATGGGTATCGCTGCGCTCCACCCATCCTACGGCAAGCAGGCTAACCGGCGCGACGCCCCAGCCGCTTCTCCACTTCCAGCACGGTCAGCGTGGTCTTGATCACCGCATCCGGATTCAGGCTGATCGAGTCGATGCCGAGTTCCACGAGGAACGCCGCCATGTCCGGATAGTCCGACGGCGCCTGGCCGCACAGTCCCGAGTGGCGATGGTTGCGCTGGCAGCCTTCGACCGCGAGCCGGATCATCGCCTTCACCCCCTCGTCGCGCTCGTCGTAGTCGAAGGCGACGATTTCGGAATCGCGGTCCACGCCCAGCGTGAGTTGCGTCAGGTCGTTGGAGCCGATGGAGAAACCGTCGAAGTACTTGGCGAACTCGTCGATCAGCGTGACGTTGTTGGGAATTTCGCACATCACGTAGATTTCCAGCCCGTTCACGCCGCGCTCGAGGCCGAGCCTGGCCATGGTGTCGACGACCAGCTTCGCCTCCTTGATCCGGCGGCAGAACGGGATCATCAGCTTGACGTTGGTGAGCCCCATCGTTTCGCGCACGCGCCGCATCGCCGCGCATTCGAGCGCGAAGCCTTCGGCATACGCCGGATGGGCATAGCGCGAGGCGCCGCGAAAGCCCAGCATCGGATTCTCTTCCTTCGGCTCGAACCCCCGCCCGCCGATCAGCGTCGCGTACTCGTTGGTCTTGAAGTCCGACATCCGCACGATCACGGGCTTGGGATAGAACGCGGCGGCGATCGTGCCCACGCCTTCGGCGAGGCGCTCGACGAAGAAGTCGGCCGGCGTGGCGTAGCCCTGCACAAGCTTGGCGATCGCGGCGCGTTCCTTCGGGTCGTCGACCTTCTCCGGATGCACCAGCGCCATCGGATGCACCTTGATCGCCTCGTTGATGATGAATTCCATCCGCGCGAGGCCGACGCCGTCATTGGGCAGGAAGCTGGTCTTGAACGCGAGCTCCGGATTGCCGAGATTGATCATGATCTGCGTGACCGGCTTCGCCAGGTTGTCGAGATGCGTCTCATGCATCTCGAACGGCACCTTGCCGCGATAGACGCGGCCGATGTCGCCTTCGGCGCAGGACACGGTGACCTCCTGCCCGGTAGCCAGCACCGATGTCGCATTGTCGGCGCCGACGACCGCGGGGATGCCCAGCTCGCGGGCGACGATCGCCGCGTGACAGGTGCGGCCACCCCGGTTGCTGACGACGGCGCCGGCGGTCTTGAGCACCGGCTCCCAGTCCGGCGTCGTGGTATCGGCGACCAGCACTTCGCCGGGCAGGAATTCGTGCAGGTGGGCGACGCTGGTGATCACGCGCGCGTTGCCGGTGACGACCTTCTCGCCGACCGCGCGCCCCTTCGCCAGCACTTCGCCGCCGCCCTGGATGGTCCAGGTCTCGAGGATGTTGGCCCGTCGCTGCGAGGCCACTGTCTCCGGCCGCGCCTGCACCAGGTAGAGCTGGCCGTCATGGCCGTCCTTGGCCCACTCCAGGTCCATCGGCCGCGGCTTGCCGGCCTTCGCGCTGTAGTGGCGCTCGACCTTGATCGCATAGTCGGCAAGAGTCAGCACGTCGGCGTCGCTGATGCAAAAGCGCTCGCGTTCGGCAGTGGACGTCGGAATGTTGCGCGTGGCCAGGCGCGAGCTGCCTTCGACGTACACCATCTTCACCTTCTTGCCGCCCAGTACCCGGCGCAGCACGGCCTGGTGGCCCGCCACGAAGGTCGGCTTGAACACGTAGAACTCGTCCGGATCGACGGCGCCTTGCACCACGTTCTCGCCCAGGCCATACGCCCCGGTGATGAACACCACGTCGCGGAAGCCGGACTCGGTGTCGAGGGTGAAGATCACGCCGCTCGCGGCCAGGTCGGAGCGCACCATCTTCATCACGCCGATCGACAGCGCGATCTTGAAGTGATCGAACCCCTCGTCGATCCGGTAGTGGATCGCGCGATCGGTGAAGATGCTGGCAAAGCAGCGCCGGCAGGCGTCGAGCAGCTGCGCGTCGCCGTGCACGTTGAGAAAGCTCTCGTGCATCCCGGCGAAGCTCGCGTCGGGGAGGTCCTCCGCGGTGGCCGAGGAGCGCACGGCCAGGCTGAGCGTCGGCCCGTATTCTTCCTGCAGGCTCCGGTACGCCGCCAGGATCTCGTCCTTCAGGTCGTCGGGCAACCCGGCGCCGTAAACGATGTCGCGCATCTTGCGCGCCCGCGCGGCGAGGTCGGTGACGTTGGCGGGATCGAGGCCCGCCAGCGCCTCTTTCAATTTCGGCATCGCGCCTGCCCGCTCGAGCACGTAGCGGTAGGCGTCGGCCGTGATTGCGAAGCCGTTGGGCACGCGCACGCCTTGCGCGCTCAACTCGCGGAACATTTCGCCCAGCGACGCATTCTTGCCGCCGACCCGCGGCACGTCGCCGATGCCGATGTCCTTGAAGAAGCGGATGTATTGCCGTTCTGCAGACATTTGCCTTCTCCTCGCAGTCCCGATAGGTGATGGAACCCATCCCGGGTCCATCGACATATGTTTACCCCTTCGGGCGGCACAGTGTCTTGCGAATGGTCAAGAAGAGCAGGGGTTGGGTGGCGCCATGCCGCCGCCGGTGCAGCCGCATGGATGGGCCGCAACTGATCTCCGTTTTCAGTTCGATCCGGGGCCTCATGCTCTGAAGAGAAAGACGGGAGCAGGCTCGAACGGCGCTTGCCTGCGCACTTTTTCCCCATGGGAACTTTGCCTGAATCCATGCGACCAACGGGTTCGTGTCCCGATCGGGCCGGGCCGCCACGTCTGCCGCCCCGGATCTTTGCCACAATGTTTCGCGGATCGCGGTTGCCTGGTCACGATCTTGCGAAGGCAGGGAGATTCCGCATCGCACAGTCAGTGGATGTGCCGGGGTCCGTTATCATCGCGCCGTTCCGCCCAAAACTGGAGTATTGACATTGATCAAACCGAGCACCCTCGTTGCAGGCTTCGCGCTGCTCCTCATTGCAACCATGCCCGCCGGCGCAGCGTCGATCAGCACCGCTGAATTCCTGCTCTCGGGTCCCGAATCACTGGACTTCGTCGTCGACTCGATCGTCGCCTCGAGCAATCTCACGCGCTTTTCCCGCTACCGGATCGGCACCGGCACGATGTCGAAGATGGCCTCGGACGCGCCACCAAACGCCAACGTCGTGGCGACCGGCAACAAGGTCTGGTTCACCACGCTCGACGCGCCGTTCCGCATCGGGCGGGCCGACGTCTCGACGATCAGCGGCAGCCCGGTCTATTACACGCCCGCCGGAATCACCGCGGCGTTCGACGAGATGACGCTCGGCCCTGGCAACAGTGTCTGGGCCACCAGCGCGGGGAGCGGCCGCGTGACCCGCGTAACGCAATCCGGGGACACCACATCGCTGGCCGGCAACGGCGCGATACACCCGACCGGCATCGCGCGAGCGAACGACGGCAGCATGTGGTTCGCCGACGGCGTCAATCGCCGGATCACGCGGATCCATGCGGACACCGGCGCCTTCACCGACTATCCGGTGCCGCAGATTTCGGCGGCGACGATCCCCGAACGCATCACCGCCACCACGGCGTCGGACGCGCTCTGGTTCGCCACGCAGGATGGTTTCGGCAGCGTGCAGCCGGCCACCGGCCAGGTGCAGGTTGTTCCCACCACAGTGCAACAGCCAAGACGCCTCAGGCCCGGCCAGGACGGCACGCTGTGGCTGACCGACGGCACGCAGTACGTCACGCAGTTCACGCCCCCGGCCAACTACGCGAAGCTCAAGGTCTTCGACGACGCGAAGGCGCAATCCGCGGGGCTCTATATCGACGGCGCCGGCACCGTCTACGTCAGCGACCAGTGGAATGCGCAACTCGCGCGCATCGCGCCGGCCGGCGAGACACCCGCCGACACGACGGTCACCGAGTTCTACAACCAGACCCTCGATCACTATTTCGTGACGGCCAACCCCGCGGAGGCGGTCGCGATCGATGGCGGCGCCGCAGGTCCTGGCTGGTCGCGCACCGGGCAGGCGTGGCAGGGCTGGGTGGGCGGGCCCATACCCAACGCCGCCGAGGTCTGCCGCTTCTATGGCGCGCCGGGCATCGACCCGGCGACCGGAATGCGGCGCGGTCCCAATTCGCACTTCTACACGCTGCAGCCGTCCGAATGCGCGGCAGTCAAGCAGGACGCCGGCTGGACCTACGAATTCGCCGGCAAGTTCTGGATGATCAAGCCGGGCGCCGTCGCCGGCGCCGAGTGCCCGGCGTGGACGCAGCCGGTCTATCGCGCCTACAACAACCGGTTCGCCGCCAACGATTCGAACCACCGGTACATGGTCAGCACGGCGCTATACCAGCAGATGCTGGGCAAGGGCTGGTCGGGGGAAGGCGTGGTGATGTGCGCGCCGGTCTGACGCGGCGCAACATACGTTGCATCGACCAAGGAGACGCACCAATGCTCACGCTTCGCAAATCGCAGGACCGCGGCTACGCGGATCATGGCTGGCTCAAGAGCTATCACTCGTTCTCGTTCGCCGGCTATCACGATCCCAACCACATGGGCTGGGGCAACCTGCGCGTGATCAACGAAGACCGCGTCGCGCCGGGCATGGGCTTCGGCAAGCATGGCCACCGCGACATGGAAATCATCAGCTACGTGCTCTCCGGCGAGCTCGCGCACCAGGACAGCATGGGCAACGTCAAGGGCATACCGCCGGGCGACGTGCAGCGGATGAGCGCCGGCACCGGCGTGATGCACAGCGAGTTCAACCACGCCAAGGACCAGACCACGCATTTCCTGCAGATCTGGATCGAGCCGAACGTGACCGGCATCGCGCCGGGCTACGAGCAGAAGACGATTCCGGTCGGGGACAAGCGCGGCAAGTTGCGCCTGGTCGCCTCGCCCGACGGCGCGCAGGGCTCGGTCACCATCCATGCCGACGCGTCGGTTCATGCCGGATTGTTCGACGGCAACGAGTCCGCCGAACTGGCGCTGGACCCGAAGCGGAAGGGCTACGTGCACCTGGTGCGTGGCACGCTGGAGGTCAATGGCCAGCGGCTCGGCGCGGGCGATGCGGCGTTGCTGGAAGGCGAGAGCCGGGTCGTGCTGGCCAATGGCCAGGATGCCGAGGTGCTGGTGTTCGATCTGGCGGCCTGATCGGCACTCGTTTGCGCGACCACGACTTGATGGGTATCGCTTCGCCCACCCACCACTGATGGGTATCGCTGCGCTCCACCCATCCTACGAAAGTACGGAAGCTGCGTTTGTGCCTGCACTCTTCAGCGGAGCGCCGCGCAGACGTCCCTGAGGTGGCCGCGCAGCCAGCGATGCGCGGGGTCGGCATCCAGCCGCGGGTGCCAGAGCATGGACACCGTGATCTCCGTTGTTGCGACCGGAAGGGGAAAGCTGTGCATGCCGGCGCGCAGGTTTCCGGTGTGCCGCTCGGGAACGCTGGCGATCAGGTCGGAGGCCCGGGCCAGCGCCAGCGCGGCCGAAAAGCCACCGACGATCGTCACGATTTGCCGCTCCAGTCCCAGGGAACTCAAGGCCTCGTCGATGGCGCCCCTGTCGACACCTTGCCGGGAGACGAAGATGTGCCGGCCGGCGGCATAACGGGAGGGCGTGATCTTGCCCTGGCAGAGGGGGTGCCCCTTGCGCACGACGCCGATGAAACGGTCCCGGAACAATGCCTGCACCCGCAGTTCCGGCGCCATGGCATTGCCGACGACGCCGGTTTCCAGATCGCTGGGCGCAACACTGCTTCGCCGTCCTGCACGAGCTGGGCGACCCGCTCGCGGAGTTCGAGCGCGCGCGGCGTGGGTACGAGGCCGCGCCCGGCCCTGACCAGCAGCGGATCGCCCGTCGTCTCGCGCAACCGCGCCAGCGCCCGGCTCATCGCCGACGGGCTGAGCCGCAGCCGCCGGGCGGCGCGCGCCACGCTGCCTTCGGCGAGCAGCACATCGAGGGTGACCAGCAGGTTGAGGTCGGGCGTCGCCATGGCGACCATAGCACGCCTGTCGGGACATGGCGTCAAACGCACTGATAAAGTGCAAACAGTGCGTCTTCCGCCATGCCTGGCAGAACTACGCTTCCGGACAGGCCCACTTCGGGACCGGCAAAAGGAGTCCATGATGAGCGATCAACGCAGACAGGTGACGAGCGCCGGAGCGGGGAACTGGCACCTTCGGTGCGGGGGGCGCTCGCCAGCCTTTCGCTGTCCATGCTGCTGTCCTCGCTCGGCACCAGCATCGCCAATGTCGGGTTGCCGACGCTGGCGCAGGCGTTCGGCGCCTCCTTCCAGGAAGTCCAGTGGATCGTTCTCGCTTATCTCCTCGCCATCACCACCCTGATCGTCAGCGTCGGACGGCTCGGCGACATCACCGGCCGCCGCCGGCTGCTGCTGGGCGGAATCGTCCTGTTCACGGCGGCCTCGGTCCTGTGCGGCGCCGCGCCCGCGCTCTGCCTGCTGATTGTCGCCCGGGCGCTGCAGGGCGTCGGCGCGGCCATCATGATGGCCCTCACCATGGCGTTTGTCGCAGAGACCGTGCCGAAGGAAAAAACCGGCAGCGCCATGGGGCTGCTCGGCACGATGTCCGCGATCGGCACCGCGCTCGGCCCATCGCTCGGCGGCATGCTGATTGCCGGGTTCGGCTGGCGGGCGATCTTCCTCGTCAACGTGCCGCTGGGCATCCTGACCTTTCTTCTCGCACTGCGCCACCTGCCCGTCGATCGCACGGAGCCCAGGACTGATCGGGGCGGTTTCGACGCCCTGGGCACGTTGCTGCTCGCCCTGACGCTCGCGGCCTATGCGCTCGCCATGACGCTGGGGCGCGGCGGCCCGGGGTCACTCACCCTGGCTCTCCTGCTGGCGGCCGCCCTCGGCGCCGGCCTTTTCGTGCTCGCCGAGGCGAGAGCCGCATCGCCTTTGATCCGGCTGGCGATGTTCCGCAATCTCGTGCTGAGCGCGGGCCTCGCCACGAGCGCGCTGGTCTCGACGGTGATGATGGCGACGCTGGTGGTCGGGCCGTTCTATCTTTCGCGGGCGCTCGGGCTCGACGCGGCGCTGGTCGGACTTCCCTGCTGCCGGTGACGCTCGGCGTCGCCGGCTACCTCGTCCCGATCGTCGTCATCACCATCGGTTACGCACTGTTCCAGACGGCCAACAACACCGCCGTCATGCGCGATGTCCCGTGCAGGCCAGCGGGGCGTGGTCTCGGGCATGCTCAACCTGTCGCGCAATCTCGGGCTCATCACCGGCGCGTCCGTGATGGGCGCCGTGTTCGCGCTCGCCACGGCGAACGCCGACATCGCGACGGCGCGCTCCCGAGGCCGTTGCCGCCGGCATGCGGATCACCTTCGCCGTCGCGGCGGTCCCTGCTCATCGCCGCGCGGCTGCATTCGCGCCTCAGTCGGCGCGAATCCCGTTTTCCCCGATCACCTTGCCCCACCGCGCGATCTCGCCCACCGTCCACGTCTGCAACGCTTCCGGGCTGCTGACCACCAGGTCCATCCCAGAGCCGCTCGGAGAGGTGCTTCTTCACGTCCGGCAGGTTGATCGCCTTGGCGAGCTCGGCATTGAGCTTGTCGATGATGGGTTTGGGCGTGCCGGCCGGCGCGAAGACGCCCCACCAGGCGAGCGCCGAGAAACCCGGAAAACCCTGCTCGGCGAGTGTCGGCACATCGGGCATCGCGCTCGAGCGCTTGTCGCCGGTGACCGCAACGGCGCGCAACTTGCCGCCCTTCACGTGCGGCGAGAGCACGGCAACCGAGCCGATGGCCAATTCCACCTGGCCGCCGAGGGCGTCCGTGACCATGGGCCCGCCGCCCTTGTACGGAATGTGCACGATCTTGAAACCGCCCGCCTGCTGCACCAGCGTCAGCGTGAGTTGACCGAGGCTGCCGCTGCCGATGGAACCGTAACTGACCGTATCCGGCTTCGCCTTCGCCGCCTTGGCCACGAATGCGGTGCCGATCGAGCCCGATGCGCCGGTCTTGTTCTCGACGACGAATGGCTGGCCCAGCGACTCGGACAGCTTCACCGCCAGCAGGCGCGCGAGCGGATCGACCGAACCGCCCGGCGGAAACGGCGAAATGAACTTGACCGGCTTGGTCGGCCAGCTCTGCGCGACGACGGGGGCGGACGCCAGGACGCCAAGCGCGGCGCAGCACATGGCGAACGACATCCAACGGCTTCGAATCATGATTCTGTCTCCTTGGGTGGCATGACGATACGCATTGAAGCACACGACGAACTTGTGTTGCGGCAATATAGTCTATCGACCGATAATTGGCGAGAGCGCCGCTGCATTGACGACCTGGGATTCAGCGGGCGTCCATCGGCGGCTGGAATTGTCGAGACGGAATTGGAGAATCGGATGAGCAAGGCGTCATGGGTGTTTCAGCTGGACGGTGACTTGCGCGGCATCCCGCGGGTGCTCGCCGAGGGCATCGAAACGCGGATATTCCCCGGCGAGCAGGCGATGCTCTCGGTCGTCCGGATCGATGCCGGCGCGACCGGGACGGTCCACAGCCACCCCGAAGAGCAGTGGGGCGTCATGCTCGAAGGAACCTGCACGCGGATACAGGGAGGAGAGGAGATCGAGTGCGCGGTGGGCGACTTCTGGCACACGCCGGGCGGCGTGATGCACGGGATTCGCGGCGGTCCGTCCGGCGCCCTGGTGCTGGATATCTTCAGCCCGCCGCGTGCCGAGTACAAGCAGGCCGGCAGCGGTTTCGGGGCCGCCAGTATCGAGAAGTGAGCGGCGCGCCGGGCCTCATCCGCCGGACGAACGGCCAACATTCCATCGAGCATCCAATGACAAACATAGGCTTTCGCATCCTGCCCGCGCCCACGCGCGTGCCCGCATCACTGCTCAGGCAGTTCCGCGGCGTGGTGGTCGCTTGCATCTGTCGGACAGCAGTGAACCGCATGCCAGCGGCTTCGGGCCTGCGCCCGATGCACAAGATGACCAGGAGCGGGCAGATGCTCGGCCAGGCGCTTACCGTGCGGGTGCCCCCGGGCGACAATCTGATGGTGCACAAGGCGATCGACATCGCGCTCCCGGGCGATGTCATCGTGGTCGACGCCGGCGGGGAGATCACCATCGCGATCATTGGCGACATCATGAGCAGCCTGGCGGCCAGTCGCGGCTTGGCCGGCATGGTGATCGACGGGGCGATCCGCGACTCGGCCGAGCTCGGGGGCGCGCGCTTTCCGGTCTACGCGCGCGGCGTGACGCACCGCGGGCCCATGAAGAACGGACCCGGCGAGATCAACGTGCCTGTATCGGTGGGCGGCATGGTGGTGGGTCCCGGCGACATCGTGGTCGGCGATGCCGACGGCCTCGTGGCGATTGCGCTCGCCGATGCGCCCACCGTGCTGAAGCTTGCCCTGGCCAAGGCGAAGGACGAAGCGGCGATCCTGGAAGAGCATCGCCAAAGGCAAGGCCGACCGGCGCTGGGTCGACGAATCGCTGCGGGCGAAGGGGTGTACGTTCTAGGTTGCATCTGCTTGCGCCCATGCGGCCCGCGAGCGCTGGCTGCGCGCCTAGCGTGCGGGCTCGGAGATCTCGATCAGGTTCAGGTCCGGGTCGCGCACGTATACCGACCGGATCTTCGAGGTCGCGCCCGTGCGCATGACGGGTCCTTCGATGATCGGCGTTGCGGTTGCCTGGAGCCGGGCGACGACCGTGTCCAGTGGAATCGCAGCGATGAAGCAGAGGTCGAGCGCACCCGGCACGGGCGTATGCGCCTTCGGCTCGAACTCGCGGCCCTTGACGTGGAGGCTGATCTTCGGGTTCCCGGAACCTGAACGCCTTTGCGCTTCGACTGGCGGCGTGCCGTCGGTGAACGTTTCGAGCTGCATGCCCAGCACTTCGGTGTAGAAGCGAATGCACGCGGCCTCGTGGGCCGTCGTAAGTACCAGGTGGTCCAGGTGATCGATCACGGGCGTTCTCCTTCGTTGGCGTCCAGCCCGAGCGGGCGGCAAGTCACGACTTCAAGGCGGTGATGTTGAATACCGGCACCGGCTGGGCGATGCCTTCAGCGTGGCTTCTCCCAGCGGCTCGGCCTCCACCACATCCTCGACCCGGCTCAAGGTCTTCTGGTTGATCAGGATCTGCCCGCCCTTGGCCCGTTGCACAGGCGCGAGGCCAGGCTGGCGACGCTGCCGATGCACGCGTACTCCCACCGCCCTCGAAGCCGACCGCGCCAAGCGTCGCGTAGCCCTGCGCGATGCCGATGCCGAGGTCCGGCGGAGCGCGCAGTTTCTTCCATCGCCGCGCGCAGCGCCGCGAATTCCCGTTGCATCGCCAGCGCCATGCCGATCGCGTTCTCGGCCGGCTTCTCGAGCGGGATCGGGTCGTTGAAGAAGATCATGATGCCGTCGCCCGCAAAGTGCTCGAGCGTGCCCTCGTGCGCCAGGATCAGCTGCCCCATCACGCGGTGATATTCGCCCAGCACGCCCATGACTTCCCGGGCTCGAACTGTCGGTGAAGGCGGTGAACCCGCGCAGGTCGAGAAACACGACCACCACTTCGCGGCGGTGCGTCTTCAGCAGATCTTCGCCGCCGCCGTTGACGATCGACTCCGCGAGCTGCGGCGAGAAGAAGCCCTTCAGCCGGCCCAGCCGGTTGAGCTGCGCGACCTGCTCCTGCACCCGCTCTTCGAGTTTCCGGTTCCACTCACGCACTTCGTCGCGCAACGCCTTCTTCTTCTCCAGGCTGGCGCTCACCCGCGCGCAGCAGCGTCGCATCGAAAGGTTTGGCAGGTAATCCTCGGCGCCGAGCTCGATGCAGCGCACCACGCTCTCCACCTCGCCGACCGCCGAGATCATGATCACCGGCAGGTGCCGCAACTCGGCATCGGCCTTCAGGTGCTCGAGCACCTGGTAGCCGTTCATCTCCGGCATCATGATGTCGAGCAGCATCAAGTCGAATTTCTTCGACTGCAGCAGCTCCAGCGCCTGCCGCCCGTCATTGGCCGTCGTCAGGTTCGTATAGCCTTCGCGCGTCAACCGCCGGGTGAGCGTATACCGGTTGTCCTCGTTGTCGTCGACCACCAGCAGTGCGGCTTCGGCCGGGGCTCACGCGGCCGGCCCCCTGGCGCCAGCGCCTGGATCTTCTCGAGCAGGCGCGGCAGCTCCACCGGCTTGGTATCGAAGTCGTCGCAACCCGCGGCCATGGCTTTCCCGGTCGCCGGACATCGCATTGGCGGTCAGCGCGATCACCGGGATGTGTTGCGTTGCCGGAGCGGCCTTGATCTGGCTGGTCGCCGCCCACCCGTCGAGCACCGGCAGCCCCATGTCCATCAGGATCAGATCGGGCTGCTCCGCGCCGGCCATGGCCACGCCTTCGGCGCCGTCGCGGGCGATCAGCACGTCGAAACCGGCGCGCTTGAGCCGCCGCTCCAGCATGTAGATGTTGTCCTCGTTGTCCTCGACGTACAGGATCCTCATTGCGTTCCTTCCTCGACCTTCCTGCCGCGCCCGCGCGCGATCGACCCGGGCAGCACGCGGGCGATTTCCGCCAGCAGCTCGTCCAGCCCGGAGCCGCCCTTCTGCAGCACGCGCGCCACGTCGCCGTTGAGGCGGCCGCGCTCTTCGGCCGTCAGGTCCTTGGCCGTCACCACCAGCACCGGGATGTCCCGCCACTCGGCCCGGCCGCGCATCTCGACCAGGAACTCGAAGCCATCCATCTCCGGCATCATCAGGTCGAGCATGATGATGTCGGGGCGCGTCGCCTCGATCCGCGCCAGCGCCACCGGCCGTTCTCCGCCTCGCCGACCTCCCAGCCGTCCTTTTCCAGCGCCAGCCGCATCCCGCGCCGCATCAGGTCGTCGTCGTCGACCAGCAGCACCTGGCGGCCGACCGCGCCGCAGATGTTGCGCAACACCCCGGACAGCCGCTCGCGATCGACCGGCTTGACCATGTAGTCGGTGGCGCCGAGCGCGTAGCCGCGGTTCTTCTCGTCGACGATGGTCATCAGGATGACCGGAATGTCCGCCAGCTCGGGATCGCCCTTGATCGCGGCCAGCACGGTCCAGCCGTCGAGGTCGGGCATCATCACGTCGAGCGTGATCGCCGCCGGATGCAATTCCCGCGCGAGCCGCAGCCCCTCCTGGCCGCCGTTCGCCGTGACGACCGCGAAACCCTCGCGCGTCAGATGCCGCTCCATCACCTCGCGCACGGTCTGGTCGTCGTCCACGACCAGGATCGTCGGCGCGCCGGCTTGGGCCGTGCCCGTTCGCGCCAGGGCGGCATCCTGCGGCGCGGCGACGGCGCGGGGGGGCGCGCAATCCGCCGGCACGCGGATGGTGAAGGTCGAGCCGCGACCCGGCTCGCTCGCCACCGTGATGTCGCCGCCCATCATCTGGCAGAAGCGCCGGCTGATCGCGAGGCCGAGCCCGGTGCCGCCGTACTTGCGGGTGATCGAGGCATCGGCCTGCACGAAATCCTGGAAGAGCTTCCCCATCTGCGCGGGCGTCAAGCCGATGCCGGTATCCGCCACCGCCATCGTCACCCACTCGCGGCCCCCCTCGATTGCGCGCCCGGCGCTGATGGTCACCGTGCCGTGCTCGGTGAACTTGTTGGCGTTGCTCGCGAGATTCAGCAACGCCTGCCGGATCCGCGTCTGGTCCGCGTTCATCGTGCCGATATCGGCGGGGCAAGCGACCACCACCTTGTTGTCGTTCTTGGTCGCCATCGTGGCGATGGTCTGCACCACGTCCGTGACCAGCGGCGCGATCGCGAACGACTCGATGTGGATGTCGATCTTGCCGGCCTCGATCTTGGACAGGTCGAGGATGTCGTTGATCAGCGCCAGCAGGTGCTTCGCCGCGCGCAGCACGCGCTCCAGCGGCTCCAGATCGTCGTTCCGCTTCAGATCGACGGCGTCCTCGTGCAGCATCTCGGTCACGCCGATGATCGCGTTCAAGGGCGTGCGCAGTTCGTGCGACATGTTGGCGAGGAACTGCGACTTCAACTGGCTCGCGACCTCGAGCTGCTTTCCCTTCTCCTCGATCTCGCGGAACAGGCGCGCGTTCTGGATGGCCAGTACCGACTGGCTGGACAAAGCTTGCAGCAGCGTCACCACCGAGGGCGAGAACTCGCCCGCGACCTTGCGCCGGATCACCAGCGCGCCGATCACCCGCTCCTCGCGCAACAGCGGCACCGCCAACACCGCGCGCACGCCTTCCTTGAGCAGCGGGTCACGCATCCGGCTGTCTTCCTCTCTTCTCCACGTCCGGCACCTGGTAGGGCGCCCGCCTGGCGGCACACTTGCCCACCGCGGATTCCCCGAGGCGGATCTGCGACTCGTGCAGTATCCGGACATAGGCGTCGCTCACGCGATAGTTGGCCCGCGGCTCGAACACTCCGGAGGCCTCGTCGAATTCGTAGATCGTGCCGCCGGCGTCGGCCTGCGACAACTCAACGGCCTGGGTGATGATGGTCACCAGCACGGTCTGCAGGTCCAAAGTCGAGCTGACGGCCCTGCCGACTTCGCCGAGGGCGTGCACTTCTTCGAGCGAGCGCGTGAGCGCCTCGGTGCGCGCCTCGAGTTCCTGGAACACGCGGACGTTTTCGATGGCGATCACCGCCTGGTCGGCGAACGTGTGGAGCAACTCGATGTGCTTGACCGGGAACGCGCCCACCGTGGCGCGCGACACGGCGATCCCGCCGATGGGCCGGCCTTCGCGCAGCAGGGGCACGGCGAGGATCGAGCGGAACGTCACCGCCCGCGCCAGGCTCAAGGCGCCATATTCCGGGTCGGCCTCGATGTCCGGAATCTGGGCAATGGTCCGCTCCTGAAGTGCCCGGCCGATCGCCGTCCGGCGGCTCGGCGCCTGCGGAAAGCCTGCTTCATACGCGACGGCGCCTTCGGGGCTCAGCCCGTGGTGGGCGACGAGGTGGATCCATTCGCCGTCGAACCGGAAAACCGCGCAGAACTGGCTGTCGCACAGCTCCATCGCCCGCCGCGCGATCATGTCGAACACCGGTTGCGTGTCGGTCGGGGAGCTCGAAATCACCCGCAGGACCTCGCTCGTGCCAGTCTGCTGCTCGAGCGACTCGGTGAGCTCGGCTGTTCGCGCCTCCACTTTCTGCTCGAGGGTGCGCTGCGCTTCTTGCAGCTGCAGGGTGGTGTGGTTGAATTCGCTGGCAAGCGCCTGCAGTTCATCGCCCGTCCTGATATCGATCCGGTGATCGAGGTCACCCTTGCCGACGCGTACAGCGCCGTCCTGCAGCTGGCGGATGGGCGCGACCATCCTGCGGGCCAACGCCACGCTCGCCAGGATCGCGAGCAAGAGTCCCAAAGCCAGCACGACGATGCTGCGCGCCGTCGCGGCGCGCAGCGGGGCGAAGGTGTCCTCGACGGGCTGCTCGATGAACACCAGCCAGCCGAGCGCCGGCAGCGCCGCATGCACCGCGAGCACCTGCCCACCCTGCACGCCTTCGGCAATCGTGTACATCTGATCGTCCTGCGCGCCGACCGCACGGGTGCCCGAGCCGCTTTCACCTGCGGCGCGTTCGAGAGGTCGCGCTTCGCCAGCACAAGCTGGAGGTTCGGATGGGCGATGAGCTGGTCCTTGGAATCCACGACGTACGCACTGCCGGCGCGCCCCGCGCCGATGCGCGCCACGACGTCCCAGATCGCCCTGATGTTGACGTCGGCCGCCGTCACCTCGGCGGCGGTCTCGTCGGGCGCGACGGCGATCGTGATGTACGGCTCGGACCCGTTCCTCAGGTAGGCGGGGCTGAAGTAGGTCTTCTTCTTCTTCCCTTCGAGGAACTCGGGCGTATCCGCGAAATCCTGGCCGCTTTGCACCGCATCGAGCCCCAGGCGGGACGTGCGCAGCACCTCCTTGCCGGCGAGGTCCAGGTGGCGGATGTCGGTGATCGCCGGGACGTTGCGCAACAGGCGCAGGAAGTCGATCTCGCGCTGTTCCGCGAGTGCGGCCGCGCGCGATTGTCCTCCCGCCCGATTGCCGATTCCGCTCGTGCCCAGCGCCGACGTATCGATCGCGCCCTGCATCGTGCCGCGCAGATACTGCAGGATCTCGCCAAGATACCGCTCGATCTCCCGCGCCGCGGCCAGCGCCTTCGTCCGCTCGAGCCGGACAATCGACTGCTTGGTCTCCTGATAGGAGAAGTAGAGCTCGACGGCGCTGCTCACGGACAGCAGTCCCCCCACCAGTATCAGCAGAAAGACCAGATACTTCCGGAACAGCCCGCGCGGAATCGACAGCTTCATCGCTGGAGCACGTCGGCGCGGAACAGGATCTTGCGTGGAACGTCGAGCGCGAAGAGTCGCGCCGTTTCCAGATTGATCGCCAGGGCGATGTCGTCGGCAGCCTGGACCGGAACGTCCTGCGGGCGCATGCCCTGCAGGATCCTCGCCACGATGGCGGCGGCCTGGACGCCTTGCGCGTACAGGTCGGGCCCATAGGAGATCAGCCCGCCGCGCGCCACCCAGTGCGCGGTCGCGAAAACCGCCGGCACGCGCGTGCCCAAGGATTTGTCGAGTATCGCCGCAGTAATGTCCAGGGCGTCCATTTCCGGGGCCAGCAGCCCGTCGCCCGGCCGCACTTCGAGGAGCGTGCGCTTCAATTGCTCGGCGCTCTCGACCGGTCGTACTACCAACTCGACTTTGAGAGTCTTTGCCGCCTGATCGGCGGCGGTGACCGCGGCCGCATCGATGGGGTCGCCCGCGCGATAGATGAACCAGACGCGGCGAAGCTTCGGCACGAGCGTGCGCAGGATCTCGATGCGCTTGGCGACGATCTGCGTGGCGCCGCCCGCGATGCCCGTCAGGTTGCCGCCCGGCCGCGCCAGATTGGAGACGATGCCGGCGGCGACCGGATTCCCGACCAGCGTGAAGACGATCGGAATTTGCTGGGTGGCGTCCCTGGCGGCGAGCGCGGCCGCTTCGTTATTCGTCAGGATCAGGTCCACGTTCGCCTTGATCAGCGCCCGCGCCTCCCTCGGCAACTCGTCGCTCTTGCCCTCGGTGAAATGCAGCTCGAAGTTCACCTCGCGCCCCTCGGCAAGGCCCCTGGCGCGCAGGCCGGCCTTCAGGCCTTCGACGGTCGGGTGATTGGCGGCCCAGGCCTCGTTCAGGACCCCGATGCGATACGCGCGCGGCGCCTCGGCTTGCGCAGCCGATACTGGCAACATGACTGCCGCCGCCAGCACGACCGCGCGACGCAGCAACGCACGCGCCCGCCAGGGCCCGGCGAGGTTCACCACGGGTCCGCTATTTCCCGGGCTGCGCCAGCGACTCGAAGGAGAGCTCGGCGATGGCGAACCATTCATACTGCTGCTCGCGGAACTTCTTCCAGGGCTCGTAGATCTTCTTGAACCCGGGGTTCTTCGCGGCCTCCGCGTCGTAGAGTTCGAAGGACGCCTTGCTGGCGGCGCGCAACAGGTCGCGCGGGAACGGATGCAGCTTGACGCCGTTGGCGATCATGCTCTTCAGCGCGACCGGGTTCTTGGCGTCGTACTGCGCCTGCATCTTGACATGGGCCTCGGCGGCGGCGGACTCGACTGCCTCCTGATAGGGCTTGGGCAGCTTGTCCCAAGCGGCGGCGTTGATCATCACGCAAGTCTCCGTGCCGCCCTCCCAGAACGCCGGATAATAGTAATGCTTGGCGATCTTGTAGAGGCCGAGCTTCTCGTCGTCGTAGGGGCCGATCCACTCGGCCGCATCGATGACCCCGCGCTCCAGCGCCGCATAGATTTCGTTGCCCGGCAACGACAGCGGCACGGCACCCAGGCGCCCCATCACCTCGCCGCCGATCCCGGGGATGCGCATCTTCAGCCCCTTCAGGTCCGCGACCGTCTTGATCTCCTTCTTGAACCAGCCGCCCATCTGCGTCCCGGTGTTGCCCGCGGGGAAGTGGATGATTCCATACTCCTTATAGAAGTCCCGAAGCAGCTCCATGCCGCCGCCGGAATATTCCCACGCCGATTGCTGGCGTGAAGTGAGCCCGAACGGAATCGCGCAGCCGAAGGCGAACGCCCTGTTCTTGTTGACGTAGTAGTAGGAGGCGGTGTGCCCGCACTCGACCGTGGCCTGCTGCACCGCATCGAGGACCTCCAGCGGTTTCACGATCTGTCCGGCCGCATATGGGGTGATCTCGAACTTGCCCGAGGTCAGCTTGCCGACGCGCTCGCAGAAGAACGCGCCCGCGCCGTATATCGTGTCGAGGCTCTTGGGGAAGCTGGAGGCGAGACGCCACTTGATTTCCGGCGCAGCCTGCGCGATAGCCGGCGCGGCGATGGCGGCGGTCGCCAGCCCGGCGCCGGCCTGGGTCAGGAAAGTGCGTCTCTTCATGTCGGTTCCCCTGCTGACGTGATCGTTCGTCATCTGACGACACTCGCCGATGACATCGGCAAGCCGAGGCAAAATGGCGGGTTGTTCGTCCTTGCTGGTCTGCGCCGGGGGGATCGCGCAACTGACAACGTCCTTGGGCGTCAATCCGCTCCGCTCGCGAATCTACTTGTGAATTTGTCCAGCGGAGTGGTTGCCCGAGTTAACACCAAAGCGCACGATGGAGTCAAGGAATATGCTCGTTGACGGACGAGCGCTTCACGTCTGTTGGTTTCTTGTTTCGCTCAGTGCGGTTGTATCGCCATTGGGTGCGTAACCGGACAGAGCGCGTCGGCGGACGATCTCTTGATGACCGTCGCGATCGTCAATTCCGCGCGTCGGCCGGTGTCGATGCGCCGCTGGTCAGCGTCGACAGACCTAAAGTCTCAAGCTTTTCGTGATCCGGCATCGTGCGGCGTGACTTCCGCTTCGCGATCCCCGTGGATGACGCCCACCGTTTCCAGCTCGCGCGGCTGGTGCCCGGCCGCGAGCACGAGGTCGACGACATTCTCTATCGTGGCGCCCTTGATCTTCAGGCCGCGCTCGGCGCCGGCCTGCTCGATCGCGTCGAACGCGCGCAGCAGATTCTGGCGAACGCGGTCGGAGGGCCTGGTGAAGTCATTGTCGTTATGCGTGAGCAGGTTGACGATCGGCACGGCCGGATCGCGGCCCATGACCTGCTCGACGATGTTGCGGGCGATGGCGGTGTAGTCCGCCGATTGATAGTCGGGGCGGAGGTCGCGGCCGAACCGCCGCCCGTTGACCTCCTGCATCTCGGAGAAGTCGACGCTGAGCGGCATGTTGACGAAGTCCATATCCCCGGGGATGAGCCGGAACGCCGGATGCGTGCGATGCGGGTCTCTTGGGGCGCCTGTCCACACCGCACAAAGGTCGCGATCTATGCGTTCGGGAGCAGAAATGGAACCGCCGCGAAAGCCGAGTTCATCGAGTACCGCGAAGGTGTTGTCATTCGCCGAGAAGGTTCCCGGACGGAAGCAGAGCGGCCACCGTCCGAGCCCCTCGGCGAACATATCGCCGGCATAGCGGAGGATTTCGCGCTGCTCGACGGCGGTCAGCCCGCCGAGATGCGCGTTCCATTTCGACTTCTTCAATTTCCATGGATGAACATGCAGCCCGAGACATGCGCCATCCTGCTCCGCTTCCTGGAAGATCGCGGGATGCGCGACCATGACCTCGGGGTGGACGAAGAATGTCACCGGCCAGCCGCGTTCGGCCACCAGCCGACGATAACCCTCGATGAAGCGGGCGCTGTCGGCATAGGAGACGGGCCCGCTCGCGTTGTCCTTCGTTTCGGATCGCGGTCGCTCGCAGTCCATTGTTACGACGATGAGAATTTCTTGCATGGAACCGGGGCATCTGCAGATTGGCTGTTGTGGCCTGCAGAATAGGTGATCCGGACCGGCACTTCAAATATCCTTTGCTGACCCGGAAATTCACCAGTGATATGACTGCGTCCGCCAGGTGCGACGCGTGGGCGACCGGACCATTTGGGCCGGCGTCCGGAGCGCTGCGCATGGGGTCGGACCGCGCGCCGCAACGGGATGCGCTCTCATATCGGAGCTGGATTGGTCGGGTGTCGGGCGATATTTGCCAGATCAATCCTGCTCACGGATACTTCCTCATGCCTCGGGCTGTCACGCGCGTGCGCGGCTGTCGGCCCTTCCTGAAGAGTGCCATTTGAAATGACTATGCGAACCAATGCATCTGCCCTGATCACCGGCGCCGCGCGGCAGCAGAGCGGCGACAACATCGGCTCCGCCATCGCGCGGGAACTTGCCGGCGATTTTGCGGTGCTGGTCACCGACCTGCGCGATCCCACCGCAACGGCCGCCTTGCTCGGGCCGCCCGCCGCGGCGTTCGCGGGTGACGTGACCCGGCCCGCGGACTGCCGCGCGATGGTCGCGGCGGCCGAGGCGCTCGGACCGCTGCGGGTGATCGTTCACGCAGCCGGCATCACCCGGCCGGCGGTGCCGGTCGAGCACCTGCCTGCCGAGGAATGGGAGCTCGTCTTGCGCACCAATCTCACGTCGGCCTTTCACCTTTGT
>JADKEV010000002.1 GCA_016717855.1 Betaproteobacteria bacterium
GGGCTGGCCTGGCCACCGGAGGCGCCGGGCTGCCGGGTCCGCCATTCAGGACCGGCGCGGCGGTTGCTTGTGCAACCAGGATGCGATGCGGGCCGGCCGGGGCCGTCGCGACTGCGCTACTCCGATGCGCGAAGCCCTGGCTATGTGCGACGTCGGGCCGGACCGCGGCCGATAAATGCATAGAGTGCACGGCCGCAAAGCCGGCGGCGACGAGCTTGACAGATCGGAACAGTCCCTGCATTTTCGCGCTCCATGGTTCAAGTTGTGTAAGCATGATGGGTATTATCGATCAGTTCGACGCCGGCCGTATGTCCGCTGCGCCACAAAGCCCCGACACCGACGTGCCTTTGAAAAGGACCTCTGCATGCCCACTGTGACACTCCTGTTTACCGACATCGAAGGCAGCACGGCACTATGGGAGCAGGACGGGTCGCGGATGTCGCAAGCGCTGGCCGCGCATGATGCGCTGGCGCGCGACGCGGTCGAGACGCACCACGGGCAGGTGGTAAAGACGACCGGCGACGGTGTCCATGCCGTCTTCGACCATGCCCTGGACGCGCTCGCGGCGACGGTCGACCTGCAACAGGCGCTCAACGATCCCGCCGCCACCAGCGGCGTGCCGTTGCGCGTGCGCTGCGGACTGCACAAGGGGATGGTCGAACGCCGCGATGACGATTACTTCGGGAGCCCCGTCAACCGGGCGGCGCGGATCATGAGCGCGGCGCATGGCGGCCAAGTGTTGCTGTCCCGGGCCGTGGTCGATGACGTAGCGGACAAGCTGCCGGCAGAGGTTGCGCTGCGCGATCTCGGCAAGGTCCGGCTCAAGGACCTCGCTACCCCCGAACACGTCTACCAAGTCATGCATCCGCAACTGCGGCCGGTTTCCGGCACTGCGTTCGCTGGACGCCACGCCAACAACCTGCCGCATCTGGCCACGGCCTTTATCGGGCGCGCGAACGAGCTGGCGGAGCTGGGCCGACTGCTGGCGGGCGCCCGCGCGCTGACCCTCACGGGCGCCGGCGGGAGCGGCAAGACCCGGCTCAGCCTGCAGGCCGCCGCCGATGCGCTCGAGCGCTTCCCGGACGGCGCCTGGCTGGCGGAATTGGCGCCGCTCGCCGACCCCGGTCTTGTGGCACAGACCGTCGCGACCGTGCTGGGACTGAAGGAAGAGCGCGGCCGGTCGATCGCGCAGACGCTCTGCGAGCACGTCAAGGACAAGCAGCTGTTGCTGCTGCTCGACAACTGCGAGCACCTGCTCGACGGTTGCGCGCAACTGGTCGACACGCTGGTGCGGCGCTGTCCCGGCGTCAGGATCCTGGCGAGCAGTCGTCAGGCGCTCGGCATCGCCGGCGAGCAGATCTACCGGGTGCCATCGCTCACGCTACCGGACCGGAGGCAGATCGCAACCCAGCAGTCCGTGCGTCCATACGAGTCGGTGCAACTCTTCATCGACCGGGCGCTGCTGGTCCGTACGGACTTCCAGGTCACCGACCGGAATGCGCCCGCCCTGGCTTCGCTGTGCCGCCAACTCGACGGGATTCCCTCTCGCGATCGAGCTGGCGGCGGCGCGAGTGCGCACACTTTCCGTCGAAGAGATCGACCACAAACTGGACCGGCGTTTCCGCCTGTTGACGGGGGGCTCGCGGACCGCACTGCCGCGCCATCAGACACTTCGTTCGCTGATCGACTGGAGCTACGACCTGCTGCCGGAGCCGGAGAAACTGCTGTTGCAGCGGCTGTCGGTGTTTGCCGGCGGGTGGACCCTGGAAGCGGCGGAAGTAGTTTGCGCCGGCGCCGGCCTGGACGCTGAAGACATTCTCGATCGGCTCACTTCGCTGGCCGACAAGAGCCTGGCCGTTGCGGAACTGATTGATGGTCGCTATCGCTACCGGCTTCTGGAGACGGTGCGCCAGTACGCCAAAGAGAAGCTGCTGGAACGCGGCGGCGGCGAAGCGGTGCGGGAACGGCACGGTGATTACTACCTTGCGCTGGCGGAGGCGGCGGAGTCCAGCCTGAAGTTCGGAGCGGAACAGGCAACGCAACTGCGTCGGCTGGAAGAGGAACACGACAATCTGCGCACGGCCCTGGACTGGAGCCTCGCCGAAGCCGGTTCAAGTGAAAGTCTCCGGCTATGCGGGGCACTGACATACTTTTGGTCTGTACGGGGGCACTTCGCGGAAGGCCGCGATCGATGCTCGCGCGTACTGCGCAAGGCTGACGCCCGAGAGCGATCGCTAGAACTGGCAAAGGTGCTTCAAGGTGCCGGCAGACTTGCCTTCTTGCAGACTGACTATGCCGCGGCCCGCGGACTGTACGATGAGGGCCTGACGATCATGCGGCATTGCGGAGACCGTAGAGGGATCGCCTCCTCACTGAGCTGTCTGGGAACCGTAGCCGTCGAGCAGGGTGATCTTGCCTCCGCCAAGACGCTGCTTGAAGAAAGTCTGGCGATCGTGCGTGACCTGCGGGACCGGACGGAATTGCAGGTGTACTGGGCAACTTGGGAACTTTGGCGTACTTCCAAGGCGATTGGCCTCGGCTCGAGGGCCTTGCTCGAAGAGTGCCTCGAAATCGCACGAAGCCAACAGGTCATTGCTACCGTGCTGAACAGTCTGGGGATTGTTGCTCACAATCAGGGCGACTTCCACCATGCCTGGGCACTTCACGAGAAAAGCCTGACGATCATGCGCGAGCTGGGGGACCGGTTTGGTACCGCAATGAACCTGGTCAATCTGGGCGATGTGGCCCGCGAACTGGGAGACATTGTTAACGCCGAGGCGCTCAGTGTGGAGAGCATGGGGATCATGCGGGAGCTTGGGAGTCAGATTGGAATGGCTTCCGCACTGCTCAATCTGGGAAACCTCGCCCTCGATCAAGGTGATCTTCCGCGAGCCCGACCGCTGTTTCGCGAGAGCCTGACTGTCCTGCGCGAGACCGGCGATCGACGTCGCATCGCCGACTCGCTGGCCGGATTGGCGGCATCGGTTCCGTCCATCGGCGGCTCGCTTGACGCCGCCCGCATCTTCGGCGCAACCGAGCAATTGCGATCAGAGCTCGGTTCGCCGCTGGCGCCGAAGGATCAACCGCGTCACGACCGGCGCGTGGCCGCGGCCCGCTCTGCCCTGGGCGATGACGCGGTGTTCGATCGTGCCTGGCAGGAAGGTCGAGCGTTGACGACCGAGGAAGCGATCAGCCTCGCATTGGGGGAGAAAGCCCAGCGATGATGCGTTTGACACCGGGCCGGATGACACCGCAGCGCCAGCATGCGTCGAGCGCTGACTCCGTTTGGACTGCTCGGTAACATGCGAACGCGCGGTGCAAACGCGCAGTGCCAAAGCGGGCACTGCGATTGACACGACCGCAGTGCCCGCCGATACTAAAACCCGGCCAATCGAATTGGCTATCCCTGACAAAGCAACTCGACTCGGAGGACTCCATGTGTCCGCGTTCCTTGTTCCTGTCCTGGTTTGCGCCGGCACTCCTGCTGGCTCTTGGCAGCATTCCCGCCGGCGCCCAGATTCCGCATTTGCTGAACTACCAAGGCTACCTCGTGGATGCGGCGAGCCAGCCGGTCAATGCCACGGTGACGATGACCTTCAAGCTGTACGGCGCTGCCGTCGGCGGCTCGGCGCTCTTTACGGAGTCGCAGAGCGTCACCGTCAGCAACGGCATCTTCGATGCGGCGATCGGCGCCGTCACGGCGCTGACGTTGCCGTTCGACGTGCCGTACTTTCTCGGTGTCACCGTCAGCCCGGATACGGAGATGACGCCTCGCCAGGCGGTCCTGGCCAGTCCCTACGCGTTGCGCGCGGCGGGGGTCGATGCCACGGCGGTCCTGCCGGGCGCGCAGATCACCGGCTCGATCACTGTCGCCACGCTGCCGGCAACGCAACTCTCCGGGACGGTGGGCACGGCACAGATTGCCAACTCCGCGGTGACCCCGGCGAAGCTCAGCGCCAACTACGCCGGCTCGGCCAGCGCCGGCGGACCGTCGACAACAGCGCTCGCTCTCAACGCAAATGGCGGCAACTGCGCGCCGGGGCAGTTTGCATCCGGCGTCGATGCGCAGGGTAATGCCGAAGGCTGCGCGGCGCCGCCACAGGGCACCGTGACCAGCGTGGGAACCGGCGCCGGCCTCACCGGCGGACCGATAACCGGCAGCGGCACCATCGCGATCGATCCGGCGTCGGCAACGCTGACCGGCAACTTCTTCAGGCAGGGCGGCAATGCGTTCGGCGCGCTGGCCAACACCACGGCAATCCTTGGCACCAACGATGGCAATGCGCTGGACGTTCGGGTCAATGGCGGGCGGGCCCTGCGGATTGAACCCAACGCCACGTCGCCGAATCTGATCGGCGGCAATGCATTCAATGGCGTCGGGGCGAACAAGGTCGGTTCGGTGGTCGCCGGCGGCGGGCAGCTCGCGATCGCGCTGAATGGCGTAGACGCAAACTTCGGCGTGGTCGGGGCGGCGCTGGCAACACCGTGAACGGCGACTACTCCGCCATTGCCGGCGGAGGCTTCAATTACGTGCCAGGGCAACTACTCCGCAGTCCTCGGCGGAAACAACAATCAGGTTCTTGGGAACTACAGTCTGGCCGGTGGACGATGGGCCAAAGCAAGCTGGGCCGGACAAACCGTGATCGCGGACTCCGTGGACCTCCTGTTTGACCCAGCGGCGCAGGGCAACTGGGGCGGCAACGGCACCAACACATTCAACGTCCGCGCCACCGCCGGCGCGCTGTTTGTCACGGCGATCGACGGTGGCGGCAACACTGTCAAGCGCACCTGGTTCGGCAACGACGGCAACGCCTACACGACCGGCACGTTTGTCAACGGCAGCGACCGGGCGGCGAAGGAACGATTCGCGGTGGTCGCGGCGCGCGACGTGCTCGAACGCGTCGCGGGGTTGCCGGTGACGAAATGGAGCTACAAGGGACAGACGCAGCGGCACATGGGCCCGATGGCTCAGGACTTCCGCGCCGCATTCGGACTTGGCCACGACGACACGACGATCAGCACTGTCGATGCGGCAGGCGTGGCGCTGGCGGCGATCCAGGGTTTGCACCAGCTTGTCCGCGAAAAGGACCGCGAGCTCCAGCGGCTGCGGGCGAAAGCGGCCGAGGTCGACGCGCTCAAGCGCGATCTGGCCGCGATCAAGGAAAGACTGGGAATGCGATGAGGTCGAGCCTGCGGCGGCCGCGCAACGAATTCAACTGAGGTGACACCATGACTGGACAAGCACGTACTGGCGTTTCGGGACTCGTAATGGCGCTCCTTGCGTTGGCCGCATTGGGCGCCGCGATCGTCGCGCGCGCCGCGATCCCGCAACAAATCGGCTACCAGGGCTCCCTCGTCGATTCGGCGAATCAGCCCGTCAATGCCTCGATCACCATGACTTTCAAGCTTTACAACGTCGCATCCGGCGGCTCCGCGCTCTACACTGAATCCCAGTCGGTGGCGGTGACTGCCGGACAGTTCAACGCCGCCATCGGCGCCATCACGCCGCTCACCCTGCCGTTCGACGTCCCGTACTACATCGGCGTAACAGTGGGCGGCGACGCCGAAATGACACCGCGCCAGGCGCTGGCGGCCGCGCCCTATGCACTGCGCACGGCGGCGGCCGACAGCGTCGCCGCCGCAGCGGCGCTGCCGGCGGTGCAGATCACCGGCACGATCGGCACGACCCAGATCGCGAATGCGGCAGTGACGGCCGCGAAGCTGAGTGCGAACTACGCGGGCTCGGCGAGCGCCGGCGGGCCGGCGACAACGGCAGTGGCGCTGGCCGCGAACGGAACCAACTGCCCGCCGGGACAACTTGCGGCGGGCGTCGATGCGCAAGGCAACGCGGAAGGGTGCTCGACACCGCCGGCCGGAACCGTGACCAGTGTGACGGCCGGGACCGGCCTGACGGGCGGGACGATCACCGCGACCGGAACGATCGCGGCGGACGCGACGTACCTCCAACGGCGCGTTGCGGCATCGTGCGCGCCCGGGTCGTACATACGGGCGATCGCGGCGGATGGGACTGTGACCTGCGGGACGGACGCGAACAGTGGCGGCACGGTGACCAGCATCACCGCCGGGGGTGGCCTCACCGGCGGCACGATCACCGGTAGCGGAACGATTGCGGTGGATGCCGCATCGCCACTGCTGACCACCAATTTCTACAAGCTGGGGGGTAACGCTTTCGTGGCCGATCCCGCGGTGCTCGGGACCACCAACAACTCCGGACTCAATTTGATTGTCAACGGCACCCCCGCGCTGCAGGTGCAGCCGGCCACTTCCACCGACCCCGGCACGCCGTCCGCGCCGAACCTGATCGGCGGCAGCGTGGCCAATGCCGTACTAAGTGGCGTTTTCGGCGCGACGATTGGCGGTGGCGGGCAGATCGGAACAGCCGTCGGGCTCCTGGACTGCGGCCTCACCTGCGGCAACAACGTGCTCGACGCGTTCGGCACGATCGGCGGCGGGGCGGGGAACCTGGTGGGCGATGGGCTGGGCACCGTCCGGAACCGGCATTTCGGTACCGTCGGCGGCGGGTTCGGCAATGCAGCCAAGGCCGAATTTGCAACGGTCGGAGGCGGTTCCAGCAACCTGGTATCGGGAGCGTCGTCTGTCATTGCTGGCGGCGGCCGAACAGGATCACCGGACCAAACAGCTTCATCGGCGGTGGGACCCTCAACGCCATTGGCAACGCCCACTCAGTTGTGAACGGCGGCCAGGAGAACGCAACGCTGGAGACCATGGTCAGTCATTGGCGGCGGGTTCGAGAACAGCGCGGCGTTCATGGCCACTGCCGCCGGAGGGAACGACAACAAGGCTCTTGGCAACTATGCCGCGGTGGGCGGGGGTGCGAAGCAATCAGCCATCCGGCAATGCCTCGACCGTCCCGGTGGCACGCTTAACCTCGCCGCCGGTGACAACAGCTTTGCCGCCAAAGCGCGGCAAAGCAAATCACCATCGGTCGTTTGCGTGGGGCGGGGGTGACACGGTGGAGACCCTCACCGACGCCGATGGCGATTTCGTCGTCTATGCGCCCACACATGTGCGCATGTACGCAGGTGTCGTCGGCAGCGGCGGCTGCGTGCTCTCGAGCGGCGCGGGCTGGTCGTGCTCGAGCGACCGCCATCTCAAGTCCGGCATCGCCTCGATCGACCCGCGCGCGGTGCTCGACCGCGTGCTCGGGATGCCGATTGCCCGCTGGTCATTCACCAGCATGCCGGGTATCACCCACATGGGCCCGATGGCGCAGGACTTCCGCGCCGCCTTCGGATTGGGGATCGACGACAAGTCCATCAACACGGTCGATGCGGCGGGTGTCGCACTGGCGGCGATCCGGGGACTGCATCAGTTGCTGGGCGAGCGCGATGCCAGGCTTCGGGAGCAGGCACGCGAAGTCAACCGCCTGCGCAAGATCGCCGGAGCGCTGGAAGCCAGGGCCGCCGAAGTCGATGCCTTGAAACGCAAGCTCGCGGCGATCGAGGCGAAGCTGGGCCTGAAGTAGCCCGCCCGCTGCTACTGACTCTGAGGGACCCGCAGAACCCGGGGCGACAATCCGGAGACGACCAGCATGGCCGGTTTGCCCGGCATGCGGCCGTATGCTACTTTGGCCGCTCCCGGCGACCGACACGATAACCACGATGCGAATACCTGTATGCACAGCGCCCGCGATCGGCGCCTATCTTGTCGCGACCATCGCGTTCGGCGCAGTCAGCTTGGATGGGACCCAGGTCACCCCAGACGTCGTCCGTTTCGATAGAACCACGCCGGTCACCATCACGGCGCGCACTTCGGGCAGCAAACCGACACAGGTCCAGTTTGCCGCGGCCGACGGCACCACGCTGACCATGCGCGACGACGGACAGGACGGCGACGCCGCCGCGAATGACGGTATCTATACGGTACAGATCAGCGCGAACCTGGCCGTCGGCGGATTGCAGGATGCCGACGTGTTCCGCAAGCACCTCGGCTTCGTCGACGTGTACGAAGGCGCGACGCGGACTTTCCACGGCTTCGATGCAGTCGCAGGTGTGGACCCCGCGATCGGCGAGGTGGCCATCGCCGACGACGGGGTCCAGGTCCAGCATTCGAACCACGTCGTGAACATCGTCGACCCGGCGACTTTCGCAAACGGCCCGACGGCCGACTTCCGGCCCCTGATCCAGCGCTTCTATCAGCTGTTTCCGGACAGCGTCGACTTCATCGACATCGTCTTTGCGACACGGAATGCCGCGAACCGCTATCACTTCAGCGTGCGCAATGCGGTTTCGGGGATCGGCAGCTCGAACTTCAACAACACGGCCATTTACGGCAGCGGCGGCCGCCTCCTCGGCATCAGCGTCTTTCCGACCAGCACCTACTTCGACGCCGGACAGGAAGCGCACTCGCACGAAATAGGCCACCAGTGGATCAACTTCCTGCCGCAGGCCAGCCTGTCCATCGGCACGCCGCACTGGCCGCTGTCGTCGCTCGCCAGCGGCCTGATGGGTTTCAGCATCCCGGGCAGCGGCGCCGGCGGCGACTACTCTTGCCGGCTCACCTCGATCCCGACCGGCGTCCAGCTCACCGCGTTCTCCGGGGCGCGCAGCTTCAGCGACCTCGACCTCTATCTGATGGGACCTGAAGTCCGCGGCGCAGGCCCGATCACTACGTGTGGAAGGACCAGCAGGCGGCGATGACCCAGAACTGCCTCGGCGTCGCCAACTATGCGCAGTTCAACAAGGTCACGATCAACGACGTGATCGCGGTGGCTGGTCCGCGCAGCCCGGCGTATCCGGCCGCGCAGCGCGACTTCAAGGTGGCGGTGATCGTCCTGTCCGACGCGAAAATAACCCCCGAGGCGATGGCGTACTACGACTACTTCGCGCAACGAGCCGACGCGCGCGCGCCGCTGAGCGCCCACCAGGGGTTCCTTTTCGGCGCGGCCAATCCGTTCTTCGTCGCTACCGGCGGCGCCGGAACGATGTCGGCACGGCTGCGCGACGGCGCGGGCGCCGGCACCTTTGTCACCGTGTTCGAGTTCTACGCGCCCTCGCTCGATCACTACTTCCGCACCGCGAACGTCGAGGAAGCCAACGCGCTGAAGAACAACCCGGCGCTGGGGTGGCAGGCGACCGGCGGCGATTTCATGGCCTATGCGCGCAACGATCACCCCGGCACAGCGCAGCCGGTATGCCGCTTCTACGGCTCGCTAAGCCCCGGCCCGAACAGCCACTTCTACACCGCGGATGCCGCCGAGTGCGCGCAGTTGCATCAACTGCAGGCGACGACGCCCGCGTCGCAACCGCGGTGGAACTACGAAGAGATCGCCTTCGCGATCGACGTGCCGGCGGGCGGCAACTGCCCCGCCGCGGCGCCGGTCGCCGTCTGGCGCGCCTACAACGACCGCGCCCTGATGAACGACTCGAACCATCGTTACACGACCGTCCAGTCGGTGTATCAGCAGATGCTTGCGGCCGGGTGGAAGGGCGAAGGCATCACGATGTGCGCGCCGACGTAGGAGCGAGAGGCACGTCGGCCCCGGCCCGGCGCGGCTTGGCGGCGCCGCCCTGATGCATTAACCTTGGACAGCAATTTCGCTTGGCACGGCCTGGGGAAACGGGATGTTCATCGGACACTTCGGAGTCGGATTCGCGGCCAAGCGCTATGCGCCGCGCGCGGGCCTGGGCACGCTGTTTCTCGCCGCGCAGTTCATCGACCTGCTGTGGCCCACGCTGCTGCTGCTGGGCATCGAGCGCGTCGCGATCGCGCCGGGTGCGACCGTGGTCACGCCGCTCGACTTCCAGCACTATCCGGTCTCGCACTCGCTGCTTGCGGTGATAGGCTGGGCCGCGCTGGTCGGCGGCGGCTGGCTCGCGCTGCGCGGCGCGCGCCGCGAAGCGTTGATCCTCGCGCTGCTGGTCGTCAGCCACTGGCTGCTCGACGCCCTCGTGCATCGCCCCGACCTGCCGCTGGCGCCGTTCGGCGCGACGCGGGTCGGCCTCGGGCTGTGGAATTCGCTGCCGCTGACGCTGCTGGTGGAAGTGCCGCTGTTCGCCGTCGGCGGCTGGCTGTACGCGCGGGCCACGCGCGCGCGTGACGCCGCCGGGCGCTGGGGCTTGTGGGGGCTGGTCGCGTTCCTGCTGCTGATCTACGCCGCCAACCTGTGGGGCGAGCCGCCGCCGGACGCGATGGCGATCGCGTGGGTCGGGCAGGCGCAGTGGCTGCTGGTGCTGTGGGGCTACTGGCTGGACCGGCATCGCGAGCCGCGCGGAGCCCGCGCATAACTGCAATCCCGCGGGAAATGCAAACGACGCAACTGCGGCACGGTCGCACCACGCCGGGCCGGCACGGTAGAATCGAAGTGAGGAGTCCGGTCGGTCGCGTTCGCCATTTGCGGAGGGAGATCAAATTGATCCAGGTTGATCCTGGCCGCGGTCGTGGTGGTGCTGCTGGGTGCATGCGGGTCAATGTCGGCCAGATATGCCAACGACGCCGCGCTGTGCGGAGCCGAAGCCACCGATCAGGTCGAGCGGGCCGCGAAGCGGGAGTTCTGCCGGTGAGCGCGCGCGATCCGGATCGCGACTTGCACATGCTCCACCACATCTCGCTCGGCGTGCGCGACATCGACCTGTCGGCGCGCTTTTACGATGCGGTCCTCGCGGAGCTTGGGTACGTTCGCGTCTGGGAAGACTTGCGCCCGGGGCAGGACGGGCAGGCAGTGGGGTACGGCCATCCCGGATCCGGCGACAAGCTCGCCATCAAGCAACGCGATGCAGCCCACCTCGCGCCGGGCCCTGGCTTCCACCTTGCATTCGCCGCACCGTCGCGCGCGGCGGTACACGGATTCCACGGCGCGGCGCTAGGCAATGGTGGCCGGGACAACGGCGCCCCGGCCCTCTCGTCCGCATTACGGCGAGCACACTACGCCGCCTTCGTCATCGATCCGGACGGCTACCGCATCGAAGCCCGTGAATTCCCGTCGATAAGCTCGTAAAAAAGCCAAGGAGAAAACGCATGAGGATCATCCTCGCCGTTGCCGTCGCCGCGCTCGCCGGCCGCGGCGTCGATACCATGAGCGGCGCCTGGCGACGGTCGCCACGCTCAAGAAACAGGAACTCCGAGCAGGGTGAAGACGATGGAGCAGGCGCAGCAGAAGATCGGGCAGGCGATGAAACAGATGGAGCAAAGCGCGCAGAAGGCGGCAGACGCCGGCACGAATTGATCCGCCGTCAGCCCTGGTCCGGCCCCGCGCCGCTTCCAGCGCCTGCTTGAGCACTTCCATAGTTGCCGACGTGATTGGCCAGCAGCAGCACCCGCTTCACGTTGACCTTCGCGCTCTGTTCCGGCGTGAGTCCACGATGCAGCGCGATCAGCGCGTCGTAGAAGTCGTCCGGCCGCACGATGTTCGGTTCGAGCTTGAGCGCGCCCATCAGCAGCTTACTGCGGCGAAGGCGACTTCGGTCCGGCACGCGCGGCGCAGCGCCGACCCCAGCCAGGTCGCGGACAATCCCCGTCGCCGCGCGGCGACGTGCTGGTCCGGACGGAACAGGTAGACTGCCTCGCCGTCCGGCGCACAGCGCGCAAAAGCCAGGCCGTCAGCGTCGCGCAGCCATGCGTAGGCCTTTTTCCGCCGGCTTCCCCGCGGGGGTGACGAAGACCGTGCGGACCACGATCGGAAGTGATCGAGATACCGCAAGCGTCGGCCAGTTCAGTGGGGACCTCGCCGCCCGCAGCGAACACGGCGACCGTGAACTCGCCCGCAGATGCCGCAGCAGCCAGCCGGGCTTGCCGCCGGCCGGTACCACGGCGCATCCGTCGCAGGCGATCCCGGACCCGGCGTTCCCGGCGCCCAGGGCTCGGCATCAGCCGTGTTGGGCGGCGAGTCCGCGTAGCGCGTCGGCGACAGGCGGCCGCTAACGACCAACTTGCGCCGACGGGTATTGGGCCGCGAGTTCGAGCGTATGGCGTCGCGGAAGGTGCAGCTCGTCGCTCTTGGAGGCATGGTCGAGCGCGTCGAGGTGAGGATGTTCTCGTCGGCGGCCTCGACCCGTTCGGCGTTGTACGACTCCAGCAGTTCGACAGGCGCCAGCCCGTACAGGATCAGGTCCAGCTTACCCCCGAGGTTGTCCGCGTCCTGGATGCCGGAATTGGCGCCGCGCGCATGAACGGCGAGACCTGGTGCGCGGCATCATCGCGAAGATCGCAACCGTGGACGAAGCGCTCCATCCGCCGGCACTGGAACGATAACCAGACTGACCCACTCGAGCGAGAACTCGACGCCCCTTATCGCCTGGATACGCTGGATGACGCGCTCAGGCTTCTTCTCCTCATCGGGATCGGCCTGCCAGCCGGTTGGAAGTCGATCCGCCGGATATCGTCGGGCTGCTTGTGCAGCAACGCCGACGAGCAGCGGTGGAACGGCAGGTCGAAGCAGAACCAGCGTTCGGTCCGGAACGTCGCGGCCGCGACGCCGTGCATCTTCACGTCGGCGATCCAGGAACCGGTCATGGAACACTGGCCCCTGCGGACTCCGAGCCGACCATCTTCCGCACCGGGCTGCCGCGCCGTCGCAGGCGACAGTGACAAGTCGGCCAGGACCGCGTGTATGGGCCGTCGGGGTCTGGATGGTGAGCGCCGCGTGGTCGTGGCGCTGCTCCACTCCGGTGACGCGTTTGCGCCAGCGCAGGTCGACGCCGTTGCGCGCCAGGGCCTCGAGCTGGAAGTGCTCGGAGTAGTACTGCCGGGAGTTGACGAAGGCGGGCCGGCGTGCCCGGCCTCACTCAAGCAGCAGGTCGAATCTCGATAGAGCTGCAACCGAAGGTCACCGGAAGACCTTGCCCACGTTCGACACGCCCTTATCGACCATCGGGGCTGGCCCAACCAGGCGGTCGCAGATCTTCAGCGTGCGCTTGCCGAAGTAGATCGCGCGCGAGCCTTCGGACGAGGTCGCCCGCCGCGAGCACCGGACCTCGCGCCCGCGCCGCGCCCAGTCGAAAGCGCCATCGCCAGGCCGACCGGGCCGGCGCGCCGACGATGATCACCTGCCTGTGTGGCTGGCCCTTGCCACCGAGTTCCGGCGGCCGGCGGTAGGGAAGAACTCGGGAAGAGCGCCCATCGCGTTGCCCGTGGGTTATGACCCTTCAACGCCTTCCACATGTCCGATGTCACTGTGCGGTCAGATGCGCGGGTCAGGATACCGCGTCGCCTCATCGCACGCGCGGGTGACGTCGAACGGCAGGCAATGGTCGAAGATGACCCAATGCCCGAACTTCGGCAGGGCGTCGCATACGTTTCAGCGCACACCGCGTTGAGCGCCGGCCGGCCTTCGCCCCCGCCTCGACCGCGCCATACATGGATGCGGATGAAGTCGCGCGTGCCGTCGAGCCCCGCCTTGCAGGCTTCC
>JADKEV010000003.1 GCA_016717855.1 Betaproteobacteria bacterium
TCCAGCGATTCTGTTGCGCTGCAATAGCGTTTAGGTATAATACATTCAAAGGCTTACCCAGTTTGGCTGGCTCCGCACCAGGAGCCTCGGGCATAACCGGACCAATGATCCGCTACACCTCGCCAGACGCCACGGATTGGTTTACCACATCGTGGAAACAACTTCCATTTTCCCCTACATTCTTGAGGAACGCGATATGGACACGTCCACCTTCGGGCCAGGCATCGAGATACTTGGTCCCATCACCGCCGACTATTCCGAAATACTGACGCCGGAAGCCGTGGCATTTGTTGCCAGGCTGCAACGCGCCTTCGGGGCGCGCCGCGACGCCCTGCTGCACCGCAGGTCCGAGAGGCAGAGGCAACTCGACTCTGGCGTCATGCCGGACTTTCTGGCCGAGACCGCCGGCATCCGCGCGGACGGCGCGTGGCGCGTCAATCCATGCCCGGCAGACTTGCAGGACCGCCGCGTGGAAATCACCGGCCCCGTCGACCGCAAGATGGTGATCAACGCGCTCAATTGCGGCGCCAGCACTTTCATGGCGGACTTCGAGGATTCCAACACGCCGACGTGGAGCAATCAGATCGAAGGGCAGATCAACCTGCGCGACGCGATCCGGGGCACCATCAGTTTCGCAACGGAGGCGGGCAAGCAGTATCGGCTCAATGACAAGGTGGCGACCCTGATCGTCCGGCCGCGTGGCTGGCACCTCCCCGAAAAGCACATGCGGGTCGATGGCCGGCCCGTGTCGGGCGGGATCTTCGATTTTGCGCTCTACTTCTTTCACAACGCTGCCGGACTGCTCGCCAGGGGATCGGGACCGTACTTCTACCTGCCGAAGATGGAGTCGCACCTTGAAGCGCGGCTCTGGAACGAGATCTTCGTCATGGCCCAGAACGATCGCGGAATTCCGCGAGGCACGATCAAGGCCACTTGCCTGATCGAAACGCTGCTCGCGGCGTTTGAAATGGACGAGATCCTGTACGAATTGCGCGAGCACAGCGCGGGCCTCAATGCCGGGCGGTGGGACTACATTTTCTCCGCCATCAAGAAGCTGCGCGTTCACAAGGAGTTCTGCCTGGCGGACCGCCAGCACATCACGATGACGGCGCCGTTCATGCGCCCCTACTGCCTGCTGCTTGTCAAGACCTGCCACCGGCGCGGCGCGTTCGCGATGGGCGGGATGGCCGCGCAGATTCCGATCAAGAACGATCCGGCGGCCAACGACGCGGCGATGGCGCGGGTCAAGGCGGACAAGCAACGGGAGGCCACCGACGGCTACGACGGGACATGGGTCGCGCACCCCGGCCTCGTCGAAATCGCCAAGGCCGAGTTCGACGCAGTGATGAAAACGCCGAACCAGATAGCGCGCACGCGGGACGACGTCAGCGTCGCGGCGGGCGACCTGCTGAACTTCGGCCCCGAGGGCCCGATCACCGAAGCCGGTCTGCGGATGAACATCAACGTGGGCATCCAGTACATCGGTTCCTGGCTGGGCGGCAATGGCTGCGTGCCGATTTTCAATCTGATGGAAGACGCCGCCACCGCGGAGATTTCGCGTTCGCAGATCTGGCAGTGGATCCGCTCGCCCAAGGGCGTGCTCTCCGACGGCCGCAAGATCACCAAGGAAATGGTCTCCGCGCTGGTGCCCGAAGAACTCGTGAAGGTGCGCGCCTATGTGGGCGAGGCCGGCTGGAGTGCGGGGCAGTACGAGCAGGCCGCCCGCATGTTCGAAGAACTCTCGCTGGCCGACGAATTTGTCGAGTTCCTGACCTTGCCGGCGTACGAGTTGATTCCGTAGGCCCACGGCGCCTCTCTTCCTCAGGAAGGGACGATGATGAGGCGGGAGGCGGCAACGCGTTGCGGCAATGCAGGCGAAGGGCGCTTCCCCGCGCGTTTTGCCAGCGGCCTCGGCCTTGAACCGGGAAGCCGGCTCCTCAATCGCGAAAGTTGCCGTACTGCAGCGGAAAGTCGAGGATCGATTTCTTGACCAGCGCGATGGCCGATTGCAGGTCGTCGCGCTTGGCGCCAGAGACGCGGACCGCCTCGCCCTGGATGCTGGTTTGCACCTTGAGCTTCGCATCCTTGATCAGCGCGACGATCTTTTTCGCCAGCGCCTGATCGATGCCGACCCTGACCGTCACGACCTGCTTGGCCTTGGCCCCGCCTATGGTCTCCAGTTTGCCCCGTTCGAGGCAACGGATATCGACGCTGCGCTTGGCGAGCCGCGCGGACAGTATGTCGTAAACCTGCCCGAGCTTGAATTCGTCGTCGGCGTACAGAGTCAGTATCTTCTCCCCCTGTTCCACACGCGCGTCGGATCCCTTGAAATCGAACCGGTTGGTGACTTCCTTGTTGCACTGATCAACAGCGTTCTTGACTTCCACCTGATTGACTTCGGACATGATGTCGAAGGATGGCATGTCTGTCTCCGTTTGGGTTTAGGGATTCCGGCTCGGCATCGCCGTGCACCGCGACGCCTGGATGGGGGAACAGCGTGGCGGCAACATTCATTTCGCGATGTCATACAAGGGTTTCAGCGCGGCCTGGCCGGCAAGCAGGTCCGCGCCACCGACATGGATCAGGTCTGCGGCCCGCGCATCGAGCACGGCGCGCCCGCCGCGCCGCCGCAGAACGATGCTGACATCGCGCAACGCGCGGAGCATGGCTGGCTCGACCTCGGGTTCGGGCGTCGACGCGTGGAAAATGTCGGCCCTGGCGTCCCTGGCCGGTGCCGCACCCGCGTCGGCAGCCCATTCCCGGTGCCGCGCCGCCTGGATGATCTTGGCCGCCTCGATCTGCGCCTGCGCAAAGCGGGCGGCCAGTTCCGCATCGAGCCCCAGCTGCGCCGAACGCGTCCTCACCGCGGAAATCACGGCCTGTTCGCTCACGCTATCCTCGATCCTCGACATCGTCTTCCATTTCGTCGCGGCGTTTGCCGGCGCCAACTCCAGCCGTTTTTGAACCAACCGCAGCAGGCGGTCGACTCGGGCGACTTCGGACTTGGTGAAGCCGGCGGCTGGCTCGGCCGCCAAGGCGGGAATGGCCATGTTCCACGCGCAGATCGCTGCCAGCACTCCCAGCCTGTTCATCGGTCCCCGGCGCCGGCAATCGGCGCCGGCACATGGCGTCGAGCTCCGCGGTCAGGCACGAACGCGTCCGATCACCAGGTATTCGAGCAGCGCCTTCTGGACGTGGAGCCTGTTCTCGGCTTCGTCCCAGACGACACTGTGCGGTCCCTCCATCACGCCGTGCGTGACTTCCTCGCCGCGATGCGCGGGCAGGCAGTGCATGAACAAGGCCTGCGCACGTGCCGCCTGCATCATGTCCTCGTCGACGCACCAGTCGGCAAACGCGATCCTGCGCGGTTCGTTCTCGGCCTCGAAACCCATGCTGGTCCACACGTCGGTGGTCACGAGATCGGCGCCGCGCGCGGCATGCATCGGGTCGGCGAACTCCTCATAATGCCCCGGCGATGCGCGGCCGGCGCGATCCGCGTCCAGCCTGTAGCCGGGCGGGGCCGAGACGTTGAGCTTGAAGTCGAGCAGACGCGCCGCCTCCAGCCATGTGTAGCACATGTTGTTCGTGTCGCCGATCCAGGCGATCGTCCGGCCCTGGATCGGCCCGCGCATCTCGATGAATGTGTAAATGTCGGCGAGCACCTGGCACGGATGGAATTCATTGGTCAGGCCGTTGATCACTGGCACGCGCGAATGGCTGGCGAAGCGCTCGATCTTGGTCTGTTCGTAGGTCCGTATCATCACCACGTCGACCATCCGCGAAATGACGCGCGCGGTGTCCTCGATCGGTTCGGCGCGCCCAAGCTGGGAGTCGCCCGTCGTCAGGTGGATCACCGATCCGCCAAGTTGGTACATGCCGGCTTCGAACGATACGCGCGTGCGCGTGGAAGCCTTTTCGAAGACCATCGCCAGCGTCCGGTCGCGCAGCGGCTGGTAGAACTCGTAGCGCTTGAACTTTTCCTTGATCCAGTGGGTGCGTTCGAACAGGTAGGCGAACTCCTCCCGGCTGAAATCCCTGAACTGCAGGAAGTGCTTGGTCGGCGACGGCGGCGCCCCGAACAGGTTCGCTTGCTCCATGAAATGCTGCCCGGCTTTCAAAGCGAAAGTTTAGCACGCGTCCGGTCGCCGTTTCCGGTCCGCTCTTCGCGGGCTCATCCGGCCGCGGGGGCGCGCGTTGCGCGCACGCCGTGAAGTGGATTGCCGAGGCTCATCGTGCCGCCGCCGCGGGGCGGCGCAAACAAAAAAGGCGCGACGAGGCGCGCCTTTTTCACTTTCGCCGCGAAAGCCCGTCAGGCCATTGCCTTGACAGCCTGCGCCAGGCGGCTCTTGTTCCGGGAGGCGGCGTTCTTGTGCATGATCCTCTTGTCGGCGATGCGGTCGATCACCGCTTGCGACGACTGCAGCATGGTCTGCGCCGCAGCCTTGTCGCCGGCTTCGACGGCCTTCCGGACTTTCTTGATCGCGGTGCGCAGTGTCGAGCGCAGGCTTGCGTTGTGCTTGCGCTGCTTTTCGCCCTGGCGGGCGCGCTTGCGGGCTTGTGCGGAATTGGCCATTCTTGGAAATCCTTCGAATCAGGTAGAGCACTGGGCAAAGACCCGGCATAATACCTCAAATGCCGCACTGTACGCAACCCTGTCGTGGGCGTTACCGCGCCCGCAGCGCCCCCTCCCGATGAATCTGCTCAAGGCCATGTCCGCGGTCAGCGGCATGACGTTGGTGTCGCGCATCACCGGACTGGCCCGTGAAGTGCTGACGGCCGCCTGGTTCGGCGCGGGCCTGCAGATGGATGCCTTCAACGTGGCGTTTCGCGCGCCAAACATGCTGCGACGGCTGTTTGCCGAGGGCGCCTTCAGCCAGGCATTCGTGCCGGTGCTCGCCGAATTGCGGGCGCGGCAGACTCCGGAAGAAACGGGGATCTTCGTCTCCCGGGTCGGAACGATGATGGCGGCCGTCCTGCTGCCGGTGATCGCCCTCGTCGTCATCTTCCCCGAACCTCTGGTGCGGCTGCTGGCGGCGGGATTCTACGCGATTCCCGAAAAGGCCCGCATCACCGAGGACTTGACTCGCATCACGTTCGGATACATAGGATGGATCTCGCTGGTCGCCCTGATGGGCGCGGTACTCAACGTCGAAAAGCGCTTTGGCGTCGCGGCCTTCGCCCCGGTACTGCTCAATGCCGCGATGATCGGGGCCGCTTGGGTGCTGCGCGACCGCTTCGCCGTCCCGGTCACGGCACTGGCCATTGGCGTCATCGCCGGCGGCGCCGCGCAGTTCCTGCTGCTGGTCTGGGCGCTGCGCAAGGCGCACTTCCAATTCGTCTGGGCCACGTCCTGGCGCGACCCCAACGTGGGACGGGTGCTCAAGCTGATGATTCCGGCCTTGTTTGGCGTGTCCGCGGCGCAAATCAGCCTGCTGATCAATACCCAGATCGCTTCGACCATGCCGACCGGCACCGTGTCCTGGCTCTCCTTTGCCGACCGGCTGATGGAGTTCCCGACCGCTCTGCTCGGCGTCGCGGTCGGCACCATCATCCTGCCCAGCCTGGTCAAGCACCACGCGGACGCCGACAGCGCCGGCTATTCGCAGCTTCTGGATTGGGGTTTGCGCGTGACGGTCCTGCTCGCGCTACCGGCCGCACTGGCGCTGGGATTGCTGGCCACGCCGCTGGTGGCGACCCTGTTTCACCACGGCAGGTTTTCCGGCGCCGACGTGATGGCTACCCAGGCGGCCGTGATGGCCTATGGCGTCGGACTCGCGGGGCTGATCGCCGTCAAGGTCCTCGCGCCGGCGTTCTACGCCCGCCAGGAAATCGGCGTCGTGGTCCGGTGCAGCCTCGCTTCGCTGATCTTCACGCAGGCCTGCAATGCGGTGTTCATTGCCGGCATGCGCATGCCGGGCCACGTCGCGCTGGCGCTGTCGGTTGGCCTGGGCGCTTGCGCCAACGCCATACTCCTGTATGCCATGCTGCGGCGCCGCGCGGTTTATGAGCCGCAGCCTGGCTGGGGCAAGTTCACGCTCCGCGTGCTGGCGGCGCTGGTGGCGATGGGCCTGGTGCTGTGGCTGCTGCGCGGCGACAGTCAGACTTGGCTCACCGTGGAGAAACTGGCCCGGGTCGCCTGGCTATCCGGGCTTATCCTGGTCGGGGCGCTGGCGTACTTCGGCGTTCTGGTCACTTGCGGCTGGCGCCCGCGCCAGTTCTTTCGCCGCGAATCCTGAGGTTCCCCGGCGGCGGCTTCACGCAATCCTGTGGGGGCAGTTCTTCTTGACGCATTCCGCGTAGAGGTACAGCGCGTGGTCCCGGATCGCGAATCCGCGTTCGACCGCGATCCTGGTCTGCCGCTGCTCGATTTCGGGATCCAGAAACTCTTCGACCCTGCCGCAGTTGATGCATACGAGGTGATCGTGGTGATGGCCCTGGTTCAACTCAAAAACGGCTTTGCCGGATTCAAAATGATGGCGGGTGAGCAGACCGGCTTGCTCGAACTGCGTCAGCACGCGATAGACCGTTGCCAGCCCCACGTCGAGCCCATCGCTCAGCAGCAGCCGGTATACGTCCTCGGCCGCAAGGTGGCGGACCGCGCTGTGCTCGAACAGATTGAGGATCTTCAGCCGCGGCGCCGTGGCTTTGAGTCCGATGGTCTTCAGATCCTGGGGGGTGCTCATGCGCAGGTGCGGTCCGGAGCGGGTGCGGACAGGTATAATACGACGATTCCAATTCGAAGACTTTCGCTCATGCGCCGCTCAGCCGCCGCTATCTGTTTCCTCGTGGCAGGATGTTCCTGGGTTCCAACCTGGGGCGTCTACAAGATCGACGTCAATCAGGGCAACTTCATCACGCAGGACCTGGTCGAGAAACTTAAGACCGGCCAAACCAAGCCGCAGGTCCGCCTCATCCTCGGAACGCCATTGGTCGCTGACGCTTTTCACGCCAACCGCTGGGACTACGTCTTTCGCTACGAGAGCGGTGGCCGGGTGCTCGAAGAGCGCAAGTTCATCGTCCAGTTCCAAGACGACAAGCTGGCGAAGTGGGGCGGCGAAGAGTTGCCGATCTCGCCGGTTCGCGGGTACGCCGGCGAGCGCAAGGAAGGCGTGACGACGTCGATCAGCGCCGACGACAAGAGTTGGTGGGGCACGATCCGCGACATCTTCGGCTGGTAGCGGTGGAACGAGCGAACCCGACGCAGGTTGCGATCGCCGGGGCGGGTGGCCGGATGGGCCGCACGCTGATCGAGGCCGTCGCGGCCGCGCCCGATCTGGCGCTTTGCGCCGCGCTGGAAGTTCCCGGTTCGCCCCTGGTGGGACAGTCAGCAACGCCATCTTCCATGCCTGCACTGCGCATCACCGACGATCTGTGCGCGCTGGACGGCGCCGACGTGTTGATCGATTTCACGCGCCCCGCGGGCACGCTGCGTCATCTGCAGGCTTGCCAGAACGCCGGCGTGGCCATCGTGATCGGCACGACTGGTTTCAGCGAGGCCGAGAAAGGGCAGATCCAGGACGCGGGGCGGCATGTTCCCATCGTCTTCGCGCCCAACATGAGCGTGGGCGTGAACGTGACGCTACGTCTGCTCGAAATCGCCGCTCGGACGCTGGCCGAAGGCTACGACATCGAGATTCTCGAAATGCACCATCGCCACAAGATCGACGCGCCATCGGGCACCGCACTGCGCATGGGCGAGGTCATTGCGGGTGCGCTGGGCAGGGAACTCGCCGACTGCGCCGTGTACAGCCGTGAAGGCGTCACCGGCGAGCGCGATCCATCGACCATAGGTTTCGCTGTCCTGCGCGGGGGCGACTGCGTGGGCGAGCATACCGTCGTTTTTGCGGGAACCGGGGAGCGGGTCGAGATCACGCATCGTGCGACGTCGCGTAACACGTTTTCCGCGGGTGCCCTGCGCGCCGCGCGGTTCCTGGCTGGCCGCGCGCCAGGACTGTACGCGATGAGCGACGTGCTGGGATTGCGCACCGGCGGGTAAACCGCACGGCGCCGGGCGAATCTGCCTCGGTATCCGGAATGCGACAGCGCGGCGAGCCGGTCCGAACGACCCGTGGAGAAACCGACGATGGCGAGCAAGCTCTTTGATCTGGCCGGCAAGGTCGCACTAGTGACGGGTGGAGGCTCGGGTCTGGGCCATGCGATAGCACGTGGACTGGCGGAGGCCGGCGCCACCGTGATCCTGAACGGCCGCCGCCGCGACAAGCTCGAAGAGGCCGTTGGCGCGCTGCGGCAGTCGGGGCTCCGGGCCGGACTTGCGGCGTTCGACGTCACCGATTCTGCCGCCGTAAATGCCGGGATCGCGGCGACAGCGGCCGCACACGGCGCAATCGACGTGCTGGTCAACAATGCCGGCATGCAGCACCGCCAGCCGATCGAGGAATTCAGCGACGCGGAGTGGCAGAAGTTGATGGACACCAACCTGAACTCTGCGTTCTATGCATCGCGGGCGGTCATACCCGCGATGAAGGCGCGGCGTGCTGGCAAGATCATCAACATCTGCTCGGTGCTCAGCTTCATTTCGCGTCCGACCATCGTCCCGTACGCGGCGAGCAAGGGCGGGCTGGCGATGTTCACCAAAGGTGTCGCAGTCGAACTGGCAGCGCACAACGTCCAGGTCAACGGCATCGCGCCGGGCTTTTATAAGACTGAGATGAACACCGCGTTGTTCGCGAATCCGGAATTCGACAGCTGGGTCTGCAAGCGGACCCCGGCGGCGCGCTGGGGCGACCCGGAGGAATTGGTCGGTGCGGCTGTGTTTCTGGCCTCCGCCGCGTCGAACTATGTCAGCGGCCAGATCGTCTGCGTTGACGGCGGGTTCACGTCGGCGATGTAGGCAGTCATTCCGCGCAGCGGGACGTTCGCGCCAGGCAAGCTGGCCGTCGCGTGGCGATCCCCGATTCAGGAGGTGTCGATCATGTTCCGCCTGGCTGTTCTCCTGTTCGCGCTGCTCGCTTTCGATCCCGCCGGCGCACAATCCGCTGCGTATTCCAACCGGGCTGAAGCGCTCAAAGGTCTGGGTGCGGAGGATGCCATCCGCCGTGCCGAAGCCATCCGCTGGATCGCGATCCACGGCAAGCCCGTCGATGACAAGGCGCTACGGCAGCGCCTGTCCGACGACAGCCCGCTGGTGCGCGGCGCGGCTGAACAAGGCCTGTGGATCTTGTGGAACCGTTCGGGAGACAAGGCCATCGACGCGCTGCTGGCCAAAGGAACCGATGCCATGCAGGCAGGCCAGTTCAAGGAGGCGATTGCGTCGTTCTCGGAAGTGATCCGGCGCCGGCCGGCCTTCGCGGAAGGCTGGAACAAGCGCGCCACCGCGCTCTTCCTGGCCGGCGAGTTCAGGAAGTCGCTAGCCGACTGCGATCAGGTGATGAAGCGCAACCCTTACCACTTCGGCGCGCTGGCGGGCTACGGCCAGATCTACTTCCAGCAGCAGCGGTACGAACTGGCGATCAAGTACTGGAAACGGGCGCTGCGGGTGAATCCGAACATGATGAGTCTCGAGATCAACATCAAGGCCGCAGAAGAACGGCTGGCAGAGAGCCCGCGGCAATCGGCATAGCCGGCGTTCCCTATCGATCACCGCCGGCGCGCAAGGTTTCGGCGTGCTCCACGCTGGCATGTTCGCGTTCCTGCAATTGCCGGCGGGTCTGACCTGCTGTATAATCACCATTCAATTCTGCAAGCGGGATGCCCGGATCACCACAGTGCATCCCGCTTTGCACGTCAGAACATCCCAGCCTTCAGGAGTACACGTGTCGTCGTTCACCGGGCCCCCGCGTCCTGCCCTGCTCGCGCTCGCCGACGGCACGATATTTCAGGGCACGGCGATAGGCGCCGACGGCATCAGTGTCGGGGAAGTCGTGTTCAACACGGCGATCACGGGCTATCAGGAAATCCTGACCGACCCGTCGTACGCCGGGCAGATGGTCACGCTCACGTATCCGCACATCGGCAACACGGGCGTGAACGGGGAGGACGTCGAGTCCCGTCGCATCTTCGCCGCCGGTCTGATCATCCGTGACTTGCCGCGCATGGTCAGCAACTGGCGTAGCACCGAGGACCTGGGCAGTTACCTTGCGCGCAATGGCGTCGTGGCAATCGCCGACATCGACACGCGCAAGCTCACGCGCATACTGCGCGAGCAGGGCGCGCAGAACGGCTGCCTGATGGCGGGCGCGGCGCTGACCTTCGCGGACGAAGCCCGGGCGCTGGCTGCGGCGCGGGCGGCGCCGTCGATGTCCGGGCTGGACCTGGCCAAGGTCGTGTCGTGCGCGGAACCCTATGAATGGAGCGGCGGCATCTGGTCGCTGGCCGGCGGATACCAGCCGGCGGGCCCCGTCCGCTACCACGTGGCCGCCTATGATTTCGGCATCAAGCACAACATCCTGCGCATGCTGGCCGCGCGCGGTTGCCGCCTGAGCGTCGTGCCGGCACAGACCCCGGCCGCCACAGTGCTGGCGATGAACGTGGATGGCGTGTTCCTGTCGAACGGGCCGGGCGATCCCGAGCCTTGCGGCTACGCGATTCAGGCCATCCGGGACTTGCTTGCCGCGAAGTTGCCGACGTTTGGCATCTGCCTCGGGCATCAATTGCTCGGGCTGGCGACCGGCGCCAGGACGATAAAGATGAAGTTCGGCCACCACGGTGCCAACCATCCGGTGAAGGACCTCGATACCGGGCAGGTGCTGATCACCAGCCAGAACCACGGCTTCGCCGTCGACGAGGCCACGCTCGGCCCGAATGTCCGCATCACGCACCAGTCCCTGTTCGACGGCAGCCTGCAAGGCATCGCGCTGACCGATCGCCCCGCGTTCAGCTTCCAAGGGCACCCCGAGGCCAGTCCGGGGCCGCACGACATCGGCTACCTGTTCGACCGCTTCACCGCGATGATGGAGCGCCGCTGAGATGCCGCGCCGCACCGACATCGAGAGCATCCTGATCATCGGCGCCGGCCCGATCATCATCGGCCAGGCGTGCGAGTTCGACTACTCCGGCGCGCAGGCCTGCAAGGCGCTGCGCGAAGAGGGCTACAAGGTCATCCTTGTGAATTCGAATCCGGCGACGATAATGACCGACCCGGAGATGGCCGATGTGACATACATCGAGCCCATCACGTGGGAGATGGTCGCGCAGATCATCGAGAAGGAGCGCCCCGACGCGCTGTTGCCGACGATGGGCGGCCAGACCGCGCTCAATTGCGCGCTCGACCTGGAGCGCCACGGCGTGCTCAAGAAGTTCGGCGTCGAGATGATAGGGGCGCGCGCCGAGTCCATCGACAAGGCGGAAGACCGGCTGAAGTTCAAGGAGGCGATGACCGGCATCGGGCTCGAATCCGCGAAGTCCGGCATCGCGCACACGCTCGACGAAGCGGTTGCGATGCAGCTCAACATCGCTCGTCTGACCGGGACCAGCGGCTATCCGGCGGTGATCCGGCCCTCGTTCACGCTGGGCGGCACCGGCGGCGGCATCGCCTACAACAAGGACGAGTTCGTCGAGATCTGCAAGCGCGGCCTGGACCTGTCCCCGACGCGCGAACTGCTGATCGAGGAGTCGCTGCTGGGCTGGAAGGAGTTCGAGATGGAAGTCGTGCGCGACAAGCACGACAACTGCATCATCGTGTGCGCGATCGAGAACGTCGACCCGATGGGCGTGCACACCGGGGACTCGATCACGGTGGCGCCGGCGCAGACGCTGACCGACAAGGAATACCAGATCATGCGCAACGCGAGCATCGCCTGCTTGCGCGAGATCGGCGTCGATACCGGCGGGTCCAATGTGCAGTTCGCGGTGAATCCGGCGAACGGCCGGATGATCGTGATCGAGATGAACCCGCGCGTCTCGCGCTCCTCGGCGCTGGCCTCGAAGGCGACCGGTTTTCCGATCGCCAAGGTCGCCGCCAAGCTCGCGGTCGGCTACACGCTGGACGAGCTGCGCAACGACATCACCGGCGGCCAGACGCCGGCATCGTTCGAGCCGACGATCGACTACGTGGTCACCAAGGTGCCGCGCTTCGCCTTCGAAAAGTTCAAGGAGGCCGACGACCGGCTGACCACGCAGATGAAGTCGGTCGGCGAGGTCATGGCCATCGGCCGCACGTTCCAGGAGTCGCTGCAGAAGGCGCTGCGCGGCCTCGAGGTCGGCGTCGACGGCTTCAATCTGAAGACGGTCGATCCGGACAAGATCGGCGACGAGCTTGCCTACCCCCGCGCCGAGCGCCTGTGGTATGTCGCCGACGCGTTCGGCATCGGGATGTCGCTGGAGGAAATCCAGCGCTATACAAGAATCGATCCGTGGTTCCTGTCGCAGATCAAGGAGATCGTCGATATCGAGCTGGCGATCGAGGGCCGGCAGCTTGAGTCATTCGAACGCGACGAACTCCGGCGCCTGAAGCGCGCCGGATTCTCGGACCGGCGGCTGGCACATCTGCTGGGGACCAACGAAGGCGCCGTGCGCGGCGCCCGGCACGCGCTGGACGTCAGGCCCGTGTACAAGCGCGTCGACACGTGCGCGGCGGAGTTTTCGACGCGCACCGCATACATGTACTCGACCTATGAGGAAGAGTGCGAAGCGCAGCCCACGAACAACAGGAAGATCATGGTGCTGGGCGGCGGCCCGAACCGGATCGGGCAGGGCATCGAGTTCGACTATTGCTGCGTGCATGCCGCGCTGGCGCTGCGCGAGGACGGCTACGAGACCATCATGGTCAACTGCAATCCGGAAACCGTGTCGACCGATTACGACACGTCGGACCGCCTGTACTTTGAGCCGCTGACCCTGGAAGACGTGCTGGAAATCGTCGACAAGGAAAAGCCTGCCGGCGTCATCGTCCAGTTCGGTGGGCAGACGCCGTTGAAACTCGCGCAGGGCTTGCAGGCCAACGGCGTGCCCATCATCGGCACCTCGCCCGACATGATAGACCGGGCCGAGGACCGCGCCCGCTTCCAACAGATGCTCGCCGCCCTCGGCCTGCGGCAGCCACCCAACCGGACCGCGAGCGACGTGGCCGGCGCGGAGGCCGCCGCGCTGCAGATCGGCTATCCGCTGGTCGTGCGGCCGTCCAACGTGCTGGGCGGCAGGGCGATGGAGATCATCCACCTGCCCGAAGACCTGAAACGCTACATGACCAACGCGGTCGAGGACGCCAAGACATTTCCCGAGCGCCTGCCCATCCTGCTCGATCACTTTCTCAACGACGCGATCGAAGTCGACGTCGACGCTGTGTCCGATGGCGTGCAGGTCATCATCGGCGGCATCATGGAGCACATCGAGCAGGCGGGCGTGCATTCGGGCGATTCGGCGTGTTCGCTGCCGCCTTACTCGCTGTCGATCGACCTGCAGGACGAGCTGCGCCGGCAGACCGTTGCCATGGCGAAGGCCTTGCAGGTCGTCGGGCTGATGAACGTCCAGTTCGCGATCCAGGATGGCCTGGTCTACGTGCTGGAAGTCAATCCGCGCGCCTCGCGCACCGTGCCGTTCGTCTCCAAGGCCAGCGGCCGGCCGCTGGCCAAGATCGCCGCGCGCTGCATGGTGGGGCAGACGCTGGCGGCGCAGGGTGTCGCCGGAGAGATCATTCCGCCGTACTTCTCGGTGAAGGAAGCGGTGTTCCCGTTCATCAAGTTCCCGGGCGTGGACACCATCCTCGGACCCGAGATGAAATCGACGGGCGAGGTCATGGGCGTGGGCGAGACCTTCGCCGAGGCGTTCGTCAAGTCGCAACTCGGCGCGGGCGTGCGCCTGCCCACGTCGGGCAAGGTGTTCATCAGCGTCCGGGACGCGGACAAGCCTCGGGTCATCGATGTCGCGCAGACCCTGCATGAGCTCGGCTTCGAATTGGTGGCCACGCGGGGCACTGCCAAGGCGCTCAAGGACGGCGGCGTGCCCGTGGCCGTGGTCAACAAGGTCTTCGAGGGCCAGCCGAACATCCTCGACATGCTGAAGAACGACGAAATCGTGCTGGTGATCAACACCGTCGTGGAGAAGCGGAGCGCGATCAAGGACTCGTATGTGATCCGGCGCGAGGCACTGCTCGACCGGGTTGCGTACTTCACGACCATTGCCGGCGCGCGGGCCGCTGCCGTCGGCATGCGCGGCATGCGCGGCCTCGTCGCGTACTCGTTGCAAAGTTTGCAGAAACGGTTAGACTAAGGGCCATTCTGGGCTTTCCGCGCGGCGGGAAGCATGATCGGGGCAGCGCGTGCTGCCCTTCGCTTTTTTGAAACGGGCTTTCCATGGGCAAGGTTCCAATGACGGTGGCCGGTGCGGCGCGGCTCAAGGTCGAGTTGCAGCAATTGAAGTCGGTGGAGCGCCCCGCGGTGATCCAGTCGATCGCCGAAGCGCGCGCCAATGGCGACCTGTCGGAGAACGCGGACTACGAAGCGGCGAAAGAGCGGCAGGGCTTCATCGAAGGCCGCATCGCCGAACTGGAGTCGAAGTTGGCCAACGCACAAGTCATCAATCCGGCCGAGGTCAACGCCGACGGCCGCATCGTGTTCGGCGCCACGGTCGAACTGGAGGACCGCGAGGCGAGGAGCCGGGTCCGCTACCAGATCGTGGGCGAGGACGAGGCGGACATCAAGGCGGGGAAGGTTTCGATCACCTCACCGATTGCGCGGGCGTTGATTGGAAAGGAAGAGGGCGATATCGCCGAAGTGCAGGCGCCCAGCGGCCCGCGTGAGTACGAAGTGTTGGCCGTTGCCTACGGCTGAGTCGCGCGGCGGCGGCGGCTGGTCGCGATCCTGACAGCGCTGGTCCTGGTCCCGGTCCCCGTGCCGGTGGTGGTTCGCGGGCGCCGGTCTGCCCGCGGCGGCTTCGCGATCGCCTTGCCACCCGCGCTCTTGGCGGCGGGACGGCCGCGTACCGGCCGCTTGGGGCGGGCGGGTTCCGCCTTCTCCTCGACGGGCACCGGCCGGAACACGACCAGGAGCTTGCCGATGTGCTGCACCGGCGCGGCGTCGAGTTCGTCCGTGATCCGGTCCAGAAAACCCTGGCGGGCATCGCGGTCGTCGCCGAACACGCGGATCTTGATCAGGCCGTGCGCGAGCAGGTTCACGTCGATCTCGTGCAGTACCGCCGGCGTGAGCCCGTCATTGCCGATCATGACGACCGGGTCGAGGTGATGCGCCTTGGCGCGGAAGTCGCGCAGTTTTTTCGGGGGCAGTTCAAATTTCATCCGCGCAGTATAGTGCCTTTTGCGGATTTTTCTCGGGTTGCCGGCATTGGATAAGAAAAAGCACCAGTTCAACAAGGCGTGGATGCAGGAGCATGTCAACGATCATTACGTGCAGGAAGCGAAGCGCCTCGGGTACCGGGCGCGCGCCGCGTTCAAGCTGATCGAGATCGACGCCCGCGACCGGCTGCTGCGCCCCGGCCAGATCGTCGTCGACCTCGGATCGGCGCCGGGGAGCTGGTCGCAAGTGGCGGCGGCAAGGCTGCGCGGCAATGGCGCGGTGATCGCGCTGGACGTCCTGGAGATGGCGGGGATCGCCGGCGTCGAGTTCATCCAGGGCGATTTCTCGGAGGATGCGCCGCTGGCGTCGCTGGAGGCGGCGCTGCGGGGACGTCCGGTCGATCTTGTGTTGTCCGATATGGCCCCCAACATCAGTGGAGTGGCATCGGTCGACCAGGCGCGCGGGATGCAGTTGGCGGAGCTGGCGCTGGAATTTGCCGCAAGGCGGCTCAAGCCAGGCGGCGCGATGCTGGTCAAGCTGTTCCAGGGCGAAGGCTTTGACGCGTTTCGCCGGCAGATGCTCGATGCCTTTGCGACGGTGTCCGTGCGCAAACCGAAGGCCTCGCGGGACCGCAGCAACGAAGTGTACTTGTTGGGCGTGCGCAAGAAGGCCTAGCGCACATTTGTCGCCCTGCGGCGACAGGTGCGGCAGAGGCGGGAAAAGCCTAAAATGGCAGACTGCACGCGACAGGGCATGGGGCGTAGACGGCTCCAAGCCGCTTTCGAATGGTGGCACAGGAGTGGATCTTGAATAATGTGATGAAGCAGGTTCTGGTCTGGCTGGTGATCGCGCTGGTCGTGTTTACCGTCTTCAAGCAGTTCGACAGCCGCGCCGGGCGGACGACCTCGCTGGCCTATTCGGAGTTCATGGACCAGGCGCGGTCGGGCCGGATCAAGAGCGCCGAGATCGAAGGCAACAACATCATCGGCAGGACCGTCGACGACAAGCTCATCTCGACCTACAACCCCAACGATCTCTGGGTGGTCGGCGACCTGATGAAATTCGGCGTCAAGGTCGAAGGCAAGGCGCGCGACGAGAACCACCTGCTCTCCATCCTGGTCAACTGGTTCCCGATGCTGCTCTTGATCGGCGTCTGGGTGTTCTTCATGCGCCAGATGCAGGGCGGCGGACGCGGCGGCGCCTTTTCCTTCGGCAAGAGCAAGGCCAAGATCCTCGACGAGAGCAACAACACGGTGACCTTCGCCGACGTGGCCGGCTGCGACGAGGCCAAGGAAGAAGTCGGTGAGCTGGTCGAGTTCCTGCGCGATCCTTCCAAGTTCCAGAAGTTGGGCGGCCGGATCCCGCGCGGCGTGCTGATGGTGGGTTCCCCGGGCACCGGCAAGACGCTGCTCGCGAAGGCGATCGCCGGCGAGGCGAAGGTCCCATTCTTTTCCATCTCCGGCTCCGACTTCGTGGAAATGTTCGTCGGCGTCGGCGCCGCGCGCGTGCGCGACATGTTCGAGCAGGCGAAGAAGAGCGCCCCCTGCATCGTGTTCATCGATGAAATCGACGCGGTCGGCCGCCAGCGCGGCGCCGGCCTGGGCGGCGGCAACGACGAGCGCGAGCAGACGTTGAACCAGTTGCTGGTCGAAATGGACGGCTTCGAAGGCAACGCAGGCGTGATCGTGATCGCCGCGACCAACCGACCCGACGTTCTCGATCCGGCGCTGATGCGCCCGGGCCGCTTTGACCGCCAGGTCGTTGTGCCGCTCCCCGACATCCGCGGCCGCGAGCAGATCCTGCTGGTGCACATGCGCAAGGTGCCACTGTCGCCGGACGTGAAGGCCGAAGTCATCGCGCGCGGAACGCCGGGCTTCTCGGGCGCCGACCTGGCCAATCTCGTCAATGAGGCGGCGCTGTTCGCCGCGCGCAAGAACAAGCGCCTGGTCGATATGTACGACTTCGAGATGGCCAAGGACAAGATCATGATGGGCGCCGAGCGCCGGTCGATGGTCATGAGCGACGAGGAGAAGAAAAACACCGCCTATCACGAGTCCGGCCACGCGGTGGTGGCCAAGCTGATGCCGAAATCCGATCCGGTGCACAAGGTCACGATCATTCCGCGCGGGCGCGCACTGGGACTGACCATGCAGTTGCCCGAAGCGGACCGCTATTCGTACGACCGCGACTTCCTGTTGCAGCGCATTTCGGTGCTGTTCGGCGGCCGCATCGCCGAGGAGTTGTTCATGCACCAGATGACGACCGGCGCCTCGAACGACTTCGAGCGGGCGACGCAGATGGCGCGCGACATGGTCATGCGCTTCGGGATGAGCGACCTGCTGGGCACGATGGTCTACGCCGACAACGAAGGCGAGGTCTTCCTGGGGCGGTCGGTTACCAAGACGACCAACATGTCCGAGGAAACGATGCGGAAGGTGGATTCGGAAATCCGCCGCATCATCGACGAGCAGTACTCGCTCGCCCGCCGGCTGCTCGAAGAGAACCGCGACAAGGTCGAGTTGATGGCCAAGACACTGCTCGAGTGGGAGACCATCGACGCGGACCAGATCGACGACATCATGGCGGGGCGGCCGCCGCGCCCGCCCAAACCCACCGGGCCCGCGACGCCGCCGCCGAGCGGGCCGGCCGCGGGCGCCGCCGGGGAACCGAGCGCGCATCCTGCCTGAGCAGCCAGGCGCAGTGCTTGACACGACGACGGGCGGGGAACCGCCCGTCGGCTTATGGGAGATTCCGCAAGGACAGCATGCGCTACCTCGACGCCGGCCGCTACCGCCTCGCCCTCGACCACCCGCTGGTGATGGGCATCGTCAACGTCACGCCTGACTCCTTCGCGGACGGCGGACGGCATGCCGGCCACGATGCGGCGCTCGCCCATGCCAGGCAGTTGCTGGACGAGGGCGCCGACATCCTCGACCTCGGCGGTGAATCGACCCGCCCCGGCGCGGCGCCGGTCGCGGCCGAGGAGGAACTGGGGCGTGTCCTGCCGGTGCTCGAAGGCCTCGCTGGTTGCGGCAGGCCGGTGTCGGTCGATACCCGCAAGCCCGGCGTGATGCGCGAAGCGCTCGCCGCCGGCGCCGCGATGGTCAATGACATCGAAGCGTTGCGCGCACCTGGCGCGCTCGCCGCGCTCGTCGCTTCGGACGCCGCGGTGTGCCTGATGCACATGCAGGGCCAGCCGGATACCATGCAGCGGGCGCCGAGCTATGGCGATGTCGTTGCGGAGGTATACGCCTTCCTGCAGGACCGGATTGCCGCATGCCGCGCGGCCGGCATCGCCGCTTCGCGCCTGGTCGTCGATCCGGGCTTCGGCTTCGGGAAAAGCCTCGAACACAACCTGGCTCTGCTGCGCAGCCTCGAGCGCTTCAACGCGCTGGGCGTGCCGGTCCTGGCCGGCTTGTCGCGCAAGGGGATGCTGGGCGCGCTCACCGGCCGCCCGGTCGGGGAGCGCGCCCATGCGAGCGTCGCGGCGGCGCTCGCCGCGGCCCTGCGCGGCGCCGCGATTCTGCGCGTGCACGACGTCGCCGCGACGGTCGACGCGCTCAAGGTCTGGCGAGCGGCCGGCATCCTGTCCTGCGGCGCCGGAACGACGGCGGCGGAGGCCGCCCGACAATGAAGCGTTACACAAAGCGCATTGACGCGCCGGCTGCCTGCGCGCTACGGTCCTGTCCATGTCATTGCATCGCCGGCTGATCCGGATCCTGACGGCTTGCGCCGCGGCGCTGCTCGGTGCGGGCGCGCTCGCGCAAGGGGCCGACGCCGACCACGGCAAGCTCCTGTACAACACCTGGTGCGCCGGCTGCCATGGCGCGGATCCGCGGCAGTCGCAGCCGCACCTCGCCGCTGACAATCCCGGGGTCCTGCAGGACGCGATCAGCCTGGTTTCGCAAATGGCGTTTCTGAAGACCGTTCTCTCGAGCGTCGACATCGGCGACATCGCCGCGTACATTGGCAGCGTGGCAACGACGGGCGTGCCGGTGCTCAGTCCGACGCCGCAAACGGTGGACTTCAGTTACCAGCCGGTCGGAACGCCAAGCGCCCCGCAGACGCTGCTGCTGACGAACCTGGGTTCGGTCGCGCTCAACATCACCGCGATCACCGCGACGCCGGCTGATTTCTCCGTGTCTGGAAATTGCATCGGCCACCGCAATCCGAGCAGTACCTGCGCCCTCTCTGTCGTGCTGAACGCCAGTGCGGCGGGAACGCTCACCGGCGCGGTCGTCGTGACATTCCAGGAATCCGCCGCGCCGATGACGGTGCCTCTGCTGGGCACCGGCGTCCTCGCGCCAGCAACGCCTCTGCCCATCGTCGTCGAGTACTTCAATCCAGACCTCGACCACTATTTCATCACCGCCGACGCCGGCGAGCAGGCCTTTGTCGATACGGGCGCGGTGGGCCGCTGGCTGCGCACCGGCAACGCCTTCCGCGCCGGTGGCGCCGCCGGCGTCTGCCGGTTTTATGGCAATGGCGCGACCAATCCCGCCACCGGGGAAAGCTTTGGACCGAACAGCCACTTTTTCACTGCCGACCCGGCCGAATGCGACGGACTCAAGTCCGCCTACGTGGCGGACGCGCCGAGCTGGCGGTTCGAGGCACTGGACTTCAGCGCGTCGCAGGTCGCCGGCGCGGCGTGCGCGGCGGGCACGGTTCCGGTCTATCGCGCCTACAACAACGGCGCCGCGCGCGGCATCGACAGCAACCACCGGATCACGACCAATCGCACGTCGATCGCGCAGGTCGCGGCACGCGGCTGGATCGACGAGGGGGTCGCGATGTGCGTGCCGCAATAGCGGTGCCGGCGGGCGGACCTCCGGCGCAGCCTTTACAATAGCGGTCTCACCCCGGACTCACGATGGACATGACCAGAAAGTACTTCGGAACGGACGGCGTGCGCGGGCGTGTCGGCGAGGCGCCCATCACCCCGGACTGGGTGCTGCGACTTGGCTATGCCGCGGGGCGGGTCCTGGCCGATGCCCAGCCCGGGTCGCGCGAACGGCCCGGGGTGCTGATTGGCAAGGACACACGGATATCCGGCTACATGCTTGAGGCGGCGCTCGAGTCCGGGTTTTCCGCCGCCGGCGTCGACGTGTATCTTTCGGGGCCGCTGCCCACGCCCGCGGTTGCATATCTGGCGCGCGCGCTGCGCCTGCAGGCCGGCGTCGTGATCAGCGCCTCGCACAACGCTTTCGAGGATAACGGCATCAAGTTCTTCTCCGCGTCCGGCACCAAGCTGCCGGACGCGATCGAACTGGCGATCGAGGCCGCGCTGGAGCAGCCGCTGGCTTGCGTGGCGTCCGCGGAACTGGGCAAGGCCCGCCGGGTCGCCGACGCAGCGGGACGCTACATCGAGTTCTGCAAGGGGACGTTTCCCAACGCAATGGACCTGCACGGCCTGAAGATCGTCGTCGACTGTGCGCACGGCGCCGGCTACCACGTCGCGCCGCCGGTGTTCCACGAACTGGGGGCCGAGGTGATCGCGATTGGCGACCGGCCCGACGGGATCAACATCAATGCGGGCTTTGGCGCCACGGCGCCCGAAGCGCTGCGGCAGGCGGTGCTCGCCCAAGGCGCCGCCGTTGGCATCGCGCTCGATGGCGACGGCGACCGACTGGTGATGGTCGACGCGATGGGCCAGATCTATGATGGCGACCAATTGCTGTACGTGATCGCGGCCGACCGCTGCGCGCGCGGCGAACTCGCCGGCGGCGTCGCCGGCACGCTGATGAGCAATCTCGGGTTCGAGCAGGCGCTGGCCCGGCGCGGAATTCCATTCGCGCGCGCCGCGGTCGGCGATCGCTATGTGCTGGAGTTGCTGCTCGAGCGCAACTGGGTGCTTGGCGGCGAGAACTCCGGGCACATACTCTGCCTCGACAAGCATTCGACCGGCGACGCGATCATCGCCGCGCTGCAGGTCCTGACCGTGATGCGGCGCACCGGCCTCGGCCTCCCCGAACTCACGGCCGACTGCGCGCTCTACCCGCAGCGCATGATCAACGTGCGCACCGCGCGCCGCATCGACTGGCGCACGCGCCCGGACATCGTGCGCGCGAAGGACGCAGTCGAATCGGCGCTGGCGGGCAACGGCCGGGTTCTCCTGCGGGCCTCGGGAACCGAGCCGGTGTTGCGGGTCATGGTGGAGGCGCAGGACGCGGCGCAAGCGGACCGGCAGGCGCGGCAACTGGCGGCGGTGGTCGAAGCATCGGCGAATGCCGAATTGGATTGACGATGGTCGCCGACCTCGCTAGACTGCGCGGGATTTCACGGCCGGCTGCGAAGCCGGCCTGCGAGCAAGCTCCAGGAGGAGGTGCAGGGAAGGACGGCAACGGGCCGGGCGGACCGCGCAAGACGGGACGTCCGGCCCGCTGCTCTTCGGGGTGCGTTGCGCAATGCCGCGCGCACAGCGGCGCTTGCGCTGACCGGCCCGGGTCCGGGCCGCGCGGGCGACCCGGGGCGGTTCCCGCCGCTCTGTTTGCCACGTTCCAGTTTCTGGCGATTGCCGGCGCCATCCCGCCGCACGCGATCGCGCAAGCCTACAAGCCGGAGTACCGGTTGAGCACGGCCGTCGGCCCGGCGTATCCATGGGGCAAGGGCGCCGCGATCTGGGCGCAACTGATCAAGGAGCGCACCGCGGGCAGGATCAGCATCCGGCACTATCCGGGCGCGTCGGCGGTCGCCGGGGATCCCGTTCGCGAGTTCGCGGCGTTGCGCGATGGCGCCATCGACCTGGCCGTGGGGTCGTCGCTGCACTGGGGAGTGCAGGTCAACGCGTTGAACGTGTTCGCGCTCCCTTTCCTGGTCGGCGATCGCAAGGCGCTCGAGGCGCTGCTGCGCGGCGAAGTTGGGGTCATCGTCATGCGCGCGATCGAAGCGGCCGGCGTGATGCCGCTGGCCTGGGGCGAGAACGATTTTCGCGGGATCTCGACGGCGCAGCGCCCGGTCCGCAAGCCGGAGGATCTCGCCGGCCTGCGCATCCGGTCCAGCGGCTCGTTGCTGCTCGACGATATGCTGGGCGCGCTCGGCGCTGAACCGGTGCGGATGAAGTGGCTGGACGCGCAGAATGCGCTGCTTGAGCGCGGACTGGACGGCCAGGACACCACGGTGCAGGCCTTTGTCGCGACCCAGGCGCACAGCCTTGGCCAAAAGCAGTTCACGCTGTGGGCGGCGGCAGCGGACCCGTTGGTGTTTGCCGTGAGCCGCGCGGCGTGGGACGGGTGGACGCCCGCGGACCGCGAAGTGGTGCGCCTGGCTGCCGTCGAGGCCGCGGCGCGAGAGAGCGACCTGGCGCGCCGCGCGGCCGCGGCCGCCGAGCTGGTCATGGCGCGCGACCTGAAGGGCGCAGGCGTCGTTGTCACCCGCTTGACCGCGGACGAGCGCGTCGCGCTTGCGGCCGCGACCCGCGCCGTTTTCGACAGGTGGTCCGCGAATGCCGGCGTCGACCTGGTCCGGCGCGCGCAGGACGCGATCGCCGCGTCGCGCGCGCGCTGAAACGCCCAGCGGCCGTGGCGCTGCCACCGATCCGCGTGGCGAATTCCGTGACGCAGCTCGTTCGGGAAGATCACGGAGCCGTGCTGGTCGCAGGCTCCCACGGCGGCCTGATCGCCGCGCATCTCGCCGCACGCGGCGGCGTGCACGCGGCGATCTTCAACGACGCCGGTGTCGGGTGTGACAACGCCGGCATCGCGGGGCTGGACTTGCTGGCCGCAATCGGCATGGCGGCGGCCACCGTAAGCCATCTTTCCGCGCGGATCGCGGATGGCGCCGACGGCCTCGCCCATGGCATCATCAGTCACGCCAATGCGCCCGCCGTCGCCTGTGGCGTGCACACGGGCCAGCGCTGCCGCGAGGCCGCGCAATGCCTGCGCCGGGCGCCGGCGCGGCAGGGGGCGCCGCCACCCTATCCCGAGGGGCGCTTTGCCTTGTTACGCCGGTCCGTCACAGCGGGTCTCCCTGCGGTGTGGGGCCTGGACTCGATCGGCAAGGTACGTCCGGACGATGCCGGCCGCATCCTGATCATAGGCTCGCATGGGGGCTTGCACGGCGGCGATCCGGACAGCGCCTTGCCGGTCACCGCAGCGGCCGCGATCTTCCACGATGCCGGACGCGGCAAGGACGGGGCGTCGCTGACGCGGTTGCCGGTGCTGGCCCGGCGCGGCATGCCGGCCGGAGTCGTCGATTACCGTAGCGCGCGCATCGGCGATGCGCGTTCGATGTGGGAGACCGGGTGGATATCCGCCTGGAACGCGCTCGCGGCGGAACGTGGACTGCGGGTGGGCATCGCGGTGCGGGAGGCGGCCGCGCTGCTGCGGCGAGGTAACTAGCCCACAAAGCGCCCCATGCGCACCGCAGTGTCCCCCGGCCTGGCCCGACGCCGCATCGGCATCACCAGCGCGCACGCGTCATAGGGCGTGCGGATTTCCCGTTCGCCATCGCGTGCGACCAGCGACCCGGCGCTGGGCACCACTGCCAGCGAGCCATCCTGCGGCCATACGAAGCTAAACGCTTCGGAGCGGATGGGAACGGACTCCGTCACCTCGATCACGCGCGGGCGCGGCGCCTCCCGCCGGTCGAGGTAGCGCTCGAGCACGTCGGCGCCGGCCGACCCGAAGTGGCGCAGAAAGCGGAGCGACGCCTGCAGCGCAACGGCCGGCGATTCCGCTGTCCAGTGCTGGCCACACTCAATCAACAACGCAGTGCGCGGGTCGTCCGGATCGTCGAAGCACCCGTAGTCGCGCAGGCGCCGCCCCGCTGCATGCCCCGCGTCGACGACAATGTGCGCGGGGAAGCCCAGCGCCAGCGCCAGGTCCGCGCCCTTTCGCCGCGCGCCTGCGAGCATCAGCGGCGGGCAGGGATCGGACATCGAATGGATATCGAGCAGGTAGTCGACCGTGTCGTAGAAGCGGCGCAACTCCCGCGCACGCCGCAACTCCACCGAGTCGCGATCGCCGTCGAGCACGGCCGGTCCCCATACGCGGTTGAAGTCTTCGTCCACAAAGCGCGACTTGAACGGCGCGGCGGGATTCCAGGAATGATAGGCAGCGACATTGGCAAAGCAGAACGAGAGCTTGCCGCGTGCCGGCCGCACACCATCCCTGAGGAGAAGATCGAGCGCGATAGCCCCGCACACTTCGTTGCCATGGGTCAGCGCCTGGACTGCCACATGCGGCCCCGGCCGGCCGCTCTCGAAGGTCCAGACATAGGGCAGTTCCGTGTTACCGGCGGCCCAGCGGGCGATATCGGGAAAAACGACATCGATGCCGTGCCCATCCGCTTCGCGCGCCAACTCCGGCCCCGCCATCGCCGTTAGTCCTTGCACCCGGTCAGGCGAGCGGGCCGCTCACCTGGGCGATCAGCCGCCGCAGGAATCCTTCGCACAGCGCCAGCTGGTCCATGGTCACCCACTCGTCGGGCTGGTGCGCCTGCGCAATGTGGCCCGGCCCGCACAAAATGGCCGGAATGCCGGCGTTGTGGAACAGCGATGCCTCGGCGCCGAAGGAGACCTTGTTGAAGACCGTGCCGTGGTTGCAGCAGCGGCCCAGTTCGGCGATCGCGCTGCCGGCGCCGGTGTCGAAGCCGGGCAGGGCGGACAACTCCTCGAACTGGATACCCGTGTCCGGCGCGACCGCGTGCATCTCCGGCAGGAACCGCGCCGCCCATGCCTGCAGTTCGCGCAGGAGCTCATCCGGATCGTCGAAGGGCAGGTGCCGGAACTCAAACACGAACTCGCAATCCCGCGGCACGATGTTGAGGGCCGTGCCGCCCCTGATCGTGCCGACATGGATGGTCGTGAATGGCACGTCGTAGTCCGGGTCGAAGCGCCCCAGTTCGCGATGGCGCTTCGCCATCCCGCGCAGATACGTGACGATTTCGCAGGCGATCTCCACGGCGTTGACGCCGCGCGGCGTGAGCGCCGAGTGCGCCTCGAACCCGCGCACCCGGCAGCGGTAGGATTTCTTGCCCTTGTGCGCGACGACGAGTTCCATCCCGGTCGGCTCGCCGACAATGCAGCCGCCCGGGGCGAAGCCCACGTTCGCCAGGTCCGCGATCAGGCGGCGCACGCCAATGCAGCCGACTTCCTCATCGTAGGACAGGGCGAAATGCAGCGGGCGCTGCAAGTCCTGCCGGACCATCTCCGGCACCAGCGCCAGCGCGATACCTATGAACCCCTTCATGTCGCACACGCCGCGGCCGACCAGACGGTTGCCGGTTTGCGTGGCCTGCCAGGGATCGGCGCTCCAGTCCTGCCCGTCCACCGGCACCACGTCGGTGTGTCCGGAGAGGACGATGCCGCCGTCGATCCCGGGTCCGATGGTGGCAAACAGGTTCGCCTTCTTGCCCGCATCGTCGAAGGTCAGGCGCGATTCGACGCCGTGCTCGCGCAGGTAGGCCGCGACCCACTCGATAAGCGCCAGGTTCGACTCCCGGCTCGTCGTGTTGAACGACACGAGTTGCCGGATCATCGCCAGCGATGCCGCGGAGAGTCCTGCCGAGTCGATCATGGGAGCGTTCATTGCAGGCTGTCGACTACCGGTTGCGGCCAGCTTCACCCGAACCAACAGGCAGGCGGGCCGTCATGCCCTGCGTGGTGGTGTCCGCGACCGGGTCGCCCACGCGCGCGGATTTTCCTTCAACCGCGAACGGCGACCAGACCCAGCCGCGTCCGATCTCAATCGCGGCGCCAAGCTGTAGCGATAGGCGCGAGTCCCCGGATATATGGAGGACGGAGAGGCCGGCTTTGTAGTCACTGTGACGCAGGATCAGCGTCCGCGACGGCGCCGGCGGGATCGCGCCCGTCGAGGGCAGGTACAGCGCCACCAGCGCCGCCGAATCCGGGGACTGCGTGCCGTTGCGCGGGATCTGGTCGCGGATGTTGTCGGGCCACAGACGGATCGCCTTGACTTCGCGCGCGATCATCTCTACGCCGAGCTCGATGCGGTTGCCCTCGAACCGCTTGACCCTGCGCACGACGCCGATCTGCCAGTCCGCTGCCCCTTCGCGGCGCATGGAAATCAGCGCCCCGACCGGAAACTGGTCGGCGCTTTCATTTTCGAACTGGATGCGGCAATCGAGGGGACTGGCTTCGACGATGCGCCAGCGCCCGCTGCGGATCAGCGTGTCCCAGAACTCGCCGGCGTTCTCCATTTCGGCGAGCAGCTCGCGATGGATGTTGTGCAGGCCCGGCACCAGCGCGACCGGAATGTCGGCCGGCTGGCGCTCGGCCCGCCTGGGCACGACCTTGCGATCCGGCGCCCAGTGGGTCGCAAGCCGTTCCAGCCAGGCGATGCGGACCTTGCGCGCCAGCGCGTCACCCGCGTCGTCGGCGGCGATGTCGGCCAGCCGCTTCTTGATGTGCGCGAACAGCGGATCCGGATCCAGGAACAATGTGCGGTCGGTTACCTTGACGCCGTGCGCCGAGACCAGGCCGACCAGCGAATCCGGGTCGAGCGCGAAAGTGGCGTGTGCCGGCTCGTCCGCCCGCAGGCGCAGCCGGTCGGAGCACTCGTTGAGCAGCACCGATGCGTGCTCGATTTCCTGCGCAGTAAACGATCCGCTGGACAGGCGCGCGAGCAACAACAGGTTCGCGTATTCGCCCTCGATGGTCGCCTGCTTGCCGTCCCGGTGTGGCGCATGCACGGCCAACCGGTGGACACCGGCCGCAGTGGCGTAGCGGAACAGGTTGCTGGTCACCTGCCAGAGCGCGGGCACCGGATTGTCGTACCGGAACAACCGGACGCGGTTCTGCAGGTTCCAGTAGCGGAACATGCCCAGCAGCACCTGGGCGAGCTGGCTGTCCTTCCTGATCGCCGGCTTGCCGGCCTTGTGGGCCCGGTAGAACAGTTCATATGTGGCGCCGATCCAGCGCGCGGCGTCATCGAGCTTCTTCAACACCGCCTTGTTCGCGGCGCGATTCCCGGCGAGGTAGGTCTCGGTGAGCTCCCTTATGCAGCGGTGCGCGCAGACGTCGAGCACCAGGAAAGCGGACAGGCTGGCCGCGTTGATCTTCGGCGACGCGTTGAATGCATTGATCTGCGCGAGCAGTTCCTGCATGCGTTCGTCCGCATCCAGCCGCGCGTTCTGTTCGATCCAGCGCGTCGTCGACCAGGTATGGGTGAGCGGATGCGCGCGGCCGCCGGAGAATCTTGCGGTGATGCTTGCGATGAGTTCGGTCAGCATGATCTCGATAACGTCGCGCCGGGCCGGCATTGCGTCCGTGAACGACCCCCCGAAGAATGCAGGCGCACCGGGCGCCTGGCCACACATTGATTTATTTTATACTTCCCGGATAGCGGCACAGGACGCACAATACTCCTTTTTCGGCGCCAGTCGAAGTTTACCTCTGCCGGCCCGGATCCGCCCGCACCGAGAAGGATACAGACAATGGACCAGCATGCCGCGCCGACGCTGTCGGCAACCGTACCGCCCCCTCGCCATTTCATCGACAACCAGCACGTGGCGCCCGCCGGCGGCCAGACCATTCCGGTGGTCGATCCCAGTGATGGCGGCGTGTTCGCCCACCTGGCCCGGGGCAACGCCGACGATATCGACCGCGCGGTGAAGGCCGCCTAGGGTGCCCGCGATGGCGCCTGGGGGAAGCTGTCGCCGGTGGACAAGGGACGCCTGTTGATGCGGCTGTCGCAGCAGATACTCGACCATCACGAAGAGCTCGCGCAACTCGAATCGCGCGACTGCGGGAAGCCGCTGAAGCAGGCGCGTGCCGACGCGACCGCCTGCGCCCGGTATTTCGAGTTCTATGCCGGGGCGCCGGACAAGCTGCACGGCGACACTATTCCGTACCTGCCGGGCTATACGGTGCTGACCTGGCGCGAACCGCATGGCGTGACCGGCCATATCATCCCCTGGAACTACCCATTGCAGATCTTCGGCCGCAGCGTCGGCGGGGCGCTGGCCGCGGGCAATGCCTGCGTGGTCAAGCCGGCCGAGGATGCCTGCCTCTCGTTGCTGCGCGTGGCCGAGCTGGCGGCGGCCGCCGGCTTCCCGCCGGGCGCGATCAACATCGTGACCGGGTACGGCAGCGAGGCCGGCATGGCTCTCGCAGAACACCCGGGAATCGAACACATCTCCTTCACCGGTTCGCCGGTAACCGGGTCGATCGTGGCGCAAGCCGGCGCCAGGCGGCACTGCCCGGTGACGCTGGAGCTTGGCGGCAAGAGCCCGCAGATCGTCTTTGCCGATGCCGACATCGATGCGGCGCTGCCGGTGCTGGTCAACGCGATCATCCAGAACGCGGGTCAAACCTGTTCGGCCGGCAGCCGGCTGCTCGTCCAGTCCAGCGTGTACGAGCAACTGCTCGACGCGCTGGGCCAGCGCTTTGCCGCACTCAGGACCGGGCCCGCACAGGCCGATCTGGATTGCGGCCCGCTGATTCGCGCCAACCAGCTGGAGCGGGTCCGGGGCTTTCTGGCCGACGCCGAACGGGACGGGCTGGCCATTGCCGGCCAAGCGCAGGTCGCGGCCGGGGCGCCGCCCGACGGCTTCTATCAGGCCCCGACGCTGATCCGCGACGTGCCCGCATCCCACCGGCTGGCGAACGACGAAGTGTTCGGCCCGGTGCTCGCCGCCATGCCGTTCGCGGACGAAGCCGATGCGATCCGGCTGGCCAACGGTTCGCCGTTCGGACTGGTCACGGGCATCTGGACGCGACGGCGCGCGGCAGCTGCGCCTGGCCCGTGCCATCAGATCCGGCCAGGTGTTCATCAATACCTATGGTGCAGGGGGCGGTGTCGAGCTGCCCTTCGGCGGCATGAAGCACTCCGGCTACGGCCGCGAAAAAGGCTTCGAAGCGCTGCTGGCATTCACGGTCGTGAAGACGGTCGCGATTCACCACGGGTAGGCCGCGGGCAGGCCGTCATGCGGGCAGGCGGCGCGGCGCGCCGGCGCCATGCCCCCAGCGCCACAGTCAACCAATCGGATTCTTCATGAAGGGCAAGCCATGCGTCTGCAGAGCAAGGTCGTGATTGTCACCGGGGCGGGATCCGGATTCGGCGAGGGCATCGCCAAGCGCTTCGCGGCCGAGGGCGCGAAGGTCGTCGTCAACGACCTGAACCTGACAAACGCGACGCGCGTCGCCGCCGAGATCACTGATCGCGGCGATCTGGCCGAGGTGTGCATCGGCGACGTGGCCAGGGACGCCGAGGTCGCCGCCTTGGTACGCTTTGCGCAGCAGGCCTACGGGCGGCTCGATATCGTGGTCAACAACGCCGGCATTTCGCACCGCAATCAGCCGCTGCTCGACGTCAGCGAGGATGAGTTCGACCGCATCTTCCAGGTCAACGTCAAGAGCCTCTTCCTGACCGCCAGGCATGCGGTCCCCGTGTTTCGCAAGCAAGGCGGAGGTTGCTTCGTCAACGTCGCGTCGACCGCGGGCGTTCGCCCGCGGCCGGGGCTGACCTGGTACAACGGCAGCAAGGGGGCGGTCATCACCATCAGCAAGTCGATGGCTGTCGAGCTGGCGCCGGACAAGATCCGCGTCAACTGCCTCAACCCGGTGGCAGGCGAAACTGCGCTGCTGGCGACATTTATGGGCGAAGACACGCCGGCGCGGCGCGCGCAGTTCGTCGCCTCGATTCCGCTCGGCCGTTTTTCGCAGCCGCGCGACATCGCGAATGCCGCGCTCTTCCTCGCTTCGGACGACGCTGATTTCATCACCGGCGTTTGCCTGGAGGTCGATGGAGGCCGTTGCGTCTAGGACCTGTCGGACTCAGGCGTACGACACGTTCCGGGGCGCCGGGCCGCGCAGTCCTCTGCCTCCGGGTTGTCCGGCGTCAAAGGCGCGGTACGGGCATTCTGCGATGATTGAGTTGACTCATCCCTCCGAGCGCAAACAGCCATGCCCAACGATATGCTGACCGGCGCGCGCCACCCCGCGCGCAACGCCGCCGAGCTGGACCGGGCGCTGCGGGAGCGCGCGCACGATCCCATCAAGCTCGGGCAGCTGCTGGTGCGCGACCATGTGATCACCGTCGACACGCTGCGGCGGGCGCTGGACCTGCAACACAGGGCGCCGGCCAGGAAACTCGGCGAGATCCTCTCGGAGATGGGCGCCCTGACCGCGGCGCAGGCCGAAGACGCCGTCACCGCCGCTCTCGAGATGCCGACCGTGCAACTGGCGGACTTCAACTTCGATCCGCTGGCGGTGGCGCTGGTCCCCGCCGACATGGCCCGCCAGCATCATCTGATTCCGCTGATGTTTCACAAGCACATGCTGGTGCTGGCGATCCACGCGCTGCCGGACAGCGAGGCGCGCGAATTGCTGAGCTTCACCGTGGAGCGCCCGGTGCAGTTCGTCATTGCCTCGCCCGAGGAGATCGACGAAGCTATCGCCCGCAACTATCATGCATGGAGCGAGAAGCAGGCGCTGGCAAGCCTCGAGACGGCGATTCCGGAACAGAACCAGCAGTACCTGCTGTGGCAGGAAGCCAACAAGCTCGCCCAGCAGCAGCCGATGGTCAAGCTCGTCGATTCGATCCTGACCGAGGCCATCCGCCAGCGTGCGTCGGATATCCATATCCGCCCGGGAGAGAAGGGTTTCGAGGTTCTATACCGGATCGACGGCACGCTGATTCCGATTCGCGATCTGCCGAAGTCGCTGCAGCCCGCCCTGACCAGCCGTGTCAAAATCCTGTCCCGGCTCAACATCGCCGAGCACCGGCTGCCGCAGGACGGCCGCATCCGGTATCAGGACGACAAGCGCCAGATCGACATGCGCGTTTCCGTCATCCCGGTCCAGCATGGCGAAAGCGTCGTGATCCGGCTGCTCGACAAGAGTCTGGGCCTGCGGTCGGTGCACGAGATCGGGTTCAGGCCCGCGGACCAGGCGCGGTTCCTCGACCTGATCAAGCGCAGCTACGGGATCGTCCTGGTCACGGGGCCGACGGGGTCCGGCAAGTCCACCACACTGTACGCGGCGCTGCAGGAGGTGGAGCGGGACAACGTCAACGTCGTCACGGTGGAGGACCCGATCGAGTACGACCTGCCGCGGACGCGGCAGATCCAGGTGCAGCCGGTCATCGAATTCGGTTTCCCCGAGGCGCTCAGGCATATCCTGCGCCATGATCCCGATGTGATCATGATCGGGGAAATGCGCGATGCGGAGACCTGCAAGATCGCCGTCGAGAGCGCGCTCACCGGCCATCTGGTGTTGAGCACGTTGCACACCAACGACGCGCCCGGGACGCTGGTCAGGCTGATGGAACTGGGCGTGGCGCCATACATGATCCGTTCGGCGGTCATCGGCGTGCTGGCACAGCGACTGGTGCGGTGCAATTGCACGCATTGCATGGCCGAAGAGAGCGTCGACGCGCTGGTGCGCGAGAACATGGGCGCCGGGCCCGGCGAGATCTTCCATCGCGGCCGCGGCTGCGAGCATTGCCGCCGGACCGGGTTCACCGGCCGGATGGCGATCTACGAACTGATGGTGATGAACGACGAATTGCGCGCGAGCGTGCGGGAAGGGGTCGCCAGCGACGAGTACCGGAGGCTGGCGATCAAGTCCGGCATGGTGCCGCTGGCGCTTAATGGGTTGACGCAGGCGCGCACGAAGCGCGTCTCGTTGTCCGAGGTGTACCGGGCCTGCATGTAGCCGGGCGCGATCCGAACCATGCCGATTCGCGGAATCCGGATGCCGGCGTTCGCTGCCGTGGGTACGCGTCGGCCATGGGGCGGGCCGCGATGAGCGGGCATCCGCGCCTGAACTGGGAGGAGGCCGGGGAGGCCAGGTCGGCCCGCTGGCGCTCCGAGAGCGGATTGCCGCCGCCCGCGCGCATCGTGATCGCCGACGACAGGACGACCGCGGAGACCGCGCATCACCTCGCCTGCGAGGGCACGGCGATGCTCTGGCGCGGCGATTACCAGAATGCTCTGCAGTTGCTCCAGGCGATGGCAAGGCGGGGCGAGAAGGCGCCGCGGCGCACGCGCAGAAGAACGCGTGCCGCGCCGCCGGGTGGTCCGGCCGACGCGTTTCACCGGCACCGGCTGGCACAGTCGCAACGCGCGCGCACCTTGGCGATGCTGCTGTTGCCCTTCGACGCGGATCATCGGATTCCGTTGCGCCGTGCGCCCGACGCGCGGCAGGCCTGCCTCGAATCCTACGGTCCGGCCGACGAACCCTACGTCGCGCCGTTGCGGGAGTTGCTGGGACTGATCGGCGCGCACGAATGGCGCAAGAACGGCATCGAGATCGCCGAACTGGCGGCGCGCATCCATCCGCACTACGGGGTGTTCGCCCCGATCCGTTCCGAGTACGTCGGACTGGTGGCCGCGGCCCCGCTGCCGGAGCCGCGGCCGGAACTGGCTTTCGACATTGGCACCGGGACCGGCGTGCTGGCGGCGCTGCTCGCCCGGCGTGGAATCGCCCGGGTCATCGCCACGGACCAGGATCCGCGGGCGCTGGCGTGCGCCAGGGAAAACATCGCAAGGCTGGGGCTGGCGGGCGGCGTGGAAGTGCTGCATGCCGATCTCTTTCCGCCCGGACGCGCGAGGCTGGTGGTCTGCAATCCGCCGTGGCTGCCGGCGCGGCCGAGTTCGCCGATTGAGCACGCGATCTACGATCCCGAAAACCGGATGCTGCGCGGGTTCCTTGGTGGGCTGGCCGCGCATCTCGAGCCCTCCGGTGAAGGCTGGCTGGTGCTCTCCGATCTCGCCGAGCGCCTGGGGTTGCGAACCCGAAGCGAGCTCAACGCGTTGATCGCGAACGCCGGACTCGCGGTGATCGGCCGGATGGATGTGCGGCCTCGGCACCCGCGGGCCTTCGATGCGGCAGATCCGCTGCACGCGGCGCGCTCCGGGGAGGTGACTTCGCTGTGGCGGCTAGCCGCGCGGCAGGCGCGAGCGTCCGCTACTTGAGGACTTCTTTCTTGATGCTCACGCAGGACGACCCCGTCGCTCGCATCAGGAACACGCGCGCCGACGGACCGATGTTGAACATCCCGATCTCGCCGCCGAGAGAGCCGGTGGAAACCGCGCCCTTGAAGTGTTTGGCGGCGACCGCGTTGCACGACTCGGGCCAGAACTGCACCGTCTCGTACATGCCCGAGCAGCCGATTGCCGTATTGGGCGAGAACGTGGCGCTTCCGTAGGCGCGCGGTATGCCTTCGCCCTGCACTTCGAGCGAGACCGATACCATGCTGTTGTCGGGTTCCTTTTCGGGCAGGAACAAGAGGGCGCTCGACCGGGTTCGGTTGGTGAGGAAATTGCTGATCTGATCGATGCGGGTGGCGCAATTGCGCACCCCCGAGGAAAACATGACCGTGGCGATCTGATTCGTCGGTCCGGGGGCCAAGTCGCGCAACAGGCGGATGCCGCCGGTGTCGCCAGTCTCGTCGGCTGGACGGGTTTGGGCTCCGGCAAGGCCCACAAGCAGCCAGGCGCACACAATTCCAATGCTCAGCTTGCGCATCATGGGATCCGTTGAGTTACGGTCAGGCCGCGTTATTCGCCGTGTCAGCGTGCCCGCGGTGCCGCGCGGGGAACCGCGAAAAAACCGGCGTGGCTGGGAGTGAAATGTCGGAGTCGGGTGCTTCGCATGCTGGCAAATCCCCGCTGAAGTACCGACCCAGCTTGTCGCTAATACGCTCTCCAGCCGCGGTTGGAAAGCGTATCGCCGACCTTCCGGCATCCCCCGGCGCGAGGCCGGGGGACTTCAGACAATTGCTTAGAACGACCAGCCGAGGCCAAGGCCGAATGCCACGTCGCCGCCACCGCTGCCCGAACCGACGCTCGCCTTGATCACGCCGCTGCCAGCAAAGCGTGCGCTGGCGCCGATCGCAAACGCCGTCTCGCTGTTGAAGGTGGCAACACCGGCGCCTATCGAGAACGACTTGTTGGTGTCGACCTGCGGGATGTTGGCCAGCGCCGTTGCCGACGCGATGCCACGCGACATGATCTCTTCCAGGTCCCTGTACTGACCGAAGTTGACCGCGTCGTACTGGCTGGAACCATTCGCCACGCCCGTCACCCGGACTGGCTGGCCGGCGCCGGAGAACGTTGCCGCGCCGCTGGTCAGCGCCAGGCTGGTCGTGCCGCCAGTCATCGTCGCCCCGCTGCTGGTCAACGCCACGCTGGAGTTGGTGCCGGAGGCCAGGGTCACGCCCGTGCCATTCACCGTCACTGTGTTGCCGGCGGTGCCGGTAGCCGACCCGAGGGTCGTGTTGCCGGTCACACCCAGCGTATTGTTGATCTGCGTAGCGCCGGACAACGTGGTTGCGCCGGTGACGCCGAGCGTGCCGCCAACCGTCGCGTTGCCGCTGATCGCCGCATTCCCGTTGTTGGTCAGCGTGCCCGTATTGGTGATGCCGTTGGTGCTCGTCAGGCCCGTCACGCCCAGCGTACCGCCGACCGTCGCGTTGCCCGTCACGCCGAGCGTCGTGGTGGCGATGTTGCCGGTGTTCGTGATGCCGTTGGTCGTCGAGGCGCCCGACACGCTCAGCGTCGTGGTGCCGACGTTGCCCGTGTTCACGATGCCGTTGGTGCTGGTGACGCCCGTGACGCCCAGGGTGCCGCCGATCGTCGTGTTGCCCGTGACGCCCAGCGTGCCGCCGACCGTCGCGTTGCCAGTCACGCCGAGTGTCGTGGTGGAGATGTTGCCGGTGTTGGCAATGCCGTTGGTCGTCGTGCTGCCGCAAACGGTGAGGCCCGCGGCGGTGGCGGTGTTGTCTGTGGTGCAGCCGATCTGGGTGTTGCCGTTGCCGTTCACGTTGAAGCCGGCGGTGAACACCGGAGTTGCCGTGGTGACGCCGGTCGTCGTGTTGTACGACGCAGTGCCGCCGATCGGACCGATCGCGATGCCGGACGAGCTGAACGAGCCACCGTTGCCCGAAATCGTGCCTGCGACGGAAGTCGTGCCGGCCGGTGTCGGGGTCGAGGGAATCGTGACCGTGTAGGAACCGTACGTGACCGTGTTGTTGGTCGAGTTCGAATTGACGACGATGGAGCCACCCGCGGAGCCGGGGCCGGACGTCGCGTTGCCCGGGCTGACCGTGCCGACCGGCGTGCCCAGCGTAGCCGTGCCAACCGGCGTGCCGTTGGGGTTCAAGCCGATGATCTGGACGTTGATGCCGGCGGCCGACAGGGGCGCGGTCGTGATGCCCACGCCAGTCACGGTTCCGGTCGCGGTGGCGCCCGTGAAGCCGGGCAGCGTCGTCGCGGTGACCGGCACGCCGGTCAGGTTGACGCCCACCGACGGCGGGTTCGTCGTCTGAACGCCCTGGGTCGGCGCGAAGCCGCTGGGGCCGGTCGAGGACAGCGCGACGCCATAGGTTACGCCACCCTGGGTCGTGCTGAATGTCGCGGTGTTCGAGTTCTGGTTGAGGATCTGGGTCTGCGTCCAGCCTGCGGGAGCTGTCCATTGGCCGGTCTGGCCGTTGTAGACAAACTCGACCGTCTGCGGCGTGCCGCCGGTCAGCGTCACGGTTACCGGATACGTTACCGTGTAATCGGGGGTCGTCGGGGTCTGCGCGGTCGGTGGTACGAGAACCGGCGGACCGAAAGTGTCCGCGAACGCCTGCTGCAGCGGAGCGACAACGCCAACCGCACACAATGCGGCAACGATCATTTTTACATTCGTCTTCATGTTTACATCTCCCGACTTAGGATGGACAGCGGTAAAGGTTCGGCAATCTACTTTCGACTTGATAATCACCGGAGAGGCTTTTGGGTTCGATCGTGGTTCTGCACAAGCATAAGCTAACTGCCGTGGCGCGTTGCCCGTAAGCCAGACCGGCCTGGCGCCACCGGCGCATTTCATCGACATAACGGCGTGCAACGGGTTCGCCACGATTTCCGCCGCAATACACGCCCCCACGGTTACGAAAACCATATTAGCACGGCAAATTCCCGGCTGTCTACGATCCCCCGATATAAGAAATGGTTGCGCAATTCGTTCACATCTGCGCTGTGTCCGCAACCAACAAGTATGGCGTACGGGAACCTTGCCGTGTTTGCGCTGCAAGATCGCGGTTCGACCGTCCGCGGTGCGGTGCGCAGCCGGACGAGGGCAATTCCCTCCTGAGGGTACGCCCCCTTTGCCAGCAGCGACGCTCAACGATCGTCGCGGCGAGACCGCGGGGCCGGCGCCAGCAGGCCAGTGTGCCGCGCCGGCCCGGGACGCGGCGGGGATCGTCTCCGATGTGTACCATAGTTGCAACAGTGGCGAGAGAGCGGCCGCCGGAGTCGGTGCCAGAGTGGCGGCGACTATCTGCCCTTACCCGGCCCGCGGGTGGCAGCGCGCACATAGCAGCGCCAAGCGGAATCATCGGGAAAAAGTCCGCAATCACCGCGCCTGCACAAAGTCTGCCGCTCCGGTCAAAAAACATGCCTTTGGATTGCCGCATCCAGGGGCCCGCAACGCGCGCTATGCCCATGGCTTGAACAGGTCCAACTGCGCCGGTGTGCCGGCTGGCGCGGCTGCCGGCGGGGGCGGCACAAACAGGTCGGTGCGCAGGGAGACGGACCGTCGCTCGAGCCCCAGGCGGGCGCAAGCCTTGGCGAAGCGCTGCCGGATCAGCTCGGCGAATATGCCCTCGCCGGTCATCCGCTTGCCGAAGCGGGAATCGTTGTCCTTGCCCCCGCGCATCTGCTGGACAAGGCTCATCACATGCGCGGCCCGCAGCGGGTAGTGCTGCTGCAGCCAGTCGCGGAACAATTCCTTGAGTTCGTGCGGCAGCCGGAGCATCACGTAGTAGGCGGCCGTTGCCCCCGCCTCGCGCGCCTGCTCCAGCACGGCCTCGAGATCCTTGTCGTTCAGCTGCGGGATGATCGGCGCCACCAGCACGGTGACCGGAATCCCCGCCGCGGCCAGCGTCCTGATCGCCTGCAGCCGTCGGTGCGGCGCCGCGGCGCGCGGTTCGAGCCTGCGGGCGAGTTCGCCATCGAGCAGACCGACCGAAATCGCCACCTGCGCCAGGCCTTGCGCCGCCATCGGCGCGAGCAGGTCGATGTCGCGTTCAACCAGTGCGGACTTGGTCACGATCAGCAGCGGATGCCGGGTCTCGCACAGCACTTCCACGATTCGTCGCGTGAGCTTCCATTCGCGCTCGATCGGCTGGTACGCATCCGTGTTGGCACCCAGCATGACGGGCTCGCAGCGGTACGAGCGCCGCGAGAGTTCGGCGCGCAGCAGTTCCGGCGCGTTCGACTTCGCGAACAGCCGGGTCTCGAAGTCCAGTCCGGGCGACAGGTCCCAGTACGCGTAGCTGGGACGCGCATAGCAGTAGATGCAGCCATGCTCGCAGCCCAGGTACGGGTTGATCGATTGCGAGAACGGCAGATCGGGGGAGTCGTTGCGGGTGATGATGGTCTTGCCAGGGCGCGCGACTACGATGGTCCGTGGCGGGCGGTCCTGCTCTTCACCTTCGTCCGGACCTGCCCAGCCGTCGTCGACGGGCGCGCGGGCATCCTCGTCGTACCGCGCCTGCGGACGCATGCCGGTTCCGCGCCCCTTGATGATCCGGATCGGGCGTTCGCTCATCGCGATATGGTAGGCTTCCGGTCGCCCTCCCGCCACCCCTCTCGATCGCTCCCGGTGAATTCAATCCGACGCAATGTGATGCTGCTCGCCGCATGCCAGGCGCTGCTGCTGATCAACAATGTCATCTTTATCTCGCTCAACGGCCTGGCCGGTTTCATGCTGGCGACCAACAAGGCGCTGGCGACGCTGCCGGTGACGGGGTACGTGATCGGCGGCGCGCTGTGGGCCGTGCCTGCATCGTTCTTCATGAAGCGCTACGGGCGCCGCGCCGGCTTCAGCTTCGGCTCGCTGATGGGCATCGTCGGCGCCGGAATTTGCGCGACTGCCGTATACACGCACAGTTTCGAGCTGCTGTGCGCGGGCACGCTGGTCACCGGCGCCTACAGCGCGTTCGCCATCCAGTACCGCTTCGCCGCCGCCGACATGGCGACGCCGGACTTTCGCGCCAAGGCGATTTCGCTGGTCCTGGCCGGCGGGATCGTCGGCGGGATCATCGGGCCCGAATCCTCGAAGCTGACCAAGGACCTATTCGCGGTCCCCTTCCTGGGCAGTTACCTTTCGCTGATGTTCGCCGGGCTGCTGTCGATGGTCGTCATCCAGTTCCTGCGCATTCCCGACCTGAAGGTCGAGGCGGCCGCGGCCCCGCGCCGGCCGCTGCGCGAGATCGTCCGCCAGCCCGCGTTCATGGTCGCCGTGCTTGCCGCCGCGCTGGGTTACGGTGTGATGAACCTGCTGATGACGGCGACGCCGCTGGCGATGGGGCACGAGCAACACTCGTACGCGGCGGCGGCCTTCGTGATCGAGTGGCACGTGATCGGGATGTACGCGCCGGGTTTCTTCTCCGGTCACCTGATCAGGCGCTTCGGCGTGCTGCGCATCATGGCGGCCGGGGTGGCCCTCAATTTTCTGTGCGTGGGCATCGCGCTGTCCGGCCACGAAGTGATGCACTTCTGGTGGGCGCTGTTCCTGCTCGGCGTCGGGTGGAACTTCCTGTACGTGGGCGGCACGACGCTGCTGACCGAGACCTATCGCCCCGAAGAGCGGGCAAAGGTCCAGGGCATCAATGATGCCTGTGTGTTCGCGACCATGGCTGTGTCGTCGTTCTCATCGGGGTTGTTGCTCCATGCCGACGGCTGGACTATGCTTAACCGGATTTCACTGGTGCCTCTGGCGCTGCTGCTGGCAGCGCTCCTTTGGATGGCCCGCGTCAAGAAGGCAAAGGCTGCGGCGCTGACTGCCTGAACGCAGATACTTCCGCTGCCGAGCCGCCGGGCGCACGCCCGCAACCGCGCGGGGAAGACAATTCGCAACTGGAGCTTCAACATGAACATGCCGACCGAACACAAGCTCGATACCGTATCCCTTTACATCAACGGCCAGCGCGCCGCGGCCAGCGGCACCCGCTACGGCGACGTGACCAATCCGGCGACGGGCGCCATCATCCGCCAGGTGCCGTTCTGCACCGCGGCCGACATCGATGCCGCCGTGCGGGCCGCGACCGCCGCGCTGCCCGAGTGGTCCGCATGGCCCGCGGTGCGGCGCTCGCGCGTGCTGCAGAAATTCCTGCAGTTGCTGCAGGCGAACGCGAAGGAACTCGCCGGCCTGATCACCGAGGAAAACGGCAAGACGTTCGCCGATGCGCTGGGCGAAGTCCAGCGCGGCAGCGAAGTCGTCGAATTCGCCTGCGGCATACCGCAGCTGCTTAAAGGCGAGTACTCGGAAAACGTCGGCCCCGGCGTCGACTGCCACACGCTGCGCCAGTCGGTCGGCGTCTGCGCCGGCATCACGCCATTCAACTTCCCGGTGATGGTGCCGCTGTGGATGCTGCCGGTGGCGATCGCCTGCGGCAACACGTTCATCCTCAAGCCGTCGGAAAAGGATCCGTCGCCGGCGCTGCGGATGGCCGAGCTGCTCAAGGAAGCGGGGCTGCCCGACGGCGTGTTCAACGTGGTCCACGGCGACAAGGAAGCGGTCGACGCGATCCTGGCGCACCCGGGGATCAGCGCCGTCTCGTTCGTCGGCTCGACCCCGATCGCGCGCTACATCTACGAGACCGGCGCGAAGCACGGCAAGCGCGTCCAGGCGCTGGGCGGGGCGAAGAACCACATGGTGGTGCTGCCCGATGCCGATGTTGACTACGCGGCCGACGCGGTGATCGGTGCCGCGTACGGCGCGGCCGGCGAGCGCTGCATGGCGATCTCGGTCGTGGTGGCGGTGGGTGACGTGGCCGACGCGCTGGTGCAGACGATCCGGCACAAGGCGCGGAAGGTGCGCGTCGGCCCGGGCATGCAGGAGGGCGTCGACATGGGACCGCTCGTCACCTGCGCGCACCGCGACAAGGTCGCCGGCTATATCGAATCCGGCGTCGCCGAGGGCGCGACGCTGGCGCTCGACGGCCGCGGCGTGAGCATCCCCGGCCACGACCAGGGTTTTTTCCTGGGCACGACGCTGTTCGATCACGTGACGCCGCAGATGAAGATCTACCGCGAGGAGATCTTCGGACCCGTGCTGTCGGTGGTGCGCGTCGAGACGCTGGAAGCAGCGATCGATCTGGTCAACGCGCAGGCGTTTGCCAACGGCGCGGCGATCTTCACTTCTTCGGGCGGCGCGGCGCGCCGGTTCGAGGAGGAGGTGCAGATCGGGATGGTCGGGGTCAACGTGCCGATCCCGGTGCCGCTGGCGTTCTACTCGTTCGGCGGCTGGAAGAACTCGCTGTTCGGCGACCTGCACGTGCATGGCGTCGAAGCGGTGAAGTTCTACACGCGGACCAAGGCGGTTACCACGCGCTGGCCGAACCAGAGCACGCCCAAACCCAGTTTTTCGATGCCGGTGCTCGGATAAGGTCGCGGGCAGGGGGTTCGCGCCTCAGGCCCGCAGCGCCGCGACGATCAGCCAGATCGCCGCGAGCAGCAGCATCGCTTCGATGACCGCGATGTGCAGGTGCGCGCTCATCCGGGTCGAGAGCCACTTGGCGCAATAGCTGCCGGGCAGCGTGATCACGCCGATGATCGCGCCGGTGGCCAGCGTCCCCGCATCCATCAGCGAATGGCCGCCGAACAGCGCCAGCCGGAAGGCGTCGTTGAGCAACGAAATCGCCGCATCGGTCGCGACGATCGCGGGCCCGGGCAGTCCCGCCGCCAGCAACAGCGAGATCAGGAAGACGCCGGTCCCGCTGACAATCCCGGACAGGAATCCGAATACACCGCCTCCTGCCACCAGGCTGCGGGTGCCGAGCCGCCATTGGCGGTGCGACGCCCAGCGCCGGAGCGGCACGATCGCCGCGATGAAGACCGCCAGGATGATCTGCAGCGGGCGCTCGGGCAGGATCGAAAAGATGTAGACGCCGGCAAGCGCCGCGGGCAGCGACGCGACCAGCACGGTTCCGCAGACCTTCCAGGCGATCGCCTCGCGGTTGAAGAACATCCGGCCGCCGTTGATGATGACGCCGGCCACCGTTAGCAGCGGCAACACTGCCTTGACGCCGACGATGGGAATCAGCACGGCAGTGAGTATCACGCCGGTGCCGAAGCCGCCGAGCCCGCCGATCACCGCCGCGGCGAACGCGACGACCCCGACCCAGAGCATGGTCGCCGGGTCGATCAGCATGATGCCGGCCCGGTGCGCATGGAATCCGGGACGCGGACGCATACGCGCGCACGGCGCGTTCTCCGCAACTTCGCTGGCATGGGACCTTGCATGGATAGTGAACTCGTGGACCGCAACTGCCGCGACCGGACAGCCGTTGCGATGATTGCGGAGCCTGGCTGGCCGCCAACATACGCCCGGGGCCGTGGCTGCGTCAATCGAAACCGGCCAACACCGGGAAGCGGCAGCGCCCGGCGCAACGGCTGCGCCAGCGCGCGATTGCGCGCGCGACTTCCCATGTGTTACGGTTCCCCTTTGCCCGCGGCCTGGAACATCCGATGTGCAGACGTGCCTTGCCGGTCGCCACCGGATTGCTGGCTGCCGTGCTCGGCGGCGCAGCCTGCGCGCAGGATGCCCGCCGGTGGAGCCCCGAACTGGACTATGCGGTGGTGGAGGCGCACCAGCAGCCGGCGCCCGCCGCGCCGGACGGACAGGGCTGGTCCCAATGGGGACAGAACGCCCGGCACACGGGCGCGGTCGCTGTCGCGGGACAAAGTCCCGACGCCATCCTCGCCGACATCGTGGTCGATCCGTTCGCCGCGCAGCAGCAGGCCGAGTGGGGCGGCAGCCTGGTCACGCACTATCCGGCGCCGATCGTCGCGGGCGGCGATGTCTACATGCTGCACAAGTCCGGGACCTATGTTTCCTGCGGTCCGCCCGGCTCCGGCACGCCGTTTCCCTGCGGCAACACCGCGCTGAATTCGCAGGTCTGGAACATCCGGCTGTTGCGGTGGGAAGCGGGCGTGCTTGCCGCGCAGTGGACGTTCGAGAGCACGTGGAAGCCGCCACCGTTCAACGGCCAGTACGAGCCGGTATTCCATGCGGCGCTGGCCGGGGACTTCCTTTACGTCCCGGGCGCGGGCGGCACCGTGTTCAAGCTCGACCGGAGCACGGGCGAAGTCCGCGCGCAGATCAATCCGTTCGGCGATGCCATCGATGCCAATGCGTACGTCGCAGGCCCGCTTACCGCCGACGGCAACGGGAACATCTACTACAACGCGATCCGCTTCGACCCCGTTAATCCGTGGAGCGCGGACGTGACCGGCTCCTGGCTGGTCAAGGTTACGCCGAAACAACTGGTCAGGCGCGTGGCGTTCGGTGCGCTGCTGCCCAGCGCTCCGGTGCTGTGCACGACGACCTTCACCGGCGGGGCGCCGTTCCCGCCGTCACCCGACGCGGTGCCCCCCAGCATTCCCTGCCTGTCCCAGCGCGCCGGCTTGAATGTCGCGCCCGCCGTGGGCCGGGACGGCACCGTGTTCACCGTCACGCGCGCGCATCGCAGCGCGCGGCACGGCTACATCGTCGCGCTCAATCCGGACCTCAGCCTGAAGTGGGCGGCATCGCTGCGCGGCCACCTGCGGGACGGCTGCAACAACGATGCCGGGACGCATCCAGGCTCGCTGTTTCCGGCGAATGGCCTGCCCGGCGGCTGTCGAGCTGGCACCGCGCCCGGCGTCGATCCGTCGACCAACGAACCCGGGGCGGGAATGGTCCACGATTCCTCGACGTCCTCGCCGGTGGTGGCGCCTGATGGCAGCGTGCTCTATGGCGCACTGACTGCGTACAATGGTTTTCGCGGGCACCTGTTCAAGTTCGACAGCGCGGGGAACTACGCCGCAGCGTACGGCTTCGGCTGGGATACGACGCCGGCGATCCACGAGCGCCCGGGATCCTGGTCGGTGATCCTCAAGGAGAACCACTATGGCGGCGGACCGTATTTCATGATCAGCCTGGATCAAAACCTCGTTCCCGAGTGGAAATGGCAGAACGCCAACACCGAGACCTGCACGCGCCGGCCCGATGGCTCGATGTCCTGCGTGGCGGACCAGCCGGGCGGATTCGAGTTCTGCATCAATGCGCCGGCGATCGACCGCGATGGCGTGATCTATGCGAACAGCGAGGACGGCTTCCTTTACACGCTCAATCCCGATGGCACGTTCAGGAAGAGGATCTTCCTGCGGGCCGCCATCGGCGCCGCGTACACGCCGCTGTCGATCGGCCCCGACGGCATCATCTATACGCAGAACGCCGGCCACCTGTTTGCGATCGGGGCAAAATGAACACACCTGACCATGCGCTCGCATCCCCGGGAGTCCGGGTCGGCATCAAGGGCGCCGCGATCGCGCCGCCCGCGGTCCGGTAGAGGCCCGTTACCCGGCAGTCAGTTGCACCTCGAGCGTCAACCGGCGCCCATCGCGCAGGATGGTCAGCTTCACCTTGTCGCCCGGCGTGAAGTCGTCGAGCCGCGCAAGGAGCTTCGCCACGGTTGTCACCGGCCGGCCCTCGATTGCGACAATGAAGTCGCCCGGGACGAAATTGCCCTCCCCATCCACCCGGGCTGCCAGCAGTCCGGCCGCGGCCGCGGGCGAACGGGGCGTCACGCGGAGGACGGGCACACCCTCGACGCCGAGTTTCTCCGACAGGGCACCGGTGATGCCTTCGTCCATGGCGATCCCCAGCTCGGGCCTGCGGTACTTGCCGTAGGCGATCAACTCGGGCACGACGCGGTTTACCGTGTCGGCGGGCACGGCGAAGCCGACGCCGGCATTCGCGCCGGACGGGCTGAAGATGGCGGTGTTCATCCCTATCAAGCGCCCCGCGCTGTCGAGCAGCGGTCCGCCCGAATTGCCCGGGTTGATCGCCGCGTCGGTCTGGATCAGGTGCTCGATGCTGCCGCTGTCGTTGGCCAACGAACGGTCGAGCGCCGAGACGATGCCCGTGCTGAGCGACCAGTCGAGGCCGAAGGGATTGCCGATCGCGAACACGCGCTGCCCCACCCGCAGATCGTGGCTGCTGCCCAGCGGCAGTGGTGGCGGGCGGTTGGACGGCACCTTGATGCGCAGCACCGCGATGTCGTGTGCGGGGCTTGCCCCTACCAGGCTCGCCGGGTACTCGCGACCGTCGTTCAGGCGCACCCGCGCCTCCGCGGCGCCGGCGATCACATGGTAATTGGTGACGATATTCGGCTGCTCGTCCCAGATGAAGCCGGAGCCCGTGCCGCGCGGAATGCTCAGGACATTGCGCGTCCAGAAATCGACGACACGCCGGCTGGTCGAGATGTGCACGACCGAGCCCCTGGCGCGCTCGAACAGGTCGATCGTCGCGCGTTCCGTGGCCGGCAGTTCGCCCCGCGGGGTGATCGCGCGCGGTTGCGGCGTGGCGGCTCGCACCTCTGCCTCGGGCACCGCCCCGGCCAAGACGGCCAGACCGGCTGCGATCAGCCAGGCGATCTGGCGGGGCAAGGGGTGGTGCGCGGGCTGCATGATGGGGGCGGATTCTACCTCTTGAAATGCCTTTTTGGCACCCCTAGATTCAGCGCAGGTTGCCGCCATGGCGAAGTATCCGGCGCGGGTCCTGCCACGCCGCCGGTGGTGGCACTGGCTTGCCGCAACCCAAGGGGGCGGCGTGGCGGCCAGTCGGCGCATTGAGCGCCAGAGGGCCGGTTTACTCGTTCAACTTATGAGGAGGCTGAAATGGCAAACATCACCAATTACGATCCGTTTGACCTGCTCGAGGGCGTGATGAAGAGCGTCCTGCGGCCGGGCTACGAAGCTGCTGTCGCGCAGCGGCGGAACGGCTGGAACAGGACGGCGGGAATCCCGATCGACGTCATCGAGAACGACACCGCGTACATCCTCTGGGCCGACCTGCCCGGGGTGAAGAAGGAAGACCTCAACGTGTCGGTACTCGGCAACCAGCTCTCGCTCGCGGCGGAAGTCAAGCGCGAGCATGCGGTGGACCAGGGGCAGGGCAAGGAAGCGTTGCTGTGCAACGAGCGCCCGGCCGGCATCGTGTCCCGCCAGCTGCAGTTCGCCGCGGAGATCGACGATGCCAAGGCAGTGGCCGAATTCCGCGACGGCGTGCTGCAGCTGACCCTTCCGAAGAAGGAATCGGCGCAGGTCAAGCGGATCTCGATCCACTGAAGACCGGTGGCGACGCAGGGCGCCGGCAACGGCGCCCTGTTTTTCCCGGCGCGGCGGGACGCTCCCGCCGCTACCGGCCCGCGGCGCTGACGCGCCAGATGATGTTGCCGACGTCGTCGGCAACCAGCAGCGCGCCGGTCTTGTCCAGCGCGACGCCCACCGGGCGGCCAAGCGCCTCGCCGTCGGCGGTGATGAACCCGGTCAGCACGTCGGCCGCCGGCTCCGCGGCGGGTTCGCCGTTGACGAACGGAACGAAGATCACCTTGTAGCCGCTGTGCGGCCTGCGGTTCCACGAGCCATGCTGGCCGACGAACATTCCGTGTCGGAACGGCGGGGGCAGCGTCGTGCCGAGGGCGGACGCCAGGCCCAGCGATGCCGTGTGCGGGCCCAGCGCGTAGTCGGGGGCAAGCGCCGCGGCGACCAGGTCCGGCCGCGGCGGAACGACGCGTGGATCGGCGTGGGCGCCGAAGTAGCTGTACGGCCAGCCGTAGAAAGCGCCGTCCTTGACCGACGTCATGTAGTCGGGGACGAGGTCGCTGCCCAGTTCGTCACGTTCGTTCACCGACGTCCACAGCGAGCCGGTCCCGGGTTCCCACGCCATGCCGACCGGGTTGCGCAGGCCCGAGGCGAAGATGCGCTTCGTCCCGGTCTTGAGGTCGAGCTCCCAGATCGCGGCGCGGCCTTCCTCCTTGTCGATGCCGTGTTCCGCCACGTTGCTGTTGGAGCCTACGCTGACGTACAGCCGGTCGCCGTCGCGGTTGGCGATCACGTTCCTGGTCCAATGTTGATTCGGCGGCCCGGCGGGAAGGTCCATGACCTTGACCCCCGGCGCAGTGATCCGGAGATCCCCCTCTGCGTAGGGAAAGCGCAATACGGCGTCAGTGGCCGCGACGTAGAAGTCGTTGCCGACCAGCGCCATGCCGAACGGCGAATGCAGCCCGTCCAGGAATGTCGTCATGGCGTCGGCCACGCCATCGCCGTTCAGGTCGCGCAGCAGCGAAATCCGGTCGGCGCTGGGCGTCGCGGCGCCGGCCCTGCCCATCACGATCTTCGCGATCCACGCCTTGATCCCCTGGCCGGCGGGCCTGGGGGGCGCGTTGGTCTCGGCGACCAGCACGTCGCCGTTTGGTAGCACATAGACCCAGCGCGGGTGGTCCAGTCCCTGGGCGAAGCGCTCGACGACAGTGCCGGGCGCCGCGACCGGGCTGCCGCCGGCCGGCCAGCCCCGCGCCGGCGCGATGTTCACCACGGGCAGCAATGACCTCTCGGGTTCCGGCAGCACCGGATGGGGCCCCATTCCCGCCGACACCGGCAGCCGCGCCATACCTCCGCACGCGGCCAGGGCGGCAGCGGCCAGCGCAAGCAGAAGAGTGAGTGAGCGGCGGATCCGCATGTTATTTCCTTCGGGTGGTTGCCGCGGGACAGGCGCGCGACGCGCCAGACGATGCGCCCACTGTGCCGCCGGGCGCCGCTCGCGTCGGTGCGCTGTCGAACGCAGGAACTTCTTTCCGCCGGGCGGACGCGGATAGTAGACTGTCGCGGGCAAGCACAAGTGAGGGCGTCCCATGATTTACGAACTGTATTACTGGCCCGGCATTCAGGGCCGCGGCGAATTCGTGCGGCTGGCGCTCGAAGAAGGCGGCGCCGAGTACGTCGACATGGCGCTGGTGCCGGAAGAGGGCGGCGGCGGCGTTTCCGCGATGATGCGCTTCCTCGAAGGCCCGGATGTCGCGCGGCCCCCGTTCGCCCCGCCGTTCCTGAAGGCCGGGCGCAGGGTGATCGGGCAGACCGCGAACATCCTGCTCTTCCTGGGTCCGCGCCTCGGGCTCGCGCCCCGGGATGCCTCGGGCAAGCTGTGGGTGCATCAACTGCAGCTCACGCTGGCGGACTTCATCGTCGAGATCCACGATACCCACCATCCGCTGGGCGGCGGCCTTTATTACGAGGAGCAGAAGCCCGAGTCGAAGCGCCGCAGCAAGGAGTTTCTCGCCAACCGGCTGCCGAAGTACCTCGACTACTTCGAGCGCGTGATCGTGCGCAACCCTGACGGGAAGCGCTGGCTGTCGGGCAGCGCCCTGACCTATGCCGACCTCTCGCTCGCGCAAGTGGTCGCCGGTCTGCGCTACGCGTTTCCGCAATCGAGCGCGGACGCCTTGCGCGCATGCCCGCGCGTCGCCGTGCTGCATGACGCGGTGTTTGCGCGGCCGCGCATCAAGCGCTATGCGGCGTCGGCACGGCGCCTGGCCTTCAACAACGATGACCTGTTCCGCCGGTATCCGGAACTGGGCAAGTGACTGTCCGGTCCGACGAGGCGGGCGGCGGCAATTTTGTTCGCGTCGCCGGGAATTTCCGAAACCCCGGATTGGCAGCCGGCCCGCGGGCGATGCCTGACCCACGCCGCTTTTCCAAAGCCTCGGACTCGCGATCGACAAGATACTGCCGCTGCACGGCAGGGTGGTCGCGCTGGCGGACCTCTACGCGGCAGTGGGCCGGAATGCGCCGTAGCGGACTACGCCGCCTGCAGCACGACCTTGGCGTGTTCCTCCGCCATGGTCTTGTCGAGCAGCTTCATCAGCGCATAGACGGCGCTGGTCGAGGGCGTGGCGACGCCGGTCAGCTCGCCCAGCTCGATCACCGAGCCGATCAGCGCGTCGATCTCCACCGGCCGTCCCGCCTCGACGTCCTGCAGCATCGAAGTCTTGTGCTTGCCGACCTTCTCGGCGCCGGCGATGCGCTTTTCCAGCGGCACGCGGAATGAGGCGCCGAGCCTCTCCGCGATCACCTGCGCCTCGCTCATCATGCTGGCGGCCAGCGCGCGCGTCGCCGGTTCCTGGCAGATGTCGACCAGCGTCGCGTGGGTCAGCGCGCTGATCGGATTGAAGCTCATGTTCCCCCACAGCTTGAGCCAGATCTCGGAACGGATGTCATCGAGCACCGGTGACTTCAGCGACGCGGCGACCAGCAGGTCCGAGACCGCCTGCGCGCGCGCCGTCGTCGTGCCGTCGAGTTCGCCGATCGGAAAGCGGTCGCCCTCGACGTGGTGGACCACGCCCGGGGCGACCAGCTCGCCCGCCGGGTAGACGACACAGCCGATCAGGCGGCGCGTCTCGATGTTGGCTTCGATCACGCCCTCCGGATCCTCGGACTGCATGCGGTAGCCCGCGTACGGGCCGTTGAAATTCAGGAAGTACCACCACGGCAGCCCGTTCTGGATCGGCACCACGATGGTGTCGTCTTGGAACAGCGCACGCATCGCCGGCGCGACGCTCGCGATCACGTTGGCCTTGAGCGCGAGGAAGACCAGGTCCTGCGGCCCCGCGTCGGCGCAGGCGGCGTACGCCTTGAGGTCGCGCGCGACTTCTTCGGTCCCATCCGGATGGATGAGCTTGAGGCCCTGCGCCTGGATCGCCGCCAGATGCGCACCGCGATCCATCACCGTGACGTCCTGCCCCGAATTGGCAAGGCGCACGGCCAGTATGCCGCCGATGGCGCCGGCTCCCACAATCGCGATTTTCATGGTCTCCTCCTGAGAGACTTCCGTGCCCCGGCGCTGGTCGCGCCTTGCGGGGCTGGGGTCACTCGAACCTGTTGGTCAGGGTGCCTATGCCTTCGATCGCAATGCTCACCGTGCTGCCCGGCTTCATCGAGCCGACGCCCGTCGACGTGCCGCACGCGATCACGTCGCCCGCCTCGAGCGTCATGTCCTGGGAAATCAGGCTGACCAGCCGCGCGGGCGGAAAGATGATGTCCGCGACTGGATAGTTCTGCCGCTCCTGTCCGTTCAACACCGTCTTCACCGAGAGCGCCAGCGGATCCAGCCCGGTCGCGATCACCGGGCCGAACACGCCGAAGGTGTCGAAGCTCTTGGCGCGCGTCCACTGCGCGAAGCCCGCGTCCTTGTTCAGGAGTTCGGCCGCCGTCACGTCGTTGATGCAGGTGTAGCCGAAGATGTGCGCGGGCGCGTCGGCTTCGGCAACGGCCCGGCAGCGGCGGCCGATGACGATGCCGAGTTCGCCTTCGTAGACGACCTTGCCGGGGTACGCGGGCGGCACGCGGATGGTGTCGCCGGCGGCGATGAACGAACTGTTGCCCTTCAGGAAGTACAGCGGCTCGGCCGGCACCGCGTGCCCGAGCTTGGTCACCAGCGCGTGGTAGTTGTCGACCAGCGCGACCATCTTGGTGGGCACTGTCGGGGTGAGCACCTTCACGTCCGCCAGAAGCAACGCGCGCCTCGCGGCGACCGGGGAGCCGAACATGTCGCCCGTGTGGACGCTGATCGTGCCGTCGTCGACGGTGCCGAAGCCCGAGCGGCCCTCATGCTCGAAGCGCAGCCAATGTGCCATGCGAATCTCCTCCTGTGATATCCGTTCGGCCTTGCGCAACGCCATCCAGGGTCCGGACGCGGGGCCGGGCAGCGGGTCAGTCGCGCGCATTATCGACCGCATTGGCCCGGATGCACAAGCAAAAGTGGAAATAGTTTCCATTGGCGGGATGGGGGTACTTGCGTCTCGAGCAGATGGGTATCGCTACGCTCCACCCATCCTACGACTCGCTGCGGCGCGGCGGTGCCCGCTCATCGTGCTTCGCGGCGGGCCGGGCGTCGCTCAGTGCAGCATCGCCGGCAGCCACCGCGTCAGCGCCGGCCAGTAGGTCACCAGGAACACGACGGCTACCGTCGCCGACATCAGCGGAATCAGCGCCCGCGATATCGCGCCGATGCCGGCGTTGGCGAGCTTGGCCGCGACGAACAGGGTGCCCCCGACCGGCGGGGTGTACAGCGCGACGGCGAGGTTGGCGGTCATCACCACGCCCAGGTGCACGAGGTCGATGCCGAACAGCTTTGCCAGGGGCAGGAACAGCGGCGCGGTCAGCAGCAGCGCGGGCAGCGGTTCGATGAAGATGCCCAGCAGCAACAGCGAGACGTTGACCAGCAACAGGAACATCCACGGCTCGTGCGCGACGACGCGCACCCATTCGGCGAGCTGCACGGCGACCTGCTCGACGGTGAGCAGCCACGCGAGGCACCCGGTGGCCCCGATGACCAGCATCACCACGGCGCTGGTCTGGAACGCCGAGAGCAGGAGGCGCGGCAGATCGCGCCAGCCGATGTCGTGGTAGAGGAACATCGAGACGACGAGCCCGTAGACCACCGCGACCGCCGCCGACTCGGTCGGAGTGAAAAAGCCCGACCAGATGCCGCCGACGATGATCACCGGCATGAGCAGCGCCGGGCCGGCGTCCTTGAACGCGGCCCAGATCTCCTGCCGCGACGAGCGCTCGTCGCCGTTGTCGCAGCCGGTCTTCCTGCCGTACCACACGCACACGGCGATCAGCGCTGCCGCGGAAAGGAACGCCGGCACCACGCCTGCCATCGACAGCTGGCGCATCGACACGCCGGAGATGAACGCGTAGACCAGGAACGGGATCGACAGCGGCATCAGCAGCGCCAGCGTCCCGGCAACCGCGAGCAGCGCCGCGGCGAACGCGCGCGAGTAGCCGCGCTGGACCATGGTCGGGATCACCAGCGAGCCGATCGCCGCGGTGTCGGCGATGGCCGAGCCGGAGACGCCGCCGAACATCAGGCACGAGGCGACGGTGACCACGCCCAGGCCGCCCGGCAGGAAGCCGAACAGCGCCCGCGCGAACTGCACGATGCGCTTGCCCACGCCGCCCTGCGAAAGGAGCTCGCCGGCGAAGATGAACAGCGGCACGGCGATCAGGATGAACGGCTCGACCCCGCCGATGAAGGACAGGAAGATCGTCTCCAGCGGGTGCGAGAGGCCCTTGGCCCAGATCATGCCGACGGTCGTGGTCAGCAGCGCGAACATCAACGGGACGCCGGCGAGCGCGACGGTGAAGAACACGACGACCAGGATCAGCGAGAACATCAGGCCGTCCCGTAGCGTTCGGCGCGGGTGCGCCCGCGGACGATCTGCACCACGTCCCAGCCGACGAACAGCGCCATCGCCGCCGCGCCCACCGGCAGCGCCAGGTACTGCAGCGCCATCGGGATGTGCAGCACCGTAAGTTCGTTGCCCCACGTCGCGTTGACGATGCCCATCCCGTACCAGGACAGCAGCCCGAGCACGGCCAGGCACAGCGACTGGATGGCGCCGTCGGCCGCGCGCCGGCCGCCTGGCCCCAGCTTGTCGAGGAACTCGGTGATGGTCATATGCAGCCCGCGCCGCGACGCCGCAGCGCCGCCGAGGAAGGTCACCCACACCATCAGGAACTCGCAGAGCTCCGTCGTCCACGCGATGTCGCTGCCCGTCACGTGGAAGATCACGTTGCAGAAGACGAGCAGGATCATCACGGCGCCGATGGCGACGATCAGCCAGTCGACCGCTTCGCCGAGCACGCGCATCGGCGCGGGCGCGGGCGGCCCGGGGGGCAGCAGGGGCATTGCGTTCCCGGCTACCGCGGCAGCGCCTTGCGCACCGCCTCGGCTTCGGCGAGCATGGTTTCGACGTCCGCGCCGTATTTCTCCTTGGCCTTGGCATACGTGGGGGCGACGACGGAGCGGAACGGCGCGAGGTCCGGGCGGCCGATTTTCGCGCCCTTGCTCTCCATGTCCTTCAATTGCCGGTCATCGTTGCCGCTGACTTCCTTGCGACTCCAGTCCGCGGCTTCCTTCGCGGCCCTGGTGATCGCCTCGCGGTCGGCCGGCGAGAGCTTTTGCCACGTCTTCTCGGAGATGGTCAGCGGGATCGGGCTGTACACGTGCTGGGTCAGCGTGACGTTCGGCGCGACTTCGTAGAATTTGTTGGCGTGTATGGTGTCGATTGGATTTTCCTGGCCGCTGACCGCGCCTTGCTGGATCGCCAGATAGACCTCGGGCAGCGGCATGATCACGACCGAGAAGCCCATGTCTTCAAGCATCCAGCGCATCATTTCGTTGGGGAATGTGCGCAGCTTCTTGCCCTTGGCGTCGGCGGGCACGCGGATCGGGTCCTTGGTCGTCATGCTGCGGAATCCGGCCTCGAAGGTCGACAGGAAGCGGAAGCCCTTTTCCGGCCCCTTGGCGAACTGCGCCTGCAGCCACTTCGATTCGTCGTACAGCTTCCAGCCCTGCGCATAGGTCTCGACGATGAACGGCAGCACGGTGAGATTCAACGTCGGGATGTGGGTGGCGTAGGTGCCGGTGCCCGAGACCGTGAAGTCGATGCCGCCGAGCTGCAATTGCTCGACGCCCTTGGGATCGTTGGCGAGCTGGCCGGCCGGATACACCTGCAGCTTGTAGCGGCCCTGCGTGTACTGTTCGATCTTCTGGCCGAAGAGCTCGGCGGCCTTCTGCCGCGCGCCACCCGGCTGGTCGGTGTGGCTGAACTTGAGTATGGTCTGCGCGGCGGCGCTGCCGGCCCATAGCGCGGCGACGGCCAGCGCGATCCCGGCTTGTTGCAGTAACGTTCGGCGATTCATGTTGTCTCCTTCTTGTGGTTGAGTGCGGCGCCTGGCCGCGGGGTGGTCACGGAACGAAAGGTGCCGCCGTCGCCGGCGGGTCATAGCCCTGGAGCGCGATGCGGCGTCCCGTGGAATGTGATTCGTAGGCGGCCTCCTGCACGCGCAGGTTGGCGAGATAGTCGGCGGCGGTGTTCTCGACCGGCGACCCCGCGGCGAGGTGCGCGACCACATGTCGCTGCAGCGCGCCGCAGCAGCCGCCCCCGAAGGTCTCCGGCCCGCGGTCGTACGCATGCTCGCGTTCCGCGCCGTGGTGCGGCTTCCACCACAGCCGCGACTCGCCGTCCAGCCGCAGCACGCCGGCCGCGCCCTCCAGCCACATCTCGCCCATCGTCCGCCGTGGATTGGCCGCGACGTGATCGTTGAGCCGGTTGCCGTCGAAGAGCCCGGTGCTGCCGCCCGCGAATTCGAGGATCAGGATGCCGGCATCCTCGCCGGCAATGACCGGGTTCATCCGGCGCAGCCGCGCGGTGACCGCGTCGACCTCGCCCAGCAGAAAGCGGAACGTGTCGATCCAGTGGATCGCGGTCTCGACGATCAAGAGGCGCGGCATCTGCTGGAAGTAGGGCTGGCGGTCGAGGTACGCTGCTGGACCCTGGCCGTCGCCGGGGCGCAGCCGGAAGGCGACGCCGTGCGGCGTGCCGAGGGCGCCCGCCGCGAGCAGTCGCTTCGCTTCGCGGTACCAGGGCTGGAAGCGGAAGTTCTCGTGGATCACGCACAGGACGCCGGACTTGTCCGCAGCGGCGGCCAGCGCCACCGACTCCGTCCACGACGGCGTCACCGGTTTCTGGCAGATCGCCGGGATGCCCCGCGCGTGTGCCAGCGCCACTAGCGCCGCATGCGACGGCGGCGGCGTGACGATGTCCACCAGGTCGGGCCTGACAGAGTCCAGCATCGCGGCGGCATCGGCAAAGGTGCGCGGGATGCCGAACTCGCCCGCCATCGCCTGCGCCTTGGCTTGATCCGCGTCGCACCACGCAACCACCTCGGCGCCGGGCGCGTCGCGCCAGCCCTCCAGATGGAACCGGCTGAAGTAGCCGGCGCCGATGCCGGCGACGCGCAAGCGGGCCATCAGAGATTCGACGCCACCGCGTCGGCGATCGCGCGGGTGCCGTCGCGGCCGCCGAACTCGTACGGCACGACCTTGCCACCCGCGAATACCGCGTCGACCGCCCGCTCGATCCGCTGCGCCGCATCCGCCAGCGCCGGGTTGCCGCTCTTCTCCGCCAGCCAGTCGAGCATCAGCGCCGCCGACAGTATCGTCGCGGTGGGATTGGCCTTGCCCTGGCCGGCGATGTCGGGGGCGGAGCCGTGGCAGGGCTGGAACAGCGCGTGCCGGTCGCCGATGTCGGCCGACGGCGCCATGCCCATGCCACCGACCAGCGCTGCGGTCTGGTCGGAGATGATGTCGCCGAACATGTTCTCGGTCACCAGCACGTCGAACTCCCAGGGCTTCCGGATCAGGTCGAGCGCCGTCGCGTCGATGTAGTTGTGGCGCGCCTCGATGTCCGGAAACCGCAGCGCCCGCTCGTCGAATATCTTGCGGAAGAAGGCCATCGACCGGAACACGTTGGCCTTGTCCACGCAGGTGACGCGGCCCGGGCGGCCGCGCGCCTTCCGACGCTGCGCCAGGCGAAACGAAAAGTCATGGACCCGCTCCGAGCCGCGGCGCGTGATCACCATGGTGTCCCTGGCTTCCTCGTCGTTGTCGATCGTCCCCTTGCCGCGCGAGGCGAACAGGCCCTCGGTTGATTCGCGCACGACGACCAGGTCGATGTCCCGCGCCCGCGGGTCGGCCAGCGGCAGCCGGATGCCGGGAATCGCGCGCGCCGGTCGCACCCCGGCGTACAACTCCAGCGCCACGCGCAGGTCGAGTTGCGGCGCGATCTCGGTGCCGTCCGGGTAGCGGATCTCCGGCCAGCCCATCGCGCCGAACAGGATCGCGTCGGCGTCGCGGGCGGCGGCAAGCGTGGCATCGGGCAACGCCACGCCGGTCGCCTGGTAGTGCTGCGCGCCGGCCGGGTGCGCGGCAAAGTTGAACGCGAACGGAGCGCCGTGCTGGAGCTTGTCCAGCAGCGGCAGCGTGGCGTCGATGACGTCGACGCCGATGCCGTCACCGGGGAGGACGCAAATGTCGAAGGGAGTGGAGGAGGGGGGCACTGGGTACTTTCGTGAATGAATGAGGTTCGTGATCACGCAATCTCCGTCACGCTCGGTCCCTCTCCCCGGGGGCGAGGGAAGAAAGACTCCCTTCTCCCTCTGGGAGAGGGGCCGGGGATGAGGCCCGGTGTTGCGTCTCGATTGGTCGGAGTTTCATCACATCTGCCGCACCGGGAACCGCTCGAAGATCGCCAGCAGCTCCCGCGTCGCGCGGTCGCGATGGGCGCGGTTGATTTCGACGGCGCCCTTGTCGTCGCCGGCCCGGATGCGCTCGAGCATGGCCATGTGTTCGCGCGTCGAGTTCACCGGCTTCGGGCGCAGCCGCAGCGTGAACATCCGCGCGCGGTGTACGCGGTCCGCGACGCGCGCCACCGCGTCCATCAGCGTCCGGTTGCCGGCGAGCTCGACGAGTCGCTGGTGGAAGCGCTCGTCCGCCGCCGCCCACGCGTCGAGATCGTCGGCCTTGAGCGCCCGCGTCATGTCGCGCGTGGCCTCGACCAGCGGCCGCAGTTCCGTGTCGCTGGGGCGCCTCCTGGCGAGTATTTCCATCGCCGCCGATTCCAGCGCGGTGAGGACGACATAGATTTCGCGCATGTCGCCCGGCGACACCGGCAGCACGCGCATGCCGTGCCGTGGAATGACCTCGACCAGGCCTTCGTGCGCCAGCCGGATCAGTGCCTCGCGCACCGGCGTACGGCTCAGCCCCAGCTCGCCAGCGAGCGCGCCTTCGAGCACCTGGTGGCCGGGCGGGTAGACATTGTCGAGAATGCGCCGGCGGACCGCGGCATAGGCGAGCTCGACGCGAGATCCGCGCGGCGCTGCGGTCCCTTGGCCTTCAGCGGAGCGCGGGCGCTGGGGCAGGGGCGCTGGCGCCCGCCTTCGATGCGGGCGCGGTCATGGCCGCCGACGCGGGCGCCGGCCCCGCCTTCGCGCCGGCCGACTGCCGGTCATAGTCCGCTGCGCGCATCGCGGCGTTCAGCTGCCTTGCCAGCCGTGCGCGACCGGGAAGAACAGGTCCTTCCACGAATCCGGCTTGACCTTGATCGCGCCGGCGCGGTACGTGAAATCAATGAACGGAACGATGTTGCGCGGCACCAGCGTGTACTCGATGCCCGGTGCGTTCAGCGTCTTGACCATTTCCTCGACCGGTTGCTTGCCGTTGGTCATCCGCAGGTACGTCTCCGCCGCGGCCTTCTTGTCGCGATTGATGAAGTCGGTCGCCTCCTGCAGCGCCTTCATGAACACCGCGACCAGCTTCGGATTGTCGTTGTAGAACTTGCCCGTCGCCGCGATCACATTGAAGGACATCGGGCCGCCCAGTATTTCGGTCGAGGTGATGACCTTGCGGATGCCCGGCTTGTCCAGCTCCATCTGGGCGAAGGGCGGCGAGGTGAAGTGGTTGTTGATCTCGCCCCCGCCCGAAACCAGCGCAGCCATCCCGTCCGGGTGCGCCATCGACACGGTCAGCGCGTCGAGCTTGTTGCGGTTGGCGACGCCCAGTTCCTTTTCCGCCCACATCTGCAGCAGCGTCGCCTGCATCGAAACCTTGACGGCCGGCAGCGCGATCTTGTCTTTTTCGGTGAAATCGGCGATGCCCTTGATCGTCGCGCTCCGCGTGTTCAGCTGCAGCGGCAGCGCGTTCAGGCCGCTGACCGCGCGCACGTCCATGGTCCCGCGCGTGCGCGCCCAGATCGTGCCCAGCCCGGTGATGCCGAGGCAGACGAAGTCCACGCTGGAGGAAAGCAGCGCGTCGTTCATCACGTCGCTGGAGCGGAACGTGGCCCAGGTCACCTTGAGATCCGGCATGCCGGCCTCCTTCGCCAGCCGTTCGACGATCTTCCTGTCCTCCATCACCATCAGGGTCAGGTAGCCCAGCCCGTACTGCTTGGCAATCCGCAACTCCCCTGGTCGGCGACGGCGGAGCGCACGAAACCGCCCGTGGCCAGGGCAATCGCGGCCGCGGAGACGGCCGCGGTGAAGATCCTGCGGGTAACGTTTGTCATGACTTTCCTCCTGTGAATCGCAACGGTCTGCACTCCCGAAACCCAATAGGGGTCAGACCCCTATGGAACACGAAGCTAATGGAGCCAGTGCAACGGCGGCTGCCCGGCCACTTGCGTACGGAAGCTGGCGATCGAGTCGCCGAGCAGGCAGCCGAGATACGCGGTCTTCAGGTCCGGCCCGCCGAAGGCCAGGCTCGAGATGTTCTTCAGCCGCGCGCCCGCGGCCCGGTCCAGGTGCGGCCGCCCCATCGCGCCGGCCAGGTACGCCTGCTCGCAGCGCTCGACGTGCGCCGGGTCGGCGTCTTCGAGGATCACGGCCGTCGCCCCGTCCGGCGCCACGCGCAGCACGCGGTTGCTGACGACGCTGGTGATCCAGGCGTGCCCTTCGGCATCGAAGGCGAGGCCGTCCGGATAGGTGCCGTGGCCGAACGTGGCGACGGTCTCCCTGGCCGCAAGCGATCCGTCGCCGCCCACCCGGAAGCGCGACAGCCGCCGCCCGAATGTCTCGTTCACGTACAGCCACGCGCCGTCGGCCGAGAGCGCGGCCTCGTTGGTGAAGCCCAGTCCGTCGGCGACGATGCGGGCGCCGCGGCCGTCGACCAGGACGATGAATCCATCCGCCACGTCGCCGCGGTAGGCGGCCGCGCGCGGCACGCGCCGGGTGCTGACCGTGATCCAGACGCGATTGTCTTTGTCTTCGAACACGAAGTTGGTCGGCGGCAGTTCGACGCCGTCGACCTGTTCCAGGAACGGCCGCACGCCGCCCTGCCGGTCCAGCGCGAACACGCCGCCTGCCGAGTCGCCCAAGTCCGCGAGGAGGAAGCTGCCGTCCCGCCGCAAGTCAATCCCGTTGGGACGCAGCGGGCGGCCGCCGGGCAGCGTGCCGGCAAACAGCACATGCGACCCGTCGGGGCGCGTGCAGGCGACGCCGCCGCGCCAGTCCGCCGTGTAGAGCATGCCGTCGCCCGTGGCGAGCACGCATTCCGGGCGAACGAGTCCGGCGCCGGTGAAGGAGAGCGCGGCGAGCGGAAGCGCGGGCGCGGCGGCGGGAGTGGAAGGCATTTTCTTGAGTTCCCTGTACCTGGATCAATGAACGCAATAACGTATACGTTAACAGATACGCAAAGCGCGCGCAAGCCACAGGATGGCGAATTCAACGACCCCGCCGACTCCGCGGCAAGTATCGGCGGGTGATGCACCCGCATCAATCGCGCGTCGGCATCGGCGCGCACCAAGAAAAGCGCTCTTGCTTCGCGCAGCGAAGCGGGCGGGGGGCGTGGGTCGCCGCCGCCCGCGAATCCCGCGCGGCGGCGCGCCGCAGACGCAAGCGGGCTCCGCCCGAGCCAGCAAGAGCTGGTCTACAAGGCCATGCGCCGATTGAACTCGATCTCTGGCAGTGGTTAGGCGGCCGCCTCCCATCTGCTCTGGCCGCTTTGGGCCAGATTTCGGTCTGTTCGGCGATCTCAGGCGCGTCATCGACTTCAATGCCCAAGCAACGAATCGTGCTCTCCAGCGTGGTGTGGCCCAGCAGCAGTTGAACAGCACGCAGGTTCTTAGTCCGCCGGTGAATCAATGTCGCCTCGGTTCGGTGCATGGTATGAGTTCCATAGGACGCCGCGGCAAGTCCAATGGACCCGATCCGGCTGGCGACAGTGCGCGAGTATTGTCGGGTCGATAGGTGCGGCGATGTGCCGACGCGACTGGGGAAGTGATACTGGTCGAGCCGCAACTCGGCATTGGCAATCCAGGCCGAAACCGAGTCCCGAGTTTGTTCGGTGACTTCAAACTGAACTGGTGGCGGCGTCTTTTGTTGCATGACCATCGCGTGCGCCGCAATCTGGGTGCCATGGGCGACATCGCGTACGCGAAGATTCTTCAGGTCACAGGCGCGCAATTTGCTGTCGATTGCCAGATTGAACAGGGCGAGATCCCGGGTCCGCTTGCTTACTTGAAGGCGGACGCGAATTGCCCAGATCTCCTTCAACCTCAACGGCGGCTTCTGCCCAATAAGCTTTCCCTTGTTCCAAGTGGGATTTGTTGTCGACCGCTTGCCATGAGTGGCTCCTTTGAGGTGGAAAGGAGCCTAAATTGTGCCGCCGATCAATCGGGCGCTTCACGACCCGTTGCTGCCGTTGAAATTTACGTCGCCAACGGCGGCAATGCCGAAAGCGGACGGTCAGTTCGCCGCCCGAGTGGCGCTCCGTCTACTTGATTCACAGGAATCCGACACCGGCTCGCCCTGGGTTTATTCATTGCTCGCGAGATTGCTCGAGCGTATGGCCGGCGACATCACCGTGCGTTCTGATATTGGGAGACGGTATTTACGACACGATTGCCACGCCAAGGATGAATGGCTCGACTGGGCCATGACGCCCAGCTGAAATTGACACTGTCCAACGGCACGCGCGGGCCGGCCTCGCGCCCGCGCGATCGCCATCTCGCGTTCAGCAACTTACGGTGAAAAGCTCGTCCCGCAATTCGCATTCAGGTACGGCTGCAGCAGCGCCCACGTTGTCCGCGTCGCGCCACCGCCAACCGCACCGTTCGTCACCGCCGTTCCGGTCAGTCCGAACATCGCGCGCAACAGGATCAGGCCGTCGGTGAGCGCGTCGACCGCGCTGTTGCCGTCGACATCCAGTGTGCACCCGCCCTGGAAGATGTTGCCGGTGCTGACCCAGAACTTGGCCGACACCGCGCCGATGTGCAGCGTGCTGGACGTGATCTCGCTGGGCAACGACGATGCGGTGTGGCGCACGCAGACGTACTTGCCATTGGTGATGCCGCCGGAGACGATGTAGCCGAGGCTGATGTCGCAATCGCTGCAGTTAGCGGCCGTCGACGCGCAATACGTGCTGCCCGGCTGCCCGTCGACATACACACCTCCGGTCTGGCCGATGAGGCCCGTGATCTGCACCGGTCCCGCGGTGCGCACGGACGAGACGGGCACATTGTTCTGCGCGGAGAACGCGAACGGATCCGGCGTGGTGTCGCCCGCAGTCAGGTCCGTCGTGAGCAGGCTGATGAATCCGTCGCCGCCGTAGACGCCCGGAACGGCGGGCCCGCCGCCGAACGTGCCTTGCGCGCCACCGCTGACACCGGGGAAAGTGTTGGTCGGGGACTGCGTCCTTCCTGCGACATACAGGTTTCCGTTCACCGGATCGAGCGTGAGCGCGAAACCCAGGTTGTAGCCGACGGCGCCGAGGAGCGTCGATTGCAGGATGCTGGTCAGCCCGGCATTGAGCCGGCTCAGCGCAACGTCGAGCAGGCCGGCCTGGACTTCCTGAACCCCGCCGACGAGGCCGGGGAAGTTCAGGGCGCCCGATATACCGGCGACATAGATCTCTCCCGTCGAAGGATGAATGGCGAGGGCATATGCCCGATCGCTGGAACCGGTACCGCCGATGAACGTCGATACCCGCACGGTGGCAAGATCGGGACTCAGGCGGCTGACGAACATGTCGATGGCGATCGCCACCGGCTGCGCGCCGCCGGCGAGGCCCGGAAACGGGATGTTCGAACTCGTGCCGCCGAAGCCGGCCACGTATACATCGTTGTTGATCGGATGGACGGCCAGCGCGGTCACGAAGTCCTGCGTGGCGGAACTGCCGAGATACGTGGAGCGCACGATCGGGGACAGGTCCGGGAGAAGTGCGGTGACGAATCCATCGGTGCCGCCGGCGAAGGTGGGCTGGGCGCCGCCCGCGGTGCCGGGGAACGGATCGGAGTTGGTCAACCCGCCCACGTAGACGATGCCGCTCGATGGATGAATGGCCAGCGCCGACCCGCGTTCCTGCCCGGCGCCGCCGACGTAGGTCGAGCGGAACAGCGTGCCCAGATCGGCGCTGAGGCGGCTGACGAATGCGTCATCGCCCCCGGCATAGGTTGGCTGCGCTGCGCCGGCGTCGGCGCCGGCCAGTGTCGCGGATGTCGTGGTGCCGGCCACGTAGATTTCACCGCTGACCGGATGGATGGCCACTGCCGTAGATGCTGCGCCGCCTATCACGGCCGTCGCCGAGATCGTCGTGAGGGCGGCGTTGAAACGACTGACGGTGTCCCCGATCGCCAAATACACATCGCCGCCGGTCGGGTGAATGGCCAAGCCGGCGGCGTAGCTGAATGCCGCGTCGTAGACGCTCGAAGTACTGGGACTACCCTGCGCGTAACTCGACTGGTGCAGCGTTTTCAGGTCGGCACTGAAGCGGCTGACGAAGGAAACCAGGCCGGCGCTCGCGGGAATGGCTCCGCCTGTCATCTGCGGGAACGGATTGGAGTCCGTGAAGCCCGCCACATAGACTTCATGGCTCGCCGGATGGATCGCGATCGCCTTCACGTCCTCGTTGCCGGCTCCGCCGAGATAGGTCGATTGCAGCAGCGGATCGATCACCAGCGGCCGTGCAGCGTCGTATGCAGCCACCACGAAACCGTATTGCCGGGTCGCGGCGTCGAGCGCGTAACGCACGTCTACGCCCTCGCGCCGGCCCAGACTGTCTTCCTGGAACGCCACGGGTGCGGTGAACGCGATCGGTCCGTTGCCGGTGTCGACGATGAGTTCGCCGGCCGCGCCGAGCGCCAGATGCATGGCGCCGTCGATGCGCAGGCGGATGCGGCGCGGGTCCTGTCCCGGCGCGACGGTGAAGATCTTCTCGACGTTGGCGCCGGTCGCGCGCAACTGCACGTTCACGCCGGGGAACACGTCGCCGAGAGCGATGCGCTCGAATGTCTGCAGATCGCGTCGATGGCGCGCTGTGTCGTGGTCGTTGAAGTAGCTGACACGCGCTGTCGCTTCGCGCGCCCCTGCGGGCGTTGCCGTGATCGGCTGCTGATCCGGGCCGACGAAGGTTTCGGTAATCGCCCAACCCGATGTGCGTGCATCGGGGCGCGTTGCATTCGAATCCGATTGCGCGGCACCTGCGCCGTCAGCGCCGGGACCCGCAATGCGCCGCCCCGGCAGGCTGTAGACGAGACGACCCTCCTGGGTGACGTAGAGAGTGCCGGCAAACGTCTGTGCCGCATACGCTGCGCGCGAATCCCATTGTCCGTCATTGGCGACGAACGGCACCGCAACCTGCGCGAGCTTCTGCGCGGTGCCCACATCGACCGCACCACGGGCCGGCGCAGCGAGCAGCATCGCCGACATCGACAATACAACGCATGAAATGAAACCGCTGCGCGCCCCACGGCGCGCCAACCTGGCAGACGAGAATCGCACTTCACTCCCCCTTTTTTTTGGTCAACTTCTGATTGCTAGCCGGGTCCAGGCAGTTGTCCTTGCGAAGACCGCCTGGAACAACGTCGGTGACGCACCACGCGGAACCTCGCCCGCGGGCGCCGTAACTGAGTACGGTCTTGCCTACCGTGCAGATCAGGTCCTGCTTCCCGTCCTCCTCTTCGACGTGCATGGTGCATTCCGAGGTTCCGGGCGGCGCCGTCATGGCGCGCTTCCTGGTGGCATTGCGGTCCTACTTTACCAGACGCACCGTTCCGGCGTGCCCTGCATCCTGAGCTTGATCGGTTTGCCAGACTACCTGCGCGGTGCCCGGGCCGTCCGGCGTAAACCGCACAATCACTTCCAGGTCCCCGAGGGATTGCGCTCCCGGCAGCGCGCGTCCCATTTGATCACGGCCCTTTCGAGTGAGACTGGCCCCGGCGGCTTCTTCTCGATCCCTGCCTTGTGTCCAAAATCCAATTACCAGGACGCGGTAGCGGTCGTTCATGATCGAAACGGCGCGCGGCAGGATGCCAGTTTCAACGTCTTGTTCAATTGAATCGCTGCGCCCTTGCTCCCGTAGCGCCCATCACGGGAAATCCCTGTAAGTCTGGGTTCCTGCCCGGGGATCTTTGGACCCGCTAGCGACCTCGGGCCTTCCTTTTCCCAGAGAGCCACGCCAACGCGTCTGCCTCATCCGCTCGGGCGCCTTCCGGTCAACGCAAGAGATACGACTTGCTCGCACTTCGTCCATCGAACGGGATCCCCATAGTTTGTAAACTCGCAGACGTACCATTGCTAATCTTCGTGTGACGGTCCGGTTTCGGGGCACAGCCTACGACCGTAACGGGTCGTTGGCCGCCGCTGATTGCCGCCAGTCCAATGTACGCCCCGTCTGTTGGGACGTTCAATCGGGAGATTCCCTGACTGCTGGGGTTGCACCACGCTTCCAAACGCAACCCCCCCCCTCTTGTCCATTCGCAACGGCCGCAATGCACTGGACACCAGCCCGTCAAAAAAGAACCGTCGGTCAACAACCAATGGAAGACGGATCACGAACGATGTCCACGTACTCGCTTGCGAGGAACTTAATCGTGGTCTGTCCCCCATTTGCTAGGATAATGGGGCCTGGGCCACTGAATTGCCTGTCCTTAGGCAGCAGACGCTGGCGCCTATCCCCCCTCGAGATGCGGAAAGAAATCGAGCGCGACACCCTCGTGCAGCCGCGTCGACAGCGGGACCGCCTCGTCGCCGATCGAGGCGACCCAGATGTCGTGCTGCCCTTGCAGCCGCTCGATCACCTCCGCCACCGTCGTGCCCTCCGGCAACTCGAGATGCGTCGAGGCCACGCCCCCGGGGAGGAAGCGCCGCAGGTTGCCGTGCATGGTGACTTCGATGCGGATCACTTCCGGCGGGCCCGCAGTTCGCGGGCGATTTTCTCGGCGGTCATCGGCAGCGACGGCAGCCAGAAGCCGGTCGCGGCGGCAATCGCATTGGCGATCGCCGCCGGCGGCTCGATGCAGGGTGGCTCGCCGACACCCTTGGCGCCATAGGGTCCGGCAACGGACGCACACTCGACGAGGATGCTCTCGATGTCCGGCACGTCCAGTGCCGTGGGCATCTTGTAGTCGGTGAGGTTGGCATTCATTACCTTGCCATCCTGATACACGATTTCTTCCGACAGCGCCTGGCCGATCCCCTGCGCGACGCCGCCCTCGATCTGCCCCTCGATGTAGGTCGGGTTGATGGCGAAGCCGACATCCTGCGCCACGACGTAGCGATGAATGTCGACCGTGCCGGTATCCGGATCGACCGACAGATCGACCGCATGGGCATGGAAGCTGGGCGTGTTCCAGGCCGGCAGTGGATGATTCTCCAGCCGGCCCGGATCATAGGCAGGGGAGGGCGAAATCGCCGTGCCGTGCGCGATCAGGCCGCCGCCGCTGAGCCGGGAGATGCGCGCCACCTCGGCGATGGAAATCGACTTGTCGCCGGCGACGACATGCTTGTCGCGCAGCACCATAGCCTCGACCGGCGCGTCCAGTTGCGCGGCGGCGATCGCGAACATCTGCCGGCGCAGGTCGGCCGCCGCGGCGAGGCAGGCGTTGCCGACCGAGAACGCGGTGCGGCTGCCCTGCGCGCCGTAGTCGTAGGGCGCCGCCTGGGTGTCGACGCCGGTGACGCTGATGTCGGCGAGATCGAGGGACAGTTCTTCGGCCAGGATCTGCGACGCGCCGGTGATCGCCCCGGTGCCGATCTCGACCGCGCCGCTCACCAGCGTGGCCGACCCGTCGGGGTTGATCTTCACGTAGACGCCGGACGAGCCGCCGGTGGTCATCCACCAGCCGCAGGCGATGCCCTTGCCGCGTCCCGGCGCGGGCTTCCTATCATCCCAGCCGATCGCCGCGGCCGCACGGCGCAGGCATTCCTCGATGCTGACCGCGCGCAGCACTTCGCCCGAAGGGCCGCGATCGCCCTCATGCACGATGTTGCGCAAGCGGATTTCCAGCGGATCCAGCCCCAAGTCGGCGGCGATCATGTCCATCTGGGACTCGACCGCGAAATTGGCCATCGGGCCGGCCGGGCCGCGGAAGGATCCGCTCGTACCCTTGTTGGTGTAGACCGCGAAGCTTTCGAGCGCCAGCGCCGCGGTCTTGTAGGGGCCGGCCAGGACCTGCAGCGCGATGGCCGCCGTCGCGGGACCGGATCCCGCGTACGCGCCGCAATCCAGGACGATCCTGCCCTGTCGCGCCAGCAGATGCCCGTCGCGATCGACGCCGGTCTTGAGCGTCACGACAGTGGCCTGCCGCGGATACGAGTGCGTCAGTTCTTCCTCGCTGGTGGTGATGACGCGGACCGGACGCGCGGTTTTCCGCGCCAGCAGGGCGGCGAAATGCTCGACACCGATCCGGAGCTTGCCGCCGAAGCCCCCGCCGATGCCCGGCACGATCACCCGGACGCGCGAGGAGGGCAGGTCGAGGATCTCCGCCAGCGTGTTCTGCGTGTCGAACGGCAGCTGCGTACCGGTCCACACCGTCACATTGCCGTTGGCGTCCCAATCCGCCACCGCTGCCCGCGGCTCGGTATAGCCGGGGTGCTGCAGTGCGGTGGTGAAGCGATGCTCGTAGACGCGGTGGGCGCCGGCGAACGCCGCCTCGACGTCGCCCGCCTTGATCCGCGCCCGGCCCGAGATGTTGCCGCTGCGCGCGATGATCGGCAGGGCCTTGTAGGTCGCCCACTCGGGGTGGACGAGCACGGCGCTCTTCAGCGCCGCTTCCATGTCGAAGACGGCGGGCAGATCCTCGTAGTCGACGTCGATTGCCGCCAGCGCCTGCACGGCAATCTCCAGCGAGACGGCGGCGACGGCCGCGATCGGATGGCCCATGAACAACACGCGATCGAGCGCGAACACCGTGGTATCGCGGACCGCCTGGCCGAAGCGCACCGCCGGTATGTCGGCAGCCGTGATGACCGCGCGCACGCCGGGCATTGCGGCCGCGCGGCTGGTGTCCAGCCGCCGGATCAGCGCATGCGCGCGCGTGCTGCGCAGGATCTTGCCGAACAGCATGCCGGCGAGGGTGAAGTCGGCCGCATAGACATGCTTGCCGGTCACCTTGCCGATGCCGTCCATCCGGGGCAGGCGCTGCCCGGCGACACGAAAATTGCGCGCGCTCATGGCGTCGGTTCCTTGCCTGCCATGCGCTGCGCGGCGGCGGCCACCGCGTCGACGATCTTGCCGTAGCCGGTGCAGCGGCACAGGGTTCCCGCGAGCGCCTCGCGGATCTCCTGGCGGGTGGGCTGCCGCCCGGGGTTTTCGTCGAGGAAGGATTTCGCGCTCAGGATCATCCCGGGAATGCAGTAGCCGCACTGGACGGCGCCGTGTTCGATGAATGCGGCCTGCAGCGGGTGCAGATGTTCCGGATCGCCCAGGCCTTCGATGGTGGTGATGGCCCGGCCTTCAACCTGGCCCGCGAGCAGGATGCAGGAATTCACCGCCTTGCCCTCGAGCAGGACGGTGCACACGCCGCATTCGGCTTCGAGGCAGTTCTCCTTGGTGCCCATCATGCCGATCTGGCCGCGCAGCACCTGCAGCAGCGTCCAGTGCGGTTCGATCAGGAGCTCGTGGCGCTCGCCGTTGATGACGACATTCAGGATTCTGCGGCTCATGGGCGTGCTCCAGCGATTCGTTCCGCGCAGCGGGTCAGTGCGCGTTCGACCAGCACCGCGACCAGATGGCGCCGATGGTCCGCCGAGGCGCGCACATCGGAAATAGGCGACGAGGCTTCGGCCGCCAGTCGGCCGGCGTCGCGAAAGCTGGTTAGCCCGGCGGCCTGGCCGGCCAGGGAGGCTTCGGCCCGCTCCGGGCGCAGCGCCGTGGGTCCAGCCGCGCCGACGGCCAGCCGTGCGCTGACGCAGCGCGTGCCGCTCGCGTCCAGCGTCAGCGAGGCGGCGACGCAGACGACCGATATTTCCATCGCCTTGCGCCGCCCTTCTTTGAAGAACGCGGTCGCGGAATTCGCGGCCAGGCGCGCGAAGCGGATCGCGGTGACGAGTTCGCCTGCGCCAAGACTGGTCTTTCCGGGGCCGGTGATGAAGTCGCGCAACGCGACCGTGCGGTCGCCCTGCGGACCGGCGATGTCGAGGACCGCATCGAGCGTGAGGAGCGGCGGCACGAAGTCGGCGGCGGGCGAAGCGTTGACTATGTTGCCGCCGACGGTTGCGATGTTGCGCACCTGATGGCCGCCGACCACGGCGGCCGCTTCGACCAGCGCCGACAACGGACCCTGAAAGGCCGCGTGCCGTTCGATCGTCCGGTAGGTGGTGAGCGGGCCGATCGCGTAACCCTCGGCCGTCGCGGCGATGCCGGCCAGGCCGGGCAACAGGCTGATGTCGATCAGGTGCGCCGGCGCGATCTTTCCGCGGTTGATCTGGATGACCACATCGGTGCCGCCGGCGATGAAGCGCGCGCCGGGACCGAACAGCCCGGCCAGCGCGACGGCTTCGGCGAGGCTCGAAGGCCGATGCAGGTCGAAACTCATGCCCTGGCTTTCTCCGCCGCCTGCACCGCCGGCCAGACCTCGGCGCCGAATTTCACGATCGTGTCCTCGATCGAGCCGCCGGCCGCTGCGAATGGCATCACGATCACCGTATCGACCCCGGCCGCGCGCAATTCGAGTACCCGCGCCGTCACTTCTGCAACGTCGCCGGCCAGGGTGAAGGAATTCATGTGCCGGTCGGTGATGTGCGGCAGCAGCGGCAGGTACGGCGTGAAGCCGGAGGCATAGGCGGCGCCGGCGACCGAGGCGACCAGTTCCGGCGACAGGGTCAGGCCCTGCTGCTCGGCGGTGAGGAACTTCAGCCGGGCGGCGCCCAGCAGGCGCGCGACGGTCGGCCGCAGCGCGTCGCGGGCAGCCTGGCCGTCGGGAGCGATGCAGGTGTTCAGGCGCGCGACCAGCTTGACCGCCTTCGGGTCGCGCCCCGCCTGCCTGGCGCCGCCATCGAGCACGGACCGCAGCGCGCGGACCTCCTCGACATTGCCGCAGGCTTCCATGATGGCGCCCTGGGCGAGTGCTCCCGCCATCTTCTGGCCGATGGGCCCGTTGCTGGCGACGTAGATGGGAATCTCCGGGCGTATCGGCGCGAAGCTGAGCTTGCCCTCGGTGAACTGGATCACTTCGCCGTCATACGTGACCTTTTCGCCGCGCAGCAGCATCCGGATCAGCTCGATCGCCTCGCGGATCGCGCGCGCCGGCTTCTTGCGCTCCACGCCCAGTTCGGTGAAGCCCGAAATGCCGGCGCCGATGCCGAGGATCGCGCGGCCGCCGGAAAGTTCGTCCAGCGTGGCGATGGCCATCGCCGTCAGCGCCGGATGCCGGGTATACGGGTCGGTGACGCATGGCCCTACTTTCATCCGCGTCGTGTGCTGTGCGAAATAGGTGAGGCAGGAATACACCTCGCGATAGAACCGCTCGTCGGCGAGCCAGGCCGTGTCGTAGCCGTTCGCCTCGGCCAGCTTCACCCGCTCGAGCATGCGCGCCACCGGCGCGTTGCCCAGTATCAACAGATCGATCGACATGGGGGACCTTTCTCCGTGGTTTCAGTTCGGCGCCGCCGGCGGCCAGTCATGGCGCGCGGCGCGCCCGCTTACTCGATTTCGTCGCTGGCGAAATAGACGTTCTTGCTGCGATCCAGGAATCTGCCGTAGAGTTCCTCGCGCAGCTTCACGCCGTCCGGCGTGGCGAGGTCCCGGTCGTGCTGCTCCAGGCTTTTCACTTCGATGCGCTCGATGTATTGCCAGCCGGAGGCCTCGGCGCCCTGGATGGGCGGGCGGATCCGGTGCACCTTGTAGCTGGTGTAGTTCGGCAGCGTGCGCACCAGCGCGTAGTCGCGCTCGCGCACCCAGGACTCGTATTCGTCGGGGTCGACCCCGGGCTTGAGCGTGCTGATCAGAAAGCGTACCGGCATGAGTTGCCCTCCAGTGTTTTGAACGGTCGTGGCCGATTCGACGCGAGGGTCGCTGCGCTCCCCATCCTACGACGGCCGGGGAGGCGCACCGGCATTGCCTGCACCACTCAAGTTACCCGAATGTCCCCGACGACCTTGACCCGAACGCGCATCGCGTTGCCGGGCAGATAGGCGATCGGCGTGTCCTCGGCTTCGACCATGACCAGGCTGTCCGCATCCGCGCCGGCTTCGACGGCACGGTTGTCCGCCAGCTTGCGCGCCGCCGCGATCGCCTCGCCGCGCGTCGTTCCCTGGAAGACCTGGTCGACCTCGCCGCTCACTTGCGCGATCGCCGCGCCCACCGCGTTGGCGCAGGCGCCATGCTCGACGCGCACCACGCGCGCGACGCCCTGCAGGGTCTCGGGCACTAGGAACGCGCCCCCGCCCACCGCGATCAACGTGACGTCGCCGGCGCCGGTCTTCATCCGGTCGACGTGGTCCTCGATCATCTCCTTCGCGCGCCGCAACACCGCGTTGACCGTGTCCGCGCCGAGATGCGCCACCCGCCTGCGCTCGCCCAGGTCGAGGAGTCCGCCGGCCACCGCCACGTCGGTCGCGGTCAGCCTGTCGCCGCCGAACACCAGGGCGTCCGTGGTCAGCCGGTAGCCGACGCTGAGCGGCCCGATGGTCATCGCATCGAGGTCGACGTGACTGCCTCCGCCCAGCCCGATCGAGATCAGGTCGGGCATCCGGAACAGCGTCCGCACGCCGCCGACATGGACCACCGCATTGGCCTCGCGCGGAAAGCCCAGGCGCAGGTGGCCGAAGTCCGCCGTGGTGCCGCCGACGTCGACGACGATCGCTTCCTTGATCCCGGAGAGATAGGCGGCGCCGCGCATCGAATTGGTCGGTCCGGAAGCGAAGCCGAAGACCGGAAAGGCAGCGGCGCGCGCGGCCTCCGCCACGGTGCCGTCGTTCTGCGTGACGAACAGCGGCGCGGAGATCCCGATCTGCGCCTTCGCCTGCTGGAAGGCGCCTATGGTTTCCTCGGCCAGCGCGATCAGCGAGGCGTTGAGGATGGCGGCGTTCTCGCGCTCGAGCAGGCCGATGCCTCCGAGCAAGTGCGAACAGGTGACCGACAACCCGGGGATCTCCTCGCGCAGGATGGCCGCGATCGCTTCCTCGTCGGACGCGTCCAGCGGCGAGAACATCGCCGTCACCACGGCATGCTTCAGGCCGCGCTCTCGGATCTGCCGCGCCGCCGCCCGCGCCGCGGCGACATCGAGCGGCATGAACCGCCGCCCGTCGTAATCGTGCCCGCCCTCGATCTGCCAGGCGCCGCCATTGGCGAGCGCGGCCAGGTCCGCGGGCCAGCCGGTGAATGGCGGCAGCGCGCCGGTGGCCGGCAGCGCGACGCGGATCGCCGCGACGCGGGTCAGGTGCCGGCGCTGCACCACCGCGTTGATGAAGTGCGTGGTGCCTATCATCAGCGCATCGACGCCGGACTTCAGGTCGACGGCGGCATCCAGCGCCTTGATCGAGGCGACGATGCCGCTGGTGATGTCGGCCGTGGTGGCGGCCTTGACGCTATGAATGACCTTGCCCTCGGCGACCAGCACGGCGTCGGTGTTCGTGCCGCCGACATCGATTCCTATGCGCTTCATGACTGGAACACCGATTTGAAGTCTATGTCGTAGCCGAATGCACGCGGGCCGACATGGTCCAGTCCGCGCGGCGACAGGAACACGGCCGACGCGGGCAGCGCGATCACCGTCGCGCGCTGGCCGTAGCGGATGGTCTCGGTGCCGATGGCTTCGCCGGACTCGCTGTCGAGCACGCAGATCAGCTCCGGCGTCGACACCACCGGCTTGCCGTCGCGCCACACGACGACCCATTCGTTCTGGAAGTTGATCTCGACCTTGCCGCCGCGATCCTCGCCCAGGCCTTCGATCACGGTCCGGCCGCGCAGGAAGCCCTCGGTCGTGCGCCGCTCGACTTCGACAATCTTGCCGGCAAAGAGCCGCATTCCGGATTCCGCCTCGAGCACCGCCGCGATCGGATCGGCGTGCCGCCGGTTGGCCTCGGCCACCGCGCGGCCCAGCCGGATCGCTTTCGTCGTGGTCCGCGGGATGCCCCACTTCCTGACCTCGGCGCCGGTCCGCGGCGCCTTGCATGTGGCGGCGATGGAACCGAACTCGGTGCAGATCTTCCGGCTGACGCGTTCCATCCACTTCCAGGTCGGGGTCCGGGCGATAATCACCTCGCTGCCGCGCGGGTCGATCGAAGTCAGCGGCGAGGGCGACAGGTCGCCGACGGCGAAGCTGGTCATCTGCGCTTCCGGATAGGCGCGGCCCATCGCATCGGCGTCGACGACCGGGATGCCCAGGTGGGCCGCGGCCAGCAGCGGCTGCATGCCGTTGCCGCCGCCGATCTCGATCGCCATCACCGCCCTGAACTTGCGGCCGAGATGCTCTTCCATCGCCGACACGGCGCGGGCGATCAGCTTGCTGTCGACCAGGCGCTCGAGGATCACCAGCGGCGCGCCCATCACCGAGACGACGGCGATGGCGTCGTCATCGTCCAGCTCGTCGATGTCGATCAGGTCGACCCGCGCGCCGTCGGCGTACAGCCGGCGCAGGTTCAGCAACGCATGATACGGACTGCCGCCGCCGCCCGTGCCCAGTATCCAGGCGCCGACAGCGAGGTCTTCGATATCCTCCGCACTCAACTGCTTCATTGCTGACCCTCAGGCTGAAAATGGCGGACTGGATCCGCCGGCATGGTGTGCCGCGAAGTCCTCACGCGGCGGCCGGCGCGGCGCGCTGGACCACATGGATGAACTGCGAATGGAACGGGTCGGCGAAGCGCACGGCGATCTTGCGCCCCGCCGCGGCGAGCAGCGAGACGATGCGGTTCTTCTCCTCGGCCGCGATGTTCGACGCCGGGTAGGAAATGCAGAACGCGATCGTTTCGCCGGTGCCGGTGTCGGCGCCGCTGACGGCGATGGTGCCGACGCCCGGGATCGCCTCGTCACTGGCCTCGGCCCAGCCACAGCGGCGGATCTGCGCCAGCGCCGCGAGCAGTTCGTCGATGGTCTGCGGGGAATTCGGCGACGGCGGCACCAGCCCGTCGGCATGCAGCGCGCGCACGGTCTCGTCCGGGAGCCGGGCCAGCAGCGCGCGGCCGACCGCGGTCGCGAACGCCGGCGCGCGTTGTCCCAGCGGCGTGAACACGCGCAGCGCATGCGAGCCCTGGTACATCCGGATGACCAGCACCTCGGCGCCATCGAGTATGGAAATGTAGCCGGTGTGCCCGGTTTCCCGGCAGATGGCGTGCATCGCCTCGTCGACGGCCTCGATCAGCGACGAGTGCAGCCGGTAGAGCTGCGAGATCTCGAACAGCAGGTTGCCGACCTTGTAGCGGGGGGAATTCGCCATCCGCGAAAGCAGCCCCTCCTGCAGCATCGCCCGCAGCAGCCGCGACGCGGAGCTCTTGGGCATCCCCAGCATCGTCGAGACTTCGGTGACGGATATTTCCAGCCGGTCCGGGGCGAACAGTCGCAGGATCGCGGCGGCGTTGGAGAGAGTACTCAATTTCGGCTACCGAGTTCCACAGGTTGAGACACGTGTTGACAATAATGGCACATGCTGTACATTAATGGCAAGCGATGAATGGGGTTGGGAAGTCGTTTGGCAGCACGGGACACGGACCGCGGTGGCCCGCGAGATCGAAAGCAGCAGGTGGCCGGATACTTGATCACGACGATCGAACTCAGCCCGGCCCCGCGCAGCGTCCACCAGTGAATCTACGAGAATGAGGAGTAGCAGATGAGCAAATATTCGGATCGGCGGGACTTCCTGAAGCTCACGGCAGCCAGCGCGGGCGCATTGACGTTGGCGGGACTGGGACTGGCGCCTGGCCTGGCCACGGCGCAGGACAAACGGACCCTGACCGTCGCCTGGGACACCGACATCGATACGCTCGATCCGGCCTCGTTCAAGTCGATCGGAGGTTACACGGTGCAGGCCAACATCTACGACAGCCCGCTGATGTGGAAGGTACAGCCGGTGGCCGGCAAGCCGGGACTGCTGCAGTCGAAACCCGGTGAGATGGACGGCGGCATCGCCGAGTCGTGGGCGTTCGAGAAGAACAACGCCACGCTGGTGCTGAAGATCCGCAAGGGCGTCAAGTTCCCCAGCGGCAAGCCGGTCAACGCGACGTCCGTCAAGTACCTGTTCGATCGCGGACTGCAATCGCCCGGTTACATGCGGATCCTGTTTCCCCGCCTGCTGCGCGTGACCAAGCCCGACCAGTTCGAGGTGCGCGACGAATACACGTTCGCGATCAACATGCCCGCGCCGAGCCCGATGGCGCTCGACACCATGGCGCTGATCAACAACGCGCTGCTCGATCCGGACGAGGTGAAGGCCCACGTCACGGCCGAAGACCCGTGGGCGACCAACTGGCTCAAGCGCAACACCGCCGGCCTGGGGCCGTACCAGCTGGTCAAGAACGAGCCCGGCGTGGAAATCGTGCTGGAAGCGCGCAAGGACCACTGGCGCGGCGCGCCGTATTTCGAGCGCGTGGTGTTCAAGTTCGTGCCGAACGAGGCCGACCGCGTGCTGCTGCTCAAGCGCAAGGCGATCGACATGGTCGTCGGCCGGCCGGGACTCTCGCCGCGCAACGTGAAGGCCCTGGAAGGCGAGGCCGGGCTGAAGATCGTGTCGGTGCCGGACACCACCTGCCACTGGGTGTGCATGAACTCGCAGAAGGCGCCGTTCAACAACGTCAAGGTGCGCCAGGCGATCAACTACGCGATTCCGATCCAGGCCATCATCCCGAACGTGCTGTTCGGCTACGGCAGCGAGATGAAGAGCCCGGTGCCGAACCTCACGCCGGGCCACGACGCGACGGCCTCGCCCTACAAGTACGACATCGAGAAGGCGAAGAGCCTGATGCGCGAGGCCGGCCTGGGCAGCACCCCGGTGCCCATCGAACTGGCGGTCCGCGTGGGCTGGCTGCCGCACGAGCAGGCCGCGGTGTGGATCCAGACCGAACTGGAGAAGATCGGCTTCAAGGTGAGCATCGTCAAGGAAACCGATGCGACGTTCCGCCAGGTGGCCTCGAAGGGCGATCACCAGTTGTCGATCGAGTCCTGGCAATCGTGGATCAACGATCCGATCTACCACCTGTTCTTCAACTTCCACAGCACGGCCAAGGGCACGAACACGGCGTTCTACTCGAATCCGGCCGTCGACAAACTGATCGACGACAACATGCACGAGACCGACAACACCAAGCGTCTCGCCGCGGTCAAGCAGTTGCAGAAGATCATCATCGACGATGCCGCCTGGGGCCATCTGTGGTACGACAACTGGACGCGGGTGATGCGCGCCGACCTGGTCGGCATCGAGAAGCGCTGGGACACGTTCGAGCGTTACTTCAACATGAAGCTCGCGTAAGCCGCCCGGGTTCCACGCGCAACCAGGGGAGTCTGCCGGATGGGGTTTCTGGGTTATCTTGTCCGCAGGCTTGCCCTGGCGTTGCCCACGCTGTTCGGCGTCAGCCTGATCTGCTTCTTCCTGACGTACATGCTGCCGGGCAATCCGGCGATGGTGAAGGCCGGCCCGTTCGCGACGCCGGAACACCTGGCGGAAATGGAGCGCGCGATGGGGCTGGACCGCTCGCTGCCGGAGCAGTATTACCGTTACGCCTCCGGGCTGTTGCGCGGTGATCTCGGTGAAAGCTCGGCCACCGGCCGGCCTGTGTCCGAGGATTTCGTCCAGCGCCTGCCGGCCACGCTGGAACTGACCTTTGCCAGCCTCATCATCGCGATCGTGATCGGCATTCCGCTGGGCGTGCTCTCGGCGGTGCATCGCGACACGTTCATCGACCACGTCGGCCGGGTGGTCGGCATCACCGGCGTGGCGATGCCCAGTTTCTGGACCGGGCTGATCTTCGTCTATGTCTTCTTCTATCTGCTCGACGTGGCGCCCGCGCCGCTGGGGCGCCTGGGCGCCGGGATCACTGCGCCGCAGCACATCACCGGTCTCTACGTCGTCGACTCGCTGCTGACCGGCAACTGGCAGACCCTGCGCTCGAGCCTCTTTCAATTGATGCTGCCGGCCGCCACGCTGGGGTTCAGCGTGATGGCGCCCGTCGCGCGCATGGTGCGCTCGACGATGCTGGAGATCCTCGAGTCCGACTACGTCAAGGCCGCGTGGGCCGCGGGCCTGCCGCGGCGCACCGTGATCTACGGCGACGCGCTGCGCAACGCGCTGATCCCCGTGGTCACGATCCTGGGCATAGTGTTCGGCTTCCTGATGGCCGGCAACGCGGTGGTCGAAAGCGTGTTTGCCTGGCCCGGCATCGGCAACTACGCGGTGACCGCGCTGATGACCAAGGATTCCGGCCCCATCCAGTCGTTCGTGCTGTTCGTGGCTGTCCTGTATGTGGCGGTCAACCTGCTGGTCGACCTGGTGTATGGCCTCGCCGATCCCAGGATCCGGCTGGGTTGATGCAAACCTCCGCGCCGTTGGCGCCGCTACCGCCCCCGTCGCCATCGCTGGTCTGGCGGCGGATCCGCCGCAACCCGCTGTCGTTCGGCGCGCTGTGCGTGATCGGCCTGATCGCGCTCGCGGCGATCTTCGCGCCGTGGATCGCGCCCTACCCGCCGGACGCCACCGACGCCGCGGCCGCGCTGCAGTCAGTGTCCTGGCGCCACCCGCTGGGCACCGACCTGTACGGCCGCGACCAGCTCTCGCGCATCATCTTCGCCGCGCGCATCGACTTGTCGGTAGCCTTCGCCGCGACCGCGGCCGCGGTGGTCATCGGTTCGCTGCTGGGCGCCATCATCGGCTATCGCGGCGGCTGGGTCGACCATATCGCGATGCGGCCGGTGGACGCCATCATGGCTTTTCCGGCCTTCGTGCTGGCGATGGGCATCACCGCCGCGCTCGGCAACTCGACGGTCAATGTCGCGATCGCGATCTCGATCACCCAGGTACCCAGCTATCTCCGGCTGATCCGCGGCGAGATGCTGCGCATCCGGGAAATGGAGTACGCCGACGCGGCGCGCACGGTCGGCAATCCGACCTGGCGCATCGTGCTGATCCACCTGCTGCCGAACTGCATGCCGCCCCTGATCGTCCAGGCGACGCTGGCGATGGGCTTCGCGCTGCTCACGATGGCGGCGCTGTCGTTCATCGGCCTGGGGATACAACCCCCGCAGAGCGAATGGGGCGTGATGACCGCCGAGGGCGCGAGCCAGATCGTCACCGGCGAGTGGTGGCTGTTCCTGTTTCCCGGGCTGGCGATCATGATCACGGTGCTGGCGTTCAATCTCGTCGGCGACGGCCTGCGCGACTTTCTCGATCCGCGCATGCGGGGAATCCGGTGAGCGACCTGCTCGAAATCGCGGACCTCACCGTAAGCTTCGACAGCGATGCCGGCGAGATCCAGGCCGTCGACCACATCAGCCTGACCATCCGCGCCGGCGAAGTCGTCGGCCTGGTCGGCGAGTCGGGGTCGGGAAAATCGGTCACCGCGTTCGCGATCCTGCGCCTGATCCGCCGCCCGGGGCGCGTGAAGTCCGGAACGATCCGCTTCAACGGCGTCGACCTGGGCACGCTCTCCGAGGAGGAAATGCGGCAGATCCGGGGCGCGAAGATCGCGCTGATCTCGCAGAGCCCGCGCACTGCGCTCAACCCGGTCATTACCGTGGGGCGGCAGATCGCGCGCCTGTTCGAACTGCACGGCGGGCTGTCGGCGCGCGATGCGCACCGCCGCATGCTCGAGATGCTGAGCCTGGTCCGGATTCCCGACCCGGCGAAGCGGGCCGGCCAGTACGCGCATCAGCTCTCCGGCGGCATGTGCCAGCGCGTGATGATCGCGATGGCGCTCGCCACGTCGCCGCAATTGCTGATCGCCGACGAGCCCACCACCGGCCTCGACGTGTCGATCGCGGCGCGGATCCTCGACCTGCTGCGCGAGCTGGGCGCGAAGACCGGCGCGGCGATCCTGCTGATCACCCACGACCTGGGCGTCGTCGCGGAAACCGCCGACCGCGTCGTCGTGATGCACGCGGGCCAGGTCGTGGAAAGCGCGCCGGTGCGCACGCTGTTCCACCAGCCGGCGCATCCCTACACCCGGGCGCTGGTGCGCTCGATACCGCGGGTCGATCGCACCGTCACCATGGAGCCGATCCCCGGCGCGGTGCCCTCGCTGCTCGACCCGCCGCCGGGGTGCCGCTATGCCGAGCGCTGCGGCTGGGTCAGCGAGCGCTGCCGCATCGCGCGCCCTCCGCTGACGCGGGTCGTCGCCGATCATGAAGTCGCCTGCTATGGCTTCGAGGAACGCCGCGATGCCGCTGGTTGAGGTCCGCGAACTGCAGATGCACTTTCCGCTGGGCGGCCTCCCCGCGCTGCTGGCGCGGCTGCGCGGCCTGCCGGCGCCGGTGGTGCGCGCGGTGCAGTCGGTGTCGTTCGATGTCGCGCCCGGCGAGACGCTGGCTCTGGTCGGGGAGTCCGGCTGCGGGAAGTCCACCGTCGCGCGCTGCCTGCTGCGGCTGCTCGATCCGACCGCGGGTTCGATCCGCTACGACGGCACCGAGATCGCCACCCTCGATAGCGACGCGATGCAGCCGCTGCGGCGCAACATCCAGATGGTGTTCCAGGACCCGACGGCATCGCTCAATCCGCGTCTCACCGCGCGGCGCATGGTCGAGGAAGCGTTGCTGCTCCACACCGCGCTCGATGCGGCCGACCGGCGTGCGCGCGTCGACGGCGTGCTGGAGGAAGTCGGGCTGGGCCGGGAGCTCGCCGACCGGCATCCGCATGAACTCTCGGGCGGGCAGCGCCAGCGCGTCAACATCGCCCGCGCGATCGCAACCAATCCGCGCTTCGTCGTGCTCGACGAGCCGACGTCGGCGCTCGACGTCTCGCTGCGCTCGCGCATCATCCTGCTGCTGGAATCGCTGCGCGCGCGCCACGGCTTGTCCTACCTGTTCATCTCGCACGACCTGGCGACCGTGAAATACCTGGCCGGCCGCGTCGCGGTGATGTACCTGGGCGTGATCGTGGAGCTCGCGGAGACCGGCGAGCTGTTCGCCAGGCCGCTGCATCCGTACACGCGGGCCCTGATCGCCGCCGTCCCGGTGCCGGACCCGGACTCGCAGCGCGAGCGCTTCGTGCTGGAGGGGGAAATCCCGAGCCCGATGGAGCTGCCCAGCGGCTGCCCGCTGCGCGGCCGCTGCCCGATCGAGCAACCGGTTTGCGCGGAGCCCCGCCGTTCCGGGAAGTCGCGCCTGGGCCGCTACGTCGCCTGTCATCGGGTCTGAGCGGGGAGAGCGCTCCGCCATTCGTTCCGGCATCAACAACCACCCAGGAGATTTGCCATGGCCATCATCCGATTCGTCTTCGCCGCGCTGAAGCCGGGGGTCAGCCCCCAAGACTACGAGCGCTTCGAGCGCGAGGTGGACTATCCGGTCGCGGCCGGATTGAAGACCATCGTCAGCTATCGCACGCACCGGATCACCGAGACCGGCGCCGGCCTGACCGGTGGTCCCTGGGACTACGTCGAACGCATCGAGGTCACCGACCGCGCCGCGTACGAGGCGGAACTCGCGGTGGCCGGCAAGCAACTGATCGACGAGCTCTACGCCAAGTATCTCGACCGGTCGAAGACGGTGTCGGTCTGGTCGGAGCTGATCGACCCGTGAGCGCCGCCGGAACACGCTGGGCGGGCAGGGTGGCGCTGGTCACCGGCTCTTCGTCGGGCACGGGCGCGGAGATCGCGCGCGAGTTCGCCCGGCTGGGCGCCCACGTCGCCGTGCACTGCCGCAGGGACATGTCTGCGGCAAACCGGGTCGTCGACGGGATCCGCAGCGAGGGCCACGCGGCCACCGCCTTCTGCGCCGATCTCGGCGATGCGGCGCAGGCGCGCAGGCTGGCCGCCGAGGTGGCGGAACGGCTGGGACCGGTATCCATCCTGGTCAACAATGCCGGGCCCTTCGCCGACGCTCCCTTCCTGACGCTGGAGGAGCGCGACTGGGACGCGGTGCTCGCGGTCAACCTGAAGGCGCCTTTCCTGCTGGTGCAGGAAGTCGCGCCAGCAATGATCCGGCAGGGCTGGGGCCGCATCATCAACCTGGGCGCCACCTCGTCGCTGGTGCGCTCGCATTCGATCTACGGGCTGGCGAAGGCCGCGGTGATTCACCTGACCGAGTCGCTGGCGCTGGAGCTCGCCCCGGCCGTGACGGTCAACGCCATCGTGCCCAGCCAGATCGCGAGCCCGCGCACCGACACCATGCCGGTCTACAAGGACGCGGCGATCGCGGGCACGCCGCTGGGGCGGCTGGTGACGGAACAGGAAATCGCGAAAATGGCGGCGCGGATGTGCGAGGCCGAGTTCGATTTCATGACCGGGCGCGCGATCATCCTGGATGGCGGACGGACGCTGCCGCGCTTCCCGCGCCTGGGGCTGGGACCGGAGGGCTGACGCAGCGCCGGCTCGCTTGCCCGCGCGGCCGACCTGCGCCGACAAGTCAGGCGCCGGCGGCGGCCGGCGCGAGGTCGAGCAGCGTCGCCCCTTCCCACGCGGTGGTCATCGAGTCGCACAACTCCATGATCTGCACCACCTCGAGCACTTCGGCGGAGCCGGCCCCGAGCGCGCGCGCCTTGTCTTCGTGCACCTGGATGCAGCCGTCGTTCCAGTTGTCCGAGTAGCCGTGGTTCTTCAGCGTGATCGCCATGGCAAGCAGTTGCACCGCGCGCTCGTCGATGGTCCGCGGCGAGCGCTTGATCGCATCCGAACGCTGCAGATAAAGCCGCAGCCATTCGCCGTCGGCGCCGTTGACGCGAAAGCCGTTGGCGATGTAGCCGCGGCTGGCCGTGATCCCGCGATAGATTTCGTCGGTCGTGCCGGCGAGCGGCGGCTTGATTTCCGGGAACACGCCCGAGCGCCAGAAGCTGACCAGTTTCTGCGCGTCCTGGAAGCCGCGCAGCCCGCGGTAGAACTCGAGGATCTTGAGCAGCAGGCGGAAGTCGTCGTCGGTGGCGCCGTGCGCGCGGGCGCGATGCTGGTGCTGCCGCGCCGCCTCGCCGTAGCGATTGAGCAGATAGCCCGCGACGAACACGAGTTCGCGCACCCTGGGTTCGAGCTTGCCCGCTTCGACGCGCGCGAAGCGCGGCGCGCGGCGTCCTGCCAGTCGAGGTCGGCGGCGAACAGCGTGCAGTAGGCGGCGAGGCCGCCGGCCCCGGTTTCATCATTCGCGTTCACGCGTGCCTCCAGGGCTTGTGGGCGACCGGCGCGCCCGATGTCCATCCGTGTCTCCGGCTGGCGTGCCTCAGGCGCAGGCGCGCGCGATCGCGCGCTCAGCCAGCGCGACCAGCAGGTGCGCCGTGTGGGCGTTGTCCGCCAGCGGCAGGCTGCCGTGCACCGTCATTTCCGCAGCGCTGCGGATGCGCCGCGCATCGGGCCGCGTGCCGCACAGCGCGCGTTCGCTGGCCGTGGCGCGCGCCGGGAACGGCGACACCGCGCCCAGCGCGATGCGCGCCGCCACCAGCCGGCCGCCCTGCCACTCGAGGCGCACCGCGACCGATGCTTCGGCGAAATCGCCCTGGCGCTGCGCGAACTTCTCGAAGGCCTGGGTGGACTCGCGCGGCAACGGGATCTCGACGCGGACGATCGCCTCGCCGTGCCGCAACGAAGTCAGTCCCGACCACAGGTACAGGTCCGCCATGGCGAGGACGCGCAGCCCGCCAGGACCGGCGACGACCAGGCGCGCGTCGAGCGCGGCCAGGATGGGCGCCAGGTCGGCCGGGCAGGGCGCGGCGCAACGCCGCGCGCCCAGGATCGAGTGGTGCCGGCTGTCGCCCTGCACCGCGAAGCAGGGGCAGGTGCTGCCGCCCAGCTTGTAGCAGGGGAAGGCGCTGCGGAAGAACCAGCAGCGCTTCTCCTGGCAGAGGTCGCCCGCGACCGTCGCCACGCGCCGGATCTGCGGCGTGGCGATCATCCGCACGCCCTCGGCGAGCGCCGGCAGCGCGCGCTGCGCGAGTTCGGACTCGAGCACCTCCGCCAGCGTGGTGGCCGCGCCGATGTGCAGCCAGCCATCCGCCTCGCGGATGCCGCGCAGTTCGGCGATGCCGGTCACGTCGACCAGCAGGTCCGGATCGTAGATGCCCTGGCGCAGCCCGACCAGCATGTCGGTGCCGCCGGCCAGGATGCGGGCGCGGCGCCCGGGGCGTGCGAGTTCCTGCACCAGTTCGGCGAGTGACGTGGGCACTGCCAGATCCGGTTTCGCGGCCTTGTCCGGCAGCCGCGCAAAACGTGTTCCGACTTTACGCAGCGCCGGAAAGACCACGCCGGGACACAGGCTGCGCACGGCGGCGACTTCGGCGTTGAAGGGCCGCTTCCACGGTTTGAGCGCGAGCGGCTTCGCCGCGCGCGCGGCCAGCATGCCGAGCACGCGCGCCGGGTTCATCGGCAGTTCGTGGAAGCGGTGCCCGGTCGCATGCGCGATGGCGTTGGCGATCGCGGCGATCGTGGCGTTGATCGTGGGCTCGGCGGCGGCCTTGGCCCCGAACGGCCCCTCGGCATCAAGGGTCTCGATCAGCGCGATCTCGATCGGCGGCGCATCGCTTATGCGCGGGACCTTGTAGTCGAGGAACGACGCGTTCACCGGACGCCCTTCCTCGAACACCAGTTCCTCCTGCAGCGCCATGCCTATGCCCTGCAGCACGCCGCCATAGACCTGCCCCTCGAGCGCGACCGGGTTGAGCGCCCGCCCGACATCCTGCGCCGCGACGATCTTGATGATGGTGACGCGGCCGGTGCCGGATCGACCTCGACCTCGACCGCCTGCGCGCCGAACACATACGCGGCGGCGTAGGTTGCCGATGCCGGTCGCGGGGTCCGGACGCTCGCCCGGGGTCTTTACTTCGCTTCGGCCGAGAGCGCGCCGCACAGCGCGGCGATCTGCGCCGGCGTGGCCGAGCGGTCGCCACCGGCCGCATGGCGGGCGCAGCCATCTCCGAAGACGATGTCGGCTGGCGCGCAATCCCAGCGCAGCGCCAGCGCCGCCGCCATGGTCTCGCGCAGCGCCTGCGCCGCGAGCGCGGTGGCGTTGCCGGTGACGAAGGCGACGCGCGAGGCCGCGCTGCCCAGGTCGGCGGGCGCGGCATCGGTGTTCATGTGCGAGACGCGCACCTGCTCGGAGGTCACGCCCAGCGCCTCGGCGGCGATCTGCGCCAGCGTGGTGTTCTGCCACGTGCCGGCGTCGGCGGTCTGGGTGTGGACCACGAACAGGCCCGACGCATCGAGTTCGATCCGGGTGTTCGAGTAATTGCCTTCCTCGTAAATCACCCGCCGCTGGGGTGGATCATCGCGGCGATGCCCACGCCGCGGTTGGGGCCGGGGTTCGCGCGCTTCCCGGCCCAGCCGATGCGCCGCGCGGCTTCGGTCAGGCATTCGGCCAGCCCGCAACTGGTGATGCGCCAGCCCAGCGGGGTCACATCGCCGGTCCGGTTGGCCTGGGCCAGCCGGTACTCCAGCGGATCGCGGGCGAGCTCTCGCCGCGATCGCGTCCATCTGGCTCTCGATCGCCCAGATGGTCTGCGGCGCGCCCATCCCACGGTATTGCCCGCCGGGGACCTTGTTGGTGTAGACGAGGTCGCAGTCGTAGTGCGCGGTCTGCACGCGATAGAGGCACACGGTGCGCTGGCGTGAGGCGCCGACGTACGTCGGGGCGTAGGCGGTGTAGGCGCCGTTGTCGATCTGCAGCGACGCCGAGCGCGCGAGGATGGCGCCGTCGGCATCCACCGCGGTGCGGATGCGGATGCGCTTGGCGTGATCGGTCTTGCCGCTGATGAACTCCTCGCGCCGGTCCAGGCAGATCTTCACCGGCCGCCCGGTCGCGATGGACAGCCGCGCCGCGATCGCTTCCTGCTCGCACACCTTGGACTTGCCCCCGAAGCCGCCGCCGACCTCGACGCCACGGATGTGCACGCGCTCGATGTCCAGGCCCAGCACGTGCGCGACTTCCTTGCGCACGAAGAACGGCGCCTGCGTCGCGGGTCAAGGTCAGCTCGCCGGTGGCGGGGTCGAAGCGCGCCACGGTGCCATTGGTTTCCATGCAGGCCGGGACCACGATGCCGTGCGCGAACTCGTCCTCGAACACGTGCGCGGCGCGCGCGAACGCGCCGGCCACGTCGCCATAGTCGCAGGCGAAGCGGATCGCGATGTTGCGCCCGGCCGTGGTCAACGCGCCGTCATGCACCTCCGGCGCGCCGGGGCGCAGCGCGGCCTCGGGCGTCAACGCGGCGGGCAGCGGTTCGTAGTCGACCGCGATCAGCGCCAGCGCCTGGCGCGCCAGCGCCGCGCTATCGGCGGCGACGGCGGCCACCTCCTCGCCGTAGAAGCGCACCTTGTCCCAACGCCAGCGGATGGCGGTCGGCATAGCGCACGCCCAGATGCAGGTAGCACTGCCCGGGAAGTCCGCCGCAGTGATCACCGCATGGATGCCGGGCAACGAGCGCGCTGCGGCGGTGTCGATGGCGCGGATCCGGGCATGGGCGTGCGGGCTGCGCAGGATCGCGCCATGCAGCATGTGCGGCAACTCCACGTCATGCGTGAACACCGCGGCGCCGCGCACGCGCGGCGCCGACCCGTGCTGGTGCAGCCGGCGCCCGACTTCGCGCAGTGGCGCGTTCACCGGTTCAGGTTTCCTTGCCGCAGGCCAGGACCGCCTCGATGATCTGGCGATAACCGGTGCAGCGGCAGATGTTGCCGGCGAGCCCCGCGACGACTTCGCGCTCGTCCGGATGCGGATTGCGCAGGCGCAGCGCATGCGCGGCCATCAGCATGCCGGGCGTGCAGAACCCGCATTGCAGCGCGCCGTGATCGATGAATGCCTGCTGCAGCGCGGAGAGCTCGCCGCCCGCGTCCAGGCCTTCGACCGTGGTCACTGCCTTGCCTTGGGCCCGGTGCGCGGGGAGCAGGCAGGCGCAGACGGCGTCGCCGTCGACCACGACCGTGCACGCGCCGCACTCGCCGTTGCCACAACCGATCTTGGTGCCCTTCAACCCGAGGTAGTCGCGCAGGATGCTCACCAGCGGCGTCAGCGGCGGCGCGTCGACGCGATGATGCCGGTCGTTGATGTCGAGCTCGAGCATCACGCGCCGGTGGTTCCCGCGGTCTGCAGCCGCGCCATCGATCCGTACAGGCTCACCAGCCTGGCGAACTCCGCCTCGTCGTGGAAGCGGCAGGCCCCACGGCCCCAGGCCTTGGCCACTTCCAGCGCAAAGCGCACCGCCTTGTCCACGTCATCCAGTTGCGTCGCGCCGGTGGCGCAGCCCGGCACGGCGACCTGCGCGGTAATCGCGACGCCGACGACCGGGACATCGGTGTACGCCGCCGGCTGCAGGATGGAGTTGATGTGGAACAGCCCGTTGGCGTAGGGGGTGATGTCCTGGGTGCTGAGCGGCATCACCACCGCATGTACGGCGGTGACGGTCTCGAGGATGTCGATCAGGTCGGCCGCCACCGGCAGGATCCAGCCCTGCCGCACGGTCGGCGTGATCGCGATGCCCTTGTGGTTGACCACGCGGTTGCCGCGCGAGGTGTCGATGCTGAGCACGGCGCCCATGTCGGGGTGCACGTCGGCGCGCTCGAGCTTTTCGCGCTCGACCGGTATCGACATGAAGGGCACCGGATGGTGCGGCCGCGTGGGCGCCGCCGGGCAGATGTGCGTCGAGATGATCACGTCGCCGGGTAGCTGGTCGCCGGCCTTGCGCATCGCGCCGAGCTTGAGCGCCAGCGCCAGCGTGACGAGTGCGCCGTCGGCGTCGGACACGATGCCGATCTGCGCCGGCCGCGCGCCGACGCCGCCCAGCTTGCCGATGACCCCCAGCACCGGCGCCCGCGGGTCGCTGCCCCGCACCCGGATGCGAACCGCGTCGGTGAACCGCTCGCCGGAGGTGATGCGCGTGACCTCGACCTGCTCGATCCCGTGCGCGTGCAGGAACGACGCCACCTGCGGCCCGTCGATCGTCGCGCTGTCGAGCAACTCGTACACCTCGAGAACCTGCCGCAGTGCCATCCGTTCCTCCCTTCGGGTTGGGGGCCGCCGCTCAGAGCGTCCGCACATGCGGCAGCACTTCGGCCGTGAACAGCTCGAGCATGGCGGCCACCGGCATGCCCGCCGCCGGATACGGCAGCACGATCACGTGTTCGACGCCGCAGTCGCGGATGGCGCGGATGCGCGCCGCGCATTCCGCGGGCGTGCCCGCGATCGACAGGTGCGTCGTCAGTTCGTCCGCGACGGCCCCGCGCATCGCGGCGTCGTACTCGGGCGTGCGCGCATACCCGAATTTCTCCAGCTCGGCCAGCAGCGCGGGCGCCCGCACCTGCAGGATGTCCAGGCTCTCCGGCGTCGAGCGTATGGTGCGGCCGATGGCGGGTTTGACCGCGGCGCGCGCGGCGTCGCCGTCGCGGGAGACCGAGGTGTAGGCCCAGAGTGCCAGCTCCGGCCGCGCGCGTTCGGGCGCGCGGCGCCGGAGGCCGACGTCGATGTGTTCGCGGGCGAAGCCGATGCCGGGCGCCGACGTGAAGTGCCCGATGATCACGCCGGCGGCGAGTTCGCCGCCGGCGGCGAGGATCTTCGCGCCGCGGCCGGCGATGTATATCGGGATGTCGCGGGCCGGGAAGCTGAGCCTCGCGCCCTTGGCGAACGCGTGCTTGCCCTGATGGTCGACCGACTCGCCGGCCCAGAACCGCCTGCACAGGTCGATCATTTCGCGCACGGCGGTGGCCGGGGCGATGCGCTGGATGCCCAACGCGTCGAAACCGCTGACGCCGGCACCCAGCCCCAGGATCGCGCGTCCCTGCGCGGCTTCGTCCAGCGTGGCGATGGCCGCCGCGGTCAGGAGCGGATGGCGGATGTACGGGTCGGTTACGCCGGTGCCCAGCAGCGCGGTGCGGGTCCCCAGCGCGATGCTGGTCATCGCGACGAACACGTCGCGGAAAAAGCGTTCGTCGGGCATCCACAGCGAACAGCCCTGCGCGTCGCAATCCTGCGCCAGCGCGACCTGCTCGGCGAGCGTCAGCTTGGGTGGAATCGCGACGCCGATTTTCATGCGGCCGGCAGTTCGCGGTCGGCCGGCGCCGCGGCGCGCCCCTTGCCTTCGAGCAGGAGATCCCTGGCGCGCCGCAAGTGCAGGCGCATCACGCGGTCGGCCATGTCGCCGTCGCGCATCTCCAGCGCCGACACGATCAGGTCGTGCTCGTGCACGAACTGCCGGCAGGACTCGTCCGAGTGCAGGCTCATGTCCTCGTCGGTCATGATCCACTCGCGCAGATTGTTGTACGTCTGCAGCAGGCGCGGCGAACGCGAAGCCATGATCAGGATCTGGTGAAATTCGGCGTTGAGCGCGGCCCGCCCCCGGGTGTCCGCCAGTTCGATGCGCCGGTTCGCCTCGACGTTCTCGCGCAGTTGCGCGATCTGCCCGGCGCTGATGTTTTCGGCCGCCAGGCGCACGCCGTAACCCTCCAGCGCCGCGCGCAGGTGGTAGGCGTCGGCCAGGTTCTCGCGCGGGTCGGTGACGATGTAGCCGCCGCCCTTGGCGGCGCCGATCAGGCCATCCATCTCCAGCCGGGACAGCGCCTCGCGCAGCGGCGTGCGGCTGACACCCAGCGCCGCGGCGAGCTTGACCTCGTTCAGCCGCGTGTCCGGCGCGATCTCCAGATTCAGGATGGCCAGCCGCAGATTGCGGTAAACGCCTTTCCAGGTTGGCTCCCGGCTGGCCAGTCGATAGGTGTTATGCGGTAGCATTGAATACAGTATGCAGGAGCTGATTCACGGTTGTAAAGCGGCCAGTCGTCTGCGACGTAACGCCGACCTCGAGCTAGTGATAGAAAAGCCGGGTTAAAGGGCGCTGCAAAAAGCTGTTTGACACTGAATACTGTATACAATACGATTCGAATCGTAGCATAACGCAGCCCGCCACATCCAACCCACGCCTTCAGCAACCCGGGAGTCCCCATGAGAACGCTAGGATCTGTCCTGTTCGCGGCCTGCTGCTTCGCCGCCGGCCTTGCCCACGCCCAAAGCGATGCCCTGGTCCTGATGACCTGGGGCGGCGTCTGGCAGAAGACATTCGAGAAGGTCGCCGCGGACTACCAGGCCAAGACCGGCCAGGCCGTCAAGGTCGTCGCGCAGGCCAGCGCCGATGCGGGCCTTGCGCGACTGATCGCGCAAAAGGACAAGCCCGAGGTCGACTTGTGGACGCCCAACATGGTGAACTACGGCCGGGGCCTGCCCGCGGGTGTCCTCGCGCCGCTGAACGCGGCCGCGATTCCGAACGCGAAGGACGTGCCCGAGTCGCTGCGCTTCTCCCACGGCATCACCGCCTGGGTGTCGCAGCGCGGGATCTTCTATCGCAAGGACCTGGTCCCCTTCGTCCCGACGAAGTGGCAGGACCTGTGGGACCCGCGCCTGAAAGGCAAGATGGCCGGTCCCGCCGCCACCTTCGACCCCGGCTACTTTCCGCTGATGGCCAGCGTCATCAACGGCGGGAACGAGCGCAACCTCGATCCCGGCTTTGCCCAGTTGCGCGCGCTGCGCGAGAACTTCCTCGCCTTCTACACCAACAACGTGCAGTCGATCCGGATGCTGGAAGCAGGCGAAGTCTCGCTGATCGCCTGGGGCGTGCTGCCCAACGTGATCTCGCACCTGGGCCCGGGCAGCAATTACGCCTTCGTGATTCCGAAGCCCGCCTTTGTCGCGGAGACGCCCATCACCGTGATCGCGGGAACCCCGCGGATGAAGCAGTCGCTCGACTTCATCAACTATGCGCTGTCGCCCGAAGTCCAGGCCGTGCTCGCCTCTGCGTTCGGTTCGGCGCCGGCCAACAGCCGCGCGAAGGCGCCGGAAATCCTGCAGCAGATCCTGCCTGAGCTCGCCAACGTCTACAAGGTCGACTACGACTATCTGAGCAGCGTCATGACCGCCGTGATCGACCGCTACGACCGCGAAATCATGCGGCGCTAGCACGGGCGCGAAAGGCAACATGCGCCACCGGTCGCGCCTGGCCTTGTTGCTGGGGCCGTCCCTGCTGCTGGTCGGCGTCTTCTTCGCCGCGCTCGCCGGCGTGCTCGCCTCGAGCTTCCTGGCGCCGGACGGCACCCTCACGTTCCGGTCGTACGCGGCGGTGTTCGGCGACGAGTACTACGTGCGCGCGCTGCTGCGCTCGCTGTGGATCGCCTGCTACGCGACGGCGATCTCGTTCGTGCTCGGCTACCCGATCGCCTACATGATGAGCCGCGGCTCGCGCCGCTTCGCGACCATCGCCACGCTGGCGCTGGCGATCCAGTTCTTCTCGATCTACGTGATCAAGATGTACGGCTGGATGCTGGTGCTGGGCAACAACGGCATCATCAACCGGGCGCTGCTGGCCACCGGCCTCGCCGACGCCCCGGTCAAGCTGATGTACAACGAGTTCGGCGTCGCCGTCGGCCTGATCGCCTCGGCGCTGCCGCTGATGGTGTTTCCGATCAATGCGGTGCTGCAGAACGTCAGCCGCCGGTATGAGGAGGCGGCCCTCGGCCTCGGCGCCAGCCGCTGGCGCGTGCTGCTAGCGGTGACCCTGCCGCTGAGCGCGCCTGGCATCCTGAGCGGCATCGTGCTCACCTTTGTCTTCTGCTTCACCGCCTACCTCACGCCGGCGCTGCTCGGCGGCGGCTTCTACAAGATGATCGGCAACGTCATCTACGACCAGGCGGTGGGGCGCTTCAACTACTCGCTCGCGGCCGCCGCCGCCGCCGCGACGCTGGCCATCAGCCTGGTGGTGATCGTCAGCATCAATTCCTTCGGGCAGCGGCTGCTCGGGGCGCGGGCGCGATGATGCAGCGCCGCCCCGCGTTCGGCGACCAGGTCCATGTCGTCTTCGGCGCCGTGGCGGCGGCGGTGCTGTTCCTGATCACGATGCCGCTGATCATCACCGTCTTCACCGCGTTCAACGCCACGTCGCAGACCGTGTTCCCGCCCAACGGCTGGTCGTTGCGCTGGTTCTCCAACATCTTCCGGCAGCGCGAGTTCATCGACGCGTTCTGGCTGAGCACGGCGCTCGCGTTCGCCTCCGGCGCCTTGTCGATGCTGCTGGGGACGCTCGGCGCGGTTGTCCTAACCCGCGCGTCGTTCCGCGGCCGCGAGTGGATCGACGGGCTGCTGATGTCGCCGCTGATCGTGCCGCAGGTCATCATCGGGCTCGCCTTCCTGATCTTCTACGTGAAGCTGAAGTCGTGGTCGCAGTTCCTCGACCTGCTGCTGCTGCACACGCTGCTGACGCTGCCCTATGCCACGCGCGTGGTGCGGGCAAGCCTCGCGCGCATCAACCCCCGGCTGGAGGAGGCCGCCATCGGGCTGGGCGCCTCGGCTGCGGCGAGCTTCGTGCGCATCACGCTGCCGCAGGCGCGGTCGGGGCTGTTTGTCGCCTTTTTCTTCTCCTTCGTGACGTCCTTCGACAATTTCACGGCGACGGCCTTCCTCGCCAGCAAGGGCGCGACGCTGCCGGTGGAAATTTTCTTCTACATCGACTCGCAACTCGATCCGACCGTGTCGGCCGTCGCCACGCTGCTGATGGCCGGGACGACCCTTTTCGTCCTGGTGGTGGACCGCCTGGTCGGCGTGCAGCGCGTGACATGAGCATCAGCGGAGGTCCTGTGAGCGTTCCCCCGGTCGACGTCGCCATCGTCGGCATCGCCGTCGCGTACAACGAGACCGTGCCGGTGAAGGACCTGTCGCTCGATGTGTACAAGGGCGAATTCCTGTCGCTGCTGGGTCCGAGCGGCTGCGGCAAGACGACGACGCTGCGCGCGATCGCCGGCTTCGTCGCCCCGTTCGAAGGCGACATCCGCATCGCCGGGCAGTCGGTGCTGGAAGTGCCGCCCAACCACCGCAACATCGGCATGGTCTACCAGGACTTCGCGCTGTTCCCGCACATGACGGTCGCGGAGAACGTCGCGTTCGGGATGAAGATGCGCAAGGTCCCGGGCGCGGAGATCGCGCTTCGGGTGCCGAAGATCCTCGCGCTGCTCAAGCTTGGCGCTTTCGGGGAACGCTATCCCAACCAGCTCTCGGGCGGACAGCAGCAGCGCGTCGCGCTCGCGCGCGCGCTGGTGATCAACCCGTCGGTGCTGCTGCTCGACGAGCCGCTCGCCTCGCTCGACCGGCAACTGCGCGCCGACATGCAGTTCGAACTGCGCCAGCTGCAGCGCGAGGTCGGCATCACGACCGTGTTCGTCACCCACGACCAGGAGGAGGCGTTGTCGCTTTCCGACCGCATCGCGGTGATGAATGCCGGGAAGATCCTGCAGGTCGACACCCCGCGCGCGATCTACGATCAGCCCGCGCACCGCTTCGTCGCCGAATTCATCGGCGTGGCGAACTTCATGCCGGCGGTCGTCACCCGCCCGGCGGAGGCCGACGCGGGCATCGAGCTGGCCGGCATTCCCGGCACGCAGCGCATCCCGGGCCGGCATGCCGCGGGGACGGTAGAGATCATGCTGCGCCCGGAGAAGGTGACGCTGGAGAGCGCGGATGCCCGTTCCAACGATGCCCTCAACCGTCTCTCGGGGCGCGTCGCCAACTCCGTGTTCGTCGGCACCACGATCAAGTACCAGGTGCAACTCGACTCCGGCGCGATGCTCCGGGTCGACGTGGCGGCGGGCGCCGCCGCGGTCGCCCCCATCGGCGCCGCGGTCACGCTGGGCTGGTCGCCGCAGGACGCGCGCGTGTTCCGCGACGGTGTGGCAGAGCCATGATGCGCTTGCTGCTGATCAGCAATTCGGGCCACCCGTTCCTGGCGCACTGCCGGGAGGCGATCGCCGACTTCCTGGGGTCCGTGCGCACGGTCGGCTACATCACCGCCGCCCGGCTGGACGATGAAGGCGCGGTGTACGCAAAGGCGCGGGACGCCCTGCAAGATATCGGCATAACCGTGCAGCACCTGCGCCTGGATGCGGGTTTCGGCGCGCGCCTGGCCGCGCTGCCCGCGGTCTTCGTAGGCGGCGGCAACACCTACGCGCTGCTGTCGCGCCTGCGCCGCGCCCGCGCCCTCCCGCTGCTGCGCCGGCGCGTGCTCGAGGGCATGCCCTACATCGGCACCAGCGCCGGCAGCAACATCGCCGGCCCGAACATACTCGCGACCAACGACTGGAACGTCGTGGGTGCGGCCCGGTTCGACGCGCTCGGGCTGGTGCCGTTCACGATCAATCCGCATTACCGCGAGACCGATCCGGTCATGGCGCCGCACAGCGAAACGCGCGACCAGCGCATCGTCGAGTACCTGGCCGTGAACGCCAATCCCGTGGCCGGGATCGAGGAGGAGGCGGCCTTGCGCATCGAGGGACGGCGCGTCGCCGTCGTGGGTTCCGGCCGCGTCAAGTTGTTCCAGCGCGGCCGGCCGCCCCGCTGGTTCGGCCCCGGCGCAATGTTGCCGCCGGCCTGCAGCCCGGGCGGCGGATTCAGGAAGGACGGCCGCGATGGCCATTGAGTACTTCGAGCCGACCAGCGTGGCCGAAGCCGCCGCTCTCGCGGCGCGCTTTGGCGCCTCCGCGAGTTTCATTGCCGGCGGCACTGACCTGGTGATCCAGATGCGACGCGGGTTGCGCCATCCGGCGCAACTCATCGACCTGCAGCGGATCGCCGGACTCGATGCGATCGCCATCGCCGGCGGCCAAATCCGGATCGGTGGCCTGACCCGCCACCGTGCCATCGAACGCCACCCGTACTTCCGCGCCAGCCTGCACGCGCTGGTCGAGAGCGCGGAAGTGATCGGCGGCTTCCAGGTGCGCAACGTCGGCACCGTCGGCGGCAACCTGTGCAACGCTTCGCCCGCGGCCGACCTCTCGCCCATCCTGCTCGTGCTCGACGCCACTGTGCACCTGGCCGGCACCGGCGGGGAGCGCACGCTGCCGCTGGCGGATTTCCTGCAGGGCCCGGGGCGCACGGGCCGGGCGCCCGACGAGTTGCTCACTGCGGTCAGCTGCGCGGTGCCGCCGCCGGCCAGCGCGACGGCGTTCATCAAGCAGGGGCGCCGGGCCGCGATGGAAATCTCGGTGGTCGGCGTCGCCGCGCTCGTCACGCTCGCCGCGGACGGGCGCTGCCTGGATGCGCGCATCGCCGTCGGCGCCGCGGCGCCGCAGGCGCTGCGCATGCCCGCCGTGGAGTCCGTGCTGCGCGGCGCTGCCTTGTCGGAGGCAGCGCTCGCCGAGGCCGGACGCATCGCGGCGGCCGCATGCGCGCCGCTCTCCGACGTGCGCGCGTCCGCCGCCTACCGCCGGCACCTGGTCAGGGTGCTGGTTCCGCGCGCGCTTCGCCGCTGCGTGCAACGCGTGACCGGGGTAACGCCATGAACAAGCAACCAATGAGCCTCCTGATCAATGGCGAGACTTGCGCGGCGGAGGTCGAGCCCGGGCGCAGCCTGCTCGACCTGTTGCGCGAGGATTTCGGCCTGACCGGGACCAAGGTCAATTGCCTGGAAGCGGAGTGCGGCGTGTGCACCGTGCTGGTCGACGGCATGGCCGTCAATTCCTGCAGCACGCTGGCGTTGCAGTGCCGCGGCAAGTCGGTCACCACCATCGAGGGCTTGTCCCGGGACGGCCATCTGCACCCGCTGCAGGCGGCCTTCATCGAGCATGGCGCCGTGCAATGCGGCTATTGCATCCCCGGGATGATCATGAACGCCAAGGCGTTGCTGGACGAAGAGCCCGACCCGGACGAAGCCACGATCCGCGCGGCGCTCGCGGGCACGCTCTGCCGCTGCACCGGCTACCAGAAGATCGTCGACGCGGTCGCCGCCGCGGCCAGGCAGATGCGCGCGCCGGCACACCAGGCAAAGATGGCAGCGGGGGCGGGCGGCGCATGAGTGCGGACCATCGCGTCGTCGGGCAGCGCCTGCCGCGGCTGGACGGCGCCGGCAAGGTCACGGGCAAGGCCCGCTACGGGGTCGACCAGTCGCTGCCGGGCATGCTGTACGGCAAGCTGGTGCGCAGCACCGTCCCGCATGCGCACCTGCGCGCGATCCGCACCGATGCGGCGCGAGCGATGCCCGGGGTGCGCGCGATCGTCACCGCGGCGGACCTGCCGCCGGGACGCTACGGGTCGTACATCAAGGACATGGAGGTGTTCGCCTCCGGCAAGGTGCTCTACATCGGACAACCGGTCGCCGGCGTCGTCGCCGCGTCGCCGGAGGAAGCCGAGCGTGCGGCCCGCGCCGTCGAAATCGAGTACGACGCACTGCCGGGGGTGTACGACATCGCGGATGCCCTCAACGCGGATGCGCCGCTGCTGCACGAAGCCTGGCGGGAATACAAGGCGATGCCCGTGCTGCGCCGCGATGGCAACGTCTCCAGCAGGGCGAGTCTCGTGCTGGGCGACGTCGAGGCCGGCTTCGCCGCGTCGGCGCGCATCTTCGAGAACCGCTTCACCACCAGCATCGTGCATCCCGGCTATGCCGAGCCGCGCACCGCGCTCGCGGTCTGGGACGATGACGACCAGCTGACGGTCTGGTCGAACACCCAGCTCCCGTTCGAGGCCCAGAGCACGCTGGCGGAAATCTTCGGGATCACCGCCTCGCACGTCCGCGTGGTCGCGACCACGATAGGCGGCGGCTTCGGGGGCAAGCTGCGGCTGGGCGTCGAGCACTACGCCGCAGCGCTGGCGAAGAAATGCGGGCGGCCGGTGAAGATGATCAGCACCGGCGAAGAGGAACTGACCGCCGCGCTGCCGCGCCAGCCGGTCGTCATCGAACTCAAGACCGGCGTCACCGCCGATGGCCTCATCCTCGCCAAGCAGGCGCGCATCTTCGTCGACACCGGCGCGACCTCCGGCTCCGGTGTCGGCGTGGCATCGAGCGCGACGCTGATCCTGGCCGGGCCCTACAAGATTCCCAACCTGTTGCTGGAAGCGTCTCGGTCTACACCAACAAGACGCCGACCGGATCGTTTCGCGCACCCGCGGGGCCGCAGGCGAATTTCGCCGTCGAGTCGCAGATGGACATCATCGCCGACGGGCTCGGCATCGACCCGCTCGAACTGCGGTTGCGGAACATCGTCCACGACGGCGACCTGGGTCCGAACGGACAGGTCCTCGAAAGCGTGAGCCTCGAGACGTGCCTGCGGCAGGCGGCCGCCGCCATCGGCTGGAACGAGCGCAAGCCCGGGCCATGGCGCGGCAAGGGCATTGCCTGTGGCTGGTGGACGACGACCTCCGGCTCCTCCGGGGTCTACGTCAAGGTGAATCCGGACGGCCGGGTGGTGCTCAACACCGGTTGCGCGGAAATCGGCACCGGCGCGCTGACCGGCGCGGCGCAGGTGCTCGCCGAGGACCTGGGCGTCGACCTGACGGACATCAGCGTGGTCAGCGCCGACACCGCCGCGACGCCCTTCGATCATGGCGCGCAAGGCAGCCGCACCGCGTTCGCCGTCGGCAATGCCTGCCGGGCCGCCGCCCTGGACCTGAAGCGCCAGGCGTTCGCCATCGCGTCCACCCGGCTCGCGGTGCCGGAGGACGAAATGACGCTGGACGAGCGCGGCGTCAGCGGTGGCGGCAGAACTCTGCGGCTGGCCGAGGTTGCGGCGATCTCGCAGGCGTCGGGCGGCGGACTCATCGCCCACGGCACGTTCATCGCGCCGCCCACGCCCTACGATCACGCGCGCGCGGAGAACCTGGTCATCACGACGCTGAACTCGCCCAGCTTCCACGCGCACGCGGTCGATGTGGCGGTCGATCCGGAGACCGGCCAGGTGTCCATCCTCGACTACGTCGTCGCCCAGGACGTGGGCTTCGCCATCAACCCGACGTACATCGAAGGGCAGATCGAGGGCGGCGTCGCGCAGGGGATAGGGCAGGCGCTCACCGAAGAAATCGTCTACCGGGAAGGGCGGGTGCTGAACCCCAACCTGACGGACTACAAGATGCTGACCGCGGTCGATGCCCCGCGCGTGCGCTCCATCCTGGTCGAGTGTCCCAGCGCGGTCGGTCCGTTCGGCGCCAAGGGCGTGGGCGAGCCGCCGGTGATCGAACCGCCGGCGGCGCTGGCCAATGCGATCGCCTGCGCCAGCGGCTGCCGCCTGACCGCGCTGCCGATGACCGCCGAAGCGGTCATCCGCTCGCTGGTGGGACTGTCCGGGGAACCACTGGCGCGCGACGGTGCCTTCGACTTCAGTACGCGGGAATGAGCCCGGATCCGCGGCGCGCAAACCGGGACCCTGCGGCTGTCACCTGCATTCCGGATCGAGAACCTTGATGACCCCCGACCAGACGCTCCACGCCCCATCCGCCATCGGCGACCTGCTCGACCGAGCGCGGCTGGGCCATCTGCCGACTCCCGCCGAAGCCCTGCTGCTGGCGGACTGCGGCGAGTTCGAGCGGCTGCTGGCGGTCGCCGCGGACATGCGCGACCAGGGCTACGGCGATGTCATTTCTTATTCGCGCAAGGTATTCATCCCGTTGACCCAGCTCTGTCGCGACTCGTGCCACTACTGCACGTTCGCACAGCCCCCGCGCCGCGGCGTGGCCGCGTACCTGACGCCGGACGAGGTGCTGGAAGTCGCCCGCGCGGGCCAGCGCGCCGGCTGCAAGGAAGCGCTGTTCACGCTCGGCGACAAGCCCGAATTGCGCTACCGCGTCGCCCGCGAGGAACTCGCCGGCCTCGGCTTCGCGACGACGCTCGAGTATCTGGGCGCGATGGCGGCCCTCGTGCTGAAGGAGACGGGCCTGCTGCCGCACCTGAATCCGGGCGTGATGGCGCGCGCCGAGATCGACCGGCTGCGTCCCGTATCGGCGTCGATGGGCATCATGCTGGAGACCGCGTCGGAACGGCTGTCGCGCCGCGGCGGTCCGCACTTCGGTTCGCCCGACAAGCAACCTGCCGTCCGGCTGGCGACGATCGCCGCCGCCGGCGAGGCAGCGGTGCCATTCACCTCCGGCTTGCTGATCGGCATCGGCGAGACGCGCGCCGAACGTATCGCCGCGCTGCTCGCGCTGCGCGCGCTGCATGAGCGCCATGGCCACATCCAGGAAATCATCATCCAGAACTTTCTGCGCCAAGGCCGGAACGCGGATGGCGCAGGCGAAGGAGCCTGCGTTCGACGATCATCTGTGGACGATCGCCGTCGCGCGCATCCTGTTCGGGCCGCGGATGACCATACAGGCGCCGCCGAACCTGGCCGGCGGCGCCTTGCCGCGATTGGTCGCCGCGGGCATCAACGACTGGGGCGGCGTCTCGCCGGTGACGCCCGATCACGTGAACCCGGAGAAGCCCTGGCCCGCGGTCGAGGCGCTCGCCCGGCGCACCGCGGAAGCCGGCAAGATGCTGACCGAACGGCTGGCAATCCACCCGGCGTACGTGTCCGCTCCGGAGCGCTGGCTTGATGCGCAGGTGCGCCCGGCTGTGTTGCGCCTGGCCGATTCCGAGGGCTACGGCCGGCAGGGCCGCTGGCGGCCCGGCGCCGCCGACCTGCCCGACGGGCTCGAAGCCCGGAGTCCGGGCCGACGCCCGTCGACACCGGCGGGCGACCGGCTGGAGCGGACGCTCGCCGCCGCGCAGGATGGCGGCGGCCTGGATGAAGGGCAGATCACGGACCTGTTCGCGGCGCGCGGGGACGACTTCTGGCGGGTGTGCGCAGCCGCGGACGACCTGCGCCGGGCGACCAGCGGCGAGGGCATCGCCTACGTCGTCAACCGCAACATCAACTACACCAACATCTGCTATTTCCATTGCCAGTTCTGCGCCTTTTCCAAAGGCACGCGCAGCCAGAACCTGCGCGGCGACCCGTACGACCTGGACCTCGACGAGATCCGGCGGCGGGTCGCGAGGCCTGGGCCCGCGGCGCGACCGAGGTCTGCCTGCAGGGCGGCATCCATCCCGACTACACGGGCGCGACTTACATCGCCATCACGCGGGCCGTCAAGGAAGCGGCACCCGACATGCACGTCCACGCCTTCTCGCCGCTCGAGGTGTCGCAGGGTGCGGCGACGCTCGGCCTTCCCGTGGGCGAGTTCCTGCGGCAACTCAAGGCCGCAGGCCTGGGCACTCTCCCGGGAACGGCGGCGGAAATCCTCGACGATGAAGTGCGCCGGGTCATCTGTCCCGACAAGTTGACGACCGGCGAATGGCTGGCGGTGATGCAGGCGGCGCACGAGGCGGGCCTGCGCTCGACCGCGACCATCATGTTTGGCCACGTCGACCGGCCGGTGCACTGGGCGCGGCACCTGCTGCGGGTGCGGGCGCTGCAGGCGCAAACCGGAGGCTTCACCGAGTTCGTGCCGCTGCCCTTCGTGCCGATGGCCACGCCCATTTTTCTGAAGGGGCGCTCGCGCGCCGGCCCGACGTTGAGAGAAGCGATTCTGATGCATGCGGTCGCGCGGCTGGCATTGCATCCGCTGCTCACCAACATCCAGACATCGTGGGTCAAGATGGGGACCGCGGGCGCGCAGTTGTGCCTGAACGCCGGCGCCAACGACCTGGGCGGCACCCTGATGAACGAGAGCATCACGCGCGCCGCTGGCGCCGTGCACGGCCAGGAGCTGGGGCCGGAAGCGATCGCCGCGCTGATCCGGGGCACCGGCCGCGAACCCCGGCAGCGCACGACGCTCTATGGAAACCCGCCTGCCGAACGGCTCGCCGCCGCGCTGGTCGCGCGGCCGCTGCAGGCACTGGTCCACTTTCAGAAGGACCGCGGGCGCAGCAAAGAGTCCGGCGCGCCGTTGTCGGGCGCCGTTTCAATCACCTAACAGCCTGCTAACCGTTCGTCCCCTCGGGCGGACCAGGGAGTCATCAATGCTCAAGTTGGGATACAAGGCGTCGGCCGAACAGTTCGGCCCGCGCGAACTGCTGCGGCTCGCGTGCCTCGCCGAGGAAACGGGTTTCGACTCGGTCTTCATCAGCGATCACTTCCAGCCCTGGCGCCACACGGATGGCCACGCGCCGTTCTCGTTCGCCTGGCTCGGCGCCGCCGGCGCCGCCACTTCGCGGATCCTGCTCGGCACCAGCGTGCTGACGCCGACGTTTCGCTACCATCCGTCCATCGTCGCGCAGGCCTTCGGCACGCTGGGCGCGCTGTTTCCGGGACGGATGATCCTCGGCGTGGGCACGGGCGAATCGCTGAACGAGGTGCCCGCCACCGCGATGCACTGGCCGGAAATGAAGGAGCGCTTCGCGCGGCTGCGCGAGTCGCTGGTGCTGATACGCAAGCTCTGGTCGGAGGAGCGCGTCTCGTTCCAGGGCGAGTATTACCGGACCGAGAACGCGACAATCTACGACCGGCCCGAGGTGATGGTCCCCATCTACATCGCCGCGGGCGGGCCGATGGTGGCCAAGTATGCCGGGCGGGCCGGCGACGGCTTCATCTGCACCAGCGGCAAGGGCACGGCGCTCTACACCGAACAACTGCTGCCGAACGTGGCCGCCGGGCTCGAGGCCGCGGGCAAGCCGGCAACCGGATTCGACCGGATGATCGAGATGAAGGTCTCATTCGACACCGATCGCGCGCGGGCGCTGGCGGACACGCGGCACTGGGCGGCGCTGGCGCTGTCGGCCGAGGAAAAGTTGACGGTCGAGGATCCGCTGGCAATGGAGAAGCTGGCCGATGCGCTGCCCATCGAGCGCGCCGCCAGCCGCTGGATCGTCTCCAGCGACCCGGACGAGCATGTCGAGAAGATCCGGCCGTACATCGAACTCGGATTCCGGCACCTGGTGTTTCATGCGCCGGGTCCGGACCAGGAGCGGTTCCTGCGCCTTTACTCGCAGCAGGTGATGCCGAAGCTGCGGTCGCTGTTCAATTGAGTTCCGGCGCCAAGCCGCTGCAACCGGCGAGCCTGCAGTTGAGCGCGCTGCCGGACTTTCCGCTCGTGCAGCCCGGCGACGATCTCGTGGCGCTCATCGCCGCCGCGGCCGAGCGCAGCGGGATGGCGCCGGCGGATGGCGACGTGTTCGTGGTGGCGCAGAAGATCGTGTCCAAGGCCGAGAACCGGATCGTCGATCTCGCCTCGGTCGTGCCTTCCGCCCATGCCATCGCCGTGGCTGCCGCGGTGCGCAAGGACCCGCGGCTGGTCGAAGTCATCCTGTCCGAGTCCCGCCGCATCGTGCGCCAGCGGCCCGACGTGCTGATCGTCGAGCACCGGCTTGGTTTTGTCATGGCCAACGCGGGCGTCGACCAGTCGAATGTCGGGCCCGCCGACGGCGGCGAACACGCGCTGTTGCTGCCCGAGGATCCGGATCGCAGCGCGGAAGCGTTGCGGGCCGGCCTGCAGGCGCGCTTCGGCGTGCGCATCGGCGTGATCATCAACGACAGCTTCGGGCGCGCCTGGCGCCGCGGCACCGTCGGCGTCGCGCTCGGCGCCGCGGGACTGCCGGCGGTGATCGACAAGCGGGGAGAGCCCGACCTGTTCGGAAGAACGCTGCGGGCCACCGTGATCGGCTACGCCGACGAGATCGCCGCCGCGGCGTCGCTGTTGATGGGGCAGGCGGACGAAGGCCGGCCGGTCGTCATCGTCCGGGGCCTGCGCTGGTCGGCGGAGGCCCTGCCGGGTGCCGCCCTGATCCGCCCCGAAGCCGAAGACATGTTCCGCTGATGGATCGCGTGCCGTCCGCTACAGGCAGCGTCGTCGCGCTCTCCGGCGGCATCGGCGGGGCGAAGCTCGCGCTCGGATTGAGCCGGGTACTGGCGCCTGGATGCCTGACGGTGGTGGCCAACACCGGCGACGACTTCGAGCATCTCGGGCTGGCGATTTCGCCGGATCTCGACACGCTGCTGTATACGCTCGCCGGCGTCGCCGATCCGGACAAGGGCTGGGGCCGCCGCGACGAGACGTGGACCTTCATGCGGGCGCTCGCGGCGCTCGGCGGCCCCACCTGGTTTCAACTGGGCGACGGCGATCTCGCGACCCATGTCGAGCGCACCCGCCGGCTCGCCGCGGGCGAGACGTTGACCGCGATCATGGACGATTTCCGCCGCCGCCTCGGCGTCGGGTGCGCGTTGCTGCCGATGAGCGACGATCCGGTCCGCACCCGCGTCAGGACCGCGGAGGGCTGGATCGATTTCCAGGACTATTTCGTGCGCCAGCGCTGCGCGCCCGCGGTGATCGACATCGAGTTTCGCGGCGTCGAACGGGCGCGGCCCCAGCCATCGGTGCTGGACGCGCTGGCCGACCCGGCGCTGCGCGCGGTGGTGATCTGCCCGTCCAATCCGCTGATCAGCATCGAGCCCATCCTGGCCGTGCCGGGCCTCCGGCGCGCGCTCGCCGCCTGCCGCGCGCCGGTGATCGCGGTCTCGCCGCTGGTCGGCGGCAAGGCGCTCAAGGGGCCGACGGCCAAGATGCTGCGCGAACTTGGCGGCGCGCCGGACAACGCCGGCATTGCGCGCCGCTACCAGGGCGTGATCGATGGCCTGGTCATCGACACGATGGATGCGGCGGATGCCGACAGGTGACGTGGCGGTGACCGTCGCGCCGACCGTCATGATGACGCTGCAGGATCGCGAAAACCTCGCGCGCGTCGTCGTCGATTTCGCCGACCGGCTGCGCGGGGCCAGAGCCGCGGGACCGGTCGCGCGTCCGGGGCAATGAAAGCCGGGCGCGACATCTTTGCCGTCGTGCCTGTGAAGGGCACCATTGAGGCGAAGAGCCGGCTGGCTCCGGACTATCCGGTCGAATTCCGCTGCGGCCTGGCACAGGCGATGCTCGAAGACGTGCTCACCGCCCTGTGCGCCGCGCAGGAACTGGCGGGCCTGGTCGTGGTGACGGTCGATCCGCAGGCGCGCGCGACCGCCGCGCGTTTCGGCGCCCGCGTCCTGGAAGACGGCGCCCGCGACGGTCACACCGGCGCCGTCGTCGCCGCCGGACGGCGCCTGGCGGCGGAGGGACGCGCAGGCATGCTGACCGTGCCCGGCGACATTCCTCTGATCACCGCCGACGAAGTCGCGTGCCTGTTCGCCGCGCATGGCGAAGCCCCGGCCTTCAGCATTGTCCCTGCGCATGACCGGCGCGGCTCCAACGCGATCCTGATGACGCCGCCGGATGCGGTTCCACTGGCCTTCGGCAACGACAGCTTCCTGCCGCATCTCGATGCGGCGCGCCAGCTCGGCATCGAGCCGGCGATCGTGCCGCTGCCGGGCATCGGCCTGGACATCGACAACGGGCCCGATCTGGCGCTGCTGATGCAAAGGCCGTCGCCCACGCACACGTGGGCGTTTCTGGCGGCGCGGGGACTGGTCGCGCCATTCGGTTCCCGCAGTCGGGCCGCGCAATGATCTGCGGTACGGCATGGGCCCGGATTGCGGAGCGGCCTCTGGCCGAGGCTCCCGCACGCTATGCCGGAGACTTTATGATAGGGTTCGCCGGTGAACAGCACACTCTTCAGTCCATACACGATGCGCGGCCTGACGCTGCCCAACCGCATCGTGATTTCGCCGCTGTGCGAGTACAGCGCCGTCGACGGCTGCGCCACCGACTGGCACGTCATCCACCTCGGGCATCTCGCGCTGTCCGGCGCGGGGCTGTTGATCATCGAGGCGACCGCTGTGGAACCGCAGGGGCGCATCAGCCGCGAGTGCCTCGGCATGTACTCCGATGCGTGCGAGGAAGCGCTGGCGCGGGTGCTCGCCATCGTGCGCCGCTACAGCGCAATGCCGATCGGCATCCAGCTCGGCCACGCCGGGCGCAAGGGCTCGCAGAAAAAGCCCAGCGACGGGCGCGGCAATATTCCTGAAGGCGAGGGTGGCTGGCAGACGGTCGGGCCCTCGGCAGTCGCCTTCATCCCCGAGTGGCAGGTGCCGGTCGCGCTCGATCGTGCCGGGATGGAGTCCGTCGCTCGAATCCTTCGTGCGCGCGACCGAGCGCTGCGCGCGCCTCGGCCTCGACATGATCGAGATCCACGCGGCGCACGGCTATCTTCTCAGTTCGTTCCTCTCCCCAATCGCCAACCGGCGCGACGACGCGTACGGCGGCAGCCGCGAAAACCGCATGCGCTTTCCGCTCGAGGTCTTCGCCGCGATGCGCCGCGCCTGGCCGGCGGGCCGGCCGATCGGCGTGCGCTGCAACGGCACCGACTGGGACGAGTCCGGCATCACGCCCGACGATGCCGTGGCGTTCGCACGCGCGCTGAAGGATCTCGGCTGCGATTACGTCGACGCCTCCTCCGGCGGCAACAGCATGACGAAAATTCCACTCGGGCCGGGCTACCAGGTCCCGTTCGCCGCCCGCATCCGGCGCGAGGCCGGCATCCCGACGATGGCAGTGGGCCTGATCCGCGATCCGCACCAGGCCGAGGCCATCGTCGCCGGCGGCGAAGCGGACCTGGTTGCGCTCGGGCGCGGCATACTGAACGACCCCCGCTGGCCCTGGCATGCCGCCGAGGTTCTCGGGGCGCAGGTCGAGCATCCCTACCAGTATTTTCGCGCCGTGACGCGCGAAGGCATCGCGCAGCATTTCGCCAAGACGTCGTAAACCCGGAGGAAACATGAAATCGTCGATGAACATCGGATTCGGCATGATTCGCGCAACGGCGGCAGCGCTGCTGATCGCTTGCGTCGCCATCACCGCGCACGCGCAGGACTTTCCCAACCGCACCGGCCGCATGATCGTGCCCTATCCCCCGGGCGGCACGACCGACGTGCTGGCGCGGCGCATCGCCGAAGCCTTGCGGGCGAAGTTCGGCCAGACGTGGGTCGTCGAGAACAAGGCCGGCGCGCAGACGCAGCTCGGCGTCCAGGATCTGCTGCGCGCCCCCGCCGACGGGCACACGCTGCTGATGGCGACGGCCACGACCATGTCGCTCAACCCGGTGCTGATTCCGAACCTGACATACAAGATCGACCAATTGGCGCCGGTGGCGCTGGTGGCGAAAGTGCCGTTCGCGCTGGATGCGTCGCTGAAGTTTCCGCCGAACACGATGGCCGAGGTGATCGCGTACGCGAAGGCGAATCCGGGCAAGGTGAACGTCGGCACCACCGGACTGGGAACTTCGGGCCACCTGATCGTGGAAATGTTTGCCGCGGCAGCGGGCATCAAAGTCACGCCGGTCCACTACAAGGGCGGTGCGCCGGCGATGGCGGACATCCTCGGCGGTCACGTCGACATGTACTTCGACGGCGCGACGAGCTCGGTGCCGCACTATCAGAACAAGCGCATCAAGATGCTCGGCATCACCAGCGAAAAGCGCATGGCCGCGCTGCCTGCCGTGCCCTCCGTGCTCGAGGCCGGGCTGCCCGGGGCGGTGTCGTACTCGTGGTACGGCGTGGTGGCCAGGGCCGGCACGCCGGACGACGTCATCAACAAGTTGAACCAGGTGATCAACGAGTTCATCTCGACGCCGGAAATGCAGGAGCAGTTGAAGAACGACGCGGCCATTCCGGGCGACTTGAGCGCGGCCGGCTTCGGGAAGATGATCGCCGACGAAGCCGCCGAATACCGCCGCATCGTCGCGCCGCTCAACATCAAGCTCGAATAACCACCCAGGGCCTGCGCTGAAACCCGGCGCAATGGCCGGTGACGAGCCGCAACCCTGGCGCAGGGCGCTCGCGCCGCCAATCCCGAGAACGGAGCAGGAATGAGAGTAGGCGTGGAAGTCGGCGGCACGTTCACCGACCTGATTGCCATCGATGGCAACGATGTGCGCGTGGCCAAGGTGCCGAGCGTTCCGAAAAGTCCCGAGGAGGGCGTGTTCGCGGCGCTGGCCGCGGCGAACATCCCGCTCGGCCGCGTGACGGACCTGGTTCACGGCTCGACTGTCGCGACCAACGCGGTGCTGGAGCGCAAGGGCGGGCTCACCGCGTTCGTCACCACCGCGGGATTCCGCGACTTGTTGCTGATACAGCGGATGGACCGCCCCAAGATCTATAACCTCGCCTACCAGAAACCGGTGGCCGTCGTCGAGCGGCGCGATGTGATCGAGATCGGGGAACGCATGCTCTCCGATGGCTCGGTCGCGATGGCGCTCGACGAGGCGTCGGCATTGCAATCCCTCAAGGCGGCGCTCTCGGCGCGACCATTCAAGGCGGTCGCGGTGTGCTTCCTCAATGCCTGGGCCAACCCCGCGCACGAGCAGAAGATCGCCGAACTGATCAAGCGCGAGTTTCCGGAACTGTACGTGAGCTGCTCCTCGGAAATCAGCCGCGAGTTCCGCGAATACGAGCGCGCTTCGACCACCGCGCTGTCGGCCTATGTGCAGCCGATCATCGACAGCTATCTCGGCCGGTTCGAGTCGCGGCTGGAACGCGAGGGTTTTCGCGGCCACTTCAGCATCATGCAATCGAACGGGGGGCGGTTGCCGGCGACGGCGATCCGGCGGAATGCGATCACCGCGCTGTTCTCCGGACCGGCCGCCGGCGTGATCGGCGCGATACGCCAGACCGGGGCGTCGGGCTATCGCAACCTGATCACGTTCGACATGGGCGGCACCAGCACCGACGTCTGCCTGGTCACCGACGGCAAGCCGCTGATCGCAGCGGAGACCGCGGTGGACGGCTTGCCGATCCGCACGCCGGTGGTGGACATCGCCTCGGTGGGCGCGGGCGGGGGCAGCATCGTGTGGCGCGACTCCGGCGGGATGCTGCGCGTCGGACCGCGATCGAGCGGCGCCGATCCGGGACCCGCCTGCTACGGCCGCGGCGGCGCCGCACCGACCATCACCGACGCGCATGTCATTCGCGGCACGATACAGCCCGAGTCCTTCCTGGGCGGGCGCATGCGCCTGGACGTCGACGCGGCACAGCGGGTGTTCGCGCCGCTGGCGAAGGAATTCGGCATGTCGCTCGAAGCGATCGCCGACAGCGCCATCCGCCTCGCCGACGCCAACGTGGTGCGCGCCATACAGTTGATATCGACCGAGCTCGGGCGCGATCCGCGCGATTACGTGCTCGTGCCGTTCGGCGGCGCGGGGCCCCTGCACGCGGGCCGCATCGCCGAGGATCTCGGCATCACCACGATCGTCGTGCCGCAGAATGCCGGCGTGCTATCGGCCTTCGGCCTGCTCGCGGCGGACTATTCGCAATTCGAAACGGTGACGCGCAGGATCGTGGTCGACGAGGCCACGCCGGATGCGGTGCGCGGGGTGTTCGGCACGCTGCGCGACGACCTCATGGGGCGGCTGCGCGCGAACGGGCTGCAGGGCGAACTGGAGTACTCCTTCACGCTGCAGATGCGCTTTGTCGGACAGGCATTCGAAGTCAGCGTGCCGGTGGACCCGGCGCGGCTCGCGACGCTGGCGGTGAAGGACCTCTACGAGCTCTTCGACGAAGCCAACCGCCTGGTCTACATGCAGGGCGGCGTCACGGGCAAGAAGATCGAAATCGTCGGCTTTCGCGCCGGCGCCACCGCGCCCGAGCAGGTCGTGCTGCCCCCGAAGTCGGCCGGGGCGGCGCCGCGCCCAGTGCGCATGCAGCCGATTCACGAGAATCGCGAGGCGCGCGAATGCACCGTGGCCACGCGCGGCGCCATCGGAAGCTTGCGCAGCGGGCAGGTCGATGTGGCGGGCGGCGTCGCGGGCATGGACGGCCCGCTGCTGGTGGAAGACGAAACCTCGACCATCTATGTTCCGCCGGGATGGCGCGCGGTGGACGATCCGGCCGGCAACCTCATCCTCAAACGGATATAGACATTGGACAACAAGATGGCACTCGATCCTGTCGACTACGCGGTCATCAGCCAGGCGCTGCTCGCGGCGGCGCGCGAAATGGGCACCAAGCTGGTCCGTTCGGCCTATTCGAACATCGTGCGCGAAGCGCGCGACGCGTCGGCGGCCATCCTCGACCCGGCTGGCAACATCGTCGCGCAATCGGAAATGGTGCCGATGCAGCTGGGTTCGATGAACACCACGCTGCGCGCCTGCCTGGGCTTCTATCCCGCGGAGACCCTGACCGCGGACGATTTCCTGGTGAACAATCATCCCTACCACGGCGGCCAGCACCTGCAGGACGTGTTCATCTTCAGGCCGGTCTTCGTCGACGGGGAGTTGATTGCGTTCGCCGGCTCGACCGCGCACCACCTCGACCTCGGCGGCGGCAGCGCCGGGCTCAACGCGATGGCAAGCGACGTCTACCAGGAAGGGCTGCTGCTGCCGCCGCTGAAGTTCAGCCTGTCGCGCGACTGGAACGGCGGCATGTTCGAGCGGCTGCTCGCGGCCAACATCCGCGTGCCCGACCTGACGCTGGGCGACTTCAACGCCCAGTTTGCGGCGAAGGCCATCGGCATCGAACGCATCCGGCAGTTGTGCGCGAAATACGGCGCGGGCACGGTGAAGGCGACCATGACCGGGTTGATCGACTATGCCGAACGCCAGTTGCGCGCCGCGATCCGCGCGCTGCCCGACGGCGTCTATACCGGCGAGGACGCCGGCGATGACCTCGAAGGCAAGGGCACGCCGCTGTGGGTGCGCGCCAGGGTCACGGTCCAGGGCGACGAGATGGAAATCGATTTCGCGGGGACCTGCGACCAGGTCGGGCGCAACATCAACTCGCCGATCGCCTCGACCGAGTCGGCGGTGATGAGTTGCATCAAGGGCGTCCTGATCGGCGGCGATTTCCCCTTCAACGAAGGCAGCTTCCGCCCGATCCGCATCAAGGTGCCTTACGGCAGCATTCTCAATCCCAGGCCGCCTGCGCCGGTGCGCGCGCGCATGCTCCCCTGCTATCGCGCCTACGATGCGGTGATGAAGGCGCTCGCGCAGGTGGTGCCGGAACAGGCGATCGCGTCGGGCTTCGACAACGCGCTGATCACCTGCCTGGCGCGCCTCGCCGGCGGGCGTTACCGCGTCTGCCTCGAAACCTCCGGCGGCGGCTTCGGCGCGTCGGCGCACCGCGACGGCGCCGACGGCATTGCGGCGCCCTTGTCGAACACGACCAATTCGCCGGTCGAGGCGATCGACATGGAGTTCGACTATTTCCGCATCGTCGGCTATGCGCTGAACCAGGACTCGTTCGGCCACGGCGCGCAGCGCGGCGGTTTGGGGACGCGCCGCACCTACGAGATGCTCAAGGACGACGTCGACTTTTCGCTTTATGGCGACCGCTTCGAGATCGTCCCCGAAGGCCTGCTGGGCGGGACGGCCGGATCGCTGTCCACCGCCGAACTGTTTCGCGACGGCAAGCGCATCGACATCGATCTCAAGCGCGGCACGCGCCTGAAAAAAGGCGACCGGGTCGTGATCTCGACGTCGGGCGGCGCGGGTTATGGCGATCCGAAGCTGCGCAGTCGCGAGAGCGTGCGCGAGGACATCGCGCAGGGCGTTATCTCCACGGAAACTGCCGGCAGGGTCTACGGCCTGGGGACGGAACGGCGGGCCGAATAGCGCCGCACGGAACGGAAAGACGGAGCGGTCGCCGCAAAAGCTGCCGCGCTGGCGGTGCCTGGTCAGCTTCTATTCGGCGGACGGGGGCGCGGGCACGATCTCGATCTCCCGCTCGAACAGCGCGATTGCGGTGCGCGCGACCTGGCTGGTGTCGTAGTACGCATAGGCGCCCACGCCGACCGCACCGACGATGGGCAGCCAGCGCGACACGCCCTTGCCGATCGCCTGCTGCGTGATGGTCACGCCGACTTTCCGCGCGATGCCCTGGAACGCCCGCACCGAGACGTGCCGGACCAGATAGCGTTCGCCGATCCGCACGACCAGGTCGCGGACGGCCTGCGCGGCCGTGTGCCGGAACAGGCAGTAGATCATCTGCTCGCGCGTGAGTTCGGCCTTGTTGCCGTAGATGCCCGCGATGTCGGCGACCATCTGGGTCTGCAGCTTCCACACGGCGACGAGCTCGGGCAGGACCGTCAGCCAGCCCAGCGGACCGGGGGGCAGGGCGAGGCTGCCCGCGGTGACCGCGGCCTTGCGGGCGGCGGCGCGCGCGATGACTTGCGCCCGCTGCGCGGGATCCAGGCTCTTCTTCTCGGACGTGCCGGGAACCCGGCCGACGAAGTCCAGTATCGACTCCGCAATCTTCTGGCCGGGGCCGTCGCCCTCGGCGCGCGTCGCCACTGCGGTTGTCGCGGCTGCCCGCGGTATGCGTTTGTGCGGCATCAGGTGTTCGTCGCTTATCCGGTGTCGAAGTCGGGCGTCGCTACACGCCGCCGCTGCTACGCATGGTCTCGAGCCGGATGGCGATCATCTGCTCGATTTCGCTCAAGCGGCGCCGGAGTTGCGTGCGCTGGGCGTCGTCGGCGCAGTCGCGAAGCCGTGCGGCCAGCGCGGCCCGCTCGTGGAACAACTCGATCTCGGGCGGCGGGACGCCGGCGTTCTTCAATATCTTGAACGGCATCCGCAGCGCTCCGGCGTCTCGCTCCAGCCGTCGTTCTCGGCCAGCGGCTTGCCATAATCCTTGGCCTGGCTCAGTTCGCCGGCCGCGGCGGCTTCCTTCAGGTGGTGGGCGATTTCTTCGTCGATGGTCCGCACTGGCGTTTCCTCCAGAGAAATGTCAACAACTCGTGTCCGGTGCCAGCCGCACTGCAAGCGACATCAGCACCTCGTCGGGCTCCACGTCGTGCGCCGGATGCCCTTCCGGTCCAGCGGGCACGAATCCCAGCCGTTCGAGCAGGCGGATTGAGCGGAAGTTCGCGGCTTTCGCCACCGCGAACAACTTCCTGACATTGTAGTGCCGAACGAGCTCGCCTATCATCGCCGTGGTGGCACGCGCGCCCAGCCCCTTGCCCCAATGAGCGCTGGCGAACTCGTAGGCGATGCCGGCGCTGCCGTCCGCATGCACGGTCGCCTGGACGTAGCCGGCGAGTTCGTCCGGCGCGACGCGGATCACCCAGTTGAGCCATTGCTCGCTGCCGTCCCCCGAGCGTCGCGATTCCAGCCTTGCGAACCGCGCGCGCAGCCATTCGACCGACTCCGGCGGTTCATTCTCGTACGTATAGATCGCCGGATCGCTCAACACGGCGAACATCGATTCGGCGTGCGCGGCTACCTGCGGTTCGAGCGTTACGTCGCCGGCGTGGATGATTTGCATGATCTCAATCCGTCGCGATGCTTTCCTCGTCGGCGCGCATCTTCCGCCGTTGCATCCACACCGCGAACAGCCCGGCGCCGACGATGATGGCCATGCCGAACAGCGACCCGCCGTCGGGGATGTGATCGAAGACCAGCCACGACAGGAGGGTGGCCCAGACCAGCTGCGCGTACGAAAACGGGGCCAGCGTCGACGGCGGCGCGTTTTCGTAGGCGCGGATCAGCAGGTAGTGCCCGCCGCCGCCGACCAGGCCCATGGCGATCATCGCCAGCCAGCCCCAGGCGTCGGGTGTCTTCCAGAAGAACGGGAGGGTCATGCTGGAGACGATGGTGCACACCAGCGCGGTCCAGAAGTGCGTCGTGTACGCGGAGTCGCGGCCGGCGTACTTGCGGGTGATGATCTGGAACAGCGCGTAACTGATCGCACAGCCTATGGGCAGCAGCGTGGCGATGTCGAACAGCTTGCCGCCGGGACGGACCAGCACGAGCACGCCGCCGAAGCCGACAACGACCGCGATCCACTGCGAGCGCCGCACCTTGTCGCCGAGCAGGGGCACGGACAGTGCGGTCAGGACCAGCGGCGCGACGAAGGAAATCGCGGCGGCCTCGGCCAGCGGCAGGTACACCAGCGCCGACATGAACAGCGTGCTGGAGAGCAGCAGGAGCAATCCCCGCAGGGTTTGCATGCCGGCGTGGGCGGTGCGCACCAGGTCGAGCTTCATCGTCGGCGCCATTAGCAGCGTAAGGGCCAGTCCGTGAAACAGGTAGCGGCCCCAGATGATCTCGTTGACGGGCAGGTAACGGTTGGTCAGTTTGGAGAGGGCGTCCAGTGAGGCGAAGCAGACCGTGGTCGCGAGGATAAGGGCAATGCCGCGACCGATGTGGGGCGCGGGCGTGTGATGTTTCAACGGTAGCCTTCCGAGAGTGTCGCCGCGCGGAGTGCGCAACCGCCCGCGCTGGTCGCTGGCTGCCGGGCGCGGGATGCGGCGGCCGACGCGGGGCGGGCACGCCGAAAGATGCCAGAATGCGGACGCTCTGGCAAATATGTTCTAACATCCGGTCTTTCCCGCCACTTCCTGCACCATTCGAATGTCGTCGATGCGTTCATCCACCGCGCCGGCAGGCCTGGACCAATTGGTCGCGGACTGCCAGGTGCAACTCCCGGACTTGTCGTTGCTCGTCGGCACGGAGGAAGTCAAGCCCTACGAATGCGACGGCTTGTCGTGCTATCGCGCCCTGCCGGGCGCCGTGCTGCTGCCGGAGGACGAAGCCGAAGCGGTCGCCGCGTTGCGCCTGTGCAGCGCCGCGGGCGTGCCGGTCGTCGCGCGCGGCGCCGGGACGGGCCTCTCCGGCGGGGCGATGCCGCTGCCGGAGGGCGTGGTGCTGTCGATGGCCAGGCTCAATCGCGTGCTGGACATCGATCCTCCGTCGCGGACGGCGCTGGTGCAGCCGGGCGTGCGCAATCTCGCGATCTCCGAAGCCGTCGCCGACGCGGGACTTTACTACGCGCCCGATCCGTCGTCGCAGATCGCCTGCACCATAGGCGGCAACGTCGCCGAGAATTCGGGCGGCGTCCATTGCCTGAAGTACGGGCTGACCGTGCACAACGTGCTGAAGGTGCGCACGATCCTGATCGACGGCACCGTCGTCGATGTCGGCGCCGATGCGCCGGATGCGGCCGGCTACGATCTGCTGGCGCTGATGATCGGGTCCGAGGGGCTGCTGGGGGTGGCCAGCGAAATCACGGTCAAGCTCACGCCGAAGCCGCTGGCGGCGCAATGCGCGATGGCGGCGTTCGACGACCTGGGCAAGGCCGGCGCCGCGGTGGGCGGCATCATCGCCGCCGGCATCATCCCCGCCGGGCTGGAGATGATGGACAAGGCCGCGACGCGCGCCGTCGAGGATTTCGTTCATGCTGGCTACAACCTGGACGCCGAAGCGATCCTGCTGGTCGAGTCCGACGGCACGCCGGAGGAAGTCGCCGAGGAGATGGCGCGGATCAAGGCGGTGCTCGACACGGCCGGCGCGGTCGAGGTGCGGATCTCCAGCAACGAAGCGGAGCGCCTGCGCTTCTGGGCGGGACGCAAGGCCGCGTTTCCCGCGGTGGGGCGCATCAGCCCCGACTACTACTGCATCGACGGCACGATTCCACGCCGCGCGCTGCCGCGGGTCCTGCACAGCATCGAGGCGATGACCGTGGAGTTCGGGCTGCGCTGCGCCAACGTCTTTCACGCCGGCGACGGCAACCTGCATCCGCTGATCCTGTTCGACGCCAACATCCCGGGCGAACTCGAGCGGACCGAGGCGTTCGCCGCGCGCATCCTCGAACTGTGCATCGAGGTGGGCGGCACGATCACCGGCGAGCACGGCGTCGGCGTCGAGAAGATCAACCAGATGTGCATGCAGTTCGGCACCGCCGAACTGACCCGCTTTCTCGGGATCAAGGCGGCGTTCGATCCCGCGGGCCTGCTCAACCCGGGCAAGGCGATCCCGACCCTGCATCGCTGCGCCGAGTTCGGCCGCATGCACGTGCACTCGGGGCAGGAAAAATTTCCCGAATTGCCGCGCTTCTGATGAACATCACGTACACGACCGTACTGGCTGGTGTCGACTGGGAGGAGAGAAGGGCGCCGCGGCCGCCGCCGACGCCAGCCAGCGCCCCGCCCCCGGGCCGGGTCGGCGGGGGCGCCCGGGCGGCCGGCCCTCCGGCCGCGCGGCCCCGCGCCAGGGGAGGGGGGGCCGCCCCGCCCGCGCCCGCGCCGTCGGCGACGGCGGCAGCCGAGGGGATGGGACGGCGACCCGCCCCGGCCGGGCCCCGCGGGGCCGCAACCCGCGCGCGCGGGCGGGCCCGGGGGCGGGGAGGGGCCCGGCGGGCCGGCCAACTCCCCGTTTTTCCGGGGGGTCGCGCGGGGGGGCCGGGGCGGCTGCGACCGCCGGTTGGACTCGAAAAGGTGGTGGGGATATGGCTGCAATCGTAGAACCGGCGGAAAAACCCGCGGCCATCGTGCCGTTCCTCGATCCCGAGTTTATCGCGCGCCTGCGCGCGGCGCTGCCGGCATCCTGCCTGCTGACCGATGCGGAGGATACGGTCACCTACGAGTCGGACGGCCTGTTTCACCTGCACGAGAAGCCGCTGGCCGTCGCGCTGCCGGAAGATGAACTGCAGGTCGCCGCGGTGCTGCGGGCGTGCCGCGACTTCCAGGTCCCCATCGTCCCGCGCGGCGCGGGCACCGGGCTGGCCGGTGGCGCGCTGCCGCACCGCCACGGCATCCTGATGTCGCTGACCAAGATGAAGGCGCTGCTTGAAGTCGACGTCGCCGCGCGGCAGGCGCGCGTGCAGCCCGGCCACACCAACCTGGCGATCTCGCAGAAGGTCGCCGCGCACGGCCTGTTCTACGCCCCGGACCCATCCAGCCAGCTCGCCTCGAGCATAGGCGGCAATGTCGCCGAGAACTCCGGCGGCGTGCACTGCCTGAAGTACGGGCTGACCGTCCACAACGTGATCGGCCTGCGCGTCGTGACTTCCGACGGCGACGTGCTCGAACTGGGTGGGGGCAGCCTGGACCAGCCAGGCTACGACGTGATTTCGATCCTGAACGGGTCCGAAGGCCTGCTCGGCATCGTGACCGAGGTGCGCATCCGCCTGCTGCCCACGCCGCCGGCGATACGCGTGCTGCTGGCGTTCTTCCCGACCACGCAGGATGCCGGCAATGCGGTGGGCGCGATCATCGGCGCGGGCATCATCCCCGCCGGCCTCGAGATGATGGATACGAAATCCATGGAAGCCTCGGAGTCGTTCATGCCCCTGGGCCTGCGCCTGGACGCCGGCGCCGGGTTGCTGTGCGAACTCGACGGGCTGCCCGAAGAGGTCGAGGAATTGACGACGTGGGTCAGCGCGCTGATGGAACAATGCAACGGCTTCGACATCCGCGAGGCCGACGACGAGGCGCAGCGCGCGCGGCTCTGGTGGGCGCGCAAGGGGGCCTATCCGGCGCTGGTCAAGATCGCCAACGACGTCTACATCTGCGATTCCACCGTTCCCCGCCGCAGCCTCGGCCGGGTGATGGCGAAGATCGACGTGCTCTCCGACCAGCACCGGATTCCCGTCGCGCAGATGTTCCATGCGGGCGACGGCAACATCCATCCGGTGCTGTACTACGACTCGACGCAGCCGGGCCAGTCGGAGCGCGCCGAGGAACTGGCGACCGACATCCTCAAGCTGGTGATCGCCGAGGGCGGCACGGTCAGCGGCGAGCATGGCGTCGGCTCGGAAAAGCTCAAGGGCATGTGCATGCAGTTCGACGAGACCGAACTCGAGGCGTTCCAGGCCGTGCGGCGCGCGTTCGATCCGCACGGCGTCCTGAATCCGGACAAGGCAATCCCGACGCTGCACCGCTGCGCCGAATTCGGGTCGATGCGGATCCGCTTCGGCCAGGACCCGTTCGCGCACCTGCCGAGATTCTGATGCTCGCGGGGATCACGTCGTTGCTGCGGTTCCTGCCGGCGCTGGCCGCGGTGTTTGCGATCGCAACGGGTATCATCGGGGCGGCGCACGGGAAATACGACTGGTGATCCGGGTCTTGTACGGACCAACGCGATGGGTATCGCTGCGCTCCACCCATCCTACGGCGGCGTGTTGCCGTTGCATAGGGGTGTAGTTGATTGCGGAACTGGCAGGCAGGGGGGAGGACAAGAGTGTCGTACACGATCTACATCGGCAACAAGAACTACTCGAGCTGGTCGCTGCGCGGCTGGCTGCTGGTGCGCGCGTGCGGCGCGCCGTTCACCGAAAGGGTGGTTTCGCTCAATGCCAATGACCTGACCGGCGTCTACAAGGAATTCTCGCCCAGCGGACTCGTGCCTTGCCTGGTCGACTCAGGCACGCAACCCGAGACCGTCGTCTGGGACAGCATGGCGATCGCCGAATACCTGGCTGAGCGGCACCCGGGAATCTGGCCGGCCGCCGCCGGTGCCCGCGCGTGGGCGCGTTCGATCTGCGCGGAAATGCACTCCGGCTTCCGCGCCGTGCGCGGCGAGATGACGATGTGCATAAAGGAGAGCGTCGACGTCAGGCCGTGGTCGACCGCCCTGCAACGCGACATCGACCGGATCTGCGCCATCTGGAGCGAAAGCAGGAAGCGCCACGGCGGCCAGGGTGATGGTGGTGGCCTGCTGTTCGGCGAATTCTGCGCGGCGGATGCGTTCTACGGTCCGGTCGCATTCCGCTTCCGCACGTACGGCGTGCAGCCGGGCGGCGCGGCCGGCGAGTATCTGGCCGCGCTGCTCGCCCATCCTTACATGCGCGAGTGGGAACGGGGGGCGCTGGCCGAGACCGAGGTCATCGAGGTTGACGAACCGCGCATCATCTACCGGGACAAGATTCGATCATGAGCGCAGAAGCATTGATTCCGCAGTGGCAGGAGCGCGTGCGCAATGCGCAGATCACCGGCCGGCCGCTGCGCATCCGCGGCGGGGGCACCAAGGACTTCTACGGCGAGCGGCTGGAGGGCGAGGTGTTCGACGTTTCGGCGCATGCCGGTATCGTCGACTACGATCCGACCGAGCTGGTCATCACGGCGCGCGGCGGGACGCGGCTGGCGGAGATCGAAGCCACGATGCAGGAGGCGGGCCAGATGCTGGCGTTCGAGCCGCCGTTGTTTGGCGAGGCGGCGACGCTGGGCGGCTGCGTGGCCAGCGGTCTCTCCGGTCCCCGCCGCCCTTATGCGGGTGCGGTGCGCGACTTTGTGCTCGGCGTTCGTGTCCTCGACGGCAAGGGCGACGACCTGCATTTCGGCGGCCGGGTGATGAAGAACGTCGCCGGCTTCGATGTCTCGCGGCTGATGACCGGCGCGCTCGGCACGCTGGGCGTGCTGCTCGAGGTATCGCTCAAGTGCCTGCCCCGCCCGAAGGCGGAGACGACGCTGGTGTTCGAGATGTCGGCGCCGGAGGCGGTGCGCCGGATCAACGAATGGGCCGGGCTGCCGCTGCCGTTGTCGGCGTCGTCCTGGCACGAGGAGCGTCTGCACGTCAGGCTCTCCGGCGCCGAGGCCGCGGTCGTTGCCGCGAAGAACAAGCTTGGCGGGCAGGAAATCGCCGGCCCCGAAGGCGAGACATGGTGGCGTGACCTGCGCGAGCAACGGATGGCCTTCTTCGCGACGGCGAGCCAGCTCTGGCGACTGTCGGTCAAGCCGACTGCGCCGTATGCCGACCTGGGGACCTTCCAGATGATGGAATGGGGCGGCGCGCTGCGCTGGCTGAACGCCGCGTCGGCGCTCGATTCGGAGACGGTGCGCGAATGGGCGCACGATCACGGCGGCCATGCGACGCTGTTCCGGGCCGCATCGCGCCATGCCGGCGTGTTCCAGCCGCTGCAGCCGGCGCTGCTGGACATCCACCGGCGGCTGAAGTCCACCTTCGATCCCGCCGGCATTCTCAATCGCGGCCGCATGTATCCGGAATTCTGAAATGCAGACCAACCTCGCCGACTGGATCAAGGACACGCCGCAGGGGCAGGAAGCCGAGAGCATTCTGCGCATGTGCGTGCACTGCGGGTTCTGCACCGCGACCTGCCCGACCTACCAATTGCTGGGCGACGAGCTCGACGGGCCGCGCGGGCGCATCTACCTGATCAAGCAGATGCTCGAAGGCAACGCGGTCACCGCCAAGACGCAACTGCATCTCGACCGCTGCCTCACCTGCCGGTCCTGCGAAACGACGTGCCCGTCCGGGGTGAAGTACGGAAGGCTGGTCGACATCGGCCGCGCAATCGTCGGCGAAAAGGTGGGCCGGCCGCTCGGCCAGCGCATCAAGCGCGGCGTGTTGCACTGGGGGCTGACCAGCGGCCCGCCGTTCGCCTTCGCGGTTGGCCTGGGCCGCCTGCTGCGCGGGCTGCTGCCCGCGCGCCTCAAGCGCAGTCTGCAGCCGCGCGTCGCGCCCGGGCTGTGGCCGCAGCTGCGCCACCCGCGCAAGATGCTGGTGCTGAAGGGCTGCGTGCAGCCGGCGCTGCTGCCGCGCATCGACGCGGCCGCGGCGCGCGTGCTCGACCGGCTGGCCATCGACCTGGTGTCGGTGCCCGAATCCGGATGCTGCGGCGCGGTCAGCCACCACATGGACATGCACGATGCGGCGACGACCGCGATGAAGCGCAACATCGATGCGTGGTGGCCGCACATCGAGCAGGGCGCCGAGGCGATCGTCGTCACGGCGTCGGGCTGCGGGGTGATGGTCAAGGACTACGGGCACCTGCTGCGCCTCGATCCGCGGTACGCCGCACGCGCCGCGCGCGTCTCTGAACTGGCGAAGGACGTTTCCGAAGTGATCGCCGCGGAATGGGAACGCATCACCAGGCTGCTGCTCGCCAGCGAGCCGGTTCCCGTGGGCACGGTACGGATGGCATTCCACTCACCATGCACGCTGCAGCACGGCCTCAAGCTCAAAGGCGGCGTCGAGCGGATCCTGCGCGACCTGGGCTACACCCTCGCGCCGGTGGCCGATGCGCATCTGTGCTGCGGGTCCGCGGGCACCTACTCGATCCTGCAGCCCGAGCTTTCGCAGCGGCTCAAGGCCGACAAGCTCGCCGCGCTGCAGGCCGGCGGGCCGGCGGTGATCGCCTCGGCCAACGTCGGCTGCATCACGCATCTGCAGAGCGGCACCGACCTGCCGGTGCGGCACTGGATCGAGCTGCTGGACGATCGGCTGGCCGCGGCGCAGTGACGATGGGCTCGCCGGAAGCGAACACGCGCGCCGCGTATCGCCACTTTCTCGCCATCCCGACGCGGTGGATGGACAACGACACGTACGGCCACGTCAACAACGTCGTCTACTACTCGTACTTCGACACCGTGATCAACGAGTACCTGATCCGCCAGGGCGGCCTCGACATCCACGACGGCGCGGTGATCGGCCTGGCGATCGAGACCTTCTGCCAGTTCCATGCCCCGCTGTCGTTCCCCGAAGTCATCGACGCGGGTCTGCGGGTGGCCAAGCTCGGGCGCTCGTCCGTCCGCTACGAAATCGGACTGTTCCAGCAAGGCAGCGACACGCCGGCGGCGACCGGGCACTTCGTCCATGTCTTCGTCGAGCGTGTCACGCAGCGCTCGACGGCGATTCCCGAGCCGATCCGGGTGGCACTGGCTGTGCTACAGGTCGCATGACCGGCGCGGCGCCCGCGCTCGTCTGCGAGCCGATGACCGCGGCGACACTGCCGGGGGCGCTGGCGGTGCTCACCGGCTTCCTGGCCGACGATCCGCATTACCTGGCCTCGAGCGCGGTCTACGGCGACGCGGGGCCCGCCGCCGTAGACGCGGCACTGCGGCTCTTCCTGGCGCGCCCCGAACTGGGGATGGTGTACCTGGCGCGGCGGGGCGATGACGTTGTCGCAGCGTGCGTGGCCTGCTACGCGATCTCCACTTCGCGCGGGGGGCTGGTGGTCAAGCTCGACGACGTGTCGGTGAAAAGCGCCTGCACCGGCCAGGGCATCGGCGGGGCGATGCTCGAGGCGTTGAAGGCACACCTGCGGGCCGAGGGCGTCTCGCGTATCGACTGCGGCTGCCATCGCGACAACGCGGGGGCGTGGCGCTTCTACCAGCGCCACGGTTTCCGGCCGCTGCACGAGGAGCGGATTGCCTGCCTGCTGGACTGATTTCCTGTGCGGCACCTGACTTTGCGCCTCTGCGACAATTGCCCGCGCCCGGTCGTCCGGACGGCGAAACGGAGGGCGTCGCGGGGACGCGCCAAAAAGAAAAGCCTTGCGCTGGCGGCAATACGCGTGTATTAAGGGTACGCAGGTTCGTCAAGTGAAATGCTTTGGTTCGTAGTCACCGTTAGTTACCGCTCTCGCGGTTTTCATCTGGTCTTCGTCTCTCTCCCTTGAAGTTCCCGCATCCGGGCTCACGCCCGTCTTTCGTTATTCATAGGAGCAGTAGACATGGCAACAGGTACAGTGAAGTGGTTCAACGACAGCAAGGGTTTCGGCTTCATTACTCCGGACTCGGGCGGCAAGGATCTTTTTGCGCATTTTTCCGCGATCATCGGCGACGGCCACAAGAGCCTGCAGGAAAACCAGAAGGTTTCGTTCGACGTGACGACCGGCCCCAAGGGCGATCAGGCATCGAACATCAAATCGGCTGACTGATTCAGGTCATCTGCTGAAAAGGCCCGGGAAACCGGGCCTTTTTCATTGTGGAGGCGGGGCGCTCGAGTCGTTAGCCCGCGTTGCGTGGATATCCGGACCTTCGTTGACGGGCATCAAGCGTTCCGCCACGGCTCGTGGGCATCATTGTGATGGATGCATGTTTTGATGAGGGAGTCCACCATGTCCTACCGCCATGTTCCGTGGCAAATCCGCCTACCCGCGATGTGCCTGCTCGTCGCGGGCATCGGCTTCGCAACCATTGCGGGCGTGGGGGCCCAGACCGTCGACCAGGACTTGCAGCGCTGTCCGACCCCCGCCGAACTGGCGAGCGTCAACTCGCGGCTGTCGCTGACTTTTGCCAACGATCCCCAGGCGCAGGTGCTCGTCTGCACCGCCGCCGCCGGTTCGGCCAATCTCTCGCTGCTGAAAAAGCGCGCTTACAACAGCCTGCTCGCGATGCAGCGGCTGACGTTCGACGCGCCGCTGCCGTGGACCGCGCCGCCGACGGCGTCGTTGTGGGACTGGTTCACGCTCCAGGCGAACATCGACGGCATCGCCTTCAGCTACTCGACGGGCAGCGGCAATTCGTTCTGCTGCAATCCCGCCAACGTGATCAACATCGTCGTTGCGGCCAACAGCTACCTGTCGTTGACGGATCGCTGGGACACCTATCACAGCGGGCCCGGTGGCTACGGCGGCGGCCTCGGCGACACCCTCGCGCTGTTCGTGCACGAGGCGCGCCACAACCAGGGCTACTTTCACACCTGCGCCGGGGGCAACGACCAGACCTTCACCGAGATGGGCGCCTGGGCGATCCAGTCGTTGTTCTGGTACTGGATCGGGAACCACGGCAATCCGGGCTATCTGCGCCCGGTGACCAACGACGTCGGCGCCGACTACTATGCCGATGATGCGCGGGAGCGCGCCGAAAGCCAGCGGTCGACGCGGATCTGCGCCGACGGGCGGACTTTCGTCTCCAACGACAACATCGAGTTCTACAACTCCGGCTTGAAGCACTACTTCATGACCGCAAACCAGGCCGAGGCGATCGGCATCGACCACGGCGCTGCCGGGCCGAACTGGTCGCGCACCGGCGCATCGTTCAAGATCTTCCCCGACCCGGCGCACGCTCCGATGAATGCAGTGCCCGTGTGCCGCTTCTACGGGACCCCGGGACTGGGACCCAACTCGCACTTCTTCACCATCGATCCGGCGGAGTGCGCGCAAGTCAAGCTCGATCCGGGGTGGACGTATGAAGGGATCGTGTTCTACATGATCAAGCCATTCTTCGATCACTCCTGCAGCGCGTACAACGAGCGCCCGGGCCCGCCATTCACGTCATCGCCCACCACGCGCGTGCTGCGGCTCTACAACCAGCGGGCGGCTTTCGGGGACAGCAACCACCGGTACACGACCGATTCCAACACGGCCAGCGTGATGGCAACGCAGGGCTGGAGGGCGGAGGGCGTGGTCCTGTGCTCGCCGCAATAGCCATCCGCTCCGCGCGCGGCCGCGACCAGCGGAAGTTGACCGAAATGATCGCGCGGCCCGCGCGGGACTAACCTGCCGCGATCCGCCGCTGCAGTCGTTCCCAGCCTTCGTCGACCTCGGCCTGCAGCGCCGCGATGTCGGCCTCGCTCAGGTGCCGATAGCGGCGCTGCGGCGCCAGATAGTCGGCAACCGGCCGCGTCTTCGTCGTGTAGTTCAGCGTATACGTGCGCCCGTTCTCGACCTCGTACAGCGGATACGCGCCGCACTCGACCGCGTAACGCGCGGCGGTCAGGCCCGCGTCGTCGGGCAACCCCCAGCCGTCCAGGCACGGAATGAGCAGGGTGATGATGCGCGTGCCCTTGATCGTCCTGGCCTTGGCCACCTTGCGCAGCAGGTCGGGCAGGTGGCCGACGCTCGCGGTCGCCGCATAGGGGACCTCGTGCGCTGCCATGATCTCGATCAGGTTCTTCTTGCGCGAGGTTTTGCCGGCCGGGGGTCGAGCCGGTGGCGGCCAGGTGCGGCGTCGACGAGGACTTCTGCGCCCCGGTGTTCATGTAGCCCTCGTTGTCGAGGCAGAAGTAGAGGAAGTCTTCGTTGCGCTCCGCCGCGGACGACAGGCACTGGAAGCCGATATCGTAAGTGCCACCGTCGCCGGCCAGGACGATCACCTGCGTGTCATGCTCGCCCCGCGCGTCGAGCGCCCGGCGCAGGCCCGAGGCCGCGGCGGCGCTCGCCTCCAGCGTCGGCTGGTAGACGGGGATCTTGAGCGAGCTGTAAGGCTGCGGTCCCGCGATGATCGCCATGCACGACGGCGGAATGATGGCCATCGTCTTCGGTCCCATCGCGGCCAGCACGTGGCGCACCGACAGCGCGTCGATGCAGCCGGGACACGCGGCGTGCCCGGAGCAGAGCATCGGGTCTTCCCGCAGTTCGAGTTTTTGCATGCGTGTCACCTCACCCAGATCGATTCCGGCTGCGGCTCGCTCGCGTTCGCAAGCCCGACGAACTCCGCAATCTTCGCCGGCGGGACGTTGACCCCGCCCACGCCCGCGAGGTAGCCAAAGAGCCGCGGCGCGGCGGCCATCCCGTACAGCGCCGCGCGCAATTCCTGGTGCAGCACGCCGCCGTGTCCGGGCGAATAGTTGCGATCGAGCACCAGCACTTCGGGCACGCCGGCCAGGGCTTCGCGCAGCGCCTGCGCCGGCAGCGGCCGGAACAGTCGCACCTTCAGCAGCCCGACCGCCTGGCCTTGGTCGCGCAGCGCGTCCACCGCGTCGCGCGCGGTGCCGCACATGCTGCCCATCGCCACGATGACAGTGTGGGCGCCGTCGCAGCGGTAGCGCTCGATCAAGCCGTAGGCGCGTCCGGTCCGCTCACTCCACTCGCGATCCGCCTCCAGCGCGACCGCCGGAACCTCGTCCATCGCGGCGCCAAGCGCCTGGCGGTGCCGATAGAACATCTCCTGTGTCACGACGTTGCCCCACGATTCGACGTTTGCGGTGTCGAGGCGATGCTCCGGCGCGAACGCCGGCAGGTACGCGTCGACCAGTCCTGTGGCGGTACGCAGACCGGCTCCAGCGCGTGCGAGACATAGAACGCGTCGAGGTTCACCATCACCGGCAGCAACACGCGCTCGGCGATCCGGAACGCGTGGAGCACCGTGTCGAGCGATTCCTGCGCGCTCTCCACGTAGAACTGTACCCAGCCGGTGTCGCGCTGGGCGAGGCTGTCGGTCTCGTCGGGCCAGAAAGCCCAGGGCGAGGCCAGCGTCCGGTTGACGTTGGCCATCACGATCGGCGCCCGCGCGCCGCTCGCGTAGTGGAGCAGTTCGTGCATCAGCAGCAGGCCCTGCGAGGCGGTCGCGGTGAACACGCGCACGCCCGCCAGCGACGCCGGGATGCAGGCGGCCATCACCGAGTGCTCGGACTCGGGGGTGATGACCTCGGCGTCGAATTCGCCCGCCGCCTGGAAGTCCGTGATCAGTTCGAGGATCGGCGTCTGCGGCGTGATCGGATAGACCGGGACGACCTTGGGCCGCGCCAACCGCGCCGCCCAGGCGACCGCATGGTTGCCGGTCAGGAGCACCGGCCGTGACGCCAGCATTGCGTCGTCGCGCGCGTTCATCGCGTCTCCTCGACCATTTTCATCGACCCGGTCGGGCACTCCTTGACGCACAGGCCGCAGCCCTTGCAGTAGTCGGTCAGCACCAGGTAGCCATCGCCCTCGCGCTGCACGGCGAGGTCGGGACAGTAGTGCACGCAGTTGTCGCACTGGATGCAGGTCCCGCAGGAGAAGCAGCGCGCGGATTCGGCCAGCGCCTGTTCGAGCTCGAACCCGAGCTGCACCTCGGCGCCGCTGGCCAGGCGCCGCGCGGGGTCGAGCTTCTGCCCGGCCGCCCGCGCTTGCGCTGGGTAGTAGAACGTGTTGATCGCGGCCAGCGGCACGACCGGCTCCGGATCGCCATCCGCACCGGCATCTGTCGTTTGCTCGTCCGCGCGCAACGCCTGGTCGATCGCGTGCGCGGCGCGCTTGCCCATGCCGATCGCTTCGGTGACGAAGCGCGCCATGCTTGCCACGTCGCCACCGGCGTACACGCGCTCGAGGCTGGTCGCCTGGCGGGGGCCGGTGCGCAACAGCGTGCCGTCAGCCTCCAGCGCGGGGAGCAGCGGCGCGAGATCGGGGTCCTGCCCGATCGAGGGCACGATGGCGTCGGCGGCCAGCGCGAACTCGCTGCCCGCGATGCGCACGAGCGTGAATTGCCCACGCGCGGCGCCGGGTTCGAAACGCACGCGTACGCACTTGAGCAGCAGGCCGCCGCTGCCCGAGTCGATGGCCGCGGTGAGCATCGCGCCGTCGGCCAGCGCAATGCCTTCCTCCAGCGCCTCGGCGACCTCCTCGCGCTGCGCCGGCATCTGCGCCGCGCTCTCCAGCGCCAGGATGGTGACGTCATGCCCCGCGCGGCGGGCGCTGCGGGCGACATCGACGGCTGAGCTGCCGCCGCCGATCACGACCACGCGCTGGCCGAGCCCCGGCGGGGCGCCGGCGTTCGCCCGCGCCAGGTAATCGGCGCCGTCCAGCACCCAGGGCCGGGAGTAATCGAGTTGCGCCAGGCGTTTCTGGCGACGCGCGCCGATCGCCACGTAGACCGCGTCGAACCCGGCGCGCAGCCGCGCGAAGTCCTCCTGCGTCTCGATCGGCGTGCCGCAGCGCACGTCGATGCCGAGCGCCACGATGCGCGCGATCTCGCCGTCGAGCACGGAGCGCGCGAGGCGATACGAGGGGATGCCGTAGCGCATCAATCCGCCCAGCTCGGGCCGGGATTCGAACAGCGTCACCGCGTACCCGCGACGGCGGAGATGATATGCCGCGGCCAGCCCCGAAGGCCCGCCGCCGACGACCGCGATCCGCTCCTTGCGGGCCGCGGGGCCCGGCGCGAAGGCCCAGCCTTGCTCCAGCGCCACATCGCCGACGTGGCGTTCGAGCCGGCAGATAGCCAGCGACTGGTCAAAGCCGGCGCGATTGCAGGCCGCTTCGCACGGGTGGTGGCAGATGCGCCCGGCGATCGCGGGAAACGGGTTGTGGCGGGTGAGAATTTCCCATGCCCCGCGAAAGTCCCGCTCGCGGGCGCGGCCGATCCACTGGGCAATGTCGCCGTTCACCGGGCAGGCGGCGTGGCAGGGCGAGGGGGCCTGGATATGCCGGGGCAGCGCGGCGCGCCACGAGCCGGTCTTGAACACCTCGGTGTTGCCGGTGGTCCAGATGCTGGGCGGCGGGATGGTCGCGTTCATGCCGCCATCCGCTGCAAGTGCGCATCGACCCAGCGGTAGCCCTCGGTGCAGGCCGCGATGTTCTCCTCGTGCAGTTTCGGCGCCTCCGCGGTGAGCACGCGGGTCAGCACCTCGAGGCTGGGGGCTGCGATCGCCCGCGCAAAAGCGCCCAGCAGCGCCGAGTTGACGATGCGGCCCAGGCTGTGGCCGCGGGATATCGCCATGCCGTCGACCGGCAGTACGCGGTGGCCGGGCAGCATCTCGGCGTACTGCTCCACCGTCCGCGACGAGTTGACGACGATCTGCGCGCCGGGGCGCGCAGCCGCGAGCAGCCGGCCTTCCAGCAGCGTCGAGTCGAAGCACAAGATCGCATCGGCCTGTTCGATGTCGCAGCGCACGCGGATGGGCCGGTCGTCGACGCGGAGGAAGGAACTCACCGGCGTGCCCCGGCGCGCGCCGCCGTAGCTGGCGAATGCCTGCACCTGCCGCCCCTCGGCAAAGAACGCCATCGCCAGCAGCGTGCCGGCGGTCTGCGCGCCTTGTCCGCCGCGGCCCTGGATGATGATCTGCAGCACGGGCTTGCCTCCTTCGGCGTCCGGCGCCCCGGTCTGGCGTGCATGCCGGGCTGTGCAGCGGACGCGAGCCCGATTCTTGCGCGGGCGCGCGCACCAGTCCTTGTCGCAGATCAAAAGATCACGATACGGCCGTCCTGCCCGTTGGCGGGCCGCGGTCGCGCAAGGCGCGGCGCCTACCCTGTATGCGCGATAGGCGCGCCGCGGTCCCGTCGATATACTGCTTCCGGTGGATGCGCTTCGCGTCCTTCGTCTTCCCGATGGGGGTTCCATGACTCGCTTCCGCCAACCACTCTCCTCTGCGTTATCCGTGCTTGCACTGGCGTTCCTGTTCACCAGCCTCGCGGCGCACGCCGATGCGGTGATCGGCTCCGTTGCGGGCGGCATGAACGCGTCGGCGATGGCGGTGAACACGGCCACCAACAGGATCTACGTGGCGAACGTCGACGACAGCAATGTCACCGTGATCGATGGCCTGACGCTGGCTACCAGCAGCGTGCCTGCCGGAACCGGGCCGGGCACGCTGGCGGTGAACGCGGTCACCAACCGGATCTACGTCGCCAACCGCGGTAGCAACGATGTCACGGTCATCGACGGCGCGACCAGCGGCACGAGCGCCGTGGCGGTGGGTTCGGGCCCCACAGACGTGGCGGTGAATCCCGTCACCAACAAGATCTACACGGCGAACGCGAACGACAACAGCGTCACGGTAATCGATGGCGCGACCGGCGCCACCAGCACCGTCCCGGTGGGGGCGTTCCCGCTGGCCGTGGCAGTCAACACCGTGACGAACCGGATCTATGTCGCGAGCTACGACAGCCAGAGCGTCACCGTGATCGACGGCGCGACCAACGCCACCAGCTCCGTGGCGATGGCCTTCCCGCTCTGGAATGTCGCCGTGAACGAGACGACGAACCGGGTCTATGCGCTCTCGCCAGCCCCCGTCGTCGCGGTCATCGACGGCGCGACCAACGCAGTCCACGTCCTGCCCGTCGGACCCAGCCCCGGCTCGATTGCGATCAACGAGGTGACGAACCGGATTTACGTCACGCACTGGCCGGCCAACTCGGTGAGCGTCATCAACGGCGATACCGAGGGCATCACCGTCGTGGCGACCCAATCGGGGCCCTACGGACCGGCGGTGAACCCGGTGACCAAGCGGGTTTACGTGCCGAACCAGAACAGCGACAGCGTCACCATCATCGATGGCGCGTCCAACACGACCAGCCTGATTTTCACCGGGGCGGGCCCGGGGCCGTTGGCGGTGAATCCGGGGACGAATAGGATCTACGTAGCGAGCCATCCCGCCAATACGATTGCCGTAATCGATGGCGCGGCCGCCGACCGGCCGCTCTCGGGTGTCGTGGTCGAGTTCTACCACGCGGGGCTGGATCACTACTTCATCACCGCCGATCCTGACGAAGCCGCTGCGATCGATGGCGGCGGCGCGGGCTCCGGCTGGGCGCGCACCGGCAATTCGTTCAAGTCCGGAGGCGCCGCTGCTGTCTGCCGTTTCTACGGTAGCCCGTACGCGCCCGGACCGAATTCGCATTTCTATACGGTGAGCGTCGCCGAGTGCGAGGAAGTGAAAAGGATCGCGGCGGCTTCGGGCGGCGGCGCCCGCTGGAATTTCGAGAGCTTTGATTTTCTGTCCGGCCCGCCGCTCAATCAGGGCTGCGCCGCGGGCACGGTGCCTGTCTACCGCGCCTACAACGACGGGTTTCGCCAGGGCCGCGACAGCAACCATCGGATCACCAGCAATCCGGCGGCGATCCAGCAGGTCGTCGCGCGCGGGTGGATAGCCGAGGGCATCGTGATGTGCGCGCCGGCCTGATTGCCGGCCTGCGCGACGAGGCCGCCTCGTCAAGCTGCGCATGACCGGCCGGGCGTCCCGCAATTTCATTACAATGGCACGCCCAAATCAATCGAGGAGCGACCGATGGATGTCCGCGCAGCCGTGGCCTGGAAGGCCGGCGCCCCGCTGGTGATCGAAACCGTGCAGCTGGCCGGGCCCCGGGCGGGCGAGGTGCTGGTCGAGCTCAAGGCCACCGGCATCTGCCACACCGACGAGTTCACCCGCTCGGGCGCCGATCCCGAAGGCCTGTTCCCGGCGATCCTGGGCCACGAGGGTGCGGGCATCGTCGTCGACGTCGGCCCCGGCGTGACCAGCCTGAAGAAGGGCGACCACGTGATTCCGCTGTACACGCCCGAATGCCGGCAATGCAAGTCCTGCCTGTCGCGCAAGACCAACCTGTGCACGGCGATACGCGCGACGCAGGGCAAGGGCGTGATGCCCGACGGCACCAGCCGCTTTTCCATCGGCGGCGAAACCGTCCATCACTACATGGGCTGCTCGACGTTCGCGAATTTCACGGTGCTGCCCGAAATCGCGCTGGCGAAGATCCGCGACGACGCGCCGTTCGACAAGGTCTGCTACATCGGATGCGGGGTGACGACGGGCATCGGCGCGGTGATCAACACCGCGAAGGTGGAGGCGGGGGCCAACGTCGTGATCTTCGGGCTGGGCGGAATCGGCCTGAACGTCGTCCAGGGCGCGCGCATGGTCGGGGCCAACATGATCATCGGCGTCGACACGAATCCGGGGCGCGAGGCACTGGCGCGGAAATTCGGGATGACGCATTTCGTCAATCCGCGTGACGTCGCCGGCGACATCGTCCCGCACCTCGTCGAACTGACCGGCGGGGGCGCCGACTACAGCTTCGAATGCGTCGGCAACGTGGACCTGATGCGCCAGGCGCTCGAGTGTTGCCATCGCGGCTGGGGCGTGTCGGTGATCATCGGTGTCGCGGGCGCCGGGCAGGAGATCAGGACGCGGCCGTTCCAGCTGGTGACCGGCCGCACCTGGAAGGGCACGGCGTTCGGCGGCGCGCGCGGGCGCACCGACGTGCCGAAGATCGTCGACTGGTACATGGACGGCAAGATCAACATCGACGACCTGATCACGCACGTGATGCCGCTGGAACGGATCAACGACGCGTTCGACCTGATGCACGAAGGCAAGTCGATCCGCTCTGTCGTCGTGTACTGAATGCCTACGCACGGCGGTTCCGTGGGATGGGGTCGAATCCGTAGGATGGGTGGAGCGCAGCGATACCCATCGGGACAGTAGGATCGCAGGATGGGTCGAGCGCAGCGACACCCATCACACGTCGCCGGTACTGCGGCTCCGCGTGTTCCTAGCCGGAGCCGACCAGGAAGAAATACACGGCCACTACCGCGAGAATGACCGCAACAGGCCACCACATGCTGTTCTCCGACTGTGGCACCTCGCCGGGCGAGAGGCCGCTCGCCCGTCTGGCCGCCGGCTGATGTGCGGCATCGACGGCATCCTTCGATGCTTTCAGGCCCAGGCCGGTGTGCGCCCGAAACAGCCGGATGGCCTCGATCTTGTTTCCCCGCTGCAGCGCGTTGGCCACCGGAGGCGGCAGCGAACCCGGCGTGTCCGCGGGCTTGTCGGCGACAGTGGTGGCGCGCCGTTGCGCCTCGATGAAGTCCTTGGCCTCCTTCAGGCCGATGCCCTTGGCGTTGCGCAGCAGCTTGATGGCTTCGATGATGCTGCCGCGGCGCATTGCCTCGACGATCGCATCCGGCAGCTCGCTGTTGGGGACTGTCATGAATGGCCTCCCGATTCCGATGTGCTCGCGTGATTATGCGCTTTCGAAAGTCAGCACGTAAGCGGACTGCCGACCGTCCGCCGGATCGCCCGTGTCCCGCGCCGTGAAAGTCGGCCGCAACCCGCAGCCACGGGAACCGTACCGCGTTCGCGGGATGTTCCGCATGCGGCTGCCGTGTGATGATCATCGCGCCCGGTGACGATTTGCGTGACGACGAAATTTCGGCGTCTCTCCGCCGCTTGTAGTGATCACGCGGTCTTGTGTCGAAGCGCGGGTCCGATCCGGGACCAGCTCTGTAAGTTATCCAGGTCCCGCAAGGTACAATGGCGGACCACATTTCCCACTGGGCAAGCAATGGCCGCACGGTACTTCGGACTGATCCCCGCCGGGGGCAGGGGATCGCGCTTCGGCGGCGAGTTGCCCAAGCAATACCAGGCACTGCATGGCCGGGCAATACTGGCGTATGCCATCGATGCCCTGGCCGTCCACACGCCGCTGGCACGCGTCTACGTGGTGCATGCGGAAGACGACAAGCGCTGCGTGCAGGTCACCGGCACCGGCTACCGGGTGACCACGATGCCCTGCGGCGGCGCGACGCGGGCGGCCTCGGTGCGCAACGGGCTCGCGTCGCTGCGCGGCGAGTTGACCGACGAGGATTGGGTGCTGGTGCATGATGCGGTGCGGCCCTGCCTGCCCAAGGACGCGTTACGGCGCCTGCTGCAGGAAGTGGGGGGACGACCCGGTGGGCGGCCTGCTGGCGATACCTGTGGCCGACACGCTCAAGCGCGAGGACAAGAACGGGCGCGTGGCCGCCACCGAGCCGCGCGCCGGCCTCTGGCAGGCGCAGACGCCCCAGATGTTCCGCTACGGCGTGCTGTGGGAGGCGTACCAGACGTTCGGCGGCCTCGACGCCACCGACGAAGCCGAAGCCGTCGAGAAGATCGGCAAGCAGCCCAGGCTGGTGCTGGGCAGCAGCGCCAATTTCAAGATCACATTTCCGGCCGATCTCCTGATCGCGGAAGCCATACTCCGGCCCGCCGGGACCTGACGATGCGCGTCGGTCAGGGCTTCGACGTCCACGCGCTGGTGCCGGGCCGTCCGCTGATCGTCGGTGGGGTCACGATACCTTATGAACGCGGCCTCGCCGGACACTCCGACGCAGACGTGCTGCTGCACGCGGTTTGCGATGCGCTGCTGGGCGCCGCAAGCCTGGGCGATATCGGCGAGCATTTCCCGGACACCGCGGCCGAGTACAAGGACATCGACAGCCGGCGCCTGCTGCGCCGCGTGGGCGAACTGCTCGCGCCGAAATGGACGGTGCTCAACATCGATGCCACGGTGATCGCGCAGGCGCCGAAGCTCGGCCCCTACAAGGCCCAGATGGCGGCGAATATCGCCCGGGATCTGGGCATCGTCCCGGAGCGGGTCAACATCAAGGCCAAGACCACCGAACGCCTGGGCTTCACCGGACGCGGCGAGGGGATCGCGGCGGAAGCGGTGGTCTTGCTCGCGCCGCAGCCCGAACCCGAACGGGTGACGGCGAGCGCGTAGCCCGGCAGGTGGGTGGTCCGGTTTCATTGCGGCCCACTCACCGGTGATGGGTGTCGCTTCGCTCGCCCCATCCTGCGGGCATCGCCCCACTTCATGGACGAGAAGATCTAGCGCACGCATGCCGCTTCACGCAGGGGCGGGCGTGCGCGTTACTGTGCGGAAGCTGGGGGGGGGGGGGGGGGGGGGGGGGGGGGGGGGGGGGGGGGGGGGGGGGGGGGGCGGGCCGCTGTGGGGGGGGGCGAGGCGCGCCGCGTCGGACGCGGTGGGGCCGGGGGGCGGGGGGGGTGGGGGTTTCTGGGGCCGTGGGACACGGTGGCTCGGGGTCGCGGACTGCGCGGAACCAGTGGTCGGGCGCCCTCTTCTGCGGGGGATGCAGGTGCGTCACGACATTCCCCTGGGGAGGTGGGCGGGTGCGGCTGCGTAAACCGGTGAATGATGGTCGGTGATCCTCGACGAGATGGTATCGCCGCACGCTATCCATCCTATCTTCGGGTCATCGGGGGCAGCGGCAGCGCGATCCGTGCGAGCGTGCCGCCGCCTTCGCGCAGTTGCAGCGTGAACTCGCCGCCGTGCAGCGTCACGACGCGATCGACGATCGCCAATCCCAACCCCGATCCCAGCTTGCCGCCGGCGGCGCTGCCGCGCGCGGTGTCGAGACGGGTGAACGGCTGCTTCAACCGTTCGACTTCGGACGGCGGAATGCCCGGACCGCGGTCGGCGATCTCGACCACCGCTTGCCGCCCTCGCGGCGGATGGCGATGTCGACGGCGGGGCTGCCGTAGCGGTAGGCGTTGTCCACCAGGTTGACCAGCGCGCGCTCGATCGACCGGGCGCGCAGCGGCAGCAATGGCAGATCCGGCGCGGGCGTGAACGTGATCGTCTGGCCCTTGCGGCGGTAGCGCTCCGCGCACTCTTCGGCCAGCGCGTTGAGGTCATGCATCGCCAGCGGTGTGTTGTCCTCGCCGCGCGCGAAATCGAGGAACTGGTTGATGATCCGGTCCATCTCCTCGATGTCGTCGACCATGCCTTCCTTCATCGCCTCGTCGTGCACAGCCATCTCGGCGACCAGGCGCAGTCGCGCCAGCGGCGTGCGCAGGTCATGCGAGACGCCCGCCAGCAGCAGCGCGCGATCCAGCTCCATCTGCTTCAGGTTCGAGGTCATCCGGTTGAAGCCCTTGGCGAGTCCGGCGATCTCCGTGGGTCCTGATTCGGGCAGCGGCGGCGGCGATTGTCCCTTGCCGACCGCGGCCACCGCGTCCTGCAGCTGGCGCAGCGGGCTGTTCATCCGTCGTGCGAAAAAGTAGGCGGCAACCAGCAGAACGGACAATACGATTCCGCTCCAGATCAGCACGCGCGTGGGCAGCTCCTCGTCGGCGCGGGGCAGCGTCGAACCCGCCCAGTAGGCGCTGTCGCCGGCAGTCAGCCGGATCCAGACGATGGGTCCTTCGGCCGACGCCTGGAGCCGCAATTCGGTGTCCTCGCCCAGGCGCGCGCGCAGTCGTTCCTGCAGTTCCATCATCCGCGGACCCAGGGCAGGGCGGCCGATGACCGGCCGTTCGGCGACTGACAGGAGCAGCACGCCATACTCCCGTCCGAGCCGGCGCAGGAAGCCCGGACGGTCCTGGCTTTGCAGCGAGGAGAGCGCGGCGCGCAGGGTTTCAAGCTGCACGATCCGGGTATCGCCGAACTGCCGCTCCGCGAGCGACGCGCGGTCGTAGCGGAATATGAGCAGCGCCGCGACAAAGCCGATGGCCGTGACCGCGATGAGCAGCAGGGACAGGCGGCCGAACAGCGAGCGGGGCAGCAGGCTCACCTGGGTTCGCCGTCGGGGACGAAGACGTAACCGAAGCCCCACACCGTCTGGATGTAGCGCGGCGATCCGGGGTCGGTTTCGATCAGCTTGCGCAGCCGCGATATCTGCACGTCGATCGCGCGGTCGAAGACTTCGTGGTCGCGGCCGCGCGCGAGCATCATCAGCTTTTCGCGGGCGAGAGGCTGCCGTGGATGCGTGACCAGCACCTTGAGCAGACCGAACTCGCCGGACGTCAGGCCCAGTGTCTCGTCGCCGCGCGTGAGCGTGCGCGTCGACAAATCGAGTGCATACGCGCCGAAGGCGATGACGCCTTCGTCCGTCGGGGCGCCGGGCGCCGTGGTTTCGTTGTATCTGCGCAGGACGGCGTTGATGCGCGCGACGAGTTCGCGCGGGTTGAACGGCTTCGGAAGGTAGTCGTCGGCGCCCGTCTCGAGACCGACGATGCGGTCGACGTCCTCGCTCTTGGCGGTGAGCATGATGATGGGCACGGTCTCGCCGTTGCCGCGCAGGCGCCGGCAGATCGCAAGCCCGTCCTCGCCCGGCATCATCAGGTCCAGGACGAGCAGGTGCGGCGGATCCCGCTGCAATCGCTTGTCCAGCAGCGCGCCGTCGGGCAGCGTATTGACGGTGAATCCCTGCTCGGTCAGGTAGCGGCTGAGCAGGTCGCGCAGGCGCGCATCGTCGTCGACGACCAGAATCTTCTGCACAGTAGTCTTCATTCGCGTCCCGGTTGCTGTGGCCACAGCATGATCGCAAATTGTAACCCGTCGACTTCGACGCAAAGAATGGTTACATCTTGCGCATTCTCCACTGGAACATTCATGCGCATAATGCCCCTAAGCTGCAGCACCGGCGATTCGTCGACGATCGCGCGGCGCACCTCCCCACCGAATCGAAAGGAACACAACATGTCTGGACTTTCACGCAGCAGTCGCAAGATCGCACTGGCGCTTGCCCTCTGTGCAGGCTTGTCGGCGTTGCCCGCGGCGGCTGAACGCGGACACGGCGGCGATCACTTCGTCCACGCCATCGCGGCATTCAAGGCGCAACTCAACCTGAACACGCAGCAGCAGGGGTACTGGGACGCCGCGGTCGCTTCGGGCAAGGCCGCGCGCGAAGCGGCCAGGCAGAGCAGGCTGACGGTCAAGCAGGTGGCCAGCGAAGAAATGGCCAAGACCACGCCCGACCTGTCGCGCATCGCGGCTGCCGCCGACCAGGTCCGCGATGCCAACACCGCCGCGCAGCGGCAGGTCCGCACGCAATGGCTGCAACTTTATGCGACCTTCTCTCCCGACCAGGTAGCGGTGGTCAAGGCGGGCATGGCACGGCGGATGGAGCGCATGGAACATTTCCGTGAGCATATGCGCCATCGCTTCGGCGGCAACTGAGTCAGTCCATTTTTCCGGCAAGTGAGGGCCGGCGCCGGGTGCGCCGGTTTTTTGTCGCGCCGGTTTCCGGCTATGCGGTTGCGCTGGGCCTCCGGCCAGCGCTTGACACAAGTATGCAATCGTCATAGGATAAGGCCATCGTCGGTGTGGCAGCCCTTCGGGGCCAATGATGCCGGTGATCCGGTCCAGGCACATGTATTCGACACCCTCCGGTCTTATGCCTGGTCTGCGTTGAGACCCCCGTCCTGCGGGGGTCTTTTTTTTGCGCGGTACGGGGCTTGACACTCTATGCTGTTAGCATAGAATATGCGCACCCTCCGGCTGAGCGGATTTCCCTTGACCTCCCTCCGGTCTATCGACTCAGCCGTTTTTGTGCCCCCGCCCAGACGGGGGCATTTTTTCTGTCAGGTGCCGGTGGCCGCCGGTCGCTGCCGGTAGAATTCGGGCGCCACGGCATTTCTCCGGTATCGTTCAGTCTCTCATTTGCGCCATCGAAAGTCCCGCGTCTTGAACCTGGCTCGACAATTTGCGCCGGTACTCCTGTGCCTGGTGTTCGCCGGTTGCGCGGGTCACCGGGATATCGTCGGCGCGACGCAGGGAGATGCCGGGATCCCGCGCGCGGGCGAACCGAACGTGGCCCGGCTCGCCGAAGGCGGGTACGTGCTGTACGTGCGCCACGGCAAGACCGACTCGACCTTCCAGGACAAGCTGGACAAGCAGAACTGGTGGAAATCGTGCGACACGCGCGTCCATCGCCCGCTGTCGGATGAGGGTCGCGCGCAGATGTTGAACATGGGCAAACAGATGCGCGAGCTCCGCATCCCGGTGGCGAGTGTCGTGACCAGCGAGTACTGCCGGGCCGTCGACAGCGGGTTGCTGCTGCAGCTGGTGCCAACTGTCCAGGATCCCGCGCTGAACTATGCCGACGCGCAGCGATACCTCAAGCGCTCGGATCTGCAGATGGCCGCCGGCATGCGCGCGCTGTTCGCCGAACCGCCGCCGCCGGGCCGCAACGTCATCCTGGTCGCGCATGTGCACAGCTTCAATCCGGCGCTCGATGCGGCGTTCTCGCAACTTGCGGAAGCTGAAACCGTCGTAATCAAACCCGGGGGTGAGGGGAAGTTCGACATTGTCGGCCGCATCACGGTCGACCGGTGGGCGCTGAGGGCGAAGTAGGATGGGTCGAGCGTGGGATGGGTCGCGCGTGGGATGGGTCGCGCGTAGGATGGGTGGAGCGCAGCGATACCCATCGCGGCTGGAAAGGTACCTGCGCTCCATTCAGCAATGAGCGCAGGGATGCGGCGGGCAGTACAGGCAATCGCGGTCGTCCGGCATTGCGCGTGACCCGATGGGTATCGCTGCGCTCCACCCATCCTACAACAAGACCAGATTGCGGTTCCGGCAAGCACCGCTGCCGCGGTGCTTGACTTTTGCTGCGCAAAAGTCAGCCTGCGCCGCAATCTGGTCTTGCTTCAAAGCAAGACCAGGTTGTCCCTGTGAATGAGCTCGGGTTCCTCGACGTAGCCCAGGATCGCCTCGATTTCGCTGCTCGGTTTTCTGAGGATGCGCTGGGTTTCCTGCGCGCTGTAGTTGACCAGGCCGCGGGCGATTTCCTTGCCGTCAACGCTCAGGCAGGTGACGACCGCGCCGCGCTCGAACTCGCCATGGCAGGCCACGACGCCGATGGGGAGCAGGCTCTTGCCGTCGCGCCGTATCACGCGCGCGGCGCCGTCGTCCAGCGTGAGCGTGCCGCGGACCTGCACATGATCGGCCAGCCATTGCTTGCGTGCGGCCAGCGACAACGGATCGGCCTGCAGATGCGTGCCGATGACTTCCCCGGCAGCCAGGCGCAGCAGCACGCTCGGTTCGCGGCCGCTGGCGATGATCGTCGACACGCCGCCCCGCGCGGCACGCTTGGCGGCGAGGATCTTGGTCAGCATCCCGCCCTTTCCAAGATCCGAGCCGGCGCCGCCCGCCATCGCTTCGAGCGCCGGGTCCCCCGCCTTGGCATGCTGGACGAACGTCGCCGCCGGGTCGCGGCGCGGGTCGCCGGTGTAGAGCCCCGCCTGGTCCGTCAGGATGATCAGGACATCCGCTTCGATCAGGCTGGCGACCAGCGCGCCCAGCGTGTCGTTGTCGCCCACCTTGATTTCCTCGGTGACGACGGTGTCGTTCTCGTTGATGACCGGAATGACATTGAGTCCGAGCAAGGTGCGCAGCGTGGTCCTGGCATTGAGATAGCGCTTCCTGTCCGCCATGTCGTCGTGCGTGAGCAGGATCTGCGCCGTGTGCAGTCCGAATTGCGCGAAGCTGGACTCGTAGCCCTGGATCAACCCCATCTGGCCGACGGCCGCAGCGGCCTGTTGTTCGTGCACGGCCGACGGCCGCCGGGTCCAGCCCAGGCGCTGCATGCCCTCGGCGATCGCGCCACTGGATACCAGCACGACTTCCCTGTCCTGCACCTTGAGTTCGGCGATCTGCCGCGCCCACTCGCCGATCGCGGCAAGGTCGAGACCGCGGCCCTCATTGGTGACCAGGCTCGAGCCGACCTTGACGACAATGCGGCGCGCAGCGGCGGCGAGGGAACGCATGCTAGCCCCGGCCGGGTTCCGCGGGTTCATCCTCGAGAGCCAGCGGCTCCGGGTCGTCCGGGCGCGGCGCTGGCGCATTCTCGTCCTCGATCGGCTCTGCCGCGCGCAACGCGATCAGATGCTCCGCGATTGCGCGCGTGACCTTGAGGCAGCCCTCGCCGTTGATCGCCGAAATCAGGAACACGGGCCCGGCCGGCTGGTAGGCGGACAGGAATGCGTCCACTCGCGCCGCGCGGTCCTCTGCGGGAATCAGGTCCATCTTGTTGAGCACCAGCCAGCGCGGCTTGGCCGCCAGCGCGGCATCGTACTTCTCGAGCTCGTGCACGATCGAGCGCGCGTCATGCACGGGGTCCGCGTCGGGGTCGAACGGGGAAAGGTCCACCAGATGCAGCAACAGTCGCGTGCGCTGCAGGTGACGCAGGAACTGGTGCCCCAGCCCGGCGCCTTCGGCGGCGCCTTCGATCAGCCCCGGCACGTCGGCGATCACGAAACTCTTGTCGGTGTCGACCCGGACCACGCCCAGGTTCGGATGCAGCGTGGTGAACGGGTAGTCGGCAACCTTGGGGCGGGCCGCCGACACGGCGCGGATGAACGTGGACTTGCCGGCATTGGGCAAGCCGAGCAGGCCGACGTCGGCCAGCACTTTCAATTCGAGCTTGAGGTAGCGGGCAACGCCTTCTTCACCCTTGGTTGCCTGCCGCGGCGCGCGGTTGACGCTGGACTTGAAGTGGATGTTGCCCAGGCCGCCCTTGCCGCCCTGGGCCAGCAGCGCCTTCTGGTCGTGGCGCGCCAGGTCGGCAATCAACGTGCCGGTGTCCCGGTCGGTGATCACGGTGCCGACCGGCATCCGCAGCACGATGTCTTCGGCGCCGTGCCCGTATTGCTCGGCGCCGCGCCCGTTCTCGCCCTTCTTGGCGCGATGGATCCGCGCGAAGCGATAGTCGATCAGCGTGTTGAGGTTACGGTCGGCGATCGCCCAGATGCTGCCGCCGCGTCCGCCATCGCCGCCATCCGGCCCGCCGCGCGGCACGTACTTCTCGCGCCGGAAGCTGGCGGAGCCGTTGCCGCCGTTGCCGGCGATGACTTCGATTACTGCTTCGTCGATGAACTTCATGTCTTATCCGTTCGAGCGTTGGTACAGCCGGAACCGCTCGCTGTTGTCGCCGGGCCGGTTGCCTTCCCAGATGATGCGCCAGTTTCCATCCGGGCCCTCCGGAGAATCGTCGCTGCGGCTGCCCTGGTCGAGCAACAGCGAGCACGTTGCCGCGGGCTTGACCTCGACACGCTCGGTGCGCACGCCGATGAAGTAGTCGAGCAGCGCGCGCTGGGGCTCGCCGAGTCCGCGGCTGGCCAGGCAATCGTAACGCGCGGGCAGGACCTTCTGGATCTCAAGGATCATCGCGCGATAGCTGCGGCCGCTGTCCTCGACCGACAGCAGGATGGTCGAGTACAGGCCCCAGACCAGCGCCATGCCGACCGCCCAGTTGAGCACCGAACGGCGCGGCGACTGGCGCGCGGGCCGGATGATCGCGAACCACACGAGCGTAAAGAACACGGCGAGCGACAACGGCAGCCACTCGAGCTGCAGGCCCGCCCCGGCGGGCCGGAAGCGTATCAGGTACTCGTGGAGCGCCGGCGGCCATTGCGCGTAGAAGGCCGTCCACGCCAGCCAGGCGAAGATCGCGCCCAGGCCGAAGGTGAGGATGCCGAACCAGTCCAGCGCCGACGAGGCGCCGCGCGGCAGCACGTCGATGCTGGCGCTGGCCAGCACGCACAGCGGCAGCAGCAGCGGCAGCGCGTAGACCATCCGGGCGTCGGCGGCGAAGCTCAGCACGACTAGCGCGATGACAAAGAATAGCAGCGGCAGCTGGATTCCCGGCCGGTTGAACCCGCCCATGTAGCCGCGGACCGCGGTCCAGATGGTCCAGGCCGCAAGGGGAAACGCGGGCCAGGCGATCCACGCGATGTTCTTGAGGTAAAAGGTGTGGTCGCTCTCGGGACCGAGCCTGACGGTGCCGAAGAACCGGCCGAGATTCTGCGTGACCAGCCACTCATTGAAGAGCAGCGGCGCGCGTTCGTAGAGCAGCAGCGGCCACACGCCAACCCAGGGCAGCGCGGCCAGCAGCGCGACCACGACCGTGCGCAGCAGCGACCATTCGCGCCAGTGCGGAAAGATCGGCAGCAGCAGGCCGGTGAGGGCGAGCAGGCCGGGACCGAGCAGGCCCTTGGCCATGAACGCAATCCCGGCGCCGGTGCCCAGCCAGAAGCCGGCCCAGTAGGGGCGGCGCGGGGCCAGCGCGAGTCCGTACAGTCCCATGGCCAGCCCGCAGAGCAGCGCATTGTCGACCAGCAGCCGGTGCGCGGTTTCCGCCATCCCGACCGCCCCGACCAGCAGCAGCGCCGGCAGCCAGGCAAAGCCCTTGCCGTTCAATTCCCGCCCGGTCCGTCCCAGGAACAACAGGGTCAGCGCTACATACAGTAGCGTGGCCAGACGCGCGCCGTCGTGCAACGGCAGGAAGCCGCGGGTGAGCTGGGCGAAGAATGCCGCGGTCACGACGAACAGCGGCGGCTTTTCCATGAAAGGCTCGCCGGCCAGCGTCGGCACGATCCATTGGCCGGATTGCGCAATGTCGTAGGCAAGCCCGAAGGTGTAGGCTTCATCGGGCTTCCATGGGTCGTGGCCGAACAGCCCGAGGGATGCCCAGACGATGCAGAACGCGGCCAGGCTGAAATGCTTGACCAGGCGCAGCGGGAGCGGGCCGTTGACGTTCATGAACGCCGGGCTGTGCTGGCGCGAAACGCGGGGGATTCAATAAAAAAGGCAGCCGAGGCTGCCTTCGGTATTGCCTGCATGCGCATCATCGACGGTGCGTGGGCATGGCCCGATGCCACCCCTACGGGCGGGCCGCGCCGGTGCCGGTGTACTTCTGGCGGAACTTCTCCACTCGGCCGGCGGTGTCCATGATCTTCTGCTTGCCGGTGTAGAACGGATGGCAGGCCGAGCAGACTTCGATGTGCAGCGGCTTGTTGACCGTCGAGCCGGTCTTGAAGGCGTTGCCGCAGCTGCAGTTGACCTGGATTTCGTAATAATTGGGGTGGATGCCGGTTTTCATGATTGTTCCCTGATGGTTCCCAAGAGTGGCCGGATTGTGCGGCGCAACCGCGAAGTATACACGGAAATGTCCGCCGGCTCCAAGCCCCGGCTACGGCGGACAGTGGCACAGATGGGTGCGCGGCGCCCGAATTCAATGCCCGCCCGCAGTCGGCTAAGATACGGGGCGCAGCGAATGCCGGCCGCATCCGCACTACCGTTCGCGCGCGCCGCCCGGTGGCGGCCCGTTCCCGACTCTGCAGGGCTCTCCGCGACACCCATGCGCACTTTCGATGCTGCAACGATCAGGTCGCGCCTCCCCTGGCCGAAAGTGATCGCAGCGCTCACCGCCGCGTTGCGCGCAGATGTCCACGCGCCGGTGCGCGCCAGCCACGCGATCGAGGTCCCGGGATTGCCGGCCGGTTCGCTGTTGCTGATGCCCGCCTGGCAGGTCGGCAACAGGATAGGCGTCAAGCTGGTCACGGTGTTTCCGGGCAAGCAGCCGCGCTCGGTGTCGGCAGTCTATGTCCTGTTCGACGGAATGAACGGCGAGCCGCTGGCGCTGCTCGATGGTGAAGAACTGACGGCGCGGCGGACCGCCGGCGCTTCGGCCCTCGCCGCGAGCCGTCTGGCGCGCGCGGACGCGCGCCACCTGGTCATGGTGGGCGCCGGACGCCAAAGCCGCGGACTCATCGAGGCGCATTGCAGCGTCTCTCCCATCGACCGCGTAACGCTGTGGAGCCGCACCGCTGCACACGCTGCCGCAGCCGCGGCTGCGTACGCCGAGGCGGGCATGCCGGTCACTGCAACCATGGATCTCGAGTCTGCGGTGCGCCAGGCCGACATCGTCTCGTGCGCCACACTATCCACGGCGCCCCTGGTCCATGGCGCCTGGCTGCGGCCCGGCACGCACGTGGATCTCGTCGGAGCGTTCAAGGCAGGGATGCGGGAAACCGATGATGCGGTGATGCGGCGCGCGGACCTGATCCTGGTCGACGATCGCGCAGCGGCCCTCGCCGAAGGCGGGGACGTCGTGCAGGCGCTGCGTAGCGGCGCGATTCCGCCCCGCAAGATCACGGGCGACTTGCGCGACCTGGTGCGGGGGAGGATCACCGGGCGCGCCTCCGCCGATCAGATCACGGTGTTCAAGTCCGTGGGATTCGCGCTGGAAGACCTGGCTGCCGCCGATGCGGTCTACGGCGATGGCGGCGCCGTGAGCAGGTAGAATCACACCCATGCCTGACGCCGCCAATCCCCCGTCGCCCGAACCGCCGGGCTTTCCCTTCCAGCGCACCTGCCCATTCGACCCGCCGCCGCAATACGCCGCGGCGCGCGGCAGGCGCGGTGTGTCCGGTCCGGTTGTGGAACGGCAAGCGCGCCTGGCTGGTGACGCGCCACGAAGACATCCGTGCCGTGCTCTCCGACGATGCGCGCTTCTCCGGCGCGATGGCGAATCCGGACTTCCCGGCAATCACACCGGCGCGGGTCATGGTCGACCGGAACGAGCGCGCTTTCGTCGGCATGGATAACCCGGCGCACGATGCGTACCGGCGTTTGTTCACCCGCGAATTCTCGGTGCGGCGGATGCAGGCTCTGGCACCGGCCATTGCCGCGATCGCCGAAGGTCTGCTCGACGACCTGGAGCAGAGCGGTCCGCCGGCCGACCTGGTGCCGGCGCTGGCAGTGAAGTTTCCGTCGCTGGTGATGTCGGCGCTGTTCGGCTCGCCGTACGAAGACCATGAGTTCATCATCCGCTGCGCGGTGGCGCGGCACGGCCTGACGCAGTCGGCCGCGGACGCCGGGACGAAGGCGCGCGAGCTGGCGGCCTACGTGCGCCGCCTGATCGACGCCAAGGAAGCCGACCCCGGCGACGACATGGTCAGCCGCATCATCGAAGAGCACGTGAAGCCGGGCCGGCTCTCGCGCGACGACTTTGCCGAGATCGGCGCGATGATCTTGCGCGCCGGGCACGACACCACGACGAACATGATCGGCATGGGCACGCTGCTGTTGCTGCAGAACGGCGAAATGCGCCGGCGACTCGCGGCCGACCCGGCATTGATCGAAGGTGCGGTGGACGAACTGCTCCGCTATGTGAGCCCGGTGCAGTTCTCGCCCCGGCGCGTGGCGCTGGAGGATGTCGAGATCGGCGGCGTGACGATACCGAAGGGCGAGGGCCTGTTCATGCTGCTCGCCTCGGCGAATCGCGACCAAGCGATGTTCGCGCGTCCCGATACTCTTGATGCCGGGCGCGATGCGTCGCGGCACCTGGCATTCGGCTACGGCATCCATCAGTGCCTCGGGCAGATGCTGGCGCGGGTCGAGCTGCGGATCGTGTTCGAGACGATCCTGCGCCGGCTGCCCGGCCTGCGGCTGGCCGTCCCCCTGGAGGAGATCCGCTTCAAGCACGACATGCAGATCTACGGCGTGCACAACCTGCCGGTGGCCTGGTGATCAGGATCTACATCGACGAGCAGAAGTGCATCGGCGCCGGCCATTGCGTGCGCAGCGCGCCGGACGTTTTCGACCAGCGCGAGGACGACGGCATCGTCGTGCTGTTGACGGGTGAGGCGCCGGATGAACAGGCGCCCCGTTTGAAGAAGGCCGTGGAACTGTGCCCGGCGCAGGCAATCCGCATTGAAACCACCGAATGAACCCAGGAGACGAGCATGCAAGCCCTGAAAGACCACTTTCGGCGGCCGTTGGCGCCGCCCTGGCCGCGACCATCGCCCTCGCGCCATGCGTGGCGCAGGCGCAGGACTACCCCTCCAAGCCGATCCGGTTGCTGATCCCGTTCCCTCCCGGCGGCGGCACTGACTTCGTCTCCCGCGTGGTTGCCACCAAGCTGACGGAGACGCTCAAGTGGCAGGTGATACCCGAGAATCGACCCGGCGCATCGGGCAACCTCGCCATCGCCGAAGCTGCCAAGTCCGCTCCCGACGGCTACACGATCGTGATGGGGCAGTCGGACAACATGATGCTCGGTCCCTGGCTCTATCCGAACGTGGGCTACGACACGGTGCAGAGCTTCATGCCAATCGTGCAGGTGTCCGAAGCGCCGCTCGCCATCGTCAGCAACGCGGCGCCGCCCGCACGCAAACTCCGGGCAACGTGGCCGACATGGTCGCGAAGGGGAAGTCCGGAGCCGGCCTCACCTGGGCCACCGCGGGCAACGGCAGCCTGGGCCACGTGTTCGGCGAGCAATTCAAGTCGACCGCCGCGATCAAGCTGTTGCAGGTTCCCTACAAGGGCGCGGCGCCGGGCCTCAACGACCTGATGGTCGGGTCCGTCGATGTGGCGATCATGTCGGTCCCGTCAGTCCTGCCCCTGGTGCGCGGCGGCAAGCTCAATCCGGTGGCGGTGACGACGAGCAAGCGCGCGGCGATGCTGCCCGACACGCCGACGCTCAGCGAAGCCGGCATCAAGGGCATCGATGCGGGGATCTGGCTGGGGTTGTTCGCGCCGGCCGGCACGCCGCCGGCGATCGTCGCGCGCCTGAATGCCGAAGTGAACAAGGTCCTGCAGATGCCCGACGTGCGCGAGAAGATCGCCAACGGCGGCGCCACCGCGATCGGCGGCTCGTCCGAGGACTTCGCCGCGTTCGTGCGCGCCGACTATGCCAAGTGGGGCAAGGTCGTCAAGGAAGCAGGCATCAAGCTCGAGTAGCGGCCTGCCGCAATGCAACTCGAAGGCATCCGCGTCGTCGACCTGACGCGCATCCTCTCCGGCCCGTTCTGCTCGATGTTCCTGGCGGACATGGGCGCGGAGGTGATCAAGGTCGAGACGCCCGGCGAGGGCGATCCGGTGCGCCACCAGGGCGAGGCGAGGAACGGCTACTCGCTCTACTTCGCCACGTTCAACCGCAACAAGCGCTCCATCACGCTCGACCTGCGCAGCGCCGAGGGCAAGGAGGTCCTGCGCGACCTGATCCGCCGGGCCGACGTCGTGGTCAACAACTACCGCCCGGGCGTGATGGACAGCATGGGCTTCGGGCGCGCGGACCTGATCGCGCTCAAGCCCGACATCGTGAGCTGTCACGTCACCGGTTTTGGCCTCGACGGCCCGTACCAGGACCGGCCGTCGTTCGACTTCATTGCGCAGGCGATGAGCGGCTTCATGAGCGTCAATGGCTTCGCTGACGGGCCGCCGCTGCGCCGCGCCGCCGATATCCGATTTGGTGGCCGGCGCCTACGCGGCGATGGGCATCCTCGCCGCATTGGTGCGGCGCGCGCGCACCGGTGCCGGCGAAGAAGTCGCCACCGCGCTCACCGACAGCATGACCAGCATGCTGGCGTATCTCGCCGCTAATTTCTTCGCGACGGGGAAGCAACCGTTGCGCACGGGCAACGACCATGCCATCGCCTCGCCTTACGGCTTGTTCGAAGCCAGCGATGGCCAGGTAGCGATCGCGCCGGCGAACGACGCGATCTACATGAAGTTCCTGGATGCGCTCGACCTGCCGCATTTGAAGAACCACCCGGACTACCAGAGCAACGCCGACCGCTTCGCGCGGCGCGTCGCGATCAACGCCGAGATCGACGCGCGGACGCGCACGCAAACGGTGGCGCACTGGATCGCCAGGCTCAACGCCGCCGGCGTGCCGTGCGGCCGGGTGCTGGGCCTCGCCGAAGTGTTTGCCGATCCGCAGACGCAGCACCAGCAGATGCGCATCACCATCGACCATCCGCAGCACGGACCGCTCGACGTGCTCGGCTTTCCGATCAAGTTCAGCGACGATCCGTGCCGGATGCACCGACCGCCGCCCGTGCTGGGTGCGGACACCGATGCGATCCTGGAGGAACTCGGGCGCGACGCACCGGCCATTGCCGCGTTGCGGGCGGCCGGGGTGGTCTAGACTGCGGGCTGCAGCACCGCATTTTCAGAGGAGTGCATCCATGTCATTCGCCCCCAGGTCCCCGGACGACCGCTTCGTGCTGGTCACCGAAGTCGGAACCCGCGACGGCTTTCAGTCGGAGAAGGCGTTCATTCCCACCGAGATCAAGGCGGAATTGATCAACGCCCTGATCGACGCCGGCGTGCAGAGCTTCGAGGTGACGTCGTTCGTGTCGCCGCGCGCCGTGCCGCAGATGGCCGACGCCTCGCAGGTCATGGCGCTGATCCAGCGCCGGCCCGGGCTGCGCCTCGCGGGCCTGGTGCCGAACGCCCGCGGCGCCGAGCGCGCTGCCGCGGCCAAGGTGGACATGATGGCGTGCTTCGTGTCGGCGTCCGAGACGCATACCCAGGCCAACCTCAACAAGTCGATCGATGCGGCGCTGGCCGATTTCGCGGAAATGGCGCCCATCGCGAAGCAGTACGGGATCCCGCTGCGCGGCGCCGTGGCCACCGCCTTTGGGTGCCCGTTTGAAGGCGAAGTGCCGCTCGACAACGTGCTCAAGATCGTCGGGGCCTATCTCGAAGGCGGCGCGCGCCACATCACGCTGGCCGACACGACCGGGATGGCGACGCCTCCCGTCGTATCGCGCGTGGTCGAGGCCACGCGCTCCCGCTTTCCCGACGCGATCATCGCGCTGCACTTCCACAACACGCGCGGCATTGGCCTGGCGAACGTGATGAATGGCCTGGAACTCGGGATCCGCGAATACGAATCGTCGTTCGCCGGCCTTGGCGGCTGTCCATTCGCGCCCGGCGCCACTGGCAATATCTGCACCGAAGACCTGGTGTACCTGCTGCACGAATGCGGCTACGAAACCGGGATAGACCTCGACGCGCTCGCGACCGTCGCCCGACGCGCTCAGGACGTAGTGGGACGCGCGCTGCCGGGTCAATACATGAAGGCAGGCCCGCGGCTCAAGCGCTCGTCGCTGGAATCCGTGCGGCGGGCGGTGGGATAAATGCAGTCAGGGCCGGCCGCCGCGGCCGCCGAACGCATCCGGGGGTAGCGCGCCGGGAGGGCGGCCGGCGCCCGGAACCTGTCCCGGCGGCGGGCTTTGCGGTTGTCCCTGCGCGCCCGCATGGACCAGCGGGAGGCCGGCGTTTTTCCACGCCTCGATGCCGCCGCGATACCACAGCACGTTGCGGTAGCCGAGCCTGATCGCGCGCAGCGCCGCGTTGTACGACATCCAGCATTGCGGGCTCTGGCAGTAGAAGACCAGCGGCGCATCGACCTTCCCGCGTGTCACCTGCCGCAGCAGCTGGGTCAGCCGCTGCTGTGTCGGGTCGTCGAAGCTGCCGGGCGCGGACGCCCAGGCCGCGGGAATGGCATTGGGCAGCGCTTCCGGACCTCCCAGCACATCGAACACGTGCACCGGCACGCCCTGCTGCAGCAGCGGCAGCAGGCCTTTGGTGGCGATCACCTGGCCGCCGGGAATCTGGTTCGGTGTGGGCCCGTGAAACGCTCCTTCGTGCAGATCGCGGGGTGCCGCGACGCCCGCGTCCTGGCGTTCCCAGGCCATCAGCCGGTCGAGCAGGTCGCCGCCACCGGCCTGGGCGCCCGGCAAGGCGCGTGTGCCCGCACCCTGCGCCTGGGTCGGCAACGGCCGGACCACCGCCAAAATGGCGAGCAGCAAGGCAGCGGCGGTGACGGCGACGCGGCGAAGTCCGGTGCAGCAGGTACCGGTTCTCATGGTGCTGCTCCGATTGGAAGCGTTGAGAGCGCGCTGTTGACCGCCTACCGATTGACCGGGTACCACCAGCCGTCGCTGCCGCGCATGTAGTACTGGCCCGCTTCGTTCACGTGATAAGTGTTGCCCTGGTATTCATGACGGCTGTTGGGCTGCCACGTGTGAGGCAGGAAAGTCTGGGCGCCGTTCCCGGCCTGGTAGGTGCTCTGGCCCATCAGCGCGCGTCCGGCTTCCTGCTGGTTGCGGAAATAGCCGTCGCGCTGCTGCTGCTGCGCCGCGCCGCGTTGGGCTTCGGCCTCGCGCAGACGCTGCACCGCGGCCATTTCGTTGGCGCGGATGCCGGACTCATTGGCGCGCGCATGGGCGATGCCGTCGCGCGAGAAACCGCGCGTGTAAATGTAGTTGTAGGTGTAGGTCGGGTAGTCCATCGCCGGCTGGCCGTTCGCGTGCATTTGCGCGACGTACTGTCGGTACGCGGCTTGCACTTGCGGGTCCTGCATGCGTTGCTGGACGATGTTGTTGACCGACTGCTGGCTGTTCGCAACGATCTGGTTCATCCGGTTCATGCCCTGCTGCACCATGGCGCCGTAGTCCTGCGCGGCGACGGAGAGCGGCAGCGCGGCGATGAAGAACAGCGAGGTTGCGGCGCGCAGACTTCCGCGGCAAGGCGAAGTTGGATGCTTCATGGCGCTCTCCCGGAAAGGTCTCGACGCTTCCAGTCTATTCGCCCGCGCCGGCGTTGTATCGATCCTAACCGTTACAACATGTAACAACGCCGGCCTGACCGGCGTCGCGCCGGTGCTTCCTCCGGCACGCTGGACGCGCGCTCAGCCCTTGCGCATCGAGTCGAAGAACTCGGCGTTGTTCTTGACGGCGCGCAGCTTGTCGACCAGGAATTCGGTGGCCTCGAGGTCGTCCATCGGGTAGAGCAACCGGCGCAGCACCCAGACCTTCTGCAGGATGTCGGGCTTCAACAGCAATTCCTCGCGCCGCGTGCCCGAGCGGTTCACGTTGAGGGCGGGGTAGAGGCGCTTCTCGGCCATCCGGCGGTCCAGGTGGATTTCCATGTTGCCGGTGCCCTTGAATTCTTCGTAGATCACATCGTCCATCCGGCTGCCGGTGTCGATCAGGGCGGTGGCGATGATGGTCAGCGACCCGCCTTCTTCAACGTTGCGCGCCGCGCCGAAGAACCGCTTGGGGCGCTGCAGCGCATTGGCGTCGACGCCGCCCGTGAGCACCTTGCCGGACGCGGGCACGACGGTGTTGTAGGCGCGGGCGAGGCGGGTGATCGAATCGAGCAGGATGACCACGTCCTTCTTGTGCTCGACCAGCCGCTTGGCTTTTTCGATCACCATTTCCGCGACCTGCACGTGGCGGGTCGCCGGCTCGTCGAACGTGGAGGCGACGACTTCGCCGCGCACCGAGCGCTGCATTTCGGTCACTTCTTCCGGCCGCTCGTCGATCAGCAGCACGATCAGCACGACGTCGGGATGGTTGGACGTGATCGCGTGCGCGATGTGCTGCAGCATCACGGTCTTGCCGGACTTCGGGGAGGAGACCAGCAGCCCGCGCTGGCCCTTGCCGATGGGCGCGATGATGTCGATCACGCGACCCGTCAGGTTTTCCTCGGCCTTGATGTCACGCTCGAGCAGCATCACCTTGTCCGGGTGCAGCGGCGTCAGGTTTTCGAACAGGATCTTGTTCTTGGCGTTTTCCGGCGGTTCGCCGTTGACCTTGTCGACCTTGACCAGCGCGAAGTAGCGCTCGCCGTCCTTCGGAGTGCGAATCTCGCCTTCGATCGAGTCGCCGGTGTGCAGGTTGAAGCGGCGGATCTGCGATGGCGAGATGTAGATGTCGTCGGTGCCGGCCAGGTAGGACGTCTCCGGGGAGCGCAGGAAACCGAAGCCATCGGGCAGGACTTCCAGAACTCCGTCGCCGAAAATCGACTCGCCCTTCTTGGCGTGATTCTTGAGCATCGCGAAGATCAGGTCGTGCTTGCGCAGCCGGTTCGCGTTCTCGAGTTCGTTGGCGTTCGCCATCTCGATCAACTCGGAAACGTGCTTGCTCTTGAGCTCGGATAAATGCATGGGGGGAGGTCTCGAAGGAGGGTAATGCGCGATTGGGTACGCGGATCGCGGCACAGCCGCGATGAGAAAATTCTTGGGGAAAGCGCGCCGCGCGGGGCGCGGGAACTGCAAGACTGCCAGGGAGCTAAGGTGTTCCGGAATCGGCGCCGCTGCGGGGCGAAATGCGGATTTCGCGGCAGGCGGCGCCTGCTTGAGAGGGCAGAATAGCCGGTCTAGAGATGACTGTCAAGAAACGCGGTCAGCTGGCCCTTGGAGAGCGCGCCGACCTTCTGGGCCTCGAGCTGGCCGCCCTTGAAGAGCATCAGGGTGGGGATGCCGCGAATGCCGAACTTGGCCGGGACCGCCTGGTTGGCGTCGACGTCCATCTTCGCGACCTTCAGCTTGCCGGCGTATTCCTTCGCCACTTCCTCCAGGATCGGGCCGATCATCTTGCAGGGGCCGCACCACTCCGCCCAGTAATCCACGAGCACCGGCGTGGCCGATTTCAGCACGTCGGCGTCGAAACTCGCGTCCGTGACATGGGAAATGTGTTCATTCATGAAATGGGATCCTCTGGGATGGGTGACTGCAGCTAGATGGTATCGCCCGCCGGGAATTCAAGCAAGTTGGGTTTCTCGCAGGTCGCGGTGTCCCGATCTGCTAGAATTTCGCGCATTCCCGTCGCTTCCCGGATCTGCCATGACTTATGTCGTTACCGAGTCTTGCATCAAGTGCAAGTACACCGATTGCGTCGACGTTTGTCCCGTCGATTGCTTTCGCGAGGGTCCGAACTTCCTGGTCATCGATCCTGACGAGTGCATCGATTGCACGTTGTGCGTCGCCGAATGCCCGGTCGAGGCGATCTTCGCCGAAGATGACGTGCCGTCGGAGCAGAAGCAGTACCTGGCGATCAATGCCGAGCTGGCCAAGCTGTGGCCGGCGATCATCGAAAAAAAGCCCGCGCCGGCCGATGCCGACGACTGGAAGGACGTGAAAGAAAAGGCGCACCTGCTCGAACGCTGAGCCGGCACGCCGGCGCGGCCGTTGCGGGTTTGACCGCCGTCATCCCGCGCAGCTATAATCCGAAGGATTTTTCAACCATCGATCGCCAGGTTCACCTCCCCATGAGAGTTTCCGTTTCAGCAGTGTTGTTCGCCCTCGCGGCGCTGTCCGGCGCGGCGGCGGCCCAAGTCACGGGCACCTCCGCCGCCGGTCTCGAAAAGACCCGGATGTGCATCGGTTGCCACGGCATTTCGGGCTGGCGGACCGCCTACCCCGAGATCTACAGCGTACCAATGATCTACGGCCAGCATCCGGCGTACCTCATCAAGGCGCTGCAGGCGTACAAGAGCGGCGAGCGCTCGCATCCGTCGATGCGCGGCATCGCGGCGAGCTTGTCGGAGCAGGACATCGCCGACCTTGCGGCGTACTACGGGGCTGTCGCGCCGACAGTGGCCAAGAAATGATGGCGGGACGGGCAATGACCAAACATATTCTGGCGGCGGCACTGGCGATGATCACGGGCGGGACGCTGGCCGCGAATCTCGAGGCCGGCAAGAAAACCGCCACTGAAGTCTGCGTGGCGTGCCATGGCGTCGACGGCAACAGTCCGAATCCGGACTTCCCGAAACTCGGTGGCCAGCATCCGGACTATATGGGCAAGGCGTTGCGCGATTACCAGTCGGGGGCGCGCAACAACGCCATCATGAAGGGCTTCGCCGGCATGCTCAAAGCGGAAGACATCGCCAACGTTGCCGCCTGGTACGCGAGCCAGCCGGCGGTGCTCACGACCCACCGCTGACGCTTGTTCGTCCAGCTTGATGGCGCCCGGCGCAAGCCAGCGGCGCCATTGTCATTTGCGGCGCAGGCATTCCAGGTAGGCGACGGTGTCCGGCGCGGTCCCGGTGCGCTGCGCCTGCCACATCGTTTCGCCCAGGCACTCCAGCGCGTCGTGGAGCGCGCTGTGGCGGTCGCCGTGCCGGGCCGCCAGCCGCTCGAACTCGGCGCGAATCCCCGCGGGCCGATCGGTGGCGAGCTGCTCGGCGATGCCCAGGTGCAGACCGAGGTGCAGGAAGGGATTGGTCTCGCCTTGTTCCGGCGCGTAGTCGCGCTCGGCGTACCGTTCCCGCGCCTCCAGCAGCGCGTGATACTCCGGATGCAGCGCGATGATCTCGATCGCGATGCGCTCCAGGTCGGAGAGCGGCGTTCCGGCCCGGTAGCCGGCCCAGGCAGCAAAGAAGAAATCGCGCGCCTGGCTGCGCGTGGGGTTATACATGCCGCATCATCCGATCAGGCCGCATACGGTCGCATACTGGAGCACGCGGTTGCGCCCTCCCGCCGGCGCGATCTCGCCGTTGCCGTAGAAGCCGATCAGCGGCATCCCCGGATACAGCCGGCGAACGTTGTCCCAGTCGGCGTCGCGGCCGTCGAAGAACGCCGGGCCGCGTCCCGCGCAACTGAACAGCAGGGCATAGCGCGGCGCGCTGTCGCGACGGGCGGCGGTAAGCTTGTTGTCGAGTTCCTGCCTGGCCAGCTCGGGCTCGCGCAGCACCGAAAAGACGCGATCGCCTTCGAGCAGCTTGCCGCCGACGATCAGCGAGCGGTTGGGATTCACGCCGAGCACCGGCAGCAACTCGTAGTCGCCGCTGGCCAGTGCCAGTCGGGGTTCGTCCACGGCGCGAGCCACCAGCAGCCGATGCCAGGGAAACGGCTGGCCACCCTCGAGATACGGCAGTGCCTGTGCCACCAGCGCGGTGAGCGCGGGACGGTGACCGACGCGCAGCAGGTCGAAGTTCTTCACTTCGGTCACGCCGAGGAGTGCGGACAGCGGCGTCAGGCCCGCGCTGACCGTGACGCGGCAGGCCAGCCGCGGCAGCAGCAGGTCCAGCCGGCCGGAGTCGAGCAGCTTGCCGCTGGCCCAGACCGGGAAAGGGCCGCGCCCGGTCCCGTCCCCGGCCAGAGCGCCGATGCGCCGGCCGGGCATGGCCAGCCACTCGCGATTCGCGCTGTTCGGCGCGGCAAGCGAGAGCAGCCAGTCGTCGTGACGCGCGTCCAGCGCCGGGGCGGGATCGGATTCGGGCTCGTCCGGCGACTGCGCGAACACCATCGCGGCCGCGGCCGGCGCGTCGATCACCCAGTCCTTTTCGGTGTAGACGCCGACCGCGGTGCAGCCCGCGATCTGCGTGGTCTGCGCCGCGCGCGCGGCGGCGTGGATCGCCGGCTCCGGATTGCGCGCGAAGTGTCCGGTCAGGAACAGGAGCACGTTCCGGGCGCGCGCGGCGCCCAGCCGGTCGAGCGCGATCTTCACCGCCTCGAACGCCAGCCGCGGGTCGCCCGTGGTGGCTGGCGCGCCGCGGCTGAGGCCGGTTGCGGGCATCAGGCAACCGCTTTCGCGCGGTACTCACAGAGATCCGCGATCAGGCAGTCGCCGCAGCGCGGCTTCCTTGCCTGGCACACGTAGCGCCCATGCAGGATCAGCCAGTGGTGCGCATGCAGCTTGAACGCGTCCGGCACGAACTTGTTCAGCCTGGTCTCGACTGCCAGCACATCCTTGCCCTTGGCGAGCCCGGTCCGGTTGGCGACCCGGAACAGGTGGGTGTCGACGGCGATGGTCGGCTGGCCGAACGCGATGTTGAGGACCACGTTGGCGGTCTTGCGCCCGACTCCCGGCAGCGCCTCGAGCGCGGCGCGATCGGCCGGCACCACGCCGCCGTGCCGTTCCAGCAGCAGGCGGCACATGCCGATGATGTTCTTTGCCTTGGCGCGAAAGAGGCCGATGGTCTGGATGTAGGGGATCAATCCCGCTTCCCCCAGCGCGAGGAGGGCCTTTGCCGTAGCGGCATGGGCGAACAGCTTGCGCGTCGCCGCGTTGACGCCCTTGTCGGTGGCCTGCGCCGACAGTATGACCGCGACCAGCAGCTCGAACGGCGTCCGGTACTCGAGTTCGCCCTTCGGCTCCGGGTTGGCGGCGCGGAAGCGCTCGAAGATCTGCCGGCGCTTGTCCGGATTCATGGCGAACCCGCGCGCTCGCGCCGGGCCTGCGCGCGCGCCTGCGCGGCGGCGATCGCGATCCGCTTGTGTTCCGGCGTGCCGATCGCGGGCGCCGCGGACGGAGCCGGCGCTGCCGCTTCCGGGCGCCGAGAGCCCTTCTTCCGCGCGTGCGCCTCCGCTGCCAACCGCGCCAGCCGCGCCAGGCGAGCCTGGTACCGCGTCCGCGCGTGGTCTGCGGCCGCGCGCGGACGGGTGATTGCCGGATGGGATCGCGGCACCGGAACCAGGGCGATGCAATCGACGGGGCAGGGCGCGACGCACAACTCGCAGCCGGTGCACTCTGACGCGATCACCGTGTGCATAACCTTTGCCGCGCCGGCGATGGCGTCGACCGGGCACTTCTGGATGCATATGGTGCAGCCGATGCAGCGCGCCTCGTCGATCACCGCAAGCACGCGCGGCCGGTGCGCGCCATGCGCCGGATTCAACGGCGCGTAGGGCAGGCCCGCGAGCGCGGCGAGCGCGCGGATGCCTTCGTCGCCGCCCGGCGGGCACTGGTTGATGCCGGCCGCCCCGCGTGCGATCGCTTCGGCGTAAGGCAGGCAGCCGGCGTAGCCGCACTGCGCGCATTGCGTCTGCGGCAGCAGCGCATCGATGGCGACGGGATCGAGGGTAGGCATGGCAGTTGCGATTGAGTCCGCGCCTATTCTAATCGACCATGGCGCATTTGGAAGTCGCGCGCGGCGGGCGGCAGGGCGCGTTCCGCGCGTGGCGCCACGCCCTTTGCTACACTCACGCGATGAGCGAGCAACGACTCCCGGATCGCATTCACGCGGATTGGCGGACGGCGGGCCGTTCGTGGCCGGCGCAACTCTGCCGCGCCATCCTGCACGCGATGGGCTGGCGGGTGATCATGGATCTGCCGCGCGTGGACAAGGTCGTGATCGTGTTCTACCCGCACACCTCCAACTGGGATTTTGTCATTGGCCTGCTCGCGAAATTCGGGATCGGCGTGCCGGTGACCTGGGCCGGCAAGGACAACCTGTTCCGCTGGCCGCTGCGGGGATTCTGGGCGCGGCTGGGTGGCATTCCCGTGAATCGCCGCGAGCACACGGGATTCGTCGCGCAGATGACCGCCGAGTTTGCGCGGCGCAAGTCGATGATGCTGGCGATCGCTCCGGAAGGCACGCGGCGGCGGACCGAATACTGGAAGTCGGGCGCCTATCGCGTCGCGCTCGCGGCCGGCGTGCCGCTCGGGCTTGCCTTCATCGACTTCCGGACCCGGGAAGTTGGTGTCGGCGGACTGCTGTATCTTTCCGGCGATGCGGAAGCCGATTTTTCGAAACTGCGGGCGTTCTATTCGGGCAAGACCGCGCGGCATCCCGCGCAGGCCGGGCCTGTCGCGCTGAAGCCGGATCCCACCGGAACCTGAAGACCCGCAAGGACTGCGGCGATCACCGCCGCCATTCGCACGAAACGGGGCGCGGGAGCACAGCGGCGCCGCCGGGCGGCAGCGCTTCCGGCGATGACGATCCGCGTCACTTGGCCGGCGGGGCCGGCGGCATCGGGGTCGCGGGCGGCGCCGGTGGCAGCGGAGTTTCCTTGATCCGATACCCGGCGGGCACGGCAAACAGTTCCGGCGCCTGCGTGGCGCGGCGGATGTTGTTCAGCCGGTAGATCGTCTCGCCGCTGCGCGGATCGCTATGCCGGCTGTAGACCACCGTCTGGAGCTCCGGCGAGAACCACTTCTCCGATATGACCTGGATCGGCTTGTCGTTGCCGATCTCGCCGGCCGCGATCGTGGCGATGGTCTGTGTTCCTTCCGCCTTCACGCCGGCCACGTCCTTGACCCCGAGCGAAGTCGTGACCCCCTTCTGCTTCCCGGCGCGCAGCGACATCAGGCTGTTGACGTCCAGGGGCAGGCCCGCGATCGCGACCGCGCTCTCGCCTTCGTGTGCACGGACGACGCTTACGTGCATCTCCCTGTTTTCCTCGACGCTCTTCTTGCCGTCGCCGCGCACGACCTCCTTGCGGTGGATGATGATCTGGCGCCCCGGCTCGTTGATGATCTGCGTCTCGCCATCAGCGCCCTTGCGGATGATCTGCATCTCGCCGCCGGGTCCCTGGGTGATGATCTGCTTTTCTCCGTCGACGGACTTGCGGATCACATTCGCCTTGCCGAGTTTCGCCAGCTCATGCCATTTCAACAGATCCGCCCGCTCCGGCAGGCCGCCGAAGGCCGGCAGCACGGTGGCGGTCTTCTTCTCGGCGTTCAGGATCGTGCGCTTGCCCGAGACCGGATCGTTGATGAACACATTGGACCCAGGCGCCGTTTGCTCCTGCCGCGTGCGGCCCAGCGCGTCGCGGTAGAGCAGCGTCGCCGACTTGCGCGAAATGCGGTTGCCGTCAGCCAGCAACTGCGTGGTCTCGGTGACGGCTTCCGCCGAGTAGGGCGCGTCCCGGACGACCTTGCCGCCGTCGCCCATTTCCATCGCCATGAAGCGCGACATGTCCATGTTGCCCAGCATTTCCGGAACGCCGAGGAACGATAAGGCGCGCGCGCCAGGCGCGGCGCCGGAAGCGTCGGCGATGATGAAGTCTGCTGCGGTGAAGACCGCGGGTTCGCCCGCATGGGCGCTCCCGGCACAGCAGAGGGCGCTGGCGATGGCCAGGGCGAGAGCATGGCGTGGGGTGTTCATGTTGGTGTCCTCGGGGTTGAAGAAGAGTGCGGGGTTCAGCGGCCGGCGTCGTCGACGAAGCGGACGGCGAGCACGCTGCCGTTGGGTCCCACCAGGAACTCGGCGTCGATCGGTTCCGCCGCGCGCATCGGCGACACCGGCAGGCCGAATTCGGCTAGGGTGGCGCGCGGCAGCGTCGCCGCGACCACCTCGCTGCGCATGCCGGCGGGAAAGTCGTCGAATGCGGCCAGCGCCAGGAACGGCGTGGCGGTTTCGCCGGACGGCAGGCCGGCGGACCCGGCGCCGGCAGTCGCTTGCAGGTCTGCCCGGTCGGGGGCCACAGCCGGGTTGGTCAGCACCATCCAGCTGCACAATCCCATCGCGGCGGCGACCGACACGGGCCAGGCGCACCAGGCGGCCCAGCGTTCGGTCAGCGAAGGCTCGCGGCGCGCCGGGCGCATGACGGCAGCCGGAGCGGGCCGGGCCACCTGCGGGCCGGCGGCGAACAGCCGTGCGCGCAATGCCGCCTCCAGCGCCGGCGGCGGCTGCAATGTCGCCACCGCGGCGCTCAGGCGTGCCATCCTGGCGCGCAACGCAGGCGGGAGGTCGTCTTCGGGAATCATGTTCATGTTCTGGCCTTTGCGGTCAATGCGGCGGCGAGGAGCGCGCGGGCGCGGCTCAATCGGGAGCGGATGGTGCCGATCTCGCAGCCGCAGATCGCCGCGGCGTCGGCATAGGAATGTTCCTGCAGATCGACGAGCACCAGCGCATCGCGGAAGTGGGATGGCAGGCGCCGTATCAGCCGGTGCAACTCCCGGGTGGCCTCATTGTCGAGCAGGACGTGCAGCGGATCGGAGCGCGGATCGGGGTCGCCCGCGAGCGACTCGGGCAGCAGGCCATTCTCGTCCAGGAAATCGGTGGGCGTCTCGGCGTGCCGCGCGGACAATTGGCGGCGCACCAGGTTGCGGGCCACGCCGAGCAGCCAGGGCCGCAGCTCGCCGCGCGCGGCGTCGAAATCGTTGCCGCGCAAGTGCAGGTGGATGAACGTCTCCTGCGCGACTTCGGCGGCGATCGCCGTGGTGCCGGACCAGAGGTACGCAAACCGGTACACGGAGGCGCTGTGTCGCCGGTACAGCGCGGTGAACGCATGCTCGTCGCCGGCCAGCGACGCCGCCAGCAGGGCGGCGTCGTGTTGCTGCGGGGCGGGGGAGGTGTCGGCGTACGGCATCATGGTGAGGGCGATTTGAGCATATTCGCCGTCGCGCCCGCAAAAGTTCCCGCGATCTTTCGCGGAGAGGGCGGCGTTGTTTCTGCGCTACAATGGGCCGCGCTCCAAACTCCTCCTGCACTCCTTCCTGCCGCCCGACTCCGCATGAACGCCCGGCATAGCCAGCATGACCACGCCAGTCATGACGAGCGGCTGCACCGCTCGGCGTCCGGGCACGCCCATGCGCATCACGTGCCCGCGGGCACCGGCGTGCGGCGCGCGATGACCTGGGCTCTGATCCTTACCGCGGGTTTTGCGCTGGTCGAGGCGGCCGGAGGCTGGTGGTCGGGATCGCTCGCGCTGCTTTCCGACGCCGGCCACATGATCACCGACGCGCTCGCGCTGGGGCTCGCGCTGTTCGCCCAGACGGTGGCCCTGCGCCCGCCGTCGGAGCGCAACAGCTTCGGCTACGCCCGCGCCGAGGTGCTGGGCGCTTTCGTCAACGCGGTCTTCATGCTGCTGGTCGTCGCCCTGATCGTCATCGAGGCGGTGCAGCGGCTGTTGCATCCGGCCCCGGTCGCGGGCGGCATGGTCATGGGCATCGCCGCCGCCGGGCTCGCGGTCAACCTGGTGGTCGCCTGGCTGCTGCGTCAGCACCACGACAACCTGAACAGCCGCGCGGCTTACCTGCACGTGCTCGGCGACATGCTGGGGTCGGTCGCGGCGCTGGCGGCCGGCGCGATCATCTGGTGGACGGGCTGGCTGCCCGCCGATCCGCTGCTCTCGCTGGTCGTGTCGGCGCTGATCCTGACATCGACCTGGAACCTGCTCAAGCAATCGGTCAACGTGCTGATGGAGGGCGTGCCCGTGCACTTGTCCTTTCCGGGCATCGGCCAGGCGCTGGCCGGAATTCCCGGCGTCGAGAACGTGCACGATCTGCATGTCTGGCACATGTCGGCCGAGCGCGTCGCTTTGTCGGCACATGTGCTGATCGACGATCCGGCGCACTGGCCGGCGGTGCTCGCCGCGGGCAAGAAGGTCCTGCGCGAGCAGTTCGCGATCGAGCACGTCACGCTGCAGCCCGGCTGGCTGGAGCCCGGCGGCAAGCCCGCCGGGCGCGTGATCCGGCTGGCGGAGCGCAACGCCGGGCGCGAAGCGGGAAGCGAGTCGCCATGATCGGCCATCTGGCGATGATCGCCGCCGGCGCGACGCTGGGGGCGTGGCTGCGCTGGGGCCTTTCCGTGTGGCTCAATCCGCGCCTGCCGCACCTGCCCCTGGGCACGCTCGCCGCCAATCTGGTCGGCGGGTATCTCGTCGGGCTCGCCGTTGCCTACTTTGCCGCCAATCACGCGCTCTCTCCCGAATGGCGGCTGCTGGTCATCACCGGATTCCTGGGCGGCCTGACCACGTTTTCGACCTTTTCCGTCGAGGTTGTGCAGCTGCTGCAGGCCGACCGGCTCGCGGCGGCCGCGCTGCTCGCTCTGGTACACTTGGCCGGATCACTGTTGTTGACCGCGCTGGGCTTTGCCACCTATCGCGCAATTGCCGGATAGCCCGGCCCGGACCGTTCAAACCCACCTTCCCAATTCGATCGAGGAACACCCATGTCATTTGCCATCCGCATCCATCAAACCGGCGGTCCCGAGGTCATGCAATGGGAAGAAGTCGCCGTCGGCGATCCCGGCCCGGGCGAAGTCCGGCTGCGCAGCACCGCGATCGGCGTCAACTTCATCGACACCTACCATCGCAGCGGACTCTATCCGCTGCCGATGCCGGCAGTGCTCGGTCGCGAGGCCGCGGGACTGGTGGACGCCGTCGGCCCCGGCGTGACGGAGTTCGCGCCGGGCGATCGCGTCACCTATTGCACCGGTTCGCTCGGATCGTATTCGGAAATGCGCATCGCGCCCATCGAGCGCCTGATCAAGCTGCCCGACGGCATCACCGATGCGCAGGCCGCCTCGATGATGCTCAAGGGCCTCACCGTCCAGTACCTGTTCCGGCGCACCTATCCGCTCAAGGCCGGCGACACCATCCTGTTCCAGGCCGCCGCCGGCGGCGTCGGGCTGATCGCCTGCCAGTGGGCCAAGGCGCTGGGCGTGACCATGATCGGCACCGTCGGCTCCGACGAGAAGGCGGAGCTCGCCAAGGCGCACGGCTGCGCGCACACCATCGTCTACACGCGCGAGAACTTCACCGAACGCACCCGCGAACTGACGGGCGGCAAGGGCGTCCCGGTGGTCTACGATGGCGTGGGCAAGGACACGTTCCTGGGTTCGCTGGACTGCCTGTCGAAGTTCGGCCTGATGGTGAATTATGGCAACGCGTCGGGGCCGGTGGGGATCGCCAACACGGGAATCCTGGCCGCCAAGGGCTCGCTCTACGTGACCCGTCCGACGCTGGATTCATATGCCGCGAGCCGCGCCGAACTGCTGGCGATGGCCGACGACTTGTTCAAGCTGGTGCTGGCCGGCAAGATCAAGGTCGAGCCCTCGAAGATCTTCGCCCTCAAGGACGCTGCCGAAGCGCACCGCGAGCTGGAATCGCGCCGCACGACGGGGTCGGTGATCCTGGTGCCATGATCGTCTTCGACCTTGCGTGCGAGTCCGGCCATCGCTTCGAAGGCTGGTTCGGCTCGACCGGGGATTTCGAAGCGCAGCGCGGGCGCGGCATGCTCGAGTGCCCGGTCTGCGGCATACAGGCGGTGTCGAAGTTGCTGTCGGCGCCACGGCTGAACCTTGTTTCCACGGGGATGGCCGATCCGGGCGCCGAGGCGGGGGCCAAGGCCGCAACGGTCCCCGACGAAACGGGAACGCGCGCGCGGATGGTGGCGGCCCGGACCGCCTTCTACCAGCAGCTGCGGCAAATGCTCGATCGTTCGGACGATGTGGGCGAACGCTTTGCCGAGGAAGCGCGCCGCATTCACTACAAGGAAACGCCGGAGCGGCAGATCCACGGCGTGGCGACGCGCGAAGAGACCGCCGAGTTGATCGAGGAAGGGGTCGCGGTGCTGCCGCTGCCTTTCACGATCAAACGCAAGGGCGAGTTGAACTAGCGTAGCCCCCGCAGCTACCGCAACGCGCTCGCGGCGCGATCACGCGTCCTGCCGATTCATCAGCCGCCGCACCGCCGGCGCGAGTTCCGATGCGGTGAGTCCGACCGGTCCCGTGCCTGCGGCGACCAGTGCGTCGGCGGCGGCGCCGTGCACGCAGACGCCAAGCAGCAGCGCCCGCTCGGGTGCATAGCCCTGCGCCAGCAGCGCGCCGAGAATGCCGGCCAGGACGTCACCCGACCCGGCACTTGCCAGTCCGGGATTACCGCTGCCGTTGATCGCCCAGCCACCGTCGGGAACAACACACACTGTGCCCGCGCCCTTGAGCGCGACGGCGGCATTGTAGCGCTGGGCGATCGCCCTGGCGGCCGCGATGCGGTCGCCCTGCACAACCGCGGCGCTGGTTTGCAGCAGCCGCGCGGCTTCGGCGGGATGGGGCGTGAGCAGCGTCGGCTGGGCACGGTTGCGCAGGCGGCCGGCCAGGCCCGCTTCCAGCGCCAGCAGATTCAGCGCATCGGCGTCGAGGACTAGCGGCACCGGCTTCGACAGCGCGCGGCCCAGGTGGTCTGCCGCGAGGCGCGACTGACCGAGCCCGGGGCCCACGACCAGCGCCGTGGCGTCGCCGCGCAGCACCTCATCGGCGCCGCGCAGCATCAGTTCCGGCTGCGCGAAGTCGATGGCCGGCGCCGCCTCCGCGACGAAGCCCAGATGAACCTTGCCGGCGCCGGCATGCAACGCGGCGCGGCCCGCCAGCAGAGGCGCGCCGGTCATTCCGGCGGCGCCGCCGACAATTCCCAAGGTTCCGAACGATCCCTTGTGCGTGTTGCGCTGGCGCGAGCGCAGCCACGCGCGGGCCGCCGGCCAGGTGAGGAAGCGGCCCGCCGCCGCATCCCCGCCGGCATCGATGCCCAGGTCGTGGAGGGTGACCTTGCCCGCGGCATCGACGCCGTCCGCGGTCAGCAGCCCCGGCTTGAGCGCGATGAAGGTCGCCGTATGGGTCGCCCGCACCACGGGGCCGGTGCCGGTACCTGTATCGGCGTCGAGGCCGCTGGGGATGTCGAGCGCCAGCACGGGACAATCCGCGCGATTGATCGCCGCGACCCATTCGGCGTAGACGCCACCGAGCGCGCGCCGCAGGCCGATGCCGAACAAGCCGTCGACCACGAGGCCGCATTCGCTCAGCGCGGGCGGGGAAGCCTGGGTCGCGCCTCCCGCCGCGCGCCAGCGGTCATGGGCGGCGCGCGCGGCCGCGGGAAGCCCCGCGGGTTCGGCGCAGAAGACCACGCTCACCGCGTAACCCCATTCGCGCAGATGGCGCGCCACGACGAAGGCGTCGCCGCCATTGTTGCCGGGACCGGCGAAGACGGTGACCGGATCGGCCACGCCGGGAACCAGCACACGGGCCTGGCCGGCTGCCGCCGCGCCGGCGAGTTCCATCAGCGGCAACGCGGCGGCCGTTTCCTCGATGGCGCGAATCGCGGCGGTGGTGCAGATCGGCAGGGTGTTCACCAGGCCGATTATAGGGCGCGCCCGCGCATTTCGCCGGCGACGCTGCGTCGAGTCCGCTGCGTCCCGCAGGCGCCGCGGCGACGGCGCATTTCCGGGCGATATACTGCGGTCTGCACAACAAGGCAAGGTCGGGATCGCCAGCAGCAGCCAACGGCGGCGGGCGCAGGGCACCGCCTCCGGAAAGACTCGATCACAAGGAAATCACAGGATGGCAACTCCGCTGTGCGTCGTGTTCGACACCAACGTCGCGCTGGCGCTTGAAGTCTTCGCGGATCCGCGCCTGCTGGGGTTGCGCGGGCGCTGGGACCGCGGCGAGCTGCAGGCAATCGCCGACGACGACACGTTGGCCGAATACGAGCGCGTGCTGCGCTACCCCGAATTGCGGCTGGACGAGGCGGTGGCCGCTGCAGCGGGCCTGCGTTACCGCGCCCTCTGCACGATTGTCCCGTACGATTCCGCGATCCAGCCGGCATTGCCAAAGTGCCGCGATCCGGATGACCAGAAGTTCCTGCTGCTCGCCCAGCGCGCGAACGCGCACTGGCTGCTGACCCGCGACAAGGCGTTGCTGGCGTTGCGCAAAAAGGTGCGCTTCGGCATCGCGCAGCCGGAGGCGTTGTTGGGGTCGGAGGAGGAGGGATTGCGCGTCGGGTGATTGGGCGGTTGATAAGTGGCGCTTTGGTCCACCTACCATTGATGGGTATCGCTTCGCTCCACCCATCCTACGGCGTCAACGGAGACATTGCGGCGTTGCCGGGGCTCAGGTGGTTGCGTCGGCGGTGACGGTCAGCGGGAATCTGTCGACGTCCGCGCCGGGGGCGGGCAGCGGCTCCTGGTCGAATCCGAGGTCGCCATCGGGGTAGGGCGTGTCCTGCGTGCGCAGGCCGCGAAAGTCGAACAGCGCAGTGTCGGCCAGATGCGAGGGCACCAGGTTTTGCATGCTGCGGAAGATGCTTTCCACGCGGCCGGGGAACTTGCGTTCCCATTCGCGCAGCATCTCCTTGACCGCCTGCCGCTGCAGGTTGGGCTGCGAGCCGCAGAGGTTGCAGGGAATGATGGGGAATTGTCGCAGTTCGGCGAACGCGATCAGGTCGCGCTCGTGGCAATAGGCGAGCGGCCGGATCACGATGTGCTTGCCGTCGTCGGACACCAGCTTGGGCGACATGCCCTTCATCTTGCCGCCGTGGAACATGTTCAGGAACAGCGTCTCGATCATGTCGTCGCGGTGGTGCCCCAGCGCGATCCGGGTCGCGCCCAGTTCCGAGGCGACGCGATAGATGACGCCGCGGCGCAGCCGCGAGCACAGGCCGCAGGTCGTCTTGCCGTCCGGGATCACGCGCTTGACGACGGCGTACGTATCCTGTTCCGCGACATGGAACGGCACGCCGCGCGCGCGCAGGTAGTCGGGCAGCACGTGCGCCGGAAAACCGGGCTGCTTCTGATCCAGGTTGAATGCCACGATGTCGAACTTGACCGGCGCGGCGTCGCGAAGCGACAGCAGCAGGTCGAGCAGCGCGTAGCTGTCCTTGCCGCCCGACAGGCACACCATCACCCGGTCGCCGGGACCGATCATGTCGAAGTCGCCGATCGCACGGCCGACCAGGCCGCGCAGCCGCTTGGCGAGCTTGTTGCTTTCGTACTCGGCCTTTTGCGTTTGGCGCAGCGTGGTTTGCATCGGACGATTCTAGCATTGGTCCTGCGCGCGGCCGGCAGGCGTCCGCGCCACGGCGCGCGATGCGCGGAGTGCGGCTTCGGCAGCCGCGCCCCGGGCAGGGCGCGGGTGCAGCCGCGCTATACTCCACTCCTCACCTCCCGGCACTTCTCCATGTCCGCCCCCACAGCCTCGTTGCGCCAGGATTCGACCGTCATCGGACTGGTCAGTCTTGCCCACGGCACGAGCCACTTTTTCCAGCTCCTGCTGCCGCCGCTCTTTCCGCTGCTCAAGGCGGAGTTCGGCGTGAGCTACGCCGATCTCGGCATCATGGCGATGGCGTACTACGTCGTCTCCGGCGTGTTCCAGACCGTCGCGGGCTTTGCCGTGGATCGCTTCGGCGCCCGCCGCGTGCTGTTGTTCGGCATCGCGATGATCGCGCTGCCGGCGCTGCTGATGGCGGTGGCGCCGAGCTTCTGGGTGCTGGGGCTCTGCGTCGTGCTGGCGGGTCTCGGCAACAGCGTGTTTCATCCGGCCGATTTCACGATCCTGAATTCGCGCATCGCCCCGGCGCGGCTCGGCCATGCCTTTTCGGTTCATGGCATCAGCGGCGGCCTGGGCTGGGCCGCGGCGCCGCTGACAGTGACTGCGCTGGGCGTTGCCTTTGGCTGGCGCGGCGCGGTGTTCACGGCGGGCGCCTGCGGGCTGGTCCTGCTCGGCGCCCTGTACGCCAGCCGCCGCACGCTGGCCACCGAGTCGGATGCGGGCGGGCGCGCGGCGGACGGCAGCAGACCCCACCGGGCGGCAACCGGGCTCGGGCCGCTGCTCACCACGCCGGTCTGGCTGTGCTTCGGCTATTTCATGCTGCTCGCGATGGCGCTCACCGGCTTGCAGAGTTTCTCCATACCGGCCCTGATGGACTTTTCGCAAGTGACGCTGGCCAACGCCACGCTGGCCTTGACCTGCTATTTCCTGGGCAGCACCGTCGGCACGCTGGTCGGCGGCTTCGCGGCGGGCTGGACCAAGCGCCACGATCTGGTCGCGGCGGGCGGGATGGGCGGCGGCGCCGCGCTGTTCTTCCTGGTCGCGGCCGGACTGGTGTCGGCGTGGTGGGTGATCCCGCTGTTCGCGGCCGCCGGTTTTGCCTCGGGCATCACCGGGCCTTCCCGCGACCTGATCGTGCGCGGCGCGACGCCCAGAGGCGCGACCGGCCGCGTCTACGGGTTCGTCTATTCGGGGCTGGACACGGGCGCGGCGCTGGCCCCGGCGCTGCTGGGGTACCTGCTCGACCATGGCCGTCCTTCCGCCGTGTTCCTGTTCATCGGGGTCACGCTGCTGCTGGGGGTGGGCACCGTCATCCAGGTGCGCCACCGCAGCGCTGCCGCGGTGTCCGCGCAGTCGTCCTGAGCGGCCGCGTGCGCGGCCATCGGCTCAATCGGTCGGCGGCTCGATCAGCGGCTGCACGCGGCGGCGTTCCTGCCAGGCGAGCCAGATGCCGCCCACCAGGATGACCAGCATGCCCGCCATCGACACGCGGTCGGGGAACTGGCCGAACAGCAGCCATCCGAAGCCGATCGGCCAAACCATTTGCAGATAGCCGAACGGCGTGAGCTGCGATGCTTGCGCCTGCAGGAGCGCAGTGATCATGCACCAATGGCCCAGGCCCGCCAGCACGCCTAGCATCAGGAACAGAGACGCGGGCCCGGGTCCCGGCAGCGGATGCGGGTCCAGGAACGGCAGCAGCGCGGTGAACGCGACAGTGCCGACGATCCCGCTGTAGAACAGCGTCGTGTAGGCGGAATCGCCGCGCAGCTTGCGGGTCAGCAACTGGTACAGCGCGTTGAACAGCGCCATCGCGAACATCGCCAGCGCGGCCGGATGAAACGCCGCCGACCCGGGTCGGGTCACCAGCAGGACGCCGGCGAAGCCGACGCCCACGGCCGCCCAGCGGGCGCGCGGCACCACCTCGCCCAGCAGGGGTCCGGCGAGCAGCACCACGAGCATCGGCGCCAGGAACGAGATCGCCGAGGCTTCCGCCAGCGGCAGGTAGCGCAACCCGCTGAAGAAGGCGATGGTCGCCACCAGCAGCAGCGTGGAACGACCCAGTTGCAGCAGCGGCTGCCCGGTGCGCCAGAACCCGCTCCCCGCCTTGGACCAGGCCAGCGGCAGGACAACCAGCACATGCCCCGCGTAGCGCGCCCAGACGACCCACCAGACCGGATAGTCCCGCACGAGTATCTTGGCGGTTGCGTCGAGCGAACTGAGGAAGAGGCCGGCGAGGGTGTACAGCAGGATCGCGCGCGCGATGTGACTCGGGTCGGACATGGCGGAACTCTACCATGGGGTCTGCCGCCGCCACTCCGGCCGGGGCGCGTCCCCGGGCTTGTAATCGATGGGTTTCCGGGGCATCCTAGTTGGGCGCGCGGAAAGCGCGAAACGGGAGGGGAAAACCATGAGTGAACTGATGCGTGCCGCAGCCGCGTTGCTGATCGGCGCCGGCCTGCTCGCCGGTCACGGGCGTGCGCAGACGTACCCCTCGCAACCGGTGAAGCTCGTCGTGCCGTTCGCGCCCGGAGGCGCCACCGACATCCTCGCGCGCACCATCGGCCAGCGGCTGGCGGAGCGGCTCGGCCAGCCGGTCGTGATCGAGAACAAGCCGGGCGCGGGGACCACGATAGGCAATGCCGCCGTCGCCCAGGCGGCGCCGGACGGCTACACACTGCTGTTCGCGCCGACGCCGTTTGTCATCACGCAGGTGATGTATCCCAAGCTGCCGTACGACGCGGACAAGGCGTTCACGCCGGTGACCTTGCTCGCGGTGTCGCCGTTCATCCTGGTCGCGCATCCGGACGTGGCCGCCAAGTCCGTGTCCGAACTGGTCGCGCTGGCGAAGTCCAAGCCAGGCGCCTTGACGTTCGCGTCCGCCGGCAACGGCACGGTACCGCATCTTGCGGGCGAACTGTTCAAGTTGCGCACCGGTGTCAGTCTCACCCATGTGCCCTACAAGGGCGGCGGGCCGGCGATCACCGACCTGATCGGCGGCCAGACCCAGCTGATGTTCGCGACGCCGATCGAAGTCATGCAACAGGTGCAGGCGGGCCGGCTCAAGGTGCTGGCGACGACGGCGCCGCAGCGGCTGCCCACGATGCCCGACGTGCCGACCATCCACGAGTCGGGCTATCCCGGTTTTGAGGTGTACGCGTTCTTCGGCGTGCTGGCCCCGGCCGGGACGCCCCGCGCAATCGTCGACAAGCTCGCGGTCGAACTGGGCAAGGTGGTCGACGTGCCGGACGTGAAGGACAAGCTCGCCGCGCAGAGCGCGATGGTGCAGCTCAGGGCCGGCGACGGGTTCGCGGCGTTTCTGGCCGCCGAAAAAACCAAATGGGACGCGGTGGTGAAAGCCTCCGGCGCCAAGATCGACTGACGGCTGTCTCGACGAGGAGCGGGCATGCACACCATCATCATCGCCAATCCGAAGGGCGGCACCGGCAAGTCCACGCTGGCGACCAACATCGCCGGCTGGTTGGCGGCCAAGAGGCAGCGCGTGGTATTGGCGGACTTCGACGCGCAGCATTCGTCGGCGGACTGGCTGCTCCGCCGCTCGGAACACCTGCCGAAGATCAGCGGCTGGACGCCGGACCAGGACAAGCGGACGCTGCAGGACGCCGATCCGCAGTGGCTGGTGATCGATCTGCCCGCGGGCATCCATGGCGAGACGCTGCGCGACGCGATCCGGCGCGCCGAGATCATCCTGATTCCGGTCTCCCCTTCCGCGTTCGACATGGATGCGACCAGGACTTTTCTGGCCAAGGTGGCGGAGTACAAGGGCGATAAAGGAAGGCACGATACACATCGGGCTGGTCGGCATGCGGGTCGATAGCCGCACACGCAGCGCGGTCGAACTCGAGGAATTCCTGAAGCAATTCGACTTTCCGTTTGTCACCAACCTGCGCGACACCCAGGTCTACGTGCACGCGGCGCGCGACGGCCTGTCGGTGTTCGACATGCCGCGCTCGCGCGCCGAGCACGACTGGGAGCAGTGGCGCACGCTCACGCGCTGGATCGGCAGGCAGGCGGGGAAGTAAGGCCGGCCGCCTGCCGCCCCGCACGAGCCGTTCCCTCCAGGCGGCCTTCGCGGCCGTCTCCATCACTCACTCCATGGCCCATTCCGTCCATCACATCGTTTTCCTGGAGCGCGACTCGATCGAGGCCAGCGTCCGACCGCCGGCGTTCCCCCACACGTGGGTCGAACATGACCGGCTCGGTCCCGAACAGGCTGCGGCCGCGCTGGCCGACGCGACCATCGCGATCGTCAACAAGACGCGGCTCGGTGCCGCGACGCTGTCGCGCCTGCCGCACCTGCAGTTAATCGCCCTCACGGCGACCGGCACCGACAACATCGACCTGCACTGGTGCGCGCGCAACGGCATCGCCGTGTCGAATGTCAGGAACTACGCGGTGCACACGGTCCCCGAGCACGCGTTCGCGCTGATCCTCGCGCTGCGGCGCAGCCTGTTCGGCTACGCGCGCGACATCGCGGCGGGACGCTGGCAGGAGTCGGAGCAGTTCTGCCTGTCGGGGCGCCCCGTCAACGACATCTTCGGCAGCACCATCGGGATCTTCGGCGAGGGCGCGCTGGGGCAGGGCGTCGCGGCGCTCGCCCGCGGCTTCGGGATGCGCGTGCTCTTCGCCGACCATCCGCCGCCCAGGGTCTCCGGCGTCCACTTCACGCCGCCGGACCAGGTGCTGGGCGAAGCGGACATCGTCAGCCTGCACGCGCCGCTGACGCCGGCGACGCGCAACCTGATCGGCGAGCGCGAACTCGGACTGATGAAGAAGACCGCATTGCTGATCAACACCGCGCGCGGCGGCCTGGTCGACGAGCGGGCGCTCGCCGCCGCGCTGCGCGCCGGGCGCATCGCGGGCGCCGGCTTCGACGTGCTCACGACGGAACCGCCGCGCGAAGGGAACCCGCTGCTCGATCCCGACATTCCGAATCTCATCCTGACGCCGCACACGGCGTGGGCGAGCAGCGAAGCGGTGCAGGCGCTGATCGACCAGGTGATCGACAACGTCGAAGCCTTCGCCGCGGGATCGCCGCGGAATCTGGTGACCTGATTCCCTCGCACGGGTGGCGAGGCCGGGTCGCGCAGATGGGTGGAGGCGGGCAGCGGCGGCGGGCGCCGCGGCCGCTACCGCGCGTCGTGCCGCGCCGAGATGGGTGTCGCTGCGCTCGACCCATCCTACCGGCGCGATGGGTATCGCTGCGCTCCACCCATCCTACGGAACGTGCGGAATCCGCGAGCCTACGCGGCGAGCAACTCCCGCAGCACGAACGGCAGGATGCCGCCGTGCTTGTAGTAGTCGACCTCGATCGGCGTGTCGATGCGCAGCAGCACCTTCACGTCCTGCCGGGTGCCGTCCTTGCGCCGGATCACCAGCGTGACTTCCTGCTGCGGCCGGATGTCGCTGGTGATGCCCAGGATGTCGAATTCCTCGTCGCCCTTGATGCCCAGCGATTGCGTGGTGTCCGCGCCCTGGAACTGGCAGGGCAGCACGCCCATGCCCACCAGGTTGTTGCGGTGGATGCGCTCGAAGCTCTTGGCGATCACCGCCTTGACGCCCAGCAGTTGCGTGCCCTTCGCCGCCCAGTCGCGCGAGGACCCGGTGCCGTACTCCTCGCCGCCGAAGATGACCGTCGGCGTGCCCTGCGCGATGTACTTCATCGCCGCGTCGTAGATGAACATCTTTTCGTGGCCGGGCTGGAACAGCGTCACGCCGCCTTCCTCGCGGGTGCCGTCGTCCCGGGGCGGGATCATCAGGTTCTTGATCCGCACGTTGGCGAATGTGCCGCGCATCATGATTTCATGGTTGCCGCGGCGCGAGCCGTAGCTGTTGAAGTCGAGCTTCGACACGTCGTTTTCCATCAGGAACACGCCGGCCGGCGACATGGGCTTGATCGATCCGGCGGGCGAGATGTGGTCGGTGGTCACCGAGTCGCCGAAAATGCCCAGCACGCGCGCGCCCTTGATGTCTCCGATGCTGCCGGTCTCCATCTTGAAGCCGTCGAAGAACGGCGGCTTGGCGATGTAGGTCGATGCCGGCCAATCGTAAACCTGTCCGGCCGCGCCGGTGATCGTCCCCCACAGCGGATTGGCGTTGGCGACGTCGCCGTAGAGCTTGCGGTACGCTTCGGGGTCCTTGGCGAAACCCATCACAGAGGCGATTTCGTGCGAGGTCGGCCAGATGTCCTTCAGGTACACCGGCCCGTCCGTGCCCTGGCCCACGGGTTCGCGCGAGAGGTCCTTGAGCACGGTCCCGGCGATCGCGTAGGCGACGACCAGCGGCGGCGAAGCCAGGAAATTGGCTTTCAGGTTCGGGTGTATTCGCGCTTCGAAATTCCGGTTGCCCGAGAGCACCGCGGCGCAGATCAGGTCGTTGGCGCCAATCGCCTCGTTGATCTCCGGCGTCAGGTCGCCGGCGTTCCCGATGCACGTCGTGCAGCCGTAGGCGGTGACGCCGAAGCCGAGCTTCTCGAGATAAGGCAGCAGGCCGGCGCGGGTCAGGTAGTCGGTCACCACCCGCGAGCCGGGCGCCAGCGACGTCTTGATCTTGGGCGCGACGGTGAGGCCTTTTTCGACGGCTTTCTTCGCGAGCAGGCCGGCGGCCAGCAGCACGCCGGGGTTCGACGTGTTGGTGCACGAGGTGATCGCGGCGATCAGCACGTCGCCGTTGCCGATGTCGGCCGGGCCGTCGCCCGTCTGTGTCGGGTAGCGGCGCGCGAGCTTGTCCGGCGCCTGCGCGAAGCCGTTCGCGGCGATGGGCTGGCTGAACAGTTCGGTGAATTTGGACTTCAGGCTGGAGAGTTCGATCCGGTCCTGCGGGCGCTTCGGTCCCGCCAGCGACGGTTTGATCGTCGCCAGGTCCAGCGTCACTGTACGCGTGTAGTCGATCTCGCCCGCGCGCGGCACGCCGTACATGCCCTGGGCCTTGAAGTAGGCGGTGAACGCGTCGAGTTCCTCGTCGGTGCGGCCGGTGGCGCGCAGGTAGTCGACCGTCGCGTCGTCGACCGGGAAGAAGCCCATCGTCGCGCCGTATTCCGGCGCCATGTTGCCGATGGTCGCCCGGTCCGGCACCGCCAGCGACGCCGTGCCTTCGCCGAAGAACTCGACGAACTTGCCGACCACCTTCTCCTTGCGCAGCATCTCGGTGACGGTCAGCACCAGGTCGGTCGCGGTGATGCCTTCGTTGAGCTTGCCCTTCAATTCGACGCCGATCACGTCCGGCGTCAGGAAGTACACCGGCTGGCCCAGCATCCCGGCCTCGGCTTCGATCCCGCCCACGCCCCAGGCGACGACGCCGATGCCGTTGACCATCGTCGTGTGGCTGTCGGTGCCGACCAGCGAATCCGGGTAATACATCGGCACCGTGCTGCCGGCGGCCGTTTTCTTGAACACCCCGCGCGCCAGGTACTCGAGGTTGACCTGGTGGACGATGCCGATGCCGGGGGGCACGACCTTGAACGTGTCGAACGCCTGCATTCCCCACTTCATGAACTGGTAGCGCTCGTTGTTGCGCTCGAACTCCAGCTTCATGTTCAGGTCCAGCGCATCGGGTCGGCGATAGTAGTCGATCATCACCGAGTGGTCGACGACCAGGTCGACCGGCACCAGCGGCTCGATGGTCTTGGGATTCTTGCCCATGTCGGCGGCGACGTTGCGCATCGCGGCGAGGTCGCACAGCAGCGGCACGCCGGTGAAGTCCTGCAGCACGACGCGGGCGACGACGAACGGGATCTCGTCGGTCCGCGCCGCCGTCGGCTTCCAGTTCGCGAGCTGCCGCACATGCTCTTCGGTGACCTTCTTGCCGTCGCAGTTGCGCAGCACCGATTCGAGCACGATGCGGATCGAGACGGGCAGCCGGGAGACCTTGCCCACGCCGGCCTTCTCCAGCGCCGCCAGCGAGTAGAACTGACCGGACTTGCCCGAAGCGAGCTTGAATTCCTGCAAAGACTGGTAAAGATTGTGTGGCATCGTAATCCCTCGGGTTCGGTAAGTGTTACTTCTTCTTTGCGTCCATCATGTCGTAGATGTTCATGGTCATGCCGCCAGGGACCGTCACATCGCCCGGGCGCTGGCCCGGCTTGCACGCCCCGGTCCACTTCGCCTCCATCACGGTCGTCCCTTCCTTGAGGCCCATCATCGGCGGCTCGTAGCGGGACTGGATCTCCATCTTGTACGCCGAATTGAAGTCGCCGGTGATCACCGTCTTCGCCGTGGTCTTCATCGTGCCGAAGTCGCAGGAGGAGTCGAAGGATAGCCGGTTGGGTCCGCGTTGGACATTGGTCCGCGTGCATTTGTTCTCGCGCTCCATCTGCTGGCCCATCTGCCGGAACGCGTCGTCGCGGGACTGATCGACGCACTGCGTCATCAGGTGACCGCCGCCGCCGCCCTTGCCGGCGCCGCTTTCCATCCGGATTTCCCACAGTCCCGACTTCCGCTTGGGCAGTTCCTGCGCCAGCGCGGACGGGGCGAGGGCGGCCGCGGCCGCAATGGCCGCCACCGCGGACATTGCGGTGATGGCGGGGACGATGGCAAAGGCGCGGTGCATGGCGGGTCTCCCAGGTGAATGCGGTCAGATCACGTAGAGGTCAACATACTCGTGGACGGGCATGGCTTCAAGCGCCTTTTGCTTCAGCGACACGGCGAGTATGGCCTGCTGCTGCCGCGCCGGAAAGCGGCGCGCAAGATTGGTGCGGAACTTCGCTTCCAGCAGCGGGATGCCGTCCCTGCGCCGGCGCGCGTGGCCGATCGGGTACTCGACGACGACTTCCTTGAGCGTCTTGCCGTCCTTGAACTCGACCGTCAGCGCATTGGCGATCGAGCGCTTCTCGGGGTCGTGGTAGTCCTTCGTGAACTGCTTGTCTTCCACGCAGACGATCTTGTCGCGCAGCTTGTCGATGCGCGGATCGCTGGCGACGCCATCCTCGTAGTCGCCCGCGGTCAGGCGGCCGAACAGCAGCGGCACGGCCACCATGTACTGGATGCAATGATCGCGGTCGGCCGGGTTGTTCAGCGGCCCCTTCTTGTCGATGATGCGGATGCAGGCCTCGTGCGTGCGGATGGTGATCCTGGCGATGTCGTCGGGACTCCTGCCGGCCCTGGCCAGTTCGCCGTGCAGCGTCATCGCCGCCTCGACGGCGGTCTGCGCGTGGAACTCCGCCGGGAACGAGATCTTGAACAGCACGTTCTCCATCACGTAGCTGCCGTACGGACGCTGGAACTTGAACGCGTTGCCCTTGAACAGCACGTCGTAGAAGCCCCAGGTCTTCGCGGACAGCACCGACGGATAGCCCATCTCGCCGGTCTTCGCGATCAGCGCCAGGCGCACCGCGCGCGAGGTCGCGTCGCCGGCGGCCCACGACTTGCGCGAGCCGGTGTTGGGCGAATGGCGGTAGGTGCGCAGCGACTGGCCATCGACCCACGCCAGCGACACCGCGTTGAGGATCTCGTCGCGCGAGAGCCCCAGCATCTGCGCGACGACGGCGGTGGAGGCCACCTTGACCAGCACCACGTGATCCAGGCCCACCTTGTTGAACGAATTTTCCAGCGCGATGCAGCCCTGGATTTCATGGGCCTTGATCATCGCGGTGAGCACGTCCTTCATCGTGACCGGCTTCCCGCCCGCCGCGACGGCGTTGCGCGAGAGCCAATCTGCGGTCGCCAGGATGCCGCCCAGGTTGTCCGACGGATGGCCCCACTCCGCGGCCAGCCACGTGTCGTTGAAATCCAGCCAGCGGATCATCGCGCCGATGTTGAACGCCGCCTGCACCGGGTCGAGCTGGAACTGCGTGCCCGGAACCTTGGCGCCGTTGGGGACGACGGTGCCCGGCACGATGGGCCCAAGCAGCTTGGTGCACGCGGGGTACTCGAGCGCCTCGAGGCCGCAGCCCAGCGTGTCGATCAGGCAGTTGCGCGCGGTTTCGTACGCGACGGCGCTCTTGACCTTGTATTTCGCGACGTAGTCGACGATGTCGACCAGGACGCGGTCGGGCTTGGGACGGACATTGCTGATATGGGAGGACACGGAAGGCCTTTCTGCTTAGCGCTGGGCGATGGGGACGAACTGCTGATCCTCGGGGCCGACGTAATTTGCGCTGGGCCGGATGATCTTGCCGTCGGTGCGCTGTTCGATCACGTGCGCGCACCAGCCGGAGGTCCGCGAGATCACGAACAGCGGCGTGAACATCGCCGTGGGCACGCCCATCATGTAATACGAGACGGCCGAGTACCAGTCAAGATTGGCGAACATCTTCTTGGTCTCCCACATCACCGATTCGAGCCGGACCGCGACGTCGAACATCTTCATGTCGCCGCGCTCGGCGGCCAGGCGCCGCGAAACCTCCTTGATGATCTTGTTGCGCGGGTCGGCGATCGTGTAGACCGGATGGCCGAAGCCGATGATGACTTCCTTGTTCTCGACGCGGCGGCGGATGTCGGCTTCGGCCGCGTCGGGGCCCGCGTAGCGGTTCTGGATTTCGAAGGAGACTTCGTTGGCGCCGCCGTGCTTGGGGCCGCGCAGCGCGCCGATGGCGCCGGTAATCGCCGAGTACACGTCGGTGCCGGTGCCGGTGATGACCCGCGCGGCAAATGTCGAAGCGTTGTACTCGTGCTCGGCATACAGGTTCAGCGACGTGTGCATCGCGCGCACCCACATCTCCGACGGCTTCTTGCCGTGCAGCAGGTGCAGGAAGTGGCCGCCGATCGAATCGTCGTCGGTTTCCACGTCGATCCGCCGGCCGTTGGTCGCGTAGTGGTACCAGTACAGCAGCATCGAGCCCAGCGAGGCCATCAGCCGGTCGGCGATGTCGCGCGCGCCGGCGTGGTTGTGGTCGTCCTTCTCCGGGAGCGCGCAGCCCAGCACCGACACGCCGGTGCGCATCACGTCCATCGGATGCGCCGACGCCGGCAGCTGCTCCAGCGCGGCCTGCAGCGCGGCGGGCAGGCCGCGCAGCGCTCTCAGCTTCGCCTTGTAGCCTGCGAGCTCGGCGATGGTCGGCAGCTTGCCGTGCACCAGCAGGTAGGCGATTTCCTCGAATTCGCAGGTCTCGGCGATATCGAGTATGTCGTAGCCCCGGTAGTGCAGGTCGTTGCCGCTGCGGCCGACGGTGCACAGGGCGGTGTTGCCGGCGACGGTGCCGGAAAGCGCGACGGATTTCTTGGGTTTGGGTGCTTGCGTTTCAGCAGACATGATGGTGTTTCCCAGGTTCGAGTGATTGACTCGTCGCACGCAACGCGCGTGCTGCGCCGGCGGCCGGTCGCCGGTCGGCCCTCGCATGCGCTCAGGCCGTTTTCTTCGCTGCAAAAAGCTGGTCCAGCTTGCTTTCGTACTCGTTGTAGCCGAGGTAATCGTAGAGTTCCGCGCGCGTCTGCATGGCGCCGACGACGTTCTTCTGCGTGCCGTCGCGCCGCACCGCCTGATAGACGTTGAGCGCCGCCTTGTTCATCGCGCGGAACGCCGACAGCGGGTACAGCACGAGGCTGACGTCGGCGCCGGCCAGTTCAAGGACGGTGAACAACGGCGTCGCGCCGAACTCGGTGATGTTGGCCAGGACCGGGACCTTCACCGCGGCGGCGAATTTCCGGTACATCGCGAGCTCGGTCATCGCTTCGGGAAAGATCATGTCGGCGCCGGCCTCGACGCACAGCACCGCGCGCTCGATCGCCGCGTCCAGGCCCTCGACGGCCAGCGCGTCGGTGCGTGCCATGATGACGAAGTCCGGATCGGACCGGGCATCGACCGCCGCCTTGATGCGGTCGGTCATCTCTTCCCGGGTGACGATTTCCTTGTTCGGCCGGTGGCCGCAGCGCTTCGCGCCGACCTGGTCTTCGATGTGCATTCCGGCCGCGCCGAACCTGATCATCGAGCGCGTGGTGCGCGCGATGTTGAACGCGGACGATCCGAAGCCGGTGTCGACGTCGACCAGCACAGGCGTGTCGCAGATGTCGGTGATCCGGCGCAGGTCGGTGAGCACGTCGTCGAGGTTGCTGATGCCCAGGTCCGGCAGCCCCAGCGACCCGGCGGCGACGCCGCCGCCGGAAATGTAGATGGCCCTGAACCCGGCGGCGGTTGCCAGCCGGGCATGGTAGGCATTGATCGCGCCGATGACCTGCAGCGGTTTTTCTTCCCGCAATGCGAGACGGAATCTGGCGCCGGGCGAGGCAGTGTTCATGCGTGGTCTCTTCCAATGGTCAGGTGCCGGAGCGGCCCGGCGGCATTTCCCGGCACGCCGGTCCGGCCCCGGGGACCGGATCGGCACCCGGAGGAAGGGTGCTGGCCGCTGCGCGAGTCGCGGGATCGCCACGCGTGCGCGGCTCCCGTCCGCCGCGCGGCGTTCAGCCCAGCAGATGCGCGACGCCCGCGCGTTCTTCTTCCAGTTCCTTCAGCGTGAAACTCATCCGTTCCCTGGAAAACGCGTCGATCTCGAGACCCTTGACGATCTGGTAGTCGCCATTGGCGCAGGTGACCGGGTAGCCGTACATCGTGTCCAGCGGGATGTCGTAGCTGCCGTCCGAGGCCACGCCCATCGTCACCCAGCGGCCGTTGGTGCCCAGCACCCAGTCGCGCACGTGGTCGATCGCCGCGTTGGCCGCCGACGCCGCCGACGAGAGCCCGCGCGCGGCGATGATCGCGGCGCCGCGCTTGCCCACCGTGGGAATGAAGACGTCCTTGTTCCACGCGTCGTCGTTGATCATCGCCTTGACCGGCTGGCCGGCTATGGTCGCATAGCGGTAGTCGGGATACATCGTCGGCGAATGGTTGCCCCAGACGATCAGCTTTTCGATGGCGCTGATCGGCTTGCCGGTCTTGGCCGCCAGCTGCGACAGGGCACGGTTGTGGTCCAGTCGCAGCATCGCGGTGAAGTTCCGCTTGGAGAGATCCGGCGCCGATTTCATCGCGATCCAGGCATTCGTATTGGCGGGGTTGCCCACGACCAGGACCTTGATGTTGCGCGATGCCACGGCGTTGAGCGCCTTGCCCTGCGCGGTGAAGATCTGCGCATTCGCGGAGAGCAGGTCCTTGCGCTCCATCCCGGGGCCGCGGGGGCGGGCCCCGACCAGCAGCGCCACATCGGCGTCCTTGAACGCGGTGTTCGGATCGCTGTGCGCGCTCATGCCGGCCAGCAGCGGGAACGCGCAGTCGTCGACTTCCATCATCACGCCGGCGAGCGCCTTCTGCGCCTTTTCGTCGGGAATCTCCAGCAACTGCAGCGCGACGGGCTGGTCCTTGCCCAGCATTTCGCCACTGGCGATGCGGAACAGCAGGCTGTAGCCGATCTGGCCGGCGGCGCCGGTGATGGCAACGCGTACGGGAGGTTTCATGGCATGACTCCTGGTGTGTCGTGAGGGAACTGCACCGGGTTCGCCGGCAGGCGGACCGGAAGGCCCCGGCGCGGGCGTTTCGCGCCCGCGGCGCCGGGATTTCCCGGGCCCGGAGGTCTGCAATCTCCGCCGGAAACCGCAAAACGGAGTCTACGCCGGCGCCCGATTCCGGTCAACTATGTCTTATGTCTTATATAAGATACAAGTTTTCATTGGACATGGCGCGCGGCCGCGGGAATAATAGCGGCCATGAACAGCGCGCCAGGCCCGTCGTTTCAGCCGCTCTACCTGCAGATCAAGGATTTGCTCACGCAAAGCCTGGATGCGGGCGAGTGGAAGCCGGGCGAATCCATCCCCAGCGAAATCGTGCTCGCCGCGCGCTACAAGGTGAGCCAGGGGACGGTGCGCAATGCCATCGCCGTTCTTGCCGCCGAGAACATCGTCGTGCGCCGCCAGGGCAAGGGCACGTTCGTCGCCACGCACACCGAGGAGCAATCCTCGCTGTTCCGTTTCCTGCGCATCCGGCGCGCGGACGGCGTCGACGAGTATCCGCACAGCCGGCTGCTCGACCTGCGGCGCGGCAAGGCAACCGCCGAAGTCGCGCGCATGTTGCTGCTGCGTCCGGGCGAGGCAGTGATCGTGTTGCGGCGCGTGCTTGAATATTCCGGCGAGCCGGTCGTGCTGGACGAGATCACGCTGCCCGCCGCCCTGTTCCGGGGCCTGACCCGCGCCCGCTACGACGCCTACCGTGGTTCGACCTACAGCTTTTTCGAAACCCAGTTCGGCGTGCGCATGGTCCGCGCCGACGAGCGGATCAAGGCGATCGCCGCCGACGCGACCAGCGGCGAAATCCTGGACGTCCCGGCGGGAACGCCGTTGCTGGCGGTCGAGCGGGTGGCCTATACCTATGGCGACCGGCCGGTCGAGTGGCGCCGCGGTTTGTGCACCACAAGAAAACACTATTACCTGAACCAGCTGGGCTAGCAGCCCGTCCGCGGGCGGTTCCTGCCGCGCGCACGCTGGCTCCGGGCGCGGATTTGACGTTATAATTGACGGGCTTGACGCCGGACAAGAATCCCTCTGGCGATCGGGTTGCTTGTTGCGTTGCAGCATCGACGCCGCGTGCGCAGCCCGCAATTCCAGGTATCCAGTTCCTTCCGAAATCCGAGGTTTTCATGGCCGCGCCACCTCCGTCTGTTACGCCGCCGCGCCCGCGTCCGGTCTTCCGCAACATCCATGTCACCGATCTGGCGCGCTACCGGCTGCCGCTGCCAGGGATCGTGTCGATCCTGCACCGGATCAGCGGGGCGCTGCTGTTCCTGTTCACCTGGCTGCTGCTGTGGCTGTTGCAGGCCAGCGTAACCGACGCCGCGCAGTTCCGCGCGCTATACGGCAACCCGCTGGTCAAGCTCATCGTGTTCGCGCTGCTGTGGTCGCTGCTCCACCATCTCTGCGCGGGCATCCGCTACCTGGTGATGGACGTCAGCCACCAGGCGATGGAGCTCAAGGCCGCGCGGCAATCCAGCGCCATCGTCATGGTCGTCAGCCTGCTCCTGACCATCATCATCGGGGTGAAGCTATGGTGAGGCGCGAGGCGACGGGCGCCCACTATGGGCTCTCCGACTGGCTCATGCAGCGGATCACGGCGGTGGTGATCGCGGCGTACCTGGTCCTCCTGCTGGGAGTGCTGCTGTTCACGCCGGGCATGGACCTCGCGATCTGGAAGGCGTTGTTTTCCGAGCAGATTTTCAAGCTGGCGACTTTCGTCGCGCTGGTCAGCGTGTTCCTGCACGCCTGGGTCGGCATGCGCGACATCATCATGGACTACATCCGCTCCACGGCCCTGCGCCTGGCGCTCGAAGCGGCGGTGATCGTCGCGCTGCTGTTCTACTCGGGCTGGGCGATACAGATATTGTGGGGACAACGGTAATGGGATTGCCCGTTCGCAAATTCGATGCGCTGGTCGTGGGCGCCGGCGGCGCGGGGATGCGCGCCTCGCTCCAGCTGGCCGAGGCCGGCTTGTCGGTCGCCGTGCTCTCCAAGGTCTTTCCGACGCGCTCGCACACGGTGGCGGCGCAGGGCGGCATCGGCGCCTCGCTGGGCAACATGAGCGATGACAACTGGTACTGGCACATGTTCGACACCGTCAAGGGCTCGGACTACCTGGGCGACCAGGACGCGATCGAGTTCATGTGCCGCGAAGCCCCCAAGGTCGTCTACGAGCTGGAGCACTTCGGGATGCCGTTCGATCGCAACGCCGACGGCACGATCTACCAGCGCCCGTTCGGCGGGCATTCCGCCAACTTCGGCGAAAAGCCGGTCGCGCGCGCATGCGCCGCGGCGGACCGGACCGGCCACGCGCTGTTGCACACGCTGTACCAGCGCAACATCCGCGCGCGCACGCAGTTTTTCGTCGAGTGGATGGCGCTGGACCTGATCCGCGACGCCGACGGCGACGTGCTGGGCGTGACCGCGCTGGAAATCGAAACCGGCGAGGTGTGGATGCTGCAGGCCAAGACCACGCTGTTCGCCACCGGCGGCGCCGGCCGCATTTTCGCCGCGTCGACCAATGCGTTCATCAACACCGGCGACGGCCTGGGGATGACCGCGCGCGCGGGGCTCCCGCTCGAGGACATGGAATTCTGGCAGTTCCACCCGACCGGCGTGGCCGGCGCGGGCGTGCTGATCACCGAGGGCGTGCGCGGCGAGGGCGGAATCCTGCTCAACTGCAACGGCGAGCGTTTCATGGAGCGCTATGCGCCAACGCTCAAAGACCTGGCGCCGCGCGATTTCGTCTCGCGCTCGATGGACCAGGAAATCAAGGAGGGGCGCGGCTGCGGTCCCGACAAGGACTACGTGCTGCTCAAGCTCGACCACCTGGGACCCGAGGTGATCCTCAAGCGGCTGCCCTCGATCCACGAAATCGCGGTCAAGTTTGCGAACGTCGACTGCACGCGGGAACCGATCCCGGTGGTGCCGACGATCCACTACCAGATGGGCGGCATCCCGACCAACTACCACGGCCAGGTTGTCGCGCCGCGGGATGGCGACCCGGAGGCCGTGGTCAGCGGTTTCTATGCGATCGGCGAGTGCGCCTGCGTGTCGGTGCACGGCGCGAACCGGCTGGGGACCAACTCGCTGCTGGATCTGCTGGTCTTCGGCCGGGCGGCCGGGAATCACATCGTCGACTTTCACCAGCGGAACAAGGAACACAAGCCGCTGCCCCGCGACGCGGCGGACCTGGCGCTGTCGCGCCTGGCGCGGCTGGATGGCGCGGCCGCCGCACGGGGCGCGGGCGAACAGACGCAAGACGTGGGCAACGCGCTGCGCCGGACCATGCAGGCGCACTGCGGCGTGTTCCGGAACGACGAACTGCTGACCAGCGGCGTTTCCAAAGTGATGGAAATCGCCGAGCAGGTGCGGCGGATCGCGATCGGCGACAAGAGCAAGGTGTTCAACACCGCGCGGGTCGAGGCGCTGGAGGTCGAGAACCTGATCGAGGTCGCGCAGGCGACCATCGTGTCCGCACAGGCGCGGCAGGAGTCGCGCGGCGCGCACGCGCGCTCGGACTTCGACCAGCGCGACGACGCCAACTGGCACAAGCACACGCTATGGCACCGCGCGGGAAACCGGCTGTCGTACAAGCCGGTGCACATGAAACCGCTGACGGTGGACTCGTTTCCGCCCAAGGCCAGGACGTTCTAGACGCCGCCCGCCGCTGGAGAAAAGATGAAATTCAGGATCTACCGCTACGACCCCGACCGCGACGCCGCGCCGCGCATGCAGGACTACGACGTGGCGCTGGAGCCCACGGACAAGATGCTGCTCGACGCGCTGATGCGCGTGAAGCAGGTCGACGACTCGGTGTCGTTCCGCCGCTCGTGCCGCGAGGGGGTCTGCGGCTCAGACGCGATGAACATCAACGGACGGAACGGACTGGCCTGCATCACCAACCTCAAGGACATCAAGGAACCGGTGGAGCTGCGCCCGCTGCCCGGCCTGCCCGTGGTCCGCGACCTGATCGTGGACATGAGCCACTTTTTCAAGCAGTACCATTCGATCAAGCCCTACCTGGTCGACGAGGCGACGCCCCCGGAAAAGGAACGGCTGCAGTCGCCGGCGGACCGCGAGGAGCTCGACGGCCTGTACGAATGCATCCTGTGCGCGTGCTGCTCGACGGCCTGCCCGTCGTTCTGGTGGAATCCGGACAAGTTCGTCGGGCCGGCGGGGCTGCTGGCCGCGTACCGCTTCATTGCCGACAGCCGCGACCAGGCCCTCAACGAGCGGCTGGACAACCTCGAGGATCCCTACCGGCTGTTCCGCTGTCACACGATCATGAATTGCGTGGACGTATGCCCGAAGGGGCTGAATCCGTCCAAGGCCATCGGGAAAATCAAGGAAATCATGGTCAGGCGGACTGTCTAGGGATTGATTTAGGACAATCCCGGACATGAAAATATGATGGAAAATGGCTCGTCCTTCCCGGCCGGCGCCAAGGAGCCCGCGGTGATCGACGAGCGCAGCTGGGCGAGGCTGCGCTGGCGGTGCCGGCGCGGAATGCTGGAGAACGACATTGTCCTGGCGCGGTACCTGGACAAGACGGCCGGCGCGATCGGCGAGCAGGAGCTGGCCGCGCTGGACCAATTGCTGGACATGAACGACAACGAACTTTGGGATCTCCTGTCCGGAAGGACGGAGCCCAGCGACGAAAAGCTGCAGTGTCTGGTGCGGCAGCTGCGCAGCGCGTGAGCGTGCAGACCCACAGGTCATTAACCAGTTTCAGTGCACAGAGCGGAGAGCGGATATGAATACCCCCGGCAAGACCAAGTCAGCAACCCTGAGTTTCAACGACGGCTCGCCTTCCCTTGAGTTCCCGATCATGCCGGGAACCATCGGGCCGGAGGTGATCGACATCAAGACCCTGTACGGCAAGTCCGGCAAGTTCACCTACGACCCGGGCTTCCTGTCCACTGCCTCCTGCAATTCGACCATCACCTACATCGACGGCGACAAGGGCGAGCTGATGTACCGCGGCTATCCGATCGAGCAGCTCGCGGCGCACTGCGACTTCCTCGAGACCTGCCACCTGCTGCTCAACGGCAACCTGCCCAATGTCGAGGAGAAGAAGAAATTCAGCGAGCTGGTGATGCACCACACGATGGTGCACGAGCAGATGCAGTTCTTCCTGCGCGGCTTCCGCCGCGACGCGCACCCGATGGCCGTGCTGACCGGGATGGTCGGCGCGATGTCGGCGTTCTATCACGACTCGCTGGACATCACCGACAAGCCTTCGCGCGAAGTCTCCGCGATCCGCCTGATCGCCAAGATGCCGACGCTGGTTGCGATGAGCTACAAGTACAACCAGGGCCAGCCGTTCATCTATCCGCGCAACGACCTTTCCTACACCGCCAACTTCATGCGGATGATGTTCGCCACGCCGTGCGAGGACTACAAGGTCAACGACGTGCTGGTGCGCGCGCTGGACCGCATTTTCATCCTGCACGCCGACCATGAACAGAATGCGTCGACGTCGACGGTGCGGCTGGCCGGATCCAGCGGCGCCAATCCGTTCGCCTGCATCGCGGCCGGCACCGCCTGCCTGTGGGGGCCCGCGCACGGCGGCGCCAACGAGGCGGCGCTCAACATGCTTGGCCAGATCGGCGACGTGTCGAAGATCGGCGAGTTCGTCGCCAAGGTCAAGGACAAGAACTCCGGCGTCAAGCTGATGGGCTTCGGCCATCGCGTGTACAAGAATTACGATCCGCGCGCGAAGCTGATGCGCGAGACCTGCTACGAAGTGCTCAACGAGCTGGGCCTGCACGATGACAAGCTGTTCAAGCTGGCGATGGCGCTGGAGAAGATCGCGCTGGAAGACGACTACTTCGTCTCGCGCAAGCTGTATCCGAACGTGGACTTCTATTCCGGCATCGTGCAGCGCGCGCTGGGCATCCCGGTGCCGCTGTTCACCGCCATCTTCGCGCTGGCCCGCACCGTCGGCTGGATCGCGCAGTGGAACGAGATGATCAGCGATCCCGAGCAGAAGATCGGCCGGCCGCGCCAGTTGTACGTGGGTGAACCCAAGCGCGACGTGGTGCCGCTGGACAAGCGTTAAGCAGGACCAAGCCGCCGGGGGCACGCTTGTGTGCCCCCGGTATTTTTTTGTGTGCCTGGACGTGTCCGGCGCCAAGGGGATAGAGCATGAGCATGATGGAAGAGTTGGTCGGCACGTCGACCCTGTTCGGGGGCAACATGCCGTTCATCGAGGAGCAGTACGAGCGTTACCTCGCCGACCCGGCGAGCGTCGGCGAATCGTGGCGCGCGTACTTCGACAAGCTGCGCAACGGTGCCGCCGACGTGGCGCACGCCCCCGTCATCGACTCGTTCGTCCGGCTGGCGAAGGAGCGCAAGGCCGTGGTGCTCGTCGCCGACGTGGAGATGGCGCAAAAGGAAGCCAGCGTCGCGCTGATGGAACTGCGCTACCGGGTGGTCGGCAACCGGCTGGCCGACGTGGATCCGCTGGGACGCGCGGAAAAGCCCTACCTGCCGGAGCTCGATCCGAAGACGTACGGGCTGACCAGCGCCGACATGGACGTCGAGTTCAGCTCGAACCTCGCCGGTGGTCCGCCGCGGCAGAAGCTGCGCGACCTCGTCGCCGCGCTGCGCGAAACGTATTGCGGCAAGCTGGGCGCGGAGTACATGCACATCACCGACACCGAGAAGCGGGTCTGGCTGCAGAACCGGCTCGAATCGGTGCGCTCGCGCCCGAACTACGACGCGGCGATGAAGCGGCACATCCTCGAGCGGCTGACCGCGGCCGAGACGCTGGAAAAGTACCTGCACACCAAGTACGTCGGACAGAAGCGCTTTTCCGGCGAAGGCGGCGAAGCGATGATCCCGATGCTCGATCACCTGCTCCAGCGCGCCGGCGCCCAGGGCGTCCAGGAGTCGGTGATCGGCATGGCGCACCGGGCCCGGCTGGACGTGCTGGTCAACACTTTCGGTAAATTGCCTTCCGAACTGTTCGCCGAATTCGAAGGCAAGTACGACACGACGCTCTCGGCAGGCGACGTCAAGTACCACAAGGGGTTCTCGTCCGATGTCACGACCCCGGGCGGGCCGATGCACCTGTCGCTGGCGTTCAATCCGTCGCACCTGGAAATCGTCAATCCGGTCGTCGAGGGCTCGGTGCGCGCCCGGCAGGACCGCCGCGGGGATACCGCGGGCGCGCAGGTGATGCCCATTCTGATTCACGGCGACGCGGCGATCGCGGGCCAGGGCGTGGTCATGGAGACGCTCAACCTCGCGCAGACGCGCGGCTACCGGACCGGCGGCACGTTCCACATCATCGTCAACAACCAGATCGGCTTCACCACTTCCGACCCGCGCGACACGCGCGGCACCACGTACTGCTCCGACGTGGCGAAGATGATCGAGGCGCCGATCTTCCACGTCAACGGCGACGATCCGGAGACCTGCCTGCTGGCGACCGAGATCGCGATGGATTACCGGACCCTGTACAAGCAGGACGTCGTGATCGACCTGGTGTGCTTCCGCCGCCTCGGCCACAACGAGCAGGACGAGCCGATGGTCACGCAGCCGCTGATGTACAAGAAGATCAATGCCCACCCGGGCACCCGCAAGCTCTACGCGGACCAGCTGGTCCGGGAAGGCGTGATCACCGAGGCGGACGCGGCCCGGATGATCGAGGACTACCGCGCGGCGCTGGACAAGGGGTTTCACACCAACAAGACCATCCTGTCGAACTACAAGCCGCCGCATTCGATCGACTGGGGCTCGTTCATGGGCCGGCGCTGGACCGACCAGGTGGACACCGGCGTGCCGCCGCGCAACCTGAAGGCGATGGCGAAGAAGCTCACCGACGTTCCGGCCGGCTTCACGCTGCACTCGCGCGTGGCGAAGATCGTCGCCGACCGGCGCGCGATGGGCGAGGGGAAGATCCCGCTCGACTGGGGGATGGCGGAGAACCTCGCCTACGCGACGCTGCTCGACAACGGGTTCGGCGTGCGGATTTCCGGCCAGGACTGCGCGCGCGGCACGTTCTTCCATCGCCACGCCGTGTGGCACGACCAGAACCGCGAAAAGTGGGACAGCGGCACCTGGACGCCGCTGCAGCATGTCAAGGACGGGCAGCCCTCTTTCGAGGTCTACGATTCGGTGCTCTCGGAGGAGGCCGTGCTGGGTTTCGAGTACGGCTATACGACGTCCGAGCCCAACAAGCTGGTCGTCTGGGAAGCCCAGTTCGGCGACTTCGCCAACGGCGCGCAAGTCGTGATCGACCAGTTCATCGCCTCGGGCGAGGTCAAGTGGGGCCGGATCTGCGGGCTGGTGCTGCTGCTGCCCCACGGCTACGAGGGGCAGGGGCCCGAGCACTCGTCGGCGCGGCCCGAGCGCTTTCTGCAACTCTGCGCCGAGCACAACATGCAGGTGTGCGTGCCGTCCAACGCCGCGCAGATCTTCCACCTGCTGCGGCGGCAGATGGTGCGCCAGTACCGGAAACCGCTGATCGTGATGTCGCCCAAGAGCCTGCTGCGGCACAAGGATGCCGGCTCGCCGCTGGACGATCTCGCCGCCGGCCGTTTCAGGAACGTGATCGGCGAAGTCGACAAGATGACGGCCAGGAACGTCCGGCGCGTAATCTTCTGCAGCGGCAAGGTCTACTACGACCTGCTGGCGTATCGCCGCGAACAGAAGATCGCCGACGTCGCGATCCTGCGCATCGAGCAGCTATACCCGTTCCCGCACGACGATTTCATCGCGCAGCTGAAGAAGTTCCCGAACGCCAGGGATCTTGTATGGTGCCAGGAGGAGCCGCAGAACCAGGGCGCCTGGTACCGGATGCGCGCATACTTGCGCGACGACATGCAGAAGCTGGGTTTTCCGAAGAAGCTGTTCTACGCCGGCCGTCCGGTGTCCGCATCGCCCGCCGTGGGCTATGCCTCCTGGCACGCGAAGCAGCAGAAGGAACTGGTCGAGGCGGCGTTCGGCAGCAAGCTCACCACCGGCGAGATCGTGACGTCGATCTAGGTCCTTCGCCACCATTCGAGTCGAGAGAATCATGCTAGTTGAAGTCAAAGTTCCGCAACTCTCGGAGTCCGTCTCCGAAGCCACGCTGGTCTCGTGGCATAAGAAGGCCGGCGAGTTCGTCAGTCGCGACGAAAACCTGATCGACATCGAGACCGACAAGGTCGTGCTGGAAACGCCGGCGCCGGAGTCGGGGGTGCTCAAGTCGATCGCCAGGCCCAACGGGTCGTCGGTGACCAGCAATGAACTGATCGCCATCATCGACACCGACGCGAAGCCGGCGGCGGACGCGCCTGCCACCGCGGCGCCGGCCGCCAGGGAAACCGCACCGCCTACGGCCGCCACGGTGCCGCCGCCGACACGGGCGACCGCCGCCGCCGTCGCGCTGCCGGCGGCGCGCAAGATGATGACCGAGCAGCGGGTCGACCCGGCGAGCGTCGAGGGCACGGGCCGCGGCGGCCGCGTGACCAAGGGCGACGTGCTGGCTGCGCTGGAGCCGAAGCCCATGGCTGCGGCGGCTGCCGCGACGCCGGCCGGGGGCAGGACACCGGCGCCGGCCGCACCTCTGGCGCCGCCGCCCATGGCACAGCTCTCCGCCAGCCTGTCGGGCCGTCCCGAGCAGCGCGTGCCGATGTCGCGGCTGCGCCAGCGCGTGGCCGAGCGGCTGGTGCAATCGCAGGCGACCGCCGCGATACTGACCACGTTCAACGAAGTGAACATGCAGCCGGTCATCGACCTGCGCAACCGCTACAAGGAGCGTTTCGAGAAGGAGCACGGCGTCAAGCTCGGCTTCATGTCCTTCTTCGTCAAGGCCGCCGTGCATGCGCTGAAAAAGTACCCGGTGGTCAATGCCTCGATCGACGGCGCCGACATCGTGTACCACGGCTACTTCGACATCGGCATCGCGGTCGGCTCGCCGCGCGGCCTGGTGGTCCCCATCCTGCGCGACGCCGACCAGAAGTCGCTGGCCGCGATCGAAAAGGACATCGCGGACTTCGGCAAGCGCGCGGGCGAAGGCAAGCTCACGATCGAGGAACTCACCGGCGGCACGTTCTCGATTTCCAACGGCGGCGTCTTTGGCTCGATGCTCTCGACGCCCATCATCAACCCGCCGCAGTCGGCGATCCTCGGCGTCCATGCGACGAAGGAACGCCCGGTTGCCGAGAACGGCCAGGTCGTGATCCGGCCGATCAACTACCTGGCGCTGTCCTACGACCACCGGATCATCGACGGCCGCGAGGCGGTGCTCTCGCTGGTGGCGATGAAGGAAGCACTAGAGGATCCGGCGCGGATGCTGCTGGAGCTGTGATGGTCGGCGCACTTGACGCGATGGGTTACGTCGCGCGTGCCGGCTGCCTTTCTGCGAGCGCTGCTTCGTTGCGCGCCTAACCCATCCTACGGGAGCTTTAATGGCCAATCAATTCGACGTAGTGGTGATCGGCGGCGGTCCCGGCGGCTACGTGGCGGCGATCCGCGCCGCGCAGCTCGGCTTCAAGGTCGCCTGCATCGACGCGTGGGTCCGCAACGGCAAGCCCAGTCTGGGCGGGACCTGCGTGAACGTCGGCTGCATCCCGTCCAAGGCGCTGCTGCAGTCGTCCGAGAACTATCACGCAGCCGGGCACGAGTTCGCGAAGCACGGCATCGGCATCCAGGGGCTGACGATCGACGTGGCCGCGATGCAGAAACGCAAGGACGGCATCGTCGACCAGCTGACCGCCGGCGTCCAGTACCTGTTCAAGAAGAACAAGGTCACGCAGTTCCACGGCCTGGGCAGCTTCTCGGCCCGGATCGAAGGCGGCTGGCAGATCAAGGTCGCCTGCCATGACGGCGGCGCCGAGGAAGTGATGGCGACGAACGTGATCGTCGCGACCGGATCGGTGCCGCGGCAGCTGCCCGGGGCCACGATCGACAACAAGCTCGTCTGCGACAACGAAGGCGCGCTGGCCATGGCCGCAGTTCCGGCCCGGCTCGGCGTCGTCGGCGCCGGCGTGATCGGACTGGAACTGGGCAGCGTGTGGAAGCGCCTGGGTTCGGCGGTGACCGTGCTCGAGGCGCTGCCGGAGTTCCTGGGCGCGGCCGACGAGCAGATCGCGAAGGAAGCGCGGAAGATCTTCACCCGCGATACGGGGCTAGACATCCAGACGGGCGTCAACATCACGAAGGTGGCCGCCGGCAAGAAGGGCGTGGCGGTCGACTACACCGACGCCGCCGGCAAGGCACAGAGCGCCACGTTCGACCGGCTGATCGTTGCCATCGGCAGGGTGCCGACCACCGCCGGGCTCAATGCGGAAGGCGTGGGCCTCGCGCTCGACGCGCGCGGCTTCGTTGCCGTCGACGGCGACTGCCGGACCAATCTGCCGGGCGTCTGGGCGGTGGGCGACGTCGTGCGCGGGCCGATGCTCGCGCACAAGGCGGAAGAAGAGGGCGCCGCCGTCGCGGAGCGCATCGCCGGCCAGCACGGGCACGTGGACTTCAATACCGTGCCCTGGGTCATCTACACCTCGCCCGAGATTGCCTGGGTCGGCAAGACCGAGCAGGCGCTCAAGGCCGAAGGTGTCGCCTATCGGGCCGGCAGCTTTCCGTTTTCGGCCAACGGCCGCGCCAAGGCGCTGGGCGACCAGCGCGGGCTGGTGAAATTCCTGGCCGACGCCGCGACCGACCGGATACTCGGCGTGCACATGATCGGGCCGCTGGTCTCCGAGCTGATCGCCGAGGCCGCGGTCGCGATGGAGTTCGGCGCGGCGGCCGAGGACATCGCGCGCATCTGCCACGCGCATCCGTCGCTCTCCGAGGTTGTGCACGAGGCCGCGATGGCGGTGGAGAAGCGGAGCATCCATATCTGAGGCGGCGACGGCGGCGCGCAAGACACTCGCCCGCAGGATGGGTGGAGCGCAGCGATACCCATCGCGTCAACACGGGAACGCATGCATGTATGATGCCGGCGCACAAGCAGCGCCCGCGCCAACCCGCTCGTTCGTGCCGATCCGGCGAGATGGGCATCGCTGCGCTCCACCCGCCATCGATGGGTATCGCTTCGCTCCACCCATCCTACGAAAGTGTCGAGTTTCATGCGCGACAGTGTTTACGAAAGCGAAGACCTGCCGCCGCTGCCGCCCATAGGCGGGGGCAGCGTCTTCGATTCCACCGAGTACACCGAGCCCGCGAAGCGATTGGCGGCGACGGTGGCGGAGTTGTACCGGGAGACGCTGGAGCGGCGCGGGTTCGTCGCCGACGACGCGCAATACGCCGCGGTGCTGCGGCTGCAGCGCGTGTACGAGGAATGGATGGCGTACAAGGAACGGCGTTCGTCGGCGCTGCGGCGCCTGGTCGTGCGCCCCCCGCTGCCGCGCGGGGTCTACCTGTGGGGAGGCGTGGGGCGCGGCAAGAGCTTCCTGCTGGACAGCTTCTACCTGACGCTGCCGGTCACCCGCAAGCGACGCGTCCATTTCCACCACTTCATGCGCGACGTGCACCGGGAGATGGACACGCTCAAGGGCACCACCGACCCGCTGGACGCGGTCGCGGCACGGATCGCCACGCGCTACCGGCTGATCTGTTTCGACGAGTTCCACGTCAACGACATCGCCGACGCGATGATCCTGGGCCGGCTGCTGAGGAAGACGATGGACCGCGGTGTCGTCTTTTACATGACCTCCAACTACCATCCGGACGAGCTTTATCTGCACGGTCTCAAGCGCGAGAATTTCCTGCCGACGATCGCGCTCATCCGGGAGCGGCTGGACGAGGTCAACGTCGACAGCGGCATCGACTACCGGCTGCGCACGCTCGAGCAGGTGCAGGTCTACCACACGCCGCCGGGGCCGGCCGCCGAGGCGGCGCTGCTCGCGACGTTCCGGCGCATCGCCGACGTCGAGGAGGAACATCACGAACTCGATGTCGAGGGACGCGTGATTCCCTACCGGCATCGCGCGGGCGGTGTGGTCTGGTTCGAGTTCAGCGTGCTGTGCGGCCACGGCCGCTCGCAGTTGGACTACCTCGACCTCGCCAAGCGCTTTCATTCGGTCATCGTTTCCGGGGTGCCGCGCTTCGACGATGCGAACCGCGACGCGTTGCGCCGCTTCACGCTGCTGGTCGACGTGTTCTACGAAAGCCGGATCAAGCTCATCCTGTCCGCGGCGGTGCCGGTCGAGCAGTTGCTCGCGCTCGACCCCGACGGCGTCGACAGCCGCTTCAAGGCGATGCTGTTCGAGTTCTCCCGGACCTCGAGCCGCCTGGCCGAGATGCAGGCCCGCGAGTACATGCTCGCGGCCCGGATCCGCCCGGGCTAAGCATGGTGAATCGGGGGCGCGACCTCTCCGATCCGCGTAGTGCGGATGGTTTGACATGGATCAACCGCCGCCGCGCATCGACTTCCATCCCGGGCACAGGCGCGCTGTACAATTTCCGGCGAACGCCGCCTGCGGGACCATCGTGCGCGGCGCGCCGGACACTGCCGGACAACCGAGGAGAACACCGTGGGCCGCTACGCCGAAACGCACCGCCGTTCGATCGAACACCGCGAGGAATTCTGGCGCGAAAGGGCAGCGCTGATTCACTGGCAGGAGCCGTTCCGGCAGGTGCTCGACTACAGCAAGCCGCCATTTGCCAAGTGGTTCGTCGGGGGCAAGACCAACATCTGCCATAACGCGATCGACCGGCACCTGCGCACCCGCGGCGACCAGGCCGCGCTGAACTTCATCTCGACCGAAACGGGACAGCACGCGACCTACACCTACAAGGACCTGTACGCGGAAGTCAACCGCTTCGCCGCGATTCTCCAGGCGCAGGGCGTGGGCAGGGGTGACCGCGTGCTGATCTACATGCCGATGATCGCGGAAGCCGTGTTCGCGATGCTGGCCTGCCTGCGCATCGGCGCGATCCACTCGGTCGTGTTCGGCGGCTTCGCCGCCGCGTCGCTGGCGACGCGGATCGACGATGCCGCGCCGAAGGTGATGGTGACCGCCGACGCCGGGATGCGCGCCGGCAAGGCGGTGCCGTACAAGCATCTGGTCGACGAAGCGGTGCGGCTCGCGAAGAACCCGCCGGCCAGGGTCATCATCGTCAACCGGGGCATCGATCCGGACATGCCGCGCACGGCGGGCCGCGACCTCGACTATGCCGCGCTGTGCAAGGAGCACGCGAACGCGCTGGTACCCTGCGTCTGGCTCGAGTCCTCGGAACCCTCGTACATCCTCTACACGTCTGGCACGACGGGCAAACCCAAGGGCGTGCAGCGCGACACGGGCGGCTATGCCGTCGCGCTCGCGTACTCGATGCAGAGCATCTTCTGCGTGGAGCCGGGCGAGACCTTCTTCTGCACCAGCGACATCGGCTGGGTCGTCGGGCACTCCTACATCGTCTACGCGCCGCTACTGAACGGGTCGACGACGATCATGTACGAGGGCCTGCCGATCCGGCCCGATCCGGGCATCTGGTGGAAGATCGTCGCCGACCATCGCGTGAAGACCATGTTCTCCTCGCCGACCGCGATCCGGGTTCTGAAAAAGCAGGACACGGCGTACATGCGCGCCCACGACACGTCGAGCCTGCAGCGGCTGTTCCTTGCCGGCGAGCCGCTGGACGAGCCGACGGCGCGCTGGGTGACCGACGCGCTGGGCGGCACTTCGATCATCGACAACTACTGGCAGACCGAGACCGGCTGGCCGATCCTGTCCGCGCAGCCCGGCATCGAGGACACGCCGCGCAAGTTCGGCTCGCCCTCGTTTCCGGTGACCGGCTACGACGTGGCCTTGCTGCACGAAGCGACGGGCGCCGCGGTCGGTGTCGGCGAAAAGGGCGTGCTGACCATAGTCCCGCCGCTGCCGCCGGGCTGCATGACCACCGTCTGGGGCGACGACGCGCGCTTTGTCTCGACCTATTTCAACACCTTTCCGGACAAGCTCGTCTATTCGACGTTCGACTGGGCCACCCGGGACGCGGACGGCTATTACTTCGTCCTCGGCCGCACCGATGACGTGATCAACGTCGCCGGCCACCGGCTCGGCACCCGGGAAATCGAGGAAGCCGTGCAGGCGCACGCCGGAATCGCCGAAGTGGCGGTCGTCGGCGTCAACGACGCGCTGAAAGGCCAGGTGCCCCTGGCCTTCGCCGTCGCCAAGGATCCGGCGAGGACGGCGACGCCGGAACTGCGGGCCGTTCTGGAAAAGGAAGTGATGGCCGCCGTCGACAAGGAGTTGGGCGCGATCGGCCGGCCGGCGCGCGTGCACTTCGTCACCGTGCTGCCCAAGACGCGTTCGGGCAAGCTGCTGCGGCGCTCGATCCAGGCGCTGGCCGAAGGGCGCGATCCGGGCGACCTGACGACCATCGAAGATCCGGCGGCGCTGGAGCAGATCCTCTCGGCGCTCGGCGTCAAGGCCTGAGCCGTCCCGCCAGCAGGGAGAAGTAGCCGCGCAGGATGGGTGGAGCGAAGCGATACCCATCGATGGTGGGTCGAGCGCAGCGACACCCATCATCGCAATCGACCCCGGACAAACCGGTAATCCGGGGCCGTTGTCCTGCCCAGCCGATTTTGTCCGCCACCGCCGCGGCGCGGGCGTAGAATCGCGCCTTTACCACGCCGGTCGAACATGCTCAAAGCCCCCCATCACGTGCCGCTCGCGATCATGACGCGCGGCGGCGCGACCGAGTCGGTCCACTACGGATCGGTCGCGGTCACCGACGCCCAGGGCAACCTGCTGCATGGCGCGGGCGACCCGGGGATGCCGATGTTCACGCGCAGTTCGCTCAAGCCGTTCCAGGCGATGCCGGCGCTGGCCAGCGGCGCCGACCGCGCGTTCGGATTCGGCGAGCGCGAACTGGCGCTGATGTGCGCCAGCCATTCGGGCGAGCCCCGGCATGTCGAGGTCGTCGCGGGGATGCTGGACAAGATCGGCTGCGGGGTGGACGACTTGCAGTGCGGCAAGCACGTCCCGTACTTCTATCAATATCTGGAGCGGACGCCGGAGCCTGGCGCCGCGTTTTCCGCGCTGCATCACAATTGCTCGGGCAAGCACTCCGGGATGCTGGCCTGGTGCCGCCACTGCGGGCACGCGACGGGAAATTATCTCGATCCGCAGCACCCGCTGCAGCAGGCGATCCGGCGGTCGGTTGCCCACTTCACCGGCATGCCCGACGAGGATCTGGTGATGGGCATCGACGGCTGCAGCGCGCCAAATTACGCGATGCCTCTGTCCGGGCTGGCCCGGGCTTTCGCGAAGCTGACAACTGCCGGTGAGGACCCCGAGTACGGTGATGCGCCGGCGCGGCTGTTCGCGGCCATGTCGGCGCATCCGGAGCTGGTGTCGGGCGAGCGGCGCAACGACCTGGCGCTGATGCAGGCCGGCCAGGGCGACTGGGCGACCAAGGTCGGCGCCGAAGGCGTCCAGGGCATCGCCGTCAAGAGCCGGGGCATCGGCATCGCGATCAAGATCGCCGACGGCAATGCGCGCGCGCTCTTCCCGGTGACGGTGGCGGTGCTGCAGCATCTCGGCCTGCTGGCCGATCCCGCGGCGACGCCGCTGGCCGGGTATTTCGAACCGGCGCAGCGCAATCTCCGGGGCCTGGTGACGGGGAAGATCCAGCCGGTCGTCGAACTGCGCGGGCCCTGAGCCTGACGCCCCGGAAATGCCTGCGACGTCCGCAAATAACCCTGCTGCCGGCGAACTTTCGGCGGCGTGCACGGTCAGTGAACCCATGGAACGAACACGAAAAATGACAGCAATGAGGGAGCGCGCGCCGGTAGCCGCCGCCAACCCATCGGCTATACTCGGAACATCGGCGGCAACGGTCGCGGGAACGATCCCGCGCCTGGCGCCCAGGTTGGTCGTCACCGGTCCGCCGCGAACAATAACCGGCGAGGAGCCCCGGCCGATGGCCGAACCGACGGTACGACAGGTCGACCAGCAGCTGGTGGAGCGGGCACAGCGCGGCGACAAGAAGGCCTTTGAACTGCTCGTTCTCAAGTACCAGCGCAAGCTCGCGCGGCTGTTGTCGCGCTTTGTCCGCGACCCGGCGGAAGTGGAGGATGTGACGCAGGAGGCGTTCATCAAGGCCTACCGCGCGCTGCCTTCATTTCGCGGCGAGTCCGCTTTCTATACGTGGCTGTACCGGATCGGCATCAATACGGCGAAGAACTACCTCGTCGCGCTGGGCCGGCGGGCGCCGACGACGACCGAGTTCGACGCGGAGGAGGCCGAAGGATTCGACGATGCCGACAATCTCCGCGACAACAACACGCCGGACGCGATGCTGCAGTCGAAGGAAATCGGCGAAGCAGTGAACCGCGCGATGGAAGCGTTGCCTGAGGAGTTGCGCACGGCGATCACGCTGCGCGAAATTGAAGGACTGAGCTACGAAGATATTGCGAATGTCATGGCGTGCCCGATAGGCACGGTGCGTTCGCGGATTTTTCGGGCGCGGGATGCGATTGCGGCCGAATTGCGACCGCTGCTCGATACGAACGATGACCGCAGGTGGTAGAGATGAACCGTGAACAGATTTCGGCGCTGATGGATGGCGAGTTCGACGAAGCGCGCGCCCGGTCCCTGTGCGCGCAATTGAAGAGCGAAGAGTCGGTCGAGTGCTGGGCGGCGTATCACCTCATTGGTGACGCGCTGCGCAACGATTGCCTGGCGCAGCCGGGGTTCGCGCGGCGGTTTGCCGAACGCCTGGCGGCGGAACCCACGGTGCTGTCCCCCGGCTACAAGGCGCTGGCAGAAGGCGGCAGCGGTACGGGCTGGCAGGCGGCGATCCGTTCGCGCCCGTGGCACTACGGGATGGCGGCGGCGGCTTCGGCGGCCGCGGTCGCGCTGGTCGGCTGGTTCGGGGTGCAGGAGTTCACGCTGGGCCCAGGCGCCGGCGAATTTGCCGCGGCGCGGCGGCCCGCGCCGGTGCTGGCGACAGCCGCGGACTCGAAGGCGACAGCGCAAGCGAGCCGCAAGTCCCAGAACGCGGCCATCAACCCGTACCTGCTGGTGCACCAGGAGTACTCGCCGACGACGGCGATGCAGGGCGTGCGCCCCTACGTGCGCACCGTTGCCGACATGGCAGCATCCGAGTAGCAACCCAGACCAACTTATGCAAGCAGTATTCCAGGTGGCACGATCCGGGCTGGTCGTGCTGGGCTTCGTGTGGCCGTTGTGCGGGCACGCGACCGAGGCGATCGACTGGCTGCATCGCGCGGCGTCGGCGGCGCAGCGGCTGAACTACACCGGCACCATCCTCTACCAGCACGGCACCCGCATCGAGACCTCGCGCATCGTCCACTACGTGGATCCGACCGGCGAGTACGAGAAGCTGGTCAATCTCGACGGCCCGCCGCGCGAAGTGATCCGCAACAATGAGCAAGTCACCTGCTACCTGCCGGACTCGAAGCTCGTGCGCATCGAAAGCCGCGCCTCGCGCTCGGTGTTCCCCTCGCTGCTGCCCAACCAGATCGCCACGCTGGCGCAGAACTACATCATGCGCGAGGCCGAACCTGCGCGCGTGGCCGGGCGCGACGCCCAGGCTTTCCTGCTCGAGCCGCGCGACGGCATGCGCTACGGCCATGTGTTCTGGACCGACACGGCGACCGGGCTGCTGCTCAAGACGCGGATGTACGACGAGAACAACCGGGTCGTGGAAATGTCTGCGTTCCTCGAGGTGCAGATCAACGCCAAGGTCGACCGCTCGATGGTGGAGTCCTCGTTTCCGGTGCGGCCGGCCGACTGGCTGGTGCAGCGGACGCCCGCCGCCGGCGGCGGGCAGAAACCCACCGGCTGGTGGGTCAGCAAGCTGCCCTCGGGCTTCAGCAAGATCGTCGAGGGCTACCGGATGCTGCCGGATCGCACAGAACCTGTCGCGCACCTCGTCTACACCGACGGGCTGGTCGCGGTCTCCGTCTTCGTCGAGGTCATGCCGGGAACGCCGCAAATACTCGGCTTGTCCCAGCAGGGCGCGATCAACATCTACAAGCGCCAGCTCGACGAGTTCCTGGTGACCGTCCTGGGCGAGACCCCGGGGATTACCGTGCGGCAAATCGCCAATTCCGTAGTGCACAGATAGCAAGAAGAGGATGCAATCCATGAACATGTCAGTCGACAAATCCCCCGCGGCCCTGCTGGGCGCCGCTTTTGCCGTGCTCTGGCTCGGCCTCGTTCCCGCGGCAAACGCGCAGCGCTCCTTGCCCGACTTCACGGAGCTCTACGAGAAGCAGGCAGCGACGGTGGTCAGCATCGAGACCAAGCAAAAGGTCAAGCGTGGCACGGGTTTCACGGTGCCCCCCGGCATCGACGAGAACGACCCGTTCTACGACTTCTTCCGGCGCTTCGGCCCGCGCGGGCAGCAGCGCGACCGGGACATCGAGATTCCGGGATCCGGCTCGGGCTTCATCTTCAGCGGCGACGGCTACATCATCACCAATCATCACGTCGTGGAAGACGCCGACGAAGTCCGCGTCCTGCTCTCCGACAAGCGCGAGTTCAAGGCCAAGGTGATCGGGTCGGACAAGCGCACCGACACCGCGCTGATCAAGATCGAGGCGACCGGGTTGCCCAGGGCCGCCATCGGTGACCCGAACAAACTCAAGGTCGGCGAGTGGGTGGTGGCGATCGGCCAGCCGTTCGGGCTGGAAAGCACGATGACGGCCGGGATTCTCTCCGCCAAGCAGCGCGACATCGGCGGCACGGATCTGGTGCCCTTCCTGCAGTCAGACGTGGCGATCAATCCCGGCAACTCGGGCGGGCCGCTGTTCAACATGCGTGGCGAGGTCATCGGCATCAATTCGATGATCTTCAGCCGCTCGGGCGGCTACCAGGGCGTCGCGTTCTCGATCCCCATCGACGTGGCGATGCATGTCGTCGACCAGCTGCGCGACTCGGGCAAGGTGCGCCGCGGCCGCATCGGCGTGTCCATCGGACCGGTCGACAAGGACAAGGCGGAGGCGTTCGGCCTGCCCAAGGCCCAGGGCGCGCTGGTCAACGAAGTCGTCAAGGGCGCCCCGGCCGAGAAGGCCGGCATCGAGGCCGGCGACATCATCCTGAAGTTCGAAGGCAGGCCCGTCGAGAAATCGAGCGACCTGCCGCGCATCGTGACCCAGATCAAGCCCGGCACCAAATCGACGGCCCAGGTCTGGCGCAAGGGCGCGACCCGCGACATCACCGTCGTCGTCGAGGAAATGAAGGACGACGACCAGCCCAAGTCCGACCGCCGCGGCAGCCGCGGCAAGGACAAGGAGCCGGCCGACAAGGCCAACCGACTGGGCCTGATCGTTGCCCCGCTCTCGGAAGACGACAAGAAGGAACTCAAGCTCAAGGGCGGCCTGAAGGTCGAGCAGAACGTCGGCTCGTCGCGCAATCTGCAGGAAGGCGACGTGATCCTGGCGCTGGTCATCAGGGGCACCGTCACCGAACTCAAGTCAGTCGATCAACTCAACCAGTTGCTGGCCAAGATGGAGACCGGCACCAACGTGACGCTGCAGATCCGCCGCGGCGAAAACACCGCGTTCCTGTCGATGCGGGTCGCCGAATAGTTGGCCGACCGCCCGCATCTGGTCGTCTACGGGCGCGCCTACTGTCATCTTTGCGATGACATGGTCGCGGCCCTGACGGCCCTGCAGGAAGAACGCGGATTCTCGCTGGAGGTCGTCGATGTCGACGCGGATCCAGAACTGGAAGCGCGGTATGACGTGCTTGTCCCCGTCCTGACGCTTGAGGGTCGGGAGATCTGTCACTACCACCTGGATCGGGAGAAGCTGGACGCGGCGCTGCGATAGCGCTGGCGGCTGTGGGTGATGGGTGTCGCCTCGCTCGACCCATTCCCGCGGTCCGTTCGGCGAGATGGGTCTCTGCTGCCGCCATCGATGGTTATCGCTGCGCTCCACCCATCCTACGCCATCGCTAAACACGTGGAAATCTGTTAGAATTCAACCAGTTCTCTTTGCTGCAAAAAGGGCACCCGGCGTGCCCTTTTTTCTTTGCCGCCCCTCGCCGCTTTCGGACACTGATGGACCACATCAGAAATTTTTCCATCATCGCCCACATCGACCACGGGAAGTCGACGCTCGCGGACCGGTTCATCCAGCTTTGCGGCGGACTCTCCGACCGCGAAATGGAAGAGCAGGTCCTGGATTCGATGGACCTGGAGCGCGAGCGCGGGATCACCATCAAGGCCCAGACGGCCGCGCTCAGCTACAAGGCGAAGGACGGCACGACGTACCGGTTGAACCTGATCGACACGCCCGGCCACGTCGACTTCTCGTACGAAGTCAGCCGGTCGCTCGCCGCCTGCGAGGGCGCGCTGCTCGTCGTCGACGCTTCGCAAGGCGTGGAAGCGCAGACCGTCGCCAACTGCTACACCGCGGTGGAGCAGGGCGTCGAAGTCGTGCCGGTGATCAACAAGATCGACCTGCCCTCGGCCGATCCCGAGCGCGTGATCGGCGAGATCGAGGACATCATCGGCATTCCCGCCAAGAACGCCGTGCTCGCCAGCGCCAAGAGCGGCCTCGGCGTGATCGATTGCCTCGAGGCGGTCATCGAGCGCGTGCCGCCGCCCTCCGGCGATCCGGCGGCGCCGCTGTCGGCGCTGATCATCGACTCGTGGTTCGACAACTACGTCGGCGTCGTGATGCTGGTGCGCGTCAAGGACGGCACGCTCAAACCCAAGGACAAGATCCAGCTGATGGCCACCGGTGCCACGTACCTGTGCGAGCAGGTCGGCGTGTTCACGCCCAAGTCGGTCGCGCGCGAGCAGCTGTCGGCCGGCGAAGTCGGCTTCATCATCGCCGGCATCAAGGAACTGAAGGGCGCGAAGGTCGGCGACACGGTGACTCTGGCGGCGCGGCCCGCGGCGAAAGCGCTGCCCGGATTCAAGGAAATCAAGCCGCAGGTGTTCGCCGGCCTCTATCCGGTCGAGTCGAACCAGTACGAGGCGCTGCGCGATGCGCTGAACAAACTGCAGCTGAACGATGCGTCGCTGCGCTTCGAGCCGGAAGTCTCGCAGGCGCTGGGCTTCGGCTTCCGCTGCGGCTTCCTGGGACTCCTGCACATGGACATCGTCCAGGAGCGGCTGGAGCGCGAGTACGACATGGACCTGATCACCACGGCGCCGACCGTGATCTACCAGATCCTGATGCGCGACGGCGAACTGGTCGAGATCGAGAACCCGTCAAAGATGCCTGACTTGTCCAGGATCGAGGAAATCCGCGAGCCCATCATCACCGCCTCGATCCTGATGCCGCAGGAGTACGTCGGCGCCGTGATCACGCTCTGCACGGAAAAGCGCGGCACGCAGAAGAACATGCAGTACCTGGGCCGGCAGGTGATGCTGACCTATGAACTGCCGATGGCCGAGGTGGTGATGGATTTCTTCGACAAGCTGAAGTCGGTGAGCCGCGGCTACGCTTCGCTCGACTACGAGTTCAAGGAATTCCGGATCGCCGACGTCGTGAAGCTCGACATCCTGATCAATGCCGAGAAAGTCGATGCGCTGTCGGTGATGGTGCATCGGGCCAACAGCCAGTACCGCGGCCGCGAAGTCGCGGCCAAGATGCGCAAGCTCATTCCGCGGCAGATGTTCGACGTCGCCATCCAGGCAGCGATCGGCTCGAACATCATTGCCCGCGAATCGATCAAGGCGCTGCGCAAGAACGTGCTGGCCAAGTGCTACGGCGGCGACATCACGCGGAAGAAGAAGCTGCTGGAAAAACAGAAGGCGGGCAAGAAGCGGATGAAGCAGGTCGGCTCGGTGGAGATTCCGCAGGAGGCGTTCCTGGCCATACTGCAGGTGGGCGACAAGTAAGCGGCAAGCGGGTCCCCGATGGAACCCGTGCCGCGCGATCGGCGCTTGGTCGCATCGATAGTCACGGCCCGGGGGATTTGCTCTAGAGTACCGGATGGCCCGCATGGCCCCCGCGCAACGATCAAGGAAACGAAATGCCGAACTGGATGACGAACTTTGCCCTGATACTGTTTATCCTGCTGGTGTTCACCGGACTGGTGACCCTCGCGGACAAGCTGTTATTCAGCAAGAGGCGCGCGGAGGGCGAGGCCGAGCCGTGGTGGATCGAGTATCCGAAGAGCTTCTTCCCGGTCATCCTGATCGTGTTCATGCTGCGTTCGTTCCTGGTCGAGCCGTTCAAGATCCCGTCGTCGTCGATGCGCCCGACGCTGGAGGTCGGCGATTTCATCCTGGTCAACAAGTTCACGTATGGGATCCGGCTGCCGATCATCGAGAAGAAGATCGTCGAGATCAACCAGCCCCAGCGCGGCGACGTGCTGGTGTTCCGCTACCCGCAGGACCCGACGCTCGATTACATCAAGCGCGTCGTCGGCACCCCCGGCGACGAGGTGACGTACAAGGACAAGAAGCTGACCATCAACGGGCAGTCCGCCCCGCAGAAAGCCGACGGCACGTACAGCTACGTCGAAGGAACGCTGGCGTTCGTGACCACGCAGCGCTTCGTCGAGACGTTCGGCGACAAGCCGCACACGGTTGCCAACCTGCCCGATGCGCCGCCGGTCAGCGTGGGCCGCGTCCGGGCGTTTCCAGGACGCGAAAACTGCGTATACAATGAGTCCGGATTCACGTGCAAGGTGCCGGCCGGGCAGTACTTCATGATGGGCGACAACCGGGACAACAGCGAAGACAGCCGCTACTGGGGCTTCGTGCCCGACGACCATATCCGCGGCAAGGCATTCTTCGTCTGGTGGAACTGGGACGATGTGTCCAGCTTCGCCTTCAAGCGGATCGGCAGCGGCATACGCTGAACGGCGTGTCACAGGGAACATTCATGCAAAAGCAACGCGGCGTCACACTCATCGGCTTCATTCTCATGGCGATCGTCATCGCCGCGCTGGGCATCCTCGCCTTCCGCGCGATACCGATCTACAACGAGTACTTCACGGTCAAGAAGATCATCAAGAGCATCAACACCGAGTCGACCGAGGCGACGCCGGCCGACATCCGCAAGCAGTTCGACCTGAAGGCATCCGCCGACTACGTGTCCGACATCAAGTCCCGCGATCTCGACATCACCAAGGAGAACGGCAGGGTGGTCGTGTCCGTGACGTACTCGAAGACCGTCCCCATCGCCGGCAACGTCAGCCTGTTGTTCGATTTCGAAACATCGAACCGGAAGTGACCGATCTCGAGCAACGGCTTGGCTACGCCTTTCGCGATCCGGCGCTGCTGTCGCGGGCGCTCACCCACCGCAGCCACGGCGCGGAACACAACGAACGCCTGGAATTCGTCGGTGACGCCGTCCTGAACTGCGTCGTCGCGGCGGCGCTGTTCCGCCGGTTCCCGCAACTCCCCGAAGGCGACCTCTCGCGCATCCGCGCCAATCTGGTCAATCGCGACTGCCTGTTGCAGCGTGCGCAGGATCTGGGGATGGCGGGACTGGTGCGCCTGGGCGAAGGCGAGCTCCGGAGCGGCGGCGCGTCGCGCCCGTCGATCCTCTCGGACGCGACCGAAGCGGTGTTCGGCGCGGTCTTCCTGGACGGCGGCTTCGAGTCCGCGCGCGTGGTCATCGAGCAATGCTATGCCGAAGCCATCCAGGCCGTCGACCCCGGCGTCTCGGGCAAGGACCCGAAGACGCGGCTGCAGGAGTGGCTGCAGGCCAAGGGCATGCCGGTGCCCGAATACGGGATCACCGCCGTCGACGGCGAAGCGCACAAGCAGTCGTTCACGGTGAGCTGCCGGATCAAGGCGCTGGGCCGCGAGACCACCGGCCACGGCGCGAGCCGCCGGATCGCCGAGCAGGAAGCCGCGCGCGCCGCACTCGCGGAACTCGTGCCGTGAGCAAGCCCGTGCCCTACCGCGCGGGAACGATCGCGATCGTCGGCCGCCCGAATGTCGGCAAGTCCACGCTGCTCAATCACCTGGTGGGCCAGAAGATCAGCATCACCTCGCGCAAGCCGCAGACCACGCGGCAGCGCATCCTGGGCATCAAAACGGAAGCGGATGCGCAGTACATCTTTGTCGACACCCCCGGCTTCCAGACCCGCCACGCCTCGGCGCTGACCAAGCTGATGAACCAGAGCGTGACGGTCGCGGTGTCCGACGTCGACGCGATTGTCCATGTCATCGAAGCCGGCCATTGGGACGCGGGCGACGAGCTGGTCGCCAAGCTGCTCTCGGGCAAGATCCCGGTCGTGCTGGCGCTGAACAAGATCGACCATGTCAAGGACAAGGCGAAGGTCGGCGCGCTGATCCAGGAACGCGCGGCGCAGTTTCCCTATGCGGCGATGGTCCCGATCTCAGCGCAGAAGGGCATACAGTTGAAAGCGCTGCTGGGCGAATTGCGCAAGCTGCTGCCCGAGCAGCCGGCGATCTACGGCGAGGACGAGCTGACGGACCGCAGCGAGCGCTTCATGGCCGCGGAGTTCATCCGCGAGAAACTGTTCCGGCTGCTCGGCGAAGAGCTGCCCTACGCGGTCAGCGTCGTCATCGAGAAATTCGAGCAGGAAGGCCGGCTGCGCCGGATCTTCGCCGCGGTGATCGTCGACAAGCCCAACCAGAAGGGCATCGTGCTGGGCGAGGGCGGCGAGAAGATGAAGCGCATCGCGACCGAAGCGCGGCTGGACCTGGAGAAGCTCTACGGCGGCAAGGTCTATCTCGAAGTGTTCGTGAAAGTCAAGAGCGGGTGGGCCGATGACGAGCGCGTGCTCCGCTCGCTGGGCTACGAGTAGCCCATGGCCGTCTCGACGCGCGTGGCCGACCGGCCGGGCTTCATCCTCCACAGCTACCCGTACAGCGAGACCAGTCTGCTGGTCGAGGCGTTCACGCGCGAGCATGGCCGGATGCCGCTGATCGCCAAGGGTGCGAAGCGTCCGCAATCGGCGTGGCGCGGCGTGCTGCTCGCCTTCCAGCCGCTGCTGCTGTCCTGGTCGGGCAGGGGCGACGTCAAGACGCTGACCGGCGCCGAGTGGCAGGGCGGCCTGCCGATGTTGGGCGGCCGCGCGCTGGCCTGCGGCTTCTACCTGAACGAGTTGCTGCTCAAGCTGCTGGCCCGCGAAGATGCGCACCCCGGATTGTTCGACACCTACCGGGCGGCGCTCGACGGCCTCGCCGGGGCGGCCGACCAGGCGGCATGCCTGCGGCGCTTCGAGCTGCGGCTGTTGAGCGAACTGGGTTACGGCCTGTCGCTCACCCACGAAGCGGAGTCGGCGCAGCCGCTCGATCCGGGCTCGCGCTACCACTACGTGTTCGAGCGCGGGCCGATGCCGTATTCCGTCCATGGCGACGTCGCGCGCTATCCCGAGGTCAGCGGACAGACGCTGCTGGCGATGGCCCACGAAGAATTTGCCAACGCGGCGGTCAAGGCGGAAGCCAAGGCGCTGTTTCGTGCGCTGATCAACCGGATGCTCGACCGCCAGGTGCTGCACAGCCGCCAGTTGCTGCGCGACCTGCAGGCGTTCGACGAGCCCTCACTCTGAACCACCTGGCGAGCCCGACATCATGACCGTTCTCAGCGTCAATCTGAACAAGATCGCATTGCTGCGCAACCAGCGCGACCTGAACCTGCCCGACGTCTTGCGGTTCGGCAAGATCTGCCTCGATGCGGGCGCGCACGGCCTGACCGTGCATCCCCGTCCCGATCAGCGGCACGCCAAGCCGCGCGACGCGTTCGAACTCGCGGACCTGATCCGCGCGGAGAGCGTGGCGCGTCCCGGGCTCGAGCTGGACATTCCGCAGATAGAGCGCGTCCCGGCGACCGGCGCCGACCGGATCGAGCTCTACACCGAGCCGTACGCGAAGGCGTGGGGGACCGCCAACCTCGACGCGATGACGCAGCTCTATGCGCAGGCGGCGCGCCGCGCGCAGGCGCTGGGGCTGGGCGTCAACGCCGGCCATGACCTGAACCTGCACAACCTCGGCCATCTCTGCCGCCATGTGCCCGGGATACTCGAAGTCTCGATCGGCCATGCGCTCACCGCCGAGGCGCTGGAGATGGGGATGAGCGCGACCGTCGCCGCATACGTGAAAGTGCTGAACGAGGCGCCGGGATGATCGCCGGCATCGGCACCGACCTGATCACGGTCGAGCGCATGGCGCGGATCTGGCAGCGCCACGGCGAACGCCTGTGCGCGCACATCCTGAGCCCGGAGGAGCGCCACGAGTTCGCCGATGTCAAGGACCCGGCGCGCTGGCTCGCCAAGCGCTGGGCCGCGAAAGAGGCGTTCTCCAAGGCGGCGGGAACGGGGATGCGCGCGCCGCTCAAGTGGGCCGGCATTTCCATCGTGCACGATGCGCTGGGCCGTCCGGGCCTCGCGTTCGCGCCGTTCATCCAGGCGTGGCTGCACCGGCGCGGCATCGACCAGTGCCACTTGTCGATCAGCGACGAGCGCGAGATCGCCTGCGCCTTCGTCGTGCTGGAGTGCGAAGAGAGCAAGAATGTCGCAGCCTGAAGCCATGCCGGCGGGCCCGGTGATCCTCGACCTGTCCGGCCCGCGGCTGGCGGACGAGGACCGCGCGCGGCTGCTGCATCCGCTGGTGGGCGGCGTGATCCACTTCGCGCGGCACTACGAATCGCCGGCGCAGCTCCGCGCGCTGAACGCCGAGATTCGCGCGCTGCGCCCGGAACTGCTGATCGCCGTCGACCACGAGGGCGGCAGGGTGCAGCGCTTCCGCGACGGCTTCACCGCGATTCCGCCGATGCGCACGCTGGGCGAGCAGTGGGACGCCGATCCCGAGGGCGCGCTGGCCGAAGCGATCCGGCTCGGCCGCGTGATGGCCGACGAGCTGACCGGCCACGGCGTCGACTTCAGCTTCGCGCCGGTGCTCGACCTGGACCATGGCGGCAGCACGGTCATCGGCAATCGCGCGTTTCACCGCGATCCGGTGGCGGCGGCGCAACTGGCGGAGGCGCTGGTCGCCGGGATGCGCGGGCACGGGATGGCCAGCGTCGGCAAGCACTTCCCCGGGCATGGCTACGTGCGCGCCGACTCGCACCTCGAAGTGCCGGTCGACGAGCGCGCATTCGCGGCGATCGAGGCCGACGACCTGATTCCGTTCGCGCTGCTGATCGAGGCCGGCCTCGACGCGGTGATGCCCGCGCACGTGATCTATCCGGCCGTCGACGCGCAGCCGGCGGGCTATTCGACGCGGTGGCTGCAGGACATCCTGCGCGGCCGGCTCGGCTTCGACGGGATGATCTTCAGCGACGACCTCGGCATGGCCGGCGCGCACGGGGCGGGGGACATGCTGGCGCGGGCGGATCTCGCGCTGGCAGCCGGTTGCGACATGGTGCTCGTGTGCAACGACCTGCCCGCCGCCGATGCGCTGCTCGCGCGCTGGCAGGTCGAGCCGGGTCCGGATCTGCAGCGGCGGGTGGCGCGGATGCGGGTGGGAGCGGCAGCATGAGCCGCCACACATCGCCCCCCGGCGCCACCTACGACCCGGACTGCCGCGCCTGCCAGCGCCTGGCCACGTTCCTGGACAAGGTCAAGGCGGCGAACCCGGTGTACTTCTGCAAGCCGGTGCCGCCGTTCGGCGACGACCAGGCCTGGCTGCTGATCGTGGGCCTCGCGCCCGGGATGCATGGGGCCAATGCCTCGGGCCGGCCGTTCACCGGTGACTACGCCGGCATCCTGCTCTACCAGACGCTGTTCGACTTCGGCTGGGCGACGAGTCCGCAGTCGCTCTCGGCCACCGATGACCTGAAGCTGACCGGCGCGCGGCTGACCAATGCGGTCAAGTGCCTGCCGCCCGACAACAAGCCGACGCCCGCCGAAGCGAAGAAATGCAACACCTTCCTCGCCAACGAGTTGCGCGCGCTGCCTGCCGGCGGCGCGGTGCTGGCGCTCGGGCGCATCGCGCACGACGCGGTGTTGCGCGCGCTGGGCGAGCGCGCGGCGGCGCACGCGTTCGGGCACGGCGCGGCGCATCGCGTCGGCGCCGCGGCCAGTCCGCTGACGCTGTTCGACAGCTACCACTGCAGCCGCTACAACACCAACACCCGGCGGCTGACGCCGGAAATGTTCCGGGACGTGTTCGAGAAGATCAAGAAGCACCACGATGGAAGCCGCAAGCAAGCCGGGTGAGTTCGACGCCCGCGAGCTGCTGGCCAGCCTGCCCAACCGGCCGGGCGTGTACCGGATGCTCAATGGCGCCGGCGACACGCTCTACGTAGGCAAGGCGCGCGACCTGAAGAAGCGCGTCAGCTCGTACTTCCAGAAGCAGGGCCACGGCCCGCGCATCGCGCTGATGATCTCGCAGATCGCGAAGGTCGACACGACCGTCGTGCGCTCGGAAGGCGAAGCGCTGCTGCTCGAAAACAACCTGATCAAGACGCATCACCCGCGCTTCAACATCCTGTTCCGCGACGACAAGTCGTACCCCTACATCTGCCTGTCGGGCGAGCAGTTCCCGCAGCTGCGCTTTCATCGCGGCAAGCTCGACCGCAGCCACCGCTACTTCGGCCCGTTCCCCAGCGCGTACGCGGTGCGCGACGGGATGGCGCAGCTGCAGAAGGTCTTCCAGCTGCGCACTTGCGAGAACAGCGTGTTCGCCAACCGCTCGCGGCCGTGCATGCTGTACCAGATCGAGCGCTGCAGCGCGCCGTGCGTGGGCCACATCACGCCCGAGGACTACGCGGCCGACGTCGAGCGCGCCGCGCTGTTCCTGCAGGGCAAGACGGACCTGCTGCTGACCGAGCTCAAGGACCAGATGACCGTGGCGGCCGACGCGCTGAAATTCGAGACGGCGGCGGCGCTGCGCGACCGGATTCACCGCCTGCAGAAATTGCAGTCCAAGCAGTTCGTCCAGAGCGCGTCGGAACGCGACATCGACGTCATTGCGGTGGTCGCGCGCGGCGGCCTGGTCGCGCTCAATCTGGTGATGATCCGCGGCGGCCTGCATGTCGGCGACAAGACGCTGTTCCCGCAGCACGCCGAGGCTGGCGACCTGCCCGCGGTGCTGGAGGCGTTCATACCCCAGCATTACCTGGAGCAGACCGTGCCGCCGCTGATCGTCGTCAGCCACGCGGTCGAGGGCGAGTTGCTGCAGGAGGCGCTCTCCGAGCAGGCGCAGCGCCGGATCGAGATCAATGCCAATCCGGCGGGCGAGCGCCGGGTGTGGCTGACCATGGCCATCCAGAACGCCGAACTGGCCATTTCGCAGCGGCTGGCGCAGAAGGCGACGCAGGAAGAACGGCTGGCCGCGCTGATCGAAGCGCTGGGCCTGCAGCCGGGCGCGCAGCGCTTCGAGTGCTTCGACATCAGCCATACGATGGGCGAGCGCGCGGTCGCCAGCTGCGTGGTGTTCGACAAGCACAAGATGCAGACCGGCGAATACCGGCGCTTCAACGTCACGCCCGCGCAGGCCGGCGACGACTATGCCGCGATGCGCGAGGCGCTCACGCGCCGCTTCGCCCGCATCGTTGCCGGCGAGTCGCCGCTGCCCGACCTGCTGATCATCGACGGCGGCAAGGGCCAGGTCGGCATCGCCACCGCCGTGCTCGCCGAAGTGGGCCTGCCCGACCTGCCGCTGATCGGCGTGGCCAAGGGCGAGGAACGGAAGGTCGGGATGGAAGAGATCATCTTCCCCAACCGCGAGATGTCGCTGCGCCTGCCGCCCGACCATCCGGGCCTGCACCTGCTGCAGCAGATCCGCGACGAAGCGCACCGGTTCGCGATCCAGGGGCACCGGGCGCGGCGCCAGAAGGCGCGCACCGCGTCGTCGCTGCAGGACATCGGCGGCATCGGCGCCAAGCGCCGGCAGGCCCTGCTGGCGCACTTCGGCGGCATGCGCGGCGTGCAGGCCGCCAGCGTCGACGACCTGACGCACGTGCCGGGAATCAGCCGCGCATTGGCCGAAACCATCTACGCCGCGTTACACTAGCGCACCGCCGCCGATCCCGCGACCCGCCAAACCTCCGGTTCCACCGTGTATTTCAACGCCCCCAACACCGTCACGTGGTTCCGGATCCTGCTCATTCCGATGTTCGTAGGCGTCTACTACTTTCCCGAGAACTGGCTCAGCTGGCCCAGCAAGAACTGGATCGGCGCGATCATCTTCTCCGCCGCGGCGATCACCGACTGGATCGACGGCTACCTCGCGCGCAAGCTCAACCAGACCTCGGCCTTCGGCGCCTTCCTCGACCCGGTCGCCGACAAGCTGATGGTCGCCGCCGCGCTGATCGTGCTGGTCAACCTCGACCGCATCCACCCGGTCGTCGCCATCATCATCATCGGGCGTGAAATCACGATCTCGGCGCTGCGCGAGTGGATGGCGCAACTGGGGCAATCCAAGGGCGTGGCCGTCGCCTTCATCGGCAAGCTGAAGACGACGATGCAGATGATCGCGATCATCGTGCTGCTGCTCTACGAGAACATCATCCCGGGCATCAGCACGCCGATCGTGGGCACGATCTGCATCTGGATCGCCGCAGTATTGACGTTGTGGTCGATGGTCTATTACTGGCGGCTGGCGGCGCCGCATCTGAAGCCCTGAGGCGTTCCGCTGTGCGCTCCCGACCCGTACCCCGTAGGCCCACGCCGTAGGATGGGTGGAGCAAAGCGATACCCATCATCGCGGAATCGCATGCAATGCCAGCCTCGACCGCACACCGAAACCCTCGGGAAAAGTGGCAACCGGATTGACCCGAACCACCTCCTCCTGCTAGAATAACCCTCTATTCCCTGATAGCTCAGCTGGTAGAGCGACGGACTGTTAATCCGCAGGTCCCAGGTTCGAGCCCTGGTCGGGGAGCCAAAGATCCGAGCAATCAAGCCCAACTCAAAAGGTTGGGCTTTTTGCTTTTGTGCAGTTCTTGTGCAATCGGTAACACGGCATCCTGCCAGCACCAGTCAGAGGTTGAACCTCCCGGCTCCGGCAAATCTGCCATTTCGGTACAAAGCCGCGCCCGGCTGGCAACCACCGCAGGGGTGGTGACCACGCCAGCGCTGAGCGGCGCCGCGCCGGCAAATTGCGCTCCCGGCAATTCCATGTTAATTTCGGCTCGTATAGGATTTCGATATAGGCGTATCGGTATTCGATACGTTGTGACTGGTCGAAACAGATGCGGGGGAGTTTATGCTGAGCGTGGCGGTTGACATCGGGGGGACCTTCACCGATGTCGTGAGCAGGGACGAAAACGGACGCCTGCGCTACTTCAAGGTTCCCACGACGCGAAAGGATGAGAGCCTGGCAGTCCTGCAATCGATCGAGCAGATCGTCGCGGATTGGGGGATGCCGGCCAGCGCAATCGAGCGTTTCGCCCACGGCACTACGGTCGCGACCAATGCGGTGCTCGAGCGGCGGGGCGCGGTCATCGGCCTGATCACGACGGCGGGTTTTCGCGACGTGCTCGAGATCGGGCGCCAGATGCGGCACCAGATGTACGACCTGGTGCTCAAGCCCGAAACACCGGGGTTCCTCGCTCCAGGGGCGCGCCGCCTGGAAGTGTCCGAGCGCATCGATGCCCAGGGCAACGTGCTGGTGCCAATCGACGAGGAGGGCGTGCGCGCCGCGGCGCGCGCGCTGGTCGAGCAGGGCGTCGAGGCGATCGCGATCTGTTTCCTGTTTTCCTTCGCCAACCCGGCGCACGAGCGCCGCGCGCGCGCCATCATCGAAGCCGAGTTTCCGGAACTCTTCATCGCGCTCTCGCACGAGATCGATCCCGCGTTCCGCGAATACGAGCGCACGGTCGTCACGGCGTTCGACGCCTACGTCAAGCCGGTGATCGACCGCTATCTGAGCCGGCTGGAGCAGGGCCTCGCCAAGTCGGGCGTTGGCGCGCCGTTGCAGGTGATGCAATCGCGCGGGGGCCTGATGGCTTCGCCGATTGCGCGCCGCAGGCCGGTGCGATTGTTCCTGTCGGGGCCGGCCGCGGGCGTCATCGGCGCCAGGATCGCCGGCGGCACCGCGGGCGACACCGACCTGATCACCGTCGACATCGGCGGGACGAGCTGCGACATTGCGCTCATCAGTCGCGGCAAGGCGCTGGTTCGGGCCGACGGCTTGGTCGACGGCTATCCGGTGCGCGTGCCGATGGTCGACGTCAACTCGATCGGCGCGGGTGGAGGCAGCATCGCCTGGCTCGACGCCGCCGGCGGTCTGCGGGTCGGTCCCAAGTCGGCGGGCAGCGAACCTGGGCCCGCGTGCTACGGCCGCGGCGGCACGTTGCCAACCGTCACCGACGCCTCTGTGGTGCTGGGCTACATCGACCCCGCTTACTTTGCCGGCGGCACGCTCCGGCTCGAGCGCGCACTCGCCGAGCGCGCGATTCTCGAACACATCGCCGGGCCGCTCGGATTGTCACTGGAGGCCGCTGCGCTCGGCATCCACCGGGTGCTGAACGCGCAGATGGCCGAGGGAATCCGCCTGGTGTCGATCCGGCAAGGGCTCGATCCGCGCCAGTTTGCGCTGCTGCCCCTGGGCGGGGGCGGCGCGGTGCATGCGACTGCGCTCGCGCGGGACCTGGCGATCCGGCGCGTCGTCGTGCCACGGTTTCCCGGCGTGCTCTCGGCGGCAGGCCTGCTGGTGGCGCCGGTCGAGCACGAGATCTACGCCGCGTTCGGCCGCCCGCTGGCGGGCCTCCAGGCTGCCGACATCGTCGAGGCGCTTGTCCTTCTCGACGAGCAGGCCGCCGCCCTGATGGCGCAGGAGGCGCTGGGCGGCGCGGCAATCGCGAAGCACTATTTCGCCGACGTATGCTACATCGGCCAGGCCTACACCATCGAGGTGCCGCTGCATCTGGACGAGGCCGCGCCGCTGGACCGGCTCTACGCCGATTTTCTCGAGTTGCACGCACGCATCTACGGCCACAGCACGCGCACGCCGGCGCGCATCGTCAACCTGCGCACCGTCCACCAGGCCGGCGGTCTCGACCGGCTCGACGACAATGAATATGTGCCGGTGGCCGGCGATCCGGCAAAAGGAATGCGCCCGGTGCTGGTCACCGGGCATCCCGATTTTGTTCCGGCGATGGTTTACGAGCGCGCCGCGATGGCCCCGGGTTTCAGTTTTCGCGGCCCGGCGATCGTGGAGCAGCCCGATACCACTACCCTGGTCGAGCCCGGCTGGCGAGGTCGCGTCGACAGCGCCGGCAACTTGATCCTTGAGCGCGAGGAGGAAGCAAATCATGGGCAAGACTGAACTGTTGCCTGGCGCGGCGCCAGGCCTGAGCCAGCTTGATCCGATCACGGTCGAAGTCGTGCGGCACAAACTCGAGGGCATCGCCAACGAAATGGAGTCGACGCTCCTGCGCAGCTCGTTCTCGCCGATCGTCAAGGAAGGCATGGATGCCTCGGCCAGCCTGTTCACCATGCGCGGGGAGTCGCTGGCGCAGGCCTGCGCGGTGCCTATCCATCTGGCCACCCTGATTCCCGTGGTGCAGACCTTCCTGCGGGAGTTTCCGGTCGCGACGATGCGCGATGGCGACATCTACATCATGAACGACCCGTACCTGGGCGGCACGCACCTGCCCGATATCGCGCTGGTGACGCCGATATTTCATCGTGGGAAGGTTCTCGCGCTGTCGGCGACGATGACGCACCACCAGGACGTCGGCGGCATGACGCCGGGTTCGATTCCGACCAATGCGACCGAGATCTTCCAGGAAGGCATCCGCATTCCGCCGCTCAAGCTGCGCGATGCCGGCGAAATGAACGACACGCTGGTGAAGATGCTGCGGCAGAACGTGCGCATTCCCGACACGCTGATGGGCGACCTCAACGCGCAGATCGCGGGCTGCCAGATCGGCGCGCGGCGCCTGGCCGAACTGGCGGAGAACCTGGGCGAAGAGCAGCTGGCGGCGATCTTCGAAGAGCTCCTCATGCGTTCCGAGGCAATGACGCGTTCCGCGTTGCGTGCGATCCCCGAGGGGATCTACCGTTATGTCGACTGGCTGGACAACGACGGCATCGACCTCGATCGCCGCGTGCGCATCGAAGTGGCGGTGACCGTCAAGGATGGCGCGATCCATATCGATCTGACCGGCACCAGCGCGCAGCTCAAGGGACCGTTCAATTGCGTGCCCTCGGGCTCCCAGGCCGCCGCATATTTCGCGGTGCGGGCGATCACCGATCCGACGATCCCGACCAACGCCGGATGCTTTCGCCCGGTCAGCCTGCACCTGCCGGTCGGCTCGCTGGTCAACCCGGTCGAGCCGGCGCCGGTCGGCTCGCGCACGGCAACGATCAAGCGCATTACCGGCTGCATACTCGGCGCGTTCAAGGATGTGCTGCCGGAGCGCGTGCCTGCGGATTCGGGCTGCGAATTGCTGACGCTGGCATTCGGCGGCCGCCAGCCGGCGGGCGGGTCGTTCGTCACCGGCGAACTGATGGCCGCCGGCTCGGGCGCGGGCCGCGGGTCCGACGGTGTCGACGTGATCGAGACCGACGCGACCAATTGCATGAACCTGCCGGCCGAGGCGATGGAAATGGAGGCGCCCATCCGCATCCACCGGGTGGCGTTGAGCCGGGACTCGGGGGGCGCCGGAAAGCAGCGTGGCGGGCTCGGGATCATCAAGGAGTTCGAGACCCTGGTCGACGGCGTGACCCTCACCCATCGGGGTGAGCGCCATTACCACCCGGCTGCCGGATCCCACGGCGGCCTGGAAGGGGCGAAGGCGCACTCGGTCCTGCGCCGCTCGGATGGAACCGAAGAAGTGATTGCATCGAAGCTGGTCACCGGCATGAACCGCGGCGATCGGCTGGTCGTGACCACCGCCGGCGGCGGCGGCTACGGCGACCCGCAGCTACGCGATCGCGCCGCGGTGCGCGAGGATGTGAAGAACGGCAAGGTTAGCGCGGCGGCGGCGCGCGCGGTCTACGGGCTCGCTGCCGATTGATGTTCGTGGCGCGAGGACCGGTCTTCGCGCCGAAATCACCAAAGGAGGTCGTGATGAGAAAGATGCGGTTCGGACGTGGTGCGTGGCTGGCGGCGCTGCTTGGATTGGTGACGGCAGTGCCGGCGCTGCCTGCCCTGGCGCAGCAGGTCAATTGGAAGATGCACATCGTCTGGGTGCCGGCGCGCCCCGAGGCTCAGGCCTACCAGCGCTTCGTCGACCTGGTGAACGAGCGGGCCAAGGGCAAGCTCAATATCACGCTGTATCCCGGCGGCTCGCTCGGGGTGAAGGACATCGACATGCTGCGCGTGCTGCCCGCGGGCAACGTGATCCAGATCGCGGGGCTGTACCCGGGTTACATGACGCGCGACTTGCCCGAGTATGCGGTGACCGTTCCGCCGGGCGTGATCAAGGATGCCGAGACGCTGGTGAAGATCTTGCCGGCGCTCACGAAGATCTACCAGGAGACTTACGACAAGTGGGGCATCAAGCTGCTTGGTTACGTCGCGCATCCTGTGCGCGACACGCACATTTACTGCAAGGAGCCGATCAACACCCTGGCCCAGCTTAAAGCGAAGAAGCTTCGGGTCTGGGAGAAATTTCATGTGCAGACCTTCGATGCTCTTGGCGTCGCGGGGCAGGTGATCGGGCAGAACGACCTGTACCTGGCGATGAAGACCGGGGTCGTCGATTGCGCCGTGTACCCGATCGGCTTCGCCAACACGATCTCGCTGCAGGAGGTTGCGCCGAACGCCGCGTATCTCTTCCCGTACGTGCTGCATCCGCTGAACCTCATCGTATCGAAGAAGGCGTTCGACGCGCTGGCGCCCGATGTGCAGAAGATCGTGCAGGACGCGGCGCGGGAAGTCGAAAAGCAAACGGTCGCCGCGTATGTGAGCGGCGAATTCGACAAGGTGGCCAACGGCGAATTCCAGAAAAAGGGCGGCAAGCTGCTCGCGCCGTTCCCGGCCGCCGACCAGGCCGCGTTCCAGAAGGCGGCGCGCGATATCTGGGATAGGGAGGCAAAGGCGATCGGCGCCAAGGCGCAGGAGAACCGCGAGGCAGTACTCAAGGCCATCGCCCGCTGATGACAGGGTGTGCAGTGCGCGTCCGCCGGCCCGATATTGACCGGCGGCAACGGCGAAGCATTGGCACGGCGGAGGAGCCACGCCGCCACACTCGGGAGGTTCGAACGCGGCTCGAAGCCGTCTGCGACCCGCTTGCTCTACATGGCGCACGGGGGGCGGCACTGCTGGTGACCGTTGACGGCGCTGGTGGTCACCGATCATGCGCTACTTCATTGGCAGGCCTTCGACCTACACCGGAGGAACTCGTGGGCCGCTGTTCTATATGTCCATGGTGTTTCCTGCCATCCCGCATGGTCACGATGCATCGCCGCCACATCGAGGTGACGATCCTCACCGACCGGTTCCCGCCGGCAATCCGACGCTGGTCCGACCTGGCCTCCGGGCTGCTGGTGCTCCTGTTTTGCGGCTGGTATGGCAGCTTCGCCTGGGAGTTCGTCTCGATGTCCTGGCAGCTGCACTCCAAGTCCGACATGGGCGGGATTCCGCTCTGGCCCTGGATGGCATCGATGCTCGCCGCCTGCGTCCTGATCGCCGCCGCCGTGGCGGCGCGCTGGCGCATCGGCCGGCAGCACGGCGAAGGCAGCTCAAGAGCGTGAGCCCATGGTCTGGCTGATCATCGGCATCGGTTTGCTGGTCATTGCGTTGACCGGAGTGCCGATCGGCATCGGCCTCGCGCTGATCGGGCTGTCGATCCTGCGCTTCGTGGCCGGGGGCGGCGAAATGCTCGCCATCACGTCGGTGTGGAACGTGTTCACCGACTTCACGCTCTCGGCCGTGCCGCTGTTCATCTTCATGGGCGAGATCCTGCTGGTGAGCGGCGTGAGCACGCGCATCTACAATGCAGTAGGACCGTTGTTCACCGGCGTGCCGGGCAAGCTCCTGCACTCCAACATTGTGGTTTGCACGCTGTTCGGCGCGGTCTGCGGCGCGAGCACGTCGACGGCGGCCGCCGTCGGCTCGATCGCCTATCCGGAACTGCGCAGGCCGGGGCTACGACTCCGGCGCTGTCGTGGCCAGTCGCTGGCTGCCGGCGGAACGCTCGGCCTGCTCATCCCGCCCAGCCTGTCGCTCCTGTTGTACGGCGCAACCCAGGGCGTCTCGATCGGCCGCCTGTTCCTCGCCGGCGTTCTGCCTGGCCTCATGCTGGCAGCCCTGTTCATGCTGGTGATCCTCATCCATGCCATGCGCCGGCCCGGCATCTGCCGGCGCCGAGGCGCAGAAACTGTCCTGGGGCCGCGAGGCTCGCCGGCTTGCTGCAGCATCTGGCCTTTCGGGTTCCTGGATCTGCAGCGTGCTGGGAACGATGTGCATGGCCTGGCCACCGCGACCGAAGCGGCGGCGCTGGGCGTGTTCGCCCCGATCATCGTGGGTTTCTGTTGGTGACTTGACGCCGCGCCGCCTCTTTCGCGCGACCGTCCAGTCTGCGATCACGGGTCTTCGCGGCGATCGGCTTCGTGATGGTCGGCGCGCTGGTCCTCGCCAGTCGCTTACCATTCTCGGCCTGCCGGAGCAAGTCGTGAGCGGCATCGGCAGCATGGACCTCTCGAAGTACGAGGTGCTCGCGCTCGTGTGCATCGTCTATTTGGTCCTGGGCTGCTTTTTCGACGGCATTTCTCTGATGCTGATGACCGCTGCCTGTAGTCTATCCGGTGATGATGGGCGCCGGCTTCGACCCGATGTGGCTGGGCGTCATCGTCACGATCCTGATCGAAATGGGCATGCTCACCCCGCCGGTGGGCATCAACCTCTTCGTGCCTCGGCGATCACCATGACCGAGGTCGGCTCAGGATGGCTGACTTCCGACGCGATGCCTGCCCTACTGGATCATGATGCTCCTCGGCACTCGTCATGCTGACGCTGTTTCCGGCGATCGTGCTGGTCCTGCCCAACCTGATGTATGGCTGATGACGGGAGGCACGCGATGACCCATTCGCCGGCAGCGCCCGAGGACATCCGGGCCCGCCCGAAGCAGGGCGCCAGCAACGCTGCTTTCGATGTAATCGTCATCGGCGGCGGCATCGTCGGCTTGTCGACGGCCTATTTTCTGGCCAGGCGCGGCATGCGCGTCATCCTGCTGGAAAAAGGGCGCCTGGCCTGGGAGCAATCCAGCCGTAACTGGGGCTTCGTCCGGCAGCAGGGCAGGGATCCGGCCGAACTGCCGATGGCTGCCCTGAGCAACCGGATCTGGTGCGGCATCGAGAAGGAACTCGATGCGGACATGGAGTGGCGCCAGGGGGGCAACCTCGCCGTGGCGCACAACGAGGACGATCTCGATCGCTATGCCGAGGGGGCCGGAGCGGCGCAGGCGGCGGGCATCGATACGCGCGTACTGACCCCGGATCAGGTGGGCGCCCTGCTGCCGGCAATGCAGGGACGCTTCGCAGGCGGGCTTTATACGCCCAGCGACGGCCAGGCGGATCCCCTCAAGGCCACCCTGGCGTTCGCCAAGGGCGCGCGTGCTGCAGGAGCGGACCTGCGCGAGCATTGCGCGGTGAATGCGATCCACACTTCCGCCGGTCGCGCCAGCGGCGTTGCAACGGATGCGGGCGACTTGCGCGGCGATGCGGTCGTCTGCGCGGCCGGATCCCATTCAGGATTCCTGGGGCGCATGGTCGGCCTGCGGCTGCCGCTGCGGAGCATGCGCGCCACCGTCGCGGCCACAACCCCGCTGCCGCCGCTGACTGGACTTGGCATCTGGTCGGCGGGCTTGGGGCTGCGCCAGGCGCGCGACGGCAGCGTCATCCTGGGCCGGGCCAGCGCCGGCACCGCAGAGCATGATCTGACGCTGGAGAGCCTGCGCCACATCAACTTGTTCCTGCCGATCTTCCTGCGCAATCGGGACCTGTTCCGGTTGCGCGTCGGCATGCCCCTGGTGCGCGACGTCCTTCGCCACCTGCCCGGCACCGCCGCTGCGCGGCGTCCGTTCGGCCACCTGGTGGACGAGGAGCCGCCGGCCAATCCGAAGACGGTGCAAAGCAGCCTTGGATTGTTCAACCAGTACTTTCCGCAGCGGGGACAGGTGGGCATAGCACGTGCCTGGGCCGGGATGATCGACGCCACGCCCGACCTCTTGCCGGTGCTGGGTGAGGTCCAGGACTTGCCCGGATTCTTCTTCGCCACCGGCTTCAGCGGTCACGGCTTTGGCTTGGGCCCGGGCGCCGGACATACCCTCGCGGAACTGATCGCGCTGGGCCGCACGCAGATCGATATCCGGCCGATGCGGTATGAACGCTTCGCGCAGGGCGACATGAGCAAGGCGCGCAAGATACTTTGAGCAGCGCACACAGGCCTTGGACTGGAGCCGGGCATGCATGAGGACCACGCAGACACGCCTTCGGGGGGCGGCGGCAGCACCCCGAAAACGATTGCGGCCAGTGTCGCGCCTGCGTCCTGGCTTCTGCTCGCGCGCCTTTTTGTTCCCTTTGCGCTCGGCTATTTTCTGTCCTTGTTCTTTCGCGCCATCAATGCGGTCATCGCGCCGCAGCTCATGGCCGAGTTCGCGCTTACCGCCTCATCGATCGGATTGTTGACCGCTGTCTATTTCCTGGCCTTCGCCGGGATGCAGATCCCCATCGGCCTCATGGTTGACCGGTTCGGGCCGCGGCGCGTGCAGGCGGGGCTGCTCTTGGTGGCGGCCATCGGCGCCTTGCGCTTTTCGTCCGGAGCGACGCTCGAGGATTTGACCATCGCCCGCGGGCTCATCGGCGCGGGCGTTGCTGGCAGCCTCATGGTGAGCTTCAGTGCGTTCGTCATCTGGCTCCCGCCGGAGCGAGTGCCGGCAGTCAGCGGATTCCTGATGGCATTCGGCGGCCTCGGCGCATTTGCCGCCGGCGCGCCGACCGAAAGTTTCGTCGCGGGGGGCGGTGCCTGGCGCGATCTGTTCTTCGGGCTGGCTTTGGCCGCAGCCGTACTCGCGGGCGTCGTCCTCCTGACGGTCCCCGACCGTGCCGGACTGGGCAAGATCAACCTGCGGGATCTCCTGTCCGGCCTCGGCAGGATCTACGCCGATCGCGTGTTCTGGAAAGTGGCGCCGCTTTCCATCACCGGGCTGGGAGCGGCGTTCGCGCTGCAGGGACTTTGGGCCGGCCCGTGGCTGATGCAGGTCGCGCACAGGGATTCGCATGCCGTGGGCATTCATCTTTCCGTGATGGCGGTCGCGCTGATCGCCGGGTCGGTCGCGTGCGGTCCCATGGTGGCCCTCGCCGCCAGGTTCGGGCTCAACTTGCTGCAATGCGTGGCTGTGCTCAGTTTCGTCTTCATCGCAGCGCTGGTGGGGCTGGTCCTGCAACTTACCGAATCGAGCATGCTGCTCTGGGCGACTGTCGGGTTTCTGACCAATCCGATGTCGATGACCTATCTCGCCCTGTCCCACCGCTTCGATTCCAGCATGGCAGCGCGGGTGTCTACCGGGATCAACGCCCTGGTGCTCATAGGAAGCTTCCTGATCCAGTGGATCGTGGGGCGCGTGATTGCGTTATGGGACCCGATCAGCCCCGGGGTTTACCCGGCCGAAGCCTTCCAGGTGAGCTTCGGCATCGTCCTGGGCTGCGTCGTGCTCGCCTGGCTCTGGTACGTTGGTTCGCTCGCATTGGAGCGCCGTTGAAACCGCGCCCGACTACAGCCGACGCCGCGCGCAGAACGCAGGCACGCTCCTCGCCGTTGTTCAATCAGTCGCTGGAGAAGGGCCTCGCAGTGCTCCTCGCGTTCAGCCCGCATAGCGAGAGCATGAACCTTGCGGATATCGCCGGGAAGTGCGGCATGAGCAAGAGCGCCGCGCAGCGTTTTGCCTATACCCTGGAGGTGCTCGGCTATCTGCGCAAGGACCCGGTAACCAGGCGCTATTCGCTCACCGTGGCAACGCTGGGGCTGGGCTATCGCTATCTGCTGGTGGACCGCATCGTCGAGCGCGCCAATCCGTTCCTGCTAGATCTGAACAGGGCCTGTGGCGAAACCGTCAATTTTTCCGAACCCAGTGGCACCGACATGGTGTACGTCGGGCGCTTTCCGACCAGCCGGACCACGCCGGTGCACATGCCGCTTGGGCGCTGCCTGCCGATGTACTGCACTTCCTCCGGGCGCGCGTATCTCTCGCTGCTGCAGCCGAGCGAGCGCCTGGCGCTGCTCGAAGCATCCGATCGGATCGCCTACACCCCCTCGACGATCACGGAGATTCCGAAACTGCTTGCGCTGTGCGCGGAGGCCGCGAAGCGCGGCTACGCATATTCGTCGTCCGAGTATTACCCGGGGGACCTCAACGTCGCTGCGGCCGTCGTGGATGTGGCCGGACTCCCGCTGGGCGCCGTCAACATTTCGGCGCCCTCGACGCGCTGGACGCTGGCGCGCGTGAAGAGCGAATTGGCGCCGCTGGCAATCGAGACTGCACGCCTGATGTCGACCCGACAGCCGGATCTGGCGCAACTCGCGCCGTTCTCGCTGGGATCGGGCAAGGCGGCCCCCACACGGAACATGGCCGGGCGTATGGCGAAGCGGGCGCGCGGGCCGGGGCGCGCCCGGAAGGCCTAGCGGAGGCTGTACTCGAGCCCGTCATCCTATACCCGCGCGGAACTGCATGGGCAGTGCGACTGCAGAATCGCCAGGCTTGATTCAGCACAAATGACCGCAAGCGGGAACCTGCCATGCTGCCTGCATCCCGCCGTGCAGCGCGGAGGGCGTTTGGATGATCGACGTTCGGCGCTGCGCGACCCGGCCGACTGATCATGAGAGCCTCGCACACTCGCATCGCCCGTATCGCACTGGCCTTTGTCGTGGCCATTGGCGCGGGCGTCCTCACCAATGCGGTGGCGTCGCCACCGTCCGCGCGCGCGGGCGGGGTCCTGCCGATGAAGCGTCACGTCTCGACGCAGCCGGCGTTCGTGCTGTTCAAGCCCGACGGCTGGAAGGTGGGATACGAGGGCGCCGGCGGCACGTTGCGCATCACCGTCAGCGACGCCGCCGGCACGAGCCGCGCCGAAACCGCCTTCGCGCCCAATCCTCAGGGCCGCTACAACACGCTCTCGTTCATGTCCGACAAGCTGGGCGAGATCCGGTCGCGCTATCGCGATCTCGCGGTCGGCGGGGTCGCTGTCTGCCGCGACACGGCGGTCTCGTGCGCGGTGGCCACGCTCAGCTTCACGGCGGATGGCGTGCCCATGCGCGGCCGTTACTACTTTCACGCCGACCCGCAAATCGTCAGCCTGCGCAGCTATATCGCGCCGGCAACGCAATTCGAGGCGCAGCGCGCGACATTGCTTGAGGTGCTCACCAACATCCGGGTCGCCGGCGCCAAGCCCCCGCTCGCGGTTCGCCTCGTCGAACGGCGCGCGACAGACGGCTCGCTGACGCTGAGCCTGCCCGCCGACTGGACTTTCCTGGCCCAGAAGGGAACCGTGCTCGCCGTGGCGCCCGGCGGAGTCTCCGGGTTCATTTTCACGGTCTTTGCGGTGATGCCTTCGAACTATGGCGTCAGGCCGCCACCGGGCGTCATCATTTCGGGTTACCAGCCGCCGGCACAGTTCGCACCCAGGATCTTCGCGCAGTTCGGCAACCGCAATATCCGCGTGCTCGGTGCCGCGGCCGATCCGGCGACCGCCGCCGACTGCCCGCGCCGCATCGGCAAGGGCTGCGACGCGGCGGACGTGCAACTGAGCTGGACCTCCCCCGAAGGCAACAACTGCGTGGGAAGTTTCAAGTTGCTCGATGCACATCCCGGCGTAACTGGTCAGTGGTTCTCGGTGATCGCCGGCGTGTGGGGGCCGGGCGGAGAGCTCGCGCGCCACCTGCCGCTGCTGGAGCGGATCGCCCGGTCATTCCGCATCAACGACGCCTACGCAGCGAAGTACATTCAGGACGGCCTCGTGCAACTGCGCGCGCAGGAGCGAAAAACGCGCAGCGCGATGCAGGGGCTCTACGACGCCATCGATGCCAACCAGGCGGCCTACGAGGATCGCGCGGCCCGCAAGGCAGCGTCCGATGCGAAGGGCGACGATTACCGGCGCGGCAACAGTTACTGGATATCGGACCTCGAGGGCGGTAAAATCTACGCGACCGATCCCTGGGGCACCGAGGACACGCGCACCGGCGCGCGCATCGAGGGCGCTCCGTACAACTACATTCACTTCGAAGGGCAGAATCCTGTTCATTCCTCGGAAAGCATGCGCGAGCTCAGCAGCTACGAAGTGCAGCAACTGGGCCGCCGCTGATCTGGCCCGCGACGATGCCGGCAATGCCGGAACGTCCCGCCGGGTGCAATGAACAACGCGATCCTGCTCGTCTCGACCGCGACCCAGTACATCGGCACCGCGCGCATTCCCGCGGCGCTGACCCATGCAGGCTTCGAGGTCTCGCTGCTGACGCCGCGGAATTCGCTGGCCGAGAAGAGCCGGTTCGTCCGCCGCTGCGACTTCATCCCCGACGACGCGTCGCCGATGGACTGGCTGGCGGCCTTCCAGCAGTCGGTGGCGGCGGTGTCGCCGCGCCTGGTGCTGCCCTGCGACGACAACTCGGTGCGGCTGTTGCAGGCGTTGATCCTCGCGCCACCGGTGGCCTTGCCGGTCGCGGCGCGATTCGCGCTCGGCTCGCTGGTGCGCGAGTCGCTGGGGGACCCCAAACACTACGTGACCAGCGTCGACAAGGTGCTGCTCGCGCCCGCGGCGGAGGCCCTGGGCGTCCGGGTTCCGCCCCACCGCGTCGTGACCACCCTGGAGGACGCGCAAAAATTTGCCGCGACGCATGGGTACCCGGTCGTGCTCAAGCTCGGGCACGGCGCGGGCGGGCGCTGGGTGCGCATCGTGCCGGATCGCGGCGCGCTGGGGCTGGCGTTCGCGGAACTGCTGGCGGCGTCGCTGCCGCTCCTGGGCGAAGCCACCGCCCGGCAAGTGCTGGTGCAGAAACATATCGAGGGCAGCATCGTGCTGCAGTCGCTCGTCGCGTGGAAGGGCGAAGTGCTGGGCGGGTATGCGCGGGAGAAACTGATCGCGCATCCGCCGCCGATGGGGCCGTCCACCGTCTCGCGGACTTTCCACTGCCCGGAGGCGCGACTCTTCGCCGAGCGCCTCGCCGTCGGCTTCGGGATGAACGCGTTCTTCGGCGTCGAGTTCATCGCCGAGCGGCAGACCGGCGAGCTATACCTGCTCGAGATCAACCGGCGGATCACGCCCGGCACGCACGTGGGGACGCTGGTGGATGTCGATCTGTGCGCGGCGCTTCACGCGGCGCTCAATGGGTGCGCGCCGGCGGGGCGCAACGACCTGGCCGAAGGCGAGGAGCATGTCCTCGCGCACTTCCCGCAGGAGTGGCTGCGCGACCCGCTGAGCCGCCATCTGCGCGAGTGCCGGCTGGACCTGCCGTGGGATGATCCGCAATTGTTCGAGGCGATGCTGGCGATGAGGCACGAAGAATGGGAAGTCTGACTTTGGGAAATGAACAGCGCCGACGGCCGCGCTGGCTGCTCTGCGGCTTGGCGATCCTTGCTGCGCTGGCGTGGCGCGCCGCCCCCGCGCAGGACGCGGAGCCGTACCCGAACCGGCCGCTGCGCGTGCTGGTGCCGTTCGCGGCGGGCAGCGGCGGCGACTTCATTGCGCGCCTCGTCGGCTCCAGGCTGTCCCCGGGCATCGGCCAGCCGGTGGTCATCGAGAATCGCCCCGGCGCCGCCGGCAACATCGCGATGGAAATCGCGGCGAAAGCGGCGCCCGACGGTTACACGCTGGTCCTCGGGAACTCCGGCACCAACACGGTCAACCCCAGCCTGTATCGCAAGTTGCCGTTCGATCCGATCCGCTCATTCGCGCCGGTCATCAAGCTGACGACGGTGCCCAGCGTCATCATCGCGGGCCCCTTGTCACCGGTGCACACGCTGGAGGAACTCGTCGCGCATGCCCGCCGCGAGCCGGGGAAGCTCGACTACGCGACGGTGGGCGTGGGGCTGAGCTCGCATCTGGCGATGGCCATGTTCTCCGGGCGCGCCGGCATCGAGCTCACGCACATTCCCTACGGGACCGGCGGCGTGCTCAAGGCTGTCCTGGCCGGCGACGTGCCGCTGGCGTGCGCCGCGTTCGAGGTGGTCAGGGCCAACCTGGCGGGCGGCCGCCTGCAAGCGCTGGCCGTCACCAGCGAACGCCGAATTCCTTCCTTGCCCGACACGCCGACCGTCGCGGAGGCGGGTTATCCCGGCTTCAGTCTGGTATCGTGGTACGGCATCCTTGCGCCGTACGGGACGCCGCAGAAAATCGTCGATCGCCTGAATGCGGAATTGCTGCGCATCGTCCGCGATCCGGAGGTCGCGCGGCAGATTACCGACGCGGGCCAGATCGTCGTCGGCGGGACAGCCGAAGAGTTCGCCGCCGACATCAAGGCCGGCCTCGAGCGGGGGCGGCAGATCGTCGAAACGCTGAAGCTCCGCGTCGACTGAGGATCAAATCGGGGTCAAAGTCAGCTTCGCAGGATGGCCTCGTAGGATGGGTGGAGCGCAGCGATACCCATCTTGCTCGTTCGGGCACGACTGTTCGCGTGCGCCAAAGGGAGAATCACACCACCACACCGGTTCGGGACAATGCAACGAGATGGGTATCGCTACGCTCCACCCACCATTGATGGGTATCGCGACGCTCCACCCATCCTACGCAGCATGTCCGATTTCCACGATTTCCGTTACATCGTCACATTCACCGATCCGCCGTCGATCACCAGATTCTGGCCGACGATGAAGCCGGCGTCGCTGGCGCAGAGGAACGCGCAGGCTTTGCCGAACTCTTCCGGCGTGCCGAAGCGCCCGGCGGGATTCTCGGCGGTGCGCGCGGCGAGGAATGTGGCGTAGTCCTGGCCCGCCTTTGCGGCGAGCCTGGTGATGCCGTCGATCTGGCGGTCGGTGAGGAACGGGCCCGGCAGCAGGTTGTTGATCGCGACGTTGTGCTTTGCCACCTGCCGCGCGAGGCCCGCGACGAAGCCGGTCAGTCCCGCGCGCGCGCCGTTCGACAGCCCCAGGTGCGGCAACGGTCCCTTGACCGAGCGCGAGGTGATGTTGACGATGCGCCCGAACTTGCGCGCGATCATCCCGTCGACGACGGCCTTGATCAGCATGATGGGCGCGATCATGTTGTCGTTGACGGCCTTCTGCCAGGTGGCCTCGTCCCAGTCGCGAAAGTCGCCGATCGGCGGCCCGCCCGCGTTGTTGACCAGGATGTCGGGCGCCGGGCACGCGGCCAGCACCGCGGCGCGCCCCTCGGGCGAGGTGATGTCGGCGGCGATCGCAGTCACCCGCACGCCCGTCGCGCGGCGAATCTCCTCCGCGGTGGCGTTGAGCGCGTCCGCGCCGCGGGCGTTGATGACGAGATCGACGCCTTCGCCCGCCAACGCGAAGGCGCAGCCCTTGCCCAGTCCCTGGCTCGCCGCGCAGACGATCGCCTTCCTGCCCTTGATGCCGTAGTCCATCGTTGCCTGCTCCTTGATTGTGGATACATCCGGCGCACCGGCGTCGCGCGCCCGCGGCCGAGCGCTTGATTGCCCGGCCGCCGGTTCAGGCCGCGTCGCGCAGCCGCTCGGCGCCGGCCGGCGCCGGCGGCTTGTGGAAGACGCCGCCCTTCATGATCGCGAGCAGCCGGTTGCGGTCCTCGAGGATGGTGAGGTCGGCGAGCGGGTCGCCGTCGACCAGCAGCAGGTCGGCGAGATAGCCGTTGCGCACCAGTCCCAGTTCGTCGCCCATCCCCATGATCTCGCCGCCCCATTGCGTCGCGCCGACGATCGCTTCCATCGGCGTGTAGCCCAGCAGCTCGACGAAGTACGTGAGGTCGCGCGCGTTGTTGCCGTGCGGATTCCACTTGAAGCCGTAGTCGCCGCCGGGCAGCACCTTCACGCCGCGCTTCTTCAGCGCCTGCATCGCGGCGATCGTGCTCTGCAGGTCGGTCTCGATGCGCTTCTTCATCGCATCGGACGACGGCAGCCCGAACTTGCCGGCATCGCGCAGCCGCGTGATCGTGACCGACAGCGCGGGCGCGACAAAGATGCGGTCCTTGTGCGCCTCGAGCATGTCCAGCGCCTCCTCGTCGGCGTAGCTGGCGTGGTAGATGACGTCGACGCCGTGGCGCACGCACATCTTCACCGACTCGGCGCTGCGCGCATGGGCGGCGACGACGCGCTGGTGCCCGCGCGCCACCTCGCAGACCGCGGCGACTTCGTCGTCGGTCATCAGCGTGCGCGCCGACGGCACCGCCGGCGTCGAGGTGTCGCCGGAGGGGACGATCTTGAGCACGTCGACGCCTTCGCGGCAGGCCTCGCGCGCCGCGCGGCGGAACTCGACCGGGCCGTCGCAGGGCAGCGTGAACATCGCCTCGCCCGGATCGAGATGCATCTGCCGCAGGTCGCCGACGCCGCCGGTCACCGTGAGTTGCACGCTCGCGGCGCGCAGCCGCGGTCCCGGATGCTCGCCGCGATCGATCGCGTTCCGCGTGACGACGTCCAGGCGCGGCTTGGTCGCCGCCGCGCTGAAGCACGCGGTGTAGCCGGAGTCGAGATAGAGCTTCGCGTGCTTCAGCGTCAGCAGCAGGTGCTCCTCGACCGGCAGGCTGCTGAACGCGTCCGGGGTCGCCTGGTCGACGAACGACAGGTGCGTATGCGGCTCGATCAACCCGGGCATCAGCGTCGCGCCGCCGCACTCGATCGTGCGCGCGTCGACGCGCGGCGGCAACTGGCCCGCGGGCGCGACCGCGGCGATGCGCGCGCCGTCGACCAGCACGTCGCCGCGGAAGGGCAGGGCGCCGCTGCCGTCCAGCACGGAGGCATTGCGAAACAGGAGTGTGCTCATGGCGGATGGAAACCGGAATTGACTGCCGCCAGTATGTTTGAGCGCTTCGGCGCGGTCAATGCCGATGCTTGACGATGCTTGTCGTCGAACTGCCCGGATTCGGAGGCTAGCGGCTCCGCCGTCCCGCGACCGGCAGCTTCGGCGGCTTCGCAGGTTTGTCCGGTCCCCACAGCCGGCTGTAGTAGGAGTCGGCGAGATGCAGCGCCGCGACCGGGTTGTGGCCGAGCACGCGATCCTTGGTGACCAGGACCGTGGTCAGTCCCTTGGCGTGCTTGAAGAACAGGCTGTCGTGCCCGACGCACAAGCCGAGCACGACGTTGAATTCGCAGCCGTGCGCGGCGAGCAGTTCGGCTTGGGCGATGGGATTGCACAACGGCTCGAACTGGCCCGGCCGGATCTTCTCGTGATCGGCGATCCCGAGTTCCTCCTTCGGGATGCTGCCGTTCTTGCAGGCCACCGAGACGACTTCAAAGCCATGGCTTTCGAGGATGCCGCTCAGGACCAGCGCGTGATCGACGAAGCTGATGCAATTCGCGATGCCGATCTTCCGGTAGCCCATGCGCCTGGCGAACTGGACGATCTCCTCGACGCGGGTCCACTTGCAGTAGCCTTCGGCTTCCACGACTGCCGATTCGTGCGCGATTCTGCGCGTCTCCGGGTCGTCGTACAGCGCATGCGCGGCCTCCTGCGTTTCGGGATCGACCTTGCTCGGGCAGAAACCCGGGCCGCGCGCCTCGGCTTCGCCCTGGCGGCAGGCGCGCACGGTCGGCGGGCAATATGCGCAGGCAGGATCCTCGTACTTCATGGCGTCTCCGGTTCGCTGCTGTACGGAGTCAATCTATGCGGGTTGCGTTGGAACGGCTTGATCCACATCAATGGTTGTTGCCCTCGCCCTGGCGTACGCTCGACAGCGGAATCAACCGGCGGCGTGGTTAGCGGAACCGCCACGCCATTCATTGCCAAGCGGCATTTGCCTGGGACTGACATCACGGACACCTCAGCCACGATCGAACTGTTCCGACGGGCCGCCGCCGCCGGACGCGACAGTCTGCTCGACGAAGAACTGCGGGCACTGCTCGCGGGCATGGGCATCGCATACGCCGCGGAGGCCGCCCCGGGCGCCGCTGCGGCGGTCGAGTTGCGCATCGGCCTGCACTGCACGCGCGAATTCGGCATGGTCATCAGCGCCGGATCGGGGGGACTGGACGCGGAACTCGATGAGCGCAATTGCCGGCGCGGGCGCGCGGCCGTCCATGCCGTCGCCGCGCTGACCGATGCCCAGGATTTCCTCAACCTGTTCCGCCGCACGCTGGCGTATCAGAAGCTGGCCGGCGCCGCCCGTCGCGGCGCACTGCCGCTTCCCGACGCCGCGCTCGAAGCCTGCTTCGAACAATTGCTCGCGCTGGCCGCCGGCTTCGCGCCGGGCAATGCCGGATCGCCGTTCACGCTGCGCGCTCTGGAGCTCGACCCCGTGCATGCCTTCGGCGACCGGGTCACGGCCCGCCAGGCGCGCTGCGAGTTCGGCGCGCCGGTCGCCGCCCGGCTGCCGCGCCCCATCCACAAGATCGACAAGCTGCTGCATCCGGCGTCGATCGGCCTCGTCGGGGTCTCGGCCGGCGGCATGAATTTCGGCCGGATCATCCTGCGCAACCTGATGGGCAGCGGCTATCCCAAGGAGCAGTTGATCATCATCCGGCCGGGCGAGACCGAGATCGATGGCGTGCGCTGCGTCGACAGCCTGAAAGCGCTGGATCACAAGCTCGACCTGCTGATCGTCGCGGTGGCCGCGAGTGCCGTCTATGGGCTGGTCGACGAGATCATCGCCACCGCGGCGGTCGAGTCGGTGATGCTGATCCCCGGCAGCCTGGGCGAGACGCAGGCCAGCCGTGAGCCCGCGGCGGCGCTCGCCGCACGGATCAACGCCGCCCACGGCAATGCAGGAGGCGGTCCGATCTTCCTCGGCGCCAACTGCCTGGGCGTCGTCTCGCATCCGGGTTCCTACGATTCGTGGTTCATTCCGCTGGAGCGGCTGCCCAAGCCGCAGAAGAAGCCGGAACGGAATTCAGTTTTGCTCAGCCAGAGCGGCGCGTTCATGATCACGCGGCTGAGCCAGAATCCGTGGCTCGATCCGCGCTACATGCTGGCCCTGGGCAACCAGACCGACCTCACGCACGGCGACATGCTGACGTACTTTGCGGAGCGTCCGGAGATCGCGACCATCGGCATCTACGTCGAAGGATTCAAGGACCTGGACGGGCTCGACTTTGTTCGGGCCGTGCGCCGCGCGGTGCGCAACGGCAAGCAGGTCGTGGTCTACAAGTCGGGCCGGACCGCGCCGGGCATGGGCGGCGTGATGGGCCACACCGCATCCATCGCCGGCAGTCCCGCCGTGTTCGAATCGGTGGTGCGCCACGCCGGCGCGATCGTCGCCGAGGACTTCAGCGCCTTCGACGACCTGTTCTACATTGCCGGGGCGCTGCACGACAAGAAGATCGGCGGCAACCGGCTGGGTGCGATCAGCGGCGCGGGCTTCGAGGCGATCGGCATGGCCGACGCGATCGAGACGGACGACTTTTCGATGCGGATGGGCGTTCTCGGGCAGGCCACGACAGAGCGCATCGGCGAAATCCTGCTCGCCAAGAAGCTCGATGCGCTGGTCGAAGTCCGGAACCCCATCGACATCAATCCGGGCGCCGACGACGAGGCTCACCTGCAGATCACCGAAGCCTTCCTGCTCGATCCGGAGATCGACGCCGTGGTGGTCGGGCTCGACCCCACCGCGCCCGCCATCCGGGCGCTGGAAGAGAGCAAGCTGCGGCCCGGCCACGACATCAACGACCCGAAGAGCACCGTGCAGTTGATGCCGCCGCTGGCCGCGCGCCACGACAAGCCGGTCATCGGCATCGTCGACGGCGGCAAGCTCTACGACGCGATGTGCGCCCGGCTGATGGACCAGGGCGTCTGCGTGTTCCGCAACTGCGCGCGCGGCACGCGGGCACTGGTGCGCTACATCGAGGCGCGTCTGTACGCGGACGCGCTGCGCAACCGGAGTCCGGGCGAGTGAGCCGGCCCCGCGCCGCCGGCGCCCGTTGCTGCGCGGCTGCCCGGCACCGTAAACCGACCAACACGAAACGCGAGGATCAACCATGAGCGACACGCTTGCCCCCGGCCTCACCGCCACCCGTCGCGTCGAAGTCGACGCCAAACGCACCATCAGCTTCATGGGCGACGACTGCAGGGTCTACTCGACGCCCAACCTGCTCTACGACATCGAGATGACCTGCCGCGACCTGCTGCTCGAGCACATCGACGCGGGCAAGGACTCCGTCGGCACCCGGGTCGAGCTCGATCACCTGGGCGCGACGCTGCTGGGCATGTGGGTGGAGATCACGGTGACGCTGGCCGAGGTCAACGGCGGCGCCGTCGCGTTCGACTTCACCGTGCGCGACGCGGTGGAGCAAGTCGCGCGCGGCAGGCACAACCGTTTCATCGTCGGGATCGAGAAGACCGCGCAAAGGCTGAAGGCCAAGCAGGCGAAGGCGGGTTAGGGCGGCTCTCGGGGGGAACGCCCGACGCGGAACGCTTGTGGCTACCGGGCGCGCGGCCCTCCGTACACACTCTCCAGCAGCCGGTCCAGCGCCGCCACACGTTGCGGCTCGGTCGGACGCATCACGCCACTCTGCTGCAGGATCGCGATGAGCTTCACCGGCGCGACGTACTTGTCGCCGACGATCTCGACGTGCCCAGCCTGCACTTCGACGATCTTCGCGGCCGGGTCGCGGTCGACTGCCGGGTTGCGCTGCTCGTCGAGGCTGAACGTCAGGTCGCCCTCGACACATTGCCCATCCACCACCTGCCGGCAGCTGCCGCGCTCGTCGGTATCGATCTTCAGGTAGCTGTGCACCTGCCTGCCCAGGGCGCCGGGGCGGCGGATGAAGTCCGACCAGAGCGTGATCTCGGACCATTTGTCGCCGGTGGCGATGCGGCACATCGGGGCGATCAGGCCGAGGCTGAACGCGCGGTACACGGGCGAACCGCAGGGACTGGCAGCGGCAATGCCGCCGAACGGGCCCGAAATGGTGACCAGCTGCAACCCGGCATCGCCGCCGCCGATTGGCGCCGGCCGGCTGGCGGTCAGCGCCCGGCGCGAGATCAGCGCGCCCTGGCTGTGCCCGATTACCGTCACCGGCGTCGCCGCGGACGGGGCCTGGATCCGCCGCACGAGTTGATCGAGGGCGGCAGCGAGCTCGGCCGCGCTGACATCCATGCTGTCACGGTCGTCGTAAGTAAAGCAGGCGGTCTGCTGGCCATGGAAGGCCAGCACTTGCGCCAGACCGCGAAACTGGCCGGACGATCCATAGCAGCCATGGACGAGCACCGTGACCGGTTCCTGCGCGTTGAGCGAGACGGTGCGGTCCGGGTTGTCCGTGCAGGGGCCGAGCCCGGGAATCCGCAAAGCGACGTCGGGGGCGGGGAGCCGGCTCTGGTCGAAGGACAGCAGCGCCGGATCGACCGCGCCGCGGATGGCGCAACCCTGCAAGACGATCGCGGCGAAGGCGATGGCCCAGGTGCAACGTGACACGCACATGCCGTGCTCCCGACGTGAATGATTGCGCTTCGCTTAACTCAGGGCCCCGCCAGCAGCGGATAAGGGTTGATGGGCGTGCCCTGCCACCAGTTTTTTTCGGGGCCGAGCCGGAAGATGGCGAAGTGCAGATGCGGCCCTTCCGGGCTGGCGTTGCCGGTGCTGCCGACATAGCCGATCAACTCACCCTGCTTTACCTGGACCCCGGCCGCGATGCCGGGCGCGTACCGGTCCAGATGCGCGTAATAGTACGCCAGGGTCTCGCCCGGGTCGAACTGATAGATGGTCAGGCCGCCCGGCTTGCTGTCGAACAGCTTGACGATCTTGCCGTCGGCCGCCGCCAGCACCGGCGTGCCGCGGGGTGCCATGATGTCCAGCGCCTCGTGCGGCCGCGAGGCGCCGCGCCGGTCGCCGTAGGTGTCGGACAACTGGCTGGCGCCGACGCCGGCGACTGGAATCAGCAACCGTGGCGGCAACAGCATGGGCGATCGCGGTTCCGCGGCGGGCGCGACGGGAACCTGCGGCTGTGCCGCGATCGCGGGCATCGTGTCCGGCAGGGGCGGAGCGGCGGCCGGCGGCGGCGTGACAACGGGAGACTTGGGCGCCTGCGCGGCGAGGTCGGCGGCGAAAGGCGCGGGCGGCGGTGGCGGCTCGAGCGCCGGCGGCAGGACGGCGGTAGCCAGCGGTGCGATGGCCAGCGGTGCGATGGCAGCGACCGGAGGCGGCAAGGCCGCGGCTGGTGGCGCGACCTGCGCCCCTGCCGTGAGGGCCGCACGCGGCGTCGCTACGAAGTAGTACGTCGCGAGCCCCGCGCCCGCCAGCAGTCCGATGCCGAACACGAGGATCTTGCTCATCGCGGACCGCGCGCCGTGCTCACTCTTCCAGCGTCGCCGGCATGCCGGGGTATACGGCGTGCGAGAGCGCCGCGGCGTCCCAATTGGTCAGCCGGATGCAGCCGTGCGACTGCGTCTTGCCGATGGTGGCCGGCTCCGGGGTTCCGTGTATGCCGTAGTGCGGCTTGGACAAGTCGATCCACACCACGCCGACCGGATTGTTCGGGCCGGGCGGGATCCTGGCCTTCTTGTGTTCCGGATCGGCATCCCAGAACAGCTTCGGGTCGTAGTGAAACGGGGGGTTCCTGGCAACGCCTTCGATCTTCCACTTGCCCAGCGGCAGGGGATCGTGCGTGCTGCCCACGCTCGCGGGAAAGTGCGCCAGCGTCTTGCCGGCGGCATCGACCAGCGTGACGCTGGACCTTGATTTGCTGACCACCAGTTTCGCGCCCTTGGGCAGCGCCGCCGGCGCCTCGACGTTCGGCACGACGATCACTTCACCCACGCGGACGAAGTCCTTGCCCGGATTGAGCTGCCGCAGCAGCTTGGGGCTGGCGTGGAAGCGTTCGCCCAGCGCCTCGGCCGCCGAAGCGAATCCCAGCGTGGGCAGCTTGGACTTTTCCACGATGTCCGTGGGGATGGCTGCGTAGGGACCCGCGGCATCGGCCGCGGTGATCGTGTACTCGACCAGCGCCGGGGCGGTGTCCTGGTTCAACGCGGCCCAAGTCACCTTGTCGGCCGCGCCGGAGGGGGAGAGCTGAAACTGGTTCTGGAAGGCGGTCACGGCCTTCTTCATGCCCGAGCCGGAGGACCCGTCGATCTCGCCCGGCGAGAATCGCGCGCGATCGAGCAGCACCTGCGCGCGCAGCAGCGCGGCGCGCTTCGCCGCGGGGTCGCGCCGCTGCGCGATCGCGGCGTCATTGACCAGCGCGGGCGCGAACTGCGCCGCGGCCTTCGGGCGGGGCGCCGCGAAGGCGGGCGGCGCCAAGGCAGCGGTCAAGGCAAGGGCGAGCAGGAGTTCTTTCATGGGTGGCAATTGGCGAAGGTTGCGGGCAATGGGTCGAGGTTACCCGTTTCGCTCCGGCGCTGCCGTGCGCCAGCACACACACGGCGCCGCGCTACGCACGGCGCGCTCTGCACGGCGCGCTACGCGCTTGACATGTTCCGGCACCCGCTCCATCATCCACGCCAGCTGTGACAGGCGTGGCGCCACCCCGGCCGCATACGCCGCCACTACCAGGAGGAATCATGAGATTGAACCAGATTGCGCGCCTCGGCGCGCTGGCAGCAGCGGTTGCCTTGGCCATGCCCGCCGCGGCGCAACAAGTCACGCTGATGACCGGCCCGCAGGGCGGGTCGTGGGTGCCGCTGGGCGGCGCGCTGAAGAACATGTGGGAGAAGGAGATTCCCGGCCTGCAAATCCAGCAGCAGCCGGGCGCCGGCATCGCCAACGTCCGCGGCGTCGACGAAGGCAAGGCGCAGATCGGCTTCGGCAACTCGTCGACCACGGTGGACGGCATCGAAGGCCGGGCGCCGTACCCGAAGAAGACGACCAAGGTCTGCCAGGTGGCGAACCTGTATCCGCAGTTCTTCCAGGTCGTCGCGTTGAGCGATGCGAAGATCGGTTCGTTCGCCGACCTCAAGGGCAAGACGCTGGTCACCCAGTCCAAGGGCAACACCGCCGAGGCCTTGACGGCCGACATCCTGAAGATCAACGGCATGACGTACCAGTCGCTGGCCAAGGTGAACTTCCAGGCCTCGTACACCGACGCCGTCGACATGATGAAGGACGGGCATGTGCAGGTGTTCACGCTGGGCACGACGGCGCCCGCCTCGGCAGTGATGGACCTGGCCAGCGCGCGCAACGTGCAGCTCGTGCCGGTCGACGACAAGACGATGGCCGAACTCAAGAAGATGAACGCCGGCTACAACAAGCTGATCATCAAGGCCGGCACCTACCCGAAACAGGACAAGGACGTGGCCGCGATCGGCTACTCCACGCACATCATCGCTTCCTGCGACCTGCCCGAGGACGTGGTCTACAAGATGACCAAGGCGATGGCCACCGGCGTCGCCGACATGGCCGCCGTGGTCAAGCCGATCACCGGCCTGACGGCGAAGGACATGGCGATCGACATCGGCGTGCCGTTCCACAAGGGGGCCGCGAAGTATTACAAGGAAGTCGGAGCGTTGTAGCAGCGGGCGCGCACCCGAAGGCAATGACGGGGCGGCGCAGGGCCGCCCCGTTTCGTGTCCGGCCCGCCGCAATGGCGGCCGCCGGCGGATGACTAGGGCGAGGATCGATCACGTGACCACATTGACGGCGCCTGCCGTAATCTCCGAGGAAGCGACGCCGACGACGCCGACCAGCAAGTTCCTGCAATGGCTGATCATGGCCGTCGCGGTGGCGATGTCGCTCTATCACATGTACGTCGCCGCGTTCGGGCCGCCCGAGGCGATCATCTTCCGCGGCACGCACCTGCTGTTCGCGTTCGCGCTGGTCTTCCTGATGTACCCGACCCGGCCCGGGCGTCCCGCCTGGCGGGCGTTCGACCTGCTGTTGCTGGTGCTGGGCGCGGGCATGGTCCTTCACATCTTCCTGGGCTACGACGCGTTCATCAACCGCATCATCTACATCGACGACCTGACCCGCTGGGACCGGTTCTTCGCGGTGACCGGCGTGCTGGTCGTGCTCGAGGGCACGCGGCGCGTGATCGGGCTGTCGCTGCCTTTGACAGCGATCGCGTTCCTGGTGTTCGCGGCGGGGTTCACCCGCGTGACCCCCGACGTGCTGATGGAACAGCTCTACCTGTCCACCGAGGGCATCTTCGGCTCGACGCTCGGCGTCTCGGCCAGCTACGTGATGCTGTTCGTGCTGTTCGGCTCGTTCATGGAAAGGAGCGGCACCGGCCAGCTGTTCATGGATTTCGCGATGTCGATCACCGGGCATACGGCGGGCGGGCCGGGCAAGGTCGCCATCGTGTCCTCGAGCCTGTTCGGCACGGTTTCCGGCAGCGCGGTGGCCAACGTGATGGTCGACGGGCCGATCACGATACCGCTGATGAAGCGCACCGGCTTCCGGCCGCCGTTCGCCGCCGCGGTCGAGGCCGTCGCCTCGACGGGCGGGCAGATCATGCCGCCGGTGATGGGCGCCGCGGCGTTCGTGATGGCCGAGTTCCTGGTCGTGCCGTATGCGCAGGTCGCCGTCTGGGCGCTCGTGCCGGCGCTGTTGTATTACATCGCCGTGTTCGTCGCCGTGCACCTCGAATCCAAGCGCTACAAGCTGGCCGGGGTCCCCCGGTCGGAGTTGCCGCGCTTCTGGGTAGTGATGGCGGTGCGGGGACACCTGTTCGTGCCGGTGTTCGTTGTGCTGGGCGGGCTGATCCTGGGTTACTCGGCGCCGCGCTGCGCGCTGGCCGGCGCGCTGGCGTGCATCCCGATCGCCCTGCTGCGGGCCACCACGCGCGAGGGCATCGGCTGGCGCAACGTGCTCGACGCGCTGGTCGACGGCGCGCGCAACACGCTTGCGGTGGCGATGGCCTGCGCCTGCGCCGGCATCGTGATCGGCTGCGTGACCATCACCGGGCTCGGCATCACGTTCACGCAGGTGGTGATCACGCTGTCGCAGAATTCGCTCTGGGCCGCGTTGTTGCTCACCGCAATCGCGGGCATCATCCTGGGCATGGGCATGCCCACCACACCGTCGTACATCGTGATGGTCTCGCTGCTGGTGCCCGCGATCATCAAGCTGGGGGCGATCCCGCCGGCGGCGCACATGTTCGCGTTCTACTTCGCGATCCTGTCGGCGATCACGCCGCCGGTGGCGCTGGCGGTGTTCGCCGCCGCGGGACTGGCGCGCACCAGCATCTGGGACACCGGCTGGGAGGCGGTGCGGCTGGCCGCGCCGGCGTACATCATTCCGTTCATGTTCATCTACGAGCCGTCGCTGCTGCTGATCGGCGACTGGACCACCAGCGCCACGTCGGTAGTCACCGCCATCATCGGCGTGACCGCCCTGGCTGCGGGGCTGCAGGGCTGGGTGCTGCGCGAAGCGTCGTGGTGGGAGCGCGTGCTGCTGCTCGCCGCGGCGATCCTGCTGATCAAGCCGGGCTACGTTTCCGATGCGATCGGCTTTGCGCTGCTCGCGGTGGTCATCGTCGCGCAGAAGTTATCGGCCAGGGCGGGCGTGGCACGCCGCGGCCAATAGTAGAGGAGAGTCGACGATGCGCGTATTCCAGATCGAAGGCGATTGGGGCATGGCCAACCTCAGGCTGGCGGAGCGGCCGCAGCCCGAGCCCGGGCCCGGCGAAGTGCTGGTGCGGATGAAGGCATCGTCGCTGAACTACCGCGACCTCGTCGTTCCCGACCGCGGCTACGGCCGCTACACCGGCACGCTGCCGCTGATCCCGGTGTCGGACGGCGTGGGCGAGGTCGCGGCGGTCGGTCCCGACGTGCGCCGCGTGGGGCCAGGCGATCGCGTCTGCCCCACGTACTTCCAGAACTGGATCTGTGGCGAGCCGGACCTGGAGCGCCTGACCGGATCGCTGGGCGGCCCGATCGACGGCACGATGGCCGAGTACATGTGCCTGCCCGAGGACGGCGTGGTCAAGGCGCCGGCACACCTGACCGACCTCGAGGCGGCAACGCTGCCGTGCGCCGCGCTCACCGCGTGGAGCGCGCTGGTCACCCGTTCCAATACCCGGCCCGGCGACCGCGTGCTGGTCCAGGGCTGCGGCGGCGTCGCGCTGTTCGCGGTGGCGTTCGCCAAGGTCCTCGGCGCGCACGTCACAGTGATCACCTCCAGCGACGAGCGCGTCGCGCGCGTCAAGGCGATGGGCGCCGACGCGACGATCAACTACCGCGCCGTCCCCGAGTGGGCGAAGGCGACGCAGGCGATCACCGGCGGGCAGGGCTACGACCTGATCCTCGAACTGGGCGGCGAGAAGACGCTGCCGCAGTCGCTGCGCTGCGTCCGGCCGGGCGGCACGCTGGCGATGATCGGCGTGCTCTCGGGCAGCACGATGACGACGCCGCTGGGGTTGATCGTCACCCGCCAGGTGCGGCTGCAGGGCGTGACGGTGGGCAATCGCGACGGCTTCGAGGCGATGCTGCGGGCCATCGAGCAACACCGGATCAAGCCGGTCGTGGACCGCGTGTTCGCGTTCGGGGAATTGAAGGAGGCATTGGCCTATCTGAAGAGCGGCGCCCAGTTCGGGAAGATCTGCATCGCGCATTGAAGGCCCGGCGGCGGCTGCTTGCGGCGCAACGTACGTTGCAGGGCCGATTCCTGCCAGCGCCGGTCCGCCGCAGGCGCTGGGGTCGGCGCGATACGGACAAGAACCCCGCGACGCAGGCACGGTTCCGGGAGCCGCGCAGAGGGTCTAGCTGACCTTCCTCCGGCGCAGTCCACCGATCGCGAGTGCCGTCACCAGCACTGCCAAGCCGATCAAGCCCCATTCGCTCAGAGTCGGTACATCGACGTGGCGCACCACCACGACCTGCGGGGTTGCGGCGACCTGGAGGATGTTGAGAAACAGATCGCCATTTGGCGTACCCGCGGTTGGGCCGAAGACGTTATGGTCGATGCGGTCGCCGAAAGCGATCACGTAGCCGGCGCCGATTTGTTGATAGTTGACAAAGCTGCCGGCAACCACGGTCCCGCCGGAAATGAAGTTGCCCGGCGATGTGGTGATGGTCTGGCCGACGATGTTGGTGGGACCGCTGGTGAACGGACCCGCTGGAAAGGGTGCGGCGACAGGATTGGTGCCTGCGAAGTTCAGCGTGGAACCAAGGGCGGAAAAGATGCTGTTCGCCCCCGCGACGCCGCTTGCAGACGAATTCGTGAACACCAGCAGGATGCCGCCGGCATTGACGAATCCCGACAAATCGCTCATCTCGCCGGCGGACGGAGTCACCGTCGCCTCGCCGATCACGAACACACCATCACCGGCCAATTCGGCCGGCGTGATCGCCGCATCCGCCCTGACGGTATGACCGGCGGCAACGACCGCGCCCCGCAGCGCGGACATGTCGGAGTTGTTCCATGATCTGTTGCTGCCGTTCCAGTTTCCGACAACGGTTGCTTCCGCCGCGCCGGCCAATGCCACCGCCATCAACATCCCCAACGCCAGCCCAAGTCGCACTTTCATGATTTCCCCGATTGTCTAGAAGTACACTTCTTATAGGTTGGGTTCGGCAGATTGTCAAGAAGTACTCGCCTTATAGGTTGGGTTCGGCAAATGGACCTTGCGCTGGATCAACAGTATGTCCGGTGGCTCGCCAGCTGAACTCAGGGCACCAGCGTCATCAGGCTGGCGTTGCCGCCCGCCGCCGCGGTGTTGACGCTGAGCGAGCGCTCGACGACCAGTCGGTGCAACGGATAGCGGCCGTCGCGGTCCGCTTCGATCACGGGGATCAGCGCGCCGTCGCGCGCGGCGAACTCGCGGCGGAGCTTCGCGATCGCGGCAGGGCCCCCGGCGGCGAGCAGCAGCGAAACTTGTTCGCGGCGCAAGTCCGCAGCCAGCCGGGTGCGCGCTCGCACGGCCGCGGGCAGTTGCGGCAGCAGTGCCGCCGCGGTGTCGGTATTCGCGACAGCGACGTTGTTGCCGGTCGCCAGCGCCGCTGCGATCTGGTCCAGCAACTGCGCTTCGGTTCCGGCGCTGCACCCAAGGCGGCCGCGCGCGGCGAAGCGCAGCGTGTTGACTTCGCCGGTGGGGCCGGGCAGGGGCACGCTGACATCGAGCAACGTTGCCGCCCGGTTCGCGCGGCAGGTCGCCGCGAGGCTGCCGCGTCCGGATGCCGTCGCCCATTCCTCGAGCGCGGCCAGCGCGGCCAGCGACGGCGATGACCAGGGCGCCTGATTCTCCAGCAATGCCGCGGGCACCGCGATGGGCGCCCGGACCAGCCGCTGCAGATAGAGCGGTCCGCCCGCCTTCGGCCCGGTGCCGGACTTGCCCTCGCCGCCGAACGGCTGCACGCCGACCACCGCGCCTACGATGTTCCGGTTCACGTAGACATTGCCGGCGCGCGCGCGCGACACCACCAGGGCTATCGTCTCGTCGATGCGGCTGTGCACGCCCAGCGTGAGCCCGTAACCGGTGGCGTTGATGTCCTCGAGCAGCCGTTCGAGGTTTTCGCGCCGGTAGCGCACGACGTGCAGCACCGGACCGAACACCTCGCGCTCGAGTTCCGCGATCGACTGCAGTTCGATCAGCGCCGGCGCGACGAACGTGCCGGCGCGGCACTCTTCGGGCAGCGGCAGCTGCAGGATCGTGTGGCCGGCCGCGCGCATCCGGCCGATGTGCGCTTCGAGCCCGGCCTGCGCGGCCGCGTCGATCACCGGCCCGACGTCGGTCGCCAGCAGCGCCGGCCGCCCGATCCGCAATTCGGCCATCGCCGCGCGCAGCAGCGCGAGCAGATGGCCGGCGAACTCCTCCTGCACGCACAGCACCCGCAACGCCGAGCAGCGCTGCCCCGCGCTGTCGAATGCCGAACCGAGCGCATCGGCGACGACCTGCTCGGGCAGCGCCGACGAATCGACGATCATCGCGTTCTGGCCTCCGGTTTCGGCGATCAGCACGATCTCCTCGCCGGCGCCCGTGCGCGCGGCGAGGGCGCGCTGGATCAATTGCGCGACTTCGGTCGAACCGGTGAAGATGACGCCCTTGACACGTCCGTCGGCGGTGAGCGCCGCGCCGACGGTCTCGCCCGCGCCGGGCAGCAATTGCAGCGCGGCGCGCGGGACGCCGGCTTCGTGGAACAACCGCACCGCGAACGCCGCGATCAGCGGCGTCTGCTCGGCCGGCTTGGCCAGCACCGGGTTGCCGGCCGCCAGCGCCGCCGCGACCTCGCCGGTGAAGATCGCCAGCGGGAAATTCCACGGGCTGATGCAGGCCACCGGCCCGAGCGGTTCGACGTCGCGCCCGGCAAGATGCAGCCGCGCCTGTTGCGCGTAGTAGCGGCAGAAATCCACCGCCTCGCGCACTTCGGCCACCGCGTTGGGCCAGCTCTTGCCCGCTTCACGGATGCACAGGCTGATCAGTTCCGGCGTGTGCGCCTCCAGCAGCGCCGCGGCGCCCTCGAGCAGCGCCGCGCGCTCAGGTGCCGGCACCTGCGCCCAGGCGGGCGCGAACGCCGCTGCCGCCGCCAGCGCCGCGTCGACGTCGGCCTGCGTGGCCGCGACGACGGTGCCGACGACGTCGGCGCGATCAGCGGGATTCGTGACAGCCGCGGCTTGGCTGCCCGCGCCGGCAGCGGCAACGCCAGCGTCAGCGGCGCTGGCGTCAACGCCCGCTGGCGCCACGCGACGTGCGTCACCGTCCGTGATGCCATCGCGCCCAGCGAGCAGCGGCGCCGCCGCCCACGTCTTGCGCGCCAGCCGCGCGAGGTCCTGCGTGAGCAGCGCCAGCGTCGCTTCGTTCGACAAGTCGACGCCGCGCGCATTGACCCGGCCGGGTCCGTAGAGATCGCGGGGCAGCGGAATCTGCGGGTGCGGCAGCGCGCCCGCACGCGCCACCTGTTCCACCGGATCGGCGATCAGTTCGTCGATGCCCACGGATTCGTCGACGATGCGGTTGACGAACGAACTGTTGGCGCCGTTCTCCAGCAGCCGCCGGACCAGGTAGGGCAGCAGCGTCTCGTGGCTGCCCACCGGCGCGTAGATGCGGCAGGGCAGGCCCAACCCGTCCGCTCCGACGATCTGGTCGTAGAGCGTCTCGCCCATGCCGTGCAGGCACTGGAACTCGTAGTCGCCGGCGCCCATGTCCACTGCCATCTGGTGGACGAACGACAGGCTGTGCGCGTTGTGCGTGGCGAATTGCGGGTAGATGGCGGCGCCGGCCGCGAGCAGTTGTTGCGCGCAGGCGAGGTAGGCGACGTCGGTGTGCGCCTTGCGCGTGTAGACCGGATAGCCGTCCTGGCCATCGACCTGCGCGCGCTTGATCTCGCTGTCCCAGTACGCGCCCTTGACCAGCCGGATCATCAGCCGGCGGCCGCTGCGCCGCGCGAGATCGACCAGGTAGTCGATGACCCGCGGGCAGCGCTTCTGGTACGCCTGGACGACCACGCCGAGGCCGTTCCAGTCCGCCAGTTCCGGGTCCAGCGCCAGCACTTCGATCAGGTCGAGCGACAGGTCGAGCCGGTCCGCTTCCTCGGCGTCGATGTTGAAGCTGATGTCGTAGCCCCTGGCCAGCAGCATCAGCTCCCGCAGGCGCGGCAGCAGTTCGCCGAGGACGCGCTCCCGTTGCGCGCGCGTGAAGCGGGGATGCAGCGCCGAGAGCTTGACCGAGATGCCGGGACCCCGGTATACGCCGCGCCCGGCGTTCGCGTGGCCGATCGCGTGGATCGCCCCGGCGTAGCTGGCCGCGTAGCGTTCGGCATCGGCGGCGGTCAGCGCGGCTTCGCCCAGCATGTCGTACGAATAGGTATAGCCGCGGGCTTCCTGATCGCGGCTTTGTTTGAGCGCCGAGGCGATGTCTTCGCCGGTCACGAACTGCCGGCCGAGCAGCCGCATCGCCAGCCCCACGCCCTTGCGGATCAGCGGCTCGCCGCCCCTGGCGATCAAGCGCGCCAGCGCATTGCTCATGCCGGTCTCGCTGGCGGTCGCCGTGAGCTTGCCGGTGATCAGCAAGCCCCAGCTCGCCGCATTGACGAACAGCGACGGACTGTTGCCGATATGCGCGCGCCAGTCGCCGCCGCCGATCTTGTCGCGGATCAGCCGGTCGACGGTCGCCGCATCCGGAATCCGCAGCATCGCCTCCGCCAGGCACATCAGCGCCACGCCTTCCTGGCTGGACAGCGAGAATTCCTGCATCAGGTTGTCGACGCCGCTGGCATTGGACCGGCTCTCGCGCAGCGCGACGACCAGGCCCCGCGCGCGTTCGCGCACGGCGCCGAGGCTGGCGGCGGACAAGCGGAGTCGCGCGACGAGTTCGCGCACCAGCGCGGTCTCGTCGGTGCGATACGCGGCGGTGATGGCCTGCCGCAGCGTCTGCCCGGCTTGAGGGTCGTGCATCGGGGGTCGAGTGTTCATAGTCAAGGGCGGGCGCCGCGGCGAGTGCTGCCGCAGCCATTGCGGCGAGACTGCGTGCGCCGGCTATCATCACACATCGCGCGCCGGAGGGAAATGCCGCGGCATGCGCGGATGCGGCCCGCGCCGGGGGGGGGGGGGGGGGGGGGGGGGGGGGGGGGGGGGGGGGGGGGGGGGGGGGGGGGGGGGGGGGGGGGGGGGGCCGTGGTGATGCGGCTGCGCGGCCCTCCCCCGCCACCCACGCCCGCCTGGGACCGGTGCGGCTGACGTGGGAACGGCACGGCGAATTCTCCAGCTATACGTTGCTGGCGCCAGGTCCGAGCCCGCAGCCGTTCAGCGCGCCCGCGGCAGGTCTTCTGCCCGGCGAATGGCTGGGCGCGATTCCGGGCCGCACGATCGTCGCCGCCCATGCCGAGCTCCTGCCTTCCGCCGGCGATGGGGCTGACGCGGCCGCGGTCGCCGGCTATTTCGACGGCAATGTGCCGGTCGGCGCGCTGGTGGGCGACGGGGCCGGCGCCGCGCTTACAGATTTCCGGATCCACGAGGATGGCCACGTGCGCTTCGTGATCCAGGATCGCGGGCTCACCCCGCGCCAGTCGGGCCGGATGCTGCAGCGGCTGTTCGAGATCGAGGCGTATCGGGTGATGGCGCTGCTCGCGCTGCCGATTGCGCGGCGGCTGGCGCCGCGGATCGTCGACGTCGAGCGGGCGCTGGGCGCGCTGGCGCCTGACGCCGGCGCCTGATGGCGATGGCGACCTGCGCGTCGGTTGCCCAGCGGCTGCGCGACCTGTCCGAGCGCGTCGCCAACGCGAGCAGCCTGCTCTCGACCCGGGTGGAAATCGCGCGCGAACGCCAGAATCAGGCGTTGCTCGCCTCGATGGAGCGGCGCGCGCGGCTGCAGTTGCGGTTGCAGCAGACCGTCGAGTGGCTGTCGGTTGCCGCGGTGACGTACTACGCGGCGAGCCTGGTCGGGTACGTGGGCAAGGCCGCGAAAGCTGCAGGCATGCCTGTCAATCCCGACATCGCCATCGGCGTCGCCATACCCGTCATCGGCGCGCGGGCCCCCCCCACCCGCCGGTGATCACGCGCTTGCCCTTCAGGCTGTGAACGCGACGCCGGCGAACGCGACTTCGGGGATCGGTTTGATGGTCATGGCGGGATCATGCGGCAAGGGCCGCTTGGCGGGGCGGCATGGCTCTGACAAGCGAGTTCATCGCGCGGGAACGGAGCGCGGCCTGGCGGCAGGCGCGCGGGCGGCGCGGCCCTGGGCCACGAAAAGGCCGGGCTCGGCTTCCACCGTCGCGCGGATGAAGTCCCAGATCGCGCGGATCCGGCGCAGCCGGTACCAGTCCGCGTGGGTCACCAGCCAGAAGGTCCGTTTCCAGACGACTTCCCGCGGCAGCAGCGGGACCAGCCCGGTGCCCCGCGCGAGGTAATGCGCCAGCACGCCGACACCCAGCCCGGCGCGGATCGCGGCGACCTGCGCGAGCATGCCGGACGAGGCGATGCGCAAGCGGAATGCGGGCAGGATCTCGTCGAGATAATGCAATTGCTGGCTGAGCAGCATTTCGTCGATGTAGCCGACGAGATTGTGCTCGCCGAGCTGGGGAATCGTGCGTATAGGTCCGTGCTGCTTCAGGTAATCCTTCGACGCGAACAGGCCATAGGTGAAGTCGGTGAGGCGCGCCGAGATGTAGCGCCCCTGCTCGGGCGGGTCGAGCGTGACCAGGATGTCCGCCTCGCGCGCGGCGAGGCTGGGAAAGCGCGGCAGCGTCAGCAACTCGACGTCGAGGTCGGGGTGGGCATCGAGCAGCCGCGCGAGCCGGGGCGTCAGGACGACCGTGCCGAAGCCTTCCGGCGTGCCGATGCGCACGATGCCGCTGACCCGCACGCCTTGCCCCAGCGCTTCCTCGCGCAGCAGGCCGATATTGTTCTCGATCGTTTCGGCGTGCGCGAACAGTCGCTGCCCGGCCTCGGTCAACTCGTAGCCGGCGGCCGTCGATTCGAACAGCCGGCAGCCGAGCACGGCCTCGAACTGCTCGATCCTCCTGGCGACCGTCGTGTGGTCGACGCCCAGCTTGCGCCCCGCCTGGCTCAGCCGCTTCCACCGGGCCAGCTCGAGAAAGAACCGCAGGTCGTCCCAGTTCATCGGTCGTCGTGGATTTTTGCACAGTCGATGCGCTTGAATACCCCAACTGCCGGCCGTTGTCCAGCGCTAACATCCGGCGCAGACAGGGGCGGCCGCCGCGGCGACGCAACCGCGGGGGCCATCGGCGTCCCCAACTGGAATCTGCCTGCTTCGCCTTTGGTTGCGCTGCCGCGCTTCCGGTCCGCCGGATGCGCGGCAGTTTTTTCTGTGTGCTGTGCCAGCAGCGACGTACGCTCGCAGTGGATGGGTGGAGCGCAGCGATACCCATCATGGCGACAACGCACGCAACGGCCAAAGACGGCAGAGAATTCCGTCCTGGCGACATCGGAGCCACCCGCTCCGAATGGCACGATGGGTATCGCTGCGCTCCACCCATCCTACAGGCTACAGGTGTCGATGCGTCAAGGTGCTACGATGAATTTCCGGCCCGTGTTGACAGAGCCGGCGATGCTTCATATCGTGGCGACAGGGGTCAGCGAAAGGGGCAGTGATGGACGAACGGGGCGGGGATTCATCCCGCGGGACCGCGCTGGTCACGGGCGGTGCGCGCGGCATCGGCCGCGGCATCGCCCGCGCGCTGGCGGCAGCGGGCTTCGACGTCGCGATCCTCAGCATGGAGAGTCCCGCCGACGCGGCGCTGGCAGTCGCCGATGTGGAAGCGCTGCGCCGCCGCGCGCTCTACCTGCAGCAGGACATCGCCGACGTCGCCGCGCATGCCCGCATCGTCGAGTGGGCGCAAGGGGGCCTGGGGCCGCTCGCCTGCCTGGTCAACAATGCAGGCGTCACCTCGCTGCGGCGCGGCGACATGCTGGAACTCACCCCCGAGAGCTTCGACCGCTGCGTCGCCATCAACCTGCGCGGGACGTTCTTCCTGACCCAGGCCGTCGCGCGGGCGATGCTGGCCCCACGGCCCGGCGACGCGGTGCCCGCGTACCGCTCGCTGATCACCATCAGCTCGGCCAACGCCGACATCGTCGGGGTCAATCGCGCCGATTACTGCATGACCAAGGCGGCGCTGGCGATGGCGTCCAGGCTCTTCGCCGCGCGCCTGGGAGGGAACGGCATCCACGTGTTCGAGGTGCGCCCCGGGATTATCCGCACCGACATGACGCTGCCCGCGCGCGCGACCTACGACGCGCTGATCGCGAACGGCGGCGTGCCGATGCCGCGCTGGGGGACGCCCGAGGACGTGGGCGAATCCGTCGCCGCGCTCGCGTCGGGCGCGCTGCCGTTTTCGACCGGGGAAGTGATCAACGTCGGCGGCGGCCTGCACCTGCATCGGGTCTGAGTCCGCGCGAGCTCCGCAGCCGGCGGGCGACGCCGCGCCGCGGGGAAAGCGCGCGACCCTGTCGCGACGGCCGCGTCAATCCGTCGGCACCCCGCGCCCCTTGGTCACCTCGGCCGCCGACACCGCCGCCGCGCGATTCTCCCAGGCACCGCGGATCCAGGTGACCACCGCGGCGACTTCATCGTCGCTCAGCTCCTGGTAGTAGGGCGGCATCCCGTACGGCCGCGGGTTGCCCTCGGTGCTCGGAGGAAAGCCGCCATTGAGCACCATCCGGATCGGGTTGATCGGGTACGCCATCAGGATCGATTGGTTGTTGGCCAGCGGTGGATAGATCCGCGGCACACCTCTGCCATCGGCCTGATGGCAGTCGGCGCAATGTCGCTCGTAGATTCTCGCTCCCAGGGGCATCATGGCCGCGGCCTGCGGCGCGGTCGGCTCGACCTGCGGCGGCACCGCCGGCTCCTTTGTCTGCGCGCGCGACTTGAGATACACGGCCATCGCCGTGAGGTCGACCAGCGATGTCTCCTGCAGGCTGTGCTGGACCACCGCGGACATCGGGCCGAACACCGCGCCGCGCGCCGACACGCCGGTGCGCAGCAGGTCGACGATGTCCTTGACGTCCCATTGCCCCAGCCCCGTCTCGCGGTTCGAGGTCAGCGACGGCGCGTACCAGTTCTGCACCGGGATCAGGCCGCCGGAGATGTCGGCCCCCTCCTTGACCGCGCCGAGCACATTGCGCGTGCTGTGGCAGGCGTTGCAGTGACCGAGGCCTTCGACCAGATAGGCGCCGCGATTCCATTCCTTCGACTGTTGGGGATCGTCCTGGTATTCGCCCGCCTTGAAGTACAACGTGCGCCACCCCAGCAGCAGCTCGCGCTGGTTGTATGGAAACGCCAGTCTGTGCGGGCGGTTGGGCTGGCGCACCGGCCGGATCGAGCGGAAGTACGCGTACATCGCGTCGGCGTCCTCGCGCGTGACCTTGGTGTAGTTGGTGAACGGCATCGCCGGGTACAGGAACGACCCGTCCTTCGCCTTGCCGTCGTGCAGCGCGCGCCAGAAGTCGTCGCTGCTCCACTTGCCGATGCCGGTCTCCGGGTCGGGCGTGATGTTGGTCGTGTACAGGGCGCCGAACGGCGTCGCCATCTCGAGCCCGCCGGCGTAGGGCTGGCCGCCGCGCACCGTGTGGCAGGCGAAGCAATCGCCGACGCGCGCGAGATATTCGCCGCGCACGACCTGGCTGAGCTCGCCGGTCGCACCCTTCGAAGGCGAGGGCGCCGGCTCGCGCGTGAACAGGAACATCGCCGCGAAGGCGACGGCTACGACGGCAACGGCCGCGAACAGAGTGCGTTGCATGATGGTTCGCGCTCCTCTACTGTTATGGCGCGCTGCCGCAGGCCAGCGGGAGCTTCGCGGCCTGCGCCGGCGCCGGCGGCACATCGGGCGACGCCACCTGGAACGCGAGGAAGGCGGCGACCGCCGAGATGTCGTCGCCGGTCATCCGCGAAGCGATGCGCGCCATGCAGTCCGGCGCGGTCGAGTTGCGCGACCCGCTCCGCCACGCGCCGAGTTGCGCCGCGATGTACTCCGGGTTGAGTCCGACCAGCCCCGGAATCGCCGGCAGCATCCCGGACAGCGGGCCGCCGTGGCAGGCCGTGCAGGCCGGGATGTCGCGCGCGGGCAGTCCCTTCAGCGCGATGGTCTCGCCCAGCTTGAGCTTCGCCAGCGGCGCGCGCGTGACCGGCGCGGGAAACGGCGGCCGCAGCCCCGCGTAGTGCGCGGCGATCTCGTGCAGATAATTGTCCGACAGCCCGCCGACCATGTACGTCATGATCGGCGAGGCGCTCCGCCGCCGCTCGCGGAAACCGATCAACTGGTTGTACAGATACCCGGTCGGCTTGCCGGCGAGTCGCGGGTAGTATTCGTTCTTGAGCGTACCTTCGCCCTGCTTGCCATGGCAGATCGCGCACGCGGCGAGGCGTTGTTCGAGGGTGTTCGGCACGGTTGCCGTCTTGGCGGTAGCGGATGGCGTGGTTGCCGGGGCCGGCGCCGGCTGGGCGGCGGCCAGGGCCGATATCAGCAGGGGCGCCAGCAACAGGCACGAGTATTGCCGCATCGGTTCCTCCGTTGAAGCCTGGGCAAGGCCCGCATGCAAGTGCGGCGGGTTGCCGGTGCGAGCACGGCACGCCGGAAGCGGCACGGCGGGCCGGTTCCGCCATGCGCCGCCATTTCCGCACCGCTCGCGCCCCTATCTTGTACCTGATCGGCGGGAAAGCACAAGCCGCGTGCGGGGGCCGGCGGGCGGCCCCCCGGCAGATCGCGGGGGGGCGCGGGGCCCGGGCCCCCCCCGGGACCCCGGCGGCCCCCGCCCGGGGGGCGCCCCCGGGGGGGCGGAGCCCACACCGCGCGCCGCGTTCATCGTGTCATCGCCGGGCCGGGGGGGGACGGGGGCGGGGGGGGGGGGGGGGGCGGGGCACAGGGGGGGGGGGGGGGGGGGCGCGACGGCCGGGTGCGGGCCCGGCAATCGACGTTGAATGGAAGCGGGTCAAACCGCCGCGCAACAAGCGCATACTACAAACGGCATGCCCCCGGATGGGAGAACGGGAGCGCGCGATCGCAGCCAACCGGAAGAGGGGATTCATCATGAGTGATTCGATAGTAGCCAGAATCGAGGCCAATCCGAAGTACCACGAGCTCAAGCGCAAACGGACCGCGTTCGGGTGGACGCTGACCATCCTGATGCTGATCGTGTATTTCGGCTACATCGCGTTGATCGCGTTCAACAAGCCCTTCCTCGCGCAGCCTATCGGCGGCGGCGTCACTACGCTGGGCATTCCGATCGGCATGGGCGTGATCATCTTCACCATCGTGATCACCGGCATCTACGTGCGGCGCGCCAATGGCGAGTATGACCGGCTGACGAGGGAAATCCTGGAAGAGGCGTCGAAGTGAGGGCCGTCTCTGGAGTGTTCGTCGCGGCTGCCGCGACGCAGTTCGCTGGCGCGGCGCTGGCAGCGGGCGGCGACCTGGGCCAGGTGGACAAGCAGGCGACCAACTGGGTCGCCATCAGCATGTTCGCGGTATTCGTCGTCGCCACGCTGTTCATCACCAAGTGGGCGGCCGCGCGGACCAAGTCCGCGGCCGACTTCTACACCGCGGGCGGCGGCATCACCGGCTTCCAGAACGGGCTGGCGATCGCCGGCGACTACATGTCGGCCGCGTCGTTCCTCGGCATCTCCGCGGCGGTGATGGCGACCGGCTACGACGGGCTGATCTACTCGATCGGCTTCCTGGTCGGCTGGCCGGTCATCACCTTCCTGATGGCGGAACGCCTGCGCAACCTGGGCAAGTTCACGTTCGCCGACGTCGCCGGCTACCGCTTCCAGCAGACGCCGATCCGCGTGTTCGCCGCCTCGGGCACGCTGGTCGTGGTCGCGTTCTACCTGATCGCGCAGATGGTGGGCGCCGGCGCGCTGATCAAGCTGCTGTTCGGGCTGGACTACTGGGTCGCGGTGGTCATCGTTGGCGCGCTGATGATGGTGTACGTGCTGTTCGGCGGCATGACCGCGACCACCTGGGTGCAGATCATCAAGGCGTGCATGCTGCTGGCCGGCGTCACGTTCATGGCGCTGATGGTGCTCGCGCAGTTCGGCTTCAGCCCGGAGGCGCTGTTCGCCAAGGGCGTCCAGGTCAGGACCCAGATCGCCGCGAACGGCGGCAAGGCTCCCGTCGACGCGGCGGCCATCGGCCTGGCCATCATGGGCCCCGGCGGCTTCATCAAGGATCCGATCTCGGCGATCTCGTTCGGCATGGCGCTGATGTTCGGCACCGCCGGCCTGCCGCACATCCTGATGCGCTTCTTCACCGTGCCCGATGCCAAGGAGGCGCGCAAGTCGGTGCTCTGGGCGACGACCTGGATCGGCTACTTCTACGTGCTGATCTTCATCATCGGCTTCGGCGCGATCACGCTGGTGCTGACCAACCCGGAATATGCCGACACCGCCAAGGGCATCATCAAGGGCGGCGGCGGCTCGGCCAACATGGCCGCGGTGCTGGTGGCCAAGGCGGTGGGCGGCAACGTGTTCTACGGCTTCATCTCGGCCGTGGCGTTCGCGACCATCCTGGCGGTGGTCGCGGGCCTCACGCTCTCGGGCGCATCGGCGGTCTCGCACGACCTGTACGCGACGGTGTTCAAGAAGGGCAAGGCCGACAGCGCATCGGAGCTCAAGGTCTCGCGCCTGACCACCCTGGCGCTGGGCGTAGTCGCGGTCGTCCTGGGCATCGCGTTCGAAAAGCAGAACATCGCCTTCATGGTCGCGCTGGCCTTTGCCATCGCCGCTTCGGCCAACTTCCCGGTGCTGTTCATGTCGGTGCTGTGGAAAGACTGCACGACGCGCGGCGCGGTCACGGGCGGGTTCATGGGACTGATCTCGTCGGTGGCGCTGACCATCGTCTCGCCGTCGGTGGGGGAGGGGACGCTGGGCAATCCGGTGGGATCGGCGCTGTTCCCGTACTCGTCGCCCGCGCTGTTCTCGATGACCATCGGCTTCGTCGGCATCTGGCTGTTCTCCATCCTCGACCGCAGCCCGCAGGCGGCCGAAGAGCGCGCCGCGTTCAAGGCCCAACAAGTGCGTTCCGAAACCGGCTTCGGTGCATCGGGGCGTCGGGGCATTGAGCGCAGTGATGCCGGCGGGGGGCCGGGGGGTGGCGCGTTCGGCGCTGCTCGACGAACGCCAGCAGCCTGCCACGAACGCCAGCGCCGCCATGATCGCGTCGTTCAGCGCATCGTGCGCATGGCGCAGCGGCAGGTCGAGGTCGTTCATCAGCGTGGCGAAGCGCAGGTCGATGGCGCGGTCCTGCTGGTGCGGCCGGAGTTGGCGGAATTTGTAGTCGTAGTACATCGCCGAGACTTCGTTCCGGGCCTGCGGGAGGCCCATGTCCCTGCCCAGCAAGGGTCCCAGCACGCGGTCGATCATGGCAACGTCGAACTCCAGGTAGTAGCCAACAAGCGGGCGGCTGCCGATGAAGTGCATCAGCTGCGTCATGGCTGCGTCGGGCGCCATTCCCCCGGCGACATCCTGCTCCCGCAGCTGGTGGATGCGCACGCTCTCGGCGGAAACGCGCCGCTCCGGACGCACGAGCAGTTCGAGCCGCTCGCTGGTCATGATCCGGTTCCCCACGATGCGCACGGCGGCGATGGCGATGATCTCGTCGGTGTTTACGTTCAGGCCGGTCGTTTCGCAATCCAGCGCGACCCATTCATTCGCAGGCGGCGAATCCCACATGAACCGGTACTGCTTGTTCTCGAGGTGATAAAGCAGCCACTGCCGCTTCACGTGCGCCAGCCACCTGCCCGGAGATGCGCCCATCACGCAACCATGTCGAGGTGATAGCGCTGGCGCAGCAGCGCCCGGAAGCGCTTGACCACGCCCAGCGTGTCCTTGAGCAGATCGCGATCCAGGCTGCTCAGCTTCGATACCCGGATGACGCCCGAGACCGGATGGTTGCTCGCGATCTCGGCCAGGCCCGCCTTCAGCTTCAGCCCCATGAAGAAGTGCAGGCTGTCGGCCAGGTCCGCGCCCATCTCCGCCGTCAGCTTGCCCCCGCCCACCAGCCGCTCGATCCGTGCCACGGTGCCGGTCTCGGCCAGGCGCTGCTCGAGCGCCATGCTGCGGACCCCGTGCACCAGCGGGAAGATGCCCGCCTTCTTCAGGTCCAGCACCTCTTCGTTCTGCTCGCCCAGCGACAGCAGGCGATTCCACCACCCGCCGCTTTCGGCGAAGGAATTGATCGCCGACGCAAAACGGGCAAGCATCGCGTCGTTGTCGGTGACGAGGCCGAACAGTTCGCCCCGCACGGCCTCGAGCAGGCCGCTGTCGCCGCAGACCGCATGCGCATCGATGAAGATGGCCAGCGACATCAGGCTGTCCGGGCTGGGCAGCAGCAGCCACTGGCGCGCGGTCCTGCCGAAATCGCCGGCGGTCTGCCGCCAGACGGCGTTGCTGACCATGATGTTGCCCGGGCATTCGGGATAGCCGAAGTCGCGCAGCGCCGCGGAAAAGCGCTGGCAGATCTCCACCAGGTCCGCCGGCGGCGCGTAGCCGTCGCGCAGGATCAGCCCGTTGTCCTGGTCGGTTTTCAGCAACTGTTCGCCGCGGCCCTCGCTGCCCATCACGAACAGGCAGCTGTTGGCGACGAGCTCGGGTGGTGCGATGAGTTGCCAGGTCCGCTCGAACAACCGCGCGTTGAGTTCCTGCACCAGCGTGGCGATCAGGCTGACCTTGGTGCCGCTCTGATGCAGCAGCGCGATCAGACGGTTGATGTGCAGCGCCGCTTGCGCCAGCCCGGCGATGTCGCCCGACCCGATGATCTGGATGCTGATCAGGTAGGAGTGGTTGGACAGGAAGCTGAACAAGTCCATCGCCTCCAGCACGCCGGCGATGCGCCCGCTGTCGATGGCGCCGTCGCTGGTCAGTTCCGCGACCACGACGCGGTGGACGCGTGCCCGGATCATGACTGCCAGCGCGTCGCCCAGCTGATCGGAGGGGCGCACCGCGATCACCGAAAAATTCGCCAGGTCGCGCACCGGCAGTTCGCCCAGCGGTATCCCGCTGAGGATGGCCCTCTGCAAACCGGTGTGGGTGAAGATGCCCAGCCGCGGCGGGTCGCACGTGCGGTCGCGCACGAGCACGGTGGTAGTGCGCTCCGCCTGGAACAGCTTGACCACCGAGACGATGTCCGTGTCGGCGTCGACGAAGTGCGCGGGCCGCACGAACGCCTCGTCGACGCGGGCCATGGTCAGCGACTGCAGCTCGTGCTGGCTCTTCCGGGCGGAAATCGCACTGAGCTTGTTGGACAGGTCCGAGAACAGCATCGCCCCGAAAGTCGCGTTGCTGGCGATCAGGCTGCTGACGGTCTTCTTCGCCAACTGGTACGCGACTACCTCTTCGGCGGCGACGAAGCGGCTGCTGACCCGTTCCGCGACCAGTCCGCGGCCGTCGAAGCAGTCGTCGATGCTGTAAGTGTTGATGACCTCGCCGCCTTCGACCTGCTGTACCACGCCCTTGATGATGACGAACAGGTGGGTGGGCACCAGCCCCACGTCGAGGATGGTCTCGCCGGCGGGAAAGTAGGCGATGTCGACGCTGTCGCGCACCAGCCGCTGCTCATCGGGTCCGAGGCTGTCGAACGGCGACGCGAGAAAATTGAAGGCGCTGGGCATGGTTCCTCGACGCGCGTCAAGCAAATGCCGCCTGCCGCATTCGCTATTTAAATTACCGTAGGATGGGTGGAGCGCAGCGATACCCATCGTGCCGTTCGGAGCCATGAACGCGAACATCGCCCGATGAAACCGTCGCGTATCCGGCCGTTCCGTGAGATCCACCATGATGGGTATCGCTGCGCTCCACCCATCCTACGGATTCATCGTACGGGTTCATTCGACGGATTACACTCAGTTGCGGCCCGCCGGCACCTCACTCGGCGACGATCTTGTGGTCGGCGGCGATCTGCTTCCACTGCCCGAGTTCGTCCTTGATGCGGCTCGCGAACGTCGCGGCGCTGATCGCCTCCGGCAGCGTGCCGTCGGGCTCGAGCAACGGCGTCAATTCGGGCGACGCGGCGATGACGTTGATCTCCTGGTTCAGGCGATCGACGATGGCCGCCGGCGTGCCGGCCGGGGCGAAGACGCCGACCCAGATCGTGGCGGCGAAGCCCGGCGCCGCGACGGAGAGCGGTGGCAGCTCGGGGAAGGCCGGGTGCGCGGCGGCCGAGGTCACCGCCAGCGCCCGGAGCTTGCCGCCCTTGAGCAGCGGAGCGACCGTGCTGTAGTTCGAGATCATCGCCTGGATCTGCCCGCCCGCCAGGTCGACGACCGCATTGGCCGCGCCCTTGTACGGCACGTGGATCATCTTGATCTTCGCGGCGTCGTCGAGCATCTCGCTCGTCAGGTGCGCGATCGAGCCGACGCCCGCGGTGCCGTAGTTGAGCACGCCGGGCTTGGCGCGGGCCGCCTCGATCAAGTCCGCGGGTGTCTTCCAGGACGTCGTCGCCGGCACCACGAGGAGCATCGGGCCCTTGCCTATCATCGCCACCGGCGCAAATCCGGCGATCGGGTCGTACGGCAACTGCTTCTGCGTGGCGGCCGCGGTCAGGAAACTCGACGAGGTCACCAGCAGTACCGAGCCGTCGCGCGGGGATTTTGCCACGTAGTCGGAGCCCAGCACGCCGGCCGCGCCCGCCTTGTTCTCGACGATCACGGTGGCGTCCAGGCGGCGGGCCAAGGGCACGGCGATCGCCCTGGCGATCACGTCGTTGCTGCCCCCGGCCGAAAAAGGAACGACGATCCTGATCGTCTTCGGCACGGCGACCTGCGCCGCCGCGCTCGCCGCCAGGCCGGCGGCAGCAAAGAGGCACAGTGCGATACGGAGCGCGGGGCTGCGCATGGTGTTGCTCCCGGTGGAGTGATCGACCGGGCTATCGTATCCGGTATCGGGGGTGCGCGTCCATGACTGCCGGCCGGCACAGTCTGCATCAGGGGATGCCGGTCTGCTATGATCAAAGGCCACTCTTGCCCATCATCAAGTCATGAACTCGCTGCGCATCATCTGCCCCAACGGACACCTCGGATTCGCTCCGATACGGGTCGAGAGCTTCCGGCTCGGCGTCGCGGCGCGGCCGGATTACATCGCCGCCGATTCGGGCAGCGACGATGTCGGCCCGGTGCCGCTGGGCACCGACACCTCGACCAGCCCGCTGGCCTGGCAGACGCATGATCTGGAGCACATGCTGCTGGCCGCCCGGGAACTCGGCGTGCCGATGATCATCGGCTCGGCCGGCGACACCGGCGCCAACAGCCGCGTCGACCTCTTCGTGAAGATCATCCGGGAGCTCGCCGCGAAGCATCGCCTGCCGCGCTTCAAGCTGGGCTACTTCTACTCGGAAGTCGGCCGCGAGGACCTGCGGCGGCGCATGCGCGGCGGCGAGACGGTCGTCGGGCTGGAGGGCTACGCCGCGCTCACCGAAGCGGAGCTCGACGCCACCGAGCGCATCGTCGCGATGGCGGGCGTGCACCCGTTCATCGCGCTGCTCGAACAGGGTGCCGACGTGATCATCGGCGGGCGCAGCAGCGACAGTTGCGTGTTCGCCGCGCCGGCGATCCACCACGGCTTTCCGGAGGACCAGGCGTACTACCTGGGCAAGGTGCTCGAATGCGCGTCGTTCTGCGCGGAACCCTACGGCGGCAAGGAGACGGTGCTGGGCGCGGTCGCCGCCGATGCGGTCGAGGTCACGGCGATGCACCCCGGCCAGCGCTGCACCGTCGCCTCGGTCGCCGGGCACGCCATGTACGAGCGCACCAATCCGTACTTCGAGCACGTCGCCGGCGGCACGCTCGACATGTCGGCCTGCCATTACGAGCAGATCGCCGAAAAGACGACGCGGATCACGGGGGCGAAGTTCGGGCGCGCCGCGGAGTTTCGCGTCAAGCTCGAGGGCGCGGGCAAGATCGGCGAGCGCTACGTCGGCATGGTGGGGATCCGCGATCCGTACACCATCGCGCACGTCGACGACGTGATCGCCTGGGCGCGCGACAAGGTGAAGGAGCGCTTCGGCGACACCGGCTACGAGCTCTACTACAACGTCTACGGCCGCGACGGCGTCATGGGCGAGCTGGAGCCGCTGCGCGACCAACCGTCGCACGAACTGTGCATCCTCGTCCAGGGCGTGGCGCCGACGGCGGAGATGGCGGAGGAGGTCTGCATTACCGGCACGCGGCAGATGTTCTACGCGCGGCTGCCGGACGTGAAGGGCTCGGCCGGCGGGGTCGCCTTCGCGCTGGATGAAGTGCTGCGCGCGAGTCCGGCGTACCGCTGGACGCTCAATCACACGCTGCGCTGCGACGATCCCCTGGAACTCTTTCCCACGCACATGACGACGGCTGGCGTCTGATGGAGGCCGCGATGACCACGCAGAAACTCTCCGCACTGGCCAAGACCATCCGCAGCAAGAACGCGGGCGTGAACCTGATCACCTTCGACATCATCTTCCGCGAGCGCGAGACGTACGAGCGGGTCAAGCGCTCCGGCGTGCTCACGCGCGAGTCGGTGTGCAAGCTTTACCGGATACCGCCGGAGCGCATCGCCGACTTCGTCGAGTTCGATCCCGCCAACGCGATCAAATTCACCATCTACCGGCTGCGCCCCAGCGGCAGCCCGGGCGACCCCGATATTTTCGGCGCGCAGCAGTACGCGCCGCTGCTCGATATCGAGGTGCCGGCGGCGTGATGCTGCGCGACCGCGCTCCCGTCACGAAGCACGGCGCCGCGGCGGGCGAGGGCGGGCGGCCGGCGCGCGCGGACTGGACGATAGACCAGGGCTGGGAATGCTATACCGCCGCCGAACACGCAGTTTGGCGAATTCTGTTCAACCGCCAGGCAGCGCTGCTGCCGGGCAGGGCGTGCGACGAATTCATTGGCGGCATGCGCGCGCTGCCCATCGGCCCGGACGAGATTCCCGACTTCCGCCGGCTGAGCGACGTGCTCATGCAGCGCACCGGTTGGCAGATCGTCGCGGTGCCGGGCCTGGTTCCTGACGAGGTGTTCTTCGAGCATCTGGCCAATCGCCGCTTTCCGGCGGGACAGTTCATCCGCAAACCGGAGCAGCTGGACTATCTCGAAGAGCCGGACGTATTCCACGACGTGTTCGGCCACGTGCCGATGCTGATGAACCAGGTGATCGCGGACTTCATCCAGGCCTACGGCGTCGGAGGCCTGCGCGCGCAGAAGCTGGGCGTGCTGCCGCACCTGGCGCGCGTGTACTGGTACACGGTGGAGTTCGGGCTGGTGCAGCAACGGGGCGCGCTGCGCATCTATGGCTCGGGCATCGCCTCATCACATGCCGAGAGCGTGTTCGCGCTCGACGATCCGTCGCCGAACCGGATCGGCTTCGACCTCGAGCGGGTGATGCGCACGCTGTACCGGATCGATGACTTCCAGGAAACGTACTTCGTGCTCGATGGCATCGACGATCTGCTGCGCCTGGCCGAGATCGATTTCGGCGGCCTCTACGAACGGGTCAGGATGATGCGCGACCTCGAGCCCGGCGAAATCCTGCCGGAAGACCGCGTGCTCGTCCTGGGAACGGGGCTCTACCACGGCCTCAGATCTCGGGAGAAACCGCAATGAACTTCAGCAACCGGACCGTGCTCGTGACGGGCGCCTCGGGCAATCTCGGCCGTGCCGTCGCGGCCGCGTTCGCGGAGCTCGGGGCGAACATCGCGCTGTTCGACCGGCGCCGGGAGAGCCTGGAGCGCACGTATGGCGCGGAGAACGACCGTCGGCTGTTCGTGACCGCCGACCTGCTCGACCAGGACCAGGTGAGCGCAGCGGTCGCGAGCGTCATGGCCCGCTACGCGCGCATCGACGTGCTGTGCAACATCGCCGGCGGCTTCCGGATGGGTGCGCCGGTCCACGAGACCGCGGACACCGACTGGAATTTCATGTTCGACGTGAACGCCCGGACCCTGCTGCACGCGGTGCGCGCGGTCGTGCCGCGGATGATCGCGGCCGGCGGCGGCAAGATCGTCAGCGTCGCGGCGTTCGCCGCGCAGAAAGGGGCGGCGGGGATGGGCGCGTACGCAGCGTCCAAGAGTGCGGTGATCCGGCTGACCGAAACGATGGCGGCGGAACTGCGCGAAAAGAACATCAATGTCAACTGCGTGCTCCCGACCATCATCGACACCCCGGAGAACCGCGCCGCGATGCCGAAGGCCGATCCCGCGCGCTGGGTGGCGCCGGCGGACCTGGCTGCCGTCATTGCCTTTCTTGCTTCGGATGCGGCACGTGCCGTTCATGGCGCGGCGGTGCCGGTGACGGGGTTGAGTTGAGCGGCGACGGGTGGTGTCGCGTGCTTCGAAAGTGACGATGGGTATCGCTGCGCTCCACCCATCCTACTGATTACCGGGCAGTTTCAGGGCGCGCCGCCGAAGCGCCATTCTCCAACAACGAAGGCCGGGACCCATGCACATCGACTCCATTCTCGCCGAAGTCCTCGACGCTACCACCAAAGGCTACCCGTTGGACGCGCCGCCGCTGCCGCTGTCGGCGATCGGCACGCAGGGCTGGAGCGTGTTCGCCGGCCACCTGCCGTTGCCGCTGGCGGTCCTGCGCGATTCCGCGCTTGCCCACAATCATGCCTGGATGCGCGACTTCACCGCGGCGACCGGCGTGCTGCTGGCGCCGCACGGCAAGACGACGATGGCCCCGCAGATCTTCGCGCAGCAGATGGCCGCCGGCGCCTGGGGCATGACGGTGGCCAATGTGCAGCAACTCCAGATCTGCACGCGCTTCGGCATCCGGCGCGTGATCATGGCCAATCAGTTGCTGGGGGCGCTCGAAGTGCGCACGGTGGTCGGCTTGCAGCGTGCGCATCCGGACATGGAGTTTTACTTTCTGGTCGACTCGCCGGCGCAGCTCGCCGCGATCGAAGCGGTGGCCGCAGCATGCGCGCCTTCTCGCAAGCTCACCGCGCTGGTCGAGCTGGGATTGCCCGGCGGACGGACCGGCGTGCGCACGCATGATGCCGCGCTGGCACTGGCGCGCGCGGTTGCGGCCGGCAGCCACGTCTCGTTGTCGGGGCTCGAGTGTTACGAAGGACTGAAAGTCAGCGGCGATTCGGCGCAGGATGCGGCGATGGTCGCCGCGCTGATGCAACGGGTGAAGGACCTGGCGCTCATCTGCGACCGCGAGGGGCTGTTCGCCGGGCCGGCCATCATCCTGAGCGCCGGGGGGTCGGCCGTGTTCGACGTCGTCGCGCGTGAGTTGCCGATGCAATTGTCCAGGCCCGTGCTGACCATCCTGCGCAGCGGCTGTTACGTCACGCACGATTCGGGCAACTACATGCGGCTGCTCGAAGGCGTCAAGGCGCGCAGCGGCGCGGCGTGGCGGGCGCGGCCCGGCCTGCAGGCCGCCCTCGAAGTCTGGTCGCGCGTCCAGTCATGCCCGGAGCCGGGCCTTGCGATTCTCACCATGGGCAAGCGCGACGCGTCGTACGACGTCGAGATGCCGATTCCCATCAAGCGTGGACGTCCGGGGGAGGGCGCCAGCGCGCAGGCCGCGCCCCCGTCGTGGAAGATTTCCGGGATGAACGATCAGCACGCCTATCTGCGCTTTCCTGCCGACGATGCGGATCAGCCGCGGGTGGGCGACCTGATCGGCTGCGGCATCTCGCATCCCTGCACAACCTTCGACAAATGGCGGGTGCTGTTCACCGTCGACGACGGGTATCGCGTGACCGGCGCGATCCGCACTTTCTTCTGACGGAAATTCGGGTCAATTCGACGCGATGGGAGTACCCCGCCCCCCCCCCCATCCTACGGCGGCTGCGATGCCCCCAGACTGGGGGAGGTGGAGCTCGCCACGCGACCGCCGGTGCCGGTCCAGTTGGTGTGGAAGAACTCGCCGCGCGGCTTGTCCACGCGCTCGTAGGTGTGCGCGCCGAAGTAGTCGCGCTGGGCCTGGAGCAGGTTCGCGGGCAGGCGTTCGCTGCGCAGGCCGTCGAAGAACGCCAGCGCCGTGCTGAACGCCGGGACCGGGATGCCTTTTTTCACTGCCATGCTCACCACCTTGCGCCAGCTTCGCGTGCAGCGCTTGATCGCTTGCCGGAAGAACGGATCGAGCAGCAGGTTATCCAGCTGCGGGTTCTTCGCGAACGCCTTGGTGATGTCGCCGAGGAACGCGAGCGGATGATGCAGCCGCCGCGCCACATCAGCGCGATGCCGCCGTTGTTCAGGTTCCAGCCGTATTGCGCGGCCGCCGCGCGCATCAGCATGTAGCCCTGCGCGTAGCTGATGATCTTCGAGGCGTAGAGCGCGTTGCGGATGTCGACGAGCCAGCGCGCCGGGTCGCCGGCGAACTTCGGGCGACCGGCCTTGAACACCTTCGATGCCGCCACCCGCTGGGCTTTCATCGCGGAGACGCAGCGGGCATAGACCGCTTCGGCGATCAGCGTGATCGGGATGCCCATGTCCTGCGAGGAGATCACCGTCCACTTGCCGGTGCCCTTCTGGCCGGCGGTGTCGAGGATCTTGTCCACCAGCGGCGCGCCGTCCTCGTCCTTCGTGGCGAGGATGTCGCGGGTGATCTCGATCAGGTAGCTGTCGAGGTCGCCGGTGTTCCATTCCTTGAAGACTTCGTGCATCTCGTCGGCGCTCAGGCCCAGCCCGTCCTTCATCATGTGGTAGGCCTCGCAGATCAGCTGCATGTCGCCGTACTCGATGCCGTTGTGGACCATCTTGACGTAGTGGCCGGCGCCGCCTTCGCCCACCCAGTCGCAGCAGGGCACGCCGTCGGCGACCTTGGCGGCGATGGCCTGGAAGATGGGCTTCACGTGCGGCCACGCCGCGGGGCTGCCGCCGGGCATGATGCTCGGACCGTGGCGCGCGCCTTCCTCGCCGCCGGAGACGCCGGTGCCGACGTAGAGCAGGCCGCGGCTCTCGACGTAGCCGGTGCGGCGCGTGGTGTCGTCGAACAGCGAGTTGCCGCCGTCGATGATGATGTCGCCGGGTTCGAGCACGGCCAGCAACTGTTCGATGAACTCGTCGACGGCCGGGCCGGCCTTGACCATCAGCATCACGCGGCGGGGGCGCTTGAGCAGCGCCGCCATCTCGGCGAGCGAATGCGCGCCGATGATGTTCGTGCCCTTGGCCTCGTTGGCGAGGAAGTCGTCGACCTTCGACACGGTGCGGTTGTAGGCCACGACGGTGAAGCCGTGGTCGTTCATGTTGAGGATGAGGTTCTGGCCCATGACGGCCAGGCCAATCAATGCGATGTCGGCTTGCGGTTCCATGGAGGGCATTCGTAGGTTGTGTTGTGGGGCGGGCGCCGGGGTCCGGCAGCCGCGTTCACCACGGCAGGGCCCCGCCGTTCTGATGCAGGAAGCGGCCGGTGCTATCGAGCCGGAGCAGGTCGATGCGCCGCAGGCGCCCGCGCGCGGCGAGATTCTCCGAATTCGCCTATTTCGCGAACGCCGCGCGGAAGAACTTCGACGCCTCGGCCTTGGACTGCTTGTCCGCTTCGGCGTGATAGGCGAGGGGGAGGTTGAACTGCTTGCCTTTGTCCGTCGCCTCCGGGTTGGTAAAGGCATGCACAGCGCCCGGATAGTTGATGTAGCGGTAATCGACGCTGGCCGCGGCCATCTCCTTCTTGAACGCGTCGACCGACTCCGGTTTGATGAACGGGTCGGCCTCTCCGTTCAGGACCAGTACCTTCGATGTCACCTTGCCCGCGGCCGCCTGCGATCCCGCGGCGCCGAGTCCGGCGTGAAACGCCGCGACGCCCTTGAGGTCGGTGCCGACCCGCGCCATGTCGAGCACCACCGAGCCGCCGAAGCAGTAGCCGGCCGCGCCGATCCTGGCAGCATCCACCGTGGCGTGCTTCGAAAGAGCGTCCCTGGCGGCGTTGAAGCGCGCCTGCATCGCCGCCGGGTCCTTGCGCACCGCCCCGGACAGCGCGCCGGCGTCCTTGGGGTTGTCGGCGGTCTTCGCATCGCCGTACATGTCGGCGACGAATGCCGTATAGCCTTCGCCGGCGAACCGGCGGGCCTCGTCCCGGATGTGCCGGGTGATGCCCCACCATTCGTGGACGACGATCACCCCCGGCCGTTTGGCCTTGCTGGCGTCGTCGTAGACGATGAAGCCCTTCATCGTGGTGTCGCCGGCCTTGTAGGTGACCGCTTCTTCCTGGATCGCTGCAATCGCGGTGCCGCCCAACACAAGCGCGAGCGCCGCGCCGGCCATCAATCTGCGCATTTTCGACTCCTTCCCGGGTGATTTTCTGTCAACGCTACGCGAATCCTGCAGCCCGCTTTCTTCTGGTGGGACGCCGCGCAACGGCAGGGCTGCAAATTATGCGGTTCCAGGCACTTCAAGTCAAACGCGCAAAGACATATCAGTGCTCCGAACGGCGCACTGGTCGGCAACCCCTGCCCGCGTTGTCGCCGAGCCGGCGGATGCGGATGAAGCTGTCCGGATCGGACCCAGGACGACCCGATCGCGCCCCGCGAGCTTGGCTTCATACATCGCCACGTCCGCGGCGCGAAGCAGTTCGTCCATCGTCTCGCCGTTTTCCGGGTAGGCCACGACACCGAACGAAGCGGTGATCTGGATCACGGCAGTCCCGGCGGTTATCGGCGCAGCGGCAAGCGCCGTACGCAACTGCTCGGCGCGCTGATACGCGACGGCAGAGGGCATGTCCGGCATCAGCAGCAGGAACTCCTCGCCGCCAAAGCGACACGCAATGTCGCTGTCGCGCGCACAACTTCGCAATGAGCCGGCGAACACCCGGAGCACTTCGTCGCCGGCCAGATGGCCATGGGTGTCGTTCACGAACTTGAAATGGTCGATATCGCACATCACGATTGCCATCGGCCGCTGGTCGCGCGCCGCGCGGGTCAGTTCGCGTTCCATCGCCTCGTCGACGTAGCGGCGATTGTAGAGGCGGGTCAACGGATCGCGCACTGCCTGATCACGCAGTTGCGCCTGCAGTTTCTGCACCTCCCCGTCGGCACGCCTGCGCTCGGTGATGTCGCGGGCGATGGCCAGCGCATAGGGCCGATCCAGGGTGATGTAACGGATCATGACTTCGACCGGGAAGGTGCCGCCATCCTTGCGCCTGTGACAGGTTTCGAAGGTGGCCGCGCCGTCGTTGAGCGGAGGTGCTCCGGCCGTCCTGTGCGTTTCGGGATCGCTGGTGTCGATGTCCTGCGGGTGCAAGGCGAGAAGCTCCTCGCGCGTGTAGCCCAGCTTGCCCCAGGCGCTTTCATTGGCGTCGATGATGCGCAGCGTCGCCGGATCCACGACATGAATCTCGTCCGGGGCGCTGTCGATCAGGGTCCGGAAGAGCTTGATCTGCGCCTCGGCGCGAATGCGGCTGGTGATGTCCTGGACGGTGCCTACAGTGCGCAGCGGTCGGCCGGTGCCGTCGAAGGTCGTCGAGCACTGTTCATGGACGTGCTTGATGCTGCCGTCCCGCATCAGCAGCCGGTGCTCGACATCGTAGGAGGTATTCTCGCGGATCAGTCGCCCCAGGCCCTGGTTCAGCAGTTCGCGGTCATCGGGATGCACAGTCGCGAAGAACGTCGCGAAGGAAGGCACGAATGTCGCCGGGTCATGCCCGAAGATGCGCAGGGCCTCGGCCGACCAGCTGCCTTCGCTGGTGACGTGGTCCTGCTCCCAGCTGCCCACATGCGCGATGCGCTGGGCGGCAGCGAGATGGTCATCGCTGCGTTGCAGCTTCGATGTGCTGGAGAAAGTCCTTGCCTCACGGACCGCCTCCGCCTCCCGCCTGCATTCGGCGATTTCCGCGTGCAGCCGTGCATTGGCCAGCCGCAACGCAGACGCCTCCGCCTCGAGCGCGGCACGGGCCCGCCGCGATGTCAGCTGGGATTGCACCCGCGCGAGCAACTCCTCGCCCTGGAAGGGCCGGGCCACACAGTCCACCGCCCCGAGCTTCAGGCATTCCACTCGCGGTTCGATTTCCCGCGCCGCGCTGAGCAATACAACGGGAATGTCCCAGCTTTCCTTTTGCTCCTTCAGCCGCCGCATCACGTCCAGGCCGCCCATGCCCGCCAAGCCCAAGTCCAGCAGGATCAGTTCCGGCAGACTGGCTGCGACCAGCGCAAGCGCAAGTTCGCCGCTGTCGGCGGCGCGCACGCGATAACCCGCGGCCGCCAGCAGGGTCGCCAGCAGCTTGAGCGACTCTTGGATGTCATCCACGACCAGGATATGGCCCTTGGCCGGGGCAGCGCAGATGCTCATTCGGTATTAGTTCTCGGGAAATGGCGACGGGAGAAAGTAGCGGCGAAGTTCGTAAACCGCAAACGCCGCCGAAATGACAATTCAAGCGTAGCCAGCACGCAGGCCGGGGTCTGTGCGCTAGGCAACATAGCGCCGGGTGATGCGATCGGACATCGCCACTTCCGTAGGATGGGTGGAGCGTAGCGATACTCATCTGTCCGGCGGGGCACGACTCTTCGTGTGCGCGCAAAGAAAAACCGCACCACGACACTGGTACCGTACGATTCAACGAAATGGGTATCGCTGCGCTCCACCCATCCTACGAAGCTACCCCGCTTCGCGCCCCGAAGCACCGCCGTTGAATGCTAACTCTGACCCCGAATCGGGAGCCGCGCCAGCACGCGGTCCACCATCACGCCGGACTGGCCGAGATAATTGGCGGGGTCGCACAGCCTGGCCAGCGCCGCGCGGTCGAGATGGCGGTTGATCTCCGGATGCCCGGCCAGCAGATCCAGCAGCGGCCGGTTCAGCCGGATCGCTTCGCGGCAGATGTCGTAGACGAGATCGTGCGCGTACTCGCGGCCGATGTGACGGCCGAGGCCCATCATCACGGCTTCGGACATCACCAGGCCGTTGGTCAGGTCGATGTTCGCGCGCATTTTCGCGGCGTCGACCTCGAGGCCGTCGAGGATGAAGCGCGCCTGCCTGAGCGCGCCCGCCGTCAGGCAGAACGCCTCGGGCAGCACGATCCATTCGATTTCCCACGGCCCGGTCGAGCGCTCGTGGTCGGCGATCATCGCGTCCATCAGCGCCGCCGCGTGCTGGCGCACGACCGAAACCGCGGCATGGATGTAGCACGACGAAATCGGGTTGCGCTTCTGCGGCATGGTGCTGGAGGACCCGCGGCCGTGCGCGAACGGCTCGTAGACTTCGCCCACTTCGGTCTGCATCATCAGCTTGACGTCCATCGAGATCTTGCCCAGCGTGCCGCCGACCAGGCCCAGGAAGGTGCCGACCTCGGCGATCGAGTCGCGCACCGTGTGCCACGCGATCGCGGGGACGCCGAGCTCGAGTTCCGCCATCAGCCCCTCGTGCGTCGCCATGGCGCCATGCTCGATCGACGCCAGTGTGCCGCAGGCGCCGCCGAATTCGCCGACCAGCACGCGGGGCTTGAGTTGCGCGAGGCGCTCGCGGTGGCGCTCGACCGCGGCGAGGATGGTCGCCATCTTGAAGCCGAAGGTGACGGGAATCGCCTGCTGCAGGTTGCTGCGGCCGGCGACCGGCGTGTCGCGATGCCGCCGCGCGAGGTCGGCGAGCGTCGCCGACAGCGCGCGCAGATCTGCATCGACCAGCTCCAGCCCCTCGCGGATTTGCAGCACCGTCGCGGTGTCGGTGATGTCCTGCGTGGTCGCGCCCCAGTGGCAGTACTCGCCCAGCTTGTCGCGGCACAGCGCGTTGAGCTGCGAGACCACGCCCAGGATCGGGTAGCCGATGCGCTCGGTCTGCGCGCGCAGCTGGTCCATGTCGATCTTCGAGATGTCGCAATTGCGGACGATCTCGTCGGCGGCTTCCCGCGGAATGATGCCCAGCCGGCCCTGGACGATAGCCAGAGCTTTCTCGATCGCGACGTACTTGGCGGTACGGTTCTCGTCCGACCAGACGGCCCGCATGGCGTCGGTGCTGAAGATGTTGCCAAATATGGGCGAGTCGATGATGGTTGCGGCCATGGCGGCGGTCTCCTGCTTGTTGGGCGGGCGGTCGAAGGGTGATGCCCGGAAGGGAATGGGGCTATGGCGCCGCGCGATCGAGGATGGCCTGCGCCTTGAGCACGACGGGACGGTCGACCATCCTGCCGTCGACCTGCACCGCGCCTTCGCTGCCTTGGACCGCAGCCAGGACGCGCCGCGCCCAGTCGATGTCGGCCGCCGTGGGTTGCAGCGCCTTGTGTATCGCGGCAACCTGTTTCGGATGGATGCAGAGCTTGGCGCCGAAGCCGAACGCGCGGCCGAACGCGAGATCGGCCAGCAGCCGCGGCTCGTCGTCGAGCGCCGGCGTCACGCCGTGGATCGGCGAGGCGAGCCCGGCGCAGCGCGAGGCGAGCGCGATCTGCGCGGCCGGCGCGATCAGCCCGCGCTCGTCGCCGGACATGTCGAGATCGACCGCATAGTCCAGCGTGCCGAAGGCGAGGCGCTGCACGCCGGGCGCCGCGGCGACGGCGGCGACGTTGACCACGCCGCGTGCCGACTCGATGATCGGCAGCACCAGTCCGCCCGCGGGCAGCGCGGCGACGACCGCGGCGATCTGCGCCGCGGTCTCGGCCTTGGGCAGCATCGCGCAGCGGACACCGGCCTGCGCCAGCATGGCGAGATCGCCGGCAAACCACTGCGTCGCGCTGTCGTTGATGCGCACGACGGTCTGCGGCACCGCGCCCGGATGCGCCGCGACCCAGGCGCCCACGTTGGCGCGCGCCTGCTCCTTGTCGCCGGGGGCCACGGCATCCTCGAGATCGAGAATGATCGCGTCGGCGCCGGCGGCGGCGGCTTTGTCGAAGCGCTCGGGACGGTTGCCCGGCACGAAGAGATAGGTCGCCGGAAGTTTCATCGCCGGGCGCTCACTTGATCACCGCCGTGGCATCCATGGTCAGCCAGCCCTCGTGATCCTTCGCCCAGAGTCGGAAGGTCTTGCCGTCGGCCTGCGGCTCCCCGCAGACGAAGAAGTGGTTGGTGTCGAATGTGGGGCGCACCGCCCGGAACTCGTAGCGGTCCAGCTCCGCATCGGGCAGCTGGTGGCGCAGCAGGTCCAGCAGCAGTGTCGCGATCAGCGGGCCGTGGACGACGAGTCCCGGATACCCCTCGACGGCGGTGACGTAGCGGCGGTCGTAGTGGATACGGTGCCCGTTGAAGGTCAGCGCGGAGTACCGGAACAGCAGCACGTCGTCCGGCACCCACCGCATCTCCCACGCGGAAGCGGCGGGCGCCTGCTTCGGCGGGGGCGCGACATCATCGGGCTTTGCCGCCTCGCGATAAACGATGTCGTGGAACTCGGTGATCGCGATGGCCTCTTCGTTCTGCCGGCGGATCTCGTGGCGTACCTTGACGAATATCAAGGTTCCGGTGCGGCCGCTCTTTTCGGTCACGTCCACGATCGTCGACGTGCGCGAGATCGCGTCGCCCACGCGCAGCGGCGCGTGAAAAAGGAGTTGGCTGCCCGCCCACATCCGGCGCGGCAACGCCACCGGCGGCAGGAAGCCGCCGCGCCTGGGATGGCCGTCGGGTCCGATGTCGGACTGGCAGGCCAGCGGCAGGAAGTACAGCCAGTGCCAGAGCGCGGGCAGCGGCGTCCCGGCGGGCGGACGCTCGGGCGGCCAGTCCAGCGTCGCGGACAATGCCGCGTACGGCGTCGCCGTGATGCTGTCGGACACGGTTTCCGTCCGGCCTATCCATTCCTTGAGATCCATCTGCGGCTCCTTCAATCTGCGTCAAGGGCGGGCCTGCTCGCGGCGCCGCCGCGGCCGGACCGGCATGTCCGCCATTATCAACCCGCTTCGCCTCATCTGGAAATGCAGACAAGCGCATGGCGCCCTTGCGGCGCCATGCGCTTGCCGGATACGGCCGGGGCGGTTATCCCGCCGCGGGGCAGGGCATCAGGTCAGGTTCGTTGTTGGCCCGCTGCCTCGTAGCCGGCCGCGTTCGCCTCCATCTCCGTGGCGCCGACGCCGAGGACGCCCAGGGCCAGCACGATCAAGAGGACGTTCATGATGCTGTCCAGCCGGTCGCCCGGTTTCCACTGCCGCTTCGTCTTCATGGTCTGCTCCTTTGGTTTTGTCCGGCCTGCGGGCAGTGTCGTCTGCCTGCAGGTGTGATCAAGATACGGCAGCCGCGCGCGGGCGACGAGTAACCATTCCCTGCTAAGATTGCGGCAAATTCACGCGCGTGGGTCAGGCCCGATGCCCCCTGCCGGACCCGATGCAACATCGGCTTGTTCGCGTCGGTGCAAAGCCGGACAGGAGTCACATCAATGCAGCGCCAAGCGGTCACCGCCGACGTACTCCAGGAAGAAATTCTCAGGGCCATCGCGGCGCGCGGCGGCGTGCGCGTCTATGCGCGCAGTTCCGTGATCATCAACGAGGGCGAGCGCGCGGACACGTTCTTCATCATCCTGTCGGGCAGGGTGAAGGTCTACGGCTCGGACGACAGCGGCAACGAGATCATCTACAGCGTGCACGGCGCCGGCGAGTACGTGGGCGAGATGTCTCTGGAGAGCGGCATCCGCACGGCGTCCGTGATGACCATGGAGGAGACCGCCTGTTCGGTGGTCAGCGGCACGGAGTTCAAGAACTTCATCGTCGAGCAGCCGGCGTTCGCGCTGCATCTGATCCACAAGCTGATCCGGCGCGCGCGGGAAGCCACCGAGGGCATCAAGAACCTGGCGCTGCTCGATGTCTACGGCCGGGTCTGTACGGTGCTCGTGGGGCTGGCCGAGGAGTCGAACGGCGTCCTGCGGGTCACGGAAAGGCTGACGCAGCAGGACATCGCCGACCGGGTCGGCGCGTCGCGCGAAATGGTGAGCCGCATTTTCAAGGAGTTGATCAGCGGCGGCTACGTGGCCCAGGATGCGGGGCGCTGGACCATACTGAAGAAGCTTCCGGCGCGCTGGTAGGAGTTTGCGCGGGAGTCCGCGCTACCGGGCGCGAGGCGCGCCGCACGCACTGTGACATCCCGCGCCGCGCAGGCAGCCGGTCAGGCGGCGAGCATGAACTCCCTGTCGGTTTCCCTCGCATCGGCGTCGGCGTCGCCTGCCGCGTTTCTTGCCCAGGCCTGGAACTCGCCGGCGGGCAGTGGCATGCAGTAGTAGTAGCCCTGCGCGTACTCGCACCAGATGGACCGCAGAAAGTCGGCCTGGTGGCGGTTCTCGACGCCCACGGCCATCACCCGGACCCCCAGGCTGCTGCCCATGCTCACGATGGCGCGCGCAATGGCGGCGGACTCGACGCTCGCCGGCAGCCCGTGGACAAACGCGGGATCGATCTTGAGCTGATCCAGCGGGAAATTCATGAAATGTCCGAAATTGGCATAGCCGGTGCCGAAATCGTCGATGGACAGCACGATGCCGAGCTCCCGCAGTTCGTTGAAGCGGGCCATCATCGTCTCCGGCGCCCCCATGACCAGGCTCTTGGTCACTTCGAGGTCGAGGAAGCACGGATCGAGGCCGGTTGACTTGAGAATCCCGGACACCAGTTTCACGAACCCTGTTTGCCGGAATTGCAGTGCGGACAGGTTGACCGCGACGGTGAGCGTCGGCAGCCCCGCCTGGTGCCACGCCCTGGTCTGCGCGCAGGCCGTCCGCAGCACCCACTCCGCAATCGGGACGATCAAGCCGTTGCGCTCCGCGGCGGGGATGAACGCGGCCGGCAGCAGCAGCCCCCGCGTCGGATGCGCCCAGCGGATCAGAGCTTCCATCCCGACGACTTCGCGGTTCGCGATCCGCACCTGCGGCTGGTAATGCAGCTCGAACTGCTGCAGCCGCACCGCCTCGCGCAGTTCGGCCTCGAGCGCGATTCCGGCAGTCTCACCATGGTCCATTGAATTTCCCCTTCCCTGATGCCGCGGCACAGCTGGCCTGCGGGGCCTGACCATTCAGGCTACTGGGAGGATGCCGGAGAGGGGGTGTGCGTGGCAATGCGTACAACTACCCACGGCGGGCGTCGGCGTGGCAACTGGCGTACGATGTGGTTGGAGGCCGTAGATGGGTGGAGCGCAGCGATACCCATCACCTTGCCAATCAGGAACGGACTGTGCGGGTGCCGCAACAGGTCCAGTGCGGTGCAACGTGTCCGCGGCGTTCGATTCGACGCGATGGGTATCGCTGCGCTCCACCCATCCTACGGAGTGGACCCATCCTCCGTCAGGCAAGTACAGGCGTTGCGCCGTCGAGACTTTCAGGCATTCATCCGCACGATGCGCCCTTCGCGCCACGACGTGGTCGCGGCGTCGGCGAGTTCCAGCGCCTTGACGCCGTCGGCGATGGTGGTGCGCAGCTGCTCGGCGCCGGAGAGCACCGCGAAGAAGTGCGACATCTCGGCCGCGTACGCGGCGCGGTAGCGTTCGAGAAAGAAGTGCTCGGGCAGGTCGCGGCTGACGGCCCGGGTCGTGCTCGCGACCACCTCGGTCGGCGCGTGGTTGCCCGCCTGCAGCATCCCGCCGCTGCCCAGCACTTCGAAGCGCTGGTCGTAGCCGTACGCGGCGCGGCGCGAAGTGTTGATCTGGCACAGCCGGCCCTTCTTCGTCTGTATCGTCACCGCCGTCGAATCGCCGTCGCCCGCCTCGGCGATGCCCGGGTCGGTCAGGCACGACGCGCTTGCGTGGATCGTCTCCGGGTCGTCTTCCAGTATCCAGCGGAAGATGTCGAAGTCGTGGATCAGCATGTCCTTGAAGATCCCGCCCGAACTCTTGATGTAGGGAATCGGCGGCGCGCCGGGATCGCGGCTGGTCACGATCAGCATCTCCGGCGTGCCGATCTCGCCGGTCGCGAGCCGCGCCTTGAGCGCGGAAAAGGTCGGGTCGAAGCGGCGCTGGAAGCCGATCATGCAGGTCACGCCCGCCTTTTCGACCGCGGCCGCGCAGGCGCGCGCCCGGGCGACGTCGAGATCCACCGGCTTTTCGCAGAAGATCTGCTTGCCCGCGGCGGCGGCGGCCAGGATCAGGTCCGCATGGGTGTCGGTGTAGGAACAGATCATCACGGCCTTGATCTTGTCGTCGCCGAAGATCTGCTCCACCGATGCGACCTGCGCGCCCAGCTTCGCGGCGAGCGCGTTCGCTGCCTGGGTATTGGGGTCGAAGACATGGGCCAGGCGCACGCCCGGCGACTTCGCTGCATTGCCCGCGTGGATGTTGCCGATGCGGCCAGCCCCGAAAACTGCGACGTCGATCATGATTTTCCTCGCTCTGATTGCGGTGCCGGTCGCACCGATGGGATAATGGGCGCATATGGTACCGCGTTCAAACGGGAGCAGACCACGGTCACCGTCACCTGGCAATGCCCTAATGGGGTCAGACCCCAATGACCATCTGCCTGTGCCCAATCGGGGTCTGACCCCAATTACGATGAGACAAATTTCCCCATGAAGAACTCGACGCGCTTTGCCGCGGGGCGGCGCCTGGACATCATCTGCCTGGGACGCCTGGGCGCGGACTTCTATGCGCAGCAGATCGGCGCGCGGCTGGAGGACGTGGCGAGCTTCGCCAAGTACCTCGGCGGCTCGTCGGCCAACACCGCGTTCGGCTGCGCGCGGCTGGGGCTGAAGGCTGCCATGGTCTCGCGGATCGGCGACGACGCGATGGGGCGCTTCCTGGTCGAGACGCTGGCGAAGGAGGGCTGCGACGTTTCGCACGTGGGCGTCGACCCGCAGCGGCTCACCGCCGGCGTCGTGCTGGGGATCAAGGACCGCGACACGTTCCCGCTGATCTTCCTGCGCGAGAACTGCGCCGACATGGCGATTCCCGAGACCGAAGTTGCCGCCGAATTCATCGCCGAGTCGCGCGCGCTGCTGATCACCGGCACGCACTTTTCGACCGCGCACGTGCACCGCGTGAGCACGCTCGCGCTCCAGCGCGCCCGTGCCCACGACGTGCGCACGGTGCTCGACATCGACTACCGGCCCGTGCTGTGGGGCCTGACCCGGCGCGGCGACGGCGAGACGCGGTTCATCGCCAGCGACACCGTGACCGCGCACATGGCGGGAATACTGCCGCTGTTCGACCTGGTAATCGGCACCCAGGAGGAATTCGCGATCGCCGGCGGCAGCACCGAGATCATGACGGCGCTGGCCGCCGTGCGCGAGGTCACCAAGGCGACGCTGGTCGTCAAGCGCGGCCCGATGGGCTGCGCGGTGATTGACGGCCCCATCCCCGCATCGCTGGACGCCGCGTTCAACGGCCGCGGCGTGACGGTCGAAGTCCTGAACGTGCTGGGCGCGGGCGATGCGTTCTCGGCCGGATTCATGTCCGGCTGGGTGCGCGGCGAAGACTACGACGCGTGCAGCCGCTACGCGAACGCGTGCGGCGCGCTGGTCGTCTCGCGCCACGGCTGCGCCCCGGCGATGCCCACCCGGGTCGAGCTCGACCACTACCTGGCCAATGCGCACCGGATACCGCGTCCCGACCGCGACGCGGAGCTCACCCGCCTGCACCGGGTGAGCGCGCCGCGCACGCCGCGCGACGAGCTGTTCATCTTCGCGTTCGATCACCGCGATCCGTTCTTCGAACTCGCGCGCGAAACCGGCGCCGCGGAAGGCCGGATTCCGGCGCTCAAGAAACTGCTGGTGCGTGCGGTCGGGGAAACCGAAAGCGCGCGCGGCCTGCAGGGCAGGGTGGGCCTGCTGTGCGACGACCGCTACGGCCAGGACGCGCTCAACGCGGCGACCGGCCGCGGCTGGTGGGTGGGGCGTCCGGTCGAGTTGCCCGGATCGAATCCGCTGGTGTTCGAGCACGGGCGCTCGGTCGGCACGACGCTGATCGCGTGGCCGGTCGAGCAGGTCGTCAAGTGCCTGGTCGCGTTCCATCCGGACGACGAGATCGAGAACCGGCTGGAGAACGAGGCGCAGTTGCGCACGCTCTACGACGCGGTGCAGGTCAGCGGCCACGAATTGCTGATCGAGATCGTGCCGCCGAAGCACCTGCCCGACGGCCCCGGCATCCTGCTGCGCGCCATGCAACGTCTGTACAACCTGGGCATCTATCCGGAGTGGTGGAAGCTGCCGCCGCCCGCCGCCGGGCGAGTGGCCGGCGATCGACGCGCTGATCGCCGCGCGCGATCCGTATTGCCGGGGCGTCGTGCTGCTGGGCCTGAACGCGCCGATCGAGCAGCTCGCGGGCGGCTTCGCCGACGCGCGGCGCAGCCGGTCCTGCCGCGGCTTCGCGGTCGGGCGCACGATCTTCCACGAACCGGCGCGGGCATGGCTGGCCGCGCAGAGCGGCGCGGCCGGCGGCAATGACGCGATCGACGCCGCACTGATCGCCGCGGTCCGCCGGAACTACGAAACGCTGATCGATGCGTGGCTCGCAGCGCGTCCCGCGGGCGCGGGCAAGGTAGAGGGAGGGGGCTGATGAACACGATACGCCTGACCATGGCGCAGGCGCTGGTCCGCTACCTGGCCGCGCAGCGCACCTTGTGGGATGGACACGAAGTGCCGCTGTTCGGCGGTGTCTGGGCGATCTTCGGCCACGGCAACGTGGTCGGCCTGGGCGAGGCGTTGTACGGGCAGCGCGCGGTGCTGCCCACGTACCGCGCGCACAACGAGCAGGCGATGGCGCACGCGGCGATCGCCTATGCGAAAGCACATTTCCGGCGGCGGCTGATGGCCTGCACGACCTCGATCGGGCCGGGGGCGACCAATCTGCTCACCGCCGCCGCGACCGCGCACGTCAACCGGCTGCCGGTGCTGTTCCTGCCCGGCGACGTGTTCGTCTCGCGCGCCCCGGACCCGGTGCTGCAGCAGGTGGAGGACTTCGGCGATGGCGGGATCTCGGCCAACGATTGCTTCAAGCCGGTGTCCCGCTACTTCGACCGCATCATGGCCCCGGCGCAGCTGCTCACCGCGCTGCCGCGCGCGATCGCGGTGCTGACCGACCCGGCGCAGTGCGGGCCGGTGACGCTGGCGCTGCCGCAGGACGTCCAGGCGCAGGCGTTCGACTTTCCAGCGGCGTTCTTTGCGCCGGCGCTGGCCCGCGTGCGCGCGCCGATTCCTGAAGTGATCGAGGTCGAGGCGGCCGCCGACCTGCTGCGCACTGCACGGCGCCCGCTGCTGATCGCCGGCGGCGGCGTGCTCTACAGCGACGGCGGCCCGCTCGAACTGCGCCGCTTCGCCGAGACGCACAAGATTCCGGTGGCGGAGACGCAGGCCGGCAAGAGCGCGTTACCCTGGGATCATCCGCTGCAGGCAGGCGCCATCGGCGTCACCGGCGCGACCGCGGCGAACGCGCTGGCCAACGCGGCCGACGCAATCATCGCGGTCGGCACCCGGCTGCAGGATTTCACCACCGGGTCGCACACGCTGTTCCCGCAAGCGAAGATCGTGGCGATCAATGTCGGCGCGTTCGACGCGATCAAGCTGGGTGCGACGCCGGTCGTCGGCGACGCGGCCTCCGCGCTGGCCGCGCTCTCGGCGCAGCTTGCCGACTGGTCGGCGGGTGGCGACTGGCGCGACCGGGCGCGACGCGAGGGCGACGCCTGGCGCGACACCGTTTCCGGCATCGTCGACGTGCGCGAAGTCGCGCCGCCCGCGCTGCCCTACGACGGCGAGGTGATCGGCGCGGTGCAGCGCTCGCACCCGGCGTCGGCGGCGCACGACATCGTCGTCTGCGCCGCGGGCACGCTGCCGGGCGAGTTGCACAAGCTCTGGCGCGCCGCGGTGCCCGGCGGCTATCACGTCGAGTACGGCTATTCGTGCATGGGCTACGAGATCGCCGGCGGCATCGGCGTGAAGATGGCGCACCCGGAACGCGAGGTCGTCGTGATGGTCGGCGACGGCAGCTACCTGATGCTCAATTCCGAGATCGCCACGTCGGTGATGCTGGGGATCAAGCTGCTGATCGTCGTGCAGGACAACCGCGGCTACGGCTGCATCCACCGGCTGCAGGTCGCCTCCGGCGTGCCGGGCTTCAACAACCTGTTCGGCGATTGCGTGCAGGGCCCCGAGGGCGCGCCGGCGATCGACTTTGCCGCGCATGCGCGCGCGCTGGGCGCGCTGGCCGAGCACGTGGACTCGATCCCGGATCTGGAAGCGGCGCTGGCCCGGGCACGGCAGGCGACGCGCACCAGCGTCATCGTGATCGACACCGACCCGCTGCGCTCGACCGCGGCTGGCGGCTGGTGGTGGGAAGTCGGGATCCCCGAGGTCTCCGACCTGGCCGCGGTGCGCGACGCGCGCGGCGGGTACGAGCAGGGCAAACAAACGCAAAGGCCGTGACATGGGATTCGACGTGCGCATAGGAATCAACCCGATTTCGTGGACCAATGACGACCTGCCTTCGCTGGGCGGCGAGACCCCGCTCGCGACCGCACTGGCCGAAGGCAAGCGGATCGGCTACGAGGGTTTCGAATTGGGCAACAAGTTCCCGCGCGAGCCCCAGGCGCTGAAGGCGGTACTGGCTCCCTATGGGCTGGCCTGTGTGTCGGGCTGGTACTCGGGCGAGCTGGCGCGGCGCTCGGTGGATGAGGAGATCGCCGCGGTCGAGAAGCACCTGACGCTGCTCGCCGCGAACGGCGCGAAAGTCATGGTCTACGGCGAAGTCGCCGATACGGTGCAGGGCAGCCCGGTGCCGCTGAAACGCCGGCCGCGCTTTCGCAGCGATGCGGAATGGGAACGGTACGGCGAGCGCGTGACCCGTTTCGCGGGGCACCTGGCGTCGCGCGGGGTCCGCCTGGCCTACCACCATCACATGGGCGCGTACGTCGAGACGCCCGACGACGTGGACCGGCTGATGCGCCTGACGGGGCCGGAGGTGGGATTGCTGCACGACACAGGACACGCGACGTTTTCCGGCGGCGACGCGCCCACCGAACTGAAGAAGCACGTCGCGCGCGTGAACCACGTGCACTGCAAGGACGTGCGGCCGAACGTCGCGAAAATGGCGCGCAACCGCGGCTGGAGTTTCCTGACCGCGGTGATCAACGGCGCGTTCAGCACACCGGGCGAGGGCTGCGTGGATTTCGCCGCGGTGATCGCGATCCTGCGCGATGCCGGCTACCAGGGCTGGCTGGTGGTCGAGGGCGAGCAGGATCCCGCGGTCGCGCCGGCCTATCTGTACGCGGACATGGCGTACTGCACGCTGCGCGCGCTGGTCGACGGCAAGTCCGCCGGGAGGCGCGCGGCGGGCGCCGCGGCGCGGCCGGGCGGCGGGGGACAACCGGGGCGCAGCGATGAGCGGGCGTCTGCTGGTCAAGGCCGCGCGCGAGGCCGCAGCATCGCGCACGTGACGCCGGAATCCGCCGGCTGGCGCTATGTCGGCTTCGAAGCGCTGCGCCTGGGGCCGGGCGAGAAGTTCGAAGCCAGGACGGGGCCGCGCGAGCTGTGCATCGTCGTCGTGTCCGGCCATGTGTCCGTCGCCAGCGGCGAGTTGTCGTGGAACAGCCTGGGCAACCGCGCCAGCCCGTTCGAGGATGTCGCGCCGTACGCGGTCTACCTGCCGCCCGGGCGCGACGTGCGCATCGCCGCTGAGGACGCTGCGGAAGTCGCGCTGTGCTGGGCGCCGGCGAAACAGGGCGTCGCCCCGCGCCTGATCGAGCCCGCGACGATGAAGCGGACCGTGCGCGGCCAGGGGTCGAACACCCGTTACGTCCGCGACATCCTGCCGCAGGACGAGCCGGCCGAATCGCTGCTGGTGGTCGAGGTGATCACGCCGCCGGGCAATGCGTCGAGCTACCCGCCGCACAAGCATGACACCGATCAGCTGCCGGTGGAGAGTTCGCTGGAGGAGACGTACTACCACCGGCTCGATCCGCCGCAGGGCTTCGCCTTCCAGCGCGTCTATACCGACGACCGCAGCATCGACGAGGCGATGACCGTCGAGAACCGCGATGTGGTGATGGTGCCGCGCGGCTACCATCCGGTCGTCGTCCCGCACGGCTACACGTCGTACTACCTGAACGTGATGGCGGGACCGAAGCGCGTCTGGCACTTCCACAACGATCCGGCGGAGTGTGTAGTGCTCTACCTACGATCTGGATTTCAGTGCGGTTCTCTCCGCTACTCACGGCGAAAAGCCAAGCGTCGTGCAAGTTCGCGCCGAGGATGTCAGTCCGGAAGCCATCGGTCGACAGATCATCGCCGCCCTCAAGCAGATGAGCCCTGAGCTGAACCATGGTGCGTTGATCACCGTCGAACCTAACCGCACTCGCTTGCGCCTCCTGCCTTTGCGGTTGCGCGACCAGGACCAATTGATCAAACCCATCGATGCCGGGCTTGCCAGCGCGCGTGCGCCACGGATGGTCAATCAAAGTCGAAATCGATGCCCCCCTGGATCCCGCTGACGAGTGACGCTGTCCAGGCACGTGCGGTTTCGAAGCGAATGAGCAGGCTGGCGCCGGGCGCCGGCATCAAACGGGCATGACGAGTTCCGAGTAGGCAGCGAGCTGGCCATCAGCGGTCATGAGCCGCAACGGTTCGCTCATCGCCTGCGCGATGAGCAACCGGTCGAACGGGTCGCCATGGATGTCCGGTAGTTCGCGCATCATTGCGGCGTGGGTGGCACGTACCGGCAACTCGATGAACCCGCTGGCCTGGATCTCCGAGGCCAGCAGATTCACGTCGACGTCCAGCTTGCCCAGGCGGGTTTTGATCGCCGCTTCCTTTCAGGATCTTGCCGCACTCACGAAAACGTCGTCGGCGTCGAGTATTGCCTGGCGCGCCGCCATCTTGAGCTTGCGGCTGTAATTCGATCGCCACGTCGGTGATGCTGGGGATCAGCAGCTGATCGTGGTGCCGGGACAACCGCGGCTGGCTGACTCCACCGGCTGCGGAGTCGCCTCCGGTGTGCCGGGCTTCAACAACCTGTTTCGGCGAGTGCGTGCGGGGCCCGAGGGCGCGCCGGCGATCGACTTTGCCGCGCATGCCGCGCGCTGGAGCGCGCTGGCCGAAGCACGTGGACTCGATCCCAGAGCTGGAAGCGGCGCTGGCCCGGGCGCGTGCAGGCGACGCGCACCACCGTCATCGTGATCGACACCGACCCGCTGCGCTCGACCGCGGCTGGCGGGCTGGTGGTGGGAAGTCAGGATCACCGAGGTTTCCGACCTGGCCGCGGTGCGCGACGCGCGCGGCGGGTACGAGGCAGGGCAAACAAACGCAAAGGCCGTGACCCCGGGGATTCGACGTGCGCATAGGAATCAACCCGATTTCGTGGACCAATGACGACCTGCCTTCGCTGGGCGGCGAGACCTCGCTCGAAACCGCGCTGGCCGAAGGCAGGCGGATCGGCTACGAGGGATTCGAATTGGGCAACAAGTTTCCGCGCGAGCCCGAGGCGCTGAAGGCGGTGCTGGCGCCGTATGGGCTGGCCTGCGTGTCGGGCTGGTACTCGGGCGAGCTGGCGCGGCGTTCGGTGGAAGAGGAAATCGCCGCGGTCGAGAAGCACCTGGCGCTGCTCGCGGCGAACGGCGCGAAAGTCATGGTCTACGGCGAAGTCGCCGACACGGTCCAGGGCAGCCCGGTGCCGCTGAAGCGCCGGCCGCGCTTTCGCAGCGATGCGGAGTGGGAACGGTACGGCGAGCGCGTGACCCGTTTCGCGCGGCACCTGGCGTCGCGCGGGCGTCCGACTCGCCTACCACCATCACATGGGCGCGTACGTCGAGACGCCCGACGACGTGGACCGGCTGATGCGCCTGACCGGGCCCGAGGTGGGACTGCTGCACGACACCGGGCACGCGACGTTTTCCGGCGGCGACGCGCCCACCGAACTGAAGAAGCACGTCGCGCGCGTGAACCACGTGCACTGCAAGGACGTGCGGCCGAACGTCGCGAAAATGGCGCGCAACCGCGGCTGGAGTTTCCTCACCGCGGTGATCAACGGCGCGTTCAGCACTCCGGGCGAGGGCTGCGTGGATTTCGCCGCGGTGATCGCCATCCTGCGCGATGCGGGCTACCAGGGCTGGCTGGTGGTCGAGGGCGAGCAGGATCCCGCGGTCGCGCCGGCGTACCTGTACGCCGACATGGCGTACTGCACGCTGCGCGCACTGGTCGACGGCAAGTCCGCCGACGAGGCACGCGCGGCGGGCGCCGTGGCGCGGGCCGGGCGGCGGCCGGAGATGGGGCAACCGGGAGCGCGGCAATGAGCGGGCGTCTGCTGGTCAAGGCCGCGCGCGAAGGCCGCAGCATCGCGCACGTGACGCCGGAATCCGCCGGCTGGCGCTATGTCGGCTTCGAAGCGCTGCGCCTGGGGCCGGGCGAGAAGTTCGAAGCCAGGACGGGGCCGCGCGAGCTGTGCATCGTCGTCGTGTCCGGCCATGTGTCCGTCGCCAGCGGCGAGTTGTCGTGGAACAGCCTGGGCAACCGCGCCAGCCCGTTCGAGGATGTCGCGCCGTACGCGGTCTACCTGCCGCCCGGGCGCGACGTGCACATCGCCGCTGAGGACGCTGCCGAAGTCGCGCTGTGCTGGGCGCCGGCGAAGCAGGGCGTCGCCCCGCGCCTGATCGAGCCGGCGACGATGAAGCGGACCGTGCGCGGCCAGGGCTCGAACACCCGCTACGTCCGCGACATCCTGCCGCAGGACGAGCCGGCCGAATCCCTGCTGGTGGTCGAGGTGATCACGCCGCCGGGCAATGCGTCGAGCTACCCGCCGCACAAGCACGACACCGATCAGCTGCCGGTCGAAAGTTCGCTGGAGGAGACCTACTACCACCGGCTCGACCCGCCGCAGGGCTTCGCCTTCCAGCGTGTCTACACCGACGACCGCAGCATCGACGAGGCGATGACCGTGGAGAATCGCGACGTGGTGATGGTCCCGCGCGGCTACCACCCGGTCGTGGTCCCGCACGGCTACACGTCGTACTACCTGAACGTGATGGCGGGACCGAAGCGGGTCTGGCATTTCCACAACGACCCGCGCATGAGTGGATGCTGGCGGCGGAACAAACCCCCACACCCCCGACCCAGGCCGCTGATCGCCGGCCAGCAATTCCCGGTGTCCGGGACGAAGCACGGCTTGACCGTCCGCGCGGCGCCTGGGTTCTCCATCCCCGGGGAGAAAACGTCCCAGCTTGCGGGAAAGGGGCATGTCCCCATCATGATCTTCCGAAATTGACAACTTCCGACGGCGCTGGCTGCGGATCGATCGTTTTGCAGCGGCGAACTGGTTCGCTCTCGGGAGTTGATCGCGGCCGCCGGGAACCAGGCGCCACAGCCCCTGACACACGTATCCTTTCACGGAATGCGGAAACTATTCTTTTGTCATAAGTGTTTCGCGCATGGTCGACGCGCCGGGATCGTTAAAAATGCAACACACTTAGCAAGCTGCATTAAAAAGAGCGAATTATGCGTTGACGTGGCAAGAATAAATGGGTAGTATCAGCCCGGACGATTTGTGCAGATCCTCGTCGCCAGAGTATGGGGGGTGGTCATCAGGGCATTGATTGCCGCGTGATGGCGGATCTGCATGCGAAAGCAGCTTTTTTCAGCGATGTCATGATATCTGGATGGGAGACCACGGTGGACAATAATCACAATTCCTCGATCGAAGCGGGACACGGGATGCATATCGCGCCGTTGCGTGGATATTCCCGTCCTGAGCGGAAATCAGTTCGATCACGATGGAACGCCCTCATCCAGGCGCTGGGACTGGCGCTTGCCCTGATGCTCCCTGGCCTGGCCGTGGCCGACTTCCTGAACGGAGGCTTCGAAACGGGCACCTATGCGAATTGGACCAAGACCGGGTACGTCAATAACGACATAACCACCTATCCGCCCCTCACCGTTTCGCATCTTGGCTTGGTTGCCCAGGCCGGCGATCTGTCGGGCATCGTGACGGGGCCCACCCTCACGTTGCGGGACGAAATGATCGCCAATTGCACGCCTGCGGGAGATTGCACGGGCGTCAACGGGATGTTTGTTCCATTGCGGGGCACCAGTGCGGCACGGATCAATCTGTTTACCGGCGGTACTACTGCAACCAATCACATTTCCCGCGTCAACCAGTTGACGACCACCGGGCACACGGGCGGCAATAGCTGGACTGCCCATGGCCAGCATGCGAGTTCCATCAAGCAGACCGTGACCGTGACGGCCGCGGACGTCAGCCCTGTCGATGGCCTCGTTCATATCCGCTTCAATTTCGCGTCGGTCCTGGACAACCCTCCCCATGCCCTGGTCGAACAGCCGTACTTTGCCGTGGAACTCCGCAGGGTCGGGGGACCTCGTGCCGCGACTCCGGTCCCCGGCGCTCCCGCGGCCGCGCCCAACCAGATCTACTGGAACTTCAATATTTCCTCGGCAGTGGCTCCCTGGACACCGGTGACGACGGATGCAGGCGGCGGTAGCCGGCCCTATGTATACAAGAACTGGGAACTGGTCGACGTGGCACCTGGCGCCGCCGCGCTGGACGTCGGCGACATCGTTGAACTGGAACTGATTGCGTCGGGCTGTTCGCTCGGTGGTCACGAGGGTCATGTGTATCTCGATGACGTCGGGTTCGGCGTCCGGACGCTGACCTTGACGAAGGCGACCGTGCCCCCTACCGATACGGGGAAATTCGACCTCCAGTTCGGCTACATCGACAATATCGGCCCCATAACCAATCCGACGGGCGCGCCACTGACGGCGCCAGGCGGCTCCAATCGCGGCAACGGAGAATCGAGCACTGCAACCAACGTCAACGTCGCCGACACGATCAACCTCGCCGAAATCGCGAATGTCGCGAGCGGAACGTTGCTTGCCGACTACACATCCACCCTGTCCTGTGTCGGGGTGGGTGCCAATGCGACGAACCCGACCATTTCGAGCAACACGGGTACGACGGGCAGCTTCCAGATGCCGAGCAACGACGTCGTGTGCACGTTTACCAACACGCGCAAACCGACTGACCTCGCCCTCACCAAGACTGACGGCGCAGGCACCTATACGCCGGGTAATGCGATCAGCTACACGCTTGTGGTGAGCAATGCCGGGCCGGGAAATGCAACCGGCGCGAGCGTGGCCGACACAGTGCCGGCGAATATCACCGGAGTGACGGCAAACTGCGTGGCGAGCGGGACGGCAAGCTGCGGGACCAATGCGTCGGCGGGCAATGCGGTGTCGTTCACCGGCGTGAACATCAACGCGGGTGCGGGCAACTTCCTGACCATCACGGTCAGCGGCACGGTCAACCCGGCGGCGACCGGCAACCTGGTGAACACGGCGACGGTGACGGCGGGTGGCGGCAGACGGCCAAGCGGCAGACACACCGAGGCAACGTAACGGAAAGGATCCGACCCGGGCAACAACTCGGCGACGGACACCGACACGCCGGCGCCGCTGACGAACCTGGACATCACCAAGACCGATGGTTCGGCGACGTACACGGCGGGCACCGCGATCAGCTACACGATCGTGGTCAGCAACACCGGGCCGTCGAATGCGACGGGCGCGAGCGTGGCCGATGCGGTGCCGGCGAACATCACCGGAGTGACGGCGAACTGCGTCGCGACCGGGACGGCGAGCTGTGGCGCCAACGCCTCGGTGGGCAACGCGGTGTCCTTCACCGGCCTGAACATCAATGCCGGTGCGGGCAACTTCCTGACCATCACGGTGAGTGGCACGGTGAGCCCGAGCGCGACGGGCGACCTGGTGAACACGGCGACGGTGACGTCTGGTGCCGTCGCAGACGGATCCGACCCCGGGCAACGACTCGGCGACGGACACCGACACGCCGGCGCCGCAGACGAACCTGGGCATCACCAAGACCGACGGTTCGGCGACGTACACGGCAGGGGCGGCGATCAGCTACACGATCGTGGTCAGCAACACCGGGCCGTCGAATGCGACGGGCGCGAGCGTGGCCGACACGGTGCCGGCAGCGATTACCGGAGTGACGGCGAACTGCGTCGCGACCGGGACGGCGAGCTGCGGGACCAATGCGTCGGTGGGCAACGCGGTGTCGTTCACCGGCGTGAACATCAACACGGGTGCGGGCAACTTCCTGACCATGACGGTGAGTGGCACGGTGAGCCCGAGCGCGACGGGCGACCTGGTGAACACGGCGACGGTGACGGCGGGTGCTGGACAGACGGATCCGACCCCGGGCAACGACTCGGCGACGGATACCGACACGCCGGCGCCGCAGACGAACCTGGGCATCACCAAGACCGACGGTTCGGCGACGTACACGGCAGGGGCGGCGATCAGCTACACGATCGTGGTCAGCAACACCGGGCCGTCGAATGCGACGGGTGCGAGCGTGGCCGACGCAGTGCCGGCGAACATCACCGGAGTGACGGCGAACTGCGTCGCGACCGGGACGGCAAGCTGCGGGACCAATGCGTCGGTGGGCAACGCGGTGTCCTTCACCGGCCTGAACATCAATGCCGGTGCGGGCAACTTCCTGACCATCACGGTGAGCGGCACGGTGAGCCCGAGCGCGACGGGCGACCTGGTGAACACGGCGACGGTGACGGCGGGTGGCGGGCAGACGGATCCGACCCCGGGCAACGACTCGGCGACGGACACCGACACGCCGGCGCCGCAGACGAACCTGGGCATCACCAAGACCGACGGTTCGGCGACGTACACGGCAGGGGCGGCGATCAGCTACACGATCGTGGTCAGCAACACCGGGCCGTCGAATGCGACGGGCGCGAGCGTGGCCGACACGGTGCCGGCGAACATCACCGGAGTGACGGCGAACTGCGTGGCGAGCGGGACGGCAAGCTGTGGCGCCAACGCCTCGGTGGGCAACGCGGTGTCCTTCACCGGCGTGAACATCAATGCCGGCGCGGGCAACTTCCTGACCATCACGGTGAGTGGCACGGTGAGCCCGAGCGCGACCGGCGACCTGGTGAACACGGCGACGGTGACGGCGGGTGGCGGGCAGACGGATCCGACGCCGGGCAACAACTCGGCGACGGACACCGACACGCCGGCGCCGGTCTCCAATGCGTCGATCACCAAGAACGACGGTGTGACGAGCTACTTCGTCGGTGGTACCAATACCTACACGATCGTCCTGGGCAACGCCGGACCCTCGGACATGATTGGCGCGGTGGTTACGGATAACATTCCGACCCAGTGGTATCGTGGACGTGGCGGCGTGGAGGCCGGTGGCGCAACGGGCTGTGACGGTGCCGCGAGCAATTCGGTGAACTTCTCCGACACAGTCAATCTGCCTGTGGGTTCGACGATCACGTACACGGTGACGGCGCTGATCAATCCGTCAGCGACCGGGGATCTGGTCAACCCGCAACGATAACGCCGCCCAACGGGACGTCTGATCCAGCGCCGGGCGACAATACTGCGACGGACACCGATGCGCCGGGAACGATAGTTATCACAATCGGCAAGGTGCCCAGCACGACCACGCCGCTGCGCAATGGTCCGCTGAGCTTCACCATCACTGCCAGTAACGCGGGACCAGGTTCGGCCAACAACTCGGTGCTGAAGGACCCGGCGATCCCAGGTTATACGGCGACAGGTGTCACGTGTTCCGCCGCAGGCGGCGCGATATGTCCCGCGGGTACGTCAGCACAACTGCTGGCGGCGCTACAGGATCCGGCAGGTCTGCTGCTGCCGACGCTGCCGGTGGGCGGACAGCTGACGTTCGTGTTGTCCGGCACGTTTACGTTGCCCAGCGGCTCGCTGACCAACGTCGCGACGCTGTTCCCGCCGGTGGGGGTTCCGACGAGCGCTGTGGTTGCGACAGCTCTAGTCGCTTTGCCGGTTGGCGTGATTCCGACCCTGGGCGAGTACACGCTGATGGCGTTGATGCTGCTGCTGATGGTTGCGGGCGGGATTGGCGCCCGGCGTGCACAGCGTCCGGTGACCTGACCTCGCGCCTCTGACGCTTAGGCGCGCCCCGCGGGAGAGAGTGCATCTCCGGGGGCGCGCCTTTTTATTCCATTGTGCTATCGCCGATGCGCGTGCTGCCTGACGCGGGCCGCGAATCCGCCGGCCCGGCCCATTCTCCTCGCCAATGGTGGTTACTCCGCCGAAGCGCCTGTGGGGGCCAGGCGAGTGAGGCTGCACGGGAGGCTTGGGGAGTTGCTCACCGATGAACGGTAGCGAACGGAGGGCAACCGCGCTTGACGTATGCACCCAATTGCCTTACAAATCAATCTCATGACCACACCTACATACACTTCCCGTAAATTCCCGCTGTTGCTCGCAGGGAGAGTTGGCGCGCGCGCCCATGGCTTTACGCTGATCGAGCTGATGATGGTGGTGGCCGTGATTGCCATCCTCGGTGCCATCGCGCTTCCGGCGTACAACGACTTCATCGTTCGGGGAAGGATTCCGGATGCCACGTCGCATCTGGCCGCCAAGCGGGTGCAGATGGAGCAGTTCTTTCAGGACAACCGCACCTACGTCAACGCTCCGCCCTGCGTCAGCGACGCGGCCTCGAGCAAGTACTTCACGTTCTCATGCTCGGTGGCGGGAACGGCGACCGTGTTCACGTTGCAGGCAGTGGGCACGGGGACGATGTCCGGCTTTACCTACACCGTCGATCAAGCCGGAACCAAGACGACCGGAGCCGTTCCCTCCGGCTGGACACTACCCAGCCCCAATACCTGCTGGGTGACGAAGAAGGGCGGCATTTGCTGATGCGTATCAAGCAAGATCAGCGCGGCCTCACCATGATCGAGTTGATGATCGGCTTGACGATCTTCACGATGTTGCTGTTGCTTGGTGCGCCGGGTTTCAGCGCCTGGATCCAGAGCAGCCATATTCGCAACGCCGCCGAGGCGATCCAGAACGGGCTGACCCTGGCACGGGCGGAGGCTGTCCGGCGCAACCAGACGGTGATCTTTCAACTGGTCGACACCCTCACCAGTTCGTGCGTGGTTTCGACCTCGGGTGGCAATTGGGTGGTCAGCCGCGGAAGTGCTGCGGGCGCGTGCGACGTGGCTCCCTCGGAAACGGTTTTGCCCCTGACAATTCAGAAGCGCTCGACCAATGAAGGTTCGCCCAACGCCGTTGTTGCGGCGGCCCAGGGCACCGTCATCTTCAACGGCCTTGGCCGCGCGACCAATCTGGCGGCATCGCCCACCAGCATCAATATCACCAACCCCTCCGGCGGCACGTGCGTATCCTTGGGCGGACGGATGCGCTGCCTGCGGGTCGACGTAACGACGGGTGGCCAGGTGCGCGTCTGCGATCCGGCCCTTAGCGCCCCCGATACACGAGCGTGCTGAGATGAAGACTTCAAGTCGAAACCAGGATCGGTTTTCGGGCTTCGTCCTGCTCGAGGTATTGATTGCCATCCTCATATTCTCGATCGGTGTCCTGGGGCTCATCGGTTTGCAGGCCACGTCGGCCAAGCACTCGACGGACGCGAAGTACCGCTCCGAAGCGGCGTTGCTGGTCAATCAGCTGCTCGGGAACATGTGGGTGAGCGATCGGACCATCGCCACGTTGCAGTCCAATTTCAATACCGGCGGATCGGCGTACAACGCGTGGTTGTCGAGCGTTACCGCGACGCTCCCGAGTAGTCGCGAACACGGCAACCGCACCCACCGTGAACGTCGATGCGGCGGGCGTGGTCAGTGTCGCCGTCTTCTGGATCGCTCCGAGCGATGCCCAGTCCGCGGCCCCGCACAACGTCACGACCGTCACGCAGATCAGGTAAGGAAGGCAGCATGTCACGTATTTCGGGATCGCCACTGCGCCATGCGGGCTTTGGCCTGGTGGAAATCATGGTCTCTGTCGTGATCGGCATGCTGGCCATCCTGGTCATGATGCAGCAACTCTCCATCTTCGAACACAACAAGCGCACGACCACGGGGGGCGCGGACGCCCAGAACAACGGCGCCATTGCGCTCTACGGATTGCAGCGCGATATCCGGCAGAGTGGTTACGGCATCACTGGCTACACCTACGACGGCGTCGTCAAGCGGTATCTGTTCACCTGCAGCGCAAGCCTGCTGTCGGGCGGGACGGTTCCGGTTGTGCCGGTAATCATCAATCCCGCCACGTCGGTCATTCCCGCCGCGGACGCCAATACCGACACGCTGCTCGTATTCTATGGCAACTCCAACGGGCAACCCCACGGGAATGTGATCGGCTCGCAGACAGGCCTTAACTCGACTGTTCAGTCGCCTGCTTCGTTTGCCGTGGGCGACATCGTGATGGCTTCACCATATTCGTGTTCGGCGAATCTTCAGCCGCGCCCGGTAACGGCGGTTGGCGCCACGACCATCACTTCTGCTTCCGGTGCCGGCACGACCATGTTCAACCTCGGTCCGTCGCCGTCGGTGCTGGCTTACGCGGTTCGCAACGGAAACCTCACGATGTGCGATTACATGACCACCAATTGCAGTGGCGCGGTCACGACCGCGACCTGGGTTCCCATTGCCAGTAATATCGTCAGCATGAGAGCACAGTACGGCGTTGACACGTCATCGCCGGTGGACGGCATCGTTGATTCGTACAATCAGACCACACCGACGACCATGTGTGGCTGGGCCAGGGTTTCTGCCGTTCGCCTCGCCCTGGTCGCCCGCAATGGCGAATATAACAAGACTGATCCGGACGGCAACGATGTGACCTCTGCCGCGCCGACCTGGGACGGCAGCGCGGGCGCTGCGTTCAATCTTTCAGGGAACTCCGAATGGAGTCACTATCGCTACACGGTCTTCCAGACCGTCGTGCCGATGCGCAACTTGACCTGGCTGGGAGTGCAGGCGGTATGCTGATAGCCAAACGCTCCATGGTGGTCTCGAGCGTGTCGACCCGTGGCCAGAGGGGAGCCGTGTTGTTCATCGCGATCATTGTCGTCGTCGTGATGACGCTTGCCGGCATTGCCCTGGTCCGCTCGATCGATACGTCCAACCTGATTGCCGGCAATCTCGCGTTTCGCGAGTCAGCTACCAATTCCGGGGATACCGGAGTCGAAGCTGCGATAGGGTGGTTGCAGGCGAATTCCGCAGGCACGACCCTCCATGCCGACAATCCGACCAATGGATATGCTGCGAACGGTGTCAACGCCTCGCAAAGCCCGGTAGCCGGGCAGTCCTGGGACGCGTATTGGACGGCAACGCTTGCGGCGCGGGCGAGGACTCTCTCGACCAATGGTGCCGGCAACACGGTGTCCTACGTAATCGACCGGATGTGCTCCTTCGCGGGCTCGCCTACCGGCGGTGCGACGTGTTCCGCTTCGCCCCAAGTCAACCCGGCGACCAACAATGCGGAGGTCGCCGGTCAACCACAGTTCAATGCCCCATCGCTGGTTTACTACCGGATAACCGCCAGGATCGCCGGTCCACGCAACACGGTGAGCTACGTGCAGGCAACCGTCGCATTTTAGTCTCTTGACGGCTCTCGTCAATTCGCACGAGTGGCCGAAACGTCAAGGGTGAACATTTCAGGAGTTCGTCATGATCAGTTACCGACTACACAAAGGTTCACGCAGCCTGCTCCTCGTGTTCCTGTTCGCCACCACCGCTCAGGCAGCGCAGACCGACATCACCACCGTGCCGCTGGAGACCTATGCGGCGCCCTCGTCGACGGATGTCAAGCCGAACGTGTTGTTCGTCCTGGATGACTCGGGCAGCATGGACTGGGACTTCATGCCGGACTGGGCGTGCGTCGACCAATATCTCCATCCAGAATTCCGATTGCTCGAGCACCGGCCAGGATCCGTTGTCGACGCGGCGTTCATACAATTTCAGGAATCCGGCCTACAACGGCATCTACTACAATCCGGCAATCAGCTATAAGCCGCCGACTGCGGTCAGCGCCGCCGGGGTCGCCAACACGACAACCTACCCGAGCCAGACCGGCCAGACAACGGCCACGGGCGCCGGCAGCGGGACCAAGCCCAACTGGACCGCCGTCAAGGCCGACGCGTACGGTGTCCAGAGCGCGTCCACGTCGAACCTGACCTGGGATCAGAGCGTTGCCAACCCGACCATCGGCACCCCCAGGTCCAGCTACTACTTTACGATCGTTCCGGGAGAGTACTGCACGACGCCGGCCCTGCGCGTTTGTGCCAGCGCCAGACGCGCGCCGTCGGTGGCCTATCCTTATGCGGCCACGATCCGTTGGTGCAACAGTTCCGCACTGACGACATGCAAGGCAGGCTCGATGCGTCCTACGCGTATGTGCGGATGCCCACGCCCAACCTGTCAACCATCACTGTCGCCGGGTCCAAGAACGTAGTCGTGAGCTCCGTCACGGTCAATGGCGTCAACATCATGTCCAGCGGCTCGACGACGGTCAGCAACAGCGCCGACTGGTGGCACCGCCATTGCGTCGAAGATCAATGCGGCGTTCGCGACCAACGGCGGATTCGGCGCCTACGCCTCCGGCGCCGTCGTGACCATCGCCGCGCCGTATCCGGCAACCATCACGTTCACGCCCGCGGTCACCAGTTCGTGCGCCAGCTGTTGCCTGTAGGGCACCGCGATGTCCTTTACCCGGACCGCCTTCGCCAGGCAGGGGACCACGCAGGAACAAGCCGTGCCGGGCGCCAGCCTGATGACCGTGATCACGTCTGATCGGACGTCCTATTCGTACCCGAACACGGCGGCCAAAGGGGCCGCTCGCCACCGACTGCGCCAGCACCACGTGCACGTTTGTCGAGGAGATGACCAACTTCGCCAACTGGTGGACGTACTACCACACGCGGATGCAGATGATGAAGACCTCCGCGAGCAATGCCTTTTCGACCATCGATTCGGCGACGGACATCGGGAACGGCAGGTCCCGTTTCCGTGTCGGCTACATGAGCATCAACAATAATACCGGCAGCGATTTCTACAATCTCGGTGAATTCAGCAGCACGCGGAAGGGAAGCTGGTACGCCAAACTGATCGCCGCGGATCCCAACGATTCCACGCCGCTGCTGCCCGCGCTGTCCAAGGCCGGCCGGCTCTATGCGGGTGTACTCAATGGGACGACCCTGAACGGGAGCACGGTGACCGACCCGCTGCAGTATTCCTGCCAGCAGAATTACACGATCTTCTCCACCGACGGGTTCTGGAACTCCGGCAGCAGTGCGATGCTGAACGGCACCACAGGTCGGTAACCAGGATGCGGGGTTGCCCCGTCCACTCTACGACGGGGGTAGCGCCACGATCGAGAAGCGGACCAGCACGCTGCAGCAGCGTACCGTCACTGATGAGACAAGGTCGATGACCAGCAGTCTCCAATCCAGTTCCGCGCAGTTGCAGGTCCGCATCAACAACGGCGCCTGGACCGACACGAATTCATGCACGTGGAGAAACACTGGGCGACCGACCCACCTGCACGGCGAACCCGCAATCGCCAGACCGGGCCCCTATACAGTGGACGTTGCGACCGAATGCCAGACCCTGACCAGCGGTGGCACCTCCAATACGCTAGCCGACGTTGCGGCCTACTACTACGGGACCGACCTGCGCGATCCGAATGTGGCAGCCGGCACCGGAACGTGCACCGGCCCGGTTATTCCTCCGAACACAGTTGCGAACGACCTCTGTGCAAACAACGTACCGGCGAACGGCCGGGATGTTGCCACGGCGCAGCACATGACGACCTTTACGCTCGGCCTGGGGGCGCAGGGGCAGATGGTGTTCGACTCCGTGGGCCCACCCACCGATTACTGGCAACAAACGTCCGGGGACTTCTACGATGTCAAGGTCGGCACGACCACGAACACGGGATCCGGCATCTGCTCCTGGCAGACCAGCGGGGCGTGCAACTGGCCCACTCCGGTATCGAATACCATCACT
>JADKEV010000004.1 GCA_016717855.1 Betaproteobacteria bacterium
AACACAGCCCGTCATTGTAACGAAATTACTCTACTCTTGGCAATGACGAATCAGCGTTTTGTTGGAAGGACAGCCAAATCGGACGGGGCCGAAACCGAATCGCGATCGGTCGCCGGGCGGCTCGCTTAGAATGCCCGGATGCCCCGCGCCCCGCGTTTTTCCCCGCGTTCCGAAGCCGCTCTGCAACCCGTTCTCGCCGCGTTAGCCGCGGGCGCGACCGTGGTGACGGCCAACAACCGGGCCGCGGCGTGGCTCACCGCGCTGCACGACGCCGCGCAGTCCGCGGCAGGACATGCGGCGTGGCCGACCCCGCGCGTCGTGCCGTGGCCAGCGTGGGTGCGCGGAATCTGGCGGGCGCTGTGGACGGACACGGGCGGCGCGCGGGCGCAGGTGCTGAGCGCGCGCCAGGTGCAACGGCTCTGGACGTCCGTCATCGCGGCCAGCGCGCAGCACGCCGACCTGCACAACGCGAATGCGGGTGCGCTCGCGGCCGGTGCGTGGGAAGTCGTGCACGGCTGGCAAGGGCAATGGGCGCAGTGGGGCGGTGCCGCTGCGCGCGAAGAGCACCGCGCGTTCGTCGGGTGGGCGGAGGCGTTCGTGCGCGAATGCGCGGCCCATGACTGGATCGATGCGGCGCGCCTGCCGCTGCTGCTGGCCGACGCCGTGCAATCCGCCGGCGCCGGAGGCATGGCCGCGATCGGGCTCTACGGGTTCGCCGAGCTGTCGCCGCAGCAACGCTTGCTGGCGGATGCGCTGCGCGCCGCGGGCGTCACGGTGACGGAATTCTCGGCGCCGGACCGCGCCGCCGGCGCGCCGGCGCAGGGCGCCACGCGCCTGCCTTGCGCCGACCCCGCCGACGAATGGCGCCGCTGCGCGCACTGGTGCCGCGATTGGCTCGTGCGCGACGCCGACGCCACGCTTGGCGTCGTGATCCCCGACCTCGCCGCGCAGCGGCCGCTGGTGGAGCGCATCTTCCGCGAGGTGCTGGCACCTGGCACGCTGCTGGCCGGGGATGCGCCGGACCTGCCATTCAACATTTCGCATGCGGATCCGCTGGCCTGGCAACCGCTGGTGAATGTCGCGCTGACCCTGCTCGGCTGGGCGCAGGCGCCCATCGGCCTGGTCGAACTGGCGGCGCTGGCGCGCTCGCCCCACATCGCCGGGCACGACCATGAGTGGCCCGCGCGCGCGGCGCTGGTACGCGACCTGATGGAAGAGCCCCGGGACAGCTGGCTCGCCGCGGACCTCGCGCAGTTCACCCGCGGGCGGTGCCCGCTCTGGTCGGCGCAGCTGTCGGCGCTCGCCGCGCATGCCGCGGCGTGGCGCCGGCGCCGGCCGGCAAAGGAGTGGCGCCAGGCGTGGGAAGACGCGCTGGCCGCCGCGGGCTGGCTCGCCGCCGGGTCCCTCGACAGCGTCGAACATCAGGCGCGCGGCGCGTGGAACGACGCGCTGGACGGCTGGATGCGCGACGAGTCGATCTCCGGGCGGATGACGCCGGCGGACGCGTTCTCCAGCCTGGGGAGGCTGATCGCGGAAACGCCCTTTCAGCCCGAACGGGGGCAGGTTCCCGTGCAGATCCTGGGCACGCTCGAAGCCTCGGGGCTGTATTTCGACGGCCTGTGGGTGTGCGGGCTGACCGCCGAGCGCTGGCCCGCTGCGCCGCAGCCCAGTCCGCTGCTGCCGCTCGCCTGGCAACGCATGGTGGGGGCCCCGCATGCCAGCGCCGAGCGTGAGTTGCGCTACCACCGCGAACTCACCGCGCAGTTCGCGGACGCAGCGCCGGTCGTCATCTTCAGCTGGCCGCAGGCGATCGACGGCATCCCCGCGGCGCCGAGTCCGTTGCTGGCGGAGTTCGCGACGGAAGCCGGGGCGCGGACGCCACCAGATGCGGCGCCTCCGGTCGCCCTGCAAATGGCGCTGGCGGGGGTGCCGACAATCTGGGAAGACGCCCACGGACTGCCTCTGGACCCGGGGTCGCCCGCCAAGGGACGCGTCGCGCTGGTCGAGGCGCAGGCGAACTGCCCGTTCCAGGCGTATGCGGCGTTTCGCCTGCAGGCCGAGCCGTGGCCGCAGCGCAGCGAGGGACTGACGCCGGCGGAGCGCGGTTCGCTGGTCCATTACATGCTGGCCGCGTTCTGGGAAGGCCTGCCCGACCAGGCTGCACTGCACGCGCTCGAGGGCGCGGCATGGCACGCGCGCTGCGCGGGCGCGGTCGATGCGGCGCTGGGGACACTGCCGCCGGGTCGCTGGCAACTGCTGGGCGACACGTTCCGCAACCTGGAGCGCGAGCGGCTGCTGGGCCTGCTGCGCGAGTGGCTGGCGATCGAAGTCGAGCGGCCGCCTTTCGCGGTGGCCGGAACCGAATCCAAGCGCTCGCTGAACATCGACGGGCTGGAGTTGCGGCTCAAGGTCGACCGCATCGATCGCGTCGGCGACGGTCAGTACGCCGTCATCGATTTCAAGACGGGGATATCGACGATCCTGGACCTGCAGCGCGACGGGCGGCTGGTCGCGCCGCAACTCCCGCTTTATGCCGAGGCGCTGGCGCCCGACCCGGTCGTCGCGGTCGCGTACGCGAGCGTCCGGCGCGGGGAGAGCAAGGTCGCCGGACTCGCCGCCACCGCCGGCATGTGGGACGCGCTCAAGGCGGCCGAACCCGACTGGCCGGCGACCCGTGCGCGCTGGCGGGCGCAGCTGCATAGCCTGATCGAAGAGTACCGCCGCGGCGTGGCCACCGTGGATCCGTGGCGGTACCCGGGAACCTGCGCGCGCTGCGGCCGCCACGCGCTGTGCCGGATCAATGAGCACGTGGCATTCCTCGAAAGCGACGGCGAGGGCGGCGGCGCCGGGGCCGAGAATGGGGGCAGCAGTACCAACGGCGTGCGGGGCGGACCGTGATCACCCCGCCTGCCACTGCAGCCATGCGCGCAGCCGACCGCGCCGCGCGCGCCGCGGCGCTGGATCCCGCCCACTCCTGCATCGTCCAGGCGCCGGCGGGTTCGGGCAAGACCGAGCTCCTGATTCAGCGTTACCTGCGCCTGCTGGCCACCGTCGCGGAGCCGGAGGACGTCGTCGCGATGACCTTCACGCGCAAGGCGGCAGGAGAGATGAAGGAGCGGGTGCTCAAGGCGCTGGCCGGCGCGGATTCGCCGCCGCCGACGGCCGAACATGAGCGCCTGACGTGGACGCTGGCGCGGGAGCTCGCCGCTCACGCGGCGCGCTGCAACTGGGAACTGGGTGCGCACCCGTCGCGGTTGGCGATCCAGACCATCGACGCGTGGTGCGCGAAGCTCACGCGCGCGGCGCCGCTCTCCGCGGGCCTCGGCCTGATCGCCGGCGTCGCCGAGGATGCGGGCGCGCTGTACGCCGAAGCGGCGCGGCGCACCGTGCTCGCGCAGCCGATGCCGCCGCCCGTCGCGCGCCTGCTCGCGCATCTCGACAACCGGATCGACCGCCTGATCGGCCTGATCGCCAACATGCTGGCGCATCGCGATCAATGGCTGCCGTGGCTGGTCCGCGCCGCGCGGCAACCCGACCTGCGCGCGGCGCTGGAGCGCGACTGGCGCGTAGCGATCGAACACGAACTGGCGGCGGCCGACACCGCATACCCCCCGCAACTGCGCAGTCCGCTGCTCGCCCTGATGGCGTATGCGGCGGACAACCTGGCCGCCGCTGCGAAAGCGGACCCGGCGCCGCCCGTCCCCGGCCTGCCGGCGGACTGGCCGGGCGCGACCGCCGCCGACGCCGCGCAATGGAGCGCCATCGCCAGCTTGCTGTTGACCAAGGGCGGGACATTGCGCCGGCAGGTGACGGCGGCGCAGGGCTTTCCCGCGCCGTCGGGCGCCAAGGGCGAGGAAAAGGCCCGCCGCGAGCACTACAAGGGGGCGATGGGCGACCTGCTGGCGGCATTGGAGGACCAGCCGGGTTTCCTGGTGCCGTGGACGCGCCTGCAAGGCCTGCCAAGCGCGTCGTACACGGAGGTCCAGTGGGAGGCGATCGCGGCACTGCTCGCGGCGTTGCCGCTGGCCGCGGCGCACCTGCGGCTGGTGTTCGCGGCGAACGACCGGACCGACTTCGTCGCCGTTGCGCTGGCCGCGTTGCAGGTGCTGGGTGACGAAACGGCGCCCAGCGACTTGTTGCTGGCCTACGATCAGCGGATCGCGCACGTGCTGATCGACGAGTTCCAGGACACATCGCTCTCCCAGTTCGGGCTGATCTCCCGGCTGACCGCCGGCTGGTCGGAAGGCGACGGGCGGACGCTGTTCGCCGTCGGCGATCCGATGCAGTCGGTCTACCGCTTTCGCGGTGCGGAAGTTGGCTTGTTCCTCGACGCGCAGACGCACGGACTGAACGGGATGCCGTTGCAGCCGCTGCGCTTGCGGGTCAACTTCCGGTCACGGGCGCCGCTGGTGGATTGGGTCAATCGCGTGTTCGCGCAGGTGCTGCCCGCGGCGGACAAGCCGGAGGAGGGGGCGGCCAGTTTTGTCAGCGCCGTGGCCGCCGACGCAGGCGAGCCGGGTCCCGGCGCGGCGGGCGCGGTCGGCCTGCACGCGGAGGCCGATGCGGCAGCGCAGGCGGCGACCGTTGTCCGGTTGGTACAGGAGGCGCGCCTGGCCCGCCCGGAAGGATCGATCGCCATCCTGGTGCGCGCGCGCAGCCACTTGCGCGACATCGTCCCCGCGCTGCGCGGCGCCGGGCTGGCTTGGCAGGCGATCGACATCGATCCGCTGGCGGCCAAGCAGACTATCGTCGACTGCCTCGCGCTCACGCATGCGCTGCTGGAACCGGCGGACCGGCTGGCCTGGCTGGCCGTGCTGCGTGCGCCGTGGTGCGGTTTGTCGCTGGCCGACCTGACCCGTCTGGTCGACGGGCTCGGCGCAGCACCGGTGCTGACCCGGATGGGTCCGGGCGCGGATTGGCGGCGCCTGAGCCCGGACGGCCAGGCACGTCTGGCGCGCTGCGCGCCGCTGCTCGCCGCCGCGGGCACGGGCGGCGCGCGGCCCCCTGGCGCAAGCCGCGGAACAGGCCTGGCTGCGCCTGGGCGGTCCGGCGACGCTGGCCGATCCGGCCGACGTGGCGGACGTCGAGCGCTATTGGCGCCTGCTGGGGGCGCATTCCGTGCAACCCGCATTCGACTGGGCGGAACTCGAGTCCGCGGTCGATCGCTTGTTCGGCGAGGCGGCGCCGGGCGCCGGCGCGGGGCCGCCGCTGCAGATCATGACCATGCACCGGGCCAAGGGCCTGGAGTTCGACACGGTGCTCGTCCCCGGGCTGACGCAAGGCTCGGGCCGGAGCGATCCGCCGCTGCTGCGCTGGCGCGCCGGACAGGCGGCAAGCGGGCAGCGCACGCTGCTGCTGGCTCCCATCCAGGAGCAAGGCCAGGGCGGCGACACGCAGTACGACTACCTGCAGCGGCGCAGCCAGGCCGGAGAGCGCCATGAACTGGCCCGGCTGCTGTATGTCGCGGCAACGCGGGCGAAGCAAACCTTGCACTGGCTTGCCGTCATGCCGCCAGCCGGCGACGACTACAAGCCGCCCGCGGCGTCCGCGCTGGCGCTGCTGTGGCCGGCCCTCGCCGCGGAGTGGCCGCGGCCGGCGGCAGCGCCGCCCGCGCCGGGGGCGGAAGATCACTCGCAACCGCCGCAATCGTTGCGCCGCCTCGCGCCCGATTGGCAGCCCCCGCTGTTCTCCGACCTGCGGCCGGCGGCGCCGGCCGCGCCGGCCAGCGCGGCGGCGCCGGCCGTTGCGTACGACTGGGCGCAGGACACGGCCCGCGCCGTCGGCATCGTTGCCCACGAGTGGTTGCGCCGCATCGGCGACGAGGGCCTGACGGCCTGGGACCGGGCGCGGTTGGATCGCGCGCAAGGCCTGTTGCGCATCGCGCTGGCCGAGGAAGGCGTGCCGCCCGCGGAGATCGATGGCGCGCTGCAACGGGTCGTGCTGGCGCTGGCCACGCTCGTGGACTCAGCGCGCGGCCGCTGGATTTTCGCACCGGAGCACGCCCACGCCCATTCGGAATTCGCGCTGACGGCCAGCGACGACGGGCAGTTGGCGCGCATCGTCGTGGACCGGAGTTTCGTCGATGCCGGCGGCGTGCGCTGGATCGTGGACTTCAAGACCAGTCAACACGGCGGCACCGATCTGGAAGCCTTTCTGGACAACGAAGTCGGGCGTCACCGTGCGCAACTGGAGCGCTATGCGCGACTCTGGAGCGCGTTCGAACGGCGGCCGCTCCGCCTCGGACTCTACTGGCCGCTGCATGACGCGTGGCGGGAATGGGCCCACGAGGATGCGCCTGCCCCGGTTAACAATGCCGCTGCGCCGGGCCGGATCGGTTAAAATTCGACGTTTTGCGGCAAGCGGATATCGACAGTGGCAATGTTCAGGGCAAGGGTCGGGCTATGCGGGTGACGCGGGGCGCTTCGGGAATGGCGGCGCTGCGGGCCGATGGCGTACCGGCGGCGCTCACCATCGGCAATTTCGACGGCGTGCATCGCGCGCATCGCGCGATGCTCGATCGCACGGTCGAGGCCGCGGCCGACCTCGCCCTGCGTCCCACGGTGCTGACCTTTCATCCGTCGCCCAAGGAGTACTTTGCCCGCCGCGCCGGCGCCGCGATCGTCCCGCGCCTGTCGACGCTGACAGACAAGCTCCAGTTGTTCCGCGAGGCCGGCATCGAACATGTCGTGATCGCGGAATTCAGCGCGCGCCTGGCCGGCCTGAGCGCGGAGGAATTCGTCGGAGCTATCCTGGACCAGCGCCTGCGCACGCGCTGGCTGCTGGTCGGCGACGACTTCCGGTTCGGGCACAAGCGCGCGGGCACCATCGACCTGCTGCGCACGGCGCCCGCGTTCACCGTCGAGCGCATGCACACGGTGTTGCATGAGGGTGAGCGCGTCTCGAGTTCGGCGGTGCGCGCGGCGCTGCAGGCGGGCGCCCTGGATGTCGCGGCAAAACTGCTCGGGCGGCCGTATTCGATCACCGGCCGCGTCGCCCACGGCGAAAAACTCGGGCGCACGCTGGGGTTTCCGACGGCGAACCTGCCGTTGCGCTTCACGCCGCCGCTTGCCGGAATCTGCGCGGTCAAGGTCGCCGGGTTGGGCGACCGGCCGCGTTATGGCGTCGCGTCGCTGGGCGTGCGGCCCACCGTCAATGCCAGCGCCCGGCCGTTGCTCGAGGTGTTCCTGTTCGATTTCGACCAGCCGATCTACGGCCGGCGCATCTGCGTTTCCTTCCTGCACAAGCTGCGCGACGAGGCGAAATATCCGGACCTGCCCTCGCTGCAGGCGCAGATCCGGCGCGACGCCGACGCGGCCCGCGCCTACGTGGAACAACTGGAGTCGCGGCCGTGATGGTCCGCGCGCGCGGACCGCTCCGCCAGCGCCGCCCGGGGCGAATTAGCAGCCCGGCGGGGCTGATAATCGCGTAACCTCATCCGAAGCCGCGGCACTGCTGTCTTGCGCCTTGCGCGTCGCGCGCGGCACCTTGCGACTGCACCAATCTCGATTCGAAAAACATGGACTACAAGAAAACTTTGAACCTGCCGGACACGCCGTTCCCGATGCGCGGCGACCTGGCCAAGCGCGAAGCCGTGTGGATCCGGCAATGGCAGGAGACGAAGCTGTACGAACGGCTCCGCGCCAGGACGAAGGGGCGGCCCTTGTTCATCCTGCACGACGGGCCGCCCTATGCCAACGGCGACATCCACATGGGTCACGCAGTCAACAAGATCCTCAAGGACATGGTGGTCAAGAGCAAGACCATGGCCGGGTTCGACGCCCCCTACACGCCGGGCTGGGACTGCCACGGCCTGCCGATCGAGCACCAGATCGAGATTCGCCACGGCAAGCGGCTGGAGCCGAATCGCGCGCGCCAGCTGTGCCGCGACTTCGCCACCGAGCAGATCGGGCGCCAGCGGGATGACTTCATCCGGCTGGGCGTGCTGGGCGACTGGGACAACCCGTATCGGACGATGGACTTCCAGACCGAGGCCGACGAACTCCGCGCTATCGGCGAAGTGTGGAAGCGCGGCCTGTTGTTCCGGGGCCTGAAGCCGGTCAACTGGTGCTTCGATTGCGGCTCCGCGCTCGCCGAAGCGGAAGTCGAGTACGAAGACCGGACCTCGGCCACGATCGACGTGGCGTTTCCGCTGCTGGACCGGGAAAAGCTCGCCGCGGCGTTCGGCGGCGTGAACCTGGGCGACAAGCCGGTCCACGCGGTGATCTGGACCACGACGCCATGGACGATCCCGTCCAACCAGGCGCTCAACATCCATCCGGACTTCACCTATGCACTGGTCGACACCGGCGCCAGCGTGCTGCTGCTCGCGCAGGATCTGGCCGCGGCCTGCCTCACGCGCTACGGGCTCAGCGGCACGACGCTGGCGACGGCGCCGGGCCGGGCGCTGGACCTGATCCGATTCCGGCACCCGTTCTACGACCGCGCCGCGCCGCTCTACCTGGGCGACTACGTCACGCTCGAGGCCGGCACCGGCGTGGTCCATTCGTCGCCCGCCTACGGCGTCGACGACTTCCTGTCGTGCAAGCGCTACGGGATGACCAACGAGGAAATTCTCAACCCGGTCGGCGACGACGGCAGGTTCGCCGCGGCCTTGCCGCTGTTCGGCGGCATGAGCATCTGGGACGCGAATCCGAAGATCATCGACACGCTGAAGGAGCATGGGCACCTGCTGCACACGGGCAAGCTGCTCCACAGCTATCCGCATTGCTGGCGCCACCACACCCCGATCATCTACCGCGCGACCACGCAGTGGTTCGTCGGCATGGACCTGCCCGGCGCCGATGGGCGCACGCTGCGCGAAATCGCGCGCCAGGCGGTGGCCGACACGACGTTCTATCCGGCGTGGGGGCGCGCCCGGCTGGCCGGCATGGTCGACAGCCGCCCGGACTGGACGCTGTCGCGGCAGCGCAACTGGGGCGTGCCGCTCCCGTTCTTCCTCCATCGCGAATCGGGCGAGTTGCACCCGGACACCCCGGCGCTGCTGGAGACGGTCGCGCAGCGCGTCGAGCAGGACGGCATCGAAGGCTGGTTCGCGCTGACGGCCGAAGACCTGGGCGTCGACCCGGCCGTGTACCGCAAGCTGACCGACACGGTCGACGTCTGGTTCGACTCGGGCACGACGCACCGGACGGTGCTGCGGCGGCTGGCCGGGCAGCGCTATCCCGCGGACATGTACCTCGAAGGCTCGGACCAGCATCGCGGCTGGTTCCAGTCCTCGCTGCTCACCGGCTGCGCGATCGACGGCCGCGCGCCGTTCGAGTCCCTCCTCACGCATGGCTTCGCGGTCGACGGCGAAGGCCGCAAGATGAGCAAGTCCAGGGGCAATGTCACGGCGCCGCAGAAGGTCGCCGACTCGCTGGGCGCGGAGATCATCCGGCTGTGGGTCGGGAGCACCGATTACTCCGGCGAGCTGACGATCTCCGACGAGATCCTCAAGCGCGTCGTCGAGGGCTATCGCCGCATCCGCAACACCTTGCGCTTCCTGCTGGCCAACACCGCCGATTTCGACGCGACCAGCCACGCCCTGCCCCCCGCGGAATGGCTGGAGATCGACCGCTACGCGCTGGCCATGACGCGCGAAATGGCCGACGCCTGCGCCGCCGACTATGCGCGTTTCGAATTTCACCTGGTCACGCAACGCCTGCAGACCTTCTGCTCCGAGGACCTGGGCGGCTTCTACCTCGACATCCTGAAGGACCGGTTGTACACGGCTGGCAAGGACAGCGGCGCGCGCCGCTCCGCGCAGTCCGCGCTGCACTTGATCGCGCACACGCTGCTGCGGCTGATGGCGCCGGTGCTGTCGTTCACCGCCGAGGAAGCGTGGGCGGTGCTGCATCCGGGCGCGGAGGAGAGCGTGTTCTTTCACACGTGGAACGGCGTGCTGCCGCCGCAGCCGGGCGAACCGGAGCTGCTCGCCCGCTGGGGCCGCATCCGCGCGCTGCGCGGCGCGGTGCAGAAGGAACTCGAGGCGTTGCGGCAGGCCGGAAAGATCGGCTCGTCGCTGCAAGCCGAGGTGGCGCTGATCGCCGCGCCCGAGGATGCCACACTGCTCGCGTCGCTCGGCGACGACCTGAAGTTCGTCTTCATCACGTCCGCGGCAACGGTAGCGCCCGGTGCGGCGCCGCAGATCGCCGCGTCGCCCAGCGCGCACGCCAAATGCGATCGCTGCTGGCACTACCGATCCGACGTCGGTGCTGCGTCCGAGCACCCGCAACTTTGCGGCCGCTGCGTGAGCAACCTGTTCGGAACCGGCGAAGTCCGGCGCCATGCCTGAGGGCGCGCAGATGGCGGAGGTCCGCGGCGGGGCCGCCAACCCGTTGTGGTGGCGCTGGTTGGGGTTGAGCGCGGGGATCGTGGTGGCGGACCAGTTTACCAAGTGGCTGGTCCTGGGGCGGTTCCGGCTCGGCGAGCGCTTGCCCGTCATCGACGGTTTCTTCGACCTGGTCCTGGCGATGAATCCCGGCGCGGCGTTCAGCTTTCTCAGCGACGCCTCGGGCTGGCAGCGCTACCTGTTCACCGTGCTCGCATTGACGGTCAGCGTCGCGCTGGTGTTTTTCCTGCGGCGGCCGGGCCACACCCAGCTGCACCTGGGGCTGGCGCTGATCCTGGGCGGGGCGGTCGGCAATGTCATCGACCGGATTCACATCGGGCAGGTGGTCGATTTCCTGCTGGTCTATCATGGCACCTGGAGCTGGCCGGCGTTCAACATCGCGGACAGCGCGATCACGATCGGCGCCGGGTTGCTGATCCTGGACAGCTTCCAGCACCGGCGCGGCGATGAGCCGCAGGCGACGTGATGGGCGGCATCCCCGGTTCGGGAAATGCCGCGGCGCCCGGAGCATCCGAACCAAGGCACTGACCGCAAGGCGAACCGCACATGGAAATACTCCTCGCCAACCCGCGTGGATTCTGCGCCGGCGTCGACCGCGCCATCGCGATCGTCGAGGCCGCGCTGGCCCGGTACGGCCGGCCGATCTACGTCCGCCACGAGATCGTCCACAACCGCCACGTCGTCGAGGACCTGCGGAACAAGGGGGCCGTGTTCGTCGAGGAGCTCAGCGAGGTCCCGGCCGGCGCGACGGTCGTGTTCAGCGCCCACGGCGTGCCGCAGGCGGTGCGGCGCGAGGCCGCCGCGCGTGGCCTGAACGTGTTCGACGCGACCTGCCCGCTGGTCACCAAGGTGCACGTCGAAGTCACCAAGATGCGCGGCCAGGGTATGGACGTGATCATGATCGGCCACAAAGGACATCCGGAAGCCGAGGGGACGCTCGGACAGGCGGACAGCGGGATGCACCTGGTCGAGACCATCGAGGAGGTGGCCGGCCTGCAGATACCGGATCCCGGGCGGGTCGCCTACGTCACGCAGACCACGCTGTCGGTGGACGACGCGGCGGCGATCGTCGCCGCGCTGAAGGCGCGCTTTCCCGCGATCGTCGGCCCCAAGCGCGACGACATCTGCTACGCCACGCAGAACCGGCAGGACGCGGTGAAGTTCATGGTGCCGCTGTGCGACGTCGTGATCGTCGTGGGCTCGCGCAACAGCTCGAACTCGAACCGGCTGCGCGAAGTCGCGCAGCAGCGCAACATACCTGCCCATATGGTCGACAGCGCCGACGAAGTCCAGGCCGGCTGGATCGCAGGCAAGCGCCGCGTCGGCGTCACGGCGGGTGCCTCGGCGCCCGAACGCCTGGTCGCCGAGGTCGTCACCCGGCTGCGCGAACTCGGCGCCGTCCGCGTGCAGGAACTCGAAGGAATCGAGGAGCACGTCACGTTTCCAATGCCGCGCGGCCTTGCTGCAACCCGCGGCGCGGACACCGCGCTGCCGGACTGAGCCAGGCGCGGGGCGCCGGGACCCCGTCGGCCGTGCGCAAGCCGGCCTGGCAGGGCCGACGACCGGCGATGTTGCGCTTTACCGCCAGCCAGGGTGGGGCGTGGCGCGGGCGGGTCCGCTATGCTGGCCGGGTTCCTGCAGCGAGCGCCCCCTGTGATGCCCGGATGCCACACCAACCGTAGTCCGAACCGGCGGCGCCGGCGGGCCGGCACGGGCTTCGGCCTGATCGAGTTCCTCATCGCGCTGGCGATCGTCGCCATCCTCAGCGGCGTTGGCGCCGCCGGCTATCGCGGCGTGACCGGGCGCACCAGCGTCGCCGTCGAAAGCGGCGATCTGCTGCACGCCATCGAATTGACGCGGTCCGAGGCCGCCAAGCGTGGCGTCCGCGTGACCCTGCTGCCGGTGGCTGGCGACTGGGCTGCCGGCTGGACGGTCTTCGTCGACACCAACGGCAATCGCCAGGTGGACGCGGGAGAGCCTCTTATCCTCGCGCACGCCCGCCTGCGGTCTTCCACCCGCGTGGTTGCGAACACCACGCCGGGCTACATCGCGTTCGGCGCGGCCGGCACGCCGCAGCAGTACAGCGGCGCCTTCCTGGCCGCCACCCTCACGCTCTGCGATGCGGGTGTTTCGCGCAGCATCGTGCTGGCGCGAACCGGGCGGCCGCGGACGGTGCCGGGCAACTGCTGAGGGCGGCGGAAGGACTGGAAGGAACAGGCAAGCATCCCGCCGCTGACTGGAAGGAACAGGCAAGCATCCCGCCGCTGAGCAGCCCGCCGGACACGCGGCCTACGGCGCCGAGCGGAAGTTCCAGTAGGTTTTCTTCCGTGCCTTGGACAACTGCAGGTCGATGATCGCCGGCGCTCCCTGCGCGGGCAGCCCTGAAGCGCCGCCCGTGGTGCCGCCGGCACCGATCACGAACGGCACGAATGCGCTCTTGCCGGTCGCGGCGTCGACGACGCCGACCACGCCGGCGACCGGCGAGGGCGGCAGGCCGCCGCCCGCAAGCGTCACCGCCGCATCGCTGGCGTCGCGCACGCCATCGCCATTCAGGTCGCGGCTAGGTGTTCCGGCGTCGAACAGGAGCCCGTAAGCCCTTGCCGTGCCCAGGTTGGCACGACAGCTTCCGGCCGCCGGCGCGACCGGGTGGTTGGTGCCGAAATAGACGGCTCCCGCCGCGGTCAGTGGCGCATTGACGACTTTTTCTCCCGGAGCAAGCGCGTAGAACCAGCCGGCGTTGTTTTCCGCCGCGAGGACGTCGCGCAAGGCGCCGGGTGTCAGACCGACCACGTCCGCCATGTTGCCGGCGGTAGTGGCGTCGCCGCGGATGGGCCAGCTGTCCTGCGGGTCGCCCCCGGCGCCGGCCGCGCCGGTCTGCTTGTCCTTGAACATGTAGAACCGGTCGCTGCCGCCGGTCTTGAGCGGCTTTTCCCGGTCGCCGCTGCCGATCAGCACTGCCGCGTAGCGTTTGGTGACGACCACATCGGGCGCGAACAGGAATTTGCGCGGGTTCAGGGCATCGCCGACGCTCGCGAACTTGCGCATCGTCCACCGGTCGGCGCCGCGCCTGTCGAAGTCGATGCGCCACACATTGCCGCCGGTGTCGGCCGCGTAGGCACGATCGATGGCGCCACCTCCCTGCGCATCGACCAGCGCCAGGTCCGCGGCGACGCCATGGACCAGGTCGCCGCCCTCTCCCGCGTTGGCCTGGAAGGTCCTGACGATGGCGCCGGTCGCCGCGTCCAGCACGAAGATGCGGTTGCCGCAGCCTTGCGCCGCCGTCGGCCGGCACGGCCCTGCCGGATGGGCATCCTCGCCCGCGGGCGCGCCGGCCGCGTCGTAGCCGCCGTGATAACCACCGCCGAATATGACCACAGGTCTGGCGTAGCCGGCGACGATCGCCGTCCTGGCGCCGGAGAACGTCTGCGCGAGGTCGTCGAAGGCGCTGTCGGCGCCGTCCCGTGCCGCATGTTTCCACAGGAACCGGGGCGCGGCGGGCGCCGTGACGTCGAAGGCGTACAGGAAACTGCCGCCACGCCGCGCCGCCGCGAACAGGTACGCCCGGACAATGTTGCCGGCCGCATCGCGGACCGCGTGATGGGTCACCGGGCCATCGAAGAAATAGTCCTTCGGGCTACCTGTCGCAAGGGCGGGCGCGGCCGGTGCGATCCCTGATGACGGGGAGGGCCACTGCAGCGCCGGCGACGCGTCGCGCAGGCGCTTGAACTTCGCAAACGTCTCCGGTGCGACGAACGCCCATAGTTCGCGGCCGCCGCCATGCTCGGGCTGCCCGGCCTGGACCGCGCGCAGCGTGCCATCGTTGGCGCCGAAAAAGGCGACGATGCCTGCCGCTCCGTAGTTGACCAGCAGCGGCCGCGCGTGCAGCACGTCGCCATGCACCGAGGCGCGCACCGGCGACGGACCCAATCCGCCGGGGCCCGGAATGGCTTCGTTGGCCGGACTGGTGTTGTCGGCGCCGCGCACCCAGGCGATGAGCTGCGGCAATTCGGCGATGCACGCACTGCCGGCCAGGCCGAAGGCAGCCGCGTGCCGCGCGCAATCGAGGTTCGCCGCGTCGAACGCGTGGTCGGCGCTGCCCGTCAAGGGCACTCCCGGCACGCAACCAGTCATGGGGCAGGTCAGGACGTTACGCGCGGATTGGTCGCCCAGGTACGCCGCACGCAACTGTTGCGCCGCGCCGCCCTTGGCGGCGACCCCGCCATCCGGCGCTTCCTGCTGCTGCTGCAGCGGCGTCAACCCCGTCCCCGCCGGCGCATTGGCGAAGAAGTCGACCGTCGCGGTTCCCGCCGGCAGGATCGGTCCGCTGGTGCGGGCGGTGGACCAGAAGCTCTGCGCGGCCGGCGCAATGGAACCCTGGGCGGCATCGAGCGCCTGGCGGGCGAGGGCGTCGACCAGCTCCAGCGACCCCGTCCTTGAGTCGTACGCGAACTGGTACTGCTTCAGGTTGCCGGACCAGCGAGGGCTGCCCGTCGCGTCGGGGCGAAACATCCCCATGTAGACCTGGTTCAGGTAGGTGCCCGGCGCGTCGAGGCTGGGCGGAAGCGCGAGCGCGGCGAACGACGTGTCCGCGGCCTGGACTTCCGCGATGATCGCGCGCACCGCTTGCGCCACGGCGCTGGCGTCGGCGGCATCGAAGTAGCGGCCGCCGCCCTGGATCGCGGCATTCAGGAGCAGGGCGCGGCCGGATGCCGCGGCGGCCGTGTTGTCGTTGCCGTGCTGCGGATCGTGCACCGCGATGGCGTAGGTGAGGATGCCGTTCGCGGGTGCACCCGCGCTGCCTGGCGCCGAGGGTGGATACGGCTCCCGTCTGAGCAGCGCGGCATATTCGTCCGTCCAGTTTCCCGCGGCGTCCTGGCTGGCCGCGAGCGGCGGCGCCGGATAGGGCGGCGGCAACACCAGCTGCGCGGGCGCAGCGCCGCCGTTGAGGGCGCTGGCGAATGGCAACGCCGCCGCCGCGTCGCTGGCCGCCGGCGGACCGCTGCCGATGATGAGCACGTAGTTGCCCTGGCAGGAGGCGCCGGCTGCCGGGCTGAGGTAGCCGCCTTGTCCCGGCGCCAGCGCCCGCCGGTCAACCTTGCCGGCAGTCGTGTTGCCGTGCAAAACCGCGACGCCACCCAGGTAGCGCCGGGCTTCCTCCAGCGCCAGTGCCGGTTGCGCGGCCACGCCCTGGTCGTTCGCCGCGTCCAGGCCGTCGAACAGCGCGGCCAGCTCCGCGCGATGCGCGGGGTCCGCCATGCTCCGCGCGGCGAAGCGCACATAAGCACCGTCGGTGCCGGACCCGGGCGGCGTGGCGGCCGCGCCGCCGCGCCCGGCTTCATTGAATAACAACAGGCCGATGTTGACGTTGCCCGTGGCGTCGGTCAGCGCATCGACGGCCGCGGCCAGCGCGCTTCTGATCGCCGCGAACCGGGTGGTGGCGCCCAGCGGCTGGTTCCAGTTTGCGGAGTTGTCGAGGACGATAAGCAGGTTGGGGGCGGCGGCCACCACTGGATTGCGCGCGGCGAAGAGATCGATATCCTCGGCGCGTGTGGCGCCACCGGACCACGCCAGGCAAGCGGCGGCCAGCAGGGATGCGGACCGGATCAGCGGTTTCATAAAGGAGCTCCCGGGAAGGGTTGGGGGGCGCGCCCAGCGGCGACTGGCCGCGGGCCTCAGCAGTTCATCCTGCCCTGGGCGCTGCCAAGCCTGACTGCGGCGCCCTGGTTGACTTCGACGGCGACGCCGGTCGCGGCGGCGCCCATGGCCGGAACGGCGACGGCTTGCAGATTCCAGTGACTCGTCGCGCACAGCGAACCGCCTTCGAACGCCGTGCCGGCCAGACATTGGAAGTCATCGGGAATTCCGGGATCGAGTTCGCTGGGCTGCAGCGGCAGCAGCGCCGTGCACGTCGCCGTCACCGTCACGCGAAAGTCGCCGCTGCCGTCGCCATCGATGTCGATGTCCGCCAGGATGCCGCTGGCTCCGCCCGCCGGCGCGACGAATGCCGGCGAACTCAGCACCTGGCCCACCGCCACATTCGCCGCGGCCCGGGCGTCCTGCCGGTCCTGCATGTTGCCCACGATGCGCAGCTGCACCGTGCTGGTCGTGTAGGCAGCCAGCGCGTGGAGTGTCAGCAGGACGAGCATGATCAACCCGATCAGCAAGGTCGCGCCGCGTTCGCCGCGGCGCCCGCGCCAAAGTACGTTCTGGCTGCCGGTCTTCATCGTTCGCGCGGCCCGGCCAGGTTGTGCGCGATCACCAGCGCGCTGTACAAGTGGCGCCGGTAGCGGTCGTTGGGCGCCGCGAGCACGCCGGCCAGCCCCATGTCATATGTCTTGGCGTCGACGTGGCCGGGCGTGGGCGTCAGGTTGCGGGCGAGCAGGTGGATACGGACGCCGATTACCTGGCGCCAGTCGTCCGGCGAACACGGATCGGCGTCGTCCGCGCAGCGCCGCAACGCATCAATCGCACCGTCGCCGTCGGCGTCCAGCGCAAACTCGATACGCAGCGCATCGATGCCTTCGACCAGCGCCGCGCTGGTCGCGCTTGGCCCTGCCAGCTCGACCATCCGCAGCGCAGGAATGCCGTCCCCGCTGCCGCTGCAGACGCTGCACCGGCCCACGTAGTAGGCGCGGACCACAAGCCGGCGCAGCAAAGCCGGCGTCACGCAGTCCGGCTGGTGCAGCGTGAACGCCGGCAGTGCGCCGCCGCCGCCGGACGCGACCACGAAAGGCCGGTCCGCAGCGTCGATGGCGGGATTCGCGCACGCCGACGTCTGCAGGAAGTAGTCATTCACGTGCGAGTCGGCCGCCGCCACCGCGACGGTGACCGCACCGGGATCGACGCTGCGCACGATCAGCACGTCGGTGCCTGCCTTCTGGTCGGCGATGCAGGACTCGCGCGCCGGAGTGGCGCCCGCGGCGTACCCATGCAGGGGCAGCGGCGCCTGCGCCGGCGCGGTCAGCCACCCCAATGCGCCAGCGCTCAGCGCCACACCGCTGCGCGGGACGCAGACGTCGGCCGCGCGCCGGTCATTCGCCGCGAATCCGTGAAAGTAGCCCGCCAGGTGGATGTCGTCGCGCAGCAGTTGTAGCGCGAAGCGGCCGTTCTCGATCTGCTGGCTGGTCCGCTCGATCTCATTACGGGCAGCGCTGTTGTTCGCGAACAACGTGGCCATTGCCGCGAGCACCAGCAGGCCCAGCGTGATGCCCACCATCAGCTCCACCAGGCCTGCACCGCGGCAGATGCGCCGGCATCCGGTCGTGCCGCCGTGGATGGCGCACGGCATTGCTCCCCTGCCGCCCACCATCGCTCAGGCTCCCCGCAGGTTGGCCAGGTGAACAGGCACGACGACCGCACGCCGGTAGGGCTCGGCACCAGGGTCGTCCGCGCCGCAACGCACGGCGGGCGCGACGGTGGGCACCCGGCCCTGCCAGGCGACGATCACCTGGTAGCGGCCCGCGGCCTTGGCGGCGATGCAGCCGCGGCCGCCCTGCAGCGTGCCGACATTGACCGTTCCGGATTTTTCGGTCGCGCCGCGCAGCGCATTGCCCCAAGTGCAGAGGTCGTACGCGTAGCCGCCGGCGCCGCCGCACGCCGCCGTGCCGCCGGCGCCATAGCCATCGCCGACGTAGTGCGCGGCGTCAGCCTTGTTGGCGGCGATGCGCTCGGCCATGTCCTGCGCGAGGATCAGTGCCTGCGTGCGCTGATACGCTTCCATCTCCATCACCGCGGTCCGTGCCTGCAACCCTGCGAGGCCGAGCAGGCCGATGCCGACCAGCACGATGGTGATCAGGACTTCGAGCAGCAGGAAGCCCTGCTGCGCACGCGCCGGCTGGCCGGGGAGGACTGCCGCCGCGGACCGGCGCAGGGGAGGGGAATGCCGTGGTGCGGTGGTCGTGCGCATCACCAGTGTCCCGCCTTGACCCCGGCGCTGTTGAGGCTCAGGTCGCCATCGTTCGCCTGCATCGTGCCCGACTTCGCCGTCGCGCTCAGGACGAATGTCGGGGGAGCCGCCGCATTGTCGACGACCGGGTCGGGGACCGCGTAGTACGCGGCGACCTCGGGTGGAATGGGCGCCGCGCCGAGCCGGGCCAGCGTGTCGGCATAACTGCGCGCGTCGAGAAAATGCAGCTGCTGGCGGTTTGCCAGGTCGATCAGGAACGCTTGCGCAGCCGCGCGGTTGGCCCGGACCTTATAGCTCAGGTACGACGGATAGGCGATCGTGGCCAGCATCGCAACGGCTGCCACAGTGATCAGCAGTTCGACCGCGGTGAACCCGCCGCGCCACGCGTGCGACGCCGGCTTCCGGATTGTCGCGGACCCGCCAACCGGCCGGCGGTCCCGCTGCATGAAAATCACGACCCGGGCCATGAATCATGCCGTTCTGGCCGTTGCGGCAGGCCGCGTGAAAGTCCCGGGCGAGAGCACGGTGACTACCCTCGGCCGGCGCCCCTGGCCGGGGCGCGCTTGCCGGAGCGCGCCGCGGCCATGATGGCGATGAAGGCAACCAGTGCCAGTGCGAACTCGGCCAGTGCCAGTACGCGCACGCGGCCCGGCTCGGTCCAGGCGCGCACGATCGCCTCGGCCGCGTACAAGGGGAGCAGAAGGCTCAACCACTGCCGCGTGTAGAGGCGGCGGGCGAACAGACCCGGCAGCGCGACGGCCAGCGGCAGTGCCTTGAGGATCAGCCACGAGCCACCCTGGCGCACCGGTGCCAGCCACGCCTCCCAGAGCACGAGCACCGCACACAGCGCAAGCACTGTGGCGGGCAGGATGCGCAGGGCGGCGCGCGGCGCCGGATTTGGCGGATCGAGTTTCATGGCCGGGCAGGAAACGTCTATTCGACCGGGATGAACTCGTAGCGCTCGAAACTGAGCGTCTGCTCGACCAGCCGGGTGACGATCGCGATCTCGGAGTCGCCGCCCGCGCCAAGTTGCAGTTCCTCGTCCGGGGCGAGCATGCCCGGGGGCACGATCAACGTCGAATGCTCGTCGGTCAGCATCGCCGGCGGCAGGATGATGGCAGGCAGCTCGAGCCCATGGCGCGCGGGAATCGACAGCTTGATCAACTCCGCGCCGGTGCTCAGCACCTCGACGCCGAAGCGCGTGTGGCCGGACACGCCGTCGAAGCGCAGCCAGCGCACGACCGCGACCGGCACCTTGCGCTGCCGGGCTTCGAGCAGGCCGACGACCTCTCCGACGCGCAACTCGACGTCGGCCTGCAGCGACTCCAGCCGCAGCGAATAGCCGCCGTCCGTCTGGTTGACCACGGTGCATTCGGCCTTGGGCACCGGCTCGGCCTCCGCAGCCCGGATCCCGCGGCGGCCTTCGTCGATATCGAGCATCGCGCGAAAGATCGGTCCCAGGCCCGCGCAGATCATTACAGTGCGGTTGCCTGCGGAGCGCATCTCCTGTCGCGTCGGCGCCACGCCCCATTCACGCAGCAGGCGCTCGACGAAGTTCAGGTATTGCGGCTGGCTGATCGAGTCGGAGACCGCCGCCCCCGGCCACGCGGTGCCGGCCTCGAGTTCCTGGACATGCCGGTTGATCGCAAACACCACGTCGTAGCAGTGCAGGTACAGCGCGACCGCGTGTTCGGGCACCTCCACCTTGCGCGCAGCCAACGGCGGCTGATCGCTGCTGATCGGGACCACGGCCAGCGCGGACGCCATCCGGTGCACCGGCGGCGTATCGGTGAGTTTGGCCAGATGGGCGTAGTCGCCGAGAAAGATCAGCGCCAGCGAAATCTGTCCCGGCAGGAATCCGTAGGGATTGGCGAGCGCCAGCAGCAGCACCTGGATGTACGCGACCTCCGGCGTGAAGCCGGGTGTCTGCTCGGAGAACGGCGTGTTGGCAATCCCCGAATCGCGCGCCAGCAGGTATATCTGGTGCAGTTCGAACCAAGTGTTGGGCGGCACCGGCCGGAAGCTCAGGTAACTGACGGCGAGGATGCGCGCCAGGCATTGCTGGCAGCGGTGAATCAGCAGCGCCGGCGCCTTGGGCTGCCCGAAGCCGATCCGCATCCGGGAGAGATCGGCCAGGATGCGCTTGTAGCCCATCGCGACCCCGGTCGCGACCGCCATCGCCATGTCGGCGGCGTCGGCGACGTCGCCGCGCATGGGATGCGGCACGTTGGAGTACACCTTGTCCAGCGTCGTCCACGATCCGGCAGCGGCCGCGAAGTATTCCTCCAGGAGATGCCAGCGGGCGGTCGGGTCCACCTTCCAGTGGTTGAGGCGTTCCAGCTCTTCCCCAAGGGCGCGCGCGCTCTCGACCGGCTGTTCTTCGAAGAGCAGTCCTTCAATCAGCGCCTTGACCTGCGCGAGATCGAGCTCGGGCGCGCGGTCGGACTTCTGGTCAACGGGCAACAGTGAGAGCTTGAGCGCCATGCGCGATTCGGTAGGTGACTGTGCAGCGATTGTACGTGATGGCCCGCCGCGGCGGCCCCACTCAGGCGCGTAGGAAGGCGGCGACGGGTGCGATCTGGTTCGCGTCGAGCAGCATCGGCGCGTGCCCGACATCGGGAAACTCGAGCAGCGCCGCGCCCGGGCCGCGCGCAGACATTTCCCGCGCCGTGGCCCGCGCGAGCAAATCGGAGCGCGCGCCGCGCAGGAGGAGCACCGGGCAGGATATGGCATCCCAGAGCGCCCAGAGCAGCGCACTCTGGTCCTGCGCGGCGCGAAAGGGCACGGCGATGCCGGGGTCATAGCCGAGCGCCCAGCGCCCGTCCGGCAACTGGCGCGCGGTGGTCTCGCTCAGTTGTCGCCACTGCGCGTCGGTGAGCGCGCCGAACGGCGCCGATACAAACCGGATGTGCGCTTCCAGGTCGGCAAATGTCGCGAAGACGGGATTCGCGCCGACGTACGCGCCGATCCGCTGCAGCGCCGACTGCTCGATGACGGGGCCGACGTCGTTGACGACCAGCCTGCGGATGGGCGTGCCCGGCTGCCCCGCGAGCGCGATGCCCAGCAGCCCGCCCATCGACGTGCCCACCCAGGAGAGCGACTCGGGCTCGGCGCGCGCGATCAGCGCGGTCAGGGCGCCGACGTAGGTTGCGAACACGTAGTCGTTCGGATCGCGCAGCCAGTCGCTCTTGCCGCGGCCCGGAATGTCGGGACAGAGGACGCGAAAGCGACCGCACAGCTCGCCCGCCAGCGCGTCGAAATCGCGACCGTTGCGGGTCAGGCCGTGCACGCAGATGACCACGTCGCGATTCGCCGGATCGCCCCACTCGTAGTAGTGCATCGCGGAAAAGCCGTGCGGCGAGAGGATGTCGAGCCGTCGTTCGCGGAAGGTGCCGTTGCCCATGCGTCGTCCTTAGCTCGAACAGCTGACGGCGGGCACGAACAGGTCCGCGGGCGCGGGCCCGGCGTACTCGCCGGAACCCGGCTGATCGTCGAATGGCCGCCGCGGCAACGCCAGCAACCGGTCGACTTCGGTGAAATCCTTCTGCTGTGCGCGCTCTATCGCCCGTTGCGCGAGCCAGTTGCGCAGGCGCAGCACTGCGCGGCCGTCGGCCATCCGGGAGTAGGGCGTCGCGCCCGCCCCCTTGAGCTTCAAGTCCCACGACTTGTCGCGCGCGTTCCGGATCTGGCCCGTCAACAGCGCCCTCCCATCGCCTAGTTGCGGAACGTAGTGTCCGAACTGGTGGCCGGCGTAGAGCATCGCGACCGGCTCCGAGCCCGGCGGCAGCCAGCCTCCTCTCAGGAATCCGACGAACTCGGGCGTGTGCAGCTGTTCGGGATCGAGATCGATCAGCGCCGCGGCGTCCGGGTTGGCGCTGACCAGGTACGGCTCGGGCAACGGCGTGGGCGGCAGGGGGGTCGAGAACCGGGAACCCAGGCGCGCAAAGTGATTGTCGAAGCGCATGCCGGCCAAGGAAGTCATGCGAAAAGTGTAACACCGCGCCGAGCTTGGCGACCGGCGAGGAAGCCGTTAGTATCCGATCTGCGCTCTCTGCCCTGGAGGTGTGACATGAAATCCCAACTGCGTTCGTCCTGGGTATCGACACTTGCAGTGGTCGGCGTGCACTGGTTGCTCGCGGGGCAGGCAGGCGCCGGGCCCACCATACCCACCAGCGCGGAGCGCGGCGCCAGGACGGTCGCCACGGACGCCAACTCCCAGAAGCTGGCTACCGCCGTCGCCGCGGTGGTGAAGATCAAGAGCAAGGCAATCCCCAATGCGCGCTCGCTTGCCACCCTGGGGGCGGAACGCGAAGGCAGCGGCATCGTCGTCGGCCCAAACGGACTGGTGCTCACCATCGGCTATCTGATCGTCGAGGCCGAGACCATCGAACTCGAGGATGGCGACGGCAAGCTGGTGCCGGCGACGCCGGTTGCCTATGACCATGGCAGCGGCTTCGGGCTGGTCCGGGCGCTGACCAACCTGGGCATCACGCCGATCGAACTGGGCAATTCTGGCAGCCTGGCCGAGAACGAAAGCGCGATCTTCGCCGCGGCGGGGGGCATCGACGCCGCGAGTTCGACCACGGTTGTCTCGCGCCGGCGCTTTGCCGGTTACTGGGAGTACATGATCGATGACGCAATCTTCACCTCACCGCCCCGTTTTGACCATAGCGGCGCCGCGCTGATCGACCGCACCGGCGCCCTGGTCGGAGTCGGGTCGCTGATCGTCGCCGATGCGCAACCCTCGATACGCCGGCTCCCCGGCAACATGTTCGTCCCGATCAACCTGCTCAAGCCCATACTCGAGGAGATGGTCCAGACCGGCTCGTCCCGCCGCGGCAAGCACCCCTGGCTGGGCATCACGTCGCAGGAAGTCGAGGGCCGGGTCTTCATCTCCAAGGTCCAGGCCGACAGTCCGGCCGAGCGCGCGGGGCTCAAGCAGGGCGACATCCTGCTCGGCGTCGGGTCCGCCCGTGTGTCCAAACTCGAAGAGTTGTATCGCAGCTTGTGGACGGACCGGCAACCCGGCGACGAAATCACGCTGACGGTGCTACAGGGGACGGAGGTCCGGAAGATCAGCGTGAAGTCGATTGATAGAACGGAGTATATGCGCTCTAAATCAAAAGTGTAGCGCATATATTAAATGTGAATAGTGAAGTATTGAAACTGTCGCGAAGGCGCGCCAGCGAGTCCGTAGCAGGTTTCTGGCGCACTGGTTCAGGGTTCGATCGGTGCTGCCAACCCGTAGTAGAACAGCAGGATCATTGCCGCCGTCGCGCCCCAGATGTAGCGCTCACCGTACGGGCAGGCAAAGAAGTGCCGCACCTTGCCGGCGACTTCGCGCTGGCGCTGGATGAAGTTGCCGGGGTCGAGCACGAAAGACAGCGGCACCTCGAACACGCTGGCGACCTCGACCGGATCCGCGCACAACTCGAAAGGCGGTTCGACCCAGCCGACCACCGGCGTGACCGCGTAGCCGGTCACCGTTTCGTAGTAGCCGACCTGGCCCAGGATTTCCACGTGTTGTTCGGCCAGGCCAATTTCTTCCTGGCTCTCGCGCAATGCCGTGTGCGCCGGAGACCGGTCGGTGGCTTCCTGGCGGCCCCCGGGAAAACTGATCTGCCCGGGATGGTCGGGCAACGTGTCGCTGCGCTGCGTGAGCAGCATCGTCAGTCCGCCGGGCCGGTTGACGATGGGAATCAGGACGGCCGCCGGCGTCGTCCGGTCTTCGCGGCCAGGCAGGCGGTGGCCGTCGTTGAGATGGGGCAACCGCAGCGTCTGCAGGCGCTCCATCCGCTGGGTCAGCCACGTCTTCTGCGCAGCGGCCGACGCGTTTTCGAATAGCGGCAGCGGCGGCAGCGCGCGCGCGATGTCCAGCAACGCCGCGCGGTCGAGCTCCGGGCTGCCGCGCAGTCCCGGGTGATTGAGCAGGGGGTGGCCGGAGGGGCGCCGGCGGTCGGTATCAGGCATGTAGAGTTGTCTGTGTGGCGTGGGACATCGATATCGTACCATTTAACATAATACAAATTATACGCATACACTCCGAGAATCAGGCGATCGCAAGAGCTCGTGCATTATGGACCATTGCGAATTGAGCGAACTCGGCCGCCGCCAAAGGACGCGAGAACCTGAAACCTTGCACCCGATCACATTTCAACTTGCCGAGAATCGACAGTTGTTCGTACGTTTCGACGCCCTCGGCGGTGACTGTCTTGCCCAGGGCATGGGACATGGCGATGATTGCTGCAACAATGGCCTCAGAGTCGGTGTCACGGCCGAGGCCCTCGATGAAAGCGCGGTCGATCTTGACGGTGTGAATGACAAAGCGCTTGAGATAGGACAACGAAGAGAACCCCGTGCCGAAATCGTCCAGCGAAATGCTTATACCCATTGCTGCAACTTCCTGCAGCATTCGTTCGACTTCGGATCCGTGATCGATCAAGACTGTTTCGGTGATTTCCACTTCAAGGCACGATGGCGCAATCCCCGCGGCATGCGTGCATTCCACGATGAGGTCCACGAGGCCGGGCTTGCGAAACTGCCGTGCTGAAACGTTGACCGCAAGCCGGTCCAGCGCAACGCCGTCGGATTGCCACTGCTTCAGCTGGCGACAGGCTTCTTGCATCACCCAGCGCCCTAAGTGTTCAATGTAGCCGGACTCTTCCGCGATCGGGATGAACCGGTCCGGAGAAACCCAGCCGAGCTCAGCGTGGTTCCAGCGCAATAGCGCCTCGGCGCCACATATGCCGCCGGGGCGAAGGTCAATCACCGGCTGGTAGAGCAACTTGAGTTCGTTTCGTTCGATGGCACGGCGCAGGTCCCGATCCAGCGTGACCCGGGCGACCGCCATCGCGTTCATGCTCTCTTCGAAGTACACGGCCTGGGCCCGCCCGCCCGCCTTGGCACGATACATCGCCGTATCGGCATTCTTGATCAATGTCTCGGCGGATCTTCCATCTGCCGGATACAACGCGATGCCGATGCTCGCGCTAAGAAAAGACGCCTGACCATCGATGACGAATGCCTCCGACAGCGACTTGACGATCTGTTCGGCGACCCGCCCCGCATCCTGCGGGCGCTGAAGCTGGGTCAGGATCACGATGAACTCGTCACCGCCCGGCCTTGAAACGGTATCGATCTCCCGCAGACAGAGCGCAATGCGCCTGGCTGCCTCCTTGAGCACCGCGTCACCGCAAGTGTGCCCCAAAGTGTCGTTCACGTCCTTGAAGTGGTCGAGATCTGCGAACAGCAGAGCGAATGAACCGTTTTCTCGTTGAGATCTTGCGATCTCCTGAGCAATCCGATCCCCGAGCAGCAAGCGATTGGGGAGGCCCGTTAGCGAATCGAAGTGCGCCTGCAGATATAGCTGTTCGTCGCGCCAAGCAGACGAAATGGCCACGGCTACTCTGTCAGCGAAGTCGCGGACTTGCTTCCGGTCCTCGTCGCCAATCTCCGGCGCCAGGCGAAAACCGAGCGCAAGAGCGCCACAAACGACTTCCCGCCAGATAACGGGCTGAACATAGGCGGTGGCCATGCCCTGGTTCCGCAGACGAAAAAGATAGCCCGAGTCGGCATCTCTCAGAGGGATCCAAAAACCCTGTGGCGACGCCTCCAGCACGCTGCGTTCGCTCGCCGACACCTCTTGCCGGGCCGCAGAAACATCCCCAGGTCTGCGCGCCTCGCAAGCATAAGTGCGTGCCAGGTTCGGATTGTCGTGATCCAGCAGCGTAATGCTCAAGAAGTCGGCGGGCACCAAATTGCCGATGCGCTCGAGAACCCTGCGGATGATCTGTTCGGTGTCCAGACTGGAGAGAATGAGGTGATCGATCTCGGCGAGCACCGTCAGGGCTGAGAACTGGCGCCCCAGCCTTGCCGACATGTGGTTGAAGGCCGTCGCAAGTTCGCCGAGTTCGTCGTCGCGCTTGACATCCACCGGCGTTGCAAAGTCGTTGCATGCAACCCGCCGTGCCCCGGCCGCCAGCGCTTCGACCGGGACCAGGGTGCTGCGGATTTGCCGCACACTGAGCCACGTTACCACCAGCAGCGCGAGCAACACGACCGGAATGAAGAGCCGCCGGAATTCGCCGATGCGGCTGAGCTGGTGGCTTTCCAACTGACTCGCAACGACGATCCAGTCCCCAATACCGAATTCGGCGCGCATGAACTGCCCCCAAGCGACTGCGCGGCGTGTCTTCTGCTCCTCGGTCCAACTGAAGGAGTGCAGTGCCGACTGCGTGGACGGCGTGTCAATCGCTTTCAGAGCCCCGTCAGGGATAGGCACCGTACAAAACAGGGTGTTCCGCGTCCCATCGTCAATTACGCAAAACTCCGTGGCGGCGGGGAGCAGGTCCGGATTCCCCCAGAGAAATTCAGGCCGGAGCTCGCCGAACAGCACTGTGCGGGCAGCGGAACCGAAATCCGGCATTAGCAGGAATACGCGAGTGCCGGGCTTTTCCTGCGTCAAGACGATCAGGTGTTTGCCTGACGCCAGTCTCTGGCGCAAGTCGGCGGATAGCGACGGTATTGCGGGTTGGCCAAGCAAGTCCGATGTCTTGCCTTTCGCATCGACCACGCCAAGTGACTGGAAGTATCGATCAAGTGGCGACGGAGTGCGCCAGGACCGATCCCGCAATGCGCTGGCGCCCAATGCCACTTCCGAGGCCCGCACGAGACGTTCGAAGATGGCCATGCCATATGCCTTGCTCGACGCTGCAAGGCGCTGTTCAGCTTGCTGAAGAAGCACATTGCGAACCTGCGCAAGAGATAGCACCGCCACGAGCGCAAGCGGGATGAACGCCGATAACACGAACAGAAGGAACACGCGGCGGGCGACGCGGCCGGCAAAAAAGGGCCGCGCAAATTGAATCAAGGATCGAAGTCCCTGGCCAGCCCTATGAAGCGACCATCGCGGGCGCGAAGGACATCGTCGCGGCTCTTTTTCGCCATTAACGATGAACTGGAATCCCCGTCCTTGCCCACGCTGTATAGATCGAAATCCGAGTTCAGGGGGTTGAGGTTCTTGTCTTTTCTCGCTTTGCCGTTACCCTTGCTGGTGGACAAGTTGAAATACTCGTACGGTCGTCCCCAGGGATCCAGTTTGCCGGCGGCGTCGACCTGGCTGAGCGTGTCCGGGGGCGAGTGGACGTCCACGACGTAGTTCGAGATGAGCCCGGACAAGGCGCCAATTTCCGTCACGGCCTGGTGCACCCGCAGTCGTTCACGGTAGTCGGAATAACTCGAGACCACAAAGGCAATCACCACGCCGATAATCGCAACGGCGATGAAGATCTCGATCAGCGTGAAGCCGAGCGCGCGAGCAGCTCCGCGCCTGGTTCTCATTTGTTGAGGTCGATACGCCGTAGCAAGCATTCTGAATCGCCAAGTGTATGTGTAAACGAGAATTGAACACTCGCGTCGCGGCTGATTCCGCCCGTCAACGAGGTCCACTTCAGACCCGGTGCCGTCGACGCAACCTTACGTTCCGCGCCTGGAAGTGTAAATGCGTACAACTACGATGGCTGGTACCCCGAGACCCCGGTCAGGAAAAGTGTGCGCTCAAAACCTTGCTCCCAAGTGAGCAATGTCTCAGACTTTTCCCCACAATGCGGGACGGCGGTGTCCACAATGACAAAATTGCATATGGTGCGGGAAGACGGCTCGAAAGATAGCCTTGTTTCCGCAGTCTGTCGGTACGTCAACGAACAGTTTGGTGTGCCAAGTGACCGATAGTGTCACGCTTGCCAGTACGGCCAGCCAGACACTATCGGTACGCCTGCGAAATTTCATCCAACAGCGTCAGCGCCTTGTGAAACGCTACGCCTGCCGCGGATCCAGCGCGTCGCGCAGGCCGTCGCCCAGCAGGTTGAATGACAGCACCAGCAGGAAGATCGACAGCCCCGGCCAGACGGCCATCCACGGCGCGTTCTCGACGTAGTTCTTCGCCGTGTTCAGCATGCTGCCCCAGCTGGGTAGCGGCGGCTGCTGGCCGAGGCCCAGGAACGACAGGCTCGCCTCGGCGATGACCGCCGCGGCGATCGCCAGCGTGCCCTGGACGATGACCGGCGGCAGGATGTTGGGCAGCACGTGGCGTAGCGCGATGCGCAGGTGCGAGTTGCCGACCGCCCGCGCCGCCTCGACGTAGTCCTCGACCTTGACCGACAGCACCTGGGCGCGGGTCAGCCGGATGAACACCGGCGTCGCGGCCACCCCGATCGCGACCATCGCATTGGTCAGGCTGGGCCCGAGGAACGCCGCCAGCGCGATGGCCAGGATCAGGAACGGGCACGCCAGCATCGCATCGGTCATCCGGGAGATCAGCGCGTCCGGCCAGCGCCCCACATAGCCCGCGAACAGTCCCAGCGGCAGGCCGATCGCCAGCGAAATGCCCACCGAGACCAGCCCGGCCAACAGCGACGCTCGCGCCCCCCAGATCACGCGCGAGAGCACGTCGCGCCCGATTTCGTCGGTGCCGAACCAGTGCGCGGCGCTGGGCGCCTTGCGCACCGCGCTCCAGCTGGTCGCCAGCGGGTCCTGCGGCGACAGCCAGGGCGCCAGGATCGCCAGGAGCACGAAGAAGACCACGAACGCCAGGCCCAGCATCGCGCCGCGCCGCCGCCACAGCTTGCGCAAGGCGCGCCGCCACGGCCGCCGGTCCGCCGGCGCCACGTCCGCGGCGAACATCGCGCCCTCCTCCGGCACCGCTTGGGCGCGTCCCACGCTAGCCCCGCATCCGTGGGTTGATCAGGAAGTAGGCCAGGTCCGCGAGCAGGTTCAGGCCCACATAGGCGGTGGCCGTGAACAGCACGACGCCCTGCACCACCGCGTAGTCACGGTTGAACACAGCGTCGACGATCAGTTTGCCGAACCCCGGGATGCTGAACACCTGCTCGGTGAGCACGGCGCCGGAGAAAAGCGTGCCGAACTCGAGAGCGCCCAGCGTCACGATGGGGATCAGCGCATTGCGCAGCGCGTGCTTGAGGACGACGACCCGCTCTTCCAGGCCCTTGGCGCGCGCGGTCCGCACATAGTCCGCGTTCAGAACCTGCAGCATCGCGCTGCGGGTGTGCCGCATCAGCACCGCGGCGATCGCGTTGCCCAGGACGAACGCGGGCATGATCATCGACTTCAGGTTGGCCGCCAGGTCCTCGAACGGACTGACGAATCCCGACGCCGGCAGCCAGCCCAGGTTCACCGATACCAGCAGGATGAGCATGATGCCCAGCCAGAAATTCGGCGTCGACAGCCCCCACAAGGCGACCACGTTGGCGGCGTAATCCCAGACCGTGTCCTTCTTCACGGCGGAGAGGATCCCCATCGCGACGCCGATCGTGAGCGCGACCATCATCGCCATCACCGCCAGCTGCAGCGTGACGGGGAGCTTCTCGGCGATCAGCTCCAGCACCGACTTCTGGATGCGCAGCGATTCGCCGAGGTCGCCGTGCAGGACACCGTTGAGCCAGTACAGATAGCGGACCGGCAGCGGCTCGTCGAGGTGCAGCTTGGCGCGCAGGTACGCGACCACGCTCGGGTCCTGGTCCTCGCCGGCCAGGACCCGCGCCGGATCCCCGGGCAGCAGTTGCTGCAGCCCGAAGATCAGCATCGAGACGAACAGCAGCGTCGGGACGATGGTCGCGATACGCTGAAGCAGAAACCGCAGCATCGGCTACCGCTCCTCCCGCTGCAGGGACTCTGCGCCCGGCGCGCCGCCGCTCACTGGAACCTGAGCCCTTGCAGGCGCACCATCCCGTCGGGCACCGTGCGCAGTCCGCTCACCTTCGCGTTGTAGGCCCACAGCCAGTTCCGGTGATACAGGTAGACGACCGGACGGTCCTTGGCCACTCGTGCGGCGATCTGCTCGAAGATTTTCGCGCGGGCAGCGGGATCGACGGCGGTGCGCGACTTGCCGATCAGCTCGTCGACTTCCGGCACGCTGTAGCCGGCATAGTTGAGCGGCTGCTTGGTCTGGTGAAAGCTCTGCAGGTTGCCGTCGGGGTCCGCGCGTCCGCTCCAGGCCAGCACGTAGGCATCGAACTGGCCCTTGTCGGCCAGATTCAGCGAGGTGGCGAACTCGGTGGACTGGATCTTGACGTCGAAGCCGGCCTCCTTGGCCATCGCCTGGACCACCTGGGCGATCTTCTGCGCATCGGAGGTCGTTGGCGTCATCAGCGTGAAGCTGGGATTGGGCACGCCCGCTTCCTTGAGCAGTGCCTTCGCGCGCGCCACGTCACGCTTCGGAATCGGCACATTCTTCGCATAGAACTGGCTGGTGGGCGGCACCCACTGGTTGCCCGGCAGCCCCTCCCCGTCCATCGCGACGTTGACGATGCCCTCGCGGTCGAGGGAGAGTTCGAAGGCTTCGCGCACGCGCGGGTCGCGGCCCAGCGGATTCTTCTGCGCGAAATCGCTCTTGCCGATGTTGATCGTGATGCCCTGGTAGCCCAGCTCGACGATCTTCTGCATCTTGAACCGGTTGTCGGACTTCAACGCCGCGACGTCGGAGGTGCCCATGCGCTCGATGAAGTCGAGCTGCCCCGACTTCAGGTTGGCCAGGCGCACGGTCGAATCGACGATCGGCTGGTAGAGCACCTTGTCGAAGTGGATCTCGGCCTTGTTCCAGTAGTTGGGAAAACGCTCGAGGACGATGCGATCCTGCGCGACGCGCTCGACGAAGCGGAACGGTCCCGAGCACACGGGCTTGGACCCGAAGGTGGCGCCGGCCGCCTGCGCGGCCTTGGGCGAGACCATCATCCCGGAGCGGTCGGTCAGCATCGCCAGCAGCGGCGAGAACGGCGCCGCCAGGTTCAGCCGCACGGTGCTGTCGTCGACGACGTCGACGGTCGTCACCGGCGCGAGCTCGCCGCGGCGGTTCGAGCCGGCCAGCGTCTTGTGGCGCTCGATGTTGAACTTCACCGCGGCGGCGTCGAACTTCTCGCCGTCGTGGAACGTGACCCCGGAGCGCAGCTTGATGGTCAGCGCCTTGTTGTCGGGCGACCACTGGAAACCCGTGGCAAGCTGGGGGACGATGTTCAGCTTCTCGTCGAGGTCGAACAGCTTGTCGCAGAGACCCGCGAACACAATGCGCCCGACGAAGGTCCGCGCCAGCGTCGGGTCGAGGATGTCCGGATCCTCGGCCAGCCCGATCCGCAGTGTGGTCTGCGCGCTCGCGGCGCCGCCCAGGGCGAGCGCGCCGATCGCGCACAACAGTGTCGCAGCAAATTTCCTGGTTCTCATGATGATCTCCTTTGATCCGGGGACATTTTCCGGGGATGCGTGGTGGACAAGCGGTTGACAGGGCGGCGCCGCACACGGCCTATTGTATCGGCAGTGCGGCCGGAGGAAGTCATGGCCGCGCCGCCGCGACGGGTTGCCGGAACGCCGCCTGCAACTGCAGCAGGCGGCGGGCGCCGGGACCCGCGCGTGCCGGGACCAGCGCTTCCGCGGCGGGCAGTTCGCGCCAGAGGTGGCAGGCGACGGCGTGCCCGTCATCGCCCGCCAGCACGGGAACCGTCTCTGCGCAGAGCGGCTGCGCGTGGGGGCAGCGGGTGCGAAAGTGACAGCCGCTGGGCGGCGCGATCGGGCTCGGGACGTCGCCTTGCAGGATGATCCGCTGCCGCCGCTGCCCCGGCGTCGGCACCGGGACGGCCGAGAGGAGCGCGCGCGTGTAGGGGTGGCGGGGCGCGTCGAAGATCCGGTCCTTGGGTCCGTACTCGACGATGCGGCCCAGGTACATCACCGCGACCCGCGCGGCGATGTGCTTGACCACCGCCAGATCGTGCGCGATGAACAGGTAGGACAAGCCGAAGCGGCCCTGCAGATTCGGTGAGCAGGTTGACCACCTGCGCCTGGATCGACACGTCCAGCGCCGAAACCGGCTCGTCGCAGACGATCAGCTGCGGCTCGACGGCGAGCGCGCGCGCGATGCCGATCCGCTGGCGCTGGCCGCCGGAAAACTCGTGCGGGTAGCGATCGGCGTGCGCCCCCGCGAGACCCACCAGCCCCAGCAGTTCGGCGACGCGTTGCTGGTGCCGGCCGGGCGCCAGTCCGTGCAGGGCCAGCGGTTCGCCCAGTGTCTGGCCGACCGTCATCCGCGGGTTCAGCGACGCGTAGGGATCCTGGAAGATGATCTGCATCCGGCGCCGCTGCGCGCGCAGGCCCGGGCCGTCGAGGCTGCCGATATCCGTGCCCTCGAACCAGATGCGCCCGCGGGTCGGCTCGAGCAGCCGCAGCACCAGGCGCCCCACCGTCGACTTGCCGCAGCCGGACTCGCCCACCAGCGCCAGTGTCTCGCGCCGGCCGAGGTCGAAGCTCACGCCGTCGACCGCGTGCACGACCTTGCCGCCGCGGCCGAACAGCCCGGCCTGCACCGGAAACTGCTTGACCAGCCCGTCGACGCGCAGCAGCGGTTCGGCGGCGGCCTCGCCGGCGCGGGATGGCGTATATTCCGGCGGGGTCATGCGGCTGCCGACACCGCGTCCGGCACGGCCAGCGGCGCGTTCCAGCAGGCGGCCAGGTGGCCGTTGCCGATGTCGGCGAGGGGCGGCGGCGCCTCGCGGCAACGCGCATCGGCGAACGGACAGCGGGGCGCGAACGCGCAACCGCGGATGTTGGCCAGGCGCATCGGCACCTGGCCTTCGATCGTCGACAGCCGTTCCTGCGCCAGGTCCAGTCGCGGAATGGAGCCCAGCAAGCCTATGGTGTATGGATGTTGCGGCTCGGCGAACAGCGCCTCGACGCTCGCCTGCTCGACGATGCGCCCGGCGTACATCACGAGCACGTCGTCGGCGAACTCGGCGACCACGCCCAGGTCGTGGGTGATCAGCACGATCGCCGTGCCGGTCTCCTCCCGCAGCGTGCGCATCAGGTCGAGGATCTGCGCCTGGATCGTGACGTCGAGCGCCGTGGTCGGCTCGTCGGCGATCAGCAGCCGGGGCGAACACACCAGCGCCATCGCGATCATCACCCGCTGCCGCATCCCGCCGGAGAGCCGGTGCGGATAATCGTCGTAGCGCGCCTCCGGTGACGGAATGCGCACCCGCCGCAGCATCTCCAGCGCCTGCCCGCGCGCCGCGTTCCGCCCCAGCGGCCGGTGCCGAAGCAGGCCCTCGACGATCTGGTCGCCGATGGTGAACGCCGGGTTCAGCGAGGTCATCGGCTCCTGGAAGATCATCGCCATCTGGTTGCCGCGCAGGTCGCGCATTGCGGCCGCGGATTCCCGAAGCAGATCGGTGCCCTCGAAGCGGATCTCGCCGCTGACGATCCGGCCTGGGGGCTGCGGGACCAGGCCCATGATGGACAGCGCCGTGACGCTCTTGCCGCAGCCCGACTCGCCGACGATGCCCAGCGAGCGGCCGCGGCCGATTGAAAAGCTGACGCCGTCGACCGCGCGAAACACGCCATCGTCGGTGTGGAAATCGGTGCGCAGGTCGCGGACTTCGAGCAGCGGGGTCATGATTCCCGTGCGTTGCGCGCGGCGTGGAAGCGGGCGACGGCGGCTTCGATTTCAGCGCGGTCGGTGATGCCCGCCGGGCTGCTCCGGCCGGGCAGGCACGCGACGAACGGCTGGAAGCGCTCCAGGCTCACCGCGTACAGGCGGCGCAACTCGGCGAGCGGGTCGGCGTGATCGTCGACCCGCAGGTCCAGCGCCGGATAGTCCTCGGTCGTGCAGATGACCAGCGCCGCGCCCTGCTTGCCGCGCTTGTCGCCGCCGGCGTCCTCGCCGGCCTGCATGGCCGCGAGCAGGCGCTCGGCGAACGGATGGCTGGCGTTTGCGATGTATGCGGCCGCGGTCGCCTCGAGGACCTGCGGTCCGGCCAGCATGTTGCCCGCGGCCGACCAGCCGTGGCCGGCCAGATGTCCGCACCATTCAATGCACGCGGCGCCGGTATGGGCGGCCACGCGGCCGGACGCATCGATGATGTGCACCTGCCGGTGATCGCGACCGGGATCGCGGGCGGTCAACGCGCGGACGACCGCGTCCGGCGCCTCGTGGCGGGTGAGCGCCTCAAGGCCGCGCGGCCCGTACAGCGGATTGACCAGCGCCTGCGTCGAGAGCGCGCCGCCGCCGCCGCGCACGAACGGGCAGAGGGCGCCCACCGCGAAGAACCGGCTGGCGATGGCCACGCCCAATGCGCCGGAATCATCTCTTGCAACGATGGACCATGTCATGTGTTGAGGGCGCCGGGGGAATGCGATCGGGTTGGATGCGCGTGCCGGGCACAGCACCGGCGACGCCAGAAGTGTACCGCGATGCGCGTCAGGCCCAGAGGTTTTGCATCATCTCGTCGACGCGCGCGACCGGGGTCACGTCGATGCCGGCGATCTTGCCGCGCGGGTCGTTGGCCCGCGGGACGATCGCGGTGCCGAAGCCCAGCTTCGCCGCTTCCCGCAGCCGGTCCTGCCCGCGCTGCACGGGGCGGATTTCGCCGGCCAGCCCGACCTCGCCGAAGACGATCAGCTTGTCCCGCAGCGGCCGGTTCTTGACCGACGACAAGATCGCAACAAGAATGGCCAGGTCGGCGGCGGGTTCGGCGATGCGCACGCCGCCGACCGCGTTGACGAAGACATCCTGGTTACCGCAGGAAACCCCGGCGTGCCGGTGCATCACCGCCAGCAGCATCGCCAGCCGCGCCGGTTCCATGCCCACCGCCAGCCGGCGCGGGCTGGCGCTCTGGGTGTCGTCGACCAGCGCCTGGATCTCGACCAGCAGCGGGCGCGATCCTTCGAGCGTCACCAGCACGCAACTGCCGGGCACCGGCGCCTGGTGCTGCGACAGGAACAGCGCGGACGGATTGTTGACCCCGCGCAAGCCGCGGTCCGTCATCGCGAACACGCCGAGTTCGTTGACGGCGCCGAAGCGGTTCTTGATCGCGCGGATGATGCGAAAGCTCGAGTGCGTGTCTCCCTCGAAGTACAGCACCGTGTCGACGATGTGCTCGAGCACCCGCGGGCCGGCGATTGCGCCCTCCTTGGTGACGTGCCCGACCAGAATGATGGTGACGCCCAGTTGCTTGGCCACGCGCGTCAACTGCGCGGCGCACTCGCGGACCTGCGCGACGCTCCCCGGCGCGGACGCCAGCGCCTCGGTGTACACCGTCTGGATCGAATCGATGACCACGACCTTGGGCCGGGTCTCGCGGATGGTGGCGATGATCGCTTCCACCTGGATCTCGGCCAGGACGCCGATGCGCGAATCGGCGACGCCCAGCCGCTGCGCGCGCAACGCCACCTGCTCGGCCGACTCTTCGCCGGTGACGTAGAGTCCGGCGCGGGTCTGGCCGATCTGCGCCAGCGCCTGCAACAGCAGCGTGGACTTGCCGATGCCCGGATCGCCGCCCAGCAGGATCACCGCGCCGTCGACGGTGCCGCCGCCCAGCACGCGGTCGAGTTCGGCGATGCCTGTCGGTTGGCGCGCTGCGTCCGTCGCCGGAATCGATCCGAGTTCCAGCACCGGCGTGCGCCCACCCGGCAGCGGCTGAAAGCGCGACGCCGGCGCGACGGCTATGCTCTCGACCAGCGTGTTCCACGCGCCGCAGCCGGGGCACTGGCCTTGCCACTTCGGCGCCTGGTTCCCGCACTCGGTGCAGTGGTAAACGGTGGCGCGGACCTTAGCCAGGATGGCCTCGCGATATCCGCACGTGTGCAAGCCGGGCCCGCCGCGCGGCGGCATGACGGACCGGTCTTCCCGCCGTATCAGCCACCGAGTTCCTCCGGCAGCACCACCGCGGTCCCGAGCTTGCCCACGACGATGCCGGCGGCGTGGTTGGCGACCCCGACGGCGACCGGCAGGTCTGCGCCGGCCGCGATCATCACGCCCAGCGTCGCGATGACCGTGTCCCCGGCCCCGCTGACGTCGAAGACCTCCTGCGCCAGCGTCGGTGTGTGATGGGTCGCGCCGGCCACGAACAACGTCATGCCCTCTTCCGAGCGCGTCACCAGCAGCCCGGTGAGGTCGAGGCGCTGCCGCAGCGCCTGCGCCTTGGCGCCGAACTCGGCTTCGCCGTTCCAGCGTCCGGCGACCTGCCGGAACTCGGCGCGGTTCGGGGTCAGCAGCGTGGCGCCCGCGTACTTCGAAAAATCCTCGCCCTTCGGATCGACCAGCACCGGTATCCGATGCGTTCGCGCCAGCTCGATCATCCGCGCGATGTGGGTCAGCCCGCCCTTGCCGTAATCGGACAGGATGACCACGTCGACGTCGGGCAGCAGCGCTTCGTATTCGGCGAGCTTGGCGGCGAGGATCTCGTTGCCGGGCGGCGTCTCGAAGTCGATGCGCAGCAGCTGCTGCTGGCGGCTGATCACGCGCAGCTTGACGATGGTCGAGAAGCCGGGGTCGACCTGGAACATCGGCCGCACCCGGCTGGCCCGGAGCAGGCCATCGAGGATGCGCCCGGGCTCGTCATCGCCGACCACCGACAACAGCGTGACCTGCGCGCCCAGGCTCGCCGCGTTGCGTGCCACGTTCGCTGCGCCGCCCGGCCGCTCGTCAGTTCGAGAGACGTGGACCACCGGCACCGGCGCCTCGGGCGAGATGCGCTCGACCTCGCCGAACCAGTAGCGATCGAGCATCACGTCCCCGGCCACCAGCACCCGGGAGGCGGCGATGCGTTCGCGAAACTCGTCGTAGGCGCGCATCGCCGTCAGCCGTTGCGGCGACCGATGGGAAAGTACTCGAAGCCCTGCGCCCGCACGAACGCCGGGTCGTACAGGTTGCGGCCGTCGAAAATGAGCGGCGCGTTGAGCGCGGCGCGCACGGCGTCGAAATCCGGGCTGCGGAACTCCTTCCACTCGGTGACGATCACCAGCGCATCCGCCCCCTGCACCGCCACCAGCGGCGCGGCCGCGAATGTCACGCCGGGATGATGGGCCAGCACGCGCTGCGCCTCGTGCATGGCCACCGGATCGTAGGCAACGATGTGCGCACCGCGCGCGACCAGGGCGTCGATCACGGCCAGGCTGGGCGCCTCGCGCATGTCGTCGGTGTTGGGCTTGAAGGACAAGCCCCAGACCGCCATGGTCTTGCCGGCCAGGTCCCGCCCCAGGCGGGCGACGATCTTGTCCACCAGCCGCGTTTTCTGCGTCGAGTTGGCTTCCTCGACCGCGGCCAGCACGCGCAGCGGTGAGCCGTTCTCCTGCGCCGTTCGTTGCAGGGCCTGGACATCCTTGGGAAAGCAGGACCCGCCATAGCCCAGGCCCGGGTACAGAAAGTGGTAGCCGATGCGCGGGTCCGAGCCGATGCCCTGGCGCACGTGCTCGATGTCGGCGCCGAGTTTTTCGGCGAGGTTCGCCAATTCGTTCATGAACGAGATGCGCGTGGCCAGCATCGCGTTGGCGGCGTACTTGGTGAGTTCGGCCGACCGGATGTCCATCACCAGCAGCCGCTCGCGATTGCGCTGGAACGGCGCGTACAGCGCGCGCATCAGCTGGATGGCCTGCTCGTCGTCGGCGCCGATGACGATCCGGTCCGGCCGCATGAAGTCCTCGACCGCGGCGCCCTCCTTCAGGAACTCCGGGTTGGAGACGACCGCGAACGGAACGTCGACGCCGCGCGCCGCGAGCTCAGCGGCGATCGCCGCGCGGACCTTGTCGGCGGTGCCCACCGGGACGGTGGACTTGTCGATGATGACCTTATGGCTCGTCATGTGCCGCCCGACGTTGCGCGCGGCCGCAACCACGTACTGCAGATCGGCCGACCCGTCCTCGCCCGGCGGCGTGCCCACGGCGATGAATTGCAGCGTGCCGTGCGCGACGCCGGCGGCGACGTCGGTCGTGAAGCGCAGCCGCCCCGCCTCGACGTTTTTGCGGATCATCTCTTCGAGGCCGGGTTCGTAAATGGGCACGCCGCCCGCGTTGAGCATGGCGATCTTTTCGGCGTTGGTGTCCAGGCAGAGGACGTCGTTGCCGACTTCGGCCAGGCAGGTGCCGGTGACCAGGCCGACGTAGCCGGTGCCTACGATCGTGAGTTTCATGCGCGGGTTCCGATGGATTTGTTGATGCCGGCCAGGGTGGCATGCGGGTCGGCCGCCTGCGTGATGGCGCGGCCGATGACCAGGTAATCGGCCCCGGCGCGGACGGCTGCCTCGGGGGTGGCGACGCGCGCCTGGTCGTGCGCGTTGCCCTCGGCCAGGCGTATTCCCGGCGTGACGGCAAGAAAGCCGGCACCGTGCGCCGCCTTTACGGCGCCCGCTTCCCAGGCCGAACAGACAACGCCGTCCAGGCCGCAGTCGCGGGCCAGCCCCGCCAGCCGCGCGGCATGCGCGGCGGCGCCCTCCGCGATGCCCAACTCCCGCAGCGCCTGGTCATCGAGGCTGGTCAGAACCGTCACCGCGATCAGCAGCGGGCGCTGGGCCGGACCGGCAATCGCCTCACGCGCCGCGGTCAGCATCGCCCGGCCGCCGCTGGCGTGCACATTGAGCATCCAGACGCCCAGGTCTGCCGCCGCCTTGCAGGCCTGCGCGACCGTGTTCGGGATGTCGTGATACTTCAGGTCCAGGAATACCCTGAATCCCTGCGCGGCCAGGCGCGCGACCAGCGCGGGTCCCGCGGCGGTGAACAGCTCCTTGCCGACCTTGAGGGCGCATTCCTGCGGCGAGACGCGGGCGACGAACTCCTCCGCCAGCCGCTGCGTGGGGTAATCGAGGGGAACGATGATGCGTGAGGTGGGCATGCTCTTCTCGTTGTAGGTACCGTCAATGCGCGAAGCCGGAGACCGGGCTCAAGCCTGGCCATCCGGCGCTTCGTTGATCCGGGGCGGATAACTTTCCCAGCGGCCGCACCCCGGGCAGCGCCAGTAGTATTGCCTGGCCCGGAACCCGCAGTGATCGCAGCGGTAGAGGCCCAGCCGCTTGGTGTGCTGATGCACGAGATCCTTGACCATCTCCATGTCGCGGCGTCGGGCCTGGGTCGCGCCGAGCATCTCCGCCTCGAGCAGGCGATCGAGCCCGAGCAGCGTCGGATTGCGGCGCAGTTCCTCCCGGATCAGCGCCGACGCAGCGTCGGCGCCCTGGTTTTCCAGTGTCAACCGGAACACGACATTGAGCAGTTCCGCCGACGGGTACTTGGCCTGGTAACCGGCGAGCAGGCGCAGCCCCTGCTCCGGCTGCTCCTGCTTCACATACGCATCGCGCAACCGCTCCGCCGCCAGGCCCAGGTAGGCCGGGTTCTGCGACTCGATGCGCTGCCAGAGGCCGATGGCGTCCTGGTAGTTGCCCTGCGCGACGGCGAGGTCGCCCAGCAGGAGCATGGCACGCACGCACGCCTTGTACTCGGCCAGTGCCAGGTCGAGGTATTGCCGCGCGGATTCGAACCGCGACTGCAGCATCTCCGCGGACCCGAGCTCGCAATAGTAGTGCGCGACCTCCTTGAAGTACGGTGCCTTGGTCAGCGCTTCGATCTTCTTGGTGACCGCGATCGCCTTCAGCCAGTCCTTCTCGTGTTCGTAGATCTGCAGGAGACGGTCGCAGGACTGCTGTTCATGGACGGTGCCCTCCAGTTTGATGAACGCCTCTTCGGCGCGGTCGAGCAGCCCCGCCCGCTGGAAATCCTGACCGAGTTCGTAGAGCGCGGTGACGCGCTTGTCCTCGGCCAGGTCGGGACGTTCCAGCAGATTCTGGTGCAGCCTGATCGCACGATCCAGCTCCCCTTGCCGCCGGAACAGGCTGCCCAGCGCAAAGTGCAACTCGACCGTCTCCGGGTTGACCTTGACGACTTCGTTGAATGCCTCGATCGCCTTGTCGGGCTGCTCGTTGAGCAGGAAGTTGAGGCCCTTGAAATAGGACAAGGGCAGCGCGCGCGATTCGCGAACGACGTGCCGGATGTCGATTCGCGCGGCCAGCCAGCCCATGCCGAAAAAGAGCGGCAGGACCAGCAGCCACCAGAACTCAAAGTCCATGCGTCACCCGCTCCCGCACGTTATGGGATGCGCGGCCGGCGCGAGTGGAACCGATTGCCCGCGCCGGCCAGTGGCCGCCGCAGGCGGAAAAAAAGCGGTAACGCATGAGCCGCGCTACCGCTGTTCGGGGTGCGGCCGCGTTCACGTCTTCTCCGCCGCCGCAGCCTTGAAGTCGACCCGCTCGCGCAGTTCCTTGCCCGCCTTGAAATGCGGCACGTGCTTTTCCGGTACCAGCACGCGCTCGCCGGATTTGGGGTTGCGCCCTGTCCGCGGCGGGCGGTAATTGAGGCCAAAGCTCCCGAAGCCGCGGATCTCGATGCGATCGCCGGCCGCAAGCGCGTCGGCCATCGCATCGAGAATCATCTTGACCGCAAGTTCGGCATCCTTCGCGACCAGCTGGGGAAACTGCCCCGCCAACCGGTCGATGAGCTCCGATTTGGTCATGTCCGACCCTCAGGCGTTGTTCTTGTTGTCCAGTTTCGCCTTCAGCAGCGCGCCCAGATTCGTCGTGCCCGCGGTGGTCGAGCTGTCTGCGGAGTGCTTCTGCAGCGCCTCGTTCTCGTCCGCGTGGTCCTTGGCCTTGATCGACAGGTTGATGTTGCGGCTCTTGCGGTCGACGTTGATGATCATCGCCGTGACGCGGTCGCCTTCCTTCAGATGCGTGCGGATGTCCTCGACGCGGTCGCGGGCCACTTCCGATGCCCGCAGGTAGCCTTCGACTTCGTCGCCCAGCGCGATGACGGCGCCCTTGGCATCGGCCGACTTGACCGTGCCCGAGACGACGCTGCCCTTGTCGTGCATCGCGATGAAGTTGCTGAACGGATCACCGTCGATCTGCTTGATGCCCAGTGAAATGCGCTCGCGCTCGACGTCGATCGACATGACTGCCGCGTCGACTTCCTGGCCCTTCCGGTACTGCTTGACGGCTTCCTCGCCGGGCAGCGTCCAATGCAGGTCGGACAGATGCACGAGGCCGTCGATCCCGCCGGGCAGCCCGATGAACACGCCGAAGTCGGTGATGGACTTGATCTGTCCGGACACCTTGTCGCCCTTCTTGTGATTCATCGAGAACTCTTCCCACGGGTTCGGCATGCATTGCTTCATGCCCAGGGAAATCCGGCGGCGTTCTTCGTCGATTTCGAGGATCATCACCTCGACCTCGTCGCCCAGTTGCACGACCTTGGACGGATGGATGTTCTTGTTGGTCCAGTCCATTTCCGACACGTGGACCAGGCCTTCGATGCCCTGCTCGATCTCCACGAAGGCGCCGTAGTCGGTCAGGTTCGTGACCTTGCCGAACAAGCGCGTGCCCTGCGGATAGCGGCGGCCGATGCCCACCCACGGATCTTCGCCGAGTTGCTTCATGCCCAGCGAGACGCGGTTCTTCTCCTGGTCGAACTTCAGGATCTTGGCCTCGACTTCGTCGCCCACCGTCAGCACTTCGGACGGATGCTTGACCCGGCGCCAGGCCAGGTCGGTGATGTGCAACAGGCCGTCGATGCCGCCCAGGTCCACGAAGGCGCCGTAATCGGTGATGTTCTTGACGATGCCCTTGACGATCGCGCCTTCCTGCAGCGTCTTCAGCAGTTCCTCGCGCTCGGCGCCCATCGTCTCTTCGAGCACCGCGCGGCGCGAGACCACGACGTTGTTGCGCTTGCGATCGAGCTTGATGACCTTGAAGTCCATCTGCTTGCCTTCGAACGGCGTCGTGTCCTTGACCGGCCGCAGGTCGACCAGCGAACCGGGCAGGAACGCACGGATGCCGTTGACCATGACGGTCAGGCCGCCCTTGACCTTGCCGGTGACCAGGCCCTGGACGATCTCGCCCTTCTCCATCGACGCTTCGAGGCTGTGCCAGGCCGACAGGCGCTTGGCCTTGTCGCGCGAGAGCTTTGTCTCGCCGTACCCGTTTTCCAGCGCTTCGATGGCCACAGTGACAAAGTCGCCGGCCTTGACTTCGACTTCACCCCGGTCGTCCTTGAACTCCTCGATGGGAATGAAGCTTTCCGACTTCAGTCCGGCGTTGACCACGACCATGTTGTAGTCGACGCGAATGACCTCGGCGGTGATCATTTCGCCGGTGCGCATCTCTTGCCGTGCGAGGCTTTCCTCGAACAGGGCGGCAAAACTGTCCGGGAGTGCAACTCCGGTGGTTGACGATGCGGTATTGAATCCTGCAGAACTCATGACATGCCTTTGCTCTCAGAATCGGCCGGCCAATCAGGTTGCCGGCAAGTCAACTGAGGGTTCGTTGAACATCCGCCCGGCTTGTGGACCGGGCAGTCCCTGTTTGCCAGACCTGATCGGGGAATCAGGAACGCTGCCGGAAGGCCGCGACCACCGCGCCGATGGCGTCGATGATGGACATCCCGGTGGTGTCGAGCACCAGCGCGCCCGGCGCGACCGCCAGTGGCGCATCGGCGCGTCCGGAGTCGCGGGCATCCCGCTCCTTCAGGTCTCGCAAAAGACCGTCAATGGTAGCAGGGATTCCCTTTTCGATCAACTGTTTATGACGCCTCTGCGCGCGTTCGCCGACGCCGGCCGTCAGGTACACCTTCAGCAGCGCGTCCGGAAAGACCACCGACCCCATGTCGCGGCCGTCGGCCACCAGGCCTGGTGGCTGCCGGAAGGCCCGCTGCCGTTCGAGGAGCGCCTGGCGCACCGCCGGGAACACCGCGCACTGCGAGGCAGCCCGGCTGGCATCCTCGGCACGGATGGGCAGCGTGATGTCTTCGCCGTCCTGGACGATCTTGCCCTCGACGAAGGCCGGCGCGATCCGCCGCGCCAGCCCGGCCAGCGCCGCGCCGTCGTCCAGGCGCACTCCGGCGCGCAGCGCGGCGAGCCCGACCACCCGGTACAAAGCCCCGCTGTCCAGGTAGTGAAAACCCAGCACGGCCGCAACGCCGGCCGCCACGGTGCCCTTGCCCGATGCGGTCGGGCCGTCGATGGCGATGACCGGCGGCAGATGTTCCGGCGTCATGCGACCAGGCGCCCGAATTCGGCGAAGTAGTCCGGGTAGGTCTTGCGCACACAGTCCGGATCGTTGATGCGCAACGCGAGGCCGCCCAGGGTCACCAGCGAAAAGCACATGGCCATCCGGTGATCGTCGTACGTGTCGATGGTCGCGGAACGCAGCGCGGCCGGCGGCGTGATCCGCAGCCAGTCCGGCCCTCGTCCACGGCGGCGCCCACCTTGCGCAATTCCACGGCCATCGCGGCAATGCGGTCGGTCTCCTTGACCCGCCAGCTGCCGATTCCCCGGAGCGTCGTGGGTCCGCCAGCGAACAGCGCGACGATGGCGAGCGTCATCGCCGCGTCGGGGATGGCGACGCAATCGAGGTCGATGCCGCGCAGCGGACCGCCAGCGCCGGCCTCGAGCCAGCGCTCACCGCGTGTAATGGTCGCGCCCATCTGCTCCAGCGCATCGGCAAAGCGCACGTCGCCCTGGATGCTGGCGGTACCGACACCTTCGACCCGGACCCGCCCGCCGCCACGGCTGCCGCTGATCGCGCCCGCCGCCAGAAAATAGGACGCACCCGAAGCGTCGCCCTCGACCGGCAGCGTACCCGGGCTGCGATACCGCTGCCCGCCCGCAATCCGGAACGCTTCCCACCCGCTGCGCTGGACAGTCACACCGAAGCGCGCCATCAGGTTGAGCGTGATTTCGATGTAGGGCGTGGAAATCAGCTCGCCCACGACGGCAACCGCCGCCGGCTTGCCGCACAATGGCAGCGCCAGCAACAGTCCGGTCAGGAACTGGCTGGACACGTCGCCGCGCACGCGGACCGGCGTTGCGGTGTCGATCGCCCCGGGTCCTATGCGCAGGGGAAAGAAGCCATCGGCGCCGGTGTAGTCGATCGCCGCCCCCGCCTGCCGCAGCGCGTCGACCAGGTCGCGGATGGGGCGTTCGCGCATCCGCGGCACGCCGTCGACGCGGTAGGCGCCGCCGCTCAGGGCCAGGGCCGCAACCAGCGAGCGGGCCGACGCGCCCGAATTGCCGACGAACAGACTTGCCTGCTTGACCGGAAACGGCCCGCCGGCGCCGGCGACCCGGTACGTGCCGTCTGTCTTGCTCCAACCGACACCCAGCGCGGAGAGCGCATCCAGCATCACCCGCGTGTCGTCGGACTCGAGCACGCCTTCGAGGCGGGTCTCACCCTCGGCCAGCGCGGCCAGCAGCAGCGCGCGAATGGTGATGCTCTTCGAGCCTGGCAGGCGTACCGAGCCGTCGGCCCGGCGGACTGCGGGGAGATCGAGAAAGTCCATTGCGTGCCCGGGAGGGCTCAACCCCGGCCGGCGAGCCACTCGTTCCGAGCCGCGCGCGCGGTGCCAAACAGTGTCCCCAGGCCTTCCCCATCGGACTCGGCCAGCATCCGCTCCATGCGTTCGAGCTGGTTGCGGTACACGCGCAGCTCAGCCAGCAGCGCGTCGCGATTGGCGATCGCGATGTCGCGCCACATTTCGGGGGAGCTGGAGGCGATCCGCGTGAAGTCGCGGAAACCGCCGGCAGCGAACGCGAAATACTCTGGCGCGTCAGGACGCAGCGCCAACTCTTCGACCAGCGCAAACGCGAGCAGATGCGGGAGGTGGCTCACCGTGGCGAAAATGCTGTCATGGCGTGCAGCTCGCATCAGCGCCACCGACGCGCCCGTCGCCTCCCACATCGCCACGACGCGGGTGGTGGCGTCCGCGTCCGTTTCGGGCTCCGGCGCCAGCACGACCTTGCGGCCGCGGAACAATTCCGGAAACGCGGCGGCGGCGCCGGTGTGCTCGGTCCCGGCGATCGGATGGCCCGGTACGAACTGCGCGAATTTCGCGCCCAGCGCCGCGCGCGCCGCGGCGATCACGTCCTGCTTGGTGCTGCCGCCGTCAGTGACGATTGTCGCGGGCTGCAGGTGCGGGACGATCCGGGCGAACACCGCGGGCATCTGCGCCACCGGCGTCGCTACCAGCACCACATCGGCCCCCGCCAGCGCCTCGGCATAGTCATCGGTCGCCGCGTCGAGGATACCCAGCCGAAGCGCCTCGTCGAGGTTGGCGCGGCTGCGGCCCACGCCGGTCACGTGGCCGACCAGCCCGGCACGGCGCAATGCCAGCGCCGCGGAACCGCCGATCAGCCCCACGCCGATGACGACCAGCTTGCCGATGGTCTTCATTCCCGGAGGGCGGCGGCAAGCGCTTCGAGGAAACGCGCGTTCTCGGCGTCTGTGCCTATGGTCACCCGCAGGTACTCGGGCATGCCGTAGTTCGCCACCGGACGAACGATCACGCCCTGCTTCATCAGCGCCAGGTTCACCCTGGCCGCGTCGCCGACCTTGACGCTGATGAAGTTGCCGTGCGAAGGAATGAACGGCAGCGCCAGCCGCGCGAAGCCGGCCTCGAGCTGCGCCATGCCCTGACGGTTGAGAACCTGGCTCCGGCTCACGTAGTCGGTGTCCTCGAGTGCGGCGATCGCCGCGGCCTGCGCCAGCGCGTTGACATTGAACGGCTGGCGCACGCGGTTGAGCATCGCCGCGATGTCGGCGTGCATCAGCCCGAAGCCGATGCGCAGCGCCGCCAGACCGTACGCTTTGGAGAACGTCCGGGAAATCACCAGGTTGGGATATCCGCCCAGCCAGGACGCGGTGTCGGCCTGTTGTTCCGGCGCCAGGTACTCGTTGTAGGCCTCGTCGAGGACCACCAGCACGTTGGGCGGGACCGACGCGACAAAGGCCTTGACGTCCGCCGCCGGCAGCCACGTGCCCGTCGGATTGTTGGGGTTGGCCAGCCACACCAGCCGGGTGTCGGCGCGGATCGCCGCGCGCATCGCCGCCAGATCGTGGCCGAAGTCGCGGGCGGGAACCTCGATCCCGGTCGCGCCGAAGGCCTGCGTCGCCAGCGGGTAGACCGCGAACGAGTGCTGCGCCATCACCGCCGACGTCCCCGGGCGCAGGAACGCGTGCGCCAGCAGTTCAAGGATGTCGTTGGAGCCGTTGCCCAGCACGATCTGGTCCGCGGCGACGCGATAGCGCGCCGCCAGCGCCGCTTTCAGGTCGTGGCCGCTGCCGTCCGGATAACGGGTCATCTCGCCCGCCGCGCGCGTGATCGCCGCCATGGCCTTGGGGCCCGGGCCCAGCGGGTTTTCGTTGGAGGCCAGCTTGATGATCTGCGCTTCGTCGAGACCGAATTCGCGCGCGAGGTCCGCGACCGGCTTGCCGGGCACGTACGGAGAGATGGCACGGATGTAGTCGGGCGTGATGTCGGAAATTTTCATGGGCGTGGTGCGCAGTGGTTCACTCAGTGGGCGGCCGCCGGATAGGATCCCAGCAACTTGACGAACGGCGCGATTTCGCGCAGCTCGGCGAGGGCCGCGGCGATGGGCGGGTCTTTCTCATGGCCTTGCAGATCGACGAAGAAGTAGTACTCCCAGCGCCCCATCCGCGACGGCCTGGATTCGAACCGGGTCATGCTGACGCCATGCTTCGCGAACGGCGCCAGCAGCGCATGGACGGCGCCCGGCCGGTTGGGCGCCGACATCACCAGCGAGGTCTGGTCCCGGCCCGAAGGCGGCACGGTCTGGGCGCCGATGACCAGGAACCGGGTACGGTTGTTGGGATCATCCTCGATGTGGCGCGCAAGGACGGGAACGTCGTAGATCCTGGCCGCCATTTCGCCGGCGATGGCGGCGGCGTCTGGTTCCGCCGCGGCGCGCCGGGCGGCCTCGGCGTTGCTGGCCACGGGAATCCGCTCGGCCCGCGGCAGCTGCGCGTTGAGCCAGCCGTTGCACTGGGCCAGCGATTGCGAGTGCGAATAGACGCGGATAACATCGGCCAGGGACTGCGCCCGGCTCATCACGTTCTGGTGCACTTCCAGCTGGACTTCGCCGACCGCCGACAGCGGCGTGACCAGCATCAGGTCCAGCGTGCGGCCGACCGCGCCTTCGGTCGAATTCTCGACCGGAACGACCGCGTAGTCGGCCTGCCTGGCCTCGACCGTCCGGAAGACCTCGTCAATGGTGTTGCAGGCCAGCGTCGACGCCGACGAGCCGAACGCTTTCAGCGCCGCGGCCTGGCTGAACGTGCCCTCGGGTCCCAGATAGGCGATGGTCAGCGGGGACTCGAGCGCCATGCAGGCCGACATCAGCTCGCGAAACAGCTGGGCGATGGCGGCGTTGGGCAGCGGTCCGGTGTTCTCGGCCTGCCGCCGCGCGAGGATCTGCGCCTCGCGCTCGGGCCGGAACAGCACTTCCTCGCCGGCCGCCTTCTTGGACGCGCCGGCGGTTTGCGCCAGCCGGGCGCGTTCATTGAACAGCCGCAGCAACTCGCGGTCGATTTCGTCGATCTGCTTCCGGATTCCCTCGAGTTTTTCGCTCATCGTGTCATCCATGTCGCCGTTCGGCAGCGGACGCGCGCCCGCCGGCGCCGCCATGTCTCCGGCGGCGGAGCGCGGCGCGTGCCCTCCTCATTCCACGTCGTCGTCCGGCTCCACGATCTTTTCGATGCCGGCCAGCTTTTCGCCGCCGCCGGTCTTGATCAGCGTGACGCCCTGCGTGGTGCGGCCCATTTCGCGGATTTCCTTGATCCGGGTGCGGATCAGCACGCCGCCGGTGGTGATCAGCATCACTTCGTCGGCCGGGTCGACCAGCGTCGCGGTGACGACCTTGCCGTTGCGCTCCGAAGTCCGGATCGCGATCATGCCCTGCGTGCCCCGCGCATGGCGCGTGTACTCGACGATGGGCGTGCGCTTGCCGAAGCCGTTCTCGGTCGCCGTCAGCACCGACTGCGTTTCGTTGTTCGCGGCCAGCAGCGCCATCACGCGGTGTCCCTTGGCGAGGCGCATGCCGCGCACGCCGCGGGCGCCGCGGCCCATCGGCCGCACGTCGTTCTCGTCGAAGCGCACCGCCTTGCCGTGGTCGGAGAACAGCATGATGTCGTGCGTGCCGTCGGTCTGGGCGGCGCCGATCAGGAAGTCGCCGTCGTCCAGGTCAACGGCGATGATGCCGGCGGCGCGCGGCCGCGAGAATTCCGACAGCCGCGTCTTCTTGACCGTCCCCATCCCGGTGGCCATGAACACGTAGCGGTCCTCGGCGAACTCCTTGACCGCCAGGATCGCGGTGATCTTCTCGCGGTCGACCAGCGGCAGCAGGTTGACGATGGGCTTCCCGCGCGAGCCGCGCGAACCCTGCGGCACTTCGTAGACCTTCAGCCAGTACATCCGGCCGCGGTTCGAAAAGCACAGGATGTAATCGTGGGTGTTGGCGATGAAGAGCTTCTCGATGAAGTCTTCTTCCTTGGTTGTCGTCGCCTGCTTGCCGCGCCCGCCCCGCTTCTGGGCCCGGTACTCGTCCAGCGGCTGCGCCTTCATGTAGCCGGAGTGCGACAGCGTGACGACCATGTCCTGCGGCGTGATCAGGTCCTCGAGCGAGAGATCGACGCCTTGAGCGATGATCTCGGACTTGCGCTTGTCGCCGAACTGTTCCCGCAACGCGACCAGCTCGTCATGGACGATCCGGGTGATCCGCTCGGGACGCGCCAGGATATCCAGCAGGTCGACGATCTGCTCCATCACGCTCTTGTACTCGTCCCGGATCTTGTCCTGTTCGAGACCGGTCAAGCGCTGCAGGCGGAGTTCGAGTATGGCCTGCGCCTGCGCGTCGGACAGCCTGTAGCCGCCTTTCTTCTGCCAGCCGAACTCGGGCGCGAGCCCCTGGGGCCGGGCCGCATCGGCATCGGTGCGCAGCAGCATCTCCTCGACCAGCGTCGAGCGCCAGACGCGGCTCATCATCTCCGACTTCGCCTCCGCGGGCGTCACCGACGCCTTGATCAGCGCGATGATCTCGTCGACGTTCGACAACGCGACGGCCAGGCCCTCCAGGATGTGCCCGCGCTCGCGGGCCTTGCGCAGCTCGAACCGCGTGCGGCGCGTAACGACTTCGCGGCGATGCAGCAGGAACTCTTCGAGGAACTGCTTCAGGTTGAGAAGGCGCGGCTGGCCGTCGACCAGCGCCACCATGTTCATCCCGAAGCTGTCCTGCAGCTGCGTCAGCTTGTACAGGTTGTTCAGGACGATCTCGGGCACTTCCCCGCGCTTGAGCTCGATGACGATGCGCATCCCGGACTTGTCCGACTCGTCGCGCAGGTCGGACAGGCCTTCCAGCCGCTTGTCGCGGACCAGTTCGCCGATCTTGATCAGCAGTGTCGACTTGTTGACCTGGTACGGGAGTTCGTCGACGATCAGTGCCTGTCGGCTGCCTTTTTCCAGGTCTTCGACGTGCGTGCGTGCGCGAATAACCACACGGCCGCGCCCCGTCCGGTAACCCTCCTTGATCCCGTCGGTGCCGTAGATGATCCCCGCGGTCGGAAAGTCGGGCGCGGGAACCAGCTCGATCAGCTCTTCAATGGTCGTCGCCTGGTTCGCCAGCAGCGCCAGGCAGGCGGTCACGATCTCCGTCAGATTGTGCGGCGGTATGTTCGTCGCCATCCCCACCGCGATGCCGGAGGAGCCGTTGATCAGCAGGTTGGGCAGCCGGGTCGGCAGTACCGAGGGCTCGAGTTCCTTGCCGTCGTAGTTGGGGACGAAGTCGACGGTCTCCTTGTCGATGTCCGCCATCAGTTCGCTGGCCAGTCTGGCCAGCCGGCATTCCGTGTAGCGCATGGCCGCCGCGTTGTCGCCGTCGATCGAGCCGAAATTGCCCTGGCCGTCGATCAGCGTGTAGCGCATGCTGAAATCCTGCGCCATCCGCACCAGGGCGTCGTAGATCGATTGGTCGCCGTGCGGGTGGAACTTGCCCATCACGTCGCCAACGACGCGGGCGCACTTTACGTATGGGCGATTCCAGACATTGTTCGCCTCCTGCATCGCAAAAAGCACCCGGCGGTGCACCGGCTTGAGTCCGTCCCGGACATCGGGCAGCGCCCGCCCGACGATCACGCTCATCGCGTAATCGAGGTACGAATGCCGCATTTCGGCTTCGAGACTGATTGGAAGGGTTTCTTTGGCGAATTGCTCCATGTGTCTTTCTAACTATGCGTGGCGCCATCCTGGCGGATTGGCGGCCGGTTTTCGGCGGCGGCGGCGGCAATCTCCCCGGTCCGCAAAGCCGCGTCGGGGATCGGGAAGGCAAACGGCGATTTTAGCATGGTGGGCTGCCCCGCCGACGCCGCTGTGCAGGAGTCGTTGCGCATCCGCGACAATGCGCGCCGGCCTGCCGCCCAACCTGCCCTAAAAGCGTTTTGCATGGTGGAATCCATGTGCTATAGTCGGTTTGTCTAACAGCGAACAGGGCAGCGGTCGGCTGTTGAGGAAAAAAGTCCCTGTTTGGTTACGAAATTCTCCAAAACCCTAACAAGAGGTGAAAGCATGAAACTTCGTTTGATCGCAGGTGTTGTCGGAGCGCTTGCCGCGTCCTTCGCACAGGCACAGGGGACCGTTCTTACGCCGACATCCGCCTGTGAAAACAAGAACAACTGTGCGTATGTTCAGTCGGCAACCGGGCCGGCAGGCAATGACATCGTCAAGAATCCGTTCCTGCTTTGCTGGCGCACCGGCTACTGGACGCCGGCGCAGGCGATCCGGTCCTGCGATCCCGACCTGGTGAAGGCGCCCGCGCCGGCACCCGCGCCGGCACCGGCGCCCGCGCCTGTTGTCGCGCCGCCGCCCCCGCCCGCGCCCGCAGTCGCGCCGCCGCCTCCGCCTCCGCCGGCGCCCGCGCCGGCGCCCGCGCCCGCTGCGCCCAAGGTGCAGAAGATCACGATCGCCAGCAAGGCGCTGTTCGACTTCGACAAGTCGGTCCTGAAGCCCGAAGGCAAGAAGGCGCTGGATACGGAAGTCATCGCCAAGATCAAGACCGTGCAAAAGGTCGAACTGGTGCTGGTGACCGGCCACACCGATCGCCTGGGCTCGCAGTCCTACAACCAGAAACTCTCCGAGCGCCGCGCGGCGACGGTCCGTGACTATCTGGCCAGCCAGGGCGTCGCCAAGGACAAGATCGAGACGCTGGGCATGGGCAAGACCCAGCCGGTTCCGGGAGTCAAGTGCGAACAGAAGAATCGCAAGGAACTCATCGCCTGCCTGCAACCGCACCGCCGTGTGGAAGTGGAAGTCAAGGGCGAGATGACGGTCAGGTAAGCGAGCGTCATCCACCAAAAGCCCCGGTACGCCGGGGCTTTTTTATGCGCGAGATCCGATGAATCCGATTCACGCCGACTTGCAGATCGACGCGGACTGGCTGCTCCGCGTCCGGCCGCAGGCGCCACTGCGCTGCCATAGCGTGGTGGTGACCGACGGCTTGATCGTCGACGTGTTGCCGACCGTCGAGGCCGCGGCACGCTATGCCCCGCGGCGGCGCGCCGACATGACCGGGCACATCGTGCTGCCCGGCCTCGTCAACGCGCACTCCCACGCCGCGATGACGCTGATGCGCGGAATGGCGGACGACCTCGCCCTGCAGGACTGGCTGCAGGGGCATATCTGGCCGCGCGAAGCCACCCACGTGTCGGACGCCTTTGTTTTCGATGGCAGCCTGCTCGCCGCCGCCGAAATGATCCGCGGCGGAATCACTGCCTGCTGCGACATGTACTTCTTCCCCGATGCAACCGCCCGGGCGCTGCGCCAGTCGGGCATGCGCGTGCAGCTCGGGCTCCCGGTGCTCGAGTTTCCGTCCGCCTGGGCGCCGGACGCTGACGGCTACCTGGAGCGCGGGCTGGCGGTGCGGGACAGGCTGCGCGACGACCCGCTGATCTCGTTCTCGCTCGCGCCCCATGCCCCCTACACCGTCGGTGATGCGGCGTTCGCGCGGATCGTCACCTACGCCGAAGAGCTCGGCCTGGCGATACACACCCACCTGCACGAGACCACGGACGAAATTCGCGACGGCATCGCCGCGCACGGCAGCAGGCCGCTGACCCGGCTCAACGAACTGGGCGCCCTGGGCCCCGCGTTCGTCGCCATCCACGCCGTGCACTGCAGCGACGAGGATCTGGACTTGCTTGCCGGCCATGCGTGCCATGTCGTGCACTGCCCCGGATCGAACCTGAAGCTGGGCAGCGGCATCGCCCCGGTGTCGGCGATGCTCGCCTGCGGCGTCAATGTGGCGCTGGGCACCGATGGCGCCGCCAGCAACAACCGGCTCGACCTGTTCGAGGAAATGCGGACCGCTGCGTTGCTGGCAAAAGGCATGGCCCACGACCCGACCGCCCTTCCCGCCCGCCAGGCGGTGGAAATGGCCACGCTCGGCGGGGCGAAAGCGCTCGGCCTCGACGCCATCATCGGGTCGCTTGAAACCGGCAAGTCGGCCGACATCATCGCCGTTGCATTGACAAGTCCGGAACTCAGCCCCATATTCGATCCGTATTCCCATCTCGTCTACGCGGCGGGACGGGCCGATGTGAGCCACGCCTGGGTCGCCGGCGATTGCATACTCGACAACAGGCAACCGACGCAATGCGATCTGCCCGCCATCCTGAGGCTCGCGCAGTACTGGCAGGAGAAACTCAAATGAGCACGTCCTCGACCAACGTCGATCAAGCCGAACTTGCCAAGTTCAGCGCCCTGGCGCACCGCTGGTGGGATCCGACCAGCGAGTTCAGGCCCTTGCACGACATCAATCCGCTGCGCCTCGAATACATCGCCCGCCACGCCGGCGGCCTCGACGCCAGGCGCGTGCTGGACGTCGGCTGCGGCGGCGGGATACTCTCCGAGTCGATGGCACGCGCCGGAGCGGATGTGACCGGCCTCGATCTTTCCGAAAAGGCGCTCAAGGTAGCGCAACTCCATGCACTGGAGTCGGGCGCAAAGCTCAGCTACAAGCTCCAGGGCGTCGAGGACTTCGCCGCGGCGAATGCCGGCGGTTTCGATGTCGTGACCTGCATGGAAATGCTCGAACACGTGCCGGACCCGGCGCAGACCATCGGCGCCTGCGCGCAGCTGGCCCGGCCGGGCGGCCTGCTCGTCTTCTCGACCATCAACCGCAACCCGAAGTCCTACCTGTTCGCAATCGTCGGCGCCGAGTACCTGCTGCGGATGCTGCCGCGCGGCACGCACGACTACGCCCGGTTCATCCGGCCCTCGGAACTTTGCCGCCATGCCCGCGCCGCGGGACTGGATGCGATCGACGTGATCGGCATGACCTACAATCCGTTTCTGCAGCGCTACCGGCTCGAGCCGGACACTTCGGTCAACTATATGGTCGCGTGCCGCAAGCCCGGACCGCAATGACGGCAGACGCAGGAATGATCACAGGCCGGCGACAAGCGCCTTCGCGGTTGCCAGTGCGCGGCGTGTTGTTCGACCTCGACGGCACGCTGGTCGACTCCGCGCCGGACCTTGGCGCCGCCGTGAACCGGATGCGCATCGGGCGCGGGCTGGCTCCCCTCCCCGATGCCGAGTTGCGTCCGCATGCGTCGGCTGGCGCGCGGGGCTTGATCGGGGCCGGATTGGGGATCACGCCGGCGGAGCCGGAGTACCTCCCGCTGCGCGACGAATTCCTGGGGTACTACTTCGAAGCGCTGTGCGTGCGCACCGTGCTTTTTCCCGGCGTGGCGGCGCTGCTCGACGCGCTGGAAACGGCCGGGTTGCCCTGGGGCATCGTGACCAACAAGGCCACGCGGCTGACCTTGCCGCTCCTGGACGCGCTGCAACTTCGCTGGCGTACCGGCTGCATCGTCTGCGGCGACACGACACCGCGGGCCAAGCCGCATCCCGAACCCCTGCTGGCCGCGGCCGGGATGCTCGCGTTGCCGGCAATGGAGTGCGTCTACGTGGGCGACGCCGAGCGTGACGTGGAAGCGGGCAACGCCGCAGGCATGTCCACGCTGGTCGCGCGCTACGGCTACATCCGGCAGGACGAGACGCCGGACCTGTGGCCCGCGCACGGTCAACTCGACTCCGCGATGGACCTGCTGTCCTGGCTGCCTGTAGGCGGCCATCGCGCCGGCTGATCTCCCGCCGGTTGCGGGTCAGCGAGCCAGGCAGTTCATTCCGGCGTAAATCCACTCGCGCGGCTGCCCGCCCCGCGCTCCGGTCACGACCACGCTCTCGTTCCGCGCCAATGGCTGCATGACCAGGCGCAGCACATCGTCGGGGCCGCTCAGCTGGGCGCCGTCGGCCCTGGTCAGCACATCGTTGCCGTACAAGCCCAGCATCGCGCCGGTGCCTCCGGGATTCTGGACCACCAGTCCCTCGGCAGCGGGCTTGAACAGGTCCGCCCAGCCGCTTTTCTCCCGCATCACGCCGTCGACGATCTCGGGGCGCAATATATAGGCGCGGGCGCGCTGTTCGGGCGCGAGCTTGCACGCATCGGCCGCGGTGGCCGGCGCCCTGGCGACAGCCGCGGTGGCCGGCGCCTTGGCGACAGACGCAACCGGCGCGCCCGGGACGGCACGGGGGACGGCTGGCGCGCGCTCGCGCAGGGGCAGGCGGATCTCCCGGCCTTCGCGGGTAATCCGCACGCCGTCGGCGTCGACCGCCGCGAGCGTGATCCCGGGATCGAGGTCCTCACCCACCCGCAGCCACAGAACGCGCCTGCCGTCGACCCTGAACAGCGCCTGCCCGCCACTCTTGCGCTTGCCGCCCGCCTCGCGGGCGATGCCCAGCAGCCGGATCCGGCCCTCGATTGCGGCCGCTGCGACCGCCTGTGGCGCAGCGGCCGCGGCCGCTTCGGTGCGAACGAAACCCAGCGCGCTGCCGGAAAGGATGCGGCCCGACCAATCCGTGTCCTCCCGCACCGCGGCCGGCACGGCAGCCGGTTCGGCCGCGCGCCAGATCCAGTACGCGGCAACCCAGGCGAACACCGCGAGCGCGCATAGCAACATAAGCGCGGCGAGGACGCGCGCGAGCGCGGCGGGGATGCGCAATGCGATCACTTATAATGCCTGCCTACTTTCGGAATGAACCCCTGTGAATCCGCACCTGGCCAAGCTGCAACCCTATCCCTTTGAACGGCTGCGCAAACTCTTCGAGGGCCTGGTCCCGGCGCAAGGGAAAAAACCGATCGCGTTGTCGATCGGCGAACCGAAGCACCCCACGCCGCCGCTGGTACAGCAGGCACTCATCGAGGGGCTGGCGAGGCTGGCAAATTATCCCACAACGCCCGGCATGCTGCCGCTACGCGAAGCGATCGCGCGGTGGATCGCGCGCCGGCATGGCGTGCCCTCGCCCGATCCCGCGACCCAGATTCTGCCCGTGGCGGGCAGCCGCGAAGCGCTGTTCGCTTTCGCGCAGGCCGTCGTCACCGGCAGCCGTTCCGACCCGGTCGTGGTGATGCCCAATCCGTGCTACCAGATCTACGAAGGGGGCGCGCTGCTCGCGGGAGCGGAGCCCGCCTACCTCAACAGCCTGCCCGCCAACGGCTTCGCGCCTGACCATGCGCAACTTCCCGACGACGTGTGGCGCCGGACGGTGTTGCTGTATGCGTGCTCGCCCGACAATCCAACCGGCCGCGTGATGTCGTTCGCCGACTGGAAGCGGCTGTTCGAGCTCTCGGACCGGCACGGTTTTGTCATCGCCGCCGACGAATGCTACTCGGAGATCTATTTCGACGAGGCGCGACCGCCGCTGGGCGCGCTGGCCGCGGCGCGCATGCTCGGCCGCGACGACTATCGGAACCTGGTCGTGTTCGGCAGCCTGTCCAAGCGCTCGAACGTGCCCGGTATGCGCTCCGGCTTCGTCGCCGGCGACGCCAGGCTGATCAGGACCTTCCTCCTCTATCGCACGTATCATGGCACGGCCATGTCGGACGTGGTCGCGCTGGCCAGCATCGCGGCCTGGAATGACGAAGCGCATGTCGTCGCCAACCGTGCGCTGTACGCCAGGAAATTCCAGCTCCTGCAGCCGTTGGTCGATGCGGCGTTGCCTTGCGCGTATCCCGAGGCCGCGTTCTACCTGTGGGCGAAGACGCCGATTCCCGACCAGGATCTGGCGCGCCGCCTGTTTGTCGAGCAAGCCGTCACGGTACTTCCCGGGAGTTTCATCGGCAGGACGTCCAACCAGGTCAATCCGGGGGAGAACTTTATCCGCATCGCGCTGGTCGATAGCCTGGACGAATGCACCGACGCGGTCGCGCGCATCGTCGAAACCGTACGCACTCTCTAGCACCATCGTTCCGCCCACCCACTTCGCATCGCGAGATTCCCGCCATGAAGCTCTTCCTACGTGCCCTGCTGTTGTTGCTTTCGCTGCATCTCGCCCCGGCATTCGGTGCGGACGAAGCGATCCCGCTACCCGCCGGCGTCACCTTGGTGACGAGCGTCGAAGGCATCAACGAATACCGGCTGCCCAACGGCTTGCGCGTCCTGCTTGCGACCGATGTCTCCAAGCCGACCACCACGGTAAACGTCACTTATCTGGTGGGTTCGCGCCACGAGAACTACGGCGAGACAGGCATGGCGCATCTGCTCGAGCACCTGCTGTTCAAGGGCACGCCCAAGCTGCAGTTGCTCTGGGAACAAATGGCCAAGCGCGGGATGCAGATGAACGGCACGACCAGCGTGGACCGGACCAACTACTTCGAGACCTTCGCGGCCTCCGAGGAGAACCTGCGCTGGGCGCTCGACATGGAGGCCGACAGGATGATCAATTCGTTCATCGCCCGCAAGGACCTCGACAGCGAAATGACCGTCGTGCGCAATGAACTCGAGATGGGCGAAAACAATCCGGGGCGCATCCTGCTGCAGAAGATGCTGGCGACCGCCTTCGATTGGCACAACTACGGGAAGTCGACGATTGGAGCGCGCTCCGATGTCGAAAACGTAGATATCGCGAACCTGCAGGCCTTCTACCGGAAATACTATCAGCCCGACAACGCCGTGCTCACGGTCACCGGCAGCTTCGACGAGGCGAAGACGCTGGGCTGGATTGCCGCCGCGTTCGGCCCGATTCCGCGCCCGCAACGACCTTTCGGTCCCGAGTACACGCAGGAGCCGGTGCAGGACGGCGAACGGACCGTCACCATCCGGCGGGTCGGCGACACGCAGCTGGTCTCGACCCTCTATCATGTCCCACCCGGCGCGAGCGCGGACTTCGCCGCGATGGATCTGCTCGAACCGATCATGAGCGACACGCCGACGGGCCGGCTGCACAAGGCGCTGGTCGAATCCAAGCTGGCCGCCGGTGTCTATGGCTACACGCTGTCGACCCGGCAGCCCGGGGTCGTGATCTGGGGCGCGCGGGTTCGCGCCGAAGCGAGCCTGGACGCGGCGCGCGAAGCCATGCTCAAGGTGCTGGAAGGTGTTCCGCAGCAGCCGATCACAACGGAAGAACTCGAGCAGGCGCGTACTCGCTGGCTCAAGCAGTTCGACGAGGTAATGAACGATCCGGAGCAGCTCGGCGTCGGCTTGTCCGAGTCGATCGCGCTGGGCGACTGGCGCTTGCTCTTCCTGCATCGCGACCGGGTCCGCAGCGCCACTCTGGCCGACGTGCAGAGAGTCGCGACGGAGTACCTGAGGCCCGCCAACCGCACGCTGGGGCAGTTTGTTCCCACCGACAAGCCGGAGCGGGCGCCGTTGCCCGCGATCCCCGATGTCCCGGCGCTGGTCAAGGATTACAAGGGCGACCCGGCGGCCGCCAAGGGCGAGGCATTCGACCCCAGCCCGGAAAACATCGACCAGCGCACGAAAGTGCTGGCGCTGCCCAACGGGATGAAGATCGCGCTGCTGCCGAAGAAGACGCGCGGCGCAACCGTCAACCTGGCGCTGAACATGCAGTACGGCGACGAGAAGTCGCTGTTCAGCCTTTCCTCGGTGGGGTCGATGACGGGCTCGATGCTGATGCGCGGCACCACGAGCAAGAGTCGGCAACAGCTCGACAACGAATTCAACCGGCTCAAGGCGTCGGTGGCGATCGGCGGCGGCGTTACCGGCGCGTCCGCGTCGGCGCAGACCGTGCGTGCCAACCTGGGCGAGACGCTCAGGCTGATCGCCGAAGTCCTGCGCCAGCCGGCCTTTCCCGCCGACGAGTTCGAGCAGTTGCGCAACACCCAGCTGGCGGCGATCGAGCAAGGACGTCGCGACCCGCAGTCGCGCGGCCGCCTCGAGTTCCGGCGTCAGTTCAACGCCCATCCGCCCGGGGACGTTCGTTACATGCCGACGGTCGACGAGCAGATCGCCACCATCCAGGCGGCGACGCTCGAACAGGTGCGCGCGTTCCATGCGCGCTTCTACGGCGCCGGCAATGGCCAGCTGGCCATTGTCGGCGATTTCGACGCCGACGAGATCGCGAAACTGGCCGGCGAACTGTTCGGCTCGTGGACGAGCGCCACGCCCTACGCGCGGATCCGGCAACCGTACCGGGCGCATCCGGCGAAGGAGATGCGCATCGAGACCCCGGACAAGGCCAATGCCTACTATGTCGCGGGAATGAGCGTTCCGCTCAACGACAGCAGTCCTGACTATCCGGCCTTCCTGCTGGCCGACCAGATGCTGGGCGGCCCTCCGGGCAACCGCCTGTGGAAGAGGCTCCGCGAAAAGGACGGGCTCAGCTATTCGATCGGCACCGCGCTGGAGGTGGCCCGGGAAGACGACAACTCGTCGTTCCGGCTGGGCGCGATCTACGCGCCGGAGAACGTCGACAAGCTGCAGGCGGGCATCCGCCAGGAACTGGAACTGGGCCTCAAGGACGGTTTCGGCGGTCCCGAGTTCGTTGCATTCAAGGATGGTCTGCTGCTGGAGCGCCGGATCGACCGGTCCCAGGACGAAAGCCTGTCGCATCGACTGGCCGACAACTTGTACCTGGACCGGACGATGGCCGTTTCGGCCGAAGTCGACCGGAAGCTCCGCGCCCTGACGCCGGAAGAGGTCCAGGCCGTGTTCAGGAAGTACGTCGATCCCGCCAAGTTCGTCACGGTCGCGGCCGGGGACTTCGCCAAGAAGAAACCCTGAGAAATCCGCCGCGGGATTCCGGATACCCGCATCGGTTGCGATAAAATGCGCGGTTTGAGCGAGAGAGAGACCATCGAGATGCCCGACCGTCAGCAAGTTGTCGAACAGGCGTGGGAAGACCGCGCATCCATCACGCCGGCCGGGGCGCCGCCCGCCGTCAAGGATGCCGTCCTTTCCGTGATCGCCGGCCTGGACGGCGGGACCCTTCGCGTCGCAGAGAAAGCGGACGGGCAGTGGATCACGCACCAGTGGATCAAGAAGGCCGTGCTGCTCTCGTTCCGGCTCCAGGACAACAGCGTGATCGTCGCCGCGGACGGGGCGCAGGACGCGTATCCGCGTTACTTCGACAAGGTCGCGAGCAAGTTTTCCGGCTGGGACGCAAGCGACTTTGCGGGCGCCGGCTTTCGCGTGGTGCCCTCGGCGGTGGCCCGGCGTGGCGCCTACATTGCGCGCAACGTGGTCCTGATGCCATCCTTCGTGAACATCGGCGCCTATGTCGATGAAGGCACGATGGTCGACACGTGGGCGACCGTCGGCTCGTGTGCGCAGATCGGCAGGAACGTCCACCTGTCCGGCGGCGTGGGCATCGGCGGCGTGCTCGAGCCGCTGCAGGCCAATCCGACGATCATCGAGGACAACTGCTTCATCGGCGCCCGCTCCGAAGTCGTCGAGGGCGTCATCGTCGAGGAGAACTCGGTGCTGGGCATGGGCGTCTACCTGGGGCAGTCGACCAAGATCTACGACCGGGCGACCGGCGCGGTGACTTTCGGGCGCGTGCCCGCCGGGTCCGTGGTCGTCGCGGGCAGCCTGCCTGCGGCCGACGGCAAGTACAGCCTGTACTGCGCGGTGATCGTCAAGCGCGTCGACGCGAAGACGCGGTCCAAGACCAGCATCAACGACCTGCTGCGGGGCGAGTAGCCGATGTCCGCCTCGATCAAGTCCCCGGAGGACATCGCGAAAATGCGCGTCGCCGGGCGCGTCGCCGCGGAAGTGCTGGACTTCATCACGCCGCACGTCAGGCCGGGCGTGACCACCGGTGAGCTGGACCGGTTGTGCAACGACTTCATCGTCAACGAGCAGAAAGTGATCCCCGCCAATGTCGGGTACGCGCCGCCAGGGCACACGCCGTTTCCGGGAACCGTCTGCACTTCGGTCAATCACGTGGTCTGCCACGGCATCCCGGGCGACAAGGTGCTCAAGGAGGGCGACATCTGCAACATCGACGTCGCGGTGATCGTCGACGGCTATTTCGGCGACACCAGCCGAATGTACTTTGCCGGCAAGCCATCGATCCAGGCGCGGCGCCTGTCCGACGTCACGTACGAATGCATGTGGGACGGCATCCGGCTGGTCCGGCCGGGCGCCCACCTGGGCGACATCGGCGCCGCCATCCAGCGCCGGGCCGAAGCGCACGGCTGCTCGGTCGTGCGCGAGTTCTGCGGCCACGGCATCGGGCGGAAGTACCACGAAGAGCCGCAGGTGCTCCATTACGGCAAGCCCGGCACCGGCCTCAAGCTGCAGCCGGGGATGATGTTCACCATCGAGCCGATGATCAATTCCGGCAAGGCCGGCATCCGCATCCTGGCCGACGGATGGACGGTCGTCACGGCCGACCATTCGTTGTCCGCGCAATGGGAGCACACGATCCTCGTCACCCCGACCGGTTATGAGGTGACGACGGTCTCCGCCGGGACGCCGCCGCCTCCTTCCGCCTGACCGATCCGTGGAAGACGCCGCTCACGTGCAGCGCTGGCGACAGACGTTGCGCGAAGGCCGCGCGCAATTGCGCGAACGGTATTTCGCGCGGCCGGAAGCGCCCGTGCTGCTCCACCGGCACCGGCAGCTGGTCGATGGCATCCTGCGCGGATTGTGGAAGGACCACGCGATGCCCTCGTCGCTGGCGCTGGTCGCGGTCGGCGGCTACGGCCGGGGCGAGCTCTATCCCCATTCCGACGTTGACGTCCTGATCCTGCGGCCTGATGCCGCGGCGCAGGACGAAGAGCAGGCGATCGGCGCCTTCCTGAGCGCCTTGTGGGACATCGGCTTCGAGGTCGGCCACAGCGCGCGGACGCTCGCCGAATGCCGGCGCGAGATGCAAGGCGACGTCACGGTGCGCACGACGCTGCTCGAGAACCGCCTGCTGGCAGGCAGCCGCCGGCTGTTCCGCGCCCTGCTGGAAGTCGTGGCCAGCGATCTCGACGTCCGCGCGTTCTACGATGCCAAGGTGCTGGAGCAGCAGCAGCGGCACATCCGCCACCACGACCTGTCGTCCAACCTCGAGCCCAATGTCAAGGAAAGCCCGGGCGGTCTGCGTGATCTGCAGACCGTGTTGTGGATCGCCCGTGCCGCCGGCATGGGAACGCGCTGGTCGCAGCTTGCCGCCACGGGCCTGCTGACCCGCGACGAGACGCGCCATATCGCCCGCCGCGAACACGTGCTGCAGCACCTGCGCATCCGGCTGCACTACCTGGCCGGGCGCCGCGAGGATCGCCTGGTGTTCGACCTGCAGAACCAGCTGGCCGCCAGCTTCGGCCTGGCCGACAACAAGCAGAAGCGCGCCAGCGAGCAGTTGATGCAGCGCTACTACCGCGCGGCCAAGGCGATCCGCCAGTCGAACGTGTTCCTGCTGCAGGACCTGCACGCCAAGCTGTTCCCGGTCGATCCGGTCCCCCACCCGATCGATGCCGACTTCCAGGCGATGAACGAGCTGCTCGACATCCGTGGCGACGACACGTTCGAGCGCAACCCGGCGGCGATCCTCGGCAGCTTCGTGGCGATGGAGCGCCATCCCGAGCTCAAGGGCATGTCCACGCGAACGCTGCGCGCGCTCTGGGCCGCGCGCCGCCGCATCGACGCGGGCTTTCGGCGCATCCCCGCGCACCGGGCGCTGTTCCTCCAGCTGCTGCGCGAGCCGCGCGGCATCACCCACGAGTTGCGGCGGATGAACCAGTACGGGATCCTGGGCCGCTACATCCCCGCGTTCGGTCGCATCGTCGGGCAGATGCAGCACGACCTGTTCCACGTCTACACCGTCGACGAGCACATCCTGATGGTGGTGCGCAATCTGCGCCGCTTCACTGAAGCGCAGCATGCGCACGAGTACCCGCTGTGCAGCCGGCTGATGGCCGACTTCGAGCGCAAGGAACTGCTCTACCTGGCCGGTCTATTTCACGACATCGCCAAGGGACGCGGCGGCGATCATTCGATACTCGGCGCCGCGGACGCCAAGAGCTTCTGCCGCCAGCATGCCCTGACACCGGACGAAGCGAGCCTGGTTGCCTGGCTGGTCGAGCAGCACCTGACGATGTCGTCCGTGGCGCAAAAGCAAGACCTGGGCGACCCCGACGTGGTGCGAGCGTTCGCCCGCCGCGTTGGTACCGAGCGGCGCCTCGTCGCCCTCTACCTGCTGACGGTTGCCGACATCCGCGGCACCAGCCCGAAGGTCTGGAACGGCTGGAAGGCCAAGTTGCTGGAGGATCTCTTTCATGCGACCCGGCGCGTGCTGGCGGGCGACTCGGCGCCCGCGACGCTGCAGGACAGCCTGGCCGAGCGCCAGGGCGAGGCATTGCGCATCCTGCGCACGTTCGGACTTCGGGAAGATGCGCATCGCGCGCTCTGGGCCCAGCTCGACCCGGTCTACTTCCAGCGGCACACGGCCGAAGAAATAGCCTGGCACTCGCGGCTACTCTACCACCGGACGGACGCGGACCAGCCGGTGGTCAAGGCGCGGCCCAGCAAGGCCGGCGAGGGGTTGCAGCTCTGCGTCTACGTGCACGACCAGCCCAACCTGTTCTCCCGCATTTGCAGTTTCTTCGGCAAGCTGCAGTTCAACATCGTCGAAGCCAAGATCTATACGACGCGGCACAACTACGCGCTCGACACGTTCACCGTCCTCGATCCGGACGACGCGCGCACGGCGTACCGCGACCTGACCGGCTTCATCGAGTATGAGCTCGCGCAGAGGCTGGCCGGCCGGTCGCCGCCCGACCCGGTCGTGACCGGACGCGTCAGCCGCCGGCTCAAGGCTTTTCCGCTGACCCCGGAAGTGTCGATCTATCCCGACGACAAGGGCTCGCAATTCATACTCGAACTGGTCGCCGGTGACCGCCCCGGCCTGCTGGCCGGGATCGCCGGCATCCTGGCCAGCCAGAATGTGAACGTCCACAGCGCCAAGATCAACACGCTGGGGGAGCGTGCGGAAGACGTGTTCCTGGTGAGCGGGCAGCGGCTGCACGATGAAGCTGCCCTGGTCCGGCTGGAGACATCGCTGCTGCAGGCGCTGCGGATGTAGAGGCGGGCGCCCCTGCCGAAGGTCGGCGGGGCATGTTTCAGTCCGCTAGTCGTCGACGAGGTCCTGGCCGGGAAAGAGCACGTCCGTGTATCCGAACTGCGTCAGGTCCCGGATGCGGCGGGGATACAGGATGCCGTCCAGATGATCGCATTCGTGCTGGACGACGCGGGCATGAAACCCCGTGACCTCGCGTTCGAACGGGGCGCCGGACTGGTCGAATCCCGAGTACCGGATGTCGCGCCAGCGTGGCACCAGGCCCCGCAGTCCGGGCACCGACAGGCAGCCCTCCCAGCCATCCTCAACCAACTCCGAGAGCGGGACGATGACGGGATTGCACAGGACCGTGAAGGGAACCGGGTCCGCCTCGGGATAGCGCGGATTGTATTCGGCGCCGAAAATGACCACGCGCTTGAGCACACCGATCTGCGGCGCGGCGATGCCCGCGCCATCCAGCGCTGCCATCGTGTCCTGCATGTCCTGCAGCAGGGCCTGCAGTTCCGGGGTTCCGAACGCGGTGACCAGATCCGACACCAGCAGCAGGCGCGGATCGCCCATGCGCAGTACTTCCCTAATCATGATCTCGCACCCAGTGTTCCAGAAGCTCGCGCACCCGACCCATGGCGGGCTCGAGAACATTCCTGATTTGTTCCACCGAAACCTGTTCCCGGCTGTTACCCCTCCCCGCGGCGTAGTTGACCGAGACGGCCAGCGCGCCGTACAGGAGCCCGAGCTCGCGCGCGAGGCCCGCCTCGGGCATGCCGGTCATCCCGACCATGGTCGCACCATCCCTTTCCAGCCGGTCGATCTCGGCCGCCGATTCCAGCCGGGGTCCGTTCACCACACCGTAGACGCCGCCATCGATCGCCGCAATCCCCACCCGGGCGGCGGCACGCAGCAGCCCCACCCGGACTGCTGGCGAAAAAGGCCGGGTGAAGTCGACGTGGACCACGTTGCCGTCCTCGCCATCGAAGTAGGTGTGCGCGCGGCCGTGCGTATAGTCGATCAACTGGTCCGGCACCGCGAGGACGCCTGGCCCGAGCGCTTCGTCGATGCCCCCGACCGAGAAGATCGCGGCGATCTCGGTGACGCCCGCGCCGCGCATCGCCCACAGGTTCGCGCGGTAGTTGACGCGGTGCGGCGGTATGGTGTGCTCCTCGCCGTGCCGCGCCAGAAACACGACTTCGCGTCCGGCGATCCTGCCGGATATCAAGGGCGCGGACGGGTCGCCGTAAGGCGTGCGCACCTCCATCCGCCGGTCCGTCGCCAGATTGGCCATCCTGGTCAGTCCGCTGCCGCCGATTATGCCCAGCATCGTCATCGAGTCCGAAATCGTGTTGTATAGTGTGCCGTGACCGGGAGCGAGGCTCCGGCTCTTGCGGGATCCCGGTTGTTAGTTTGCACGCGCCTCGCTATCCTTCTTACGAGACACCACGCTCCCAGGGCAAATTATCTCATGTACCTCGACCGGCTGTTCCAACTGATGGCGGAGAAGCAGGCTTCCGACCTGTTCATTTCATGCGGCGCCCCGATCAACATCAAGATCGATGGCGTGGCGATGCCGATCAACACCCAGCCGATGGAACCGGAGACGGTGCGGCGGATCGCCTACGAAATGATGAACCGCGCGCAGGCGGAGCGGTTCGAGCAGACGCACGAAATGAACCTCGCCCACGTCGACCACAAGCTCGGCAACTTCCGGATCAACATCATGCGCCAGCGGGGCAGCATTTCCATGGTGATCCGGTACATACGCGGCGACATCCCGCAGTTCGAGTCGCTGAACCTGCCCCCGGCGCTGCTGGAAATGATCAGCGCCAAGCGCGGGCTGATCCTCATCGTTGGCTCGACCGGGTCGGGCAAGTCGACCACGATGGCGGCGATGCTCGATTTCCGGAACGGGCACATGCCGGGCCATATCCTCACTATCGAGGATCCGATCGAGTACCTGTTCCGCCACCGGAAGAGCATCGTGAACCAGCGCGAGATCGGCGAGGACACGCAGAGCTACCACAACGCGCTGGTCAACGGCCTGCGGGCCGCGCCCGACGTGCTCATGATCGGGGAGGTGCGCGACCGCGAAACCATGCAGCATGTGCTGATCCACGCGCTGACCGGCCATCTCTGCATGACGACCCTCCATGCCAACAACAGCTATCACGCCCTGGCGCGAATCATCAACATGTATCCGCACGAAGCCCGGCCCGGCCTGCTTTCGGATCTGGCGGTCAGCCTGCGCGCGATCGTGTCGCAGCGCCTCGTCCGCAACAAGATGGGCAAGCTGCAGCCGGCCGTGGAAATCATGATGAACTCGACGCACGTTTCCGAACTGGTGAAGACCGGCGACCTGGACAAGCTGGCGGAAGCCATGCAGCAAAGCCTCTATCCCGGCTCCCAGACGTTCGAGCAGGCGCTGTGCCGCCTGTATCTCGATGACGTGATTTCCTACGACGAAGCGTTGCAGACCGCCGACTCCCCGACCAACCTGTCCTGGCTGATCAATCACTACACGGAACAGCGCCAGGACGATGGCAGCGGACTGTCCAAGTCGGCGCAGCTGCAGGCGCCCCCGGTCCAGTTCAGCCAGTTCCAGCTGACCGGCGAGCCGGCACGGGGACGGCCTTGATGCCAGCCGCAGGGCAGGAGGAATCGGCATGACCGCATTTCCGACGGAACTCGAATCGGTTCGCGACTGGCTAAGGCATGCGGTCAGCCGGTTTCAGGCCGCCAAGTTGACCTATGGCCACGGCACCGACAATGCGTTCGATGAAGCGGTCTTTCTGGTGCTGGCGACCCTCAACCTGCCACTCGATCAACTGGAGCCCTTTCTGGACGCGCGGCTCACCGGCGTCGAACGGGCCGCCCTGCACCACGCGCTCGATCGCCGGACGGTCGACCGGGTGCCCGTTCCCTATCTGACGCATCAGGCCTGGCTCGGCAAGTTCAAGTTCTATGTCGACGAACGGGTGATCATCCCGCGCTCGTTTATCGCCGAGTTGCTCGAGGAGCGGCTGGCGCCCTGGGTGACCGATCCGGACAGGATCTCCACCGTACTAGACTTGTGCACCGGTTCCGGCTGCCTCGCCATCCTGCTCGCCGATGCATTCCCGAATGCGGACGTCGATGCGATAGACATTTCGGCCGATGCGCTTGCCGTCGCGCAACACAATGTGGCCGAGTACGGCCTGCAGGATCGGATCAACCTCGTTCGTTCCGACCTGTTCCAGAACGTCAATTCCGAGGACAAGACCTACGACCTGATCATCAGCAATCCTCCTTACGTGACGCAGGCGGCGATGTCGGAGCTGCCTGCCGAGTACCGGCACGAACCCGAGGTGGCGCTGGCGGCAGGCGAGGACGGGCTGGAAGCGATACGCCAGATTATCGACGGCGCGCGCGCCTATCTGAACGTGGGCGGGATCCTGATCGTCGAAGCCGGCCACAACCGGGATCTGGTCGAGGGCGCCTTTGCGGACCTTCCGTTTACGTGGCTGCGCACGGCGACGACCGACGACAAGGTGTTTCTGCTGCGGCGCGAAGACTTGCCGGTCTGAGCGGTCGCGCACGATCACTGCGTACGGCAGATATACAACAGCCCTTCCGTTTCAGCGCGTTAAACGGGTGGCCTCAACCTCATTCGAGGAATTGGCGTGCTAGCATTGAACATTGCGACGGGAGGCGCGGCCGCTGCATTGTCTTCAGGGAAAAAAATGAGCAAAGAACGTGCTTTAGTTGCAATCGCGCTGCTGGCCTGCAGTGCATTCGCATACGCGCAAACGCCCTCCGTTTCCCCCGCACCCTCCGCCGCTGTCGACGGCGGCGAATCCGCCTACGTCGGCGCGGATACGCGGGTGGGGCTGGGCTATGACGACAAGACGAAGCTGCGCGGCGAGCTGTACAGGGTGTTTTCAGAAAGCGACACCAGCGCGCTGCTGGGTGAAGCATGGCTGAGCCGCAACGCCGGAGGCCTCAAGCTCAGCTACAACTGGCTGCCGGAGGCCGCGAAGCCGGCGTTGGACTCCGCGGTGCGCAAATTCTTCATTGCCGCGGACCGCAATACCGAGGGTGACGCCAAGGTCACGATAGGCGGCGGCTTCGAAACATCGCGTTTTTTTGGCGGCATCTACGGCTCCGCGGCGGTCACCGGCCGGCGGGAGATCGGCGACAGCACGGTTGCCACTGTCCAGACCGTTCAGGGGGACGACGGCAGGCCGTTCCTGCAGGACATCACGACGGCGGTCCGGACGCGGCTCTTCGAGCGCCCGTATGACTACGGCGTCGGCGCCCGGATCGGCCACTTCTACGACCCGGCATTGCTGCGCCTGACGCTCGGCGCGGACTATGAGTGGGGCCGCGATTCCGCGCGCCAGACCACGATCTCGCTGGGGCTCGAGAAGTTTTTTCCCAATGCCCCCTACAGCATCGCGCTGAACGCCGAGCACTACCGGAAGTCCGGCGGCTTCGACGCCGGAACATCGGATAACCGGTTCATGGCGATGTTCCGCTACGAGTTCGGCGGCCCGGTTTTCCGGCCGACCAAAGAGTACCGGATGGTCGAAGTGCCCGCCAGGACAGCCGCTCCCGTGCCAGTGGGCAAATCGCCAGAGCCGCCCGAACCGCCCCGGCCCCCCGCCGTTGCCGCCGCACCTGTTGCCACGCCGATCGCGGCGCCCGCGGCTCCAGCGGCGCCCCGCAAGGAAAAGCGCCTGGTCAAGACCACCGCAAGCATGTCGACCGACGCCTTTTTTGAGTTCGACAAAGCGGTACTGACGCCAGCGGCCAGGAACGCGCTGGATGGCGTGCTGACGCGGATCAGGACCTCCGGTTTTGAAGGCAACCTGCACCTGACCGGACATACCTGCGACATCGGTTCGGCACGGTACAACCAAGGCCTGTCCGAGCGGCGCGCGCAGGCGGTCAAGAACTATCTGGTCGCCAACGGCGGAATTGCATCCAACGTGATCCTGGCCGAAGGCAAGGGCCTTACCAATCCCAAGTACCCCAACACCCGGGCCGAACGGCACAAGAACCGCCGGGTTGATCTCGAGTTCGTCACCTACGAGGACAAGATCGAAGAAGTCACTCTGCCGCCCGAGCCGGCGCCCCGCGTTGCCGCGCCGGCACCGGCGCCTGCACCGCCGGCGGCGCCGGTGGCCACGCCGGCTCCCGTCCCGGCGCCGGCGCCGGTCGCCACAGTCGAGTGGCGCCGTGAGGTGATCGAAAAGGAGCCCACCTGGGTTCGCCGCGCGTTGCGCCAGAGCCTGCCGCATAAGCAGTCAGTCGACGTCTACCGGCAGCAGGAGCAGGAGACCACTGTGACGGCCGGCGCCAAGCGCTACATCAACCGGCCGCCTGCCGCCATCAACGACGCCTTCACCATTGCTTTCAACGCCGCGGGCAGCGTGTTCGACGTGCTGGCGAACGACACCGATCCGGATGGGGATCCACTGACCGTCACCGGCGTCGGCGCCGCGGGCCATGGCACAGCCGCGGTTGCCGCCGGCAAGGTGACGTACACGCCGAGTTCGGGATTCAGCGGGACCGACTCCTTTACCTATGCGATCGCCGATGGCAACGGAGGCACGGCCAGCGCCACGGTTTCGGTGACGATACAGGGACCGCCGAACCGTCCACCCGTGGCCCAGAACGACGCCTACACGGTGGACCAGAACTCGTCGAACAACAGCCTGAACGTGCTGGCCAACGACAGCGATCCGGATGGCGACACGCTGGCGATCACGTCGGTCGCTACGCCGGCGCACGGCAGCGCAAGCGTCGCCGGCAACCGGGTCAGCTACACGCCCGCCAATGGCTTTGCCGGGACCGACAGCTTCAGCTATGCGATTGCCGACGGCAAAGGCGGCACCACCAGCGCCACGGTGACGATCACCGTGGCGCCGTTGGCCGTCAACCATCCGCCGGTTGCCCAGAACGATGCCTACACGGTGGCCCGGGACTCCAGCGGCAACAACTTGAACGTCCTGGCCAACGACAGCGATCCGGATGGCGACGCGCTGACCATTACCGCCGTCGGATCGCCCGCGCATGGGTCGGCAAGCATCTCGGGCAACAGGGTCAGCTATACCGCGGCGGCAGGCTACAGCGGGACGGACAGTTTCACTTATACGATCGCGGACGGCAAAGGCGGCACCGCCGGCGCCAGCGTTACGATCACGGTTACCGCGCCCGCAGTCAACAACCCGCCCAGCGCCGTGAACGACAGTTACACGGTGGACCGGAACTCGAGCGCCAACAGCCTGAACGTGCTGGCGAACGACAGCGATCCGGACGGCGATGTCCTGTCCATCACCGCGGTGAGCGCGCCGGCGCACGGCACGGCCAGCATCGTCGGCGACCGCGTGAGTTACACCCCCGCGCCGGGCTACAGTGGCGCGGACAGCTTCACCTACGCCATCGCCGACGGCCGGGGCGGCACGGCCAGCGCGACCGTCTCGATCACCGTCGCCAACCCCGCTGGCAACGCGCCCCCGGTTGCCCGCGACGATATGTTCCTGATCAGCCAGCGCTTCACCGATCTGGACGTGCTGGCCAACGACAGCGATCCGGATGGCGACAGCCTGACCATCGTCGCCGTGACGCAGCCGCCGTTAGGCAGCGTGACGATCAGTGCTGACGGCAAATCGGTCCGGTACACGATGCCGTTCATGTTCAACCGCACGTCATTCACGTACACCATCAGCGACGGCCATGGCGGAACGGCTACGGCCACCGTCCTGCTGATAGACCCCTGAGCGTCGGGACCCCGGCGGCGGTGGAGCCGTGAGCGTCCGGATTCGGGTCGCCATACGCGCCCCGGTGTCCCGCTCATGCGGCACGCCGGGACCATGGCCCAACCGCCGATTGAGATGACCGACTTGCCATCCGCCAGCACGCCGGACCAGACTCAGACGCACGCCGGGTGCGTCATCCTTGTCACCGGCGCCACGGGGGGCCTGGGGGAGGCGCTGTCGAGGGCGCTGGCGCGCGGCGGAGCGACCGTGGCGCTGCACGGCAGGGTGGTGCGCAAGCTGGAGGCGCTCTACGACGCCATCGTCGAAGCGGGCGCGCCGGAACCGGCGATCCTGCCGCTCGACTTCGACAAGGCGGACAGCCAGGCCTACGCCGATGCGGCCGCCGGAATCGAAAAACAGCTGGGGCGGCTCGATGCGATCGTGCACTGCGCGGGAACGCTGCGGCGCCTGGCGCCGATCGAACACCACACGCTGGAGGACTGGATGACGACGCTTCGCGTGAACCTCGCGGCGCCGGCGGCGCTCACCCGTGCGTTGCTGCCCCTGCTCCGTCGGGCGCCCGCAGCCAGGGTCATTTTCACGCTCGACACACGCGGCCACGATCCCAAAGCCTATTGGGGCAGCTACGCCGCCGCCAAGGCGGGACTCGAAGCGCTGGTGCACGTGCTGGCCGACGAGTGGGAGAACTCGCCGAACCTGGCGGTGACAGGTGTCGTTCCTGGCGCCATCGCCAGCCCCATGCGCCGCCGGACCCATCCGGGCGACGACCCCACCCGGCTCCGCACCATCGACTCGCTGTTGCCACTCTATCAGGCCCTGCTTGGCCCGGATGGTGAACGGTACCGCGGCCGGATCATCGATGCTCAGGCGTGGCTGCCGCCGGGCGCCTGAGCGCCACCCCACTTCAGCGCGACCCGGAGCCGGCGGAAATCGTCGACGGCAAGCATGTCGCGAACCACGATCGCGCGGCGGGTCGCGCGACCGCCGTCTGCATTGACCGCAAGGACGACCAGAAAGCCCAGAATCACCGTCGAGCCTGAAACGGCGCCGTCGAACCGGACCCCGTTTCTGGCGATCAGCGTACATCCGGCGTCGGCTCCCAGTTCGATTCTGGTGATCGAGTGCGGACTCCGCAGCCGCCCTGCCCGCCACGCGCTCCAGGCGCCATGGGCGACGATTGCGACGGCCAGCACGCTGGGCGCTGGAGCGGGAAGATCCGCCCACCAGAGCGGGACCAGTGAAATGGCGTGAAGGCCGATCAGCCAGCCGGTGAGCAGGCGGGAGGGCGCCAGCGCAACGTGCATCGAGGCTGTTTCCTTCAAGTCATCCTCCCGGCTCGACTCAGCGCCGGGCGAGGAACAGCCACGTGTCGACCACCGAATCGGGGTTCAGCGAAATGCTGCTGATGCCCTGGTCGGACAGCCACACGGCCAGATCCGGATGATCCGAAGGTCCCTGCCCGCAGATGCCGACGTACTTGCCGGCTTTGCGACAGGCGGAAATGGCCATCGAGAGCATGGCCTTGACCGCATCGTCGCGCTCGTCGAACGTCGATGCGATCGAACCGCCCGAATCCCGATCCACGGCCAGCGTGAGCTGCGTCATGTCGTTGGACCCTATGGAAAAGCCGTCGAAGCGCTCGAGAAAGCGGTCGGCCAGAATCGCATTGGAGGGAATCTCGCACATCATGATCACGCGCAGTCCGTTCTCGCCGCGCGTGAGTCCATTCTGCGCCAGCAGTCCGATGACCCGGTCGGCCTCGGCCAGCGTGCGCACGAACGGCACCATGATTTCGAGGTTGGTCAGCGCCATGTCGTCACGCACCCGCTTGAGCGCCCGGCATTCCATCTGGAAGCACTCGTAGAATTCGGGCGAAATGTAGCGCGACGCGCCGCGGAACCCAAGCATCGGATTTTCTTCATGCGGTTCATAGAGTTGCCCGCCGATGAGATTGGAGTACTCGTTGGACTTGAAGTCGCTGAGCCGGACGATGACGGGCTTCGGAAAGAACGCGGCGGCAATCGTGGCCACTCCCTCTTTGATCTTCTCGACGTAAAACTCGACCGGGGTCACGTATCCGGACACCTTCGCCGCTATCCTGGCGCGGACATCTTCCGGCAGTGCGGAAGGGTTGCGCTCAAATTCAAGCAACGCTTTAGGATGAATCCCTATCCCATTGTTTATGATCATTTCAAGTCTGGCAAGCCCGACGCCTTCATTGGGAATCTGGGAGAAGTCAAAGGCGAGTTCGGGATTGCCGACGTTCATTGCGATCTTGACGGGTGACGGCGGCATCTGCCCCAGGAGCACCTCGTTGGTGAGGATGGCCAGCTTCCCCTCGTACACGTTACCTGTATCACCTTCGGCGCAACTCACGGTGACAACCTGTCCCTCAGACAACACGCCGGTGGCGTCGCCGCAGCCCACGACCGCGGGGACGCCGAGTTCCCGCGCGATGATCGCCGCGTGACAGGTCCGGCCGCCACGATTGGTGACAATGGCTGCCGCCCGCTTCATCACCGGCTCCCAGTCGGGGTCCGTCATGTCGGTCACCAGGATGTCGCCCGGCTGCACGCGGTCCATTTCCGTCGCCCGCTTGATCAGCCGGACCTGCCCCTGCCCGATCTTCTGCCCGATGGCGCGGCCGGTGGCCAGAATCGCGGACTTGCCGCCCAGCTTGTACTTGGTCTGTGCGCCCTTGCCCTGCTGCGACTTCACGGTCTCGGGCCGGGCCTGCAGGATGTAGATCTTGCCGTCCCGCCCGTCGCGGCCCCACTCGATGTCCATCGGACGCCCGTAATGGCGCTCGATGATCAGGGCAAACCGAGCCAGTTCCTCGACTTCGGCGTCGGTGAGCGAGAATCGGCCGCGCTCCGCCACCGGCACGTCGACCGTGGCCACCGACTTGCCCGCGGCCTGGCTGTTGGAAAAGACCATCTTGATGGCCTTTTCTCCCAGCGTGCGGCGCAGGATCGCCGGCCTGCCGGCGAGAACGTTGGGCTTGTAGACATAGAATTCGTCCGGATTGACGGCCCCCTGGACCACGGTTTCGCCCAGGCCATACGAGGCGGTGACGAATACGGCCTGGTCGAATCCCGACTCCGTGTCGAGGGTGAACAGCACGCCCGCCGCGCCGAGATCGCTGCGCACCATCCGTTGTACACCGGCCGACAGCGCGACCTCGGCATGCACGAAGCCTTTGTGGACGCGATAGGCGATGGCGCGGTCATTGTAGAGGGAGGCATATACTTCGTTTATCGCATGAAGTACATTGTCCAATCCATTGATATTTAGAAATGTTTCTTGCTGCCCCGCGAATGAAGCGTCGGGCAGGTCCTCGGCCGTTGCCGAGGAGCGGACGGCCACCGAGAACGCATCGCCCGCGGTGCCCATTGCTGCGTAGGCGGCGGCGATGGCGTCCCGGACTTCCGGCTGCAATGGCGTATCCGTCATCCAGCCGCGAATCTCGGCGCCGGCTTTCGCCAGTTCGATGACATCATCGACGTCCAGCGCGGCGAGGCGGTCGGCGATTCGTTCATCGAGTCGATTGGCCTTGAGAAAGTCCCGAAAGGCCTGCGCTGTCGTCGCAAAGCCGCCCGGCACGCGGACCCCTTGCGCGGCCAGCTGGCTGATCATTTCGCCCAGGGATGCGTTCTTGCCGCCAACCCTGTCCACGTCGGTCATCCGCAAGCGGTCAAAGGACACGACGTAGGGACTCGAATTCATGTGATTTCCGGCGGAAGAAGGCGTGAAGGTGCGCACCTAAATTGTAGCGCTTTCGCGGCAAATTTTGTGCGACGCAGCACGGCAATCGAGGCAAAATCTGGTCTCGCGGGGGTCAAACCGCTGGAAATTGCCGATCGAACGAAAACCCGCGCGGGTTCAGGACTGCTGGGGCGCCCCCGGCAGCGTGCGCGGCGAATCCTCGAGCGAACTGGAGTTGCGATCCCGCGAGCGCACAGCTACGCGCAGGCTCTTGTACAGATCGGGATGCGTGTCCTTCAGATACTCGATGATCTCGAAGTCCTCGCGGCGGACTCGCGACAAGTCGATGTTCTCGACATGCACCAGACGCAGCAATTCGCGCACGGGCTTCGGCATGTCCCGTCCGCTCTCGTAGCGGGACCCGCCGCTCTGGGTAACCCCGATTTTCGTCCAGAATTGTTCCTGGTTCATCCCGAGCTTGCGCCGGATGTCCCGAGGATTCAGGATGCGATCGAAGAGTTTCACCGTTGCTCCATCAACAAGAATCAGCCGCCGGACATTTGTCGGACGCGCGCCAACGCCAGCGGAATACAGGATAATACGTTGGAATAAGTCTAGCATAAATTGTTCAAAATGCTATCGCCGGACGATTGGCCGGCGCCGCAGGTGTCTACTTGGTGCCACACCTCGGGCAGGCCGGCGACTTCCGATACAGGCATATGCGAGCATCATCGCGGTGCCGCACGGTACCGCGGTGCTAGAATTGCCGGTCCACGATCTCGAATTTCATGAACGCACAGCCACATTACGACCTGCACTGCCATTCCACCGTTTCGGACGGAACGCTGACCCCGACGGCCATCGTCGAGCGGGCTGCCGCCCGTGGCGTCGATGTGCTGGCGCTGACCGACCACGACGAGATTGCGGGCCTCGACGAAGCGCGGCTGGCCGCGGCCGGTGCGGGTCTGCGGTTCATCGACGGTACAGAACTCTCTGTCAGCTGGCGCGACCTGACCCTGCATATCGTGGGCCTCGGGATCGATCCACATTCCGCGGTGCTGGTCGAGGGCATGCGCGTGATCCGGTCCGGCCGCCTGGGGCGCGCCCGCCTGATCGGCAAAGCCCTGGAACGGGTGGGCATAGTCGGCGCTTTCGAAGGCGCCGCGCGCTTCGCCGCGAACGAGCAACTGCTCAGCCGCACCCACTTTGCGCGGTTCCTGGTCGAAGCCGGACACGTGAAGGACGTCCGCGATGTCTTCAAGCGCTACCTGACGCCCGGCAAGCCAGGCTACGTCGAGCATGAGTGGGCATCGCTGGCCGACGTCGTGAACTGGATTCATGGCGCCGGCGGCCAGGCGGTGCTTGCCCATCCGGGACGCTACAAGATCAACCGCCAGGGGATGCGGGAGTTGCTCGCCGAATTCAGGGATCGCGGCGGCGACGCAATCGAAGTGCTGACCAGCAGCCACACGCACGCGCAGTACGCCGAGTACGCGGGCTACGCGTTGCACTTCGGCTTTCTCGCCTCGTGCGGATCCGACTACCACGGTCCGGGAGAATCGTGGATGGACTTCGGCGACCTGCCGCCGATGCCGCCCGGACTGACACCGGTCTGGCACGCCTGGACATGACGTTCCCATTGGCTGCGCGCGCATGAGCAACCGGCGCACCGTATTCTTCATTTCGGACCGGACCGGCATCACGGTCGAGATGCTGGGCAACAGCCTGCTGACACAGTTCGAGGGCATCGATTTCCAGCGCACCACGCTGCCCTTTGTCGATACGCCTGAAAAGATCGACCAGGCCATCGAACAGATCAATGCCGCCGGCGTGCGCGACGGGAAGCGGCCCATCGTGCTCTCGTCGATGGTCGACGACGCGATGAGCGGGCGGCTCGGCACCGCCGACGCGCTGTTCCTGGATTTTTTCCAGGTGTTCATCGCGCCGCTGGAAGCCGAGCTCGGCCTGAAGTCGACGCACGCGGCTGGCCGCTCGCACGGCGTGACGAACAGCAGCGCGTACCTGGCGCGCATCGAGGCCATCAACTATTCGCTGGCGCATGACGACGGCCAGACCACCAAAGACCTCAAGAACGCCCAGGTCATCCTGGTCGGCGTTTCGCGCAGCGGCAAGACGCCGACGGCGCTCTATCTTGCGCTGCAGTTCGGGATCAAGGCGGCGAATTTTCCACTGACGCCGGACGACTTCGGCGATGGCAAGCTGCCTCTGTCATTGCGGCCGTTCCGCCACAAGCTGTTCGGCCTGACGATCAAGCCGGACCGCCTGACCCGGATACGGTCGGAACGGCGGCCCGAAAGCACCTACGCGTCGCTCGCGAATTGCCAGTTCGAGATTCGCGAGGCGGAAACCATGATGCAGCGCGAAGGCATCCCGGCACTCGACACGACCACGCGGTCGATCGAGGAGATCGCGACGACCATCGTCCACCACGCGAAGCTCCAGCGTCACCTGTTCTAGTCCGCCGCCTCCGGGCGCCGCGAAGTCCCTTCCTGGCGCAGCTTTTCGAACAGGCAGACCGCCGCGGCCGATGCGGCATTGAGGGACTCGAAACCACCCGGCATCGGAATCGCGACCTGCGCCGTCGCGCTGGCGAGCAGGGCCGGCGAGAGCCCCTCCCCCTCGTTTCCAACCATGAGCATCAGCGGCCCTCGCAGGTCGGCATCGAACAACGACACCGGGGCGCGCGGCACGGCGGCGACCACCTTGCCATTGAATTCGCGCGCCAGCGCGGGCAGGTCGGCATCTTCGACGATGTCCAGGAAGAAGTGCGCGCCCTGGCCCGCGCGGAGCACTTTCGGCGACCACGCGAAGGCGCAGCCCGCCGACAGGAACGCGTGCGTCACGCCGGCCGCGGCGGCCGTGCGCAACATGGTTCCGACATTGCCCGGATCCTGCACGTCCTCGAGCAGCAGGTTGAACGCGCCCGGCGCCGCTGATCCTGGCTGCGGCGCCGCGATCACGGCAAGCACACCGGTGGGGGCTGCCATCTGCGCCAGCTCGCCGAACAAGCGGGCGTCGGCGACCATGACCTGCCGCGCCCCCGCACGCTCGACGATGCCGCGGATCTCGGAGCCGTCCTGCGCCTCTTCGTTGACGACGATGAGCTCCGGAACGCCGTAGCGCTCCAGGTATGCCGCTATCGTGTGCGCGCCTTCGAGGACGCACTTGCCGGACTTGCGCCGGTCCCGCGACGAGTGGCACAGCCGGACCAGCATCTTCCAGTCCGGATTGTCACGGGAAGAAACGCGTTTCACCGGGCGGACGCTTCCGGGCTACTTCTGCGGGGCGGGCGCTGCCGGCGGCTGGGGCGCGAGCTGAAAGTAGACCTCGTCCTGCCGGATCATCCCCTGCTCCGAGCGCGCGCGCTCCTCCAGCGCATCGAAGCCCGACTTGAGGTCGCGCACTTCGGCATCGAACGCGCGCGTGCGCGCTTCGAGCTTCGCGGTGACGGCCTTCTGCGCATCGACCTGCTGCTGCAGGTCGCGCACCCGCAGCCAGCCGCCCTTGCCAAACCACAGCGGATACTGCAGCGCGACGAGGACACCGGCCAGGATCAGCGCAAGCAGCCGCACGGAGCGCTATCGCAATTGGTAGAACGCAGCGCGCCCCGGATAGCTGGCAACGTCGCCCAGGTCTTCTTCAATGCGCAGCAACTGGTTGTACTTGGCAGTGCGGTCCGAGCGCGACAGCGATCCGGTCTTGATCTGCCCGGCGTTGCTGGCGACGGCGATGTCCGCGATGATCGTGTCTTCGGTTTCTCCCGAGCGATGCGAGATCACCGACGTGTAGCCCGCGCGCTTGGCCATTTCGATGGCGGCGAACGTCTCGGTCAGCGAGCCGATCTGGTTGATCTTGATCAGCACCGAGTTGGCGATGCCCTTGCGTATGCCTTCGGCGATGATCCGGGTGTTGGTGACGAACAGGTCGTCGCCGACCAGCTGGACCTTCGGATGCAGCACGTCGGTCAGCAGCTTCCAGCCGTCCCAGTCGTTCTCGGCCATGCCGTCCTCGATGCTGATGATCGGGTACTTGTCCACCCAGTTCGCCAGGTAGTCGACGAGCTGGGCCGAAGTCAGCGCCGCGCCCTCGGCCTCGAGGTGATACTTGCCATCCTTGTAGAACTCCGAGCTGGCGCAGTCCAGCGCGATGACGATGTCGGTCCCCGCGGTGAATCCCGCCAGGTCGATCGCCTCCATCAGCAGTTGCAGCGCGGCTTCGTTCGAAGCCAGGTTGGGCGCGAACCCGCCCTCGTCGCCGACGGTCGTCGGCATGCCCTTCTTGTCGATCAGCTTCTTCAAAGTGTGGAACACCTGCGCGCCATAGCGGATGGCCTCGCGAAACGTTGGCGCGCCGATGGGCACGATCATGAATTCCTGCATGTCGACGCTGTTGTTGGCGTGCACGCCGCCATTGATCACGTTCATCAGCGGCACCGGCAACTGCATGCCGCCGGCGCCGCCCAGGTAGCGGTAAAGCGGCAGGCTGGCCTCTTCCGCGGCCGCCTTCGCAACCGCGCACGACACGGCCAGCACGGCATTCGCCCCCAGCCGCGACTTGTTGTCCGTGCCGTCGAGTTCGATCAGCGTCCGGTCGACAAAAGCCTGTTCCGAGGCGTCGAGGCCGATGATGGCTTCGCACAGCTCGGTGTTGATGTGCTCGACGGCCTTGAGGACGCCCTTGCCGAAGTAGCGGCCCGCGTCGCCGTCGCGTAATTCGACGGCCTCGCGCGAGCCGGTGGACGCCCCCGACGGGACCGCGGCCCTGCCGGACACGCCGGACTCCAGCACGACATCCGCTTCCACGGTGGGGTTGCCCCGCGAATCGAGAATCTCGCGGGCGATCACATCGACGATTGCGCTCATGGCGGTGTTCTTCCTGTCCTAGTATTCGTTGTCGCAAATGACCCAGTCGGCGCTGGTTCGTATCTGTTTCTGCTCCGGTAATTCCCGCATCATGTCCTGATCACGATGCCATTTCCTGTTCCGCAAAGCCGTCCGCCTTCACCCGCGCGTCCAGTTCCTTCAGCGTCGCCAGCAGCGCTTCCATCCGCTCCAGCGGCCACGCATTGGGTCCGTCGGACAGGGCCCGGTCCGGGTCGGGGTGGGTTTCCATGAACAGGCCGGCGATGCCGGCCGCGACGGCCGCGCGGGCAAGCACCGGAATGAACCGCCGCTCGCCGCCGCTGCTGGTCCCCCGGCCGCCGGGCAGTTGCACCGAGTGCGTGGCGTCGAAGACGACCGGGCAGGCGGTTTCGCGCATGATGGCCAGCGCGCGCATGTCCGAGACCAGGTTGTTGTAGCCGAACGTCACGCCCCGCTCGCAGACCATGATGTTGTCGGCGCCGCTCGCGGCCCGCGCCTTGTCGACGACGTTTTTCATGTCGCCGGGCGCCAGGAACTGGCCCTTCTTGATGTTGACCGGCTTGCCCGAGGCCGCCACCGCATGGATGAAGTCGGTCTGCCGGCAGAGAAATGCCGGCGTCTGCAGCACGTCGACGACGCCGGCAACGACCGGGATCTCGGCCTCGGTATGCACGTCGGTGAGCACCGGGACGCCGACCTGCCGCCGCACTTCTGAAAGTATCCGAAGGCCCTCTTCCATCCCCGGACCGCGAAACGAGCTGCCCGAGCTGCGGTTCGCCTTGTCGTACGATGACTTGAAGATGAACGGAATCCCCAGGCGGGCGCAGATCTCCTTCAGCGTCCCCGCGGTATCGACCTGCAACTGCTCGGATTCGACGACGCACGGACCCGCGATCAGGAAGATCGGCCGGTGCAGCCCTACTTCGTGGCCGCACAGCTTCATCAGATGTTGGCGACCAGTTCTGCGCCGGCCGCGACCGGCGACTGTGCGTCCTTCTGCTGATGCGCCAGCGCGGCCCGGATGTAGGCGGTGAACAGCGGATGTCCCGCGCGCGGCGTCGAGCAGAACTCGGGGTGGAACTGGCAGCCGACAAACCACGGATGGCCAGGCAGCTCGATGAGCTCGGTGAGTTGCTCGGTCCGGGTGCGACCGCTGATCTTCATTCCCGCGGCCTCGAGCCGCGCGATGTAGTGATTGTTGACCTCGTAGCGGTGCCGGTGCCGCTCGTTGATGACCAGGCTGCGGTAGACGTGGTGCACCAGCGTGCCGGTGACGAGATCGGCCGGCTGAGCGCCGAGGCGCATGGTGCCGCCCAGCTCCGACTTTTCGCTGCGGCGCTCGATCTTGCCGTCGCGATTCTGCCATTCGGTGATCAGTGCGATGACCGGGTGCGGCGCGTCGGGCTCGAACTCGGTGCTGTTCGCGCCGAGCAGGCCGACGACGTTGCGCGCGTATTCGATCACCGCCAGTTGCATCCCCAGGCAGATGCCCAGGTACGGAATCCTGTGCTCCCGCGCGTAGCGGATCGCCTTGATCTTGCCTTCGACGCCGCGCTTGCCGAAACCGCCCGGGACCAGGATCGCATCCATGCCGGCGAGCGAATCCGCGCCCAGCCGGTCGATTTCTTCCGAGTCGATATGATGGATCCGGACCTTGCTGCGGGTCTGGATGCCGGCATGCGTCAGCGCCTCGTTGAGCGACTTGTACGAATCGGTCAGGTCGACGTACTTGCCGACCATCGCGATATCGACCACATGCTCGGGATGCTCCATCGTGTGGATCAGCGCGTCCCATGTCGAGAGATCCGCTGGCCGCGCCTCGATCTCGAGCTTGCGGCATACGATGTCGTCGATGCCTTCCTTGTGCAGCATGGCCGGGATCTTGTAGATGCAGTCGGCGTCCTGCGCCGGGATCACCGCCTCGGCCGCCACGTTGGTGAACAGCGCGATCTTGCGCCGGTCGCTCTCCAGCAGCGGCCGGTCCGCGCGGCAGAGGACGATGTCGGGCTGGATCCCGATCTCGCGCAGTTCCTTGACCGAATGCTGCGTCGGCTTGGTCTTCATCTCGCCCGCGGTCGGAATGTACGGCACCAGCGTCAGGTGGATGTAGCAGGAGTTGTTGCGGCCGAGTTCCAGGCCCATTTGCCGGATCGCTTCCAGGAACGGCAGCGATTCGATGTCGCCCACAGTGCCGCCGACCTCGATGATGGCCACCTCCGCGCCCTCGACGCCGGCGCGGATCTGCTGCTTGATCTCGTCGGTGATGTGCGGGATGACCTGCACGGTGCCGCCCAGGTAGTCGCCGCGGCGCTCCTTGCGGATCACCGACTCGTAGATCTGGCCGGTCGTGAAATTGTTGCGCTTGCCCATCCGGGCGTCGACGAAGCGCTCGTAGTGCCCGAGATCGAGATCGGTCTCGGCGCCATCGTCGGTGACGAACACCTCGCCGTGCTGGAACGGGCTCATGGTGCCGGGATCGACGTTGATGTACGGATCGAGCTTGAGGAGGGTGACCTTGATGCCGCGCGACTCCAGGATGGCGGCAAGAGAGGCGGCGGCGATGCCCTTTCCAAGACTGGAAACGACGCCCCCCGTGACGAATATGAACTTGGTCATGGTGACCGCGCGCGGAAAAGACCTATTCTAGTCGAAACCACCGCCTGCGACAAACTGGATCCGCCGCCGGTTGCGTCCGCGCGCGTCATGCGCCGCGCGAATCGCGGGAAAACCACGCCGCGATCCAGTCGCCCGCCGCGGCCTTGCGCGCGAGCGCCGGCCGCTCGACCAGATGCCAGGATACGGCAGCACAGCCCAGCGTGAGTGGCACCGCGCAGATGAAGAGCAACAGCGGCTCCCGCACGCCGCAGGCGATCAGCGCCTGCTGCACCGGAAAGCCGTACAGGTACGTCCCGTACGAATAGTCGTGGCGATGCCACCACGTCATCGGCATGCGCAGCGCGGGGTGCAGGGCGAGGGTCAGGATCGCGCCGGCAATGGCGACCGGTAGCAGCAGCGGTCCGGCCCAGGTTCGCGCGGCCGCAACAGCGATCACCGCCAACAGTGCCGCGTGAACGAGCCGCCAGCGCCACAGGTGCCGCAGGCGGTAGCAGAGAACTCCCAGCAGGAAGTATCCGGCCAAGGTGTAGTACTGCGCGCCGGTCCAGAGCACCTTGACGGCCAGCGCCGACGCCAGCAACAGCAGCGCGGCGCCCGCCAGCGGGCGGTGGCGCATTCGCTCGCGACCGCCGCACCGCATGTCGGCGCAAGGAAACCGATCCAGCCGGCGATGCCGAGGATCACGTACATCACCACTTCCAGCGGAATCGTCCACAACGACCCGTTGACGCCGGGGACCGGATTGGCTTCGAACACGCCGGGCAGCAGGTATTGCGGCCGGAGCACGGCGTTCCACAGCAAGTAACTGGCCGTGCCGGCATCGCGAAAGTAATCGGCCAGCGGCAGCGCCGTCAGCGCCGGCCCCAGGCAGAAGACGCTGAGCGCCAGGGCCAGCCACAGCGCGGGGACGATGCGCAGCGCCCGGGCCGCCAGGAAGCGGGCGAGATCGCGGCGGAGGTCCCAGCTTCGGGCAACGAGCAGGCCGCTGACGAGAAAGAACGTCGCGACGCCGAGCACGCTCGCATCCAGCCAGACGAACCAGCGTCCGATCGGCTCCTCTCCCGCGCGGCCCAGCAAGTGAAAGCAATGCGCGAGCAGAACCAGCAGCGCCGCGCCGAGCCGGATCAGGTGAAAGTTGTTGCGCCCGCCCAGCGCGGCATCGTCGACCTGGATTCTCGCAAGCAGCGCGGCGCCCAGGCCCATCGACCGGGCCTAGGCGATCGCCGCCAGGCGCTCCAGCGTTCGCTCGCGCCCAAGCACTGCCAGCACCGCATCGACGGCCGGCGTCGACGCGCTGCCGCTCAACGCGACGCGCAGCGGCATCATCACCTGCGGCAGCTTGATGCCCTGCTCCGCCGCAAAGGCCTTGAGCACGGCGCCGATCGCCTCCTTCCGCCAGTCGATCGCGGCCAGGCGCGGCTGCAGCGCTTGCAGCACGCGCAGCCCCGCCGCCGACAGGTGTTGCGCGCGCAACGGCTCGGGAACCTCGGGCGCGTGGTACAGGTAATGGGCGGACTCCGCCATTTCGGCGAGCGTTGCCGCCCGTTCGCGGTATAGCGCCGCGACTTGCGAGGGCGCGGGGCCTTCGTTGGGGTCGCAACCGGTTGCCCGCAGGAAGGGTGCGAGCAACTCGCCCAACCGCCCTTCGTCGGCGCGCTTGATGTGCTCGGCATTGAGCCACGCCAGCTTCTCGCCGTTGAACCGCGCCGCCGATTCGCTGATGCCCTTCAGGTCGAACCAGGCGATCAGCTCGGCGCGCGTGAACACCTCCGCGTCGCCATGCGCCCAGCCGAGCCGCGCCAGGAAGTTCAGCATGGTCTCCGGCAGATAGCCGTCTTCCGCGTATTGATACAGCGACACCGCACCGTGCCGCTTGGACAGCTTCTCGCCATCGGTGCCGAGCACGGTCGGCGTGTGGCCGAACACCGGCAGCGCCGCCCCCAGCGCCCGGAACAGGTTGATCTGCCGCGGCGTGTTGTTGACGTGATCGTCGCCGCGTATCACGTGCGTGATGCGCATGTCGATGTCGTCGACCACGACGCAGAAGTTATACATCGGAGTGCCGTCGGGGCGCGCCAGCACCAGGTCGTCGAGTTCGGCATTGGCGAACTCGATGCGACCCTTGACCGCGTCATCCCAGGCGACGATGCCGGCGTCCGGGTTGCGGAAGCGGATCACCGGGTCGACGCCCGCCGGCGGCGTCCTGCCCGCGGCCTGCTCGGGCCGCCAGCGCCCGTCGTAGCGCGGCTTCTCCCCGCGGGCCAGCTGCTCCGCGCGCAGCGCGTCCAGCTCTGCGCTGGACATGTAGCAGCGGTACGCCTTGCCTTGGTCGAGAAGTTGCTGCAGCGCCGCGCGGTAGCGCGGCATCCGTTCCATCTGGTAGAACGGCCCTTCGTCGTAGTCCAGGCCCAGCCACGCCATGTCGCGCAGGATGCCCTGCTTGTACTCGTCGGTCGAACGCGCGAGATCGGTGTCCTCGATGCGCAGGATGAACTTCCCCCCGAGCCGGCGCGCGTAGGCCCAGGCGAACACCGCGGTGCGGACATTGCCCAGGTGCAGGTGGCCGGTGGGGCTGGGGGCAAAACGGGTACGGACGGTGCCGTCGGTGGCGATGTTCACGGCTGTGGCATCCTTGTCGGGGGTCATGCGTCCGGCTGCCAGCGCAGGTCGAGGGTGCCGGGATAGGCCGGGTTGCGCGGCTCGGGCGCATAGGTCACTGTCCCTGGCGTGTGGCCTTGCGCCGCGAAGCGGGCCTGGCGCCGCGCTTCGGCCTCGTTGGCGTTGACGGGAAATGTCTCATAGCTGCGTCCGCCCGGGTGGCTGACATGGTAGGTGCAGCCGCCCAGCGAGCGCTTGTTCCACGAGTCGACCAGGTCGAACACCAGCGGCGCCTGGACGCCGATGGTCGGATGCAGCGCCGACGGCGGGCTCCACGCGCGGAAGCGGACGCCCGCGACGAACTCGCCCGGCACGCCGGTCGGCGTCAGCGGCACCATCCGGCCGTTGCACGCCACCGCATAGCGATCGCTGAACATCCCGTTGACCTTCACCTGCAGCCGCTCGACCGACGAGTCGACATAGCGCGCCGTGCCGGTGCCTGCCATCTCCTCGCCCAGCACGTGCCAGGGCTCGATCGCCTGGCGCAACTCGATGCCGATGCCGGCGTACTGCACGGTCCCGTAGCGCGGAAAGCGGAACTCGATGAACGGCGCGAACCACGACTCGTCGATCGCGTAGCCGTCCCGGTGCAGTTCGCGCAGCACCTCGCCCATGTCGGCGGCGATGAAGTACGGCAGCATCCAGCGGTCGTGCAATTGCGTGTCCCAGGAAATCAGCGCGCTGGTGCATGGCGTCTTCCAGAAGCGGGCCACCAGCGCGCGCAGCAGCAGGATCTGCACCAGGCTCATCTGCCAGTGCGGCGGCATCTCGAAGCCGCGGAATTCCAGCAGGCCCAGCCGCCCGGTCGGACCGTCGGGCGAATACAGCTTGTCGATCGAGAACTCCGAGCGATGCGTGTTGCCGGTGAGATCGGTGAGCAGGTGCCGCAGCAGTCGATCGGTCAGCCACGGCAGGTTCTCCTCGCCGACCTTGGTCGTTTGCTGCAACTGCTGGAACGCGATCTCGAGTTCGTACAGCCGGTCGTCGCGCGCTTCGTCGACGCGCGGTGCCTGGCTGGTCGGTCCGATGAACTGCCCCGAGAACAGGTACGACAGCCCCGGATGGATCTGCCAGTAGGTGATCAGGCTGCGCAACAGGTCGGGCCGGCGCAGCAGCGGCGAATCCGCCGGCGTCGCTCCGCCCAGCGTGACGTGATTGCCGCCGCCGGTGCCGGTGTGGCGGCCGTCGAGCATGAATTTCTCGGTGGCCAGGCGCGACTGCCGGGCCTCCTCGTACAAGGTCTGCGTGATGGCGGTCAGTTCCTTCCAGGTCGACGCCGGATGGACGTTGACCTCGATGACGCCGGGATCGGGCGTAACGTTGAGCACCTTCGCGCGCGGGTCCCGCGGCGGCGTGTAGCCTTCGATGACGACCGGCGCCGCCAGCTTTTCGGCGACCGACTCGACCGCGTCGAGCAGCGCGACGTAATCTTCGAGAAATTTCAGCGGCGGCATGAAGATGCACAGGTGGCCCTCGCGCACCTGCACGCAGAGCGCGGTCTTGATCACGTCGGCGGCCTGCACCGCATGCGGCTTGGGCTTCTGCTTCGGCGGCGCGGACCGGACAGCCGCCGGCACGCGCAGCAACGCGCGGTGCGCGAACGGGTCCGGACCGTGCTCGGGTTCGACCTCGTCGGGCATCACCCAGGGTAGCGAATCGAGAGGCAGCCGCAGGCCCAACGGCGAGTCGCCCGGCAGCAGGTAGAGCCGCTCGCGCCGCAGAGGCCAGGGACTGCTCTGCCAGTCGGTCACCCGCACGCCCGCCTCCGGCGCGGGCTTCGCGGCCGCATCGGGCTTGTCCTCCCGGGCGCGGAGCGGCAGGACGAAACCGACCGGCTTGGCGATGCCGCGCTGCAAGGCGCGCGCGAGCCGGGCACGTTCATCGGCGCGGGTCAGGTCGGCCTGCAATGGATCGACGTTGACGGGCAGCGCAGCCTCTTCCTCCAACAGCCGGGGCGCGTCTTCATAGGCGGTGATGGCGAACGCGGGGTCGAGGCCCAGCGCGGTCGCCAGCGCGCGGACGAAATGCTCGGCCACGGCCGTTCCCTGCGCGCCGGGCTTGCGCCTGTCGGCAAAGAGCGCCGGGTTGCGCCACAGCGGCTTGCCGTCGGCGCGCCAGTGGATGCCCAGCGCCCAGCGCGGCAGCGGTTCGCCCGGATACCACTTGCCCTGGCCGAAGTGCAGCAACGGATGCGTGGCGAACTTCGCGGCCAGCCGGTGCATCAGGTTCTCGGCGAGTTCGCGCTTGGCCGGCGAGAGCGCGGCGATGTTCCACTCGGGGCCTTCCATGTCGTCGACCGAGACGAACGTCGGTTCGCCCCCCTGCGTAAGGCGCACGTCCATTCGCGCCAGTTCGGCGTCGACCTGCCCGCCCACGGCCATGATCGCGTCCCACTGCGCGGGCGAGTACGGCAGCGTGACCCGCGGGTCCTCTTGCATGCGGACCACGCGCATGACCACGTTGAACTCCACGTCGGCCACGTCGGTGAAGCCGGTGACCGGCGCCGCATTGCCCGGGGTCGCCGTGCACGCCAGCGGAATGTGCCCTTCCCCGGCCAGCAGGCCCGACGTGGGATCGAGGCCGATCCAGCCGGCGCCCGGCAAGTACACTTCGGCCCACGCGTGCAGATCGGTGAAGTCGGCTTCCGCGCCGGAGGGACCATCCAGCGATTTCTGGTCCGGCCGCAGCTGAATCAGGTAGCCGGACGCGAAACGCGCCGCCAGCCCGAGATGGCGCAGGATGTGCACCAGCAGCCAGCCGCTGTCGCGGCAGGAGCCGCTGGCCTGGCCCAGCGTGATCTCAGGCGTCTGCACCCCCGGCTCCATGCGCACCAGATAAGCGACGTCGCTGCGCACCATCTGGTTCAGCCGGACCAGCATGTCGACGGTCACTTCGCCCGGCCGCGCGGTCGCCCGGAAGCGGGCGAGCCAGGCCTGGAGCAGCGGCCCCGGCGCCTCGGTCTCGAGGAACGGCGAGAGTTCCTTCAGCAGGTCGCCGGCGTAGCGGAACGGATAGGTGTCGGCGTACTTCTCGACAAAGAAGTCGAACGGATTGATCACCGTCATTTCGGCGACCAGATCGACCGTGATCGCCAGGTGCGTCGCGCGTTCGGGGAATACCGCGCGCGCCAGCCAGTTGCCGTACGGATCCTGCTGCCAGTTCAGGAAGTGGCCGGCCGGCTCGATCTTCAGCGAATAGCTGAGGATCGGCGTGCGGCAGTGCGGCGCGGGACGCAGGCGGATCTCATGGGGCGACAGCGTGACCGGGCGGTCGAACTTGTACGAAGTGCGGTGCGTGAGGCCGACACGAATGGTCATTCAGTCGTCCAATCCGGGTTGGGAAGCTGGGCGAAGACCCGGCGCAGGCCCTCTCCCCACTGCGTGTGAACCATCTGGAAATAGGGGTCGGATTCCTGGATCCGGCGCTGCAACTTGATCCGGTAGCTGTCGGTTTCGTACACCACCAGGTCGATCGGCAGCCCGACCGAGATGTTGCTGCGCATCGTCGAATCGAACGAGACCAGCGTGCATTTGGTCGCCTCGAGCAAACCGGTGCCGCGGGTGACCACCCGGTCGATGATGGGTTTGCCGTACTTGGTCTCGCCGATCTGGAAGTAGCAGGTCTCGGGCGTCGCCTCGATGAAATTGCCCTCGCTGTAGACCCGGAACAGCCGCGGCGGCTCGCCGCGGATCTGGCCGCCGATCAGGAAATTGGCGCTGGAATCGATGTTGTTCTGCATCAGGTACTCGCCGTCCCGCTGGTTGACTTCCCGCATCGCGTCGCCCAGCAACCGCGCCACGTCGAACATCGATTGCGCATTCAGCAGGTTGAGCGCGTTGTCGCCGGCGCGGGCGCGCTGCTCGATAGTGTTCACCGCATTCTGGGTGATCGACAAGTTGCCGGAACAGACCGAGACGATCACCCGGTCCCCGTCGCGCGCGAACACGCGCATCTTCGAAAACCGCATGATCTGGTCGACGCCGGCGTTGGTTCTGGAGTCGGATGCAAAGATCATTCCCGCATCCACGGACATCGCAACACAGTAGGTCATGGCGGGCGTCAGGCGCCAGAATGGCGCGTCAATCGGATGTTCATTTTACCGGAAGCGACCCATCCAGCCCGGAAACATCAATAAGAAGGCACGAGGAAGCCGCGGTTGATCGCGACGCTGAGCGCGCCGATCCGTTCGAGGAAGTTCATCAGGTATTCGTGCAGCCCGGTCTCGATGATCTGCTCCATCCGGCCGAAGCGCAGCCGCGAGTGCAATTCCCCGGCCTGCCGCTCGACCTCGCGCGTGTTGCGGTCGCTGAGCAGCTTGAGGGTGTCGAAGATGAAGGTCATCGACGAATGCAGCGAGCGCGGCATGTCTTCGCGCAGGATCAGCAGTTCGGCCACCCGGAACGGCGTGATCACGTCGCTGTAGATCTTGCGGTACGACTCGAACCCGGAGACCGAGCGCAGCAGCGCCCCCCACTGGTAATAGTCGACGGCGCCGCCGACGTCGGCGGCGCTGGGCAGCAGCGTGTGGTACTTGACGTCGAGGATGCGCGCGGTGTTGTCGGAGCGCTCGAGGTGGGTGCCCAGGCGGATGAAGTGGTAGGCCTCGTCGCGCAGCATGGTGCCGAAAGTCACGCCGCGGAACAGGTGCGAGCGCATCTTGACCCAGTCGAGGAACTCGCTGACGCCCTGCGCCTGGACGCGATCGAAGTCGTACTGCCGGACTTCCAGCCAGGCGGAATTGAGGTCCTCGTACATTTCCGAGGTGATCGCGCCGCGGACCGAACGCGCCGATTCGCGCGCTGAACGCAGGCAACTGCAGATCGACGACGGGTTGGCCGGATCGAGCGACATGAAGCGCAGCACGTTCTCGGCGGCCAGCACCGGGTAGCGCTCGTAGTAGGCGGTCGCCAGCCCGTTGGTGACCAGCGGGACCGACCATGGCTCCGCCCAGGCCAGGCCCGGTTCGACGACCTGGTACGGCAGCAGCGACATCCGGTAGGTGACGTCCAGCAGCCGCGCCGTGTTCTCGGCGCGCTCGATGTGGCGCGCCATCCAGTAGAGTTCGTTGGCGGTGCGACAAAGCATGATCAGGCTCCCAGCACCCAGGTGTCCTTGGTCCCGCCGCCCTGGCTGCTGTTGACGACCAGCGAACCCTCGCGCAGCGCGACCCGCGTCAGCCCGCCCGGGCACATGCTCACGGTCTTGCCGGACAACACGTACGGCCGCAGATCGATGTGGCGCGGCGCGATCCCCGCATCGACGAAGGTCGGGCAGGTGGAGAGCGCCAGCGTCGGCTGCGCGATGTACTTGGCCGGCTCGGCCAGGATGCGCTCGCGGAAGTCCGCCCGCTCGGCCGTCGTGCTGGCCGGCCCGACCAGCATCCCGTAGCCGCCGGCGCCGTGCACTTCCTTGATCACCAGTTCCGCCATGTGATCCAGCGCGTACTGCAGGTCGTCGGGCTTGCGCAGCTGGTAAGTCGGGACGTTGCTGAGTATCGGCTCCTCGGACAGGTAGAAGCGGATCATGTCCGGCACGAACGGGTACATCGACTTGTCGTCGGCGATGCCGGTGCCCACCGCATTGGCCAGCGTCACGTTGCCGGCGCGGTAGGCGCCGAACAGGCCGGGCACGCCCAGCATCGAGTCATTGCGGAAGACCAGCGGATCGATGTAGTCGTCATCGAGCCGCCGGTAGATCACGTGCAGCCGCTGCGGCCCGTGGGTGGTGCGCATGTACACGTGCTCGTCCTGCACGAAGAGATCCTGGCCCTCGACCAGTTCCACGCCCATCTGCTGTGCCAGGAACGCGTGCTCGAAGTACGCGGAGTTGAACGGGCCGGGCGTCAGGATCGCGACCGTCGGCTGCTCGTCGGTCGTCGGCGACACGCCGCGCAGGTTTTCGAGCAGCAGGTCGGGATAGTGCTCGACCGGCGCGATCAGCTGGGTCGAGAACAGTTCGGGAAACAGCCGCATCATCATCTTGCGGTTTTCCAGCATGTACGACACGCCGGAAGGCACGCGCAGGTTGTCCTCCAGCACGTAGTACTCGCCCTCCCCCGCCCGCACCAGGTCGATGCCGGCGATGTGCGCATAGATGCCCGCGGGCACGTTCATCCCCATCATCTCGGGCCGGTACTGCGCGTTGCCGAGGATGCGCTCCTCCGCCATGACGCCGGCCTTGACGATGTTGCGGTCGTGGAACACGTCGGTGAGGAACATGTTGAGCGCCGTGACGCGCTGGCGCAGTCCGGCTTCGAGCATCTGCCATTCCACCGCGGGCACGATGCGGGGGATGATGTCGAACGGGATCAGGCGCTCGGTGCCGGCATCCTCGCCATAGACGGCGAAGGTGATGCCCAGCCGGTGAAAGGCCCGCTCGGCCTCGCCGCGCTTCTGCTTGATGCGCTCGGGCGACGTGCGGTCAAGCCAGTCCGCAAAGAAAGCGTACTGGCTGCGAACCGTACCGTCCGGCATCCGCATTTCGTCGTAGGCAACCGTCGGCATGTTCTTTTTTCCAGGTTTGTGCACTCCGCAATGCAAGATGCTTGCCAGATGGCCGCACTGGCGGTTCCTGCCCGCATTCGACAGCGGTTCGACCCATCATGGTGCGGCCACACGTGCCGCCCGAGTCAGGCGCCCCACAATTGTGCTGACAGGCGTCCGGGAAACACAATGCAGCGGTGCGATGTGAATGGCAGCACCACTTCCGGAGCGGCCATCTTCGTCCGAATTTTACGCCGGGAGGCCTCTCCGGACCAAGCCTGCCGGGGTTTCTTTGAGAATCACCGCCGCCTTGCTATAATCCGCGCATCGGGTGGTTAGCTCAGCGGTAGAGCATCGCACTCACACTGCGGGGGTCACTGGTTCGAACCCAGTACTACCCACCAAAACACAAAGACTTACGGATGGTTTTGAGCCATCGCCGCAGTAAAGTAAGCACCAGGTAAGCAGGCGCCCAAGCCGTTCTGGCTTGGGCGTTGTGTTTTGTCACGCGCCGCCTTGTGCCGCTTCGCGGAGCCGCTGAGCAGCCTGCCGTTTATCCCACATTTCAATAATTCTTGTATAGTTGAACAATGAACAAGTCCGTGGCAATCCTCCGAACGCCAATCGAATTGTCGAAAGCCGCGACCGGCAGCATGAACGTCCTGTTTCTCTGCACGGGTAACTCCTGCCGATCCATCCTGGCCGAAGCCACCTTCAATCACCTCGCACCCGCCGGTTGGAAAGCGATGAGCGCCGGCAGCAAACCCGCCGGTTACGTTCACCCCCGGTCGCTGGCTCTGCTGGCAACAGAGGGTATCTCGACCGATGGTCTGCACAGCAAGTCCTGGGGCAACCTGCCGCAGACACCCGACATAGTCGTGACGGTGTGTTCAAGCGCCGCAGGGGAGACCTGCCCGGCTTACCTGGGGGCCGTGCTACGTACCCACTGGGGTGTCGATGATCCGGCGCACGCTACCGGAACCGATGCGGAAGTCGATGCGGCGTTCGACACAGCCTACCGCCTCCTCCGCGCCCGCATCGAAGCTTTCTTCGCGTTGCCGCTTGCCGAGTTAAGTAACGATCCGCCGCGCCTGAAGGCTGAGTTGGACCGCGTTGGTTCGCTCTTGCGCTGGTCAACATGAAGAAAACCGCCAGCGCGCCGCTTAGCGTGTTCGAACGCTACCTGACCGTCTGGGTGATCCTTTGCATCGTCGCCGGCATCGCCTTGGGCCAACTGCTGCCGAACGTCTTCCAGGCCATCGGGCGCATGGAGTTTGCGCAGGTGAATTTGCCGGTCGGGCTGTTGATCTGGGTGATGATCATTCCGATGCTGATGAAGGTCGATTTTTCCGCGTTGCATGAAGTGCGGAAGCATGTGCGCGGGATCGGCGTGACGCTGTTCATCAACTGGCTGGTGAAGCCGTTCTCCATGGCTTTTCTCGGCTGGCTGTTCATCCGCAACCTGTTCGCCGACATGCTGCCCGCCGATCAGCTGGACAGCTACATCGCCGGATTGATCCTGCTGGCCGCCGCGCCCTGCACGGCGATGGTCTTTGTCTGGAGCCGGCTCACCAATGGCGACCCTCTTTTCACGCTCTCGCAGGTGGCGTTGAACGACGCCATTATGGTCGTTGCTTTCGCGCCGCTCGTGGCGTTCCTGCTGGGCATCTCTGCGATCACCGTGCCGTGGGTGACCCTGCTCACCTCGGTCGTGCTCTATATCGTCATTCCCGTGATCCTCGCCCAGGCATGGCGCAAGCTGTTGCTGGCGAAGGGACAGGAAGCGTTTGATGCAGCGATGGCCAGGATCGGTCCCTGGTCCATCGCCGCGCTGCTGGCCACCCTGGTGTTGCTGTTTGCCTTCCAGGGCGAAGCCATCCTGAAGCAGCCGCTGGTGATTGCCCTGCTCGCGGTGCCGATACTGATCCAGGTGTTCTTCAACTCGGCGCTGGCCTACTGGCTCAACCGGGCCGTGGGCGAGAAGCACAACATCGCCTGCCCCTCGGCGCTGATCGGCGCTTCCAACTTCTTCGAACTTGCCGTTGCTGCCGCAATCAGCCTGTTCGGATTCAACTCCGGCGCGGCGCTGGCTACCGTGGTCGGCGTATTGATCGAGGTTCCCGTCATGTTGTTGGTCGTCAGGGTCGTGAATGGCAGCAAGGGCTGGTACGAGCGGACCTGACGATGGCCGTGCCCCATTGGTTGACGGTTACGACGGGCTCTTGAACTTGGTCGCCAGCGCCTCGGCGTTGGTGCGCAGCACGCCCGAATCGGCGCCCACCGCGACGAACAGCGCGCCCAGGTCGAGCATCCGCTTGCCGTCGGCTTCACCCACCAGGATGCCGGGCGCCTTGCCGTTGGCACGGATGCGCTTGATCGCGTCGGCTATCGCGCTCTGGACCTCCGGGTGCGGGATGTTGCCCCGGTGCCCCATGTCCGCCGCCAGATCGTTGGGCCCGATGAACACGCCGTCGACGCCCTCGACGGCGCAGATCGCGTCCAGGTTGTCGAGGCTTTTCCTGGTTTCGGCCTGCACCAGCACGCAGATCTCGCGATGCGCGATGTTCAGGTAGTCCTTGATCCGGCCGAAGCCCGCGGCGCGCGTCGAACCCGCGACCCCGCGCAGACCCTCGGGCGGAAACCGCGTGTAGGCGACAGCATTGGCCGCCTCCTCCGCGCTCTGCACGTACGGCAGCAGCAGCGTCTGCGCGCCGACGTCCAGGCAGCGCTTGATCGTCACCATGTCATTCCACGGCGGGCGCACCACGGGCGTCGCCGTCCCGCCCGCCGTCGCCATCAACTGCAGATGCAGCGACCCCATATCGTTCGGCGAATGCTCCATGTCGAGCAACAGCCAGCCAAAACCGGTCCGGCTGAGCACTTCGACGGTGTGATGCGTGGGAAAACTGCACCAGAGCCCGATCTGCGGGCGTCCGGCGGCGATGGCGCGCTTGAAGTGATTGACAGGCAGTTCCATGGGGCTTCGTCCTGGGTCGGGGAATGATCGGGTGCGTATACCCGGCATTCTACGATGATCGCGCGGCAGCGCAACGAATCGCGCTTCAGGCGGCGTTCAGGCGCCGAGCGCGGTGCGCGGATCGGTGTACGCCAGTCCTAGCGCGTCGGCGACCGGCCGGTTGGTGACCTTGCCGGCGCACACGTTGAGGCCTTCCAGCAGATGCGGGTCCTCGAGCAGCGCCTGCCGCGCGCCCTTGGCCGCAAGCGCGAGCGTGAACGGCAGCGTCGCGTTGTTGAGCGCGTAGGTGGACGTGTGGGGCACCCCGCCCGGCATGTTGGCCACGCAGTAGTGGATGATGCCGTCGACCTCGAATACGGGATCGGCATGCGTGGTCGGGCGGGAGGTTTCAAAGCAGCCGCCCTGGTCGATGGCGACATCGACGATGACGGCGCCCCGCCGCATTTTCTGCAGCAGCGCCCGGGACACCAGCTTCGGCGCCGATGCGCCGGGAATGAGCACGGCCCCGATCACCAGGTCCGCGGCCGTCACGTGCTGCTCGATGGTCTCGGCGGTCGAGAAGACGGTCTTGATCCGCGAGCCGAACTGCGCGACCAGGTGACGCAGCACTTCGAGCGAGCGGTCGATCACCACCACTTCGGCGCCGCTGCCGACGGCGATCAGCGCCGCATTCGCGCCGACCACGCCGCCGCCCAGGATCACGATCTTCGCCGGTTCGACGCCCGGCACGCCGCCCAGCAGGACGCCGCGGCCGCCATGGGACTTTTCCAGCGCGGTGGCGCCCGCCTGCACCGCCATCCGGCCCGCGACTTCGGACATCGGCGCCAACAGCGGGAGCCCGCCGGTGGCCGAGGTGACGGTTTCGTACGCGATGCACAGCGCGCCGCTGGCGATCAGGTCGTGCGTCTGCTCCGGGTCCGGCGCCAGATGCAGGTACGTGAACAGCACGTGGTCCGGAGTCAGACGCTTTCTCTCCGCCGCCTGCGGCTCCTTGACCTTGACGATCATCGCGCACTCCGCGAATACCTGCTCGGCCGTGGCGCCAATCCGCGCGCCGGCCGCGGCATACACGGCGTCGCCCATGCCTATGCCCTGCCCGGCGCCGGTCTCGACCAGCACGTCGTGGCCATGCGCGGCCAGTTCGCGCACCGACGCCGGCGTGAGCCCGACGCGGTACTCGTTGTTCTTGATTTCCCTGGGCACGCCTATGATCATGTCGATCCCCGTGTTTGCGCGGCGGCCGCGCCCGCCGCCGAGAGCGCGTCGTCGATGATCCGAATCGCGCGTTCTAGTTCTTCGCGGCTGATGACCAGCGGCGGACCGAGGGTCAGCACGTTGCCCTGCCCGACCTTGAAGCTGAGCCCGCGCGCCAGGCATTCGTACATCACCCGTTCGGCCAGCTCCGCAGCGGGCGCCCCGGTGGCCGGATCGCGCAACTCGACGGCCAGCAGCAACCCGATGCCGCGAACGTCGGCGACAAACGGCTGGCGCGCCTGCACCGCGCGCAGCAAAGCCAGCGCGTGTTCGCCCAGCGCCCGCGCCTGTTCCACCAATCCCTCGCCGGCGATGACGTCCAGCGTCGCCAGCGCGGCCGCGCAGCCGATCGAGCTCTTTTCATGCGTGTAATGGCCGAGCGCGGTATGCCCGGCCACGTCCAGGTCGGCGCGGGCGATCAGCGCCGCGATCGGGAAGACGGCCCCGCCCAGCCCCTTGCCCAGCACGACCATGTCGGGGACGATGCCGTAGTGCTCGAAGGCGAAGAATTTTCCCGAGCGCCCGAGGCCGATCGGGATCTCGTCCAGGATGAGCAGGGCGCCATGCCGGTCGCACGCGCGGCGCAGGGCCTGGTAATAGCCGGGCGGCGGAATCTGCACGTCGGTCGAGCGTATGGTCTCGACGACGACCGCGGCGACGTCCCGCTCGTGGTCCAGCACGTACTCGACGTAGTCGGCGCAGGCCAGCGTGCACCGGCCGCCGCAGCGATACGCGCAATTGCCCGGCGCGCAGGGCGGGACGTGCTCCGTTCCCGGCAGCAGCGGGCCGATGCCCTTGCGAAACGACGACTCGCCACCGATGGAGATGGCATCGAGCGACGCGCCGTGAAACGACTCCCACATCGAGATCGTCTTGTGGCGGCCGGTGACGATCCGCGCCAGCTTGAGCGCCATCCCGATGGCGGACGTGCCGCCCGGGGCGAACAAGACCTTGCCCAGCGGATCGGGCGCCAGCGCCACCAGCCGGCGCGCGAGCTCGACGGCGGCGGCGTTGGTGAACCGGCGCGGCGAAAACGGCAGCGTGTCCAGCGCCCCCTTCACCGCCGCGACGACCGTGGGGTGCCCGTAGCCGACCTGGTGGACGCTGTTGCCATGGAAGTCCATGAAGCGCCGGCCTTCGGTGTCGATCAGGTAGATGCCTTCGGCGCCGGCCAGCGCGTCGAAACACGGCGTGGACAGCGACTGGTGCAGGAAATAGCGGGCGTCCTCGTCGAGCAGTGCCCGGGTCGCCGGCGCGACGTGCGCCGCGTCCCACTCGCGGCGCAGCGGCGACAGGTTGATGTCGCCTTCGGCCGCCATGCCGGCGCTCGAAGGCCGCGGCGGCGGCGCGTTCACTTGAGCGGCGCTTGCCGCCACCACGCCGGTCGCCTCGACGGCCGGCACGCCCGTTCGCGCAGCCGCGACGGGGCCAGCACGCCGGCTTCGTCGAGGATCGGATAGGCGATCGAACAGAACAGCGAGTTGATCCGCTTCATGTCGCTGATCAGGTCCAGGTGCAGCGACGAGGTCTCGATGCTTTGCGGCGTATTGTCGGACAGCCGCGCCAGGTGGTTGTCGGCGTAGCGCAGTTCCAGCGACCGGAACTGGTCCTTGCCGGCGATCAGCTGCTGCGCGCACTTGAGGTCGCCGTTGAGAAACACGCTCAGGCCGAGCTGCAGGTGGGCCACCAGCCGCGAATGCAGGTCCTCGATCTCCGCCATGCCCGCATCCGAAAAGTGCAGGTCGTGCAGGATCTTCTTGTCCGCGAGGTCGATCAGGATGCGCTCGATGATGTCGCCGGCGTGCTCCATGTTGATCGTGAACTGGATGATGTCGGCCCAGCGCTTGCCTTCCCGCTCGTCCAGCGCCTCGCGGCTGATCTGCGTCAGGTACAGCTTGATCGCCGTGTAGAGGTCGTCGACCATGTCGTCCATCTTGCGCAATTCCTCGGAGAGCTTGAGGTCGTTGTTGCGCAACACGGTAAGCATGCCGTTGAGCATGACCTGGACGATGTCGCCCAGCCGCAGCGCCTCACGCGCGGCGCAGCCCATGGCCAGCGCCGGCGTGTGCAGCGCGGTCGCGTCGAGGTACTTCGGCTTGCCCGGGGAGTCCTTCGCTTCGTCGCTGGGGAGTATGCGCTCGGTCAACCGCGCGACGACGCCGACCGCGCCCAGGAAGACGATCGCCAGGGCGAGGTTGAAGCCCAGGTGAAAGTAGATGACCTGCCGTTCCGGCTCCAGCCCGATGCCGGCGAACCACCCGCCGATCATCCCCAGGAAAGGCAGCACCAGCACGCAGCCGGCCAGCTTTACAATCAGGTTCCCCAGCGGCACGCGCCGCGCCTCGGCGTTGGCGCGCAGCGTCGTGAATACGACCAGCAGGCCGCTGCCCAGGTTGGCGCCCAGCACGACGGCAATGGCGACCGAGCCGGGAATGACGTTGGATGCGGCCAGGCCGGCGACCAGCAGCACGACGGCCAGGCTCGAATACGAAACGATCGCCAGCAGCGCGCCCAGCAGCACGTCGAGGAAGACGTCGCCCGACACCGACGAGAACAGCACCTGCACGCCTTGCGCATGGGTCAGCGGCTTGGTCGCCGCGCCGATCATCTGCAACGCCAGGATCATCAACCCCAGCCCGATCAGGATGCGGCCGATCTGCCCGATCTTGGTCGCCTTGCGCCCGAGGTGCAGGATGACGCCGACCATCAGGAACAGCGGCGAGAGCCAGCTCAGGTTCAGCGCGAAGACCTGCACCATCAGCGCGGTCCCGACGTCCGCGCCGAGCATCACGGCCAGCGCCGCCGGGGTGTTGATCAGGCCCTGGCCCACGAACGAGCTTGTCAGCAAGGCCGTCGCGCTGCTGCTCTGGATCAGCCCAGTCACGCCGATCCCGGCCGCCATCGCCGTCAGGCGGCTACCGGTGCTCATGCGCAGGATCCGGCGCAGGTTCGCCCCGTACACGCGCAGGAAGCCGGTGCGCACCATGTGCGTTCCCCAGACCAGCAGGGCAATAGCGGAGAGCAGGGCCAGCAGCGCTTGCATGCGGTCAGTGCGCTCCGATTGCCGGGCGCGGCGAGCGATGACTGCGTTCGGTCCCGCGGCATTCCGCGCCGGTTTCCTTGCACCGCATCGGCAGGTGGCGGGTCATGCCCACGGCAGCGAATACGTCTTGATGTTGGTGAAACTCTTGATGGCTTCCTGCACACCTTCCTTGTAGCCCAGGCCGGAATCCTTGATGCCGCCGAACGGCGTGAGTTCCAGCCGGTAGCCCGGCACTTCCCGCACGTTGACGGTGCCGACCTGCAGTTCGCTGACAAAGCGGGCGATGTAGTCCATCCGGTTGGTGCATACCGCCGAGGATAGGCCATACGCGGTCGAATTGGAAATCCGGATCGCCTCGTCGATGTCGCGAAAGCGGATGACGGGCGAGACCGGCCCGAACGTTTCCTGCTTGACCAGCGGCATTTCCGGGTCGACCCGGTCGACCACGGTCGGCGAGTACAACGCGCCGTCGCGGATGTTCCCCACGCACAGCCGCGCCCCGGCCGCGACCGCCTCGTTGACCCGCGCTTCGAATTGCTTCGCGGCGGCCTCGTCGATCACCGTGCCCATTTCCATCGCCGGGTCCATCGGGTCGCCCCAGGTCCACACCCTGGTCTTTTCGATCACCAGTTCGACGAACCGCTCGGCGACGCGCTCGTGCACCAGCAGGCGCTTGACCGCGGTGCAGCGCTGGCCGGAATTCTTGTACGAGCCCTGGACCGCCAGCGTCGCGGCTTCGTCGAGGTCCGCGTCCTCCATCACGATGATCGGGTCGTTGCCGCCCAGTTCCAGCACCGCGCGCCGGTAGCCCATTTTCCCGGCGATGGACTTGCCGATCGCCACGCCGCCGGTGAACGTGATCAGGTCGACGTTCTCGTTCGTGATCAGCTCGTCGGCAATCTCCCGCGGATCGCCGGTGACCACCTGGAACATCTCCGGCGGCAGGCCGGCTTCGTACAGGATGTCGGCGAGCAGCAGCGCCGCGAACGGCACCTTCTCCGATGGCTTGAGCACCATCCGGTTGTTGGTGGCGATGGACGGGATCACCTTGTGGGCGACCTGGTTCATCGGATGGTTGAACGGGGTGATCGCCGATATCGCGCCCAGCAGCGGGTCGCGCTGCGTGTACACGCGGCGCTTCTTGCCATGCGGGGTCAGGTCGCAGGAAAAGATCTGGCCGTCGTCCTTGAGGGTCTCGCCGGCGCCGAACGTCAGCACGTCGCAGACGCGCCCGGCCTCGTACGTCGAATCGCGCAGGCACAGTCCCGACTCGGCGGTGATCAGCCGGGCGACTTCCTGGACCCGGGCGCGGACCAGCGCCGCCGCCTTGTTCAGGATGCTCGCGCGCTCGTAGCGCGTCAGCTTTGGCTTGTACGCCTTCGCGATGGCGAACGCCCGCCGGATGTCGTCGAGTTCGGCCTTGGGCACCGTGCCGATGACCTGCCGCGTGTACGGGTTGGACACCTCGATGACGCGGCCGCGGGTGACTTTCTCGCCGCCTATGCGCATCGCTTCGTGCCGGATTTCAGCCTTCATCGGTCCTCACTCCAGGTGGTTCAGCGCGACGTCGAAGATGTCGAAATTGCGCAGCCGCGGCTTGCCGGGTATCCCGGCTGTCTTGCGGTTGAACAGCAGCGGCACCGTCTGCTCCGAGATCCCGCCATGCGAGCGCAGCGGCACGTCCAGGCCTGACAGATCGTGCCGGCTCGCGTTGGTGCCCAGCACGACGTGCTTGCCGGAGACGATGATCAGGTCGCCGGTGCGGTCGGGCGGCAATTCGAACATCCGGCAGCCCTCCTCGCGATCGACGACCAGGTCGATGCCCGGCACCGCGCGCAGGCGCGCGGCGAGCGCCGCCAGGTCGGCCGCCGGCGGCAGGTAGGCGACGGCGAACGAGCCCAGCGCGCCATGGTGGACCACGTACGGATCGGTGATCGGCAGGATGACGCGGACGACGTCCTTGCCCAATTCACCATCGAACCAGTCCTGCAGGTAGATGACGTTCGGCGTGCCGTCGGCGCGCGTCTTGGCGTTCATCCCGTGGTCGGCGGTGAGCGCGACGATCGCACCCAGCGCATCCATCCGCGCGAGATACCCGTCCATCATCGCGTAGAACGCATTCGCCTCCGGCGCACCCGGGGCGGCCTTGTGTTGCACGTAGTCGGTGGTCGACAGGTACATCAGGTCGGGGCGGTCGCGCTCGAGCAGCTTGACGCCCGCGGCGAACACGAACTCGGACAGCGCGGCGCTGTAGACGGAGGGCACGCCCATCCCGACCAGCGCGTTGACGTCGGCGATCCCGTTCCCGGCCAGCGTCGCCTGGTCGGACTTTTCCGCCGAGAAACAGATGCCCTTGAGCCCGTGCCCCAGCAGCGTGCGCAGTTTGTCCTTCGCGGTCACCACCGCGACCCTGGCGCCGGCATCGGCGAACGCGGCCAGCAAAGTCGGCGCGCGCAGGTACCGCGGATCGTTCATCATCACCTCGCGGCCGGTGTCGCGGTCGTAGAAGTAATTGCCACAGATGCCATGGACGGCCGGCGGCGCGCCGGTGACGATCGACAGGTTGTTCGGATTGGTGAACGAGGGCACGACGCAATCGCCCTTGAAGGCCGCGCCCTCCTCCAGCATTTTCTTCAGGAACGGCGCGACGCCCGCGGCGACCGCGCGCTCGATGTACTCGTACTCGCAGCCGTCGACGCACACCACGACCAGCGGGTCGCGCATCCAGCGATAGCTGCGGCCATTGACGGTCAGCGTTGCCGTCGGGTTCATTTGACGCTCCTCATGGTCCGCCTGGCCGGTTTCGCCGGCGCCTGCCCCGCGTGCATCCGCTCGCGGCTCGCCATCGCATGTTCGTACATCAGCCGGCCGGCCGTCGCGCCGTCCCTGGCCGCGATCGCCTCGACGATCTTCTTGTGCTCCTTCATCGAAATCGGCAGGATAGTTCCGCCGCGCTCGATGGTCTTGCGCCGGTAGAGACTCAGCTCGTTGACCAGCCGCCGATACATTTCCAGCAGCTTCACGTTGGCCGCGCACTGCGCGAGCGCGTCGTGAAACGCGATATTCGCTGCGTAGTATTCGCCGGTGTTCCGGGTGGCCGCCGCGGCCTCCATGCGCGCAATCAGTGCGCGCAATTGCGCGAGCTGCTCCGGATTGGCGCGTTCGGCGACGCGCCGGCCAATCATCTCGTCCAGGCTCGCCCGCACGTCGTAGATCTCGTCGGCCTCCGCGACCGAGATCTGGCGGACAAACACGCCGCGATTCTTTTCCACGCGGACCAGCCCCGACTCCTCGAGCGCCCGGAACGCTTCGCGCACCGGGCCGCGGCTGATGCCCAACTGCGCCGCAACCTCGGCTTCATTGAGCTTGCCGCCCGCGGGCATGTCGCCGGCGAGGATCATGCGCTCGAGTTCCCGATGCGCCAGCGTTGCCAGAGAATGCGTCCGCAGCAGCGCGATGGCGCTGGCGGAGTGTGCGGAGGCTGGCACGGAAGTTGCGCCGGAGCGGGTCGGGGAAGCCACGTTGACCAGTGTGGCAAACTCGTTGTAGATTGTCAACAATCTGGAGTAGACGCCGCGCGCGGCCGATGCTAGATTGCTGGCCTGCCTGTCGCCAAGGTGACACAATCCGGGCGCAAGCTGTTCCCGTGTTCAACAATAGGAGGACCGAATGATTCGACTGCTGACCCGTTGCATCAAGCCCCTTGCCGTGGCGCTGCTCGCCGCGGTTGCCACCCTCGCGTGGGCGCAGAAGACGACCCTGGTGGTCTACACCGCATTGGAGACCGACCAGCTCAAGGCGTATCAGGAAGGCTTCAACAAGGCCAACCCGGACATCGAAATCACCTGGGTGCGCGACTCGACCGGCGTGGTCACGACCAAGCTGCTCGCGGAAAAGAACAACCCGAAGGCCGACGTGATATGGGGACTGGCGGCGACCAGCATGGCGATTTTCGACAACGAGGGCATGCTGGTCCCGTACGCCCCCGCCGGCCTGAACCGTCTGGTCCCGCAGTACCGCGACGGCAAGAATCCGCCGACCTGGGTGGGCATGGACGTGTGGGGCGCAACCATCTGCTTCAACACCGCCGAGGCGGCCAAGCGCAACATCCCGAAGCCGGAGACCTGGAAGGACCTGACCAAGCCGGTCTACAAGGGACAGATCGTGATGCCGCACCCGGCATCGAGCGGCACCGGCTTCCTCGACGTCACCGCGTGGCTGCAGATCTACGGCGAGGCCGAAGGCTGGAAGTTCATGGACGCGCTGCACGAGAACGTCGCCCAGTACATGCATTCGGGCTCCCGCCCCTGCGCGACCGCGGCCAACGGCGAATACACGCTCGGGATTTCGTTCGAGTACCGCGCCAACCGCGAAAAGGTGCAGGGCAAGCCGATCGACCTGGTGTTCCCGAAGGAAGGCCTGGGCTGGGACCTGGAAGCGACCGGCATCCACAAGGGAACCAAGAACCTGGCCGCCGCGCAGAAACTGGTGGACTGGAGCATCACCGACGCGGCGATGGCGATGTACGCGAAGAACTACGCGATCGTCGCGGTATCGTCGATGAACCAGCCGCTGCCCAACGTGCCTGCAGATTACGGCTCCCGCCTGGTCAAGAACGACTTTTCGTGGGCGGCGAAGAACCGCGACCGGATCCTGGCCGAGTGGAGCAAGCGCTACGAGTCCAAGGCGGCGCCCAAGTAGGCTGAACGCGGCCTGGCGCATGGCGCAGGTTGCGGCTGGAGCAGCGGACTCCGCCGGCCTGCGCCTTTCCTTTGCCGCCCTGCCCCACTTCCGGATTGGGTAATCGATGGCCTATGCGCTGAAGCTCGAGGGCATACACAAGGCGTTCGGCGATTTCGTCGCCCTGCACTCGATTGATCTGACGATCGATTCCGGTGAACTGGTCTGCTTCCTGGGCCCGTCGGGCTGCGGCAAGACCACGCTGTTGCGCATCATCGCCGGGCTCGAACGGCAGACGCGCGGAACCATCATCCAGGACGGCAGGGATGTCTCGCATGCGCCGCCGGCGGCGCGCGACTACGGCATCGTCTTTCAGTCGTACGCGCTGTTTCCCAACCTGACCATCGAGCAGAACGTTGCCTACGGGCTGGTCAACCGGCGGAAGGCGCGCGGGGAGATCAAGGCCCGGGTCAACGAATTGCTGACCCTGGTCGGGCTCCCGACCGAGGGGCGGAAGTACCCCAGCCAGCTCTCCGGCGGCCAGCAGCAGCGCGTCGCCCTCGCCCGCGCGCTGGCGACCTCGCCGCACTTGCTCCTGCTCGATGAGCCGCTCTCGGCGCTGGACGCCAAGGTGCGCGAGCGCCTGCGCGGCGAGGTGCGCGGCCTGCAACGGAGGCTGGGCGTGACCACGATCATGGTCACGCACGACCAGGAGGAAGCGCTGTCGATGTCCGACCGCATCGTGGTGATGAACCAGGGCGCCATCGAACAGATCGGCACCCCGGGCGCGGTCTACGAGCGGCCGGAGACCCCGTTCGTCGCCGATTTCCTGGGCAAGGTCAACGTGCTCAAGGCCACGGCGCTGGGCGGCGGCCGCTATCGCGCCGGCACGGTCGATCTCGAGCTTCCCGCCGACGGTTTCGCCGCGGGGGAAACGGTGCGCATCTACCTCCGCCCCGAGGACCGCCACGTCGAGGGCGACATCGCCGCGCTGCCGAACCGGCTGACGGGCAAGATCACCGGCATCGATTACCTGGGCACGTTCTGCCTCGCGGAACTGGCCTGCCCCGGCCTGGGCAAGCCGATACAGATTTCCTATTCGCTCAACCAGATGCACGACCTCGACGTCCGGCTCGGCGCCGAGATCCAGATCGCGCTGCGGGTCGACCGCGTGCGTGTGTTCGCCGACCGCGCCGCCGCCCCCTTCGCGGCTGCCTCAGTTGCCTGAGCGACCGCGATGAGCGCCGCTGCCCACGTCAAAGCCGCGTCGTTCAAGGTGGCGCCCTCGAAGCTGGCGCTGGCCGGCGAGGCGCTGGTCGCGCGCGGCGGGCTGGTGCTGCTGGCGACCACGCTGCTGGTCTTCCTGGCCGTGCCGCTGGTGATGATCCTGATCCGCAGCGCCGAGGATCGCGACGGCGCCTGGGTCGGCCTCGCCAATTTCGTCGCCTACCTGAACTCACCCTCGGTGGGCAACTCGCTGACCAACACGCTGCAATTCGCGTTGATGACCACGCTGGTCACCGTGCCGCTGGCCTTTGTCTTCGCCTTCGCCATCCAGCGCAGCCGGATTCCATACAAGGGACTCTGGCGCAACGTCGCGATGATTCCCATCCTCGCGCCCTCGCTGCTCGCCGCGATCTCCTTCATCTACCTGTTCGGCAACCAGGGCTGGCTGAAATTCGTGATCGAGTGGTTCGGCATCAAGACGATCTACGGGATGCCGGGCATGGTGCTGGCGATGACGTTCTCGTCGTTTCCGCACGCGCTGATGATCCTGCTCGCCGCGCTGGCGCTGTCCGACGCGCGGCTGTACGAGGTCGCCGAAGCGCTGGGCACCAGCGAGCGGCGCAAGTTCATGACCATCACGCTGCCCGGCGCCAAGTACGGCCTGGTCTCTGCCTGCATGGTCGTGTTCACGATGGCGGTGTCGGAATTCGGGATCCCGAAGATCATCGGTGGCAACACCCAGGTGCTCGCAGTCGACATCTACAAGCAGGTGATCGGCCAGCAGAACTTCCAGATTGGCGCCGTCGTCAGCCTGCTGCTGCTGCTGCCCGCCGTCGTCGCCTACGGGATCGACCATCTGGTGCAGCGCCGCGCCCAGGCCCTGCTCACCGCGCGCAGCGTACCCTACCAGCCGCGGCGGGCGCGCCTGCGCGACGGCCTGCTGCTGGCGTTCGTGGTCCTGGTCTCGGCGGCCCTGTTGCTGGTCGTGGGCATGGCGGCATACGGCTCGCTGGTCAAGGTCTGGCCGTACAACCTGTCGCTCACCCTCAATCATTACACGTACGGATTCAAGGAAGCCGGCCTCGAGCACGCGTACTGGAACAGCCTGAGCCTGGGCGTCTGGTGCGCGTTGCTGGGCAGCGCGATCACCTTCACTGGCGCGTACTGGCTGGAAAAGACGCGGCGCGACCAGACCGAAGGCCTGAACTTCCTGCGGCCCGCGATCCGCTTCCAGGCCATGCTGCCGATGGCGATCCCGGGGATGGTGCTGGGCATCGGCTACATCCTCTTTTTCAACCACCCGGCGAATCCGCTCAACTTCCTGTACGGCACGATGACGGTCCTCGTGCTCTCGACGGTGATGCATTTCTATTCGTCCAGCCACCTGACCGCGGTCACCGCGCTCAAGCAGATCGACGGCGAGTTCGAGTCGGTGTCCGCGTCGCTCAAGGTGCCGTTCTACAAGACGTTCTGGCGCGTCACCGTGCCGGTCTGCCTGCCGTCGATCCTCGACATCTTCCGCTATTACTTCGTCAACGCGATGACGACGATTTCGTGCGTCGTGTTCCTCTATTCGCCCAAGACCACGCCCGCGTCGGTGTCCATACTGCAGCTCGACGAAGCCGGGGCAATCGGCTCGGCGGCGGCGATGGCCACGCTGATCGTCGTCACTGCCGCGGTGGTAACCGGCGTGATCTTCACGCTGGAGTGGTGGCTGGTCCGGCGCACCCAGGCGTGGCGCAACACCGCCCAATCGTGAACCAGGAGACCCCGCATGATCCTCGGCAATGATCCGATTCTTCTCACCCCCGGCCCGCTGACGACGTCGCTGGCCACCCGGCAGGCGATGTTGCGCGACTGGGGCTCGTGGGACACCGCGTTCAACACGATGACGGCGAGCATCTGCGCCGACGTCGTCGATGTCGTTCAGGGCGCCGGCAGCCACGTTTGCGTCCCGCTGCAGGGCAGCGGCACGTTTTCGGTGGAAGCCGCACTGGGCACGCTGGTGCCCAGGACGGGCAAGGTGCTGGTTCCGGTCAACGGCGCGTACTGCCAGCGCATCGTCAGGATCCTCGGCTACCTGGGGCGCGCCTGCACGACGATCGACGTGCCCGAAGACCGGTTCCCGGCGCCGCAGCAGGTCGAGGACGCGTTGCTGCGCGATCCGTCGATCACGCACGTGGCGCAGGTGCATTGCGAGACCGGCACCGGCATCCTCAATCCGCTGCAGGAAATCGCCCAGGTCGCGGCGCGCCACGGCAAGGGACTGATCATTGACGCGATGAGCTCGTTCGGCGCCATCGCCATCGACGTGCGGACCACGCCGTTCGACGCGCTGATCGCTGCCTCCGGCAAGTGCCTCGAGGGCGTCCCCGGCATGGGGGTCGTCGTCATCAGGAAGGCGGCGCTGGAAGGGGCGCAGGGCAATTCGCACTCGCTGGCGATGGACCTCTACGACCAGCATGCATACATGCAGAAGACCGGCCAGTGGCGCTTCACGCCACCCACCCACGTCGTCGCCGCGTTGCGCGCCGCGATCGACCAGTTCATCGCCGAAGGCGGCCAGCCCGCCCGCGGCGCCCGGTACGCGGCGAACTGCCGGACGCTGATCGAAGGCATGGAGCAGTTGGGGTTCAAGGTGTTCCTGGACCGGAAGCTGCAGGCACCCATCATCGTGACCTTCCACGCGCCGGCCGATCCCAACTACGCGTTCGCGGACTTCTACCAGCGCGTGCGCGCCAAGGGCTACATCCTGTACCCGGGCAAGCTGACCCAGCTCGAGACGTTTCGCGTCGGCTGCATCGGCGCGATCGACCCGAACGAAATGCGCAATGTCGTCTCCGCGGTCGCGCGCACGCTGGCCGAGATGGGCATCAGGCAGGTGGCGCCGCTGGCGCAGGCCGCGTGACACTGACCGACGGCCAGCTCGCCGTCGGCCTCGTTCTGCTCTCGGCGCTGATGCACGCGACGTGGAACGCGATCGTCAAGTTTTCCGGCGAGCGCCTGGTCGTGCTGGCGGTGATCGACGCCATGTGCTGCACGCTGGCGCTGGCGCTGACGCCGCTGGTGCCCTACCCGCCCCAAGCCGCCTGGCCCTTCCTCGCCGCGTCGATGGTGCTGACGGCCGGCTACAAGGTCGCGCTGCTCGGCGCGTACCGCCATGGCGACTTCACGCAGGCATATCCGCTGATGCGCGGCTCGGCGCCGCTCCTCGTGGCGCTGATCACGGTGGTTCTGGGCCTGGACGATCTGCCGTGGACCGGTTACGCCGGCATCCTGATGGTCTCGCTTGGCCTGTTCGCGCTGGTCGACTGGAAGAACGGCAGGCCGGTGCTGCTCCTGTTCGCGCTGGGCGCGGGCGCGACGCTGGCCGTGACGACGCTGCTCGACGGCACCGCGGTGCGGGGCTACAGCGACGTGTTCACGTATATAGTCTGGCTGGAAGTCCTCGAGCACATCCCCCTGCCCGTGTACGCGCTCGCCACCCGGCGCCTGCAGTTCTTCAGCGTGCTGCGCCGCCAGTGGCGCCTGGCCGGCGTCGGCGCGGTCAACCGCATCGGTTCGTACGGGCTGATGCTCTGGGCGATGAGCATGGCGGCGATCGCCCCGCTCGCCGCGCTCCGGGAGACCAGCGTGGTGTTCGGCGCGCTGATCGGCTACTTCATCCTGAAGGAGCCGTTCGGCCCCCGGCGGCTGGCGGCGACCGCGATGGTGCTGGCCGGCATCGCGGTGCTGCAAGTCGCGCGCACCGTGTCCTGAGCGGTCCGGCGGCGAAGAGCCGCCGGGCCTACATCATCCCAAGCGTTCTCGGCAGCCACAACGACAACGCCGGCCAGTAGGTGACGATCACCAGGAACACCAGCATCGTGAGCAGCCATGGCCACACGGCCACGGTCAACTCGGTGATGCCCATCTTGGTCAAACCGCTCGCCACATACAGGTTGAGCCCCACGGGCGGGTGGCACATCCCGACTTCCATGTTGACCACCATCATGATGCCGAAATGCACTGGATCGATGCCGAGCTTCATCGCGATGGGAAACAGGATGGGCGCCATGATCAACACGATCGACGACGGCTCCATCACGTTGCCGGCCAGCAGTAGCAGGATGTTGACCACCAGCAGGAAGGAGATCATGCCCAACCCCCGGTCGAGCATCCAGGCGGCCATCTGCTGCGGAATCTGCTCGTTGGTGATCAGGAACGAAAACATGACCGCGTTGGTGATGATGTAGAGCAGCATCGCGCTCATGTTGGCCGAATCGAGCAGCACCTTGGGCACTTTCTTCAGCGGCATGTCCTTGTACACGTAGACCGCGACAAAGAACGCATAGACGGCGCTCATCGCCGCCGCCTCGGTCGGGGTGAAGAGGCCGCTGTAGATGCCGCCGATGACGACGATGATCAGCAGCAGCCCCACAAGCTCGCGCGGAACGTCCGGAAGCGCTCGCCCCAGGACGCCTTGGGCAGGCGCGGATAGTTGTTCTTGCGCGCCCGCCACCAAGTCGTCAGCCCCAGCATGGTCGCCAGCATCAGGCCTGGAATCACGCCGGCCATGAACAGCTGGCCGACCGAGGTATTGGTCGCGACCGAATACATGACCATCACGATCGAGGGCGGAATCAGGATGCCCAGCGCGCCGGACGTGGTGATGACACCGGCGCCGAAACGCTTGGGGAACCCCTGCGCGACCATCGCCGGCAGGATGATTGAGCCGATGGCCACCACCGTCGCCGGCGATGAGCCCGACACGGCGGCAAACAGCGCGCAGGCCATGACCCCGGCCAGCGCCAGACCGCCGTGCCAGTGCCCGACACAGGCAGTGGCGAAGTTGATCATCCGCCGCGCGACGCCGCCGTGGGTCAGGAAGTTGCCGGCGAGGATAAAGAAGGGAATCGCCATGATCTCGAACTTCTCGATCCCGGTGAATAGCTTCAGCGCCACCGACGTGATCGGCACGTTGGTCATCAGGAACAGGAAGGTGAGCACCGTGAGGCCGAGGGAAATCGAGATCGGCATTCCTGTGAGCATCAGACCGAACAGCAGCAGGAAGATCACCAGCGCGGTCGGCACCTGCAGGCCGACCGCGAATGCCAGCATCGGCAATATGACCAGCGCGGCCGGCAGCGCCGCCGCCATGCGCAGCGCGGGGCTCATGAGTGGGCTCCCTTCGGACCGCGCGCCGGATGCAGGTTGTCGTCCATGTTGAGCGGATTGATGTCCTCGATCCCCTCGACATGGCTGGCATCATGCCTGGGCAGTTCGCCCGTCTTGTGAAAAGTCCAGGCAACTTGCAGGAAACGAAAGCACATCAGGTAGGAGCCGACGGGGATGCACAAGTACACCATCCACAGGGGCAGCTCGAGGTCCGCCGAAACCTGGCTCGTATGCCCGATGGCCCAGACATAGTTCGCGCCCAGCGTGCCGACGACCGCGGTGAACACCGCCCGGAGAAGAGCCCGAACAGCACGTACTTGCGCCGAACCTCGTCGGGCAACGCATTGATCAGCACGTCCACACCGACGTGGATGCCGGTGCGAACACCATAGGCGGCACCGAACTTGGCCATCCAGACGAACATGTAGATGCACAATTCCTGCGCCCAGGAAACGTGCAGCGCAAGCAGCCAATCCTGCACGATGGGAATCGGCAGGCCGGCGGCATAGCGGTGGACGACGGCGATGAAGATGATGAGAGTCGCCGCCCCCATGAGGAACGCGATCATCCATTCCTCGAGATGATTCAGGAACTTGTTGAACATCCCAGACTCCTCCAAGCGGATGTTGCCGGGCGTTATCGACGCCCTGTCCGGACGTCCCAGCCGTTTCTGCGCCGGACTGGGCGTCGCCTTGTGCTGCTTTCTGCCTAGTCCCTGGCGGCGGCGCCACCCGGGTTCATGCTCGCGGGCGCTGCTGCGCGACGCCGCCGAAGGCGCTGCGTTGGCACCCGCGGCAGGTCACGGCATTCACTCTATCAGGGTTTGAAACCGGTTTCCTTGTAGACCGCCTGGATCAGTTCCTTGCCGATGCGCGATTCCATCTCGCGATGCACCTTGACCAGCGCCTTCTTCCACTCCGCCTTCTCTTCGGGCGTCAGGGTGATGATCTGGGTCTTGCCGGACTTCTTGACGCCCTCCAGCGCATCGTCATTTTCCTTCTTCGCGATGTCATTGGCGTACTTGGTCGCGTCGGCCATCGCGCCGTCGAGCGTGGTGCGGATATCGGCGGGCAGCGCATCCCAGAACTTCTTGTTGGCGATTACCGCGTACTCGATCACGCCATGGTCGGTCATGGTCAGGAACTTCTGCACTTCGTGCATCTTCTGGGTGTAGAAGTTCGACGGCGGGTTCTCGGTGCCGTCGACCACGCCAGTCTGCAGCCCCTGATACACCTCGGAGAACGACATCTTCTGGGGCAGTGCGGCCAGCGCTCGCATCTGCGCTTCCAGCACGTTTGACGACTGGATGCGCAGCTTGAGCCCCTTGACATCGGCGGGCAGTTTCAGCGCCTTATTGGCGCTCATGTCCTTGAAGCCGTTGTCCCAATAGGCCAGGCCGGCGATGCCCTTGGACTCGAGCTTCTGGAACAGCATCTTGCCCACGGCGCCCTGCGTGACCTTATGGAGTTCAGCGAAGTTGTCGAAGATGTACGGAAGATCGAACACTTCATACTCGCGCACGCCCAGCGGCCCGAATTTCGCCACCGACGGCGCCAGCATCTGCACCGAGCCGAGTTGCAGCGCCTCCATTTCCTCCCCGTCCTTGTACAACTGGCTGTTGGGGAAGACCTCGACCTTGACCCGGCCCTTGGTGCGCTCCTCGGCGAGCTTCTTGAAGTATTCGGCCGCCTTTCCCTTGGGCGTGTCGACAGCCACGACGTGGCTGAACTTGATCACGATCGGACTCTGGGCGATTGCGCTCGCCCCAAACATCGTTGCCACCACCAGTGCGGATCCGGCGGTCGCGATTTTCCATCCATTCATCATGCTCTCCTTTTGGCGTTGTCTCCTACAGCGCGGTAATGGTACGCCTCGGCGGACCGATCGGGTGCCGGTCCGCCTGTCGCATTTTGCCACGCTTTGATCTGCATCAAAGGCGCACCGGCGTCCGGACCGGCCCTTCTTCCATGTTCAGATGATCGATCATGGAGTTCGGGGCGGCGCGAAGGCGGGGAGGATAGGTGGATCTGGCACGGGGTTGCTCCAGGTCAAACGGCACGGCCCCGACGCAATGCGGCTGAGCTTCGCCCCGGTTCCCCGGAGTGGTAACATCCATCGACGATTCAGGTGCCTGCGCCAGGTTCTTTGGCGCGGGTTAAACGGGAAACAGGTGCGTCGAGCCATCGATCATGCCTGTGCTGCTCCCGCAACGGTAAGCAGGAATGCCGTTCATCACCATGCCACTGCAGGCTTTGCGCCTGTGGGAAGGCGATGAACGGCGGCGTCCCCGACGCCTGCCTGTGAGCCCGGATACCGGCCTGGACGAGCCGAGACGCCATGGACTTGCGGCAATGATGCGGCGCCCTCCACGGCGCCGCCGATGCCTGCAGTTCCGGGCGGATCAATCCGACAACAAGCGTGCGGGCTGCGCGCTGTGACGAGGACTCTCCAATGAAGCCGCAGTGCCTTTTCCATTGCATCCGCATCCTGGGTGCGCTGTCTCCTATCGTGCTGCCGGCGGCGTCCTCCGCCCAGCCCGCGCGCATGGACCCGGTCGTGATCACCGCCACGCGCATCCCGCAGCCGGTTTCCTCGCTGCTCTCCGATCTGCGCATCATCGACAGCGAGGACATCGCCAACGCCGGCGCGCAGTCGCTGGTCGAATTGCTGCAGTCCCACGGCGGCGTCGAGATCGCCACGACCGGCGGGCCGGGGCAGGTCGCGGGCGTATTCATCCGCGGGACCAACGCGAATCACGTGGTGGTGCTGCTCGACGGCGTGCGCGTGAATTCGGCCACGTCCGGCACCAACGCGTTCGAGAACATCCCGCTCAGCCAGGTCGAACGCATCGAAATCGTCCGCGGCCCGGCCAGCAGCCTGTACGGCGCCGACGCGATCGGCGGAGTGATCCAGATCTTCACGCGGCGCGGCGGCAACCGGATCGCGTTCGCCGCCGGCGCGGGAACCTGGAACACGCAGCGCGCCAGCGTTGCGCTGGCCCGCGAATCCGGCGCCACCCGGCTTGGCGTGCAGGCGGGCTACGAGTCCACGCGCGCCTTCTCCGCCGCCAACGAGCGGAACGCGTTCTCGTACGATCCCGACGACGACCCCTACCGCAACAAGAACTTCAGCGCGCATCTCGGCCACACCTGGGCGCCGGGGCAGGAACTCGCGCTGCGGGCGCTGGTGAGCGAAGGGACGGCGCATTTCGATTCCGGCCCGGGCAGCGACGACGTCAACCGGCAGCGCCTGGCCACCTGGGCGCTGGAGTCGCGCAACCAGTTGCTGGCCAACTGGTCCAGCACGGTGCGCCTGGCGCGCGGCAGCGACGACATCGTCACGCTGGGGAGTTTTCCCGCGGAATTTCGCACCGACCAGGATCAATTCACGTGGCAGAACGACCTCGCCGCAGCCGGCGGCCGGCTCGCGCTGGGGCTGGAATACCGCCGCGAAAAAGTCGAGAGCACGACGGAGTTCAGCCAGGCCCGCCGCAGCATCCGCTCCGCGTTCGCGGGGTACTCGGGCGCCTTCGGCGCGAACCTGCTGCAGGCCTCGGCGCGCCGCGACGACAACTCGCAGTTCGGCGCGCGCAACACCGGCAACCTGGCCTACGGCCACCGGATCACGCCGGCGTGGCGGGTGTCGGCGACGGCGGGGACGGCATTCAAGGCGCCCAGTTTCAACGACCTGTACTTCGTCTCGCCGTTCTTTTCGGGCAACCCGGACCTGCAGCCCGAGCGCGCCACCAGCGGCGAACTCGCGGCCAACTTCGACCATGAGGGCATGCGGGCCGGGCTCACGTTGTACCGCAGCCAGGTGCGCGACCTGATCGCCGTCGACCCGACGTTCACGACGGTGATCAACGTCAACGAAGCGAAGATCCGCGGCGGCACGCTGCACGCGGCCGCCGAGCTGGGCGACTATCGCGTGAGGGCCGAAGTCACGCGCGAGGAAGCGACCGACGCCGCCACCGGGCGCCTGCTCCCGCGGCGCGCGAAGGTCTTCGGCTCGCTCGCCCTGGCGCGGACCGCGGGTCCGCTGCGCCTGAGTGGCGAAATCGTCGCCAGCGGCGCGCGCTACGACTCGCTCGCGAACGCGCCCTCGTCGCGGCTGGCCGGGTATGCGCTGCTCAACCTGCGCGCGGCGTACGCCTTCGCGCCCGCCTATGCGGTGTCGGTGCGCTGGAACAACGTGTTCAACCGCGACTACGAACTGGTCCGCGGCTACAACACGCCGGGCGCCAACGTGTTCGTCAGCCTGGACTACACGCCGCAATGACGGTGCGGCGCGACCTTGCGGCGCCCGCCGCCGCGCGAGCGCAACCGGCGGCCAGGCGCCGGCCCCTGCGCCGCGCGCTGCGCGTCTGGCTGGCGCTGGCCGGGACCGCCGCCGCCGCGCTGCTGCTGGCGCTCGCGCTGGGCAGCAGCCAGTTCGCTTTGTCCGAGATCGTCCGAGTGCTGTTCCAGCCCGACGCCAGCCCCGCTGCCGAAGTCGTCCATCAGTTGCGCCTGCCGCGGGCGCTGGCCGCGTTCGCCACCGGCGGGCTGCTGGCGCTCGCCGGTGCGCTGATGCAGATCCTGCTGCGCAATCCGCTGGCCGATCCGTACATACTCGGCCTGTCGGGCGGTGCGGCCGCCGGCGCGCTGGGGGCGATGATCGTGGGCTTGAGCGCGGCGCTGACCGGCGCCGCCGCGTTCGGCGGGGCGCTGCTCTCGGTGGCGCTGGTCTTCGGTATCGCCAACCGCGATCTCGCGCGGCTGGAGGCCCCCGGCGCGATCGACACTTCGCCGCGCCTGCTCCTGACAGGCGTCATCCTCGCTTCTGGCTGGTCGGCGATCATTACCCTGCTGCTGACCGTCGCGCCGGAAGCCAAGTTGCGCGGGATGCTGTTCTGGATGATGGGCGACCTGGGCGGCGTCGAGTCGTACGCCCCGGCGCTGCTCGCGCTGCCGCTGCTGCTGGTCGCCATCTTCCCGCTCGCCCGCGACCTGAACGTCCTGTTGCGCGGCCCGGTCGTCGCCCACGCGCTGGGCGTGCGTGTGGTCCGGCTGCGCCGCATCCTGTACGTCATCGCCTCGCTGGCCACAGCGCTGGCCGTGATCACGGCGGGCACCGTGGGTTTCATCGGCCTGATCGTTCCGCACGCGCTGCGCCTGGCAATCGGCAACGACCAGCGCGTGCTGCTGCCGGCCTCCGTCCTGGCGGGCGGCACGCTGCTGCTGCTCGCCGACACGGCCGCGCGCACCGCACTTGCGCCGCAGCAGTTGCCCGTCGGCGTGATCACGGCGCTGCTCGGCGTGCCCACTTTCATCTTCCTGCTGTTGCGCCGCCGGGGCGAAACATGAACGGCGCGCCGGCGCTGGCCGCCGTGGAGATCGACGGCCTCGAAATCGGAGTCGGGACCGGAGCCGGAGGCAGGACGCTGGTGCGCGGGCTGTCGCTGCACATGCGTCCCGGCGAAGTGTGGTGCGTGCTCGGCGCCAACGGCGCCGGCAAGTCGACGCTGCTCCACACGCTGATCGGCCTGCACCGCGCCACGGCAGGCACCATCAGGCTGGCGGGCAGGCCGCTGGACGCCTGGCCGGTCGAGGCTGCGGCGCGGGTGCGCGGCTTCCTGCCGCAGTTCATCCACGATACTTTCGGCGCGAGCGTTCTCGACATCGTGCTGATGGGCCGGCACCCCCACGTCTCGCGCTGGCATTGGGAGGGCGATGCTGACCGGGACGCCGCGCGCACAGCGCTCGCGGCGCTGGGGCTGGCGCTGCTCGCGGAACGCGACATCACGACCCTCTCCGGCGGCGAACGGCAGCGCGTGGCGATCGCCGCGCTGCTCGCCCAGGATCCCGGCATCCTGCTGCTCGACGAGCCCATCAACCACCTGGACCTGCATCACCAGATCGTCGTCCTGCAGCACTTGGCGGAGCTCGCGCGCGACCGGGACAAGGCGGTGCTGTTCTCGATCCATGACCTGAATCTCGCCCGCCGCTTTGCCACGCATGCGCTGATCCTGCAGGACGGCGGCGTCGTGCGCCACGGCCCTGTCGCCGCGGTGATGAACGCGCCCGCGCTCTCCGCGGCGTTCGGCTATCCGGTGCTCGAAGCGCGCGTCGGGGCGCGCACGGTGTTCATCGCCGAATGATGCCGCACGCGCCGTCCGGAATTCGTCCCGGCCGTGGCCGCTGGTTGAGCCGCGCCATCGTCGCGGGCGTGGCGGCCTCGTGCGCGCTGCTCACCTGCGCCGCCGCGGCGGAGATCCGTGTCGTCGACGACGAAGGCAAAGCGATCGTGCTGCGGCAACCGGCGCGGCGCATCATCAGCCTGGCCCCGCATGTGACGGAGTTGCTGTTTGCCGCGGGCGCCGGCGGCGCACTGGCCGGCGCCAGCCGCTACAGCGACTATCCGCCGGCCGCGCTGGCCGTCCCGCGGATCGGCGACAGTTTCGCGCTGGACGCCGAGCGCATCCTCGCCCTGATGCCCGACCTGGTCATCGTGTGGCTGCACGGCAATCCGGAGGGACAGTTGGATCAATTGCGCCGCCTGGGGCTGCCGGTGTTCTCCAGCGAGCCGCGGCGGCTGGCCGACATCTCGGCGACCATCCGCCGCTTCGGCGCACTTGCCGGCACCGCAGCAGCCGCGGACGCCGCGGCCGCCGCGTTCGACCGGCGCGTGGCTGCGTTGCGCGCCCGCTACGCCGGCCGGCCGCCCGTGCCCGTCTTCTACCAGATCTCGGAGCGGCCGCTGCTGACGATCAACCACCGTCACATCATCGACGACGTCCTCCGCCTCTGCGGGGGCGCCAACGTCTTTGCCGGTCTGGGCGCGCTCACGCCGATGGTCAGTCCCGAAGCGGTCCTCGCGGCCAACCCCGAGGCAATCGTCACCTCCGGCGGCGAAGCCGGCAACGAAACCGGGTTCGCCCTCTGGTCGAAACTGCCCAGCCTGCTCGCCACGCAGCGCGGCAATTTCGTGATGCTCCACAGCGACACCATCAGCCGGCAATCGGACCGGATACTCGATGGCGGCACGGCCTTGTGCGAGCAGTTGGAGAGAGTGCGCGCCCGGCGCATGCCATGAACGCTCCGCGTGGCGGTGGAGTCAGTCCCGCGGCGGCGCCGCTATGTGCGGTAGCAAGCAGACGGCACTTCGGCGGCCCCCGTACACTCCGCATATCGCAGTAGGTGAGACCGCGCTTGCATCGCCAGTACCGGTATCCGAATTGCGCCGCAATTTGCCGGGCCTGGCAGGTCACTTCACCGACTCCATAGGAGGCTATCGGTGCCAACTGCCAGACGCGTACCCGCAGCCAATCGCCTGCTCGCATCGCTGCCGCCCGATGACCTGCGCCGGATGCTGGCGGCGAGCGAATCCGTCGAGCTGAACTTCGCCGACGTGCTCTACGAGCCCCCCGAGCCCCTGCAGGCAGTCTATTTCCCGACGCAAAGCCTGATCTCGCTGATCATGCCCGTCGACCAGCACTCGTCGCTCGAAGTCGGCCTGGTTGGCGATGAGGGCATGTTCGGCTTGCCGCTGGCCCTGGGCGTCGACGTGTCGCCGGTGCGCGCGGTGGTCCAGGGCGCGGGCGCCGTCCTGCGGATGGACGCTGCCGCGTTCTGCCGCGAACTGCGGCGCAGCGACGCGCTGCAGCGCGAGATCAAGCGCTACACGTTCGTGCAGATGACCCAGCTTTCGCAGAATGCGGCCTGCACGCGCTTCCACGTGGTCGAGGCCCGGCTCGCGCGCTGGCTGCTGATGACCCAGGATCGCGTCCACGCGAACAGCTTCCACATCACGCAGGAATTCCTGGCGCTGATGCTGGGCGTGCGCCGCGTCGGCGTGACCAAGGCGGCGAGTTCGCTGTTCAAGCGCAAGCTGATCCACTACAGCCGCGGCAACATCACGGTGCTGGACCGGCGCGGGCTGCGCAGCGCCTCGTGCGGCTGCTACAAGGCGGACCTGGATTCGTACGCCCGGATCCTGGGCTGAGGGGACGTTGAACGGCAACGCGGCGCGGGGCCGATTCCGGTCCCGCGCCGCGCAGACTGCGTCAGTTCAGATCAGACCGCGCGCGACTGCCAGGAAGTAACCGAACACGCACGAGCTGAACACGCCGATCAACCCCGGCAGGATGAAGCTGTGGTTGATCACGTACTTGCCGATCCGCGTCGTGCCCGAGCGGTCGAACTGGATCGTCGCCAGGTCGCTGGGGTATGTCGGCAGGATGTAGTAGCCGTACGACGCCGCCGCGAACGCGACCACGTAGCCCGGCGGCACGCCGATCGACAGCGCGACCGGCACCATGGCGCTGACCGCCGCCGCCTGCGAATTCACCAGCTTGGAGACGACCAGCAGCGCGATCGCGTAGGTCCAGGGCTGCGTCTTGACCACGTCGGCCAGCGCGGCCTTGATGCCGGGCAGGTTCGCCTCGAACACCGTGTCGGCCATCCACGCGACGCCGAACACGGCGACCACGGCGATCATGCCGGCGCGAAACACCTCGTTCTTGGCGATGGACACCGGATTGGTCTTGGTGAAGATGATGATCAGGGCGCCGGCCATCAGCATGAACATCTGGATGGTCAGCACCATGGACAGCGGCTTGCCGCCGACCAGCGGGCGGACGGACTCGAAGGCGCCGAGCAAAGCCACCACGACGATCGCGCCGACGAAAATCCACATCGCCGTCCATTGCTGGGTCGAGAGCGTCTTGTCCAGCAGCGTGGCCGATTCCCCGTAGACGAACTTGCGGCTCTCCGGATCGGCGATCAGCGCCTGGAACGCGGGATCCTTGTCCAGGTCCTTGCCGCGGAACCAGCTGAAGATGCCGATCATCAGCACGCCGACCAGCGTCGACGGGATGGTGATCGACAGCAGGGTCACGAAGTCGATGACCGTGCCGCCCGCCGGCGCCTTGGCCAGGAAGGCGACGAGCGAAACGACGGCCACCGACACCGGGCTGGCCATGATCCCCATCTGGCTCGCGATCGACGAGGCCGCCATCGGCCGCTCGGGCCGGATGTCGTTCTTGATCGCCACGTCGTAGATGATGGGCAGCATCGTGTAGACGACGTGACCGGTGCCGCAGAGCATCGTCAGGATGCATGTGGTGAACGGCGCCAGGATCGAGACGTAACGCGGATTGCGCCGCAGGACTTTTTCCGCCAGTTGCAGCATCACGTCCAGGCCGCCCGAGGCCTGCAGCGTGGCCGACGCGGCGACGACCGCGACGATGGTGAGCATCACGTCGACCGGCGGCTTGCCCGGCGCAAGATGGAAGGCGAATACCAGGATGACGACACCGATGCCGCCCAGCAAGCCCAGCGCGACGCCGCCCTTGCGCGCGCCGTAGAACAAGCAGACGAGGATGAGGACGATCTGCAGGGTGAATTCCATGACGCGCTTCCTTCTTTTTTGTCGTGATGGCACATTGAACTCCACAATGCGAATGGTCATCTTGACGTGCATCAAAACCGGATGATTGCCGCGCCGGAAATCCCGGCCGCAGGAAGAATCGAGTAGTTCGGGGGGGGGGGGGGGCCGGGGCCCCGGGCCGGGGGGCGCCCGCTCCCGCCGGGGGGGGGGGGGCGGGTTGGTTGGGGGGGGGGCGGGCCCCCCGATAGAATGTGGCCGCCATCCCCATTCCCGCAGACCCGTTCATCCCAGGAGAAAGCATGTCCCTCGCGCGCCTGACCCTTGCCGCCGCCCTGCTCGCGCCGGCCCTCGGCCTTGCCGACACGGTGACCGTCGTCACCTCGTTCCCGAAGGAGCTCACCACCGCCTACAAGAAGGCCTTCGAGGCGAAGTTTCCCGGCGACAAGCTGGAGATCCTGAACAAGAACACCGCCGCGGGCATCGCCTACGTGCGCGAGCAGCAGCCCGGCAGCCGCCCCGAAGTGTTCTGGGCCTCCGCCCCCGACGCGTTCGAAGTGCTCGCCTCCGGCAAGCTGCTGCAGAAGGTGGACAGCGGCAACGCGGCCATTCCGGCCAGGGTCGGCGCGTACCCGATCAACGATCCCGAGGGACTGTACAAGGGCCAGGCGCTGGCCGGCTATGGGATCATGTGGAACACGCGTTACATGGCCGCCAACAAGCTGCCGGTCCCGAAGGAATGGGCGGACCTGGCGAAACCCGTGTACTTCGGCCACGTCGCGACGTCGAGCCCGTCCCGTTCGGGGACCACGCACCTGACCGTCGAGACCATCCTGCAGGGCGAGGGCTGGATGAATGGCTGGGCGCAATTGCTCGCGATCTCGGGCAACTGCGCGGCGATCACCGAGCGCTCGTTCGGCGTCCCCGATGGCGTGTCCAACGGCCAGTTCGGCCTCGGGCTGGTGATCGACTTCTTCGGCCTCGCGGCGAAGAACTCCGGGATGCCGGTCGAATTCATCTATCCGTCGATGACGGCGATCGTCCCCGCCAACATCGCGCTGGTGGCCGGCGCCAAGTCGCCCGAAGGCGGCAAGCGCTTCATCCAGTTCACGCTGTCCGAGGAAGGCCAGATGCTGCTGCTGCAGAAGGACATCAGCCGCCTGCCGGTGATGCCGGCCATCTACGCCAAGGCACCGGCGGGATACCCCAATCCGTTCAGCGGCGCGATCCAGGCCAAGGTCAACTTCGACACCGAACTCTCGGAGTCGCGCTACTACGTCGTGGTCGCGCTGTACGACCAGATCGTCACCTTCCGCCACAAAGAACTCGCGGCGGCGACCAAGGCGGTCTGGGAGGCCGAGAAGCGCCTCGCCGGCAAGGCGAATCCGCAACTCGACGAGGCGAAGAAACTCGTGTTCACCCCGCCGGTGGACGACAAGCAGATTGCCGACAAGGCGCTGCTCGCGCTGTTCAAGGCCGACAAGAAAGACGAGACCGCGTCGAAGCAAAAGGCCAAGGTCGAGGAAGAGTGGGCGTCGAAGGCCAAGGCCAACTACGCCAAGGCCGTCGAACTTGCCAACGCGGTCAAGTGAGAGCAAAAACACTTGCCGTAGGATGGGTGGAGCGCAGCGATACCCATCTGCCGATTTGGGGACGACTCTTCACGCATGCAATGGAGCAGGAAACTTTCCGTGAAGCCGGCTGCCTGTGATTCAACGCGATGGGTATCGCTGCGCTCCGCCCATCCTACGGCGGTCGGGACCATCCGGAAGTGCACAAGCAAAGATCATTGTCGTCCCCCGTTTCTTGAGGTGAGATGAACCGGACCAATCCGGGCATCGTGGCGATCGGGCTGGCGATCGCGGCCTTTCTGCTGGCGTTCCTGGTCGTGCCGGTGGCGACGGTGGTGTATACGGCGTTCAGCAATGCCGAGGGCGGGTTCACGCTGGCGCACTTTTCGGCGTTCTCGGAAATCTCGCTGATGCGCGAGTCGTTCGCCAACAGCCTGTACGTGGCCGGGATGACGGTGCTGTGCGCCTCGCTGCTGGCGGTGCCGCTCGCCTACCTGACGGTGCGCTTCCAGTTCCGCGGCGCGGCGCTGATCCACACGCTGGGCGTGCTGCCGCTGATCATGCCGGCGTTCGTCGGCGCGGCAGCGATGCAGCTGCTGTTCGGGCGGTCGGGATCGGTGAATCTGATCCTCAACGACGCCTTCGGCTTCACGTTGCCGCTGATGGAAGGCCTGCACGGCGTGATCTTCGTCGAGACGCTGCATTACTTTCCGTTCGTGCTGCTGAACCTCGCCGCGTCGCTGGCCAACATCGACACCTCGATGGAAGAGGCGGCGCAGAACCTGGGCAGCTCCGGCTTCCGCCTGTTCCGCAAGATCGTGTTTCCCCTCGCCCTGCCCGGCTACATCGCCGGCGCGTCGCTGGTCTTCATCAAGGTCTTCGACGACCTGGGCACGCCGCTGGTGCTGAACGTCACCAACCTGCTCGCGCCGCAAGCCTACCTGCGCGTGACCTCGATCGGGCTGGAGGATCCGATCGGCTACGTGATCTGCGTGATCCTGGTCGTGTTCTCGATCGCGGCGATGAGCGGCTCGTGGTGGTTCGTCCAGCGCCGCGACTTCGCGATCCAGTCGCGCGGCGGCGTCAGCGCGCCGCTGCGCCGGCTCGGGCCGTGGCAAACCGTGCTGGCCAACGGCTGGATCGCCCTGGTGATGCTGCTGGTGCTCTCGCCGCACTTGGGGCTCCTGCTGCTGTCGCTCTCCAAGGTGTGGAGCTTCACCGTGCTGCCCGAGCAGTTCACGCTGATGCACTACGCGACGGTGTTCGAGGACTCGACGCGGATGATCTGGAACACCTTCCTCTACTGCGGGCTGGCGGCGCTGCTGGACGTGATACTGGGCACGGCGATCGCGTACCTGGTGCTGCGCACGAAGCTGCCGGGTCGGCAACTGCTCGACCACATGGTGACGGTCGCGCTGGCCATGCCGGGACTGGTGCTGGGCATCGGCTACCTGCGCACGTTCCGCGGTGTGGAGTTGCCCTGGTTCGGCCCGCTCACCGCGAGCGGCGTGATCTTCGTGATCGCCTACGCGGTCCGGCGGCTGCCCTACGCGCTGCGCTCGTGCATGGCGGCGCTCGCGCAGATCCACCCCTCGCTCGAGGAAGCGGCGGGCAACCTGGGCGCCGGCCGCTGGCGCACGGTCCGGCGCATCGTGGTGCCGCTGATGATGGGCGGCATCCTCGCCGGATTCGTCACCAGCTTCGTCACCGCCGCCGGCGAGATCTCGGAGACCATCCTGCTTACCAGCCGCGAATCGCTGGCGCCGATGTCGTACGGCATCTATCTGTACATGCAGTCGATCGCCGGGCGCGGGCCCGGCGCCGCCCTCGGCGTGATCGCCGTGGTGCTGATCGGCGTGGGCACGTGGTACTCGCATCGCCTCGTCGCCGCCCGCGCGCCGCGCGACGTGCCAGGAGAAAAGACATGACGCCGGTTGCCGTCGATATCCGGAACGTGGCGCTCAGCTTCGGCGCGACGCAGGTGCTGCGCGACATCTCGCTCGCGGTTGCGCCCGGCGAGTTCTTCGCCCTGCTCGGGCCCTCGGGCTCGGGCAAGTCCACGCTGCTGCGGCTGATCGCCGGCTTCAACCGCAACCAGTCCGGCCAGGTACTGATCGGCGGCCGCGACGTCAGCGCAATCCCGCCATGGCAGCGCAACGTCGGGATGGTGTTCCAGAACTACGCGCTGTGGCCGCACATGACGGTCGCCGAGAACGTCGCCTTCGGGCTGGAGGAACGCCGGCTGCCGCGCGCCGAGATCCGCCGCAAGGTGGCCGCCGTGCTGGAACTGGTGGAACTCACGGGCTTGAAGCCAGGCGCCCCGGCCAGCTCTCGGGCGGCCAGCAGCAGCGCGTGGCGATCGCGCGCACCCTCGCCATCGAGCCGCAGGTGCTGCTGCTCGACGAACCCCTGTCGAACCTCGACGCCAAGCTGCGGGTGCAGACCCGGCAGGAACTCAAGAAACTGCAGGAGCGGCTCAACATCACCACGCTGTTCGTCACCCACGACCAGGAAGAGGCGATGACCACCTGCGACCGGATCGCCGTGCTGGACCAGGGCGTGATCCAGCAGGTCGGCACGCCCACGGAGCTGTTCGACCACCCGGTGAATCGGTTTGTCGCGCAATTCGTGGGGTCGGTGAACCTGTTCGCCGGAACCTTCGCCCGCGCCGCCAGCGGTCTGCACTTTTCATCGCCCGCGCTCGGCGAGGTTGCGCTGCCCGCTGCGCTCTCCCCACCCGGCGCCGCCGGCGAGATCGCGTTCCGGCCGCACGCCGTCCGCCTCGCGGCCGGCAACGCGGCCGCGGTGGACGGCGCAATCCGGCTCGCCGGCACGATTGCGGGCGAGGAGTTCCTGGGCGAGTTTTTGCGCTACGAAGTGCTGGTGGGCAGCGCGCGCGTCGTCGTCGACCACGCGCACACGCGCGGCGAAGCGCCGCTGGCGACCGGTACGGCCGTGACGCTGGCGGTGCCGGCGGAAGAGATTCGGTTCATCGCTGCTTGAGCGTTAACGATCCCGCGTAGGATGGGTGGAGCGAAGCGATACCCATTCGTCGTTGCGGTCGACCACTCGTCCCGGGGGTGCGGGTCGACCCGCCACCGTCCTGCGTCATGCGGCTACGGCCAGGTGCGCCGCGGCGAGCTTTGCGCTGGCGTCGCGGAGCGCGGTGCGCAGGCCTTCCTCGACGACAGGGTGATAGAACGGCAGCGCGAGCACTTGCGCGACGGTGAACTGCGCCTGGATCGCCCAGGCCAGCAGGTGGGCGATGTGCTCGGCGTCGGGGCCGATCATCTCCGCGCCCAGCAGGCGGCCGGTGGCGATGTCGGCGTAGACGTGCAGACGGCCGACGTTGCGCTGCATGACTCGGCTCCGGCCCTGGTCCTCGAACGACACTTCGCCGCGCACGAACGTGGCCGGCGCGAGATCGGCATAACGCGCGCCCGCGACCGCCAGCTGCGGGTCGGAGAACACGATGGCCAGCGGCGCGCGCCGCGGCGCCGGGCGCACGTCGGGATAGCGCGCCGCATTCTCGCCGGCGATGCGCCCTTCGTCGGCCGCTTCGTGCAGCAATGGCAGGTCGTCGTTGACGTCGCCGGCGATGAAGATCGGATGCCGGCCGCACTGCATCGTGTTCCGGTCGAACAGCGGGACGCCGCGCGGATCGAGTTCCAGCGTGGTGCTGGCCAGCCCCAGCCCGCCGACGTTCGGGCGCCGGCCGGTCGCGGCGATCACGTAGTCCACCGCGGTCCGCCGCTCGGTGCCATCCGCGCCACGATACGTGAGCACGACGGCATCGCCAGCGCGCTCGATCGCGCGCACATCGGCATCGGCGTCGAGGGCGAGTTCCCGGCCGAACGCGCGGGCCGCATAGTCGCGGATCACGGGGTCGCTGAACGGGCCGACATGCCCGCTGCGGCCGAACATCAGGACGTCGACACCGAGCCGGTGCAGCGCCTGACCGAGTTCCAGGCCGATGACGCCGGGCCCGAACACCGCGACCGCACGCGGCAGGTCGTCCCACTCGAAGATGTCGTCGTTGACCAACAGGCGGTCGCCCGCGGCGCGGAGCATGGGCGGTATCGCCGGCGACGAACCGGTGGCGATCACGGCGCGGCCGAAACCGATGCGCGGGCCGCCCTCGACGTCGAGCGTGCTGTCGCTGGTGAAGCGGGCATAGCCGCGGATCCGGTCGGCCGCGGGGATGGACTCGACGCCGTCAAGCACGAAGCCGACAAAGCGATCCCGTTCGCGCTTGACGCGGGCCATGACCGCGCGCCCGTCGACGCGGAGTGCGCCATCGAGGCGCAGGCCGAATTCCGGCCATTTGTGCACCGCGTGCGCAGCCTCGGCGGCGGCGATCAGCAGCTTGCTGGGCATGCAGCCCACGCGCGCGCAGGTCGTCCCGTAGGGCCCGCCCTCGATGATGACGGCGCGCTTGCCGGCCGCGATCGCGGCGCGGTAAGCGGCCAGCCCGGCGGTGCCGGCGCCGATCACGGCAACGTCGACGGTCAGTTCATTCATGCGTTCCTCATTCCTCGTCGAGTGATTTACGTGGCGAGCGCGGGCGGCACCTCGGGGCCGCCACCCGCGCCCGATGCGACCGCATTACGCGGCCTTCCGGGACCAGCGCTCCAGCGCTTCGAGCCCGCCGATGTGCTGGCCGTTGATGAACACCTGCGGCACGGTCTGCTGCCCGGTCACGGCGCCGACGATGCGGCTGCGGCGCGCGTGCGGCAGTGGGATCTCCGCGTAGTCGTAGCCCAGGTCCGCGAGCAGTGCCTTCGCCTTCGTGCAGTACTGGCAACCCTCGCGCGTGAAGATCGCGACCTGGTCCGGCGCCTTGGCGCGCGGGTTGATCTGCTTGAGCATGGTGTCGGCGTCGGACACTTCGAACGGGTCGCCCTCCTTCTCCGGCTCGATGAACATCTTCGTCACCACGCCGTCCTTGACCAGCATCGAGTAGCGCCACGAGCGCTTGCCGAAGCCCAGATCCGACTTGTCGACCAGCATCCCCATCCCGGCGGTGAACTCGCCGTTGCCATCGGGCACCAGCGTGACCTTGTCCGCTTCCTGGTCCCGCGCCCACTCGTTCATCACGAACGCGTCGTTGACCGACACGCACAGGATCGAGTCGACGCCGTTGGCGAAGAACGCCGGCGCCAGTTCGTTGTAGCGCGGCAGATGGGTGGACGAACAGGTCGGCGTGAACGCGCCGGGCAGCGAAAAGACGACGACGGTCTTGCCGGCGAACAGGTCGGCGGTCGTCACCGATTTCCACTCGTTGTCCTGACGGACGCGGAACGCGACGTCGGGCACGCGCTGGCCTTCTTGATTCCTCAGCATGGGTTGGCTCCTTTGCGAGTTGCGGTTGGGGGTGCGGTTCAAGCGATTCACGTTGGAATCGACAGGACGGAGCATAGATTCGCGGGCCCCGCGCATCCAATACTTTGTTAAGATCGGGGCGATAGGCAAATCCTATAGCGCCCCAAGGACACCCTCCGCATGACCCTGACCGAGCTCAAGTACGTCGTCGCCGTCGCCGCCGAGCGGCACTTCGGCCGCGCCGCGGAGCGCGTCTTCGTCAGCCAGCCCAGTCTCTCGGCCGCGGTCAAGAGCCTCGAGGACGAGCTCGGCGTGCGCATCTTCGAGCGCGGCAAGGGAGAAGTCCTGGTCACGCCGGTCGGCGAGGAGATCGTCGCGCAGGCGCGCCGCGTGCTGGACGAAGCCGCGCGGGTCAAGGCCGTGGCCGACCACGCGCGGCATCCGCTGGACGGCGCGCTGCGCCTGGGCGTCATCCACACGGTGGCGCCTTATCTCCTGCCGGAGATGATCACGGCGCTGGGCAAGCTCGCGCCGCGGATGCCGCTGGACATCGAGGAGAACCAGACCGCCAATCTCGACGCGATGCTGCGCGAGGGCGCGATCGACGCGGCGATCCTCGCGCTGCCGTTTGCGGGCCCCGGCATCGCGGTCATGCCGCTCTACGACGAGACCTTTCGCGTCATCGTGCCGGCGCGGCATCCATGGGCGCGGCGGCGCGCCGTGCGCCCGGAAGAACTCGCCACCGAAAACCTGTTGCTGCTGACCACCGGCCACTGCTTCCGCGACCAGGTCCTCGACACGTGCCAGGAGTTCGCGCGCGCGGCCCCGCCCGGCAAGCAGGGCAACTCGCTGGAGACGATACGCAGCATGGTCACCTCGGGCATGGGGATTTCGGTGCTGCCGGCCACGGCGCTGACGCCGAAGTACGCGACGCCGCTGATCCGCGCGATCGACTTCGCCGGATCGCCGCCGTCGCGCCGGATCGTGCTCGCTTATCGCGAGGGGTTTCCGCGGCGCGCGGCGCTGGCGGCAATCGCCGCGGCGATCCCGAAACTCGACCTGCCCATCACGCCCCGTGCGTGATACGACGAAACGGACCCGGCCATGAGATTCCATTCCCTGCAGTCCACCGCAACCACCGCCACTCTCGAACTGCGCGACGGCCCCATCCCGGAGCCCGGCACGCAACAACTGCTGGTGCGCATGCGCGCCGCCGGCCTGAACCGCGGTGAATTCATCATCGGCCATGGCCTGACCAAGGCGGGGACCTCCAAGCCGATCGGCATGGAAGGCGCAGGCGAGATCGTCAAGCTCGGCACGGAAGTCAGCGGCTACGCGCTCGGCGACGCCGTGATGGGCCGCTGCTCCGGCGCCTTCGCCGAGTACGCGGTGATGGATGCGCACGAGGCGATCGCCATGCCGGCGAACCTGACGTGGGAGGAAGCCGCGGCGATCCCGCTCACCTTCCTGGTGGTCCACGACATGCTGATCGCGCAGGGCAAGCTGCAGGCCGGCGAATGGGTCCTGATCACTGGCGTGTCCTCAGGCGTCGGCGTGGCCGCGATGCAGGTGGCCAAAGCGCTGGGGGCGAGGGTCATCGGCACGTCGGGGTCGCAGGACAAGCTGGACCGGCTGCAAGCGCTGGGACTGGATGTCGGGCTATGCACACGCACCGGCGACTTCCACGACGCGGTGATGGCCGCCACCGGCGGCAATGGCGTCGACCTCGTGGTCAACACCGTCGGCGGCTCGGTGTTCGCCGAGTGCGTGCGCACGATGGCGTTTCAGGGCCGGCTGGCGACGGTCGGCTATGTCGACGGCGTGCTCAAGAGCGAGATCGACATCCAGGCGTTGCATGCGAAGCGCCTGGTGCTCTTCGGCGTGTCGAACAAGTTGCGTAACGCCCCGCAGCGCGCCGCGGGTATCCCCGCGTTCGTCGCCGACCTGCTGCCGGCGATAGCCGCGGGGCGGATCCACCCTGTGATCGATCGCGTCTATCCATTCGAGCAGCTTGCCGAGGCCAAGGCGCACATGGAAGCGAACCGTCATCTGGGCAAGATCGTCCTGGCCATGCCCACTGCAACTTCGGCAACGCTGCCAGCATGACGCGCCGGCTCGTGCGAGTGGTGAAGGCGTCGGGCGTGACAGCCGATTGACGGACCGCCTGCGGTCGGCGGACGGTCAGCCGAGCACGAGCTTCCGCGCCGCCGCCCCCGATTTGCCCGCGAGTTTTCGCTTGGCGGCCGCCGGCAGCTTCTTGATCGCCGCCTCCAGCGCACCAGCCACCGACTGATTCGGACACGAGAACCTGGCCAGCAGGCGGACCGGAGGATTGGCGCGGGTATAGCGCGCCCCGTTGCCGGCGACGTGCTGCGCGTAGCGGGCGGCGACGTCAAGGGCAATGCCGGTGTAGATGGCGCCGCTCTTGCAGACAATCAGGTAGACATACCAGCGCCGGGCGGCGCGCTGGCGGGCAGCCAGCGCGCGGGGTGATGGGCTTGCGGTGCGGGCCATCTCAGCGTTGCTCCCGCGCAAGCTCACTTTGCATGTCACATTGCAGACGGGATCTGGTCACCGGGCAAGGCAGCATCACTCAGAATTGCCGATCTTCGGACTCGATCAACCTGCGTTGCTGGCGCAGCTCCTTGAGCCATGCCTTCAGGCCCTTGATGTCCCGGCACGCGCGCAAGTCGCTTTTCAGATCATCGATGCCGCGCTGGACCTCGGCCATCTGCCGGGCAAGGGTGCGTAGTATCGTGCCGGGGGCCACGGCGGCGGACGGCGCGAGCCCGAATTGCGCGCGGAACCCGTCTTCGATGCGCTGGATCTCCTGCTCCAGGTCGAGGACTTGTTCGGCCAGCACCTTGTTGTAGTGCCGCAGCCGGTCCTCGCCGAGGCTGTCAATAGTGGCCTGGTCGATGTGTTCCAACTCCAGCTGCAACTCCAGCAATTGCAGCAGATTGTTCGTTGCGTACGCCTGGTTGGCGCGCTGCATCAGCCCGGTCTTCCGGGCGCGCTCCACCGGATCCGTTTCGCGGTCGGGATGCAAGGCGCTGGCCAGCTTCCGGTAAACCTCGCGGATGGACTGGTTGGCCAGTTGCGCCTCCGCCTGTTGACTTGCTTCCCTGGCCCGCTGCTTCGCGGACTTCCTTTGCCAGGGCGCGGACTCATCGGGCGCGCGCCGGGCTTCGTCGGACCCGGAATGCCTTGCGGGCCTCTCCGCATCGTCTGGTTCCGCGTCCTGCCCTCCTGTCAGTTCCACCATCAACTCGGCAATCAACCCGCGTTCGACCTTGGACAAGCTCTTGTCGAAACTCGCGGCGTCGAGACATTGCGCGAGCCGGCCCTCGAGGTCGGCGATCGCATCCTGCAACGGCATCATCTGGCTGACGTACTTGTCGTGGTAGGGCGGGATCGCCGTTTCCCATTCGGCAAGTCGGGCGCGCTTGCCGTGAATGGTGCCGATCAGCGCATTGAACTCCCGCTGGCCCTGCGACAACCGGGGTTCGTCATGGTCGGTCGCGATGCGGATGGGTTTGCCGTGGGACCTGGTCATGAAGCGAATCTGACTGAGCGAATCGAATTCGCGGGACGTCATGCGCCCAGCAATCGGCGCCCGAGCAAGGATGGCAGATCCCGGCGACCGTCGGCAATGATATGGATGTAGACCCGTTGCCCATGCACCCGATAGATGACGCGGTATGGCTTGAAAAAGACCTGACGATACTCGCGGATCCCCAGCGCAATTAGTTCCCTGGGGTAGGTTCCGCGCTCGGGAATGGTCGCCAAAGTCTTCGCCACCTTCAGCAGCCGATCGAGCACGTAATCCGCCCGTGCGACAGAATCGAATTCCGCGATGTAATCCCGGATCGACTCCAGGTCCCGTTCCGCACCCGCGGTCAAGAGCACCTGATAGCGCTGCCCCGGCATTACTCGCCAGCGCGCCTGGCGCGCAGCCGCTTCACGACTTCCGCAACTGGCCTGACCTTTCCGGCATCGATTTCAAGGTTGCCCAATGCGAGGATCTTGAGCAGCGCCAGCGTTTCTTGCGTCTCCTCGTAGGAGGCGACATCCTGAAGCACAGCCTTGGCTTCACCGTTCTGGGTGATGAACAACGGCTCGCGCTGTTCTGCCAAGTGCAGCAACACTTCTGCCGCGTTGGCTTTCAGGTAGCTGATGGGTTTGACTCGGGTTGTATAGCGCATGGCGGCCTCTGGACAGTCGGCAAAAGACTGAATTTAGTCCTTTTATGGTCTTTGGCAATTCAGTCGGCTCCACCAACTTCGACAATCGTCCGTGTTCGCTTGATGATGAGGCCAATCTCAACATCACTGACGTTGCCTTCGCGGCGCGGCAGATCGAAATATTTCAGCAAGAGAAACCCTTTGCCGCAGCCGCTTGGACGTGATCAAATACGGAGAGAAGATCTCGCGGTTGAGTCCGCGGCTGGAGACTTCTCCGACCCGGCGTTCAGCGCGCGCAGTCCCGTTCCCGGCGGTTCCGATCAGGCACGCTTGCGAGCCGGCGGTTTCGCAGCCGCTTTCTTCGAAGTCGGCGCGGCCTTCGGCTTGGCAGATGGCGGTGTGTTGCCGGCCCTGCCCGTCTTCCGCTTGAGGCTCCTGGCCAACAGTTCGGTCAGGTCGATCACATTGGAGGAGCGTTCTTCCCTCGAACCAGCCTCGACTGGCGTCACCGACTCGATTTCGCCGGCCTTGATCTTGCGGTTCACGAGTTTGTGCACGGCCGCGCTGAAGTTCTCCGCGTAGTCCGCGGGCTTCCATTTGCCCGTCATGTCGCTGATGAGCTGCGCCGCCATCTTCAATTCCCCGGGCTTCAGGTTGGCCGCGGTCTTCCCGTCTGCCGGCAGCTTCAGTTCGCTCACCGGGCGGATTTCGCTCGCCCAGCGGATCGTGTTCAGGATCAGGGCCGGACCCGAAGGCATCAGCGCCGCCAGGCGTTCCTTGGTGTGAATGACAACTCGCGCTATGCCGATGACGCCTGCCTCGCGCATCGACTCGCGCAGAAGCGCGTATACCTTGTCGGCGCCCTTGCCGGAGGGCTCGAGATAATAGGGCTTCTCCAGCAGCACGAAATCGATCTCCGCGGCCTTGACGAAGGATTCGATCTCGATGGTTTGCGTGGACTTAGGATACGCGGCCTTGATCTGCTCGTCAGTCAGTACGACATAGTCGCCGTCTTCCTGTTTGATCCCCTTGACGATGTCGTCGCCCTCGATTTCCTTGCCGGTGCGCTTGTTGATGCGCTTGTAGCCCACCGGGTCCATCGAGCGCTTGTCGAGCCAGTCGAAATCGATCCCGGCTTCCTGCGAGGCCGGATAGAGCGCAATGGGTACGTTGACGAGGCCGAAGGTGATGGCCCCTTTCCAGATGGGACGTGGCATGGAAGTCTCCGTGAGTTGGAAAGAAGATCGGCTACGCCGATACGCGGGCCGGGTAGTTCAGCATTTTCATGGCGGCAGTCAGGCGACAAGCGGATCTGGCGTAACCCTCCCAGGCGCTGTTGCCTTCGTCCAGGCGAGCGTGCGCGGTGCGCACGGTCCAGTGATCCCCGCCCTTGAGCGATGCGAGTTCCTCCCACGCTACCGGTACCGAGATGCCGAGGCCGGCCCGCGCGCGAGCCGACCAAGCGCACACGGTCGTCGCGCCGACGCCGTTGCGCAGATAGTCGATGAAGATTTTCCCGACGCGGTTCTTCGGGCCACTCTTGGCCACGAACCGCTGCGGAATGGTCTTGGCCAGATGGATGACCACAGCCTGCGAGAACCCCTTTACTGTGTCCCAGTCATGCGCCGCGCGCAGCGGCACGACGACGTGCAGTCCCTTGCCGCCGCTGGTCTTTAGAAATGCCGGCAGGCCTAGTTCCTGCAGAAACGCGTGCACGAGGCTGGCCGCGTCGCGCACCTTGTCCCATGCGACGCCTTCGCCCGGGTCGAGGTCGAATATCATGCGGTCCGGGTGCTGCAGCGCCTTCGTCCCCGTATTGAGAGTGTGGAACTCGACGACGTTCCACTGCGCGGCGGACAGGATCCCCTGCTTGTCCGCGATCTCGAGCAAGGGCGGATGGCTGATGTACAAGGCCGGGTCGAGCTGGCGGATGCCGGGCAGCTTTTCGGTCTCGGCGTGCTTCTGGAAGAACAGCTGCCCATTCACGCCGCTCGGTGCGCGTACCAGCGAAACCGGGCGCCCTTTCAGATGCGCCATCATGAGGTCGCCCACCAGCCCGTAGTAGCGGACCAGTTCGATCTTGGTAATGCCCGTGCCGGGATCGATCACGCGCTCAGGATTCGTGACGCGAAGGGCAGGATTCAGCGCGTGGGACTGGTTCGCAGCCGCGGCGCGGTCGGGCTTGGCGATCCTCTTCGTGTCCGCGGGCTTTTCCCGGATGATCGCGCTTGCCGGTTTGTCGGCGCGCAAGCCGTGGAACACCGCGTGCCGGATGATTCCGGCGCGTGTCCATTCCCCGAAGGAAACTTCCGCGACGAGCTGCGGCTTTACCCAGTGGGCCCGACCTTCGATCCCAGCGGCCGCGGAGAACGGGCTCTTCGCGGCAGTCAATTTCTCGAGACGTGCCTTCAGCGTGCCGAGGGTACGATCGTCGAAACCGGTGCCCACCTTGCCTGCATAGCGCAGAACTCCGTTTTCGTCATGCACGCCCAGCAGCAGCGCTCCGATCCCCACGCGCGAGCCCTGCGGATCGGTATAGCCGCCGATCACGAACTCCTGGCGCTGGCTGCACTTGAGCTTGATCCACGTGGTGGACCGGCGCGACACGTACGCGGAATCCAGGCGCTTGGCGATGACGCCCTCGAGGCCCAGCTTGCAGGCGGAAGCAACCACACTTTCGGCAGGCGCATCGAATGCCTCGCTAAAACGCACACGCGCCGAAGACGATTTCTCGAGCAAGCTTTGCAGGAGCGCGCGGCGTTCGTGCAGCGGAACCGCGCGCAGATCGTGACCCTCGAAGTAGGGAATGTCGAACAGATAGAGAACGATGTCTTTCGTCTTCGCCGCGTCGAAGGACTGCTGCAGGGCGCCGAAATCGGGCACGTCTTTTTCGTTGAGCATGACCATCTCGCCGTCGTACCAGCCCGCGGGGAGCTTCGCCTTGGCAATGGCCTTCTGCAGGGGCGCCAGTCTGGACGTCCAGTCGTTGCCGTTGCGGGTGAACAGCTTGATGTCCGCGCCGTCGATGCGGGTCATCAGGCGATAGCCGTCGAACTTGATCTCGTAAGCCCACGCTTGCGAATCGGACGGTGGCGAATCCGCGAGCGTTGCCAGTTGCGGGGCCAGGAACGCCGGCATCGGCGCTTTGGTTGCGCCGGTGGGCAGGCCGGTCTGCGTGCGGCGGATCCCGGTCTTTTTCGCTGCGGCCTTCGACCCCGCGGCTGTCGCCGCCTTGCGACCCGGTTTCCGGGTAGGCTGGCTGGATGTAGTGACGCTGTCCGGCATCTCGTCCACCACGCTGAACTCCGCCGCCGGCCGGACGAACTCGTCCTTTTCCTTGATGAGCAGCCACGGCGGCTGCTTCTCGCCTTTGCCCTTCATGCGCACGAGCACCCACTTGCCGTGCAGCTTCTGTCCATGCAGCTCGAACTTCAACTGGCCCGCAAGATAGTCTCGAGCCGCATCGCCGACCGGTCGCCAAGTGCCGGAGTCCCAGATGATCACCTTGCCGGCGCCGTACTGCCCCGCGGGGATCGTCCCTTCGAAGCTCGAATAGGCGATCGGATGATCCTCGACCTGGACCGCCATGCGTTTGTCTTTTGTGTCGAGGCTCGGCCCTTTGGGCACGGCCCAGCTCTTCATGGTGCCGTCGAGTTCGAGGCGGAAGTCGTAATGCAGGCGGCCGGCCCAGTGCTTCTGGATGACGAACGACAGAGCGCCGGCGGAGGCGTTGCCACCTGCGGCCGGCTCCGAAGTCACCGAGAAATTGCGTTTGGCCTTGTATTGTCGCAGTGCGTCGGAGGCCATGATCGGAACCATTGAATGCGTCCGGCTATTTGGGCGAAGTGGTGCGAGCGCAGCGAACGGCAGCAAAATGACGCTGGCGGCAAGTTGCTGCCGCCAGCTTCATCGATTGCTTAACGGTTCGTGCTGACGCGGTCCCACGCGTCGCGCGAGGCGAAACGTGCGCGATCCCACGCGAGGGTCGATGTGCCCCGCGCGGCGTTCCAGTCCCGCGCGAGATCGGAATCGAGATCGTCGAAACTGCGGCCCGGGTACTTCGCGTACGACGCAACCCCGTAGCCGTAAGCCGGCTCGTACTCGTCGAAGGCGATACCCTTGTCCGCATATGGACGGGTCTTGTAGTTTTCACGCCAGTACACCAGCTCGCGCGTCGGATCGATCGCCTCGGCGACGCCCTTGCCCGCCAGGCCACCGACGATCGCGCCGACGGCCGCCCCGACGACGGTGCCGACCGGCCCGACGACCGTTCCCGCCGCTGCGCCCGCGGCCGCGCCGCCCAGGGCAGCCCCGATGCCCGTGCCGACCGGATGCGCACCGGGCGCACCGCTGATCGGATCGCGGTTTTCGTCACTTGCAATCGCCCTGTCCAGTTCCGTGTTGGTAGTAGTGCTCATTTTTTCTGTCCTTTGAAGGTTACGAACTTGTCGGATCCGCCGCGCGGCCCGGCGCACGCCGCGCGGGAAAAGGCCACGCACGACGCCGTGCAGGGCGGCGGATTGACGGTCGGTGCAACAACGCACCTAAATAAGCTGCGGCTAGGCCACGCTGGCCAACTTCTTCGCCTTGGACGTGCGGCCGGTCGCTTTCAATTCCTGCCTGCGCTCCAGCATTTGCGCGCCGAGGGCGTCGAGATCGAGCTTGGCTTTCTTCGCTTTGGGGAACATCTCGTCCTGCTCTTCCTTGACATGGTGGTCGATGCTCTCGCCGAGCACAGTCACCTTGGCGTCCTAGTGATCGTCGCCCGGTTCCATCTCCTCCAGTTGCGCGATCGGATCAAAAAGCTGATGAGCTCCGAGGGCAATGAAGAGAAAAAAGGGCGCTCTCGTTAGATCGCATCCTTCGCGCTGGGTGCTGCCTTGGTTGTCGCTTGTGCCATCGTACTCTCCGTGTGTCGGTGAACATCCCGTAGCCGAAAGGACTTGCGGTGCGCTAGCTCGGGGTTGTGAAACGAATCAGAACTCGCCCGCGGGCGAGGCCCACAGACAAGCGTTCGATGGAGTGATGATATGCATTGCAGCACATGCATGCAGTGCGGTAACGCACACTCGGTCCCGCGACTTGGCGGACGCCAGGATACACGCCGTGCTTCCGGTCTTCGTAAGGCCGCCATCGCGAACAGCCGAGATGCATTGTCATCACAACTCGACCGATTTTGTGTGCGTCAGCGAACTGACGACACCCGCCCAGGTCGCGATACGATGCATTTCGTTCGCATACGGCAGTAATCGTCGCGCCCGGTCGCACCGGCGCTTCTCCCAAAGCGAGATGTCTTCACACATTGCAGGAGTAATCATGTCACCACGTAAGCCGCGCTCGAAATCCTCCACAAGTGTCTCCCCGCGCGACACTCCCGATGCTGGCAAGTCAACCGCACGCTCGACCGTCAGCGGGCCGGCACACGGCGTGTCCGAAGTCGCCGACGCCGCGACGGCCAAGCACGCTGGAACCGAAGCGGTTGCTTCCGCATTTCCCTTCAACGCCGCGAAGCCGAGCGAATTCGGAGATGCCGCTCGCCATCCCGCCGTAGGACAAGCCGTTGAACCGCCGCACCCGTTGGTGTCCGGCAGCACCCTCACGGAGATCAACGCGTCGGTGAAGGTGGGGAGCGGCAATCCCCAGATGAGCTTCAATCCGGGTAACGCCTCGCTGGATCGGGTTCGCGTGGACTCGGGAGGGCGCGCCCTCACCACCAATCAGGGCGTCCCGATCGCGGACAACCAGAGTTCCCTCAAGGCGGGCTTTCGCGGCCCGGCGCTGCTCGAGGATTTCATCCTTCGCGAGAAGATCACCCACTTCGATCATGAACGCATACCCGAACGGATCGTCCACGCCCGTGGCTCCGGGGCCCATGGCTACTTCGAATGTGCTGCGGCGCTGACGGATATCACCAGCGCTTCAATATTTGCAGAGGCGGGAAAGCGGACGCCCGTCTTCGTTCGTTTCTCCACCGTGGCTGGGGAGCGCGGCTCCACGGACACCGCGCGGGACGTTCGCGGATTCGCCGTGAAGTTCTACACCGACGAGGGAAACTGGGATCTCGTTGGCAACAACATCCCGGTGTTCTTCATTCAGGACGCAATGAAGTTTCCCGATCTCATCCACTCGGTCAAGCCTGAGCCCCATCATGCGATGCCGCAGGCAGCCTCCGCGCACGACACGTTTTGGGATTTCGTCTCCCTGATGCCGGAATCGACGCACACGCTGATGTGGGTGATGTCGGATCGGGGTATCCCGCGCAGCTATCGGATGATGCAGGGTTTCGGCGTGCACACGTTCCGCTTCGTGAATGCTGGCGGTGAGTCGCGCTTCGTCAAATTTCACTGGAATCCGGTGGCGGGAACGCACTCGCTTGTCTGGGACGAGGCCGTGAAGATTTCCGGTGCCGACTCCGACTTTCACCGCCGCGACCTGTGGGAGGCCATCGAGGCGGGAGCCTTCCCGGAATGGGAGCTTGGCGTGCAGATATTCACCGAGGAACAGGCCAACGCCTATTCCTTCGACGTGCTCGACGCGACAAAAATCGTGCCCGAAGAACTGGTACCGGTGAAGCCGATAGGCCGCATGGTTCTGAACCGCAACCCCGACAATTTCTTCGCGGAAACCGAGCAAGTGGCTTTCTGCACTGCGCATATCGTGCCGGGCCTCGATTTCTCCAATGACCCGCTGCTGGCAGGCCGCATCCATTCCTACGTGGACACGCAGATCTCGCGACTCGGCGGCCCCAACTTCCACGAGCTGCCCATCAATGCCCCGGTTGCCCAGGCGCACAACAACCAGCGCGACGGGATGCATCGGCAAGCGATTCCGCGCGGCCGCGTCGCGTACGAGCCGAACTCGCTCGGCGGCGGCTGTCCGTTTCAGGCCGGCGCTGCCGGGTTCACGTCCTTTCCCGAACCGATCGCCGCCGAAAAGGTCCGGGGCAAGCCCGAAAAATTCGCGGAGCACTATAACCAAGCCACCCTCTTCTGGAACAGTCAGACCGCGGTCGAGAAGGCGCACATCATTGGCGCGTATCGATTCGAGCTCACCAAGGTCCAGACCCCTGCGGTGCGGCGTCGCGTCGTCGCTTCGTTGCGAAACGTGGCCGAAGAGCTGGCCGCCGCGGTCGCGGAGGGCCTGGGCATGCGTCTTCCCGATGCCCTGCCACGCGCGCTGCAGCGCGTACCGCGGCCCGAGGTCGAATCCTCTCCCTCCCTCTCCCTCATGGCACGCCCCGGCAGTGCGGGCATCGCGACTCGCCGCATCGCCGTGCTCATTGACAATGGCTTCGACGCCGCTTCCATCGCAGCCCACGCCGCGCTTCTCGCACAGGGGGCGGTTCCACGGTTCGTCGGGCCTCGCCTTGGCAGTTTCACGTCGTCCGATGGAAGAGCGGTGGATGCGGAAATCTCGCTTGAAGCCGGGCCCGCAGTCGTCTACGACGCCGTCGTCCTGCCTGGAGGCGCAGCCGCCGAACTGCTGGCAGCAAACGGCGCAGCCAAGGAGTTCGTGAAGGACATGTACCGCCACTGCAAGGCGATACTCGCTCTGGGCGAGGCTGCGCTGATCCTCGAGAAGGCCGGCATTCCGGCCAAGTTGCCAGACGGCGGTGACGATGTTGGGCAGATTCGCGCGAACCCGGGCGACAAGCGAGCTTTCGACGCGTTCGTCAGTGCCGTCGCCAGACACCGCGTTTATCAACGCGAGACCGATCCACCCGCTGTCTGATAAGGAACGCCGATGCCAACGCCCATAGAGCAAACATCCCGCCATCACGCGCTGGCGCAACCCGACTCCAGCCGCGAGGCGGAAATGTCCATCTCAAACTTCGAGGCCGGGCAGGCACAGTACCGCCGGCAGGCAAGCCCCAACACCAAGGCCTGCGACACTCGCAAGCCTGCCAGGAACGCGCAGGCTGACTCCTGGGATGTTCTTGCATCCGCGGAGACTTTCGTTCAGCCTGCGCGCTCCTCGCAAGCCCCACCCACTATCGAGCGCGCCGATCAGTAACCATGAGCCTGCAAGTTGCGTAGCAATGTGCATGCCAGAATCAATTCAAGAGCGGCCTGCTCTACGCCCAACGCGGACAAATGGCCGGCGACGGCGTCCTTGCTGCGAGCGCAAAGTGCCGTTTCTCCGCACCGTGTGCCGAAAATTGTTGTCAAGCCCGTTGCCATGCGCAGCCACACCTTGAGCGATGCGGTCTATTGCCTGTTGGATGACCCGGCCGAACCGACCGAGGACTTGCGCGAGCTCGTTACCGGCGTGCATTTTCATTCCTGCAGCACTGGACCGACAGCCAAAAAAATGGCCCGGTCGCATATGCGCACCGGGCCGAAACTTTGAATCACGTCGAGGAGGAGGTACGACGTTGAAGCCAGTGTGCGCTGCGCCCGAGAGGCGGTCTATCCGGAAAACTACGGAGCCCGTCGCCGTCCAGGAATCGCTACAGCGTGAGCAAACCGGGCCGGACGATGGGTTCTCCCTTGCCGGCGGCTCCTGGCGCGTCCTGGCGCGTCCTGGCGCATCCTGGCGCGATCTGACTGGTTCAAAGCGACCAATGGGGCATCTTGCCGTTGATCGGGCGATTCTCCCGCTGTTTCCGGGCGCCCGTGGCGCATACTCAGCACGCGGGGCCTGAATTCCAGGCGCGACCGTCGATTTCGCCCAGAACCCGCCAAGGAGTTCACATGAAGTCCGAGAACGAATTTTTTCGCGCGCAGCATCTGATCGTCATGGATGCATCTGGAATCCTTGACCTGCAGCGATCAATCATCGCGCTCGAGAATCTCGCCGCGGACCCACAATTTGATGCCGGGTCCGAGTGCCTTCTGGATTTGCGAGATATCAAGTGTTCCATGTCGGCCATGGACATTTTCAATCTGGCTGAGGTCATGGCATGGCCAAACTCCGCTCTCCCCACGCACAGGAAGATTGCGATATTAGTGGAGGGACATGACGAGTTTGATCACGCCCAGTTCCTGGCCTTGTGCGCAGGGAACCGTGGCGTCAACATCGCGGCATTTGACGATTACGATACGGCGGGCGAATGGCTGTCGGCGATGTTGCCTGAAGATCCGAAAGGCGGCTGTACCGATCTCCCAAGCAACGGGACGCCGCGTGATGCGAGGATATGGCCTGGGCGCTGAGCGCCTTGTAGCGCGCGTCGCCGCCCCCCGCGTGGTGGGCATTTCCAGACGTGCCAGCATGTCAACCGACTGCCGATCCGCTCTGTGATCTGGGAGCCGGCGATGCAATGTGCAAATTGCCGGTTCGGCCTACCTTGAGGGGCGCCTAACCTGAGCCGAGCCCGCACCCCGGTATGTGTGCGGTCGAACAGTCAGCGTATTGGTCAAAGGTTACAGTGTTGAACTCGGCGCATGCTGACATTTTCGGTAAGGATCTGCTATGAAAGTCATCTCGATTTTGGCAACCAATGCTGTCTTTGCTGTAATTATTGCGCTTGGCGCGATCGGGACTTCAAGCAACGCAGTCGCCCAGGACGGTCCATCTGTCAAACCGGACAGCCGGGCAGGACCAGCTCCGGCGATACCGCCGACCGGCGGCGGATTGTCCCCAACCCCGTTCGAATCCGCAGAAACACTTTTCAACCGACTTGATGCCGGTCGCACGGGCTACCTCACGAAGGATCAGGTACAAACCCTCGATGGATTCAAATTCGAGGCTGCCGACCTGAATCACGATGGCAGGTTGACCGCGGATGAATTCAACAGGGCGTGGAGCGACTACCAGAGCAAGAAGTGATGGGGTAAGAGCCCATCTCTCGTCATTTTGCCGCTCCCAACTGCAAACTGACATGTACGCCCATCCAGTATCATCCGCGGATGCGCTTCCGAGTCGTCCCGACCCACGACCGGGTATCCTCAGGCCGAAACGCGAGATCGCGCGCGCTGACGGCGTCATCGGCGACCTGACCACCTGCAATCGGTCGGACGACCTGCTGCGGCGCACGACGTTGGTGGCCACGCTGGCCGACCCGAGGGGCGGCGCCAAGGCCGCGGAACTGTTGCCGCCGCTCTACGATGCCGCCCTGGTACTGATCGCGCCGGCTGGGATGATGTTCAGGGGCAGTGAGCGCGTGGTGCCCGAGGATGGGCGTGTGGTGCAATACGTGCAGGGGTGGTGGCTGCGGGCATTCGGAAATTGAAAAGGGCCTGCGTCTTTCGCAAGCCCTTGATAAGACTGGTGCGCCCGGCAGGAATTGAACCCACGACCCCCTGGTTCGTAGCCAGGTACTCTAATCCAACTGAGCTACGGGCGCACGGGGCGGATTATAGCAAGAAAATCCCGCAGCGAACCTTCGAGTCCGACGATAGGCCCGCGCCCCGTTGCAGCCAGCGAAATCTGTCCCCTATCCGCCTTCGTCCGCGCAGCATCTATAATCCGCCCGGAAACCCCCCTCATTGACCAGCATCAATAGCCAGAGAGATCCCGCGGGGTAGTCTGGAACATCGCCCGTACCCCTGAAGACTGCGACGCCCGACCCATGCTTTCCGCCTATGTAACGCACCCCAGCAGCCTGCTCCACGAGATGGGGCCCGGGCACCCGGAGTGCCCGGCGCGGTGCAGCGCGATTCACGATTACCTGCTCTCGCACAGCATTCTCGACCTGATGGTGCCGTACACGGCGCCGGCCGCGACGCTGGCGCAGGTGCATCGCGTCCACGACGCGCTGTATGTCGCCGAACTGATGGCGAGCGTGCCGGCGGAAGGCTATCACCACGTCGACCCGGACACGGCGATGAACTGCCACACGCTGGACGCCGCCTGGCACGCGGCCGGCGCGGCGGTGCTGGCCGCGGAGATCGTCGCGCGCGGCGAGGCGGCGTCGGCGTTCTGCAATGTCCGCCCGCCGGGCCACCACGCGACACGGCACGAGGCGATGGGCTTCTGCTTTTTCAACAACGTCGCCGTCGGCATCGCGCATGCGCTGGCCGAGTGCGGCGTCAGCCGGGTCGCGCTGGTCGATTTCGACGTGCATCACGGCAACGGCAGCGAGGACATCTTCGCCAACGACGAGCGCGTGCTGATGGTCTCGACGTTCCAGCGGGGCCTGTACCCGATGTCCGGCGAGGAAGCGCTGGGACCGAATTCGTGCAACGTCCCCCTGGAGCCGCGCTCGGGCCGCGACGCGCTGCGCGACGCGGTGACTCGGCACTGGCTGCCGGCGCTGGAGGATTTCCGCCCCGAGATGATCTTCTTCTCGGCGGGTTTCGACGCGCACCGCGAGGACGACATGGGGCGGCTGGGCTGGGTCGAGGCGGACTACACGTGGATTACGCAGCAGGTGATGGGCGTCGCCGCGCGGCATTCCCGCGGCCGGATCGTCTCGCTGCTCGAAGGCGGCTATGCGCTGTCCGCCCTCGCCCGCTCGGTGGCCGCGCACGTGCGCGTGCTGATGGGCGCTGACTGAGGCAGGATGACATGAACAAGCACTATCTCGACCCGCTGTTCAACCCCCGCCGCATCGCCGTCCTGACGGACGCCGCGTCCGCGGCGGATGACGAGCTGGTCGTGGCGCTCGCCGGGTCCAAGGTGCCCGTCGACATCATTCCCTTCGGCGCCGACCAGGCCAAGATAACCATCGATTCACCGGTGGACCTGGCCATCCTGCGGCTGCCGCCGGAACTGGTCGCGGGCGCGCTCGAGGAGTGCGGGCGCCTGCGCATCCGGGCCGCGATCGTGTTCGCGGCCACGTCGCCGCCGGCGGACGGCGCGCCGACTGCCGCCGAATCCTCGAAGGCGTGGCGGGACATCGCGCGCCGCCACCACATTCACCTGCTCGGCCCGCAGACGATGGGGCTGCAGCGCCCGCATCTGGCGCTCAATGCCAGCCGCCTGGGCGACCTGGCGCGGCCGGGGCCGCTGGCCCTGGTCACGCAGTCCGGCGCGCTGGGCGGCGCCGTTCTCGACTGGGCATCCGAGTCGTCAATCGGCTTTTCGACGATCATTTCGCTGGGCGGCGATTCGGGCGTGCGGATCGCCCAGGTGCTCGATTTTCTCGCCGCCGACCAGGGCACGCAAAGCATCCTGCTCTATCTCGAAGGCGTCACCGACGCGCGCATCTTCATGAGCGCGTTGCGCGCCGCGGCCAGCATCAAGCCGGTGATCGTGCTCAAGGCCGGCAGGCGTCCCGAAGGCAAGCGCGCGGCAGTCACCCATTCGGGCGCGCTGGTGGGCCGTAATTCAGTGTTCAACGCCGCGCTGCGCCGCGCGGGCGCGGTGCGGGTGCGTTTTTTCACGCAGTTGTTCGCCGCGGCGCGCTGCCTCGCCTCGCGCTACCGGCCCTGCGGCCAGCGCCTGGCCATCATCACCAACGGCGGCGGGCCGGGCGTGCTGGCGGCCGACTGGTCCGGTGAAGTGGGCGTGCAGATCGTCCCGACCAGCCAGGCCAGCGTCACGGCGCTGCTGGCCGCGCTGCCGCCGCGGGGCTCGGGCGCCGCGCTCGACAACCCGATCGATCTGGGCGAGGAAGCGGCCGCCGCCGAGTACGTGGCGGCCATGAACGTGCTCGCCCGCGATCCGGCTGTCGACGGCATCCTGCTCATGTGCTCGCCCAAGCGCGGCGTCGATCCGATGGCGATCGCGCAGGCCGTCGCCGACGCGGGCAAGCCCATCACCAAGCCGCTGCTCGCGTGCTGGATGGGCGACAAGCGGATGCGCGCCGCGCGGCATCTGCTCGAAGAGGCGGGAATACCCTCGTTCCGCACGCCCGAGGCGGCGGTCGATTCGTTCGCGAACATCGCCTCGTTCCACCAGAACCAGCAGTTGCTGCAGCAGACGCCGCACTCGCTTTCGAGCAACCTGCAACCCGACGTGGAGGGCGCGCGCATCATCATCGAAAGCGTGCTGGCCGAGCGGCGCAGCATCCTGACCGAGATGGAGTCGAAGTCACTGTTGTCGGCATTTCACATCAAGACCACGCGCACCATGCTCGCGCGCACGGCGACCGAGGCGCTGATGATAGGCAGCCAGCTCGGCTACCCGGTGGCGCTCAAGATCAGCTCGCCCGACATCCCGCACAAGTCGGAAGCCGGCGGCGTCGCGCTCGGCGTGCGCAACGCCTCGGAAGTGCGCAGCCGCTTTGCGGAAATGACGCTGGCGATCCGCACCGCGCGCCCCGAGGCCAGGATCGAAGGCCTCACGGTCCAGGAAATGAGCGTCAAGCCCAACGGGCGCGAAGTCTGCATCGGCGTCGTCCGCGATCCGCTGTTCGGGCCCATCATCACCTTCGGCGCCGGCGGCACGATGATCGAGCTGATCCGCGACCGCTCGATGGAACTGCCGCCGCTGAACGGCTTCCTGGCACGGCGCCTGATCGAGCGCACGCGCGTCGCGCAGACGCTGCATGCGCATCGCGGCATCCCGGAAGCGGACATCGGCGCGATCGAGGACCTGCTGGTGCGGGTCTCGGAAATGGTGTGCGAGCTGCCGTGGCTGAAGGAAATGGACATCAATCCGGTGATCGTCGACGAGCACGGCGCGCTGGCCGTCGACGCCCGCATCGTCGTCGAGCAGGGTCCGCCGATCGGCGCGGACCGGCACTCGCACATGGCGATCATGCCCTACCCCGCGCATCTGGCCGAGGAAGTGCCGCTGCCCGATGGGCAGACGTACCTGATCCGGCCGATCCGCCCCGAGGATGCCGATCACCTGCAGACGTTCGTCCGCTCGCTGTCGTCCGAGTCGCGCTACTTCCGCTTCATTTCATCAGCGCCGGAGATCAGTCCCAAGGCGCTGGTCCGCTACACGCAGATCGACTACCACCGCGAACTCGCGCTGGTCGCGGTTGCCAATGCCGCGGAACCGGGCGCTGCCAGGACGGAGAAGATCGTCGGCGTGGCCCGCTACCTGCTCAATCCGGGCGGCGACAGCGCCGAGTTCGCCGTGGTCGTCGCGGACGACTGGGCCAACCGCGGTCTCGGTTCGCGGCTGATGAACGGCATCTGCGAGGTCGCGCGCAACAAGGGCGTCCAGCGCATCGAGGGCTACATCCTCGCCAACAACCGCAACATGCTCAAGCTGATGCGGGGGCTGGGCTTCACCATCAGCGCCGATCCCGACGACCCGTCGATGCGGGTCGCGGCGAAGGCGCTCTAGCTCAAGTGATCAGCTCAGCGGCTGCATCACGGCCTTGCGGAACGCCGGCCGCTTGGCCAGCGCATCGAACCAGCGCTGCAGGTTGGGCAGCGCCGGCCGCTCGATCGGCATGCCCATCCAGCGCCAGACGCCGCAACCCACCGGGATATCGCCCATCGTGAACGCATCGCCACCCATGTACGCATGGGACTGCAGGTGCGCATCGAGGATCTCCATCAGCTTGAGGACGGCCAGCCGGTGCGTCTCGAGGGCCTGCGGATCCCGCTTGGCGGGCTCGGTGCGGACGAGGCCCATGAACAGCGGCCGCATGGCGGGCCAATAGGTCGAATTCTGCCAATCCATCCATTGCTCGGCGTGCGCCCGCGCCCGCGGGTCATCAGGCCACAGGCCACCGCGGGCATGCGTGGCGGCGAGATAGCGCACGATGGTGTTGGACTCCCACAGGACGAAACCGTCTTCGTCCAGCGTGGGCACCAAGCCGTTCGGATTCAGCGCCCGGTATTCGGGCGTGTTGACGACGCCGAAGTTCATCCCCGCATCGAGGCGCTTGTACTCGATGGCGAGTTCCTCGCAGCACCACAGGACCTTTTGTACATTGACCGAATTGTCTCTTCCCCAAATAACGCGCATGCTGCCTCCGTGGCGTTGGACCAATCGCGCCGGGGCCCCGTGGCGGCGGCGCAAGACGGATCATGCCCGTGGACGATGCCCGCGACAAGCCAAACGGAAATCCGGCGCGGCCGGCGTTCTGCTTTCCGGGCATTGCCGCTAGAATGCGCGCATGGCCAGTTGCCCGAATTGCTACAAGCCGATGCACGCGCAAACGCTCGACGTCCAGTTGACGTCGCACGCGGTCGATGTCGACGCGTGCCCGGATTGCCGGCTGCTCTGGTTCGACCAGTGGGAATCGACCCGGCTCGCACCGCGCGCGGTGCTCACGTTGTTCCAGTTCATCGGCGGCGCCACCGGCCAGTCGCCGACGCCGCTCGCGTCGCGCTTCAACTGCATGCGCTGCCAGAACGCGCTGGAATTCACCCGCGACCGGCAGCGCACGACCGCCTTCACGTATTGGCGCTGCAGCCTGGGACACGGGCGGCTGATCAGCTTCAACCAGTTCCTGCGCGAAAAGAACTTCATCCGCGCGCCCTCCCCGGCCGAACTTGCGCGGCTGCGCGAGACGGTCAAGCAGATCTCCTGTTCCCAATGCGGCGCTCCGATCGATCTGGCCGCCGACAGCGGCTGCAGCCATTGCGGCGCGCCCATTGCCCTGGTGGACCCCGAGGGCGTCGCCAAGGCCATCCGGGAATTGAATTCGCCCCGCAGCGACGCGCAGGTGACCGGCGCCGATGCCACGCGCCAAGCGCTGAGCGATGCGCAGATCGAGGCCTTGTTCGACCGCGAGCGGATGCGCGAACGCGCCGACCACAACGATTTGCTGGTCGTGGGAATGCGGGCGGTCAGCGCGCTGGTAGGCGCCTTCCTGCTGTCCCGCTAGCAGGCTGTTGAAAAGCTACTGCGGCCCGCACATCGCCACACCCTCGCCCAGCCACCCCTGCGCGACCATCTGCGTGTAAAGGCCGAAATCCGTCAGCAGCCGATGGTTGCTGTCCTTGCCGAGCGCAAAGCCGTTGTTGTAGACGCGATAGATCCGCACCGGCGCGTCGGCCGGGCAGCCGCCGGCCTGGGCCGGCTTGATCGCAAACGACAGCTCTTCGTAGTTCCAGCGCTTCACCGCCGCCGGCGTGTCGAGTTCGGCCCGCTGCAACAACCGCGCCTCGTTGACGTCGGCGGTGAAGAAGTGGCTGTTCGGCCCCGGCGTCACCGAGCCATAGAACCGGTGGACGGGGCTGGCGCCGGCCGGATAGGCGGTGCTGGTCCACGCCTTGAAGCTCTGTCCGGTGTCCTGCTCGCCGGTGGCGGGATTGGCGCGGATCGCCGCGGCCTCGGCATCGCTGGCCGTGCGGAAATAGCGATCGAGCGCCGCGTTGTAGAACTCGTGGACGGTGACCAGTTGCGGCGTCACCTTGGGAAAGACCTCGATGGCGATGGAGTCGGCGAAGACGTCGCAGCCCGCGTACACGGTGGAACCCAGATCGAACACGACCTTGCCGTCGTGCGGAAAATCCGCCTCGGTCAGCGTCACGCGGTAGGTGCGCGACCCGATCGCCTGGCCGAATTTCTGCCCGCCCCCGTCCAGCGACAGGAACGTGCCAGCGCCAAAGCCGGTGCCGGTGAATTCGAACGTGACCGGGCCCTGCCCGGGGACGTAGGTCAGCGGCGTCAGGCTGGTGACGGTGAACGGCTCGGGGATGGCGTTGAAATGCGCCTTGAGTTCCGGCACGCGATCGACGGCCATGCTGACGACGGGCGCCGGGCCCGCGATGCTCCCGCTCCAACCGGCGAAGACGGCGCCGCCGACCGGCGTCGCCGTGGCCGTGAGCGTCGTTCCCAGCGTTTGCCAGGTCGTGCCGGGCGAGAAGCTCACGGTCCCGCCGCAGGTCGGGCTGCGCTGGACGAACGGCTGGAACTGCTTCTGGAAGGTGAGCGTCACGACCTTGGTCTGCTCCGCCGCGGTGGGCATGACGATCAATCCGGCAACGCTGTCGTCGAGGCCGGCGATGGACTTGAGGGTGAAGCGCACGCTGTCGGAGCGATTCTGCGTGGCATCGGCGGCGATGGTGTAGCTGCCGGGAGCATTCGAGCGCAGCACGTTGGGAATCAGTGTGGAAACCGCCGCCGCGCTGGCTCCCGGCGCGGTGATGTTGGCACGCAGCGTCCCGTCGACGCCGTCGCCGGCGGTCTGGACGACGATGGCGGGGCCAGGAAAGAACGTGGCGCCGACCTGCAGCGGCGACACGCTGCCGATGCGCCGGCTGGCACTGGCCACGCCGCCGCCGCCGCCGCTCAGCGATGAATAGCTGGTCGTCAGCCAGGAGGTGAGATAGCCCGGATCCGGCTGCGCGAGAAAATCGAACCGGGTGAGCTGGGGATAGTAGTCCGTCGTCCCCGGCCACGGCGGGGTCTCGGCGGACGTGTCGAGCTGGCCGAAGGCGCCGCCGGAGACGACGCGCTGGACCTGGACCAGGCGCACGAAGTTGGCCACCAGGACAGTGCTGCGCGGCGCGGTGAACGGTTGCCCGCGGAAACCCTGCCCCGGCTCGACGATCCATTCCTGCGCCCCCTGCGGCGCCGCGCCGGCGTCATGGCTCCAGCGCCCGAAGGCGAAGCGGAAGTTGCCGCTGGCCTGCAATCCGGCGGGAACATCGAGCCGGTGCAGCGAGCCGAGCCGCCAGTCGAGCGTCACCGGCGTCGTCCGGGAGATGCCATCGATGATCACCTGCAGTCCGGGCGGATTGCTGGTAACGGTCACCGCCGACGGCGCGCCGCCATACAGCCGCTTGACCGCGTCGATGTCGGCGGCCGAATAGGTGGCGCGCAATCCGGTGTCGATGCCCGCCGGGATCGTGAAGGCGGTCAGCGCGTCCGGCGTCGTCGATTGCACGAACGGGCCGTAGTGCATGATCGACGCGTAGTCGTAGCCGTCGAGCGCCCGGGAATCGACAATGGGCGTGTACTGGGACCGCCAGCGCGGATCCATCGTCGCATAGAGGATGCGCAGAAAACTGTCCTGCGCGACATCGGACTGCGTATGCCAGAAGCCGATCGCGTGGCCCATTTCGTGGAGCAGCGCGCCGATGCTGCAGGTCGGGACACCGCCGATCTGTTGCCTGCCGCCGCTGCGCCCGACGTTGGAAAAGCAGCTGCCGGTGGGACCGACCAGGTTGAACGCCACGTAGTCTGCCTGCGCGACACGGGGCACCCACTGGATGATCCCGGCGAACGCGGCGTTGAACTGGGCGATCGCGGCGTCGATGTTCGCCTGGGGTCCGGCCTCGAAGACGTACGGCACCTCGTGCGCGCCTGATGGGCCCACGGGCCACAGCAGGCTGGCCAGGTCCACGACCAGCGCCTTGCGCCCGCCTTGGCCGTCGCGTAGCCGCCCGATGTCTGCCGCGGCGCCGAGGACGATGTCCCCCTCGGCGACAGCCATGCCGTCCTGTTCAAAGTAGTCGACCCAGCGGCCCTGGTAGTGAACGCGATACCGCTCGCCCGCCTCGGCAAGCGCGGCGCCGGCGAGGAGCAGCAGGATGAGCAGGCCAAGCGACCTGAACAGGCGCTCGAAAAAAAGGCGATTCATGGAACTCCGATAGAGTGACTGCCTGGGACAGTCCGACCCCGGATTGTAGTGGATGCGGGGGCGCGGCCGGAGAGACCGGCGCATGGCCTACCGCCCTCCCGCAAATGGGGGATTCAGCGGCTCTCCCCGAATATCACACAGACCACCCCGCCCGTCTGTGCGTTGGCGCACGCACGGGCATGAAATGCGCAGAGATTTCCCGGCGGTGCACAGCGTGACCAAGAACCGCAAGGATCACTTATACTCGCCCGCTGGGGAGATAACCGCACGCGGCGACGCCGTCGGAAAGCCCCCGGCGCGGCCGTCGCTCGAGAGGGTGGCAATGTCCAAGAATCACAGCCCCGAACAGAATCTGCTCCTTGCCGTCCTGCCCCGTGCGGAACGGACTCGCGTCTTCCCGCACCTGGAACTGGTGCCGATGGTTCCCGGGCAAGCGCTGTACGACACCGGCGGCAAGCTGCCCTACGTGTACTTCCCCACCACCGCGGTGGTGTCCCTGCTGTATGTGATGATCGATGGCCGCACCGCCGAGTTGGCGGTCGTCGGCAGCGAAGGCGTCGTCGGCATCTCGGTGTTCATGGGCGGCGAGTCGACGCCGTCCCGGGCGGTCGTGCAATCCGCGGGGCATGGGTACCGGCTGCAGACCGAGTTGCTTAAGCTCGAGTTCACCGCCCCCGGCGCCATGCTGCAAATGCTGTTGCGCTACACCCAGGCGCTGATCGCGCAAATGGCGCAGACGGCCGACTGCAACCGGCGCCACACGTTGGATCAGCAGTTGTGCCGCTGGCTGCTGCTGAGCCTGGATCGCCTGCCCTCGAACGAATTCGTGATGACGCAGGACCTGATGGCGCACATGCTCGGCGTCGGACGCGAAGCGGCCACCGAGGCCGCCGGACGATTGCAGGCGGCCGGACTGATCCACCACAGCCGCAGCCATATCAAGGTCGTCGACCGCACCGGCGTCGAGGCGCGGGCCTGCGAGTGCTACCAGGTCGTCCGGCGCGAAACCGATCACCTGCTGCCCGAGTCCGTCTTGCACTGAGCGTTCGGAGCCAGACCCAGCCGTAGATGGGTGGAGCGCAGCGATACCCATCATCGCCGAGTCGAACGGACCCGCAACGCCGCGACCCATTCGGGGTCTGACCCCATTTGCCCACTTCCCCCGCTTTCCCGTCCGGTCTGATGGCAGAATGCCGCAATTGACCGCATGGACGTCGAGCGACAGGGAAAACGATGAACAAGGTAGCCTGGGGCGTGCTGAGCACGGCCAATATCGGCATGGCGCGAGTGATTCCCGCGATGCGGCAGAGCGCGTTGCGCAGCATCGATGCGATCTTCTCGCGCTCGCTCGCCTCGGCGCGGGATGCCGCGCAGATCGATGCGATCTTCCGGTCGGAGAAGTCGGGACAGTGGGAGACGCCCTGAAGGCCCTCCCCGGCGTGCGACAGCGATTGCGCAGGGCCGCGATTGGCAGCGTGGTGGGCGTAACGCTGTCGATGGCGTTCGCCTGCACGATGCCGGCCGGCCTCGTGCGCCAGGACACCCTGCATCCGTTGCAAGGCAAGATCTGGGACGTCGCGCGCAGCCGCACGGTATCGAAAGAGGCGGTGCTGCAGGACCTCGCTTCCGCGCGGATCATCCTGCTGGGCGAAGTCCACGACAATCCCGAGCATCATCGCCTGCAGGCTGAAGTCCTGCGGGCAGTGCTCGCTCAAGGGCGGCGGCCGGCGCTGGCGATGGAGCAGTTCGACCGCGAGTTCCAGCCGGCGATCGATGCCGCCGCCGCGAAGCCCGGCGTGACGGCCGACGCGCTGGCCGGCGCCGGCGGCTTCAACCGGGACGGGTGGCCGTGGGCGATGTACGAACCGCTGCTTGCGACAGCCATCGAGGCCCGGCTTCCGGTCGTGGCGCTCAACTTGTCGCGCGACGGTACGCGCGCCGTTGCCAGGCAAGGGTTCGACACGCTCGGTGCCGCCGCGGCGCGCACGCTCGCGCTCGACGCCACCTGGAATCCGGCCCGGGAAGCGGTAATGAATCGTGAAATCGCCGACGGCCATTGCGGCAAGCTGCCGCCGTCGGCGTTGCCGCGGATGATCAACGTCCAGCGCGCGCGCGACGCGGTGATGGCCGATGCGCTGCTCGGCCGACAGGGCGATGGCGCGATCGTGATCGCCGGCAACGGGCACGTGCGCAACGACGTCGGCGTGCCGGTCTACCTGGCCAGGCGCGCGCCGGGGCAACGGGTCGCCAGCATCGGTTTCATCGAGGTCGAGCCTGGAGAGACCGCGCCAAGCGACTATGTGCGACCTCCCGCATCGGCCCTGCCCTACGACTACGCGTGGTTCACGTCCGCCGCGAAGCGGGAAGATCCGTGCGCGGGGCTCGTAATCCCGGAGCGCAGGTGACCTCGGCCGCGCGGTGGCGCCGCACCTGCTTGCCGCGCTGCACCGGCGCGCATGCAAAGCGGTATTCTTCTAGATTGACTTTCAAGGAACAGGTGAACTGATGGACCTTCCGCGTCGTGCACAGGTGGTGATCGTCGGCGGTGGCATCGTCGGCTGCAGCCTCGCCTACCACCTCACCCTGCGCGGGTGGACCGACGTGGTCCTGCTCGAGCGCAAGCAGCTGAGCTGCGGAACGACCTGGCATGCGGCGGGGCTGGTGGGCCAGCTGCGGGCGACCTACAACCTGACGCGGCTGGCCCAGTACACGACCGGCCTGTACGCCGCGCTCGAACAGGAAACCGGGCAGGCCACCGGCTTTCGGCAGACCGGCTCGGTGGCGGTGGCGACGAACGCGGCGCGCTTCGAGGAACTCAAGCGCGGCGCGTCGATGGCCAAGTGTTTCGGCCTCGACGTGCAGACGGTGAGCCCGTCGGAAGTCGCCGGCCTGTGGCCAGGCGTGCGCACCGACGACGTCGTCGGTGGCGTCTTTCTGCCCAAGGACGGGCGCACCAACCCGATCGACACCACGCTGGCGCTCGCCCGCGGCGCAAAGAACCGAGGCGCGCGCATCTTCGAAAACACCAAGGTCGAGGAAATCCTGGTCGAGGACGGCCGCGCCGTTGGCGTGCGCACGGTGCAGGGCGAATTGCGCGCCGACTTCGTCGTCAATTGCGCGGGGATGTGGGCGCACGAGTTGGGCGCCAGGGCCGGGACCACGGTGCCCCTGCATGCGGCCGAGCACTTCTACATCGTCACCGAGCCGATGCCGGGTCTGTCTGCCAGCCTGCCGGTACTGCGCGATCCCGATAGCTGCGCCTATTTCAAGGAGGACGCGGGCAAACTCCTGGTGGGCTGGTTCGAGCCGGTGGCCAAGCCCTGGGGGATGCGCGGGATTCCCGAGACCTTCTGCTTCGACACGCTGCCCGAGGACCTCGAGCACATCGAGCCGCTGCTGAGCGCCGCGATGCACCGCACGCCGGCGCTGGCCGACGTCGGCATCAACCTGTTCTTCAACGGCCCCGAGAGCTTCACGCCCGACGACCGCTATCTGCTGGGCGAGACGCCGGAGGTGCGCCACCTGTACGTGGCCGCCGGCTTCAATTCGATCGGCATCCAGTCGGCCGGGGGCGCCGGCAAGGTGCTCGCCGACTGGATCATCGACGGGCACCCGCCGATGGACCTGTGGGATGTGGACGTGCGCCGCTGCATGCCCTTCCAGCGCAACCGGCGGTACCTCCGGGACCGCACCGTCGAGACGCTGGGCCTGCTCTACGCGATGCACTGGCCCTTCCATCAGCCGGAAAGCGCGCGCGGAGCGCGCCGGTCCATCCTGCACGACCGGCTGCGCGAGCGGGGTGCGTGCTTCGGCGAAGCTGCGGGGTGGGAGCGCCCCAACTGGTACGCCCCCGAAGGGGTCAAGGCGGAGTACGTCTACAGCTATGGGCGCCAGAACTGGTTCGAGCACTCGGCACGGGAGCACGCGGCGGTGCGCAATGCCGTGGGCCTGTTCGACCAGTCGTCATTTGCCAAGTTCGTGCTGCAGGGGCCGGATGCCGAGACCGTGCTCAACCGCATCTGCGCCAATGACGTGTCGGTGCCGGTCGGCCGGATCGTCTACACCCAGTGGCTCAACGAGCGCGGCGGAATCGAGACCGACCTGACGGTGACGCGCGAAGCGCGCGACCGCTACCTGATCGTCACCGCTGCCGCGTCGCAGACCCGGGACCTGGCCTGGCTGCAGCGCCACATCCCGGAAGGCGCAGGTGCCGTGGCCGTCGACGTGAGCTCGGGCATGGCCGTGCTGGGCGTGATGGGCCCGCGCTCGCGCGAATTGCTGGCAACGCTCACCGACGCGGACTTGTCCAACGCATCGTTTCCCTTCGGCGCCTCGCAGGTCATCGACCTGGCCTATGCCCGCGTGCGCGCCAGCCGCATCACCTACGTGGGCGAACTGGGTTGGGAGCTCTACATCCCCACCGAATGCGCGCCGGAGGTTTTCGATGCGCTGCTGGCCGCAGGCGGGCCGTTCGGCCTGCGCCTTGCCGGGTACCACGCGATGAACTCGCTGCGCATGGAAAAGGCGTATCGCCACTGGGGCCATGACATCAGCGACGAGGACACGCCGCTGCAGGCAGGCCTGGGTTTTGCGGTGGCCTGGTCCAAGCCCGGCGGTTTCATCGGGCGCGAGGCGCTGCTGCGGCAGAAGGAACGCGGCGTCACGCGCAGGCTGGTGCAGTTCGCCCTGCGCGACCCGCTGCCCCTGCTCTACCACAACGAACCAATCTGGCGCGATGACGCGATTGCCGGGCGCATCGCTTCGGGCATGTTCGGACACACGCTGGGCAAGTCGCTGGGGATGGGCTATGTCGAAAACCAGGACGGACTCGCGGATCGCGACTTCGTGCTGGGCGGACGCTACGAAATCGAAGTCGCTGGCGTCCGCGTTCCGGCGGACGCGTCGCTGGCCGGCTTCTACGATCCAGCCGGCCTGCGGATCAAGGATGCCGGCGGAACCTGAGGCGCGCGCCGCGGTTCAGGTGTCGCGGCCGCTTTTCCTTTGCAGCAGCCGGACCGCGCCCAGCAGCAGGACCGAGACCAGCAGCAACAGCGTCGATATTGCCGCGATGGTCGGATCGATCTCGTCGCGCAGCGCGTTGAACATCCGCTTGGTCAGCGTCGACATGTCGCCGCCGGCGATGAACAGCGAAATGACGACCTCGTCGAGCGAGGTGATGAAGGCGAGCAGGGCGCCGGTGATCACCGAAATCCTGATCTGCGGCAGCGTCACGGTGAGGAACGCCCACGGCCGGCTCGCCCCCAGGCTGCGCGCGACCATCTCCTGGTTCATGTCGTAGCTCTTCAGGCTCGAGGCGACCGTGATCACGACCAGCGGAATCGCCATCACCGAGTGCGCCATCACGATGCCGGGCATTGTGCTGTTGAGCCCGAACTGGGCGTACAGCAGATAGATGCCGATGGCGACCAGGATGCCCGGGATGATCAGCGGCAGCATGAACGCCACGTAGGCCAGCCGCATCAGGCGCAGGCGCGCCGTGTGCAGGCCGTAGGCGGCCAGCGTGCCGCAGACGGTCGAGACGATCATGGTGAGGAATGCGGCGGTAAAGGAAACGTAGGTCGCGTCACGCCATTCGATCGCACCGAGGTACGCCGCGTACCAGCGTGTCGACCAGCCGCTCGGCGGAAACGCCAGGTAGCGGTCGGCCGAGAAGCTCAGCGGGATCACGAACAGGCTCGGCACGATCAGGAAGAACATGATCAGCCCGACCAGCACGTAGAGCCACAGCCGGCGCCCATGCGTGATCTGGGTCTGGGTGGCGGGACGGCTCAGCACCTAGCGCGCCCCGACGATCCGGTTGAAGCCGATGATGCGTCCCACCAGCCACATGATGCCCAGCGTCATCACCAGCAGCACCACGCCGAGCGCGCTGGCCGCGCCCCAATCGGAGTAATAATTGACGTTGCGCTCGATCTGCATCGACCACATCATGACCCGCCCGCCGCCGAGCAGGGCCGGCGTGACGTAGAAACCCAGGCAGAGCACGAACACGATGATGGTCCCCGCCACCAGGCCGGGCAGCGACAGCGGCACGAACACCTGGCGGAAAGCCGCGGCCGGCGAAGCGCCCAGGCTGGACGCCGCCAGCATGTAATCGCTGCTGATCGCGCGCATCGAGCCGTACAGCGGCAGCACCATGAACGGCAGCATGATGTGCACCATGCCTATCGTGGTGCCGGTGAAGTTGTGCATCAGCCGCAGCGGCGTGTCGATGAGCCCCATATCCGTCAGCCAGGTGTTGAGCAGACCGCGCCGCTGCAGCAGCACCAGCCACGCATAGCAGCGCACGAGCAGCGACGTCCACACCGGGAACAGCACCAGCATCATCAGCACGGCCGCCATCCGCGGCCTGGCCTGCGCGATGATGTACGCGACGGGATAGCCCAGCAGGATGCAGATCGCGGTGACCAGAAACGACAACTCGAAAGTCGTCTGCAAAGTCAGCGTATAGGAGGGATGCAACAGGCGCAGGTAGTGGTCGAACGTGAAGCCTGCCGGATTGCGGAACGAAAGCCAGAACAGCCACCCGATCGGCGCCAGCACCAGGGCCGCGATCAGCAACATGCCCGGCACGGTCAGGCCGGCGAGCAACGCGTTCTCGGCACGCTCCTGGGCCCGGAGGCGTTCGGCGTTGACCGGCGCCGGGGGGGCACCCGGCGCGGCGCGGCCCGCCGCACGATTCGACGCCGGGGCCGGCGCGCTCATGCAGGGGAATCCTGCGGCACGATGATGGTGTCGGCCGGCGCCAGCCCCAGGCGGACCGCGGCGCCGACCACCGGCGGAATGACCGCGCTGATCGCCTGCTGGCGGACCGAGAGCTCGTGACCGCCGGCCAGCGTCACGCTAACCAGCGAGCTTTCGCCCTGATAGACGATCTCCCGCACCATGCCCTCGAAGACGTTATGGGCGCCGGCATCGCCGCCGCCCAGGATAACGACTTTCTCGGGGCGCACGCCCAATAGCTGCGACGGCTCGCCCGTCCTGAGCGGTTCGGCCAGGCGCAACAGCTTGTCGCCCAGGTAGGCCTGGCCATCGCGGACCGCCACCGGCAGGAAATTGGATTCGCCGATAAAGTCGGCGATGAACCGGCTCGCCGGCCGCCCATAGATCTCGCGTGGCGTGCCGATCTGGCGAAAGCGGCCGCGGTCGATGACCGCGATGCGGTCCGACATGGTCAGCGCCTCGCGCTGGTCGTGCGTGACGTAGACCGTGGTCATGCCCAGCCGCTGGTGCAGATGCCGGACCTCGATCTGCATCTGCTCCCTGAGCTTCTTGTCGAGCGCCGAGAGCGGCTCGTCCATCAACAGGATGCGCGGCTCGAACACGATGGCGCGGGCCAGCGCGACGCGCTGCCGCTGCCCGCCCGAGAGCTGGTCGACGTGACGCTCGCCCAGTCCCGAGAGCTGCACCAGGTCGAGCGCCCTGGCGACGCGTTCGCCGATCTCCGTCTTGCCGACACGTCGCAGCTTCAGCGGATACGCGACGTTGCCCGCGACCGTCATGTGCGGAAACAACGCGTAGTTCTGGAACACCATCCCGACGTTGCGCTTGTGCGGCGCGACCAGCGACACGTCGCTGTCGCCGAACAGGATCTGCCCGCTGTCCGCGCGAATGAAACCGGCGAGCACCATCAGCAGCGTGGTCTTGCCCGATCCCGAAGGCCCGAGCAGCGTGATGAACTCGCCGCTCGCGACTTCCAGGCTCACATCGTCGAGCGCGGCCAGCGCACCATACGTCTTGCGCACGTCGCGGATCGATATCGGCAGCGAGATCGCCCCGCTGCCGGTGTTGGCGGAACTATGAATGCCAGCCTCCCTGCCGCGCCCGCAGGCCAGCCTACTTCTGCAGGAAGGCGTCGAAGCGCTTGACCATTTCGTCGTTATTATTGACCCACCAGTCGACGGACTGGATGAAGCCCTTCTTGACGTTCTCGGGCGAATTGGGCAACCCGGCAAGCTTTTCCTTCGGGATCACGCCGGTGTCGTAGCTCTTGCCGTTCGACGGCGCGTAATTGATGAAGAGCGAGATCCGCGCATTCACTTCCGGCCGCATCATGATCTGGATCGCTTTCAGGGCCAGTTCCTTGTTCGGAGCGCCCTTGGGGATCAGCCAGCAGTCGGAAACCAGGATCTGCTCGTCGAAGGTGACGCCGATCTTCCCGGCCTTGCCTTCAGGTTCGCTCTGGATCGCCTGGATGCGTCCGTTCCAGGCCGACACCATGTCGACCTCGCCGTCCTTGAGCACCTGCGCGGACTGGGCGCCGGAGTTCCACCACACCAGCACGTGCGGCTTCACCTGCTCGAGCTTCTTGAACGCGCGGTCGACGTCGAGCGGATAGAGCTTGTCCATCGGCACGCCATCGGCGATCAGGGCCATCTCGAGGTTGTAGATCGGGGTGCGCCGCAGCGAGCGCTGGCCGGGAAAGTTTTTCGTGTCCCAGAACGCGGCCCAGCCGGTGGGCTTTTTGCCGCCGAACGCCTTTTCGCGCCAGCCGATGGCAACCGAATACACAATCTGCGAAACCCAGTAATCGGAGCGCAGGTTCGACGGCACGTCCTTGGTCACCGCGAGGGTGGCGGCATCGAACTTCTCGAGCTTGCCTTCCTTCTCCAGCAGCGCGCAGCTGTAGGCGCCCTGCGTGGAAAGATCCCAGGTCGGCTTGCCCGACGCGACCTGCGCCCGCATGTCCGCGATACCCGAGGTGTTGTCCTCCTTGATGGTGACGCCGAGCTCCTTTTCGACGAGCCCGAACCAGGCCTCTTTCTGCGCTTTCTGGAAAGCCCCGCCCCACGACGAAATCGTGAGCGTCTTCTGCTGCGCATACGCAACCGGCGCGCCTGCACCAACGGCCATGCCGATCAGCGCCGCCACTCCTGCCATCACTTTTCTCATTCAGATGCTCCTCGAGGTTGAATTCCTGCAACTCCACCGATTGGCGCGAGCCTGCTTGAGCCCGTTTTTGTCATTGTTTGCGCCACCGGTATGCACTGCGGCATACGGCAGATGTTCGACGCCGCCTGATGGCGGCGCGACGCGATGCCCTGCGCCATCGCCGAAAACTCTGCTGCGGAAATTTATACTTCGTTCATGTCTGGGGTGTCAAGGACATTCGGGCGCAGTCGCGGCCTCCGCGCGCAATGCCCGACGTTTATGTGATCAAGATGCGGCGCCGCATTGGCGGCGTGCTAGACTTTCAAGGCATCCCCGGCCATGCTTCCGGCACGGGGATCCCCTCAGCATGGCTACCGCGAAGATCACCGCCCGCACCTGGGTCCACGACAACCTCCCGCAGCTCTCCGACTGGTGCGCGACGGTCTGGGATTTCGGCGAGACGGCGTGGCGCGAGTACCGATCGGCGGCATTCTATGTCGATCTGCTGCGCCGGCACGGGTTCGAGGTCGAGGCCGGCAGCGCCGGCATGCCGACGGCCTTTTGCGCCACGTGGGAGAACGGCAAGGGGCCGACCATAGGCGGCTACGCCGAGTACGACGGGGTGCCCGGCAATTGCCAGGCCGCCGACGTGGCGAAGCGCCCGCGCTCCGGCCTGAGCCCGCATGCCGGCGGCCATACGGATCCGCATTCCGCGCTTGGCATCGCCGCGCTCGGCGGCTTCCTCGCGGCCAAGGCGGCGATGGAAAAGCACGGCATCAAGGGCCGGCTCAAGTTCTTCGGCGAACCGGCGGAGAAGACCCGCGGCTCGAAGCCGATTCACGCCGCACGCGGCTACTACGACGATCTCGACGCCGCCATCTCGTTCCATCCGTTCTTCGCCCTGCCCTACTGCAACACGGTGCGCTGGGACACGCACGCGGGCGCCGGTTATGGCGTGCTCTACAGCTTCACCTGCGATGCGCCGGAGGCGTGGATGGCCACGAACAACGCGTCCGCCGTCCCGGGCTACCACGCGGGCTCCCGGGCCCCCGGCGCCAACGACGCGGTGATCGCGATGTATGGCTTCGGCAAGGCGCTCAAGGACAGCCTGCAGCCCAGCGGCTCCGCCTGGACGATGAACGAGGCGATCCTGACCATGGGCCAGGCGACCGCGGACAACCTGCCGGCCAGCCTCGCGCAGATCATGTATTTCATCCGCGTGCCGACCATCGGGATGGCCGAGCACATGGTGCGCGGCCTCGATCACTATGCAGAGAGCGCGGCGCGGGTCGCGCATTGCGGGTGGCGGCGCAGCTGGATTGCGAAGTCACGGCCGGGACTCGCCAACCACGCGATGGCGCGCGCGACGTACGCCAACCTGGAGGCCGTCGGCGCCCCGCGCTTCGAGGGCGAGGCGATCCGCCTCGCCCAGGCGCTGCAGAGGAATCTGGGCCTGGAACCGATGGCGCGGCCGTTCCTGCCGGTGATCGAGGAATTGATGCACCCGGAAGAGGCCGAGCGCATCGAGCGCCGGCGCCTGCCGCCCAGCCAGGAGCATGCCGGTTCCGACGACTACACGGAGTACTGCTGGCACGCGCCGACCGCGCGGCTGATGGTGGGCCGGCCGCTGCTCGCCCCGCCCCACCCCGGCTATGCGTATCCGTCATGGGTGGTCAATGCGCTGGGCGGCCTCCCGCCCTGCATCGACCCGATGACGGCAGTGGCTGCGCAGACCATCGGAATGACCATCGTCGACCTGCTCGCGGAACCGGCGCTGCTCGCCGCGGCCCGGGAGGAGTTCGTCACCCGCACCGGCGGAGGCGTGGGCGGGACGAACTGGATCGCCCCGCTCTGCGACTACCCGCCACCCATCCACCTGCGCTGGCCCGAGTACGTCGAGACCCCGCGCGGCCGCCGCGAATGGGTGATCCCGGCCACGCCCGAGGACGACGCGGCACCACCCTGACGAAAGGCATCACCATGGCCTTGCACTTCGAGCGCAGTGAATTCGCGGGACGCGTCGCCGCCGCCCGCGCCGCCCTGAAGAGGGAAGATCTCGACGCGGTGATCCTGACCGCGCAGGAGAGCCACTACTATCTCACCGGCTACGACACAAGTGGCTTCGTGTTTTTCCAGTGCCTGGTGCTGACCGCGGAGGACAGCCCGCCCACGCTGCTCACGCGCCGTCCGGATCTCGAGCAGGCGCGCCGCACCTCGACCATCGAGGACATCCGGCTCTGGTACGACAGGGAAGGTGCCGATCCGTCGGAGGAACTGCAGGCCATACTCCAGGAAAAGGGTCTCGCAGGCGGCCGCATCGGCATCGAACTGCGCTCGTTCGGCTTGACCGCGGACAAGTACGAACTGATCCGGGTGCGGCTTGCCGGCTGGTGCGCGCTGGTCGACGCTTCGCATCTGGTCCGGGCGCTCCGGCTGGTCAAGTCGCCCGCCGAGGTCGCCTATGTGCGCCGCGCTGCCGAGCTTGCCGACCGCTCGCTCGAAGCGATGCTGGCCGCCACCCGGCCCGGCGCCTTCGAGGGCGACATCGCGGCAGCGGGCTCCGTGCCGCTGCTGGCCGGCGGCGGCGATCCGCCACCCTCGGGCCCCGTGCTCGGCTCCGGCGATCGTGCATTGCTCATACGCAGCGCGACCGGATTCCGCCATCTCGACCCGGTCGACCAGCTGACGATGGAATTTGCCGGCAGCTACCGCCACTATTGCGCGTGCCTGATGCGCACTGTCGCCGTCGGCCGCCCGAACGAGACGCAACGAAAGATGTTCGAGGTCACCCGCGAGGCTCTCGCCGCGATGACCGAGGCCGCGAAGCCGGGCAGGCCGCTGGGCGAGATCGACGATGCGCACCGCCGGGTCTTCGACGCCGCGGGCCATGGCGCGGTGCGCATGTCGGCTTGCGGCTACTCGCTGGGCGCGCTCTACCGGCCGACGTGGATGGATGTGCCGCCCATGCTCTACACCGGGAACCCGCTGCCCGCCGCTCCCGGATCGCCCTGCGCGGCGTCTGTCTGGGAAGGCACGCGATCCTATCGACGCGCCGAAAAACCTGGCGATGTGCCGGTTTAACCAACACGACGCTCACCATCGTGCTCACGGCCTGGAGGACCGGGGCCGGAGATCCTCGAGCGGACTCGCGCGGGCCGGACGCTGAGGACGACCGTTTGCGTCCGTACTGACCGGCTGTCGGCACCACGACCGCCTGGGGCGGGCTTGCGACGGCGCTTACATCGCGAGTGATCTCGCGCTGGTCACGCAGGGCGCATCCCACGCTCGTTGGCGCCAGGCGAAACGCACCGTCGCGTGCCTGGCGGCGACCATGGCGGGCACGTCGCAGTCGGTGCCGGAGTTCCAGGTGCGCGCTGCGGGGCCGAATGGCGGGCGCGGCGATATCGCGACCATCACGCCGACGACGCGGGACCTCGGCACGGGCGCGCATCGTCGACCTGGGGTGGCGCACGGCGGCGATCCCCGAGCAGACATCGTCGATTCCGCTGGCCTAAGCCGACCGGCGGGCAGCTACGCAGATCCGGCTCGCCAGGGGCCGACTTCCTGGTCTGGGACGCGCCGAGCCGGCGGGCGGGCCGGCGGGGATTGCGGGGGGGTGGCGCGACCTGGGTCCGGCGGTGGCCACCTCGCGCGAGGCGTTGCTCGGGGCGGTCCGCGGCGACGTGGGGAAACTGCAACCCGGTCAGTGGTTCGTCGGCTACCGTTTCAACGAGCACCGCAGCGGAGGGTACCCAACGCTGGCCGAGCTCGACGCCGCGGGCGCCGGCCATCCGGTCTTCATCCTGCGCACCGACGCCCACATCGGTCTCGCCAACTCCGCGGCAATGGCCGCCTGCGGCATCGGCCCGGCCACCGCCGATCCACCGTTCGGCCGCTTCGACCGGCTGCCGGGGTCGGGTGCGCTGACTGGCCTGGCGCGCGAGACGGCCGCCCACGTGTTCTTATCCCGGATCCACGAGACCGATACGGAGGAAGAGATCGCCGCCGGCCTGGAGCAGGTGTTTGCCGAAGCGTTTTCGTACGGGATCACCACGCTGTACAACTCGCTCACGCCGGCGCGGGCGATCCGCGCGTACCAGCAGATGAAGCGGACCGGCCGGCTCACGATGCGCATCGGCATCATCGCGAGCGGCCGCGAGCCGGGACTGGTCGAGGGAATGATCGCGGCCGGCATCCAGAGCGGATTCGGCGACGACGCGCTGCGCGTGATCGGCGTCGAGTGGTGTCCGGACTGCTCGACCAGCGGGCGCACCGCGGCCTACTACGAGCCGTACGTCGGGACCCGCGTCGAGGGCGAGCCGGAGGACAACCGCGGCATGCTGCTGTATACCGCCGAAGACCTCCGGGCCCGCGCGATCGCCGCGCATCGGGCCGGGCTGCAGGTGATGATCGAAGGTGTCGGCGACCGCGGGATCGACTTCGCGCTCGATGCGATAGCGGCCGCCCTCGCCGCGTGGCCCGCCGCCGATCACCGGATGCGGGTCGAACATTGCTGCCATGTGACGCCGGCAATCCTGGCGCGGTTGCAGCGGCTCGGCGCCGTCGCTTCGTCGGCCACCGGATTCATGTACGAACTCGGCGACGCCTATCTCGCCAATCGCGGCGAGGCGGCGATGCGCCACATGTGGCCCCATCGTTCGCTGATCGATGCGGGCGTCCCGGCGCCGGGGCACTCGGACTCCGCCGTGTGCACGGCGAATCCCTGGACCGCGATGTGGGCGATGGTCAATCGCCGGAGCGCGACCGGCGCCTCGCTCGATGGCGCCGAGGCCGTGACGCCGCTCGAGGCCCTGCGCGCTTACACGACGCTCGGCGCCTGGTCGGGATTCGAGGAGGCGCAAAAGGGCAGCCTCGAGATCGGCAAGCTGGCGGACATCGCGGTGCTCACCCGCGACCCGCTGGAGATCGATCCCGGCGACTTGCGGTCGGTCCAGTCCGCGATGACGTTCGTCGGCGGCATCGAACGGTTCCGCGCTTAGCGGTGCGGACACCTGGCATTCCCAAAACCACTTCAAGAGGTCGCACGGTGATAACACACACGGAACTGCTCAACTGGATCGAGCGCGATCGCGCCGAGCTGATCGACTTCCTGCGCAACTTCGTGCGGCAGAAGGGTCCGAATCCGCCGGGCGACACGCGCTCGACGGGGGCTTTCGTCGCCCGCTATCTCGAGCAGCAGGGGCTGCCGTATCGGATCATCTCGCCGCACCCGGAGATGCCGAACATCGTCGCCAGCTTCGACGGCGGCGCGCCCGGCCGCCATCTGGTGCTCAACGGCCACATGGACGTGTTTCCGGTCGCCGACGGCGGGCTCGGCTGGACCAGGGATCCGTGGGGCGGCGAACTGGTCGACGGCAAGATCTACGGCCGCGGTGTCGCCGACATGAAGTGCGGCACCGCCGCTTCGATCTTCACCTACGTCTACATGAGCCGGATCAGGGATCAGCTCAAGGGGAGGCTGACCCTGACGGCCGTGTCCGACGAAGAGACCTTCGGCCCCAACGGCAGCCGCTACCTGATGGAGCATCATCCGGAAGTCCATGGCGACGCGATGCTGAACGGCGAGCCGTCCGGCCCGTACAGCGTGCGCTTCGGCGAAAAGGGCCCGCTATGGCTGGAGTTCACCGTGCTCACGCGCGGCGCGCACGGCGCCTACACGCACGCGAGCAAGAGCGCGACCAAGACGGCGATGGCGCTGGCGGCCGCGCTCGAGCAGCTCACGGCGCTCGTGCCGGTGCTGCCCGACCACGTCCGGCAGGCGATCGATGCCGGGCGGGCCGCGATGGATCGGGTGATGGGCGCCGGCGCCGGCGCCATCGTCGACCAGGTCACGCTCAACATCGGCACTCTCCGGGGCGGGGTGAAGGTCAACATGGTGCCCTCGAGCGCCACCTTCGAAGCCGACATCCGGATGCCCGTCGGGATCAGCCGCGAGCAGGTCCTTGCGGTCATCGAGCGGATCATGAAAGACTTTCCCGAGGCCTCGGTCAAGGAGACGAACTGCAACCTGGCCTCCTGGGTCGATCCGCGCAGCGAAATCATCGAGACCGTGCAAAACACTGTCGAGAAACTCCGGGGCTTCCGCCCCACGGCGATCGTCAGCCTGGGTGGCACCGATGCCCGGCTCTGGCGCTACCGCAACATCCCGGCGTGCGTCTACGGCCCCTACCCCCACGGGATGGGATCGCACGACGAGCATGTCGAGGTCGAGGAATTCCTGCACGTCGTGCGCACGCATGCGCTCTCGGCGTTCGACTATCTGAGCCGCGCCTGACTACACCGCGCGCCCGGCCAGCAGTCCTTCGTATACCGCTTCCTCGGCCGAGCGCGGCGACAGGCAGTCGCCGGCCAGGTGCAGCGGAATCCCGAGCGGCACCAACTCCCGCTCGAGGCGGGTCTCCGACGCGTGGCCGAACGCCATGACGACGGTGTCGACCCTCTCGCAGACGATCGGCTTGCCCGACACGATGTGACTCAGGTACGCGGTGTCCTCGTCGACGCCGAACAGGCGCGCGTAGGGGATGACCTCGACGCCGAGATCGTGGAGCTTGCCGGTCCACAGATCGCGCAGGTAAATCTGCAGTTCCTGCCCCGCTTGCAGGCCGTTGACCGCGAGCCGGACATGATGGCCGGCGCGCGCCAGCTTCTCGGCCAGTCCCATGCCGACCCAGTCGCAGCGCCAGTCGGCGATCAGCACGCGCGAGCCGGGGCTGGCCTTGCCCGTCAGCACATCCCAGGCCTCGACGACATGGCCGCTGTCGCGGCCTTCGATCGCCGGCGAATACGGTGTGGCGCCGGTCGCGACGATGACGGCATCGACGCCCAGCCGCCCGACCAGTGCGGCGTCGACCGATGTGCCCAGGCGAATCTCGACGCCGGCCACTGCGAGTTCGTGTTCCAGGTTGGTGACGAGACCGCCGAACTCCGCGCGCTCCGGCAGCAACTGCGCCAGCAGCGCCTGGCCGCCGAGGCGCTGCGCGGCTTCGCACAGGATCACCTTATGCCCCCGCCCGGCGGCGATGACGGCTGCCTTCATGCCGGCCGGCCCGCCGCCGGCCACGAGCACGCGCTTGGGCGGCTGCGCCGCCGGGACGATGCCGAGTTTCACCTCGCGCCCGGTCACCGGGTTCTGGATGCAGGAGATCGGATAGCCCATGTGATAGTGGCCGATGCAGGCCTGGTTGCAGCCGATGCAGGCGCGGATGTCGTCGGCGCGGCCGTCGCGGGCTTTGTTCGGCATCTCGGGGTCCGAGATCATCGCCCGCGTCATCCCGCACATGTCCGCCTGGCCCGAGGCCAGGATCTGTTCGGCAATCTGCGGCTGGTTGATACGGCCGGCCACGAAGACGGGAAGCCCGACGGCCGCGCGCAGCGTGCCGGCCTGCGGCGCCACGTAGCCCGTCTTCACTTCCATCGGCGGGACGACGTGGACCGAGCCGCCGAGCCCGGCCATCGAACCGGTCGTGACGTTCACGTAGTCGAGCACGCCGTGGCGCGCGAGTTCCTGGCACACGGCGATCACCTCGGCGGCGTCGAGGCCATCCTGTTCGATCTCCTCGGCCGATATGCGGATGCCGACCACGAGGTCATCGCCGACGGTGCGGCGCACGCCGGCGAGGCACTCGCGGAGAAACCGCACGCGGTTCTCCCGGCTGCCGCCGTAGCGATCGGTGCGCAGATTGGTCAGCGGGTTCAGGAACTGCGCGACCAGGAGGCCGTGGCTCGCCACCACTTCGATGCCATCGAGACCCGCTTGCGCGAACCGCCCCGCCGCGGCGGCGCAAGCGGCGATCAGTTCCTCGACCAGCGCCAGCGGCATCTCGCGCGGCATGGTGTGGAAGCGATTGTCCGGCACCGCGGAGGGCGCGTAGGCGACGCCGCGCAGGCCGCCGCTGATCCGGCGCGAGAGGCGACCCGAGTGCGACAGCTGGCCGAAGATCTTCGCACCGTGCCGGTGGACCGCCTGCGCCAGGCGCCGGTATCCGGGAATGCAGTCGTCCGCAGCCACGATCAGTTCCGGCGAGTCGCTGAGCGCCGTGCGATGGTAGCGGGCGGCTTCGACGATGATGAGCCCGGCGCCACCGCGGGCCCGCGCCTCGTGGTACGCGACCATGTCATCGCCGGGCAACCCCCCTGCCGCGAGGTAAGTCTGGTGCCCCGTCGACAGGATGCGGTTGCGGATTTCCGTCCGCCGCAGGCGGAGGGGTGAGAACAGCAGATTGAATTGGGACATCACAGGCCTCGCGATCACGAGTGACCAGCGTACCAGAAGCGCATCGCCGTTGACACACCTGTGCGCGGCTCGTACCATCAAAAGCGCCGCGCCGGATTCTCCAGCGCGAAGAAAAACCCCAGCCACCGACAAACCAGGAGCGGGCATGGCCCAGGCACACACTGCATCCCTTTGGGCACGCACCGCAACCCCGGAGATCGACGCTCCGGCGCTGCAAGGACAGGCGCAGGCCGATGTCGCCATCGTCGGCGCCGGCTTCACCGGCTGCGCCGCGGCGCTGGCGCTGGCCTCGCGCGGGGCGAAGGTCCGCGTCCTCGAAGCCAATGCCGTCGGCTGGGGCGCCTCGGGCCGCACCGGCGGGCAGGTGATCCCCGGACTGAAGTACGACCCGGACGAACTCGACGCGATGTTCGGGCCTGAGCTCGGACCACGCATCGTGCAGGCGGCCGGCAGTGTCGGCGACGAGGTCTTCGGCTTGATCGAGCGCCACGGGATCGCCTGCGACGCTGCGCAGAAGGGATGGTTGCAGCCGGCGTTCTCGCCGCGGACGCTGGAGATCGTCCAGCGCCGCTGCGAGCAGTGGCGCCAGCGCGGCGCCGACGTCGCGCCCGTCGATCGTTCGCGCATGGCGCGCCTGCTCGGCAGCGAACATTACCTGGGCGGCTGGGAAGACCGTCGCGCCGGCCACGTGCAACCGCTGTCGTACGTGCGCGGGCTGGCCGCGGCGGCGCAGCACGCCGGGGCGGTGATCCATGGCGACTCTCCGGCGGTCGCGCTCTCGCGCCAGGGGTCGGCGTGGCGCGTATCGACGCCGAACGGCGTGGTCGATGCCGGAGAAGTGCTGATCGGCACCAACGGCTACACCGACGGCCTGTGGCCCGGCCTGGCGCGGACCGTCGTCCCCATCATCACCCTGCAGGTGGCCACGGGGCCGCTGCCCGATGCGCTGGGCAAGGACATCCTCCCCGAGGGGCACGCCGCGTCGGACACGCGCCGCCTGCTGTGGTACTTCCGGCGCGACGCGCACGGCCGGCTGATCATGGGCGGGCGCGCGCCGTTCCGCGACGAGCTCGTTGCCGGCGATGCCAGATATGCCCGCAACGCCGTGGACCGGCTGTACCCGCAACTGCGCGACACGCCGTTCGAGTTCCACTGGTCCGGCCGCGTGGCAATGACCAAGGACCACCTGCCGCACCTGCACCGGCTCGCTGACGGACTATGGGTGGCGCTCGGCTACAACGGCCGCGGCGTCGGCCTGGCCACGTTGCTGGGACGGTACCTGGCGGAACTCGTGAGCGGCACGCGGCCACAGGACATTCCGTTTCCGGTGACCGCGATGCGCCCGATCGTCGGCTACCCGTTCACCCGGCTGGCCGCCCGCGTGCTCACCGGCTACTACCGGATGCGCGATCGGCTCGAAGCCGCGTGAGGCTGCGCCGGGCAATTTTTCTTGCGCGGGCCTGGTGATTCCGGAGCGCAGGTAGCTGAATCACGGCCCAGATCGGGCGATTTCTTCTTGCGGCCTCGTCACGCGGGGGCCTGTGCAGCCGGGCAGTGGGCGATCAGGTCGCGGAGCCGGGCGGAACGGCGGCAACAGTCTCCGGATGGCGTTGCCCGCCGCGGGGGGCGATGTCGCTGCAGGAGCTTGTTCGGCGGCCTGCGGCGCCCAAGCGGGCGGGGCGGGGCGGCCGGCGGGGCGGGGGGGCGGGGCGCCGGGGGGCCGGGGGCGGGGGGGTGCGGGGGGGGCGCGGGGGCCGGGGGGGCGGGGGGGGGGCGGGGGGGGGGGGGGGGGGGGGGGGGGGGGCGGGCCGGGGGGGGGGCCTGCGGGGGGGGGGGGGGCCGGCGCGCGCCGGGGCGGTGCCGCGGCGCGCGGCGGCGCGCCGTGCGGGGGGGCGGGGGGGGGGGGGGGAGCCAAGTGGCGCCCCGTCTGCGCGGGCCCCGCCGCGGGCGCGCGCGCCCGGGCGCCCTCGGGAGTGCGCGCCGCCGTCTCGTGGTTCGGCGCTGGTCGTGGGTCGGTTCGAGCGGCGGCGCCGGCGCGGCGGCGCCCCGGGGAGGGGGGGGGCCGCGCCCCCCCGGGGGGGGGGGCCCCGTCCCCCGGGGGGGGGGGCGGGGTCCCGGGGGGGGGGGGGGGGGGCCCCCGGGCCCCGGCCCCCCCCGGGCCCCGGCCCCCGGCGGCGGGGTCATCCGGGGGGCTGCGTCCCCGCGTCTGATTTGCGCCGCCAGCAGATCCGTGATGTCGCGCAGGGCCGTGTCCGCCGAACACCTGGCAATCGCCGCCCACCTGCTGCTGGTGAGCTTGCCCTCGAAGCCATCGAGCAACCGGTTGACCAGCTTCACCTGCCGCTCGTTCAGCGGCGCTGAACCGGGTGCGGCCCAACGCTGCCAGAAACGCGTCTTGACCAGCACGGCGTCGAGCGTGTGCTGTGCCTGGTCGACGGCGCGATGCAGCGTGGCGAGGAACCACGCGAGCCACTCGGTGACATCCAGCGATTGCTTCTGGGTGCGCTCCAGGATGTCGTAGTAGGCCTTGCGCTCGCGCTGGATCTGCGCCGACAGGCTGTAGAAGCGCTGGGGGCTGCCATCGGCACGGGCCAGGAACAGATCGCCCACGGCGCGGGCGATGCGGCCGTTGCCATCGTCGAACGGGTGCAGGGTGACGAACCACAGGTGCGCGAGCCCGGCCTTGATCAGTGGCGGCTCGGTCGATGCGTTGTTGGCCCAGGCCAGAAACCGGGCGGTTTCCGACTCCAGCCGGTCGGCCGGCGTTGCCTCGAAGTGCACGCGTTGGCGCCCCAGCGGTCCGGAGACCACCCGCATCGGACCAGTGGCATCGTCGCGCCAGCCACCCACATTGATCCGAACCAGGCCCGAATAGCCCGTGGGGAACAAGGCTGCGTGCCACCCGAACAAACGATCCCGGGTGACAGGGGCGTTGCAGTTTGCGGTGGCGTCGAGCACCATCTCGACCACGCCTTCGACATGACGATCCACCGGGGCCAGCGCGCCGATGTCGACGCCGAGTCGGCGGGCGATGGAGGAGCGCACGGATTCGACGTTGAGCCGCTCGCCCTCGATCTCGCTGGTCTTGACGACGTCTTCGGTCAGCGCGGAAAGGCTGGCCTGGTCGCGCAGGGCCATGCCGACGTCGGCCAGTCGGCCCATCAACAGACCCTGGGCGCGGCTGACATCGGCCAAGGGCTGGGCCAGGGTAGCCAGGTCAAAGCGCCAAGTTGCCAGTCGCCGGCCTGCCAGATGTAGGTGTAATCGCGCTGTCATGCGGAGATTAGAGCCGCATTCTCCGCATGCGCAAGTTATTCACCGCATTTTATGCGGCGATAGAGCGGCGCATTCACCGCAAGACAGTTGTCGTACGAATTTGGGGGCGCCGCCGCTACCTGATTCTTTTTCTTTTTATAAACCAATAGTTACAGCGGCAACTGGCGGAGAGAGAGGGATTCGAACCCTCGATACACTTTTGGGCGTATGCTCCCTTAGCAGGGGAGTGCCTTCGACCACTCGGCCATCTCTCCGGAACCCGCGAAGTTTACGCGGTTGCGACCATCCGGTCAAAGAAACCCTCGAACCTACGCCGCCCTCATGCCAGGACCGAAGGTTCCTTGTCGAGTTCGAACACCTTGTGCAGCACGCGCACGGCGAGTTCGAGGTACTTTTCGTCGATCACCACCGAGGTCTTGATCTCCGACGTCGAGATCATCTGGATGTTGATGCCTTCGTCGGCCAGCGCCTTGAACATCCTGCTGGCGATGCCCACATGCGAGCGCATCCCGATCCCGACCAGCGAGACCTTGGCGATCTTGTTGTCGCCGAGGATGTCCTTCGCCGCCAGGCCCGCACCGCGCTCCGCGTTGACCACGTTGAGCGTCTTCTGATATTCGCTGCGATTCACGGTGAACGAGAAGTCCGTCATCCCGCCGGCGCCGATGTTCTGGACGATCATGTCGACGTCGATGTTGGCCGCGGCGATCGGTCCGAGGATCGCGTAGGCGATGCCGGGCTTGTCGGGAACGCCCATCACCGAAATCTTGGCTTCGTCGCGGCTGAACGCGATGCCGGAAATGATTGCCTGTTCCATGTCTACCTCTTCCTCGAATGTGATCAGCGTGCCCGGACCCTCTTCCTCCTCGAAGCTGGACAGCACGCGGAGTTTGACCTTGTACTTGCCGGCGAACTCGACCGAGCGGATCTGCAGGACCTTGGAGCCCAGGCTGGCCATTTCGAGCATTTCCTCGAAGGTGATCTTGTCGAGCCGCCGCGCTTCGGGCACCACCCGCGGATCGGTCGTGTAGACGCCGTCGACGTCGGTGAAGATCTGGCACTCGTCGGCGGTCAGCGCGGCGGCCAGCGCGACGCCGGTCGTGTCCGACCCGCCCCGGCCCAGCGTCGTGATGTTGCCTTCGTCGTCGACGCCCTGGAAGCCGGCCACGACGATCACGTTGCCGTCGTCCAGGTCGCGGCGCATATTGGCCTCGTCGATGGCCAGGATGCGCGCCTTGGTGAAGGCGCTGTCGGTCAGGATGCGCACCTGCCCGCCGGTGTAGCTCCTGGCCTTGACGCCGATCTGGTTCAGCGCGATCGCGAGCAGGCCGATGGTCACCTGTTCGCCCGTCGCCGCGACGACGTCGAGCTCGCGCGGGTCGGGTTCGGGCGTGATTTCGCGCGCCAGCCCCAGCAGCCGGTTGGTCTCCCCGCTCATCGCCGAGACGACCACGACCAGTTGATGGCCTTGCGCCTTGTAGCGCGCGACGCGGCGCGCGACGTTCTTGATCCGGTCGACCGTGCCGACCGAGGTACCGCCGTATTTCTGGACTATCAGTGCCATGAGTTGAAGTTGCCATTCGAAACTGTTTCGCGCGCACCGCGCGCCTCCGCAACATGCGGAACCTGCAGGGATCGGAGCGGATTCGCCATGAGTTCGCGCACCAGCCGGACGCCGGGCTTCAGATCCGCTTGAAGACGAGCGTGCTGTTCGTGCCGCCGAACCCGAACGCGTTCGACAGCGCGACGTCGATCTTCATCGGCCGCGGCACCAGGGGCACGTAGTCGAGATCGCACAGCGGATCCTGGTCGATCAGGTTGATGGTCGGCGGCGCGACCTGGTCGACGACCGCCATGGTCGTGAATACCGCCTCGATACCCCCCGCCGCGCCCAGCAAATGCCCCGTCATCGACTTGGTCGAACTCACCGCCAGCTTCCTTGCATGCCCGCCGAACGCGCGCTTGACCGCAGTGGTTTCGGCGATGTCGCCCAGCGGCGTCGACGTGCCGTGGGCGTTGATGTAGTCGACCGACTCGAGCGCGCACTTGCCGTTCTTCAGCGCCGCCAGCATGCTGCGCGCCGCGCCGTTGCCATCTTCGGCCGGCGCGGTCATGTGGAACGCGTCGGCGCTCATCCCGTAACCGGCCAGCTCGGCGTAGATCCTGGCGCCGCGCGCCTTCGCGTGCTCGTATTCCTCGAGCACGACGACGCCGGCGCCCTCGCCCAGCACGAAGCCGTCGCGCCCGACGTCCCACGGCCGGCTGGCGCGCTCGGGATCGTCGTTGCGCGTGGACAGCGCCTTGGGCGCGGTGAAGCCCCCCAGTCCCAGCGGGCTCACCGTGCACTCGGCGCCGCCCGCGACCATGATGTCCGCGTCGCCGTACTCGATCAGCCGCTGCGATTCGCCGATCGAGTGGTTCGCCGTCGCGCAGGCGCTCACGGTGGCGAAATTCGGCCCCTTGAGCCCGTACTGAATCGACAGCAGACCGGAGATCATGTTGGTGATCGATCCCGGAACGAAGAACGGCGAAATCTTGCGCGGCCCGCCCGCCAGATACGCGATGTGCGTCTCCTCGATCAGCGGCAGGCCGCCAATCCCGGAGCCGATGCACACGCCGATGCGCTCGCCCAGCGCCGGGTCCGCGGTCATCGCCGCCTCGATGCCGGCATCGCGGACAGCCTGGATGCCGGCGGCGAGGCCGTAGTGGATGAACGTGTCCATCCGCCGCGCTTCCTTGGGTGACAGGTACGCGCCGACGTCGAAGTTCTTCACTTCGCCCGCGATCTGCGTGGTGAACGCCGACGCGTCGAAACGCGTGATCCGCGCGATGCCCGACTTTCCGGCAAGGATGTTCGCCCATGCCTCGGCAACGGTATTGCCGACCGGACTGATAATGCCCATTCCGGTTATGACGACGCGGCGATGGCTCACGATGGACTCTTTGAAAAGGGAAACAGCGGCCCCCGGAATCGGCCGCCCGGGTTGCTACGCCTTGCTGTTGTGCGTGGACACGTAGTCGATGGCCTGCTGCACGGTGGTGATCTTTTCGGCATCTTCATCCGGAATCTCCGTGCCGAATTCCTCCTCCAGCGCCATGACCAGTTCCACCGTGTCCAGCGAATCGGCGCCCAGGTCGTCGACGAACGACGACTCGTTCTTGATCTCCGCCTCGTTCACCCCCAGCTGTTCGGCAACGATTTTCTTGACGCGTTGTTCGAAGTTATCCATTCAATGTTCTCCTGCCCTCTCAAGGGACTGTAAAAAAGCCCGCCTATTTTACCAGACTGCGCGAGCCAACCCCAACGGGGGGACCACAATCGCCGTCATTTCCCGTGTGTTTCCCGCGCAAGCGCGAATCCAGTGCCGTTCGGCGGATGCCGCTGGGTCTCGGCCTTCACGGGGACGACAGGACGCTCAATTCATGTACATCCCGCCGTTGACATGCAGCGTGGTGCCGGTGACATAGGCCGCGCGATCGGAAGCCAGGTATGCAACGGCGGCGGCGATATCCTCGGGCGAACCGAGCCGGCCCAGCGGAATGCGTTCGAGCAGCTTCGCCTTGTGCTCCTCGGCCAGGCCGCGAGTCATGTCGGTGTCGATGAAGCCCGGCGCCACGCAGTTGACGGTGATATTGCGGCTGCCGACTTCCTGCGCCAGCGCCCTGGTGAAGCCCGCGAGTCCCGCCTTCGCCGCGACGTAATTGGCCTGGCCCGGGTTGCCGGTGCTGCCCACAACCGAGCCCACGTTGATGATGCGTCCGAAGCGCGCTTTCATCATCCCGCGCAGCACTGCCTTGGACAGGCGGAAGACGGATTTCAGATTGGTGTCCAGCACCGCGTCCCAATCGTCGTCCTTCATCCGCAGCAGCAGCGTGTCGCGGGTAATGCCCGCGTTATTGACCAGGATCGCGATGTCGCCGAATTCTTTCTGGATCGCGGCCAGCGCCGCGTCGGTCGCGGTCGCGTCGGTCACGTTCAACATGACGCCCTTGCCCGCGATGCCGGCCTCCGCCAGATAGGCGCTGATCGTCGCGGCGCCGGCGTCCGTCGTGGCCGTGCCGATGACGGTCGCGCCCTGCTGTCCCAGCGCCAGCGCGATCGCACGGCCAATGCCGCGCGTGGCGCCGGTCACGACGGCGAGTTTTCCTTGCATGATGTCAGCCTTTCAGCGTGGCCAGCAGCGACGCGATCGCCGCCGGATCAGTCAGCGCCACGGACTCGATCTCCGGCGCGATCCGTTTCACCATCCCGGCGAGGACTTTGCCCGGCCCGCATTCGGCGATATGGGTCACGCCGGCGGCCGCGAAGTGGCGGATGGTGTCGGCCCAGCGGACGGGGCTCGCCGCCTGGCGGGCGAGCGCGCTGCGCACCGCGTCGGGCGACGCGGACGCGGACAGATCGACGTTATGAATGACGGAAATGACGGGCATGGCGACCGCCACCGACTTGAGGCGTTCCGCCAGCCGCTCGGCAGCAGGTTTCAGCAATGACGAGTGGAACGGCGCGCTCACCGGCAGCAACATGCCGCGCTTGGCGCCGCGGCCCTTGCACGCCTCGATCGCCTTGTCGACCGCACCCTTGTGGCCGGCGATCACCACCTGGCTGGGCGCGTTGAAGTTGACCGCTTCCACGACCTGCCCTGTCGCCGCGGCTGCTTCCGCGCAGGCGGCGCGCACGTCGTCGTCGGCCAGGCCCAGGATCGCTGCCATCGCGCCGGTGCCCTCGGGCACCGCCTCCTGCATCGCCTGCGCACGAAAGCGCACCAGCGGCACCGCATCGGCCAGGGTGATGGAACCGGCGGCGACGAGCGCCGCGTATTCGCCCAGACTGTGGCCGGCGAGCAACGCCGGCGGCGGGCCGCCCGCGGCGATCCACGACCGGTACACCGCAACGCCGGCGGTCAGCATCACGGGCTGCGTGTTGACGGTGCGCGCGAGTTCCTCGGCCGGACCGGTGGCGACCAACTGCCACAAGTCCTGACCCAGTGCATGCGATGCGTCGGCGAAGGCCGCGGTGACCGCCGTGTCGTTGGCAAACGGCGTCATCATGCCGATGCTCTGCGAACCCTGACCGGGGAAGACGAATGCAAGTTTCATGATGGAATCCCGAGTGGCCTGGCGCGCAGGCTACCAGCGAACGAGCACCGCGCCCCAGGTGAATCCGCCGCCGACACCCGCGAGCATCAGATGCTGGCCGGGCTGGATCCGCCCGTCGCGCACCGCGATGTCCAGCGCCAAAGGAATCGACGCCGCTGACGTGTTGGCATGCAGCGCGACGGTGGTGACGACCTTCTCCGGCGGCAGCGCCAGCTTTCGTGCGGTCGCATCGATAATGCGCACATTGGCCTGATGCGGAATCAGCCAGTCGATCTGTGACCGGTTCATCCCGGCATCGGCCAGCACTTCGTTGGCGACATCGGCCAGCACGCGGACGGCGAACTTGAACACGCCCTGCCCATCCATTCGCAGCAACGGGTCGCCGCGGATGGCGCCGCGGTCGACGTGTCCCGGCACTTTCAGGATGTCGGCGTGCGAGCCGTCGGCGTGCAGCCGGCTGGCGATGATTCCCGGCTGCTGCCCCCTGGACAACACCACCGCGCCGGCGCCGTCGCCGAAGAGCACGCACGTGCCGCGGTCGTCCCAGTCCAGGATGCGCGAATAGATCTCGGCGCCGACCACCAGCGCATTGCGGTACGGCCCACCGGTCAGCAGGTGGTCGGCCAGCGACAGGCCATAAATGAAGCCGCTGCACACCGCCTGCACGTCGAACGCGGGCCCGCCGGCGATGCCCAGCTTGGCCTGCAGCAGGCAGGCGGTGCTGGGGAACACCATGTCGGGCGTCGTCGTCGCCACGATGATCAGGTCGATGTCGCTTGGCTGCAGACCGGCCGCGGCAATTGCCTGCAACGCGGCGGGCAGCGCCAGGTCGCTGGTCGACTGCGTGTCGTCGGCGATGTGGCGCTGGCGGATGCCGGTGCGCGCGACGATCCACTCGTCGGTGGTCGCGATGCGCTTCGCCAGGTCCTGATTGGTCCAGACGGTTGCGGGCAGGAATGACCCGGTGCCGGTGATCCGGTTAGGCATGCAAGGCCCCGGCCGGCCCTGCGACGGGAGGCTGGGCGCGGGCGGCGACAAGTTCGGCAATGCGGCCCAGCACGCCGGTGGCTGCTTCGTCGTAGGCGCGACCCAGGGCGCAGGCGAAGGCCAGCCGGTCCGCGGCGCCGTGGCTCTTCATCACGATGCCGCGCAGCCCGATCAGGCTCGCGCCGTTGTAGCGGCGGTGATCGAGCCGGTCCTTGAAGCGCCTGATGGCCGGCAGGGCGAACATGGCGCCCGCTTTCGAGAGGAGGTTCCTGTTGAACTCTTCCGAGAGAAACTGCCCGATCATCCGGGCCAGGCCTTCGGAGGTCTTCAACGCGACGTTGCCGACAAAGCCGTCGCACACGACGACGTCGACTGTGCCCCGGTAGATGTCATCGCCTTCGACGTTGCCGAAGAAGTTGAGGTTGCCCGCCTTGAGCAGTTCCCCCGCTTCCTTCACCACGTCGCTGCCCTTGATCTCTTCCTCGCCGACGTTGAGCAGGCCGACTGTCGGCCGCGGCTTGTGCTCTGTCGCCTCGACCAGCGCGCTGCCCATCACCGCGAACTCGACCAGGTGCTCGGCAGTGCAGTCGACATTGGCGCCCAGGTCCAGCATCGTGGTGTGGCCGCGCGCGGTGGGCATCCTGGCCGCGATGGCCGGACGATCAATGCCGGCCAGCGTCTTCAGGACGAAATGCCCGGTAGCCATCAAGGCGCCGGTGTTGCCGGCGCTCACGCAAGCCTGCGCCGCGCCTTCCTTCACCAGATTGACGGCGACCCGCATCGATGAGTCCTTCTTTGCGCGCAGGGCCTGCGCCGGCCGCTCATGCATGGCCACCACCTGGCTCGCATGGCAGACGGCAAGCCGGCCGGCGGCGGCGCCACCCTGGCCCAGCTGCGCCCGGATCACCTCCTCCAGCCCGACCAGGATCACGCTTGCCTGCGGATGCGCGGCAAGAAAGTCGAGCGCGGCAGGCACGGTCACGGAAGGCCCGAAATCCCCGCCCATCGCATCGATCGCGATCGTGATCATCCGGCCCGCGAGGGGCTGAATGGTCAGGTCTGCTCCGGCTTGGGCTGACATGTCCCCGCGTACCTTCTCAAAGAGGCAGGCCGGACCGGTACCGGCACGCGGAAACCACGGCCATGGCGACCGGACGCCGCACGGCTGGCGGCCTGCTCGGGAACCGGTGGGACTACTCGCCCTTGGTCTTGATGACTTTCTTGCCGCGGTAGTAACCGTTCGGGCTGATGTGGTGGCGCATGTGCACTTCGCCGCTGACCGGTTCGACGGCAAGGGCCGGCGCGGTCAGAAAATCATGCGCGCGATGCATGCCGCGCTTGGACGGGGACTTCTTGTTCTGCTGAACAGCCATGATTTGCTCCTGATTTCCAGTCAATTCGATTGCTTTGAACCGAGCTTGCCGCGCAGCGCGCCGAACGGACTGCTGTCCTCCGGCAAGGTGTCGATGCGGATTTCGTCCGCACCCTGCGCCTCGCTCCCCGCGCGCCGGGCACATCCCGGATCGTCGCACATGGGGGCAAACGGCAAGCCCAACAAAAACTCGTCTTCCAACAACTCGTTCAGATTCAGCGGCTGATCCGCGAGGACAACCTCCGCCTCTTCCACTTCGCTATCCCACGCCTCGAGCTGGCGCTGGTTCGCGGCGAGCAACACCGCGGTCTGCCCGCCGAGCTGCCACTGCATCGGATGCAGGCAGCGTTGGCAGATCACTTCCACCGACCCGCTCAATGCAAACAACAGCCTGGGCCGCCCGCTGGCGTCGGCGCCGCCCTCGACCCGGTACGCGATTTCCGCGGCAGGATCGACAACGGACTCGGCGGCCCGTGGCCAGTCGGCCAAGCGCACCGTACCCGATGCGGCCTGGCCGGCGGCAGCGAATTCCCGCGCCCGAAACCGGTTCAGCGAATGGTCCGGCAGACTCGACGTGCTCGCTGTGGCTTTGGTCGGCATAAACGCGGCATAATAGCGTTTTTCCCCCGTCCTGTCAAAATTCCCATGACAGCGACTCCCTTGGAAATCAAGCCTTTGGACCGGATTCCTCCGCTCGTTCTCGCCTCGACTTCGCGCTATCGCAGCGAGCTGCTCACCCGGCTTCGCCTTCCGTTCGAGGCCGTGGCGCCCGAGGTGGACGAAGCGCCTATGCCCGGCGAAACTTGCGCCGCGACGGCGCTGCGCCTGGCCGCGGCGAAGGCGCGCTCGCTGCATGTGCGGTTTCCCGACGCGCTGATCATCGGCTCCGACCAGGTCGCGGACCTCGACGGCCAGCCCCTGGGCAAGCCGGGAACGTTCACCAATGCGCTCCGGCAGCTGCAGGCGATGCGGGGTCGAACGGTCGTGTTCCACACGGCGATCGCGCTGCTCGACGCGCGCTTCGACAGCATCGAGACGATGACGGTGCCCACGACGGTGCGCTTTCGCAGCCTGCCGGACGACTTTCTTGCGCGCTACCTGGAACTCGACGAACCCTACGACTGCGCCGGCAGCGCCAAGGCCGAGGCGCTGGGCATCGTGCTGACCGAGAAGATCGAAAGCGCGGACCCCACGGCGCTGATCGGCTTGCCCCTGATCGCCCTGACCGGCATGCTCACCGCCGCGGGCTTTGCCATTTTCTGATGGCAGCCGGGCGAGTTTACCTGGTTCCCAACCTGCTTGGCGTCGCCGCGCCGGAGTCGGCGCTGCCCGCGCGCACCATTCTTGTCGCCCGCGAGTTGCGTCATGTCGTGGCCGAGAACGCCAAGGTGGCGCGCGCGTTCCTGAAGAGCATCGGCACCACCGCCGCGATACAGGCTATCGCCATCGAAGAGTTGAACGAGCGCACGCCGCCGCCGCAGGTAGACGCGCTGCTGGACCCGACGCGCGCGGGCAGCGACCTGGGCCTGATGTCCGATGCCGGCTGTCCGGGCGTGGCCGACCCCGGCGCCAGGCTCGTGGCCGCCGCGCATCGCGCCGGCATCCAGGTCATCCCGCTGGTCGGGCCGTCGTCCATCCTGCTGGCGCTGATGGCCTCGGGCATGAACGGCCAGGGCTTCACCTTTCACGGCTATCTCCCGGCCAAGACCGAAGCGCGGACCGCGGCGCTGCGGCGGGTCGAGGAACTGGCCAGCAAGAGCGGCGCCACGCAACTGTTCATCGAAACGCCCTACCGCAACGTCGCCATGCTGCAAAGCCTGATCGCGCTGTGCGCGAACGAGACGCTGCTGGGAGTCGCCGCGGACTTGACGCTGGCGTCGGAGGAAATCGTGGTGCTGCCGGTCACGCAGTGGCGCCGCCGCGATCTCGCGGCCTACCAGAACCGGCCGGCTATCTTTCTGCTGGGGAAGGCGGGCGCGAACTGAATCGCGGCCGGCGCTTCGGCGCGCTTCAGGCCGCCGCGATGTAGTCCTTCAGCATCGTGTTCTCGAAACTCTGCTCTTCGTAGACGGCCTTGGCCACGTCGTGAAACGACACGACTCCCAACAGCGTGGACTCGTCCATGACCGGCACGTAGCGCGCGTGCCGCTCGAGCATCTTTCCGCGCAGTTCCATCACTTCCGTGCCGGGACTTGTCGTCAGCGGCTCCGGCTCCATGACGTCCGCAACCTTGACGTTGCCCAGAACGCCATCCTGCCGGTCGAGCACCGCCAGCACTTCGCGAAAAGTCAACATGCCGACCAGCTTTCCCTGATCCATCACGATCTGCGACCCCATGTCGAGATCGGCCATGACGCGGACGGCATCGCGAACCTTGTCGGCCGGGCTGGTGGTGTAGAGCGTATTGCCCTTGATGCGCAGAATCTCGCTGACAAGCATTGCTGCCTCCTTAAATGCGGTAGTTCGCCGACGGCTATCCCGCGGACATCATTCGAAGAATTTACTCCAGGTTGCCCGCTTTGTATAGCCGGCGCGGCTCCATCCCGCGGCGCGACGGCGGGGACTCAGTCGTCCTTCGCCTTCAGCGATTGACGAAGGTCAACCAGCATCATGGCGATGCCGACCAGGATGCTCCCGGTGAGCGGAATGTTTTTCAACTTCAACACGACCGGGATCAGGTAGCCAAGCACCAGCACCAATGCAACGATACCTGCGAATATTCTGATCGGCATAACTGTTTCTCCTGGTCGATGCTTCAGCCTGCCTGGACCTGCGCCACCAGCCAGCGCGCCGTGCGCAGCAGGCGCGCGTCGTCGCCGCGCGCGCCGACGAGTTGCACGCCCAGCGGCAATCCGTTCGCGCCGTTCATCAGCGGCAGGGTCACGGCGGGCATTCCGCACAGCGTCCAGAGCGTGCAGAACGCGGGGTCCCCGGTCGCCTCGAGTCTTGGCGCCGTTCCGGGTGCGGACGGGGTCAGCACCGCGTCGTGGACCGCGAGCAATTCGGCGAATCCCTCGTTGAGATTGGCAATGCGTCCGAGGGCCTTCTGGTAGTCGAGCGCGCCCACCGCGCGCCCGCGCGCGAGTTGCGCGCGCAACGACTCCGACAAGCGATCCCGCCCCTTTTCCCACTCCAGGTCCAGGTTCCAGGCCATTTCCGCTTCCATGATGGTGCGGTGCCAGTCCCACGCGTCGCGCAGCGAATCCGGCAGCACGTGTTCCGCGCAATGGCTGCCGAGAGCTGCCACGAGCTCGGCAAACGCTTCCGGCGTGTCGGCGTCCACCCGGTCCCACACCGGCGTCTTGATGAACGCGAGCTTCGGCGGCAGCGGCGGCTCGGAGGCAGCCGTCGCCACGAACGGGATCTGCGCCCGCGGCCGCGTGTCGGGGTCGCGCTCGTCGTGCCCCGTCAGCTGCTCGGCGAGCAGCGCGACATCCTCGAGGGTGCGGCCGAACATGCCGATCTGATCGAGCGTGCGCGAGAGCTTGAGGACGCCGTGGCGGGGGATGAGTCCATGTGTCGGCTTGAATCCGTAGACGCCGCAGAACGCCGCCGGACGGATCACCGACCCGTTGGTCTGACTGCCCAGCGCGAGCGGGACCATGCCCGCGGCGACCGCCGCCGCCGAGCCGGATGACGACCCGCCGGGAGTGTGCTCTGGATTGTGCGGATTGCGCGTTTTGCCGGGCATGTAGGTGGCGCACTCGGTGGTCACGGTCTTGCCCATGATCACTGCACCCGCGGCCCGCAGCATCGCGACAACGGTCGCGTCGCGCTCCGGCATGCGACCGGCGTGCAGCACCGTGCCGTCTTCGGTCGGCATGTCGCCGGTGTCGAAAACATCCTTGATCCCGACCGGCACGCCGTGCAACGCCCCGATCGACCGCCCCATCATCCGGTCGAGGTCGCGCGCGCGCGCCTGCTCCCGGGCATATGCCGGATCGAGGAATTGCCACGCCTGCACCGCCGGCTCGACGGCTTCGATGCGCGCCAGGCATGCGTCGACGAGTTGCTCCGAACTGATGGAGCCCTCGCGGATCGCGCGCGCCGCGTCAGCCGCGGACAGCCACTCGAGTCTGGTCGCATCCATGGGTCAATTGCCGTACAGGACGCCAGGCAGCCAGAGCGCGACCTGCGGGAACACGTAGATGATCAGCATCGTGACCAGCACGATGTAGACGAACGGCATGCAGCCGCTGAAGATTTGCGTGAGCAGCACCGAAGGCGGGCTCACGCCTTTCAGGTAGTAGGCCGCCATCGCCATCGGCGGCGACAGGAACGCGGTCTGCAGGTTGATCGCCACCAGGATGCCGAAGATCATCGGGTCGATTTCGAAGTGTGAGAGCATCGGCAGGAAGATCGGCACGAAGATGATGATGATCTCGGTCCATTCGAGCGGCCACCCGAGCACGAAGATGATCGCCTGCGACATCAGCAGGAACGTGATCGGGCTGAGATTCAGGCCCAGCACGAAATCCTTGATCAGCACGTTGCCGCCCAGGTAGGCGAAGATCGACGCGAAAATCGCCGAGCCGACGAACAGCCAGCACACCATCGCCGAAGTGCGCGCGGTGAGGAACACCGCCTCGCGCAGGCGCTGCCAGGTGAGCGAGCGATAGGCCGCCGCGAGCACCATGGCGCCGACCGCCCCGACCGAGGCCGCCTCGGTGGGCGTCGCCAGCCCGAACATGATCGCTCCCAGCACCGACAGAATCAGCAGCGCGAGCGGAAAGAACGATTTCGCCAGCATCACGAACAGTTCACCCATCGCGACGTTCCCCTCCTCCTTGGGCAACGGCGGGGCGAGGTGGGGCTTGAAGATCGCCAGCACGATCACGTAGACGATGTACATGCCGGCGAGGAAGAACCCGGGGATGAAGGCGGCCGCGTAGAGCTTGACCACCGACAGGCCTGCAACCGCGCCGTAGACGATCAGCATGATCGATGGCGGGATCAGTATGCCCAGGCAGCCCCCGGCGCAGATCACGCCCGCGGCGAGCCGCGTGTCGTAGCCGGCCTTGATCATCTGCGGAAACGCGAGCAGGCCCATCAGGGTCACGACCGCACCGACAATGCCGGTGGCCGTTGCAAACAGCGCGCAGGTCGCGAGCGTCGCCACCGCCAGCGCGCCCGGAACCCGCTTGAGCGCGATCTGCAGGCTACGGAACAGGTTGTCGAGGATGTTGGCGCGCTCGACCAGGTAGCCCATCAGCAGGAACAGCGGGATCGACACCAGCGCGTCGTTGTTCAGCACCGTGAAAGTGTTCTGCGTCAGCGAATAGAACACGCGGTTGTTGAAGAAGTCCTGCAGCGGCTGATAGTAGGCGTAGTAGCCGAATCCGACGCCCAGCGCCATCAACGTGAAGGCGACCGGAAAACCGATCATGATCGTGAAGACGAGGATGCCCAGCATCATCAGGGCGACGCCGGGATCGCTCATCGCGCGCCTCCCTGGATCGCATGCGACACCCGCGCCGCCTGCTCGTCGGCCTCACGTGCGTGCTCCGCGAGGATCTGCTTTTCGAGTTCCTCGACGTCATGCAGGCGCCCAGCCCATTGCCCGTCGCGCAGGCAGAGGATGCAGCGCAGGACTTCGGCGAGGCCCTGCAGCGCGATCAGGGCACCGCCGACCGGGATCAGCATCTTCAGCGGCCAGATCGGCACGCCCGCCGGGCTGTTCACGCTGACCTCGTGGATGCGCATCGCTTCAAAACCATATCCCCAGCCGGAAATGACCAGAGCGAGTATTCCGGGGAAGAAGAACACTATGTACAACACCAGTTCCACCGCTGCCTGGGTGCGCTCCGGCCACAGCCGGTAGAACATGTCGGCGCGGACGTGACCGCCCCGCGACAGCGTGTACGCGCCGGCCATGTAGAAGACCGCGCCATACATCAGGTAGCTCATGTCGAACGCCCAGCTGGTCGGGTCGTTCAGCACGTAGCGCACGAACACTTCGTAGCAGGTGCCGAACGCGACAATGATGATGCACCATGAAAACGCATGGCCTATGGTCTTGCTCAGCTGATCGATGGCGTATATGAGGCGCTGCATCATGGATTTGGCCCGGGGATGGAAATGAAACGGGGCGGCGCGTTGCCGGGCCGCCCCACTTGCCGACTAGCCTTGGTACCGGATCATGCGGGAAGCTTGGTCTTGAAGATGTGCTCGTACCCGAGATGGTAATCGGCTTCGTTGACGAACATGTAGTACGCGACGCGCTTGGCCCAGGCGCGCTGCGACTCGACCACCTTGGCGAAGAAGGGATCCTCGTCGGACAGGCGCTTGGTCAGGACGTCCCACGCCTTGAGCTGCTCGGCCATCACCGACTTCGGCGTCCGGATCACGTTGACCTTGTGCTTGTCCTTCAGGATCTCGAGGTCGCGCGAGTAGTTGTCCATCGCCGTCCACCAGTTCGACGAGCTGGCGGCCTCGACGCCGTACTGCAGGATCGCCTGCAGGTCCTTCGGGATCGTGTTCCACTTCTGCTTGTTGAAGAGAATTTCGAAGAACTCCATCGCCTGGTGGTAGCTGCCCATCATGTAGTTCTTGATCACGTCCTGCGCACCGAAACGCATGTCCGAGGTCGGGTTGTTGAACTCGAACGCGTCGATCACGCCTTTTTCCAGCGCCGGCATGATTTCCCCGCCGGGGAGCTGCGTCACCTTCGCGCCCATTTCCTGGAACAGGTCGGCGGCCAGCCCCACGGTGCGGTACTTCAGGCCCTTCAGTTCCGAAGCGTCCTTGATCGCTTTCTTGAACCAGCCCAGCGGCTGCGTCGGCATCGGCATGGCGAAAAAGCCGACGACGTCGAGGTTGAGCTTGGCCAGCAGTTCGTTATAGAGCTGCAGCCCGCCGCCGCGATAGATCCACGCCAGCGTCTGGTGCGCGTCGCAGCCGTTGATCGGACCGGAGCCGAACAGCGAGGCCACCTTGGACTTGCCGTACCAGTACACGGGCACGCTGTGGGCCGCATCCAGCACGCCCTTGCTCACCGCGTCCATTTCCTGGAATGTCTTCACGACCGACCCCGTGAGGAGGTAGTCGATGCGCAGCCGGCCGCCCGCCATGTCGTTGACGCGCTTGACGTATTCCTGCGCCATTTCGTTGAAAATGTCCTTGGCGCCCCACGCACCCTGCATCTTGAGCACGATCGGCGACTGGGATCTGGCGATCATGGGGAAGCCCATGGTTGCGGCGCCCGCCGCGGCGGCGCCGGCGCCCGCGAGGAACTTGCGACGCGGCAGAGGTTTGGATTGCTCATTGCTCATCGGTTTCTCCTATAGTGGATTATTGTCCAACGGTGGTACCGCGTTGACCGCACCGGGTTGAATTCGAATTTTTCGGCGCCGGGTCATGGCTGCCCATGCTAATCGCCGCGACCCCGAAGTGCAATAGCTAATACGGGGTGTCCGCCGCGGGAAATCAGGCTTCTTGCATGCTGCGCCGCAGCAAAGTACGACCCGTCCGCCTTCCCGGATCCGGGGTAGTTGCCGCGTGCCGAACGCGGCTGTGCCGGCCACGTGCCGATCGTTCTTCGCGGCCCGACATCGGCGTGGGCCGTTCGGCTAAACTCCCATGTCTGGGGCCGGCCTTTGCGCCATGCACGCCGCCATCCGCGACTTGACGAGGAGCAATCTTGCAGACATTCGATGTTTTGATCGTGGGCAGCGGCCTCGCCGGATTGACGGCGGCGCTGCATCTGGCGGAGAGCAAGAGCGTCGCCGTGCTGACCAAGCAGCAGATGCCCGACGGCGCTTCCAGCTGGGCGCAGGGCGGGATCGCCGCAGTCCTCAGCGACGACGACTCCACCGATGATCACGTCAAGGACACGCTGATCGCGGGCGCCGGATTGTGCGACGAATCGGCGACCCGCTTCGTGGTCGAGCACGCGCGCGAAGCCATTTCCTGGCTGATCGAGCTCGGCGTCCCGTTCACGCGCGACGACGAGAACAAGACCGGTTTCCACCTGACCCGCGAAGGTGGGCACAGCTTTCGCCGGATCATCCACGCCGCCGATGCGACCGGCTTCGCAGTCCAGCAGACGCTGATCAAGGAGGTGGCCCGCCACCCGCGCATCCGCATCCTGGAGAATCATGTCGCGATCGACGTGATCACCGGCCGCAAGCTCGGCCGCGGCGACCGGACCTGCCACGGCCTCTACGCGCTGGATGTAGCGACCGGAAAAATCCAGACGTACGCCGCGGGTGACACGATCCTGGCCACCGGCGGCGCCGGCAAGGTCTATTTGTACACGACCAATCCCGACACCGCCAGCGGCGACGGCATCGCGATGGCGTGGCGGGCCGGCTGCCGCACGGCCAACATGGAGTTCATCCAGTTTCACCCGACCTGCCTGTACCACCCGCTGGCCAAGTCGTTCCTGATCAGCGAGGCCGTCCGCGGCGAAGGCGGCCTGCTCAAGCTCCCCGACGGCACGCGCTTCATGCCGCAGCATGACCCGCGCGCCGAGCTGGCGCCGCGCGACATCGTCGCGCGCGCGATCGACTTCGAGATCAAGAAGCGCGGCCTGGACTGCGTCTTCCTGGACATTTCGCACAAGCCCGCCGATTTCGTCCGCGAGCACTTCCCGACCATCCACGCGCGCTGCCTCGAGTACGGCATCGACATCACCAGGCAGCCGATCCCCGTCGTCCCCGCCGCGCACTACACCTGCGGTGGCGTGATGACCGACCTGAACGGGCGCACCGACGTCGACCGGCTGTACGCGATCGGGGAGACCGCCTTCACCGGCCTGCATGGCGCGAACCGGCTCGCCAGCAATTCGCTGCTCGAGTGCCTGGTGTTCGGCCGTGCCGCGTCGCTGGACATCCGCGCCAAAGCCCCGGCGACCGGCGTCGCGCTCCCCGAGTGGGACGAGAGCCGGGTGACCAACGCGGACGAGGAAGTGGTGATCTCGCACAACTGGGACGAACTGCGGCGCTTCATGTGGAACTACGTCGGCATCGTGCGCACCGACAAGCGGCTCGAGCGCGCGGCGCACCGGATCTCCCTGCTCAAGGCCGAGATCGAGGAGTTCTACTCGAATTTCCGCGTCACCGGCGACCTGCTGGAACTGCGCAACCTGGTGCAGACCGCGGAACTGATCGTCCGTTCGGCGCAGGCGCGCAAGGAAAGCCGCGGCCTGCACTACAGCCGCGACTATCCGGAGCTGTTGCCGCAGGCGCTGAACACGATCCTGACCCCTGACAAAAAGCCGTAGGACGCGTGGTCACACCACCCTGCGGTCGCGCAGCGCCTGCGCAAGCGTCCCGCTGTCGACGTATTCGAGCTCGCCGCCGACCGGCACGCCGCGCGCCAGGCGGCTTACTGCCAGTCCGCGCGCGCGCAGCAGTTCACCCAGATGATGGGCGGTGGCTTCGCCTTCGACGGTAAAGTTGGTCGCGAGCACGACTTCGCGCACAACGCCATCGCCGGCGCGCCGGAGCAGGCGCTCGACGTGGATGTCCTTCGGTCCCACGCCGTCGAGCGGGGACAGGCGTCCCATCAGCACGAAATAGAGCCCCGAATAGGCCTGCGTCTGCTCGATCATCAGCAGGTCAGCCGGCGTTTCCACCACGCAGAGCAGCGCCGGATCGCGTTTGCCCGACGCGCATAGCGCGCACAGCGCGGACTCGGTGAACGTGTTGCACTGCTCGCAGTGGCGGATGTTGGACAACGCCTTCTTCAGCGCCTCGGCCAGTCGCGTCCCGCCGGCGGGATCGTGCTGCAACAGGTGCAGCGTCATGCGTTGCGCCGCCTTCGGCCCCACGCCGGGCAGGCAACGCAGGGCCTGGACCAACTCCTCCAGGCTGGACGGCGGATTCATCGCGGGGAACTCAGAACGGCAGCTTCATGCCCGGCGGCAGCTGCATACCCGCCGTGAGGCTGCCCATATGCTCCTGCGTCATCGCCTCGACGCGATGGACGGCGTCATTGACCGCGGCAGCAACCAGGTCCTCCAGCATGTCGCGGTCCTCGGCGAGCAGCTTGGGATCGATCTGCACGCGCTTGACCGCGTGCTTGCCGGTCATCGTGACCTTGACCATGCCGGCCCCCGACTGGCCCTCGACCTCCCGGGTGGCAAGCTCCTCCTGCGCCTTTTGCATCCGCTCCTGCATCTTCTGCGCCTGCTGCATGAGCCCTGCGATTCCGCCCTTCATCATGGTTTGTTTCCTTGCTGCATTGCCACGGGTTGAATGGACTGCGGACGCACGCGGGCATCGAACAGCCGCACGGCGTCGCGCACAAATGGGTCGGCATTGAAGCTCGCCGCGGCGTTCTCCTGCAACAACTGCCGCGCGCGCCGGTCCTGGGCCGCCATGCTGCCCGCGCCCTCGCCGCCTATCTCGATCCGCAAGCGCACCGGCGTGCCGAGCGCGGCGCCCAGCGCCTCGCGCAGCTTGTCCTGGTACGCGCGTTCGGCCAGATGGCGGTTGCTCTCCGGCAGGGCGAGTTCCATTTCGATGCCGGTCGGCGTCTGCCGCCGCGCCATCAATTCGGCGTTGTAGGCGAGTTGCTGCGCCAGGCCGCTCAAGCGGCATTGCGCGATCAAGCCCGGCCACTCGCCAATCGCCAAGGTGGGCTGGAGCGGCACGGGATCGAGTGCGGCATCCGGTGTCGCGGAGCGGGGCTGCACCGGCGCACCGGCGTCAGGCGGCAAGCGCAGGCGCGCCGCCGGCCAGCGCCGGTGCCGCGACCGGCCGCAACCGGCGCGCCGGCCGCAATCGGCGATCCCGCCGGTCCAGCCTCCGTTGCGGTGGTGGCTGCAGGTGGCGCAATGGAGGCGTCGAGTGCGACCGGAACGGCCGCCGTCACCGGCCTCGTCGCAGCCCGCGCGCTGGTGGTAGCGGCCGCAACGACGGGCCCGGAACCCACCGCGATTGCCGGGCGGCCGCCCGGCGCGAACGCCAGCATCCGCAACAAGGTCATCGAGAATCCAGCGAATTCGTCGGGCGCGATGGACAGATCGTTCCTGCCTTGCACCGCGATCTGGTAGTCGAGCTGCACCGTCTCCGGATCCAGCCGGCGCGCCAGTTCCACCAGCCGGTCGCGGCCGGGTTGGTCGTCGGGAATCGCGCCGGGCACGGTCTGCAACAGCGCGATATCGTGCAGACAGACCGCCAGGTCCTGCAGCGCCGCGTCGAAGGCAAGGTTTCGCTCGGCCATCGCCCTCGCTTCGCCGAACAGGCGTTCGCCGTCGCTCTCCGCCAGCGCTTCAAGGAGGCGCAGGACATAGTCGGTTTCCACGGCGCCCAGCATCTGCCGCACGACCGCTTCCTCGACCCCGCCCGACCCGTAGGCGATCGCCTGGTCGAGCAGGCTGAGGCCGTCGCGCATCGAACCCTGCGCGGCGCGGGCGAGGACCCGGATGGCGCCGGGCTCGAAGCCGATTCCTTCCTGGGTCAGCACATGTTCCAGTTGCCGCGCGACGATGGGCGGCGGCAGCTGCTTGAGATTGAACTGCAGGCAGCGCGACAGGACGGTGATGGGAATTTTCTGCGGATCGGTCGTCGCGAGCACGAACTTGACGTGCTCGGGCGGCTCCTCCAGCGTCTTGAGCATCGAATTGAACGCGGACCGGGACAGCATGTGGACTTCGTCGATCAGGTAGACCTTGTAGCGCCCGACGGTCGGTGCGTACCGTGCCGTGTCGAGGATCTCCCGCATGTTGTCGATGCCGGTGTTCGACGCCGCATCGAGCTCAATCAGGTCGACGAAGCGGCCCTCGTCGATGGCCACGCACGGGGCGCAGACGCCGCACGGTGCCGCCGTGACCCCACGCTCGCAATTGAGCGACTTGGCGAGAATGCGCGCGATGGTGGTCTTGCCCACCCCGCGGGTGCCGGTCAGCAGGTACGCATGGTGCAGGCGGTTCTGGGTCAGTGCGTTGGTCAGCGCCTGCACCACGTGTTGCTGCCCAGCCAGCTCCGAGAAGTTCTTGGGCCGCCACTTGCGGGCGAGGGCTTGATAGGACATGGCCCGATTCTATCAAAGCCCGCGGCCGCGGACCGCGCAATCGCGTCGCGCAGAAACGGGCGCGTCCTCGGTGGAGGGCGCGCGAATGGGGGTGGCGAGCCGTTCCCCCGGCACTTGCCCTAAATAGCTGTGGCTGCTTCCTTCCGGACCTGACCAGGTTCACTACCGGACAATGCGGGGCGACCCGCCATTGCACTGCAGTCGGCGGCGCAAGGACTTTCAGCGCCGCAACTGTGTGTATTATCGCCGATGTGGCGCTGGCGCACAACGACTTCGGCGCGCGGGAAGAGTCTCCGCGGCCGCGGGCAGTCGCGGCGCCGGTGCCGGCCGCAACTCAACGAGGACCATGCATGACACGTTCACGCAGCCCACAGTGGATCTTCGTTGCGCCCGCCCTCGTCCTGGCCTTCGCGCTCGCCGGTTGTGGCCGCGATCCGCCTTCGCCGGGACGCATCGATCCGGTCGAGCTGGGCCGGCTCGTGGCAGCCATCGTTCCCGGCCCCGACACGTATTTCATGGACGCCGAAGGCAAGCCCGCGGGGTTCGAGTACGATCTTCTCAAGCGCTTCGCGGGCTCGCTCAACGTTTCGCTGGACCTCCGCGTCATGGATGATCACGACAAGGCGCTGCGCGCCGGCGAGAGCGCGCTGGTCCATGTCGTGGCGATTGGCGCCACCGGGATTCCGGCGCCTGGGCCGCTGGTGGCCGGGCCTGCGTACCAAGCGGTGCAACCGGTGCTCGTGTACCGGCTCGACGACCCGCAGCCGCTGGGATGGCGCGACCTCGATGACCAACCGGTGCTGACCACGCCCGACCAGCCACTCGCGGAGTTCGCCGCAGACGATGCTTCGCTGCGCGAAGGCGCCATCCGGCTCACGCCGGTTGCGTCCCCGCGCAAACTGGCGGAGACCATCGCGGCCGGCGGCGCGCGCTACGGGATCCTCTACCGGCACACCCTCGCGTTACTGCGCAACGTCTATCTCGAGCTCGACGCAGCCTTTCCGATCGGCCGCGCGCGGGACTTGCGCTGGCGCAGCCCGAAGTCCAATGTCGCGCTCTCCGACAAGGTGGAACGCTACTTCGCGCTGGCCCGGAAGGACGGGACGCTGGCGCGCCTGGTCGACCGCTACTACGGCCACACGCAGCGCGTGGACGTGCAGGCGGCGGAGGCGTTCCAGGACAAGATCAGGCGGCTGCTGCCTGCTTTTCGCGAAATGTTCAAGACAGCGCAGGGGAGCACCGGCATCGAGTGGCGCCTGCTCGCGGCCATCGCGTACCAGGAGTCGCAATGGGATCCGCTGGCGACCAGCCCGACCAACGTGCGGGGCATGATGATGCTTACCGAGGAGACTTCGGTGCAATTCAAGGTGACCGACCGCCTCGACCCCGCGCAGAGCATCGCCGCCGGCGCGCAGCTGGTCGCGCAGCTCAAGAAACTGGTGCCGGAGCGGATCCGCGAGCCGGATCGCACGTGGCTGGCGCTGGCGGCGTTCAACGTCGGCTATGCGCACGTCGAGGATGCGCGGGTGCTGGCGCAGCAGCAGAAACTCAACCCGGATTCATGGACCGACCTGAAGAAAGTGCTGCCGCTGCTGGCCAAGCCGGAATTCGCGGCCAAGGCCAAACGCGGGTTCGCGCGCGGCGGACAGGCGGTGATCTTTGTCGAAAACGTCCGGGCGTACCACGACATCCTGTCCCACCTGGAACCGGCGCACCAGCCGCTGGTGGCCGCCACGCAATAGGGCGACGGCCGACGTGGCGGGCGCAGCGCGGGCGTCGCGCCACGGAGCGCCGTCCGCGCGGCCGGCTACGCGGCGGTGACCATTGTCATGCCGCCGGTGTACCCGCGAAGCGCCTCCGGCACGGTGATCGAGCCGTCCGCGTTCTGGTAGTTCTCCAGCACGGCGACCAGCGTGCGCCCGACCGCGAGTCCCGAACCGTTGAGCGTATGCACGAGCTCGGTCTTGCCCTGGGCATTGCGGAACCGGGCCTGCATCCGCCGCGCCTGGAACGCTTCGCAGTTGCTGCAGGACGAAATTTCCCGATACGTGTTCTGCGCCGGCAGCCACACTTCGAGGTCGTAGGTCTTGGCCGCGCCGAAACCCATGTCGCCGGTGCAGAGCGCGATCGCGCGGTACGGCAGCTCAAGCTTTTGCAGGATCGCCTCCGCGTCACGCGTGAGCTGCTCCAGCGCCGCGTAGGATTGATCCGGGTGCGTGACCCAGACCAGTTCCACCTTGTCGAACTGGTGCTGCCGGATCATGCCCCGCGTGTCCTTGCCGTACGACCCCGCCTCCGACCGGAAGCAAGGCGAGTGCGCAGTGAACTTCAGCGGCAGCGCGGAAAGCGGCACGATCTGGTCGCGCACCTGGTTGGTCAGCGTGATCTCGGAAGTCGAGATCAGGTAGAGCTTCTCCGCATCGTCTTCCGCGCCGCCGCGGGTGACGCTGAACATGTCCTGCTCGAACTTCGGCAACTGGCCCGTGCCCAGCAGCGTCGCCGCGTTGACGATGTAGGGGGTGTAACACTCGGTGTAGCCGTGTTCGCGCGTGTGCGTGTCGAGCATGAACTGGGCAAGCGCGCGGTGCAGGCGCGCGATGCCGCCGCGCAGGAACGCGAAACGCGCGCCGGAGAGCTTGGCCGCCACGCCGAAGTCGAGGAGGCCCAGACCCTCGCCCAGATCCGTATGGTCCTTCGGCGGGAAATCGAACGTGCGCGGCGTGCCCCAGCGGCGCACTTCCACGTTGTCCGCTTCCGAGCGGCCGACGGGGACGCTGGCATGCGCCAGGTTGGGCATGCCCAGCATCAGGTCGCGCAATTGCCCCTGCACCACCTCGAGCTGCGTTTCGCACGCCTTCTGTTCCTCGCCGGCGCCCGCCACCTCGGCCAGCAGCGCCGTGGCGTCCTCGCCCTTGCCTTTGGCGATGCCGATCAGCTTCGATGCGGCATTGCGCCGGGCCTGCAATTCCTGCGTGCGCACCTGGATTGCCTTGCGTTCGTTTTCCAGCCGCGCGAACGCCTCGACGTCGAGCGCGAAACCGCGCGCGGCCAGCGCCGCGGCGACGCCGTTCAGGTCGGTGCGAAAAAGTTGTGGATCCAGCATGATTCAACCTCGATGTTCAAGATGATCGATTGCTCCGGACGGAGCGCCGCTGTGCTGCAAGGGAGGTGGTGTGTTTGTCCCGCCTAGCGGGAGGACGGGCGCGAACTGTCCGCCAGCCAGGCGCGGGCGCGATCCGGCGAATCGGGGAACGGCATGCGGCAGGGGTCCATGCGCCGAATCTTAGCGCTTTCGCCCCGATTCGGCTAGCCGGATTTCGGTTTCCTGGCGGCCGCCGCGTCGAGCCGTCGCAGGTGCGCCAACTTCTCGCCGATCTTCGCCTCCAGGCCGCGTTCCGTGGGGCGGTAGAACACGGTGCGAGGCATGCCCTCGGGCAGGTAGTTCTCGCTCGCCGCGTAGCCCTCCTCCTCGTCGTGCGCGTAGCGATACCCCTCGCCATAGCCGAGATTCTTCATCAGCCTCGTCGGCGCATTGCGCAGGTGCAGCGGCACCGGCCGCGAGCCGTCTTCCGCGACGAACGCCCGCGCGGCGTTGTAGGCCTTGTACACGGCATTGCTCTTGGACGTGGCCGCGAGATAGACGCAGCACTCCGCCAGCGCGAGCTCGCCCTCGGGCGGCCCCAGCCGTTCGAACGCCGCCACCGCGTCCAGCGCCAGCTGCAGCGCGCGCGGGTCGGCCAGGCCGATGTCCTCGCTCGCCATCCGTATCATCCGCCGGCCGACATACAGCGGATCGCAGCCGCCGTCGAGCATCCGGCAGAACCAGTACAGCGCGGCATCGGGATCGGACCCGCGCACCGCCTTGTGCAGCGCCGAAATCTGGTCGAAGAAGTTCTCGCCGCCCTTGTCGAACATGCGCAGGCTGCGCGTGACCGTGCCCTCGACGAACGACAGGTCGATCCGGACCGCGCCCGTGGCCTCGGCCGCGGTATGCAACTGCTCGACCAGGTTGAGCAGGCGCCGCCCGTCGCCATCCGCATAGCCGATCAGTGCGGCGAGCGCCTGCTCGTCGACGGCGACGCCACCCGGCGCCAGGCGCTGGGCGCGGGCGAACAGTTCGCGCAGTTCGGACTCCGACAGCGGCTGCAGCACGTACACGGTGGCGCGCGAGAGCAGCGCGCCGTTGACCTCGAACGACGGGTTCTCGGTCGTCGCCCCGATGAAGGTGACCAGTCCCTGCTCGACGAACGGCAGGAACGCGTCCTGCTGCGATTTGTTGAACCGGTGCACTTCGTCGACGAACAGGATGGTGTGGCGCCCCGATTGCTGCAGCGTCAGTTCCGCCTGCGCCACCGCTTCGCGGATGTCCTTGACGCCGGCCAGCACCGCGGAGAGCGCGATGAACTCCGCGTTGAATGCATCGGCCATCAGGCGCGCCAGCGTGGTCTTGCCCACGCCGGGCGGGCCCCAGAAGATCATCGAATGCGGCTTTTTCGACGTGAACGCAACCCGCAGCGGCTTGGCCGGCCCCAGCAGGTGCGCCTGGCCGATCACGTCGTCAATGTGTCGCGGCCGCAGCCGCTCCGCCAGTGGCGCCGCCGGCTTGACCGTGGCGAAGAGATCGCCCATGAGGGACAGCCCGTCAGCCGCCGATCACGTCCGCGCCCTTGGGCGGCGTGAACTTGAAGTGATCGGCGCCCAGCGCGGGGTTCTTTTCGAACTTCGACACCGTGATGATCGTGCGCTGGCCGAAGCTGTCGACGAATTCGAGCTTCTCCAGGGTGCCCTTGTTGAATCCTATCCTGGCCGACTCCAGCCCCGACTCCGCGGCCCTGGGCTTGGCACCGAGCCACGTCAGGCCGTCGCCCGGGGGCAGGTCCTCGACCGCGAACACCTTCTCGAAGTCCTGGCTGCCGGCGAGCAGCGCCGCCGGCGTCGCGCTCAGCGTCTGGTCCATCGCCCGTATCGTGACCTGATTGAGGTCGGTGTCGTAGATCCAGACCTTCTGGCCGTCGCCGACCAGCAACTGGGCGTACGGCTTCACGTACGTCCAGCGAAACTTGCCGGGCCGGGACAGGCTGAACGTGCCTGATGCCTCGCGCAGCACCTTGCCGGCGCGGTCGACGACAACCTGGGAGAAGTCGCCCCGGGCGGACCGGGTCTGGGTCGTGAATGCGCGAAACTCTTCGACGGCTCCCGCCCGCGCCGGCCCCGCCAGTGCGAGCAACGTCACCGCAAGCAGCAACCAGTTCATCGATGGATTCCCGGCATGTTGTCAGTCCTGTTCGTGATTGCGGATCGCCGGCATGGCGCCGCGCGCGCCGCGGCGCATCGGGATAGTCGACATTGTGACCCGTTTCCCGGCCCCGCGTTCAATTGCGAGGGCGCCGCGGGTCAGGCTTCGCCCCGGTTGGGAACCAGCACTTCGCGATTGCCGTTGGTTTGCATCGCCGACACCAGCCCGGCCTTTTCCATCTGCTCGATCAGCCGTGCCGCGCGGTTGTAGCCGATGCGCAGGTGGCGCTGCACCAGCGAGATCGACGCGCGCCGCGTACTGAGGACGACCTGCACGGCCTGATCGTACATCGGGTCGGCTTCCGGATCGTTGACTGCCTCGCCGCCCTCGCCGCCTTCAGCATCGCTGCCGCCCGGGTCGAGGACGCCGTCCAGGTACTGCGGGGCACCTTGCTGCTTCAGGTGGTCGACGACCGCGTGCACCTCGGAATCGGTCACGAACGCGCCGTGCACGCGCTGCGTCACGCCGTGCCCCGGCGGCAGGTACAGCATGTCGCCCTGGCCCAGCAGCGACTCGGCGCCCATCTGGTCCAGGATGGTCCGCGAGTCGATTTTGCTCGAGACCTGGAACGCGATCCGGGTCGGGATGTTGGCCTTGATCAGCCCGGTGATGACATCCACCGACGGCCTCTGCGTTGCCAGCAGCAGGTGGATGCCGGCCGCCCGCGCCTTCTGCGCCAGCCGCGCGATCAGTTCCTCGATCTTCTTGCCCTGGACCATCATCAGGTCCGCCAGCTCGTCGATGACGACGACGATCAGCGGCATGGGCTCCAGAGGCTCGGGCGCGTCGGGGGTCAGGGTGTGCGGATTGAGCAGCGGCTTGCCGGCCTTGCGCGCCTCGGCGATCTTGCTGTTGTAGCCGGCCAGGTTGCGCACACCCAGCGTGCTCATCACCCGGAAGCGCCGCTCCATTTCGCCGACGCACCAGTTCAGGCCATTTGCGGCGAGCTTCATGTCGGTCACGACCGGCGCCAGCAGATGCGCGATGCCTTCGTACACCGACAGCTCCAGCATCTTCGGATCGATCATCAGCAGGCGCACCTGGCGCGGCTCCGCCTTGTAGAGCAGCGACAGGATCATCGCATTCAACGCCACCGACTTGCCCGAGCCGGTCGTCCCCGCGACCAGCAAGTGCGGCATCCGTGCCAGGTCGGCGACGACCGGCTTGCCGGCGATGTCCTTGCCCAGCGCCAGCGTAAGCATGCTGGCGTTGTCGTTGTAGGTGGTAGAGCCGAGGATCTCGATCAGCTTGACGATCTGCCGGCGGGGGTTCGGGATCTCCAGCCCCATGCACGACTTGCCCGGTATGGTCTCGACCACGCGTATCGACACCACCGACAGCGCCCGCGCCAGATCGCGCACCAGGTTGACAATCTGCGCGCCCTTGACGCCAACGGCCGGCTCGATTTCATAGCGCGTGATCACTGGTCCGGGATAGGCGGCCAGCACTTTCACCTCAACGCCGAAGTCCGCGAGCTTGCGCTCGATCAGGCGCGAGGTGAACTCCAGCGATTCCGCGCTGACCGACTCCTGGTTGACCGGCGGATCTTCGAGCAGGCTCAGCGGCGGCAGCGGCGAGTCGGGAAGGTCGCGAAACAGCGGGCGCTGCTTTTCGCGGATGACGCGTTCCGACTTGGGGATATCCTGCACCGGCATCTCGATGCGTATCGGCGCCGGCGGATCCTCTTCGCGCTTGTGCTTGATCTCGGCGACGAACGCATCGCGCTCCACCGCCACAAGTTCGCCGATGCGGCGGTCGCTCCGGACCTGCTGGCGCGCCTTGAACCGCGCCCACACCCATTCGAGCGCATAGCCGATCTTCTCCGAAACACGGAGCCAGGACATCCCGGAAAACAGCGACCAGCCCACGGCCAGCAGCGCGAGCAACAGCAAGGTGCCGCCATTGAAGCCCAGGAAACCGGACACCAGGTTGCTGACCACGTCGCCGAGGATCCCGCCCGGCGCCGCGGGCAGGATGGCTTGCAACTGATACAGGCGCAGCGACTCGAGCGCGGCACTGCAAACGATCAGCAACGCAAAACCGACGCCGCCGACCAGCACCGAATGGTCGGGGCCTTCCTGCGCGGGTACCATGCGCCGGTAGCCCAGCCACAGCAGCGACAGTCCCAGCGCCACCCACCACCATGCGGACCAGCCAAACAGGCTCAACAGCAGATCGGCCAGCCACGCCCCGAACGGTCCCCCGGTGTTGCGCAAAGTCTGGCCCGTCATGCCGCTTTGCGACCAGCCAGGATCGCCGCGATTGAATGTCGCGAGGATCAGCACCAGATACACGATGGCCACCCCGACCAGCAACAGCCAGGATTCGCGTACCAGGCGCGTGATGCGCGGCGACAGCGGTTTTTGCGTTCGTGCTTTTTGGCTAAGAATCACTGGCTTACACGCCGGATTTAATGTTTGACATTATAGGGTAAAATGCAGCCTGTCAACCATCCGCCGCAGCCCGATTCCTGAGCCGCACGGTCGCTCCCGCACCGTGATCAGGATAATGTTGCGAACCCTTCGCGGGGTCGCCCCGCGCCATCCACGAGCAAGAACCCCATGCCCGCCAGACACTCCCGCCTCTTGATACTCGGCTCCGGCCCCGCCGGATACACCGCGGCAGTATACGCCGCGCGCGCCAACCTCAAACCGGTCCTCATCACCGGGCTCGCGCAGGGCGGCCAGCTGACGACGACCACCGATGTCGACAACTGGCCGGCCGATGCCGACGGCGTACAGGGTCCGGAACTGATGGAGCGCTTCCTGAAGCACGCGCAGCGCTTCGACACCGAGATCATCTTCGATCACATCCATACCGCGCATCTGGCCGAGCGGCCGTTCCGGCTGAGCGGCGACAGCGGCGACTACACGTGCGACGCGCTGATCATCGCGACCGGCGCGTCCGCGCGCTACCTCGGCCTGCCCAGCGAGACGGCGTTCTCCGGCCGCGGCGTATCCGCGTGCGCGACCTGCGACGGCTTCTTCTACAAGGGGCAGGACGTGCTGGTCGTCGGCGGCGGCAACACGGCGGTCGAGGAAGCGCTGTACCTGTCCAACATCGCGCGGTCGGTCACGGTGGTCCATCGCCGCGACAAGTTCCGGGCCGAGGCGATCATGATCGACAAGCTGATGGCCAAGACCGGCCCCGGCAAGAACATCGGCGTGCAATGGAATTCGACGCTGGCCGAGGTGCTGGGCGACGACTCCGGGGTAACCGGCGCGCGGATCGCGAACGTCAAGACCGGCGCGACACAGGACTTGGCAGTCGCCGGCGTGTTCATCGCCATCGGCCACACGCCCAACACCGGCATCTTCGCGGGCCAGCTGGACATGAACGGCGGGTACATCAAGGTGCACTCCGGGCAGGAAGGCGGCGCGACCGCAACCAGCATCCCCGGCGTCTTCGCCGCTGGCGATGTCGCGGATCACGTTTACCGCCAGGCCGTCACCAGCGCGGGAACGGGGTGCATGGCGGCACTGGATGCCGAGGCATTCCTGGGCGGACACTGAGGTCGTCGCCAAGCCTCTGGAGCACAACGCCAATGGCCACGTTCAAGGACCTCTCCGATCCGCGACTGCTGGCGGAACTGCGCCGCCGCGCGGCCGCCGCCGAGGAGCGGCGGCAGCACGAGCAGAAGGCCGAACATGCGGCGCGCGCCCGCGCCGAACGCGAGCGGGCGCAGCGCAGCGACTTCGCGGCGGCCATCGGCGCGGTGACGCCATTGGCCACAGCACCCAAGAGCGCGTCGCGGGCGCCGCTCCCGACCCCGCATCCGCGCCAGCGCGTGGCCGACGAAGCCGCGGCGCTGGAAGCGAGCCGGGTCGCGCGCGACCCCAGCCCGATGTCCTGGGACATAGGCCTGGACATCGAGGGCACCCAGAGCTACGTCCGGGCGGGGCTCAACCCCGACCTGCTGCGCAAGCTGCGCCGCGGCGAGTGGGTGGTGCAGGGAGCGCTCGATCTGCACCAGCACACGCAGGAACAGGCGCGGGCGGCACTGGCCGAATTCCTGGCCGACGCGCGGCGGCAGGGCTGGCGCTGCGTGCGCATCGTCCACGGCAAGGGCTTGTCCTCGCCCAACCGCGAGCCGGTGCTCAAGGCGCGGGTCCGCAAATGGCTGCAGTTGCGCGACGAGGTGCTCGCGTACTGCGAGCCCCGCCCCCATGCCGGCGGGAGCGGCGCGGTCGTGGTCCTGCTCAGCGGAACGGCGCGCGAACCTGCGCGTGCGTAGGGCTTTCGGGCGCCCCGGAAGCTTTTCGCCAGCCTGCTACAGGCGCCGGTGCGTCAATGCCGGCAGCTGGCCGCGCACTTGCGCGATCAGCGCCGGATCCACGGCGCCCATCACGACGCCGGGACCCGTCGGCAGGCGGTCGACGATGCGGCCCCACGGGTCGATGAGCATCGAGTCGCCGTGCGTGGTCCGCCCGTTGCGGTGCAAGCCGCCCTGCGCGGCAGCCAGCACGTAGCACTGATTCTCGATCGCCCGCGCGCGGAGCAGCACCTCCCAGTGCGCGGCCCCGGTCGTCGCGGTGAACGCGGACGGCACGACCAGCAGCGCGCAATCGCCCAGCGTCCGGTACAGTTCCGGAAAGCGGACGTCGTAGCAGATCGACAGGCCGACGCGCCCGCATGGCGCATCGAACGCGACGGTCTCGCTTCCCGCTTGCAGCGTGCGGCTTTCGTCGAAGCTCTCGGCTCCCTGCGCGAAGCGGAACAGATGGATCTTGTCGTAGCGCGCGACGCGGCGGCCGGCGGGATCGAAAACCAGGCTGCTGTTGGTGACGCGTGCCGGATCGGCGGTCCTGATGGGGAGCGTGCCCCCGATGATCCACAGCCCCAGCCGCCTCGACTCGCTGGCGAGAAATTCCTGGATGGGCCCCACCCCGTCGGCTTCCGCGACGCCCACCTTGTCCACGTCGCGCTGGCCCAGGATGCAGAAGTACTCGGGCAGCAATGCGAGTTCCGCGCCCTGCGCCCTGGCGCGCGCGAGCAGCTCGCCGGCCTGCTGCAGGTTCTCGCCGACCGCGGGCGTCGAGACCATTTGCAGCGCCGCGACCCGCATGAGGCGTGGCCCGGTCGCCGGGTCGCGCTGGGTCATTGCGTGGTTCCCGAACTGGTGTCGGGCTGCGCGCCCCGCGTCCCGCCCACGGGTTCGACGTGGGGGTCGACCCAGGTGCCGGTGACTTCGTAGTCTCCCGCAAAGAGCTTGCCGATCGGGTCCCTCAGAATCGTCGACCCGAGCAGCACGCCGGCGCCGACGATGGGATTCACCGTGGCCGCCGCGGCAGCAGCGGCGAGACCGCCGGTGAGGCTGGGCTGCACCCGGATGCGCAGGTGCTGCGTTTCCTTCGCAATATCCGCCTCCCCTGAAATCTCGACTTTCGCGGCGGGACCGGCGATGCGCAGGTTGCTGGTGGTCATCACGCCCGTATTGACGGCAACGTCGCCGGTCATCTCGTCGAACGAATAGCCCTCGGCCGTGACGTCGCGAAAATCGAACGTCAGCCGCCGCGCCAGGGCGTCGAGGTTGAGTATCCCCAGCAGCTTGCCGATGCCGGGTTCGACCTTGGTGAATTGCCCGCGCCGGACGTCGACGCTGAACTGGCCGTTCAGCGTCGGGTAGTCGAAATCCTGCGGCCCGCCGACCCAGTTCAACTGGCCGTCGAGTTTGCCGGTGCCGCCGCGGACGCCCTCGGGCACGCCGTGCCGCGCCAGGAATTTGGCCGCATCGCGGACATCGAGCTTGATCTCGAGATCGGTGCGCTGCGTGGCGCCGCGCACGCGCCAGCGACCTTTGGCGACCAGATCGCTCTCCGGGTTGCGCAGGGCCAGGGTGTCGATCCGCCAGTCCGTGCCCTCCGGGCGCGCCTGTAGTTCCAGCCGTCCGAGGTCGCGCCCCTTGCTCATGTACGACTCCGCCGTCACGTCCAGAGCGGGCAAATCGCGGCGCTGCGCCGCGGGCGCGGCGCCCGCCGCCATTGCCTCCTCGGGCGGCAGCGCGAGCCGGCGCAGGCGCGCGCTCAGCTTGCCGGTGTCGCCGGCCTTCGGCGGATGCCAGACAGCAGTGCCGGCAATATCGCCGCTGTCCAGATCGAGGCGCCACTCTCCGGCCTGGTTGCGCGCCTGCACATGGAGGCCGCGCAGGCGGCGGCCGAATGCCAGCATCGAGTCGGTGCGCAGATCGACGCCGGCCAATCCGATATCGGGTGCGCCCGGCGCCCTATCGCTGCCGGCGCCGCCGGCGCCGCTGCCCAGGCCGGCGCCCAGCGCCAGCCAGGGGTCCAGATCGACGTGCTCGACGTTGCCGCGTATCCAGAATCCGTCGCGGTCCGCGCGTGCCGGGGTCCGCCCGAAACTGAAGGCCAGGCGCTGCACCTCGGCCGCCTTGTCCGAGAGCACGCGTATCGCCTCCATCTGTCCTATCGTGCCAAAAGTCGCGAACAGCCGGTCGTGCGTGCGGTCGACAGCCTGCCGTTCGAGGCGCAGCGGCAGCGCCTGGTCCGGCTTCTTGGCCAGAGGGGGCGGCAGGTCGACGGTAATCCCCCGCAGCGACGAATCGATCGTCCAGCCATAGCTGCCGGTGTCGCTCAAGAGGTTGAATTGCCAGTCGGTGCGGCCGCGCAGCTGCTCGGAAAGTGGAAACGGGTACAGCTTGCGCACCTCCGCCAGGTCCGCGGTGCCGGCGATGCCGACGCGGACCTTTTTGTCCGCGACGCTGACCTGGATGGTGGACGTCCCGCCCAGCACGTCCGCGGTGACGTCGCGCGCGCGGAATTCCCGCTCGGTGAACACGAAAGTGCCGCCGGCCTTTTCAAGCCTCGGCACGTCGGGTCCGAGCAGCATCGAATTGCCGGCGAACGCGTATTCGCCGTTTATCCGGGCCTCATCGTACTTGCCCAGCGGAATGTCGAGTTTCAGCGCCAGCCGCCCGGTGCCGGTGGCGCGGGCGCTTTGCGTGAAATGGCCGATCCAGTTGCCGACCGGGCTCTGGTCGATGTAGTGGAGAAAACCCGCCGTGTCTCCACCGCCGCCACCCTGGATCAGCAGTCGCGGCGGCTCGGCCCCCAGGTCCGGAATCTCGACCCGGACGCGGTCGAGGTGGATGCCGGCCGACGTCGCCTCTACCGCATTGACTTCCATCCGTGCGCCCTCGAACAGCAGGTCGGCCTTGATGTTTTCGATGGCGGGCCAGTTGTCGGCATAAACGAGCGCCGTGCCATTGGCTTTCGCAGCGACCTGGAACAATCCGCCCTGGTTCCCTGCGAATGGGAAGTCGAACAGGTCTCCGCGCACGACGAAACGGCCGTCGCTGGCGGTGCCGGCCAACAAAGCGTCCCGGAGCCAGTTCCGCACCGGCAGCGAAACGGTGAGCGGAATGTACTTGTGGACTGACTGCGCATTGGCGCGCGCAATCGTCCCTGTCAGATCCATCCAGCCCGGGCCCCTGGCCAGGGTCTTGTACTCGGCCTGCGCCGAGCCTGCCGCGTCGGCGTTCGCAAAGGCCAGCTTGCCTATCTTCACCGCAATCTGATCGGCGGTTTTCCAGGACGCCTGCACCGCCAGGTTGTCGAAGTCCAGCGGCGCGGCGAATACCCGCGGGGCCGTCAACCGCGCGCCATCCGCGGTGAAGGCCAGGGTGCCCGACCGGGCGTTGGCTTCGATGGTGCCGTTCATCCTGGTCAGTCCCGGAACGGCGTCAACGGCGCTGATCCCCAGGCCGCGGAACTGGGCGCGCATCGCGTAATCCGCCAGCGCCTCGAGCTCGCCGGTCCAGGTGAACGACCCGGAGTCGATCACGCCGACGGGCGCGAATTGCCCCAGCCTGGCCCGGAGCTTGTCGTCGATCGGCAGGTACTGGACCAGCGCGAGAATGGGCTCGAGGTGCAACTGGGTGGAGCGGATTTCGCCGCTGGCCGGCTTGCCCGGCTCCTTTGCGGCCAGGCGCACGGTGATATCTCCCGGCGTGAGCTTGACGCCGTTCCGCGTGGTGAGTTCCAGGCCGCGGGTGCCGATGTCGGTGCGTTCGGCCTCCTGCCGCCAGGCGAGGCGGCCGGCCAGGTGCGCCAGATCGAGTTCCGGCAGCCCTGCCTTCAGCCGAGTCTTGAAGTCATCGAGTTCCAGGTCGATGGTGACGTCGCGCACCTCGGCCTCGGCGAATTCGAACCATCCGCGCAGCGCCCCGCGCCCGCTCTTCAGGTCGAAAGGCAGCGGCAGCCACGACTTCCAGGCCGCCACGTCGGCATAGTCGAGGCGCGTGTAGATCCGCCCGCTCGCCTTCTGCAATTCGCGGGCCGAGGGCATGCTGATGTCGCCCCGCACGTCGAGCGGCGAGGCGAGCGCCGCGGGCGGAACGGCGGTCAGGCCGAAACGGTGCCGCTGCCCGCTGTTCTCGAGCAGCAGGTTGACGCGATCGAGCCGCAGCGGCGGCGCGGCGCGCAGTTCATCCTGCCAGACCACGGTGCCATCGTGAATGGCAACCTGGCGCTGCGCGATGAACCAGTCGGTGACCGCGGAGTCTTCCCGATCCACCGGCTGGTCCATGTCCATGCCGCCCACATGCATGCGGCCCTGCCGGTCGCGCCGCACCAGCAACTGCGCGCCCGTCACGTCGAGCCGGCGCAGGCTGATCTCGCCGGTGACCACCGACCGCCATGCCACGGACGTCTCGACTTGCGGCAGCGTCAGCGCGGCGTTGCCGTTCAGGTCGAACAGCCTGAAGTCCGTCAGCGACAGGGTCGGGCTCCAGCCGTCCCACCCGGCCTCGATCCGGCCGATCGACACGGTGCGGCCGATGCCCTTGGCGATCAGCGCGGTGATGTCCTCGCGGTAATCCCCGACACGGGGAACGACCACCAGCCTGACCGCCAGCATCAGGAGAAAGAAGACGATTGCTATCGACGCGCAAACGTAGAAGACAAAGCGCGTCAGCCAGCGCAACCAGACCGGCGGCCTCGGTGGAATCAATGACAACGTGGATAAGCGCCTACAATGATGGGCTGGTGACATTCTAGCCAATTCAGCCCTTGGAATCCGAAATAACCACAAACACCGGCCCCGATCCCGCGGGCACGGTCCGCTTCAGCCACTATGCGCGCCGCCTGCTCGACCGCCGTCCCGAATGGCGCACGGCGCTTGCGGCGGACATGTCGACGCCGTTCACCCGCGCCGACATGGCGGCGGCCCTCGCCGGCGACTTTCCCGACAAGGACCGGCTGCACGCGGCGCTCCGCGTGCTCCGGCAGCGGGTCATGCTGCGGGTCATTGCCCGCGACCTGGCTGGCCTGGCCACGCTGGACGAGGTGGTCAGCACCGTCACGGCGCTGGCCGAAACCACGCTGCGGGCGGCGCTCCGTCATCACGCGCGCTGGCTGCAGCAGGCATTCGGCGCGCCGCTGGGAGCGGGCGGCGAACCGCAGGAACTGATCGTCATCGGCATGGGCAAGCTCGGCGGCGCCGAACTCAATGTCTCGTCGGACATCGACCTCGTGTTCGCGTTCCCCGAAGACGGCGAGACCACCGGCCCGCGGGTGATCAGCAACCAGGAGTTCTTCGACAAGCTGGGACGGCAACTCATCGCCGCCATCGGCGAACCCACCGACGAAGGCTTTGTCTTCCGGGTCGACATGCGGCTGCGGCCCTATGGGGACCCCGGCCCGTTGACCTGCTCGTTCGCCTTTCTGGAGCAATATCTGCTCAGCCAGGGCCGCGAATGGGAGCGCTATGCCTGGCTCAAGGGACGCGCGCTGACCGGCGCGCGGGCGCGCGATCTCGAAGAACTCGTGCGTCCTTTCGTGTTCCGCAAGTACCTCGACTACGACGCGTACGCCAACATGCGCGGCTTGCACAAGCAGATCCGCGCCGAAGTCACGCGGCGCGAGTTGCATAACGACGTCAAGCTGGGTCCTGGCGGCATCCGCGAGGTCGAGTTCATCGCGCAGGTCTTTCAATTGATACGCGGCGGGCGCGATCGCGATCTGCAGACGCGGAGCACGCGCGCGGCGCTGCGCCTGCTGGGCGAACGCGGACAACTGCCCCAGCCGGTCGCTGCGGAGCTGCAGGCGGCTTACGCCTTTCTGCGGCGCGTCGAGCACCGGCTGCAGTACCGCGACGATCAGCAGACCCAGGCGCTGCCGGAAACGGCCACCGAGCAGGAGGCGCTGGCGCAAAGCATGGAGTTGCCCGGCTATGCCGTGCTGCTCGCCGAACTCAACGGCCACCGCCGCGTCGTCACCGAACACTTCGAGTCCATCTTCGCCGATTCGGGACCGGCCGAGACGGATCCGGCGTACGAACGCATCTGGCGCGAGGATGCCGGCCCCGGCGAGTCCGCCCGCCTGCTGGCCGACGCAGGTTTCGAGCACCCGGACCGGCTGGTCGAGCGGCTCGGGCAGTTGCGCCAGAGCCGCGTCCTGCGCCAGTTGCCCGCCAACAGCCGGACGCGCTTCGAAGCCCTGATCCCGCTCTGCCTGCGCGCGGCGTCCGCGACGCCGCAACCGACGGTGGCGGCGGAACGCATGCTGGGCCTGCTCGAGGTCATCAGCCGCCGCAGCGCCTATCTCGCGCTGCTGCAGGAACACTCGCCGCTGTTGCCGCGGCTGGCGCAGATCGTCGGCGCTTCGGCGTGGGCGTCGGACTACCTGTGCCGCCACCCGATATTGCTCGACGAGCTGCTCGATTCGCGCGTGCTCTTCGCGCCGCCCGAATCAGGTGCCTGGGCCGAACAATTGCGCCGCGAACTCGCCAGCGTCGAAGACGACACCGAGCGGCGGATGGACGTGTTCCGCCATTTTCAGCACATACAGGCGTTTCGCCTGCTCGCGCAGGACGTCACCGGCCAGCTCACGGTCGAGCGCCTGGCCGACTACCTGTCGGCGCTGGCCGACCTGATCCTCTGCGCGGCGCTGGCCGAGTGCTGGGACCGGATGCCCGCGCGCCACCTCGAGACGCCGCGCTTCGCGGTCATAGCCTACGGCAAGCTCGGCGGCAAGGAACTCGGCTACGCGTCGGATCTCGATGTCGTGTTCCTCTATGACGACCCGGACGAGGCCGCGCCGGAACGCTATGCGCGCCTGGCGCAGCGGCTGATCGCGTGGCTGACCAGCATGACCGGCGCCGGGCGGCTGTACGAAGTCGACGCGCGGCTGCGGCCCGACGGCCAGTCCGGATTGCTGGTGACCAGCGTCGCGTCGTTCGAGCGCTACCAGCGTGAAAAGGCATGGACCTGGGAGCACCAGGCGCTCACCCGCGCGCGCTTCGCGGCCGGCGACCGGACGATCGGCGAGCGCTTCGAGGCCATCCGGACGGCGATCCTGCGCACGCCCCGGCCCATCGGGCAGCTCGTCGCCGACGTCAACACCATGCGCGACCGGATGCACGAGGGTCATCCGAACCGGTCGGCGCTGTTCGATCTCAAGCATGACGCGGGCGGCATGGTGGACATCGAATTCATCGTCCAGTGCCTGGTGCTCGCGCACAGCCACGCGCACCCGGGCCTGACCCGGAACCTGGGCAACATCGCGCTGCTGCGCATGGCGGGGGAGCTGGGGCTGATCCCGGCGGAGCTGGCCGGCGCCGTCGCCGACGCGTACCGGACCTACCGCCGCTTGCAGCACCGGCTGCGCCTCGACGGCCACGAGCATGCGCGGGTCGATCCGCAGTCGGTCGCAGCCGAGCGCGGCCAGGTCCAGGGGCTGTGGCGGCTGGTGCTGCGGCCGCAGGCCGACCCTGCGAATGACGTTAGAATCGGGACGCCGGCCCCGCGCACTTCCTGAGCTTCGATGCCGGCGGCGGAGAGACCACACGTGAACCAGGATGAACTCAAGAGAGCCGTTGCGCGCGCCGCGCTCGACTTCGTCGTGCCCGGCGCGATCATCGGCGTCGGGTCGGGCTCCACTGCCAACCTGTTCATCGACGAACTGGCAGGGATCAGGGACCGCATCGCCGGCACAGTCGCGAGCTCGCAGAAGTCGGCGGACCGGCTCGCGGGGCACGGCATTCCGGTGTTCGACCTCAATGCGGTCGACGACGTGCCGGTCTACATCGACGGCGCGGACGAAATCACCGCGGGGCTGGCGATGATCAAGGGCGGCGGCGGCGCGCTGACGCGGGAAAAGATCGTCGCCGCCGTCGCGCGGCAGTTCGTCTGCATCGCGGACGGATCGAAGCTGGTATCCGCACTGGGCCGATTCCCGCTCCCTGTCGAGGTCATTCCCATGGCGCGCGCGTACGTGGCGCGCGAGCTTGCGGGACTTGGGGGTCGGCCCGTCCTGCGCGCCGGGTTCACCACCGACAACGGCAACGTGATCCTCGACGTCCACGGCCTGGCGATACCCGATCCGGCGGCGATGGAAGAAGCGATCGACCGGATCGCCGGCGTGGTCACGGTCGGCTTGTTCGCGCGGCGCGGCGCGGACGTGCTGTTGTTGGGCACGGCGGACGGGGTGCGCACCATGCGGCGCGCGCAATAGCCACGCAGTGCGTGGCAGCGCACAGAGATTTGCCCCAGACGGGGCTTACGATGCACGAGTCGGGAAAGTCGGCGATATGATGAATCGGACTGCGCGGAGACTGCAATGAAACTGGATAACGAGCGGGAAAGCGAGAACGTCGAGGACAGGCGCGGCTCCAGCGGCGGCGGCATCGGCGGCCGGTCGATAGGCATCGGCGGCGTCGTGGTCGCGCTGATTGCTTCGTATTTCCTGGGCATCGACCCGAGCGTCCTGCTGGGCATGCTGGGCGGCGACTCGGGACCCGTGCAGACCCAGGTCGAGCAAGGCCCGGCGACGACGACGCCCGGGGACGATCCGCAGAAGCTGCTCATGCGCCGCGTGCTCGCGTCCACCGAGGACACCTGGGGCGTGATCTTTCGCGAGGCCGGCAAGACCTACCAGCCGCCAAAGCTCGTCTTGTTCACGCGGTCGTTGGGCACCGCGTGCGGCATGGGCCAGTCGGCGTCCGGGCCCTTTTACTGTCCGGAGGATCGCAAGATCTACATCGACCTGCAGTTCTTCCAGCTGATGCGCGACCGGTTCAAGACAGCCGGCGAATTCGCCCAGGCCTACGTGATCGCGCACGAGGTCGGCCACCACGTGCAGATGCTGCTGGGCATCACCGAACAAATGGAATCGCGGCGGGGCCGCGGTTCCAGGGCGGACGACAATGCGCTGTCGGTGCGGCTGGAACTGCAGGCCGACTGCTTCGCCGGCGTCTGGGCGAAGCGTTACGACCAGAGCAAGCACTTTCTCGAGCCGGGCGACGTCGAAAGCGCGCTGGCGGCGGCCACCGCCATCGGCGACGACACGCTGCAGCGGCAAACCCAGGGACAGGTCGTGCCCGATTCGTTCACGCACGGCACGTCGGCCCAGCGCGTGCGCTGGCTCAGGCGCGGCCTCGAAACCGGCGACGTGCAGTCCTGCGACACGTTCCGCGGGCAGATCTGAGCGCGCGGTGCCTCCGGCAATCATCGTGCACGCCACGCCAGCAGACCTGAAACAGATCGCCGAGCTGACGCTGGCGCACTACGATGCGGGCGCCGACAGTTTCTGGGAGGGCACGCGCAGCCACGACGTCAGCCAGAACATCGACGCGCTGCTGCGGCACATCACCGGCGCGCCGCCGTTCGCCATCCTCGACTTCGGCTGCGGCCCGGGGCGCGACCTCAAGACATTCGCCGGGCTTGGCCACGCACCGGTCGGTCTCGAAGGCAGCGCGCGCTTCGCGGAGCTTGCGCGCAACTACAGCGGCTGCGAAGTCTGGGAACAGGACTTTCTCGCCCTCGATCTGCCGGACGGGCGCTTCGATGGTGTCTTCGCGAATGCTTCGCTGTTCCACGTCCCGACGCAGGAGTTGCCGCGCGTGCTGCTGGAACTGCGTGCGGCGCTGAAGCCGGGCGGCGTGCTCTTCAGCTCCAATCCGCATGGGCACAACGAAGAAGGCTGGAACCGGGGTCGCTACGGCGCCTACCATGACCACGACGCCTGGCGCGCGATCGTTGCGGCAGCCGGCTTCGTGGAGCTCACCCATTATTTCCGGCCTCCCGGATTGCCGCGCGCGCAACAGCCATGGCTGGCCACGGTCTGGCGCAAGCCGGCGGCCTGAGTCCGGCCCCCGCCCGGGATCGGGACCCCGACCGCGAAGGAATGCGCGCGTCAGGCCCGACTAGCGGGCCCTCCCCGAGCGCGCCATCTCCTCGGCGGCCATGCTCTGCATCACGCGCCGCCACGCGGTTTCCGCGCGGATGCCTGCGCCGCCTAGCGCGCTGTCGAACATCCGGCGCTGGGGCTCGGTGAGCCGGCGCTCGAGTTCGCGCCCGGCTGCGGTCAGGACCAGGCGGCGCTGGCGGCGGTCCTGCGGCGCCGGCGTGAATGCGACCAGGTCCTGCGCATAGAGCTCGCGCAGCGGCTCGTTCAGCGCCTGCTTGGAGACTCCCAGCACCTGCAGCAGCTGGTTGACGCTCAGGTCCGGCTGCCGGGCCACGAAAAACAGGATCCGGTGATGGACGCGCGACAGGCCGCGCTTTTCGAGCATCTGGTCGGGCCTGGCGATGACCGCGCGCAGTGCGAAGTGCATCAGTTCCCACGCGTCGTCGAGTTCGCGCTCGCGCTGCGCGCTCCGCTGGCTGGGCATGGCGGATTCTCCCTGTTTCCGGTTCCGGATCGCTGTTCGGTCGATTTACTGTTTGGTCAACTTGCTTGACATTATGGCCGAAGCTCATTATCGTTGCAAATAGGTCATACCCCTTGACCTTTCTGGCACGGCCGCCGAACCCGATCCGGGATCCCGCCGCCCTGCCGCCCGCACTCCCGGCGCGCACCGCCACGCCGCGGGGATGCAGGCGCAAATCGGGTAAAATTCGCTTATCACTTTGAGGAGTTGCGCGATGTCAATGGCGGATCGGGACGGATTCATCTGGAAGGACGGCAAGCTCGTGCCGTGGCGCGAGGCGACCACGCACGTGCTGACCCACACGCTGCACTACGGGATGGGCGTGTTCGAGGGCGTGCGCTGCTATCCGCAGGCAGACGGCTCGATCGCCGTCTTCCGGCTGCAGGACCACACGACGCGGTTGTTCAATTCCGCGAAGATCTTCCTGATGAACATTCCGTGGACAGCGGAGCAGTTGAACGACGCGCAGCGGGAAGTCGTGCGCGCCAACAAACTGAAGGAAGCCTGCTACCTGCGGCCGATCGCCTTCTACGGTTCGGAAAAGATGGGCGTCGCGGCGCGCGGCAACACCGTGCATGTCGCCATCGCCGCCTGGCCCTGGGGCGCGTATCTCGGCGTCGAGGGCATGGAAAAGGGCATACGGGTCAAGACCTCGTCGTTCCTGCGCCATCACGTGAACGTGACCATGTGCCGCGCGAAGGCCTGCGGCAACTACATCAATTCCATCCTGGCCAACCAGGAAGCGACGATGAACGGCTACGACGAAGCGCTGCTGCTCGACGTCAACGGCTATGTCGCGGAGGGCGCGGGGGAGAACCTGTTCATCGTCAAGGACGGCGTGCTCTACGAGCCGGCGGTGACTTCGGGCCTGATGGGAATCACGCGCGTCACCCTGATCCAGCTCGCCGCGGACCTGGGCATCCCGTTCCGCGAAAAACTGATGACCCGCGACGACGTGTACCTGGCCGACGAAGCGTTCTTCACCGGCACCGCGGCGGAAGTCACGCCGGTGCGCGAACTCGATGACCGCATCATCGGCGAAGGCCGGCGCGGCCCCGTCACCACCCGGCTGCAGGCCGCGTTCTTCGACGTCGTCAACGGCAGAAACCCGAAGTACGCCCATTGGCTCACCACAGTCTGACCGGAGGGAACATGTCCGCCGCCAACCCTGCAAAGGAACAAACGGTCGTCGTCACCGCGAAGGACCTGCCGCTCCACTGCCCGCCCCGCGCCGCGCCGCTGTGGTCGCAGCATCCGCGCGTCTTTCTCGACATCGCGCCCACCGGCGACATCCTGTGCCCGTATTGCAGCACGCACTACGTGCTCGAGGGCGGGCCGGCGAAAAGCGGGCACTGAGCGCTCTCGCGCGTTGCGGACGCCCGCGCGCCCCGCGCGGACCCTGCGCGGCGCATTGCGGTAGCGCACGCCGCGTGCGGCGCGGCCGGCGGCACCGCGACGAGCAAAGGCCCTGACATGAGTCCGTTGCGGATCCTCGTCGTGGCGCCCGCCTGGGTCGGCGACGCGGTCATCAGCCAGCCGCTGTTGATGCTGCTCAAGGCGCGCCAGCCGGCGGCGGCCATCGACGTCCTCGCGCCGGCCTGGGTGGGACCGGTGTTCGAACGCATGCCCGAGGTATCCGCCGTCATCGCCAGCCCTTTCGCGCACGGCGAACTGGCCTGGGCGCGGCGGCGCGCCGTGGCCGGCACGCTCGCCGCCGCCCGCTACGCGCAGTGCATCGTGCTCCCCAATTCGCTGAAGTCGGCGCTGATTCCGTGGCTCGCCGGCATTCCGCTGCGCACCGGCTATCTCGGCGAGCGGCGCTACGGCCTGCTCAACAACCGGCGGAAGCTGGATACGACCAGGCTCCCGCGCCTGGTTGACCGCTTTGCGGCGCTCGCCAATGCCGACGGCGCGGCGTTGCCCTGCCCGCTGCCCGATCCGGCGCTGCGTGTCGATTCCGCGGCCCAGGCGATCGCGCAGGCGCGCCTGGGCCTGCGCCGGGACCGGCCCATCGTCGCGCTCTGCCCCGGCGCTGAGTACGGGCCCGCCAAGCGCTGGCCCGAGGCGCACTTCGCGGAGGTGGCGAACGCCATCCAGGCGAAGGGCAGCCAGGTCTGGATATTCGGGTCGGGCAAGGACGCGGCGATCGGCGCGGCGATTGCCGATATGGCGCCGGCCGCGGTGAACCTCTGCGGGCGCACCAGTCTCGCCGAGGTCATCGACCTGCTCGCGCTCGCGGACCTGGTGCTGACCAACGATTCGGGACTGATGCATGTCGCGGCCGCGGTCGGATGCCGGGTCATCGCCGTGTTCGGATCGAGCACGCCGGACTACACGCCGCCGCTGTCGCCGCGCGCGACCACGATCAGCCTCAAGCTCGCCTGCAGTCCCTGCTTCGAACGCACCTGCCCGCTGGGGCATACCAATTGCCTGAACCAGTTGAAACCGCAGCGGATTCACGACACAATCGAGGACGTTGCGCCGTCCATCTGATCCCCTCATGCCCCGCCCGAATCCCGCGCACCATGCCAGCCCCGAAGATGCGAGCCGCGCCTTCTATGAGTCCTTCGAACAGGGCGACATCGCCGCAATGATGGCGGTGTGGTCCGATGACGACGAGATCTTCTGCATTCATCCGGGCGGTCCGCGCAATGTGGGCCAGGCCGCGGTGCGCGGCGCCTGGGAAGAGATATTCGGCGGTCCGGCCCGTCTGAGATTCCAGCTGGAACAGCAGCTCTTCTTCGTTGGCGCGTCGATGGCTGTGCAAAGCGTGTTCGAGTACCTGCAGGTCGACGACGAGCCGAAGCTGCGCGGCCCGGCAATCGCGACCAACATCTATACGCGCACGGCCGGCGGCTGGCGCGTCCTGGCGCATCACGCTGCCGTGGCACCCACCGCGGCGGCGGCGCCGGCTCCGCCGCGCCCGGGCACGCTGCACTAAGCCAGGATTCCCTCAGCCGCCGCGACGCGCACGCAGGGTCAGGGTCCCGGCGACCGTCATCATCCCGAGGAACGCGAGTAGCAGCCACGGCGAACCGGGTCCGGCGGGTATCCCGTGGGAGACCGTGCAGGCCGGAAACGCCTGCGGCGGCGCCGCGCCGGTCCAGACGCCCGTGAATGCAGTCCAATCCCCGCAGTCGATGTCGGCGTCGCCGTCCATGTCCAGGCGCTCGCAGCCATTGGCCACCGGGCCGAGGTTCGCGCCGGTGTGGCAGCCTATGAACAGCGACCGATCGGCCGCATCCACGTTGCCATCGCCATTCGCGTCGCCCCGTTCGCTGCGCAGGATTGGCTGGTCGAACGGAAACGCCGCGCCCGCCACCCGCGGGTCGGTGAGGCCGTGGCGCATGAACTCGATCAGGTCCGCCCGCTGTGCCACCCCAATGGCCATGCCGAACATCAGCGGATCCTGATTGTCCGGAAACTGCACCTGGCCATTGATCCCCAGGTAGAAGTCGACGACTTCTTCCAGCGTCCCCAGCCGCCCGTTGTGCATGAAGAACGTCTTCAGCCCGACGTTGCGTAGCGTCGGCACCTTGAAGCGGCCGCCGTCCGCGGCGAGCCCGGTCACCGCCTGCCGGCCGCCGTCTTCCGCGATCGGGCGCACGCCGATGTTGCGGAACGAATTGTCGGTGAACAGCGGCGCGACATGGCACCCGTTGCAGGCCGACCGGTTGGCCATGAAGACGGCCAGCCCCTGCTGCTGTTGCGGCGTCATCGTGCCCAGGTCGAACGGCGTCTGGTCGGCGACCAGCGTGCGTTCGTAGGTGGCCAGCGCGTAGCCGATCCGCGCGGCGGTGACGGCCGGGGATCCGAACGCCTGTGCGAACAGGTCCGGGTACGACGGGTTGCCCGCAAGCGCCGCCTTCATGTCGGTCGGCAAGTACGTGGCGAGCGCCATCGGCATCGCGGTCTCGACCCGGGCGATCACGTCGGCCCAGGTCCGGTTGTCGGTGGCCATCTCGCGCGCGGCGAGCAGCGGCACCACGGCCTGGCTCTCCAGCGCGCCGCCGGCCGCGATGCTGACCTCCCCCGTTTGCGGGTCGACAAACGCCGAACGGGCGCGGCCGTCGACAAAGATCTCCGGCGCCCACAGGGCGCCCAGCACCTGCGGGGCGTTGCGCATCGTCACCTGCCGCGCAAAGCCGAACAGTGGATCGTTGACGGGATGGCCGCCGGCGTCCCGGCGCACGACGCCGAGGGAACCCACCACATCGTCCGCGGTGCCGTAAATCTCATCAAGCCCCGGGTGGATGCCCGTGCGTCCATCGCTGCCCGCGCGCTTGAACTGGTGGCAGGTGCCGCAGGCGACCGTGCTGTCGCTCGCCAGCTGCTCGTCCCAGAACAGGAGCTTGCCGAGGATGCGTTTCTGTTCGGTAGCCGGATTCTCCGGCGGCACGGGCGGCGGCGCCAACGCGAAGGCGAGCGCCGGCCAGAGGCACAGCGTCAACGCCAGCCGGAACATTGTCACTTCTTCGTGCCGACGTCCTTCAGCGTCTCCAGCTTGGCAAGGTTGATCTGGTCGAGCGCCTTTTTCATCGTCGGCATGTCGATGCCCTGGCCGTGGAGGTCGACCATGAAACGGGTGCCGACGATGACCGTGTATTCGCCGGACTTGGCGTTCTTGTCGTAACTTTCGTGGAAGCGGCGGCCGTTCGCGGTGCCGGTCTTTTCGTACCCGGTGTCGGTTTCCTTGTCGAGTTCCATGTTCATCCACATCGCCGCCATCGACGCAAGACCCGACAGCGTGCCCGGATCGGTGATCTTCAGCTCCAGGCTGCCGCCGCCGCCCTCGTAGCGCGCCTCGGCGTGGGAAACGACGATCCCCAGCCCGCCCCCCTTCTCACCCTCGGAAGACGTGCGCTTCATAGCGCCGATGGTCTCCGGCAGCAGGCCCTTGAGTTCGCGGAAGTCGACCGGCTCGACCGCCGCCCCGACGCTCTTTGCCGCCTCGCCCACGGCGCCGCCGACGGCCACGCCCATCTTCGCCATCGCCGCGGCCAGGCCCTCGCCGCCTTTCCTGGCCGCCTCCTCCATTTCCTTCGCGGCCTGCTCCATCTGCTTGCCGGCGTCATTGAGTTTCTTTGCCGCGTCTTCCTTCGCCACTTCTTCAGGCGACTTGCCGCAGCCCGCGGCGAGCAGCAGCAGTGCCGCCAAGGACAGAAACTGAATTTGCTTGCGCATGGTCTTCTCCTTCAATCTTCGATCGGTGCGATCGCGGTCAGGCCGTTCCGCCCACGGTGATCGCATCGATCCGCAACGTCGGCTGGCCCACGCCGACCGGCACGCTCTGGCCTTCCTTGCCGCAGACGCCCACGCCCAGGTCCATCGCCAGATCGTTGCCTATCATCGCGACCCGCGTCAACGCGTCTGGACCGTTGCCGATCAGCGTGACGCCGCGCACCGGATAGGTGACGCGGCCGTTCTCGATCTTGTACGCCTCCGAGGCGCTGAACACGAACTTGCCGTTGGTGATGTCGACCTGCCCGCCCTCGAAGCTCGCCGCGAAGATCCCGTCCCTGACCGAGGCGATGATTTCCTGCGGATCGCGATCGCCGTTGAGCATCAGCGTGTTGGTCATCCGCGGCATCGGCAGGCTCGCGTACGATTCGCGCCGGCCGTTGCCGGTGACCGGCACGCCCATCAGCCGCGCGTTCATCGTGTCCTGCATGTAGCCGACCAGCACGCCGTCCTCGATCAGCACGTTGCGCCGCGTCGGATTGCCTTCGTCGTCCACGTTGAGCGACCCGCGCCGGTCGGCGAGGGTGCCGTCGTCGATCACGGTGACGCCGCGGGCGGCGACGCGCTGCCCGATGCGCCCGGAAAACGCCGACGCCCCCTTGCGGTTGAAGTCGCCTTCGAGGCCGTGCCCGACCGCCTCGTGCAGCAGGATGCCCGGCCAGCCGGCGCCGAGCACAACGGTTGTCGTGCCTGCCGGCGCATCCCGGGCGTCGAGGTTGATCGTGGCGGTGCGCACCGCGTCGTCGACGTAGCTTTGCAGGACGTCGTCGGTGAAGTAACCGTAGCCGAAGCGCCCGCCACCGCCCGAGCGGCCCTGTTCGCGCCGTCCGCCGTCCTCGGCGATCACCTGCAGCGACACGCGCACCAGCGGCCGCACGTCAGCGGCGATCACGCCATCGCTCCGCGCGACCAGGATGACCTCGAACTCCGCGCCCAGCGAGGCCATCACCTGCGTGATCCGGGAATCCTTCGCGCGCGCCATCCGCTCCAGGCGACCCAGCAGCGCGACCTTGTCCGCGTCGCCGAGGCTGGCGAGCGGATCGAGCGCCGAATACAGCAGCCGCTCCGGGCGCATCTGCGCGCCGGTCGTCAGGTCGGCGCACGCGCTCTGCCCCTGGCGGCCGATCGCGCGCGTCGCCGCCGCGGCCTCGTGCAACGCGGCGACGCTGATCTCGTCGGAATACGCGAACGCAGTCTTCTCCCCGCTGACCGCGCGCACGCCCACCCCCTGGTCGATATTGAAGCTGCCCGCCTTGACGATGCCTTCCTCCAGGCTCCAGCCTTCGCTGCGGGCGTACTGGAAATACAGGTCGGCGTAGTCGACCTGGTGCGCGTGCATGGATCCCAGCACGCTGGAGAGCGCGTGGATATCGAGCCCGTACGGCGTGATCAGTGCGGACACCGCCGCGTCGAGCGCGGGGCCGTGCACCCCCGGAATGGACAAATCAGTCAAGCGTGGCCCCGGTGGAGGAGAAAGACGTGATTATAGACCGGGTCGTGGCCCGGGCCGCGCGGCCCCGGGGGCCGCTACGCGCTTTGTCCCAGGTAGCTTTGCGCGACGCGCGGGTTGTGCGCCAGCTCGGCGCTGGGACCGGAGAGAACCAGTTCCCCGGTCTCCAGCACGTAGCCGGTGTCGGCGACCTGCAGCGCCACGCGGGCATTCTGCTCGACCAGCAGGATCGACACGCCCGTGGCCTGCAGCGCGGCAATGGTGTGGAAGATCTCCTTGACGATGCGCGGGGCGAGGCCCAGGCTGGGCTCGTCGAGCATCAGCAGGCGCGGCTTGCTCATCAGCGCCCTGCCCAGCGCCAGCATCTGCCGCTCGCCGCCGGAGAGCGTTCCCGCCAGCTGCTCGCGGCGTTCGGCCAGGCGGGGGAACAACGCGTAGACGTCATCCAGTGACGCACGGATGGTCCGGTCGCGCCGGCGGTAGCGGCAGAACGCGCCGAGCTGCAGGTTGTCGGCGACGCTCATCTCCGCGAACAGCTCGCGCCGCTCGGGCACCAGGCAGAGTCCGTTCTCGACGCGGTCCTCGATCGAGGCATTGGCCAGCGACTGCCCCTCGAAACGGATCTCGCCGTGGAACGGGAGCAGGCCCATGATCGCCGAGAGCAGCGTGGTTTTCCCCGCGCCATTGGGGCCGATCACGGTGACGATCTGCCCCATCCCGACGGCGAGCGATATGCGGTGGACCGCCTCCACCTTGCCGTAGCGGATGGAGACGTTGTCGACGGCGAGCTGCGTGGTCATCAGGCGGCGCCCAGGTACGCTTCGCGCACCGCCGGGTTGCGCTGGATATCCGCGGGCAGGCCTTCGGCCAGTTTCTGGCCGAAGTCCATCACGACCAGCCGATGCGTGAGCCCCATGACGAAATCCATGTCGTGCTCGACCAGCAGGATGCTCATGCCCTCGCCCTGGAGCTGCCGCAGCAGGTTCGCCAGTTCCTGCTTTTCGGCGTAGCGCAGGCCCGCAGCCGGCTCGTCCAGCAGCAACAGCGCGGGATCGGCCGCCAGCGCGCGCGCGATCTCCACGACGCGCTGCTTGCCCAGCGGCAGGCTGCCCGCCGCGTCGTGCAGCTGCGCACCCAGGCCCACGCGCCGGATCTGCTGCGCGGCCAGGTACCGGACCCGCGCCTCGTCGTCGCCATCGAGCTTCAGGCATGCCTTGGCCACGCCGCTCCGGGTGCGCAGGAACGCCCCCAGCGCGACATTGTCGAGCACGCTCATCTGGCCGATCAGCTTGACGTGCTGGAACGTGCGCGCGAGGCCCCGCGCCGCGATGTGGTACGGCGCGAGGCCGCTGATCGTCTCGCCGTTGAACCGGACGTTGCCGCGCGTCAGTGGCAGCAACCCGCTGATCAGGTTGAACATCGTGCTCTTGCCGGCGCCGTTGGGGCCGATGAGCCCGAGTATCTCGCCCTGGCGCAATTCGAACGACAGGTTGTTCACGGCGACCAGCCCGCCGAACTCCTTTGTCGCGTCCAGCACTTCCAGCAGTGGCCGGCCCGTCGCCGCCGCGACCGCGCGATGCGCGAGCGCCGGCGCCGGCGCCGGGTCGGCCGGCCGGCGCCGCGGCAGCAGCCGCTGCACCAGCGGCGTCAGGCCATCCGGCGCGCGCTGCAGCAACACGACGATCAGGATGCCGAACACGATGACCTCGAACTGGCCCGTCTGGCCCAGCAGCTTGGGCAGGAAATCCTGCAGCACCTCCTTGAGCAGCGTGATCAGCGTCGCGCCGATCACCGCGCCCCAGACGTTGCCCGCGCCGCCGACCACGGCCATGAACAGGTACTCGATGCTGGCGGTCAGGCTGAACGGCGTCGGATTGACGAAGCGCTGCAGGTGCGCGTAGAGCCAGCCCGAGACGCAGGCGAGCAGCGCCGCGTAGAGGAACACGATGCTCTTCAGCTTCGCGCCATCGACGCCGAAGGCTTCGGCCATCGTCAGGCTGCCCTTCAGCGCGCGGACCGCGCGGCCCAGCCGGGAGTCGAGCAGATTGTGCGTCCCCCACAGCGCCGCCAGCGCGATCGCCCAGATCAGGTAGTAGAAATGCCGCTCCTGGCGGAGTTCGAACCCGAAGATGCTCAGCGCCGGGATGCCGGTGAGGCCCGTGAAGCCGCCCAGGTTGGGCAGCGTGCCGAACAGGTAGAACAGGCTGATGCCCCACGCGATCGTTGCCAGCGGCAGGAAATGCCCGCTCATGCGCAGCGTCACGAAGCCCAGCATCATCGCGATCGCCGCGGTGGCCAGCAGCCCGATCAGCAGCGTGAGCCACGGCGACCAGCCGAACATCGTCGTGAGGATCGCGGTCGCATACGCGCCGACGCCGACGAACGCCGCCTGCCCGAACGACGTCTGCCCGGCCACGCCGGTCAGCAACATGAGCCCGAGCGCCACCAGGCTGTAGAGCCCGATGTAGTTGAGCAGCGTGACGTAGAACTGCGGCACCACGGCCGGCGCCACGGCCAGCGCGGCCAGCGTCGCCCACACGGGCCAGCGCCGGACGAACGCCGAACGGGGAGCGCCTGCGCTCATTGGTCCTCTTCGTGGTGGCGCGTCTTCAGCGACCGCCACAGCAGCACCGGGATGATCAGCGTGAAGACGATGACCTCCTTGTACTGGCTGGCCCAGAACGACGCGTAGCTTTCGATCAGTCCGATCAGCAGCGCGCCGGCCGCGGCCAGCGGGTAGCTGACCAGGCCGCCGATGATGGCGCCGACAAAGCCCTTCAAGCCGACCAGGAAGCCCGAGTCGTAGTAGACGGTGGTGATCGGCCCGATCAGCACGCCGGAAAACGCGCCCAGCGCCGCGGCGACGGTCAGAGTCAGCGCGCCGGCGAAGTTGGGGCTGATGCCGACCAGCCGCGCGCCGACGCGATTGAACGCGGTGGCCATCAGCGCCTTGCCGTATAGAGTCTGGCTGAACGCCCAGTAGAGGCCGCCGATGGCGAGCGCGCTCACGCCATAGACGTACAGGCTTTGCCCGCTGACGTTAATGCCCCCGAGCTGGTACATCGCGTCGGTAAACGCCGGCGTCCGCGAGCCTTCGGCCCCGAAGAACAGCAACCCCATGCCGCCCAGCACGAAATGCACGGCGACCGCCACGATCAGCAGCACCAGCACCGAGCCCTGGGCCACCGGCTGGATCGCGATCCGGTACAGCAGCGGCCCGATGGCTGTCACCGAAAGGATGGCCAGGCACACCTGCCATCCCAGCGCCAGCTTCAGCGGCGCGGCGAACCACAACAGTGCGGCGACCAGTGCCGGCGCAACCAGCCAGCCCGCGACCGCGAGCATGTACGCGCGCGCCGCCGCCCGCCGCCTGGCCAGCGCCACCAGCTCGAGGATCGTCGCGATGACGGCCATCGCCAGCAGCAGCCAGATGGTCTTGGGCACGGCGCCGTTCTGCAACGCCGCCAGCGACAGCGCCCCGAACGCGACGAACTCTCCCTGCGGCACGAAGACCACGCGCGTCACCGCGAAGACCAGCACCAGCGCCAGCGCCAGCAGCGCGTAGATCGCACCGTTGGTCAGCCCATCCTGCGCCAGCAGCGCGGCGATCTGGAGGTTCATCGGTGCGGTTTCCGGATAAAGAAAGGCCGAGCATGCGCTCGGCCCCGATTCATGGCAATGGGCTTACTTCTCCAGGACCCACTTGCCGTCGACGATCTGCAGCATGACGCGCGCGCGGCTGTCGAAGCCCAGGTGGTCGGTCGCGGTCATCGTGTACACGCCATGCGTGCCGACGGCTTCCTTGACGCCTTCGAGCCCGTCCCGCAACGCGGCGCGGAACTCCCTGGTGCCCGGCTGGCCCTTCTTCAGCGCTTCGGGAACCGCGCGCTGCAGCAGCATTGCCGCATCCCACGCGTGGCCGCCGAAGGTCGAGCGCTGGCCGAATTTTGCCTCGTACTTCCCGACGTAGTCAGCGGCGACCTTCTTGATCGGATTGGAATCAGGCAATTGTTCGTAGACCAGCATCGGCCCCGACGGCAGGAACGACCCGTTGCCATCGGCGCCGACGACGCGGATGAAATCGGCATTCGCCACGCCATGCGTCTGGTAGATCTTGCCCTTGTAGCCGCGCGCCTTGAGTTCCTTGTGCGGCGTCGCCGCCGGCGTTCCCGATGCCGCGATGAGTACCGCGTCCGCGTTCGCGGCGATGAGCTTGAGCACCTGGCCGGTGACGCTGGCGTCGCTGCGGTTGTACTTCTCCTCGGCGGCGATGGTGATGCCGGCAGCCGCGGTCGCACGTTTCATTTCCCCCAGCCAGCCTTCGCCGTAGGCGTCGTTGAAGCCCACGTAGCCCAGCGTCTTGACGCCGTGCGCCTTCATGTGGCCGACGATCGCGTCGGCCATCAGCGAGTCGTTCTGCGGCGTCTTGAATATCCACTTCGTCTTGGGATTCGCGGGATCGATGATGCGCGCGGACGCCGCCATCGAGATCATCGGGGTTTCCGCCTCGGCCGCGACGTCGACCATCGCCAGCGAATTCGGCGTGATGGTCGAGCCGAGGATCACGTCGACCTTGTTTTCCGCGATCAGCTTGCGCGTGTTCGTGACCGCCCGCGTCGTGTCCGATGCGTCGTCGAGGATGATCCAGTTGACCTTCTGCCCGGCGATGGTGGTGGGCAACAGCTCGAACGTGTTCTTTTCGGGTATCCCGAGCGAGGCCGCCGGTCCGGTCGTGGACAGGGTAACCCCGACGTTGATGTCGGCCAGCGCGCTGGCGCTGCAGGCAAGCGCGGTCAACGCGACGAGCAGTCTGACGGATTTCATCGTAGCATCTCCTGAAAACATTTCTAAGTGAATGATCATGGCAGCGCGGAACCGGTCCGTTGCCTTGGCTGGCGGCCCTCCTCCGAGCCGCGCATGCGGCGGATTGTGGCACCAACCGACCGGTCGGTCAATCGACGCCGTCCCCGATTCCGGCCTGCGCGCGCGCCCGAATTTGAGCCAGATCAAACAATTCGCAGCGCGGACCGGAAGACGAGCCGCCGATCCGGCACCAAGCGCTACTTCTTCAGCGCGTCGCGGATCTCGCGCAGCAGCACGGTGTCTTCGGGCGGCGCAGCGGGCGCGGGCGGCGGCGCCTCGCGCTTGAGCTTGTTCATCTGCTTGACCATCATGAAGATGATGAACGCCAGGATCACGAAATTGAGCACGATAGTCAGGAAGCTGCCCCAGGCAAATACCGGCACGCCGGCCTTTTTCAACGCATCGAGCGTCTGCGCCGTCCCCGCCGGGGCCGTGCCCAGCACGAAGAACAGGTTGGAAAAGTCGGGCTTGCCGACGATCGCCGCGACGATGGGCATGATCAGGTCGCCGACCACCGAATCGACGATCTTGCCGAACGCCCCGCCGATGATCACGCCGACGGCAAGGTCCATCACGTTGCCCTTGACCGCGAACTCCTTGAACTCGCTCATCATGCTCATCGTTCATCTCCCTGTTGTCGCAACTGCCGCTTCATCCCGCGTCCGGATCGGGCCGCACCGCACGAGGCAGCCGGTCGATTGATCCCGGGCACCCCTGTCAGACCGCAGCTTCGCCGGTCTCGCCGGTCCTGATGCGCACCACCTGCTCGACCGCGGTGACGAAGATCTTGCCGTCGCCGATCTTGCCGGTGCGCGCCGCCTTGACGATGGCATCGATCGCCGCGTCGACCAGAGCGTCGGCGACGACGATCTCGATCTTCACCTTGGGCAGGAAATCGACCACATATTCGGCGCCCCGATAGAGCTCGGTGTGGCCCTTTTGGCGCCCGAATCCCTTGACTTCGGTCACGGTCAGGCCGCTGACGCCGATTTCCGATAAAGCTTCGCGGACTTCGTCGAGCTTGAAGGGCTTGACTATGGCTTCGATCTTCTTCATTGCGTGCTCCACAGCTGTGAAATTCGTCGGACCGGGGTCAAGCTTACACTACGCCGCGGCCTTTCAGCCATCGCCGCCCAGATGTTCCCATTCGCGCCAGCGGGAGGTGATCGGATACCGCCAGTCCTTGCCGAATCCCCGCGGCGTGATGCGGATGCCCACGGCGCTCTGGCGCCGCTTGTACTCGCTGAAATGGATCAGGCGCACCACGCGTTTCACGGCTTCTTCCGGAATGCCGGCGGCGATGATGTCGGCGGGGCTCTGGTCGCGCTCGACGTACGCTTCGAGTATCGCGTCGAGCTGGTCGTAGGGCGGCAGGTTGTCCTGGTCGGTCTGGTTCTCGCGCAGTTCCGCCGAGGGCGCCCGGGTGATGATCCGCTCCGGGATCACCCGGCCCAGCGCATTGCGATAGGCGCACAGCCGATAGACCAGCGTCTTGCTGATGTCCTTGAGCACGCCGAAACCGCCCGCCATGTCCCCGTACAGCGTGGCGTAGCCGACCGCCATTTCCGACTTGTTGCCGGTGGTGAGCAGGATGGAGCCGAACTTGTTGGACAGCGCCATCAGGATCATCCCGCGTATGCGCGCCTGCAGATTCTCTTCGGTCGCGTCGGCCGGCCGGCCGCGGAACTCGCCGGCCAGCGCGCCCAGCATGCTCTGGAACATCGGCTCGATCGCGATCTCGTCGTAGCGCACGCCGACCAGGCGCGCCATGTCGCGCGCGTCGTCGAGGCTGATCGAGGCGTTGTAGCGCGATGGCAGCATCAGCGCCCGCACGCGCTCGGCCCCCAGCGCGTCGACCGCGATTGCCAGCGTCAGCGCCGAGTCGACGCCGCCGGAGAGACCCAGCAGCGCGCCGGGAAAGTTGTTCTTCCCGATGTAGTCGCGCACGCCCAGGCAGAGCGCCTGGTACACGTTGGCTTCGAGTGATCCGGGCAGTTCGCCGCGCACTGCCTTCGGCGCTCCGGCCGCGAACTCCACGATGGCCAGGGCTTCATGAAAGGCCGGCAGCTGCTGCGTGAGCGCGCCGCCGCCATCGACGACGAACGACGCGCCGTCGAACACCAGCTCATCCTGCCCGCCCACCTGGTTGCAATAGACGATGGGCGCGCTGGTTTCGCGCGCCCGCGCCGCGACGACGTCCCGCCGCGCTTGCTGCTGCATCGTATGGAAGGGCGAGCCGTTGAGCACCACCATCACGTCCGCGCCGGCCTCCCGCGCCTGCGCCGCCGGCTCGGGAAACCACACGTCCTCGCAGATCAGGATGCCGACGCGGATGCCATCGAGCGCGACGACCGTCGCGGACGGACCCGGCGTGAAATACCGCTGCTCGTCGAACACGGTGTAGTTGGGCAGGCGCTGCTTGCGGTGAATCGCGGTCACCGCGCCGTGTTCGAGCCACGCCGCGGCGTTGTACCGGAAACCGCCTTCCGCCAGCGGGAAGCCAACGACAACGGCCAGCGGGGGCAGGTCCCTGGCCAGCGCGTCGAGTTCGGCCCGGCAGGCGTGCAGGAACGCGGGCCGCATCACGAGGTCTTCGGGCGGATAGCCGCACAGCGAGAGTTCCGGCGTCAGCAGGCAGCGCACGCCGGCGGCGTGCGCGCGTTCGGCCGCCTCGCGGATTCGCCGCGCATTGCCCGGAAGATCGCCGACCAGTTGATTAAGTTGCGCAATCGCGAATTTCATCGGTGCAATGTTAGCATTCCTCTTGTTCCGCACCCGCTCGGCAACCCTTGTCCTCCGCCCCTGAATTCACCGTCGTCGAATCGCTTGCCGGGATATCCCCCGCCGCCTGGAACATCCTGTCGGGCGGCCAGCCGCTGCTCGCGCACGCCTTCCTGCACGCGCTGCACGAGACGCGCTGTGCCTGCGAGGAGACCGGCTGGCGGCCCCGGTACATCGTCGGCCACGCCGCTGGAGAACTGGTGGCCGCGATGCCGCTCTACCTGAAGACTCATTCGTATGGCGAGTACGTGTTCGACTGGTCATGGGCCGACGCGTACCGGCGGCACGGCCGCCGCTATTATCCGAAGCTGCTCGCCGCGATCCCGTTCACGCCTGCCACCGGACCCCGGCTGCTCGTGCGCGACCCGGCCCAGCGCGCGGCGCTGTGGCGGGAAGCCATCGCCCTCGCCCGCCGGCTGCGCGTGTCGTCGCTGCACGTCCTGTTTCCGGACCCGGCCGAGGCCGCGGAGTTGTCCGCCCCCGGCATCCTGCACCGGCACGGCATCCAGTTCCGTTGGGAGAACCAGGCGCATCCTGATTTCGCCGGATTCCTGGCCACGTTCTCGCACGACAAGCGCAAGAAGATCCGCCAGGACCGCGCGCGCGTCCGGAATGCCGGCGTCACCTATCGCTGGCTGGACGGCGACTCCGCAACGGCGGCCGACTGGCGGTTCTTTTTCGGCTGCTATGCCAACACCTACCGCGAACATCAGTCGACGCCGTACCTGAATCCGGAATTCTTCCAGCGGCTGGCCGCGGCCATGCCGGGCAACCTGTTGCTGGTCATCGGCGACCGCGGCGCGGAGCCGCTGTGCGCCGCGCTCAACATCCACGATAGTGGCACGCTGTGGGGACGCTACTGGGGAACCCGAGAGTTCGTCTCCGGCCTGCACTTCGAGGCGTGCTACTACCAGGCGATCGAGTTCTGCATCGCGCGCGGCATCGGTCGTTTCGAGGGCGGCGCCCAGGGTGGCCACAAGCTCGCGCGTGGCTTCCTCCCTGTGCGCACGCATTCGCTGCACTGGATCGCCGACCCCGACTTTTCCGTGGCGATCGCGGACTTCCTGGCGCGCGAGAGCAGCGACATCGGGCAGGTCCTGGACGAACTTCAGGAGAGCAGCCCTTACAAATCGGGCGCCTCGGCCGGGCCCTGACGCGGCGCGGGCGGCCGGCGCCCGGCCGCCCGACAGTGCGTGCTAGACTCGCCGCCGAATCCCACCGGGCGCGAGCGATGGCATCATTGGAAGGCAAGACCCTGTTCATCACCGGCGGCTCGCGTGGCATCGGCCATGCGATCGCGCTGCGCGCGGCGCGCGACGGCGCCAACGTCGTGATCGCCGCCAAGACCTCCACGCCGCACCCGAACCTGCCCGGCACCATCCACAGCGCCGCCGCGGATGTCGAGCAGGCTGGCGGCCGCGCGCTGCCGCTGCAGGTCGATATCCGCGACGACGCGCAGGTTACGGCCGCCGTCGCGCGGGCGGTCGCGACGTTCGGCGGCATCGACATCCTGGTCAACAATGCCAGCGCGATCAGCCTTACCGACACGCTGCGCACGCCGATGAAGCGCTTCGACCTGATGTTCGGGGTGAACGTGCGCGGCACCTACCTTTGCTCGCAGGCCTGCCTGCCGGAACTCATCCGGTCGGCGCAGGCGGGACGCAACCCGCACATCCTGACGCTGTCGCCGCCGCTGAACATGGCGGAGCGGTGGTTCGCCCCGCACGTCGCCTACTCGATGGCCAAGTACGGGATGAGCATGTGCGTGCTGGGAATGGCCGGGGAGTTCCGCGCCGCCGGCGTGGCGGTGAACGCGCTGTGGCCGCGGACGGTCATCGCGACGGCGGCGCTGCAGATGATCCCGGGGGTCGACGTCGAGCGCTGCCGCACGCCGGCGATCATGGCGGACGCGGCCCATGCCGTGCTCACGCGCGACGCGCGCGATCCGGCCAACTCCGGCAACTTCTACATCGACGACGAAGTGCTCGCCGCGGCCGGAATCACCGACCTTTCGGCTTACGCGGTCCGCCCCGGGTCGCCCCTGCTCCCGGATATTTTCCTCGACGCGTAGGCGGCGCCACGACGGTATCGAAGTTGCCGCGCATCCGCGACCACGATTCGGCCTTGTGCTCGTTGCTGCTCTGGTAGCCGATGACGTTGCCGTTGGGCTCGCTGTCGTCGCTGTCGTCGCTGCCTTCGTCTCCGCCGGTAGCGGGCGCGCCGGGCGCCGCGGAGGCGCCGGCGTCGCCGCCCTTGATCCCGACCACGGTGAGCAGCGCCTTCACCTGCGCGGCATCGAGTTCCTGCTGCTGTCCGCGCTTCAGCTGCGGGGGCAGCGTCAGCGGGCCGTAGCGCGTGCGCAACAGCCGGCTGACCATCAGGCCCACCGCCTCGAACATCCGCCGCACCTCGCGATTGCGGCCTTCGGGCAGCGTGATGTGATACCAGTGGTTGGCGCCCTCGCCGCCGCCGTCGCGGATGCTCAGCACGCGCGCCGGCCCGTCGTCGAGTTCGACGCCGGCCTTGAGCTTTGCCGCGTGCTCCTCGGTGAGTTCGCCCATCACCCGCACCGCGTACTCGCGCTCGATTTCGTAACGCGGATGCATCAGCCGGTTGGCGAGTTCGCCCGCATTCGTGAACAACAGCAGTCCTTCGCTGTTGAAATCCAGCCGGCCCACCGCCACCCAGCGGGACGATCCCAGCCGGGGCAGGTGCGCGAACACCGTCGGCCGTCCTTCCGGATCGTCGCGGCTGACGATTTCGCCCATCGGCTTGTGATACAGGATGACCCGCGGCGCGCGCTGCTGCCAGCGCAGCTTGACGATCTGCCCGTTGACCCGGACGATGTCGGCCGGCGACACCGGCTGGCCGACGTGCGCCGGCTTGCCGTTGACGCTGATGCGCCCGGCGACGATCAGCTCCTCCATCGCGCGCAGCGACCCCACGCCGCTGGCGGCCAGGATCTTGTGCAGACGCTGCGCCGGCACGTCGGCGGCACCCGCCGCGTCAGTGGATCGAGGTGCCTGCTGGCGGCGGCGGTTCGGCGACGTCCGGTCCGGCCGGGCGGTGTTCGGCGGCTGCTTCTGCCCCTCCGGCGATGACTGTTTCGTTGTCGAGCGCCGCGTCGAGCGTCGGCGTATAGGGCTGTTTGGCATCGGTTAACTCGATCTGGGTTGCGTGATCCAGGTCGGCCAGGGGCGGCAGTTCCGACAGCGAACGCAACCCCAGGTCGTCAAGAAAGGTCTTGGTTGTGGCATACAGCGCGGGACGCCCCGGCGCTTCCCGGTGTCCCACCACCTCGATCCATTGCCGCTCTTCCATGCGGCGCAGCACCTCGGTGGCGACGACGACGCCGCGGATGGCTTCGATGTCCCCGCGGGTGACGGGCTGGCGATAGGCGATGATGGCCAGGGTTTCCATCGCGCTGCGCGAGTAGCGCGGCGGCTTCTCGGGTGACAGCCGGTCGAGGAACGACTGCATTTCGCGCCGCGACTGAAAACGCCAGCCGGTGGCGACCTGCACCAGTTCCACGCCGCGCCCCGTCCAGTCCCCGCGCAATTCCTCCAGCATCCGCCGCACCAGGTCGCCGTCCAGCGCCGGTTCGAACAGCTTGCCCATCTGCGCCGGCGACAGCGGCTCGAGACTGGTCAGCAGCGCCGTCTCCAGCACTTGCTTGATCTGGTTCAGTTCATCCATTGCGTGGTTACCGTGCAACGCCTTCCGCGGTTTTCAACTGCACATAAATCGGCGCGAAGGCCTCGGCCTGCGCCACGTCGATCAGTCCTTCGCGGCACAACTCGAGGATGGCCAGGAAGGTGACGACGACGATGGAGATCGTCGCCGTGGCCGCGAACAGCGCGGTGAACTCCATGAACTGTCCCGGCTTGACCAGGCGCAGCAACCGCGTCATCTGGTCGCGCACCGTCAGTTGCTCGCGGCTGATCAGGTGATGCCGGTTGACCTTCGCGCGCTGCAGGATCAGGCCCCAGGCCGCGCGCAAGTCCTCGGGGCGCACCATGGGCAGGCGCTCCGCCGATGTCTTCTCGATCCAGACTTCGATGCGCTCGAAGTCCCGGTCCACCCGCGGCATTGCCTCCAGGTCGCGCGCCGCCTTCTTCATCTGCTCGTACGCGAGCAGACGGCGCACCAGCTCGGCCCGTGGATCGCCCGCCTCCTCGGTCGCATCCGGCGGCCGTGGCAACAGCATTCGCGACTTGATGTCGATCAGTACCGCCGCCATCAGCAGGTATTCCGCGGCGAGTTCGAGCTGGGCGTGGCGCATGATCTCCACATACTCGAGGTATTGACGCGTCAGCGCCGCCATCGGGATGTCGAGCACGTTCAGGTTCTGCTTGCGGATCAGGTACAGCAGCAGATCCAGCGGACCCTCGAACGCCTCAAGGAACACCCGCAGCGCTTCGGGCGGAATGTACAAGTCCAGCGGCATGTCCAGCATCGGCTGGCCATAGATCATCGCCAGCGGCGGAGCGCCGTCGTCGGGGACGGAAACGGCCGCGTGCGCCGTGGAATCCACTGTGATCATGGTTGGATAAAAGCGGCAATGCCTGCGCCGCCCGCATGCAGCGGGCGTCGGCAGCGCGCTGCGGCGACGCTTGCCTTTCCTCGGTTGTGAGTCACGATGCTGCGCAACTGGCAGCGCCGGGAACCCGGGCGCCGGCGTGGCGCCTGATCCTCCGGCCAGCGGGCGTCATGCGCCCGCGGCAGGTAACAGGCCGGAAATCAACGGGTCGATGAGAGCCGCCCGGCCTGCGACCCCCGATTATAGATCACTTCCCCCGGCCGGCGGACACCTCCGGCACTACTCGTCCTTGATAACCTTGGTCACGGCCGGTGGCAGCCCCAGGCCACCCGCGTATCCGGGAATGTGCAGCTTGAGCGAGCGGAGCGTTTGTCCGGTGCCGTCGAACACCGACCATTTGCCGCTCCCCTCCTCGGCCAGGGCGATGAGCACCGAGTCGGTCTGCAGCTTGCCCTGCGCGTCGGTGAGGACGGAGCGATAGGGCAGCACCACCGCGATCATCTTGTTGAACTTCACCGTTTGCGCCGGGGCACGCACGTCGAACGAAAGGTATTTCTGCTTGTTGATGAGGGCCAGCTCGTTGTCATGCACTTTCATCTTGTGCTGCCGCTCCCGATCGCCGGGCTTGGGAAACATCGTCGCCGGCAGCAGCTTTATCTGCGCATCGACGTCCCGCGCCACGATCGCCGCCGCCCAGGCCTTCCCCGCCTCGGCCGCACCGTCTTCGGGCGCCGCCAGCAGGGCCGGCGCCAGCACCGCCGCGCCCACCGCCAGCCAAGTCACCGCCACCGTCCGCATCTTCCGGATCATTGCCCGTCCTCCGTCCGTGAAATCATCAATCGTAATCCAGTCCCATCGCCTCGCGCACGTCGCGCATCGTTTCCGCCGTCTCCTTGCGCGCCCGGTCGCAGCCGTCGGCGACGATGCTGCGGACCAGCACCGGGTCGTCGAGAAACTTCTGGGCGCGCTCGATGATGGGCGCCTGCTCCCTGATCACGCCGTCGATGACCGGCTGCTTGCATTCCAGGCAGCCGATGCCCGCCGTCTTGCAGCCTTTGACCACCCATTCGCGGGTCGCCGCATCGGAATAGACCTGGTGCAGGGGCCAGACCGGGCAGCGTTCCGGATCGCCGGGATCGGTGCGCCGCACGCGGGCCGGGTCGGTCTGCATGGTCCGGATCTTCTGCGTGACCGACGCGGGATCCTCGCGCAGGAAGATGCTGTTGTTGTAGGACTTCGACATCTTGCGCCCGTCCAGGCCCGGCAACTTTGCCGATTCGGTCAACAACGGCCGCGGCTCGGGCAGGATGATCTTGCGCGTGCCTTCGAGAAACCCGAACAGCCGCTCACGGTCGCCGTGGTTCAGGTTCTGCGCGCCCTCGATGAGTTCGCGCCCGGCGGTCAGCGCGTCGGCATCGCCTTCCTGCTGGAATTCGGTGCGCAGCCGCTCATAGAGCTTCGCCCGCTTGGCGCCCAGCTTCTTCAGCGCGGCGCGGGCCTTGTCCTCGAAGCCCGCCTCGCGGCCGTAGATATGATTGAAGCGGCGCGCGACCTCCCGCACCAGTTCGAGATGGGAAACCTGGTCCTCGCCGACCGGCACCAGGTTCGCGCGGTAGATCAGGATGTCCGCGGCCTGCATCAGCGGGTAGCCCAGGAAGCCGAACGTCGACAGGTCCTTGTCCGACATGTTCAGCTGCTGCTCCTTGTAGGTCGGGACCCGCTCGAGCCAGCCCACCGACGTGATCATCCCGAGCAGCAGCGTCAGCTCGGCATGCTCGGGGACGCGCGACTGGATGAAGATCGCGCACTGCGCCGGATCCAGGCCGGCGGCCAGCCAGTCGATCACCATTTCCCACACGCTCTCCTTCATCACTTCCGGCGATTCGTAGTTGGTGGTCAGCGCATGCCAGTCGGCGACGAAGAAGAAGCATTCGTGCTCATGCTGCAGCCGCACCCAGTTCTTGAGCGCGCCGTGATAGTGGCCGATGTGCATGCGGCCGGTGGGCCGCATGCCGGATAAGACGCGATCAGGAAACATGGTTCATGGATTCAGAGGCCGAAGACGGTTTTGATCAGGCCGAGCGTCGCGCCGACCAGCGGGTTCATCACGATGTTGAGCATGCCGGTGGCCATCAGGAGTATGACCAGCATGAAGCCGAAGCGCTCGAGTTGGGCGAACTGGTAGGCCAGCGCATTGGGCAGGATGCTCACCATGATGCGGCCGCCGTCGAGCGGCGGTATCGGCAGCAAATTGAGCACCATCAGCACGACGTTGATGGTGATGCCCTGGATCGCCATCGCGGCGAAAAAGCCCGGCTGGTCCAGCGGCCCGGCGAACTTGAGGGAAAGCGCCCACAGCAGCGCCATGAACAGGTTGGCCCCGGGCCCGGCGGCGGCCACCCAGAACATGTCGGCTTTCGGATTGCGGAGATTGCCGAAGTTGACCGGCACCGGCTTGGCCCAGCCGAACAGGAATCCGCCGCCGCCCGCGAGCTTGGAGAGCACCAGCAGCCCCAGGGGCACCGCGATCGTGCCGATCGGGTCGATGTGCTTGATGGGGTTGAGGGTGACGCGCCCGAGCATGAACGCGGTGCTGTCGCCGAACATCTTCGCCACATAGCCGTGCGCGGCTTCGTGCAGCGTGATCGCGAAAATGATGGGAATCGCGTACAGCAGTATCGTCTCAAGCAAGGAAAAGCCCATGCGGCGTATTCTAGCAGGTCGCCTTCAAGCCTCCGGCGCACGGAGCCCCAGCGCTGCCAGGCCGCCGCGTCCGTAGCGGATGACCGCGGGCGGATCGACGGACAGATCGATCACCGTCGTCGCCCCGCCGTCGCACACGCCGCCGTCGGCGACCGCATCGAGCTGGCGCTCCAGCGCCGCCCGTATCGCCAGCGGCTCCTGCATCGGCTCAGCCGCGCCGGGTAGGATCAGCGTCGATGACAGCAGCGGCTCGTCGAGCTCCGCCAGCAGGGCGAGCGCCACCGGATGATCCGGCACGCGTATGCCCACCGTGCTGCGCTTGGGATGCTGCAACCGGCGCGGGACTTCGCGGGTCGCCTGCAGGATGAACGTGTAGCCGCCCGGCGTGCCGCGCTTGAGCAGCCGGAACTGCCAGTCATCGACGCGCGCGTACTTCGCGATCTCCGACAGGTCGCGGCAGACCAACGTCAGCAGGTGCTTGTCGTCGAGCCCGCGGATCCGGCGGATTCGCTGCAGCGCGGTCACATCGCCCAGGTGGCAGCCGAGCGCATACGACGAGTCGGTCGGATAGGCGATCAGCCCCCCATCCCGGACGATCGCCGCGACCTTGGCGACCAGCCGCGGCTGGGGATTCTTGGGATGGATGGAAAAGTACTGGGCCATTCGGTGTGCCTGGCGCGTTGCCGCGCCATGACGGGGTTGCTGTCCGACTATAATTACCGGATCGACGGCCGCCCGGATGCCATGAATCTGCAGCAACTGCGTTATCTCGTCGCCATTGTAGATCATGGCCTCAACATTTCCGATGCGGCGGAGGCGTTGTTCACCTCGCAGCCCGGCATCAGCAAGCAAGTCCGCCAACTCGAGGACGAACTCGGCGTCGCGATTTTCGTCCGCCGCGGCAAGCGCTTCACCGGCCTGACCGAGCCGGGCCGCATGGTCGTCGAACGTGCGCGCCGGCTGGTGATCGAGGCCGCCGGCCTCAAGCGGATCGGCGACGAGCACCGCGCGCACGATGAAGGCTCGCTGACCATCGCCACCACCCATACGCAGGCGCGCTACGTGCTGCCCCCCGCGGTCAAGCAGTTCACCGAACGCTTTCCCAAGGTGCGCCTGCTCTTGCACCAGGGCAATCCGGTGCAGGTCGCCGACTATGTGGCCAAGGGGGAAGCCGACCTGGGAATCGCCACCGAAGCGCTGGCCGACAAGCAGGAACTGGTGACGCTGCCCTGTTACGAATGGAACCGCTGCGTGATCATGCCGCGCGGCCATCCGCTGGCGCGGGAAAAAAAATTGACCATCGAACTGCTGGCCCGGCACGCGATCGTCACCTACGACTTCAGCTTCACCGGCGCGTCGGCGATCACCGCCGCGTTCGCCGCACGGGGACTCACGCCCAACATCGCGCTGACCGCGCTGGACGCGGACGTGATCAAGACCTATGTCGAGCTCGGGCTGGGCGTGGGCATCATCGCGCAGATGGCGTACGACCCCGCGCGCGACCAGGGCTTCGCGATGCTGCCGGCCGATCACTTGTTCGCGCCCAGCACCACGCGCCTCGCGCTGCGCCGGGGGACGTATCTTCGCAGCTACATGTACGACTTCATCGGCTTGTTCGCCCCGCACCTGTCGCACCAGGTCATCGACGAAGCCCTTGCCGGCACGGCGCCAACAAGGTAATCCGGAAGGCAATCCCGTAGGATGGGTGGAGCGCAGCGATACCCATCAGGATTTCCGTAGGATGGGTGGAGCGCAGCGATACCCATCGGCCGGAAACTCACCGCGCCAGCATGCCCCGCTCGATCACGAACGCAACGACGGCATCGACGCCCTCGCCAGTCTTCAGGTTCGTGAACACGAACGGGCGCTCCCCGCGCATCCTGCGGGCGTCGCTGTCCATGACCGCGAGCGAGGCGCCCACATGCGGGGCGAGATCGGTCTTGTTGATGATCAGCAGGTCCGACTTGGTGATGCCCGGCCCGCCCTTGCGCGGAATTTTTTCGCCGCCCGCGACATCGATCACATAGAGCGTGAGATCGGAGAGTTCGGGGCTGAACGTCGCGGCGAGGTTGTCGCCGCCGCTCTCGATGAAAATCAGGTCCAGCGCCGGAAACCGCCGGTGCATCCGGGCGACCGCCTCCAGGTTGATCGATGCATCCTCGCGAATCGCCGTGTGCGGGCAGCCACCGGTCTCCACGCCCATGATGCGTTCGGCGGGCAGCGCCTCGGCGGCGACGAGCAGGCGCTCGTCCTCCTTGGTGTAGATGTCGTTGGTCACCACGGCCAGTTCGTAGCGCTCGCGCATCTTCTTGCACAGCACTTCGACCAGCGTCGTCTTGCCCGAACCCACGGGCCCCCCCACGCCCACGCGCAGCAAGCCCTGCGGGCGCGCCGCGCCCCGGCCCTCGTTCATCGCATTCACCGCTGTCACCGTGCTCATTCATCCATCCTGTCAGGAACGAAACAACCTCGAATATTGCGCCTCGTGGCACGACGATGCGATCGCCAGCCCCGGGCACTGCGTGGTCCAGCCCTCGGGGCCGGTAGCGACGGCACGCGCGATCGCGTCGTCCGCCACGGCGTCTACTGCCGGACCAGCGGCCAGCAGGATGCGCTGCCCGTCGGTCTGCCCAAGTGGGACCGCCTTGAGGGCCGCACCCACCTGGTTTTCCAGCCACGACCAGACATAGACCGTCACCATGGTCCGCGCGTCCAGGCCCCAGGCCGCGGCGATGGCCGCGAAGAGCACCGGATAAGTCGGCGAGTCCAGTCGGCAGATCCGCGCCAGCCAGTCGGCATCGAGCGCGCCCGTGTCGTCGCACCACCGACGCAGCGAATAGCCCATCTGCAGCGTCTCGGCCAGCAACTCCCGGGTTTCCCGTGTCGCGCGCATCCAGCCGTCCAGCGCCAGTGCCTGCGCGTCGTCGCCGGCAGCCCAAGCGCGGTGCGCCGCGACCAGCAGCGGCGCCTCGAACCGTCCGACAGACCAGCGCAGGCAATCGACGATCCACCGCTCGACATCGGCGCGGTCGGTCACGGTGCCGCATTCGACCGCCCACTCCAGGCCCTGCGAATAGCTGAACGCGCCCACCGGCAGCGTGGTGCTCGCCAGATGCAGGAGTCGCGTCAGCGGGTTCGGGGATGGCGATGATGACAGTGACGCCGATGACGCCGATGACGGCACCTGCGACAACGACGGAGACGCGGCGACGTCGGACTCCCCGGCTGCCGCTTGCGACGCTTGCGCCGCCGCCAGGGCGAGCCCGGGTTTCATGTGCCGCGGCCTCCGTGGCGCAGCGCGAAAACGGACTGCGCCAGGCCATGCTCCTCGGCCTGCCCCGCGTCGTGGCCGTGCCGGTGGCCGCCGCCATAGGCGCCGGGCTCGGGCTGAAACGGCGCGCTCTCCTCGCTGACCAGCGCTCCGGCCCGCTCCAGCATGTCGCGCAGCACAGCATCGCGTTCGATCTTCAGAAAGCCGGCGCCGATCTCGACCGGCACATGGCGGTTGCCCAGGTGATAGGCGGCCTGGACCAAAGTGCAGGCGGCTGTCGGCCGCACGACGTAAACATCTTCCGCCGCCGCCACGACGCAGACGATCCGGCCGTCGCCGCCTTCCAGTTCGTCGCCGTCCGCAAGCACCGTGCCGCGCTCCAGGAACAGGCCCGCCTCTTCACCGTTGTCCAGCCGGACCAGCAGCCGGCTGCGCCGGCGCAGTTCGAACGGCAGGGTCAGGGTCGCGCCGGCCGGTCGCGCCTGACCCGCCGGCGGCAGCAGGCGCTCGATGCGCAGCATGCGGGTCAGAACAGGAAGTAGCGCTGCGTCATCGGCAGCGTCGCCGCGGGCTCGCACCACAGCAACTGTCCGTCGGCCTGCACCTGGTAGGTCTCCGGGTCGACGGCAATGACGGGCTGGTAGTCGTTGTGGATCATGTCGCCCTTGGTGAGCTTGCGCACGTTGCCGATCGGGGCGATGGTCTTGGCCAGGCCCAGGCGATCGCCGATGCCGGCGTCGAAAGCCTCGCGTGAGACGAAGGTCAACGAACTCCGCGCGAGCGAGCCGCCGAAGGCGCCGAACATAGGCCGTCCGTGCACGGGCTGCGGCGTGGGTATCGAGGCGTTGGGGTCGCCCATCATCGCCGCTGCGATGGTGCCGCCCTTGAGGATCAGGCTGGGCTTGACGCCGAAAAACGCCGGCTTCCACAACACCAGGTCCGCCCACTTGCCCACGGCGACCGATCCGACCTCGTGCGCGATGCCATGCGTGAGCGCCGGGTTGATCGTGTACTTGGCGACGTAGCGCTTGACCCGGAAGTTGTCGTGCCCGGCGGCACCGCCCGGATCCTCCCCCAGGCTGCCGCGCTGGGTCTTCATCTTGTGCGCGGTCTGCCAGCAGCGCAGGATCACCTCGCCCACGCGCCCCATCGCCTGGCTGTCGCTGGAAATCATCGAGAACGCGCCCAGGTCGTGCAGGATGTCCTCGGCGGCGATGGTCTCGCGCCGGATCCGCGACTCGGCGAAAGCGATGTCCTCGGCGATCGACGGATCGAGGTGGTGGCAGACCATCAGCATGTCGAGGTGCTCGTCGAGCGTGTTGACCGTGTACGGCCGCGTCGGGTTGGTCGACGAGGGCAGCACGTTGGGCTCGCCGCACACCTTGATGATGTCGGGCGCGTGGCCGCCGCCGGCGCCCTCGGTGTGGTAGGTGTGGATGGTGCGGCCCTTGAACGCCGCGACCGTGGTCTCGACGAAGCCGGCTTCGTTCAGCGTATCGGTGTGGATCGCGACCTGCGTGTCGGTCTCGTCGGCGACGCCCAGCGCGCAGTCGATGGCCGCCGGCGTGGTGCCCCAGTCCTCGTGCAGTTTCAGGCCGATCGCGCCGGCCGCGATCTGTTCCCTGAGCGGTCCGGGCAGGCTGGCATTGCCCTTGCCCAGGAATCCGAGATTCATCGGGAACGCATCGGCCGCCTGCAGCATCCGCGCCAGATGCCATGGGCCCGGCGTGCACGTGGTGGCGAATGTCCCGGTGGCCGGGCCGGTGCCCCCGCCCAGCATGGTCGTGACCCCGGACATCAGCGCTTCCTCGATCTGCTGCGGGCAGATGAAATGGATGTGCGAATCGATGCCGCCGGCGGTCACGAGCATGCCCTCGCCCGCGATGATCTCGGTCCCCGCGCCTATGGGTATGGTGACCGCCGGCTGGATGTCGGGATTGCCCGCCTTGCCGATCGCCGAGATGCGGCCGTCCTTGATCCCGATGTCGGCCTTGACGATGCCCCAGTGATCGATGATCACCGCGTTGGTGATCACCGTATCCGCGACGTCGGCGGCCATCCGCTGGCCCTGGCCCATGCCGTCGCGGATCACCTTGCCGCCGCCGAACTTCACTTCCTCGCCGTAGACCGTGGCGTCGCTCTCGACCTGGACGATGAGTTCGGTGTCGGCGAGCCGGATCCGGTCGCCGGTGGTCGGCCCGTACATTTCCGCGTACGCGCGGCGGGAAATCGTGCGTGCCATCAGAGACTGCCCATGATCTTGCCGTTGAACCCGTAGACCATCCGCGCGCCCGCCAGGTCGACCAGCTCCACGGTGCGTTCCTGCCCGGGCTCGAAGCGCACCGCGGTCCCGGCCGGGATGTTCAACCGGAATCCGCGAGCCGCGTCCCGCTGGAACGCCAGCGCCGCGTTGGTTTCGAAGAAGTGAAAATGCGATCCGACCTGTATCGGGCGGTCGCCGGTGTTGGCAACCCGAACCGTCCGCACGGCACGTCCGGCATTGATCTCCAGTTCGCCGTCGGGCACGAACATCTCTCCAGGAATCATCGCGGATCCTCCTCGCTCAGGCAATCGGATTATGGACGGTGACCAGCTTGGTGCCGTCGGGAAACGTCGCCTCGACCTGGATGTCGGGAATCATCTCCGGCACGCCCTCCATCACCTCGTCGCGCCGGAGCAGCGTGGCGCCGAACTGCATGAGTTCCGCGACCGTCCTGCCGTCGCGGGCGCCCTCCATCACCGCGGCGGAAATGTAGGCAACCGCCTCCGGATAGTTCAGGCGCAGCCCGCGCGCGCGCCGGCGCTCGGCGACGAGGCCGGCGGTGAATATCAGCAGCTTGTCCCGTTCCCTGGGTGTCAGTTCCACAGCCATCCTCCCTGCGCGCCGCGCTCCGCCAGCGGCCGATTATCGCTCACGTCGCCCACAGGCGGGGCACGGCCGCGGCGCGGCCCGCGTACAGCGGGCGCAGCAGCGTCCACACCCGCAACAGATAGCCCCGCGCCTGCTCGGTGGAATCGCACAGGCAGCGGGCGAGCGTGATACCTGACGGCAGGCACGTCACGCCGGCGCGCGCACGCGCCGGCAGCTCACGCGCGGCGTCGCGGCAGGCGGCCAGCACGGCGTCCCCAACGCTGCCTCCGCACACCCAGAGCGTTCCGGAGACTGTCCGCCCCGCGTACCCAGCCGCCGACTGCAGCAGGCCGTCGCCGCCGCCCACCTCGCCGTATTCGGCCCACAGCAGGACGCCGGCGCGCCGGATCTCGAGCGCCTGCCGGAAGCGGCCGCGGGTGAAGCGCTCCCCCGCGGCGCCGCGCCCGAACGCGACGATTTCCCAGCCTGCCACCTGGCCCGGGCCATCGATGTCTACGCTCAGTGCCGTCCGCGCATCGGCGCCGTCGAAGACGATGGTTTCGAGCGGCAGCCACTCGACGATCGCGTTTGCGCCCACACGCAGGTGCGTCGTCTGCGCGGCGGTGCGGGAATTGGCCTTGTACCACTTGGTCGCGCCGGGCGTCGTGAGCAGCACCTCGGCGCCGGGACCCGCGTCGACATCGACCGCGAGGCGGTCGCCGCCCGCGATGCCGCCCGGCGGATGCAGGATCACCGTGTGGCAAAGCGCCTCGCCCTCCGGATACAGCGGCTTCTGCACCACCAGCGGCCCGGTGTGCAGGTTGCGTGCGAGCACAGTGCGCGGGCCGCGCCGTTCGTAGGCGAGCGCGAGCGCCGCGTCCCAGCCCGCTGGTGTTGCAGCCGCTTCCGGCGCCGCCGGCGGCGGAGCGCTGGCCCGCTGCGCGCGCAGGCCGCCCGCCGTCATACCGTCAGCAATTGCCGGACATCGTCGGCTTCCATCCGGTCGCCCGCGCCGCGCTTGATGATCTGTCCGCGGCTCATCACCGCATACTGGCCGGCCAGGGCTGCCGCGAAGTCGTAGTACTGCTCGACCAGCAGCACCGCGATGCCGCCCCGGGCCAGCAGCGCCCGGATGACCTCGCGGATTTCCTTGATGATGGACGGCTGGATGCCCTCGGTGGGTTCGTCGAGGATCAGCAGCCGCGGCTTCGCGGCCAGCGCGCGCGCGATCGCCAGCTGCTGCTGCTGGCCGCCGGACAGGTCGCCGCCGCGCCGGTGCAGCATTTTCTTCAGGACGGGAAACATGGCAAAGAGTTCTTCCGGGATGACCTTCGACGATGAACCAGCCACCGGCGCCAGCCCCATGCGCAGGTTTTCTTCCACGGTGAGCCGGTTGAAAATTTCCCGGCCCTGCGGCACGTAGCCGATGCCCAGCGCCGCGCGGCGGTGCGGCGGCAGCGCGGTGATGTCCCGGCCGTCCAGGAGCACGCGGCCGGTCCGCGTCGGCAGCACCCCCATCAGGCAATTGAGCAGCGTCGTCTTGCCCACGCCATTGCGCCCCAGCAGCACGGTGCACTGGCCGTCGGGAATCGACAACCGGACGTCGCGCAGGATGTGGCTGCCCCCATAGTACTGGTTCAGCCCCTCGATTTCCAGCATCGCTCCCGCGGCCATCGCCTCAGCGCCCCAGATAGACTTCGATGACCCGCTGGTCGTTCTGCACCTGCGCCATCGGTCCCTCGGCGAGCACCGACCCTTCGTGCAACACGGTGACCGTGCGCGCGATCCGGTTGACGAAATCCATGTCGTGCTCGACCACGATCAGCGTGTGTTCGCCGGCCAGTTCCAGGAACAGGTCCGCGGTGCGGTCCGTCTCCGCGTCGGTCATCCCGGCGACCGGCTCGTCCAGCAGCAGCACGATGGGTTCCTGAATCAGCAGCATCCCGATTTCCAGCCATTGCTTCTGGCCGTGCGAGAGCATGCCGGCCTCGCGATTCAGCGACTGCGCGAGGCCGATCCGCTCGCCGGTCGCCGCGATCGCATCGAGTTGCGCGGAGTCGAGCCGCGCGCGCAGCGTGCCGAACGGATCCTTGCGCGCCTTCATCGCCAGCTCGAGATTCTCGAACACGGAGTGCTTTTCGAACACCGTCGGCTTCTGGAACTTGCGACCGATGCCGGCGTGCGCGATCTCCGGCTCGCTCATCCGCAACAGGTCGATAGTCTGGCCGAAAAACGCGCTGCCCGAGTCGGCGCGCGTCTTGCCGGTGATCACGTCCATCATCGTCGTCTTGCCGGCGCCATTGGGGCCGATGATGCAGCGCAACTCGCCCAGCGCGATGTTGAGCGTCAGCTTGTTCAGCGCCTTGAAGCCGTCGAAACTGACCGAGATGTCCTCAAGGTACAGGATGTCGCCGTGACCCGAATCGATGACGCCGGGCTCGACGACATGACCGTAGTTGACGCTGCCGTCGGCGCCGCCCTGCAGCCCCGGGTCGGCATCGGCGGCTAGCCGTTCCGCGCTGCGCGGTTCGTTCATGCCGGGACCTTGCGCGCTTCGGGCGCGGGCCGCCGCAGCTTGCCCGCCACTTTCCTCGCGAGCCCGAGCAGACCCGCGGGAAGGTACAGCGTCACAAGAACAAAGATCGCCCCCAGCGCGAACAGCCAGTACTCCGGCAGCGCCGCGGTGAACCAGCTCTTCAGGCCGTTGACCGCGACCGCGCCGATCACCGGCCCGATCAGCGTGCCGCGCCCGCCCACCGCGACCCAGATCACCAGTTCGATCGAGTTCGCCGGCGACATCTCGGATGGATTGATGATGCCCACCTGCGGGACGTACAGCGCACCGGCGACCCCGCAGATCACCGCCGACAGCGTCCACACGACGAGCTTGAAGCCCAGCGGGTTGTAGCCCAGGAACATCATCCGCGGTTCCGCGTCGCGTATCGCCTGCAGCGCGCGGCCGAACTTGGTGGCCATCATCGCTCGGCAGCCGAGCACCACGCCCACCAGGACCAGCAGCGTGAGCCAGTAGAGGAACGCTTTGGTCTCCGGCGCCGTGATCGAATAGCCCAGGATGCGCTTGAAGTCGGTGAAGCCGTTGTTGCCGCCGAAGCCGGTGTCGTTGCGGTAGAACAGCAGCATCGCGGCGAAGGTCAGCGCCTGGGTGATGATCGAGAAATAGACGCCCTTGATCCGCGAGCGGAACGCGAAGAACCCGAACACCAGGGCCAGCAGTCCCGGCACCAGCACGACCAGCAGCAGCGCGTACGCGAAGTGATCGGTGAACGACCAGTACCACGGGTAGGCCTTCCAGTCGAGAAACACCATGAAATCGGGCAGATGGCTCTGATAGACGCCGTCACGGCCGATCGCCCGCATCAGGTACATGCCGAGCGAATAGCCGCCCAGCGCGAAAAACACGCCGTGGCCCAGCGACAGGATGCCGGCGTACCCCCAAACCAGGTCTAGCGCGACCGCGGCGATCGCGTAGCACATGAATTTCCCGAACAACGCGATGAAGTAGCCCGACACGTGCATCGGATGCTCGGCGGGAAAGGCGAGATGCAGCGCCGGCAGCAGCGCGGCCGCGAGCACGGCGGCCAGCACCAGCCACCGGCCCCAGCCGCGCGCGATCGCGTGCGTGATCATGCGGATGCCTCGGCGCTGCGGCCCTTGAGCGCGAAGAGTCCCGCGGGCGCTTCTGGATGAACAGGATGATGAAGACCAGTATCGTGATCTTGGCCAGCACGGCGCCGGCGTAGGGTTCGAGGAACTTGTTCAGTTCGCCCAGGCCGATGGCGGCAATCACGGTTCCCGCGAGCTGGCCCACGCCGCCCAGCACCACCACCATGAACGAATCGACGATATAGCTCTGGCCCAGGTCCGGCCCGACGTTGCCGATCTGCGAGAGCGCGACGCCGCCCAGCCCGGCGATGCCACTGCCAAGGCCGAAGGTGAGCGTATCGATACGGCTGGTGGGCACGCCCACGCAGTCGGCCATCCGCCGGTTCTGCGTCACGCCGCGGACGAACAGGCCCAGCCGGGTCTTGTTGAGCAGCAGCCAGACCAGCACGACGACGAGCAGCGAGAAGATGACGATGCAGATGCGGTTGTAGGGCAGCACCAGCCCTTCCATCACCGTGACGCCCCCGCTCATCCACGAGGGGTTCGCGACTTCGACGTTCTGCGCGCCGAAAACGGTCCGCACCGTCTGCATCAGGATCAGGCTGATGCCCCAGGTGCAGAGCAGCGTCTCCAGCGGCCGGCCGTAGAGCTGGCGGATCACCGTGCGCTCCAGCGCCATGCCCACCAGCGCGCTGCTGGCGAAGGCGACCGGTATGGCCGCGATCACGTACCAGTCGAAGGCCCCGGGCAGATACTGGCGGAACAGCGACTGCACGACATAGGTCGCGTACGCCCCGATCATCAGCAGTTCGCCGTGCGCCATGTTGATGATGCCCATCAGGCCGAACGTGATCGCCAAGCCGAGGGCTGCCAGCAGCAGCACGCTGCCCAGACTCAGACCCTGGAGCGCCGTGCCGACCAGTTCGGTGCGCGCAAGGCGCCGGTCGATCGCGGCGATGGCCGCTTGCGCCGCGGTGCGCAGGCCCGCCTCGGCGTCGGTGCCCGCCCCCACGCCGGCGGCTGCCAGCGGATTGAGCATGGTCTTGGCCGGCGCGCCGCCGTGCTCGCCAAGATACAGCACCGCGCCCAGGCGATCCTGCATGCTGTCGGAGCGCAGACTGGCCGATGCGATCGCCAGGTCGAGCACGGTCTGGATCGCGGCGTCGGCTTCCTTGGCGCGCGCCTCGCGCAGCATCGGCAATTGCGCCGGGGCGGCGCTGGTCTGCAAGTCGCGCGCGGCAGCCAGGCGGACCGCGCGGTCGGGCGAAAGCAGCTTGCCGCCGGCCTGCGCCGATTCGAGAACCTTGCGCAGCCGGTTGTTCATGATGAGCTGGTCCCGGGCTTCCGGAACAGGGGTGACCGCCGCGCCGGTGGCGGCGTCGACGGCGGTGTCGTTGGCGACGATGAGCAGGCGGCCATCCTCGAGCTGATAGACGCTGTCCTCGCCCAGTCCGCGCAGCAGGGCGGCGGCAAGGGGATCCTGGCTCGCGGCGAGCTGCCCAATGGCGGCGATGCGCTCGTCGGTGGTCTCGCTGCCCAGCAGCTTGACCACGGCGGCATCGAGGGCGCTCCACGCCTGCAGCGGCGCCGCGCACAGCACGAACAGCATCAGCGGTGCACACCAGGCACGCATGGCGGGAAGTCCAATGAGAGGCACTGCGAAGAAACGTGCGGGGAACTGCGGCCGCGCCCCGGCAGCACCGGAGCGCGGCGGATTGCGCTTACATGTTCTGCTTGCTTTCGTTGCCGGCGATGAACGGGCTCCACGGCTGCGCGCGGATCGGACCCTTGGTCTTCCACACGATGTTGAACTGGCCGTCGGCCTTCACTTCGCCGATATAGACCGGACGATGCAGGTGATGGTTGGTCTTGTCCATGGTCAGCGTAAAGCCGGACGGCGCCTTGAAAGTCTGTCCGCCCATCGCGGCGATGACCTTGTCGGTGTCGGTCGACTTCGCTTTCTCGACGGCGGCCTTCCACATGTAGATGCCGACGTAAGTGGCTTCCATCGGATCGTTGGTTACCGCCTTGTCGGCGTTCGGCAGCTTCTTCTTCACCGAATACGCTTTCCACTTCTTGACGAACGCGTCGTTTTCGGGCGACTTGACCGACTGGAAGTAGTTCCACGCCGCGAGATGCCCGACCAGCGGCTTGGTGTCGACGCCGCGCAGTTCCTCTTCGCCGACCGAGAAGGCCACGACCGGAACGTCGGTCGCCTTGAGCCCGGCGTTGCCCAGTTCCTTGTAGAACGGAACGTTGGAGTCGCCATTGATCGTCGAGATCACGGCCGTCTTGCCGCCCTGCGAAAACTTCTTGATGTTGGCGACGATGGTCTGGTAGTCGCTGTGGCCGAACGGCGTACACCTCGTCGATGTCCGTGTCCTTGACGCCCTTGGAGTGCAGGAATGCGCGCAGGATCTTGTTCGTGGTGCGCGGGTAGACATAGTCGGTGCCGAGCAGAACGAAGCGCTTGGCGGAGCCGCCATCCGCGCCCATCAGGTATTCGACCGCCGGGATCGCCTGCTGGTTGGGCGCGGCACCGGTGTAGAACACGTTCTTTTCCAGTTCTTCACCCTCGTACTGGACCGGGTAGAACAGCAGGCTGTTGAGTTCCTTGAACACCGGCAACACCGATTTGCGCGAGACCGAGGTCCAGCAGCCGAATACCACCGCGACTTTGTCCTGCGACACGAGCTGGCGGGCTTTTTCCGCGAACAACGGCCAGTTCGACGCCGGATCGACGACCACCGGCTCCAGCTTCCTGCCCATCACGCCGCCCTTGGCATTGATCTCTTCGATCGCCATCAGCGCGGTGTCCTTGAGCGTGGTCTCCGAAATAGCCATCGTTCCCGACAGGGAGTGGAGAATTCCGACTTTGATGGTATCGGCGGCGCGCGCGGCCTGACCGATGACGCCGGTCGCCAGCAATACGCCCGCTATGGCTGCGGTCTTGAAAAACCCTCTTCGTTGCATGCTGATCTCCATGGGATGATGAAAGGGTGATCGAACGGAAACAGATCACTGGCATGCCATCAGCAGATACCGTGCCAACCCCTGGTTGGCAGCCGGAAGCCGCTGATATCACGGCGATATTCGGGAGGAAAGCGGAGATGTCGCAAGTGCCACGATCCAATTCCGTGCGCGCCATAACCTGTTTTCGTGCGCGCCGGTTTCCTGGCCGCACCAGAAAGGCGCGCCCGGTATCCATGGAACCTGCCACGAGGCAGCCGAAGCGCTGCGCGCCGTCGCGAAGGGAATGCTGTTATTCTTGGCCCCGGAATTTTCCTACTGGACGTATTGGCGGCGGCGGCAGCCCCGCCTCGCACCACTCTCGCGATGATGAATCCCACGATAAGCCTGATGAAGTCCGCCCTTTGCACCGCTTTGCTCATTGCTGGCGCGATGTTTGCGCAGGCAAGCGCCGCTGAACTGCCGCTCGCCGAGTTGAGCATCAATGGGCACAAGCTGCACGCGGAGATCGCCGCAACGTTCGAGACGCGGATGAAAGGCCTGATGCATCGTTTCAGCCTCAAGCCCGATCATGGCATGCTGTTCGTCTTTCGCGAACCGCAACAGCAGGCGTTCTGGATGAGGAACACCTTCGTTGCCCTGTCGATCGCCTACGTCGACAGCAAGGGACGCATACTCAACATCGAGGACATGGCGCCGCAGTCGGAGAGCACGCACCCGTCGAACGGTCCGGCGCAGTACGCGCTGGAAATGAAAAAGGGCTGGTTCAGGGAGCGCGGAATCGCGGCCGGGGCGGCGGTCGATGGCCTCGACAAGGTGCCTCGCGCCAGGGAATAGCGGCGCACCCGGGCGCGCCGCCGACCGGAGGAGGCGCCCTACTTCTTCCGCTTGGGCTTGCCGCTTTTCGCGGACGGGCGAGACCCTTTGGCCGCGCCGCTCTTCGTGCTCGGTGCCGCCGCTTCGGGCTTGTAGTCGCCGATGGTGCCCTTGAGGGGGCAGACTTTGAACGCCGGGCACTTCTTGCAGCCAACGGCCAGCGCGATGGGACATAGGGTCATGGTGATCTCCTGGATTGAATTCGGGGAGAACCAGCATACGCCGATTCGGACCACCGGAGAGGCGCGTTTCCCGGGAAGCCGGCTGCGTCCGGCCCGTGGACTGGATCAGCCGATGTGTTCGCGGAAAAAACCGAGCGTGCGCGTCCGCGCCAGCGCCGCGGCTTCGGCATTGAACGATGCGCGCTGGTCGCAATTGAAACCGTGGTTCGCCGCGTAGAGGTGTACCTGGTGCGCCGGATGCGCGGCCTGCAGGCGCTCGACGCCGGGTACGGGGATCATCGCGTCCTCCCGGCCGAAGTGCATCATGACCGGGCACCTCGGCTGTTCGCCGATCGCATCCGTCATCCCGCCGCCGTAGTACGACACCGCGCAGGCCAGGCCCGGCAGCCGCGCGGCCGCCATCCACGTGATGTAACCGCCCCAGCAATAGCCCACCAGGCCGGTCTTGCCGGCACCGGCCACGACGGCCCGGGCCGCCTCGATGTCCAGCAGCGCCAGCTCGGTGGTTGCCGCGGCCTTGAGTTCACGCCCGACGGCGATGTCGTCGGGCGAGTAGCCGAGGTCGACCCCGCGCCGGACCCGGTCGAAAAGCGCCGGCGCGATGGCCAGGTAGCCGTCCGCCGCGAAGCCGTCGCACACGGACTTGATGTGGCTGTTGACGCCGAAAATCTCCTGCGCGACCACCACGCCGCCGCGCGGGACGCCGGCCGGGTCCGCGCGATACGCGGCCAGCCGAAAGCCATCGGCGGCCGCCAGTTCGATCATCATGCCCATCGCTTCAACCGAAGAACGACCGCCGGAACACGCCGCCGCTCGCCACCATGAAAAACAGCATCGGGATCGAGAGCATCATGTTCGTCCTCGACGCGAGCAGCGCGACGCGGCGCGCCTTGTTCTTCTCGGCGTCGGACGCGGGAGTCTTCGCGTACTGGTACAGGTTGAGTATCTTCTTCTGATTCGGCCAGATCAAGCCCCACACGTTGAGGAACATGATGATGCCCAGCCATGCGCCCACGCCGATCGCATAGTAGGCACGGTCCGCGAACATGAGCGCGCTGCCCGCCTTGTCGCCCAGGATCAGGAACCCGAAGAACAAGGTCGAGAGCGACGACCAGCGGAACAGTTCCAGCGCGCGCGGCGCGATGTGCTTGGTGATGCCCGCAGCCGTGCCGTCGGCGCCCGCGCTTTTGAGGCCGGGAACCTGCACCAGGTTGAAGTACCACAGGAGGCCGACCCACAACACCCCCGAGCCGATATGCAGCCACCGTCCAAGACCGTAGATGATCAAATCCATAGCGCTCTCCTCAGGCCATGAAGTAGATGAAGTTGTAGAGGATCGAGGTCAGCAACAGACCGCAGATGATGGTTCCCCAAATCGAGTCGAGCGGATTCTTCATGCGATTCCCTCCCCAGCTGGTTGAAATGCGACCGTGAAACTATAGCCCCCTGTGCCGCCTAGCGCAATTTGGACTGCGCCATCACGCTGGCCACACCGTTTCCGAGCATGGCACCGAACCTGCGCGCCAGCCGGTCGGTGAATTTTTCCTTCACCGAGAAGTCGACCAACTCCTCGGCCTTGATCACATCGCGGGCAACGCTGTCCACGCTGCCCAGCGCGTCGGCAAGGCCCATCTCGATGCTCTTGCTGCCATTCCAGACCAGGCCGGAGAAGAGTTCGGGCGACTGCTTCAAGCGCACGCCGCGCCCGGCCTTGACGATGTCGATGAACTGCCCGTGGATCTCGTCGAGCATCTGCTGCGCAAACTGCCGGTGCTCGGCCGACATCGGCGAAAACGGATCCAGAAACGCCTTGTTCTCGCCCGCGGTGATCACCCGCCGCTCGACGCCGATCTTCTCCATCGTTCCCACCGCGCCGAAGCTGTCCAGGATCACGCCTATCGAACCCACCATGCTGGCCTTGTCGACGAAGATCTTGTCGGCGCCCGCCGCGACATAGTAGCCGCCGGACGCGCAGACGTCCTCCACGACGGCATAGAGAGGCGTGTCCGGATACTTGACCTTGAGGCGCCGCATTTCGTCGTTGATCTGGCCGGCCTGCACCGGTGAGCCGCCGGGACTGTTGATCCGGACGATGACGCCCTGCGTGTCCTTGTCCTTGAATGCCGCCTGCAGCCCGGCGATCACATTCTCGGCGCTCGCGCGGCCTTCGGATTCGATCACGCCGATGAGTTCCACCACCGCCGTGTGCTTCCCGCTGGGGACCGCGTCGCGGCCGTCGAGCCAGCCCATCGCGACCGCGACGATCAGGGCCAGGATGCCCAAGCCTACCAGCTTGAAGAAGATGCCCCACTGGCGTGCCGTGCGCTGCTCCTTCAGCGCGGCCATCGCCAGTTTCTCCAGCACCGCCCGTTCCCAGTTGCCCTCGTCAGCCATCCCCGCACTTTCCCAATTGGCGTTCCATCCGCGCCCCGCGGCGCGTGGCTGCGCGCGGCGCGCACAACCTGCAAAGTATAGCCCGGAGTCGCAATGGATTCATCCCCAATTCATCAAGGGACATTCGGCCGTGCGGATTCGACACAGGATTCTGCGCCGGGCGTTTGCACCGCTCAGGCGTTCGCGCCCAGCCATAGCGCGAGTTCTTCCACGCTGCCGACGATCGCCAGGTTCGGTTGCGCCGCCAGTGCCGGCCCCGGATGCGCGCCATACGCGACGCCGATCGCGTCGACCCCGGCGTTCGCCGCCAGCATCAGGTCATGCGTGGTGTCCCCGATCATCAGCGTTTCCTCCGGCGCGGCGCCGAGGCGGTCCATCAGATACAGCAACATGTCCGGATTCGGCTTGGGGAAGCCCTCGTCGGCGCAGCGCGTGGCCGCGAACCGGGCGCCGATCCCCGCCTGCTCCAGCGCCCGGTCGAGGCCGCGGCGGCTCTTTCCGGTCGCGACGGCCAGCGCATGGCCGCGCGCATTGAGCGACGACAGCAAGATATCGGCCCCGGCGAACAGGGGAATCTCCGGATCCCGGTTCAGGTAGTGGACGCGGTACCGCGCGGACAGCGCCGGGTAGTCCTTTTCGGCAAGCGTCGGCGTGACGTGGCGCAACGCGTCGTGCAGGCCCAAACCAATGACATAGCGCGCCGCCGCGTCGGTGGGAATCGGCAACCCCAGGTCCGCGCACGCCAGCTGGATCGCCTCGACGATGATGGCGGCCGAGTCGGCCAGGGTCCCGTCCCAGTCGAAGACGAGCAGGCGATAGCGCGGCACCTTCCCGCTCATGCCGCGGCCTGGCCCTGATCGAGCCGCGCGACATGCGCAGCGAGTTCCGGCGGCAGCCTTGCCTCCAGTTGCAGTGCCGCTCCGGTTCCCGGATGCGTGAATCCCAGGCGCGCCGCATGCAGGAACATGCGCTTGAGTCCCTGCCGTGCGAGGACCTTGTTCCACTCGAAGTCGCCGTATTTGTCGTCGCCGGCGATCGGATACTCCGCGTGGGCGAGGTGGACGCGGATCTGGTGCGTGCGCCCGGTTTTCAGGCGCGCTTCGAGCAGCGTCGCCTCGGGCCAGACCTGCTTGCGCGTGAAGATCGTGATCGCGTCTTGCCCGTCCGCGTCGGCGCGGACACGGCGCTCGCCGCCCGCCGTCACGTACTTGTGCAGCGATACGCGAACTTCCCGGCGCAGATGCGGCCAGCGTCCGCGCACCAGCGCCAGGTAGCGCTTGTCGGTGTGCCCATCGCGCATCAACGCGTGCATCGCGACCAGCGCCGCGCGTTTCTTTGCCAGCAACAGCACGCCCGACGTGTCGCGGTCGAGACGGTGCACGAGCTCGAGAAAGGACTGTCCGGGCCGCGCCTGGCGCAACTGCTCGATCACGCCGAAGCTGACGCCGCTGCCACCATGCACCGCCACGCCGGCCGGCTTGTCGATCGCCAGCAGCGCATCGTCCTCGAACAGGATGGGAAATTCGGCAGGCTGCACCCAGGGCGCCGGCGGCGCCAGCGCCGGATCGGCGGTGCGCACCGGCGGTACCCGCAGCCGGTCGCCGATCACCAGCCGGTCGCTGGCCTCGACCCGCTTGCTGTTCACGCGGACTTCCCCCGAGCGGAGAATCCGGTATATGTGGCTCTTTGGGACGCCCTTGAGCAAAGTCAGGAGAAAATTGTCGATCCGCTGTCCGGCCGCGTTCTCCCCGATTTCCACCCAGTTCACAGCATCTTTGCTTAACTGCTTCATTTCGTTATAATAACGGATCGGGTTGGCCACTGCCTGCCGTTGCGCCAGAACGCGCGATGGAGGTGGGTGGATTCCGGCAGTACCGCGGACACCAGCTCTGTCGCCGAGACAGCCATCTGTCGAAACAAGCCGGGCAACGCAGTTCAACGCGAAGTTCCGCTTGTCCTTCGGTCGGGCCGGCGCGACAACCGGAATCCCTCGCTCTCCGGTGAATACAGTAGCGAAGGAAATTACAGCGCGGTCGACCGACGAGCACCGAAAAGGCCGGTGGCGGTTGAAGGACGCGCGGAAGCTGGCTACAAGTTTTGCCGACGGCCCGCATGCAGCAAGCCCGGCCGTCGGGACATTGTGACAACCCTGACATCGTAGAGCCGTATCGCTTGGCCCGTAAACTGAGATCCGCCATGGCAGTCCGCCCCTCGCACGCGTTGTCGCCCACGCCTACCGGCATGGGTTCGGTCGTCCATTGCTCGTAGCCCGCCGCCGCCGCCTTCTCCCCACCCCCCGGTTCCCGTCGCAGCGACATCCGTGCAAGGATGAATTGCGATGAAGCGCATGTTGTTCAATGCCACCCAGGCCGAAGAACTGAGGGTGGCGATCGTCGACGGTCAGAAATTGATCGATCTCGACATCGAATCGGCAACCAAAGAGCAGCGCAAGAGCAACATCTATAAAGGCGTCGTCACCCGGGTCGAACCCTCCCTCGAAGCATGCTTCGTCGATTACGGGACCGAACGGCACGGTTTCCTGCCGTTCAAGGAAATCGGCCGCGCCTACTTCCGGGACCCGAACGCCGACCCCGCGAAGCTGCGCATCCAGGACGCAATCAAGGAAGGGCAGGAGTTCATCGTCCAGGTCGACAAGGACGAGCGCGGCAACAAGGGTGCGGCGCTGACGACTTTCGTGTCGCTGGCGGGACGCTACCTGGTGCTGATGCCCAACAACCCGCGCGGCGGCGGCGTGTCCCGGCGCATCGAAGGCGAAGAGCGCAACGAGCTGCGCGATACCATCGCGCAGCTGGAGATTCCGCCCGGCATGAGCATCATCGCCCGGACCGCCGGCATCGGCCGTTCCGTCGAGGAATTGCAGTGGGACCTGAACTACCTGATGCAGCTCTGGACCGCCATTGATGGCGCCGCGGCCACGCAGAAGGACGAACGCGGCAAGACCGCGAACCCGGCGCCGTTCCTGATCTACCAGGAATCGAGCCTGGTGATCCGCGCCATTCGCGACTACTTCCAGCCGGACATCGGCGAAATCCTGATCGACACCGAGGCGATTTTCGAGCAGGCGCAGCAGTTCATGAGCCACGTGATGCCGGACAACGTGCACCGGGTCAAGCTTTATCACGATGACGTGCCGCTGTTCTCCCGCTTCCAGATCGAGCACCAGATCGAGACCGCGTATTCGCGCGAAGTGCCGCTGCCCGCGGGCGGCGCCATCGTCATCGACCATACCGAGGCGCTGGTGTCGATCGACGTCAACTCCGCGCGCGCCACGCGCGGCGGCGACATCGAGACCACGGCGTTCAACACCAACTGCGAAGCGGCCGACGAAATCGCCCGCCAGCTGCGGCTGCGCGACCTGGGCGGCCTGATCGTCATCGACTTCATCGACATGGAAAGTCAGAAGAACCAGCGCGAAGTCGAGAACACGCTGAAGGAAGCGCTGCGCTTCGACCGCGCCCGCATCCAGCTGGGCAAGATCTCGCGCTTCGGGCTGATGGAACTTTCGCGCCAGCGCATGCGCCCGGCGCTCGCCGAGTCGGCGCACATCGCCTGCCCGCGCTGCCACGGCACCGGCCATATCCGCGGAACGGAATCCACCGCGCTGCACATCCTGCGCATCATCCAGGAGGAATCGATGAAGGACAACAGCGCGCAGATCGTCGCGCAGGTCCCGGTCGACGTGGCCACCTTCCTGCTCAACGAAAAGCGCGCCGACATCCAGGGACTGGAAGCGCGGTTGAAGGTCAATGTCGTGCTGGTGCCGAACATCCATCTGGAGACCCCGAATTACACGGTGACCCGCCTGCGCCACGACGAACTCAACAACAGCGAGCCGTTGCCCGCCTCGTTCGAGATGGTCGAGAAGCCGGATGACGAGGAAGCGGCGCAGAAGAAGGCGGAAGAGGCCAAGGCGCCGCGGCAGGAGGCCGCCGTCAAGGGCGTGGCGCCCGGTGGCGCGCCGGCACCCATGCAGACGGTTGTTCCCCCCGCGCCTCCGCCAGCGCCGCCATCGATGTGGCGCCGCTTCCTGAGCCTGTTCGAGGCCCCGCCGGCGCCCGAAGCAGAGAAGAAGCCGGTGGCGGCGCGTGCCGCCGCCGAGCGCGACACCCGCGGCCGGCGCGACCAGCCCCGGAACAACCGGCGCAATCGCGACGAGGAACGGCGCGAGCCGCGCCACGGCGGCGAAGGGCGAGAGCATCGCAAACCGCAGGAAGGCGGCCGGCAACAGCCCCGCCAGGAACGCCCGGCACCGGTGCAGGCCGAAGGGCAGGCTGCCGGCCAGCAAGGCAACAGCCGCCGTCGCGATCGCAGTGAACGCGGCGAGCAGGGTGAGCGTCCGGAACGCGAGCAACGGCCGCCGCGCGATGGCAACCGCCAGCGTGAACCACGGCCGCCGAAACTCGCGCCCGAAGGCCAGGCGCCGGCAGTTGAAGCACCGGTCATGGCATTGACCGAAGGCGATCGTCCTGCGGCGGGCGGCGAACAACGCCCACCGCGGCGCGAGCGCGGCGAGCGCCGCAATCGTGGCGAACGTGGCGAGCGTGGTCCGCGCAGCGAGCAGGGTGCGCGCACGGGACAGCAGGATGGTCGCGGCCAGGAAGCGGGAGCGACGCATGCTCCCGCGCCGGAATCCGCGCAACCCGACGTAGCGGGACCCACCGCAGCCGGCATGGCAGCATATGCGCTGGCGCACGGGGCGCCCGTGAACAGCACGCCGATCGAACCGGTGCGCGCGGCCGCGCCGGCATTGCAACCTGTTGCAACGCCTGTGCCGGCCAGCGAGCCTGCGACAGCCGCAGCTCCGAGAGCCGTGGAGCAGCGCCCTCAGGCGCACGCGCCGGCTCCGGCCCCGATTGAGCGCGAGGCGCGGCCTGCGGCTCCACCGGTCGCCGCCGCACCCTACGTGCTGCCGCCCGAGACGGGGCTCGTGATGGTCGAAACGGCAGCGGATCGTGCGCGCGTCCAGCAGGCGGCAGCAGCCGAACCAGCAGCGGCTGCGGCTCCGCCAGCGCCGCGTCGTGTGCGGCCGCCGCGGCCGGTCATCGTTGAAGAACCACTGGTCATCGTGGAAACCGTGCGCAAAGAGTAAGACCCCCGAGGGCCGGCAATGCCGGCCCTCTTAAATTCCCACCTCCGATGCCGCGCCTGCTGATCGTCTATCACTCGCAAACCGGCGGCACCGAGGCGCTGGCTACCGCGGCGTCGGTGGGCGCTGCCGCCATCGCGCAGACCGAGACCATCGTCAAGCGCGCGGCGGACGCGAGCGCCGGCGATTTGCTCGCTGCCGACGGCCTGTTGCTGGGGACGCCGGAGAATTTCGGCTACATGTCGGGCATGCTGAAAGACTTCTTCGACCGCGCGTACTACGCGTGCGAAAACAAGGTGACAGGCCGTCCGTACAGCGTCTTTGTCTGCGCGGGCAACGATGGCACCGGCGCCATGCGTGAGGTCGACCGCATCGTGACGGGGCTGCGCATGAGAAAGGTCCACCCGGGCGTGATCGCGCGGCGCGTCGGCGGCATGGCCGGATCGAGCCGGGGCCACCTGGACCCGGCCGACATCGCGCAGGCGCAGGAACTCGGCGGCACGCTGGCGGCCGGCCTGGCCTACGGGATTTTCTGAGCGGCGATCCTGCGCGCCGCAGCGGCTTGCGCTAGCGTGAAGTCGATCCGGGGTCGCGCGCCATGACGGCCGTTCGGGCCGGACCGCCAGGGCCGTTCGCCCGACGCCGAAGTTCGGCGATGAGGCCATCGGCGCCGGCCTCGATCTGATCCAGCGCCACCTCGAACGCGCCCGCGCCCGAATAGTACGGATCGGCGATCTCGTCGAGCCCCAGATGCGGGGCGAAGTCCAGCAGCCGCCCGAGGTATCCGGCGAATCCGGCGGGCCGCAGCGTGCGCAGCAGCCGCAGATTGTAGTTGTCCATCCCGAGCACGTAGTCGAACAGCAGAAAGTCCGCCTGCACCACCGGCCGCGAGCGGATCGCGGACAGGTCATACCCGCGCCGCGCCGCGGCGGCCGCGGCGCGCGGATCGGGCGGATCGCCCGCATGGCCGCCATGGGTACCGGCGGAATCGATCAGCAAGCGGTCGGCCAGACCGGCAACGGTAGCGCGCCTGCGGAAGACGGCTTCCGCTGTGGGCGACCTGCAGATATTGCCCATGCAAACGAATAGCACGCTGGTCGTTGTGGCCGCCTGGGGCTCGCTTGTCATGGCGGCCCTCGCCTACTTGGTCACTGCGATGCCGAACAACTGCTCGCGCAACTTGAACAAGCGGTCGCGCAATTCGGCGGCGCGCTCGAACTCGAGGTTCTTCGCCGCGTCGATCATGCCCTTCTCCAGCGCCTTCAACTCCGTCTCGCGATCACGCGTGCTCATCGAGTCGTACCTGGCCTTGCTCTGCGCCGCCCGCACGTGCTTCTTGCCTTCGTCGACGTCGTAGATCCCGTCGATGATGTCCTTGATCCGCTTCTCCACGCCCTTCGGCGTGATGCCGTGCCGGATGTTGTATTCGACCTGCTTGCGCCGGCGCCGGTCGGTCTCGCTGATCGCGAACTTCATCGAATCGGTCATCTTGTCGGCATAGAGGATCGCCATGCCGTTGATGTGCCGGGCGGCGCGGCCGATGGTCTGGATCAGCGAGCGCGCGGCGCGCAGGAAGCCCTCCTTGTCGGCGTCCAGGATCACGACCAGCGACACCTCGGGTATGTCCAGGCCCTCGCGCAGCAGGTTGATCCCGACCAGCACGTCGAACTCGCCCAGGCGCAGATCGCGGATGATCTCAACCCGCTCGACCGTCTCGATGTCGGAATGCAGGTAGCGCGCCTTCACGCCGTGCTCGTTCAGGTAGTCGGTGAGGTCCTCGGCCATCCGCTTGGTGAGCGTCGTCACCAGCGTGCGCTCGCCGCGCTGGACGCGCAGCGTGATCTCGGACAGCGCGTCGTCGACCTGCGTCGATGCGGGACGGACTTCGATCACCGGATCCACGAGGCCGGTGGGCCGCACGACCTGTTCGACCACCTGCCCCGCGTGCGCCTCTTCGTATGCCGCGGGCGTCGCCGACACGAACACCGTTTGCGGCATCAGCTTCTCGAACTCGTCGAAGCGCAGCGGCCGGTTGTCCAGCGCCGAGGGCAGGCGGAAGCCGTACTCGACCAGGTTTTCCTTGCGCATCCGGTCGCCCCGGTACATGCCGTTCAACTGGCCGATCAGGACGTGGCTTTCGTCGAGGAACATCAGCGCGTCGGTGGCGAGGTAGTCGATGAGCGTAGGCGGCGGCTCGCCCGCCTTGCGGTCTGACAAGTGCCGGGAGTAGTTCTCGATGCCCTTGCAGAAACCGATCTCGACCAGCATCTCGAGGTCGAACCGGGTGCGCTGGTCGATGCGCTGAAGCTCGACCAGCTTGTTCTCCTTCGCGAACTGCTCCTTGCGCTCCGCCAGTTCCACCTTGATGCGCTCCACCGCCCGCAGCGCCGTCGCCCGCGGCGTCACGTAGTGGCTGGACGGGAACACGGTGAAGCGGGTGAGCTTGGTCTTGACCTGGCCGGTCAGCGCGTCGAACATCTGGATCGACTCCACCTCGTCGTCGAACAAGCTGACGCGAACCGCGAACTCGGCGTGCTCGGCCGGAAAGATGTCCAGCACGTCGCCGCGCACGCGAAACGTGCCGCGCTTGAACTCGAATTCATTGCGGTCGTACTGCATCTCCGTGAGGCGCTTGATCGCCTCGCGCTGGGTCATCTTCTCGCCCTGGCGCAGGAGCAGGATCATGCTGTGATAGTCGGACGGGTCGCCGATGCCGTAGATGGCCGAAACGGTGGCCACGATGATGACGTCGCGCCGCTCGAGCAACGACTTCGTCGCCGACAGGCGCATCTGCTCGATGTGCTCGTTGATCGATGAATCCTTTTCGATGTACAGGTCGCGCGAGGGAACGTACGCCTCGGGCTGGTAGTAGTCGTAGTAGCTGACGAAGTACTCGACGGCGTTGTCGGGGAAGAACTCGCGGAACTCCGAGTAGAGCTGCGCCGCCAGCGTCTTGTTCGGCGCCATCACGATCGCCGGCCGGCCCAACCGGGCGATCACGTTGGCCATGGTGAAAGTCTTGCCCGAGCCTGTCACGCCCAGCAGGGTCTGGTAGCTCAGCCCATCCTGGAAACCCTCGACAAGTTTGGCGATCGCTTCGGGTTGGTCCCCAGCGGGCTCGAAGGGAAGATGCAGGCGAAAGGGGCTGTTCGGGAACTCGGCGGACATAGGTACAATAGAGGGCTGGCCAACCCTTGATCGTATCATCATGAACGCTCCCACGCCCACCACCCTGTTCGGCGCAGTCGAGTTGGCGCCGCGCGACCCGATTCTGGGTGTCACCGAGGCTTTCAACGCCGATCCGAATCCGCGCAAGGTCAACCTGGGCGTGGGCGTCTACAACGACGACGCCGGCAAACTGCCGCTGCTGGAGTGCGTGAAGCGCGTGGAAAAGGACCTGACGTCCCGGTCCGCCGCGCGCGGCTACCTGCCCATCGACGGCATCGCGGCCTACGACAAGGCGACGCAGTCGCTGGTCTTCGGCGCGGATAGCGAAGCCGTGCGCTCGGGGCGGATCGTCACTGTGCAGGCGCTGGGCGGGACCGGCGCGCTGAAAGTCGGCGCCGATTTCCTGCGCCGGGTGCTGCCGGACGCCGAGGTCTGGATCAGCGATCCGAGCTGGGAAAACCACCGGGCGCTGTTCGAAAACGCCGGCTTCAAGGTCAACACCTACCGCTACTACGATTCCGGGACGCACGGCCTCGATTTCGCCGGCATGATCGACGCTATCGATTCGATGCCCGCCGGCTCGATCATCGTGCTGCACGCCTGCTGCCACAACCCGACCGGCGTCGATCCGACGGACGCGCAGTGGACCACGATCATCGAGAGGGTCCGGGACCGCGGCCTGGTGCCGATGCTCGACCTCGCCTACCAGGGATTCGGCGAAAGCACCGAATCCGACGCGGGCGTAGTGCGGCGCTTCGCGGCTACGCCCGGCTCCTTCCTGGTCGCCAATTCGTTCTCCAAGTCGTTTTCGTTGTACGGCGAGCGGGTCGGTGCGCTGTCTATCGTGACCGCGGATGCGCAGGAGGCCGCGCGCGTGTTGTCGCAGGTCAAGCGCGTCGTGCGCACGAATTACTCCAATCCCCCCACCCACGGCGGACTGATCGTGGCCACGGTTTTGTCGTCGCCGGAGCTGCGCAACTTGTGGGACAAGGAACTGCGCGAAATGCGCGACCGCATCCACGCGATGCGCCGGCAACTGGTCGACCAGCTCAAGCAGCGCACGTCCCAGGACTTCTCCTTCATCCTCCAGCAGCGCGGGATGTTCTCATACTCCGGCTTGTCGAAGGAAGCTGTGCAGGCGCTGCGCACCAGGCACGCGGTCTACGCGATCGACAGCGGCCGCATCTGCGTCGCGGCGCTCAATTCGCAAAACCTCGAGTACGTGGCGATAGCGATCGCCGACGTCCTGCAGTGATCAGCGCATGATCAGCACGACGGCAGCGAGCCAGGCCACCGCCGTCGCCAGCAGGTGCCGGTCGGCGAACAGCAGCCTGCTGGGATCGCCGTCATCGTCGATGCGCAGAACGTAGAGGTAGCGGAACACGCCGTACGTGACGATGGGTATGGTGAACGGTAGATCCGCCGCGCCATGCAGGGCCGCCGTGTCGGGGCTGATGGTATACAAGCCGTACGCAGCAAGCGTGAGCGTCGCGCAGATGCCCAGCATCTGGTCCAGCAGCGGCAGCGAGTAGTCCCCCAGCACGCTCCTGGTGTTGCCCAGCAGCGAGCCCGGCGCAACGAGTTCGCCCCGCCGTTTGCCCAGCGCCAGCAGCAGCGTCAGCGCGAAGCCGCAGAGCAGCAGCCAGTGCGAGGGCGGAATGCCGAGCCCGACCGTCCCGGCGAACAGCCGCAGTTGGAACCCGCCGGCGATGGCGAAGGCGTCGGCGATCACCACGTGCTTGAGCCACAGGGTGTACGCGACATTCAGCCCCAGATACGCCGATACCAGGAACACCATCGGCGCGCCCAGGCGGCCCGCGAGCGCGTACGCCCCGGCCGCCAGCAGCAGCGCCAGTAACGCCACCTGGCGACCGCCCAGCCGTCCTGCGGCGATGGCTCGCGAGCGCTTCACCGGATGCCGGCGATCCGCGGCGCGATCGATCCAGTCGTTGTAGAGATAAACCGCGCTCGAGGCCAGGCAGAACGCGATGAATGCCAGCCCCGCATCCAGCAGGTCCGCACCCGCCCACCGATGGCCAAACAGCGTTCCGACCAGGACGAATGCGTTCTTTGCCCACTGCTTCGGCCGCATCGCCACCACCGCGTCGCGAAATTTCATTGCCTCGGGTCCGTGCAGGAATGGAATAGCCTGCCAGTATAATCGCCACATTCATGCTCACCCGCCGCTTCGTCCTCCTGCTGTCGATCCTGTTGCTCGTCGCCGGAACGGCGCGCATCGGCTGGATGGCAGGCCATCAGCCGCTGCTGGGTTACGCCAACCAGTTCGACATGGGCCGCACGTCGGCTTGTTTCGGAATGTGGCCCGACCTGCCCGAACCGGGGCGCTACGAGGCGCACCTTCACGCGCCGGTCGCGCGGTACGTCGAAGGGGAACATCGCCCGGACGAGTGCTACGCGAGTTCCGAGTTGTTGTTCGCCGGCATCGGAATGGCCGCATGGAAGCTCGCGGCCGATGCCGGCCTCGCGCCACCGGCGGCGATGGACTTGCGCCACGTAGGCGGGGTCAAGGCGATCGCGCTGGTACTGCTGGCGCTGGTCTTCACGCTCTTGCTCCGCGAGCGGCCGGCGTGGATGCTGGCGCACTCCGCCGCATTCGCGCTGGTGCTGGCCGATCCCGTCGTGACCTTGTGGCTGAATACGCTTTACACGGAGTTCGCCGCCGTTTTCTTTGCCTATGCGGCGGTAATGTGCCTGGTTGTGATAGCGGGCATCGCGCCGGAACGCGGCGGGTGGTATGTCGCCTTCGGCGTTGCACTGCTCGGCCTGGGGCTGTCCCGCCAGCAACACGCGTTGTTGCCGGCCTGCCTGTTGCTCCTGGCCTGGCCGGTCATCAGGCAACACCATCGGCGGTTCGCCTGGCCCCTGGCGGCCGTGGCAGTCGCGGTGCTCGCGCTGCAGCTGGCTGTCATCGCCAGGCCGCCGAGCATCGGCGCCGCGAACAACGCAAATGTCGTGCTGGGCACGCTGCTGCCGGCCAGCAGCGACCCGGGCAAGTCGCTGCCGAAGCTCGGCCTGCCCGCCGGCTGCGACGCCGTTATCGGCGCCACATGGTACGTGACGATGGGTGAAGACCTGGATGCCCGATGCCCGGGCGTACTGACGATCTCCAGGCTGCGTATCGCCGGCCTCATTACCGCGGAACCTATGATCGCCGTCCGAGCGCTGATGAAAGCGGCGCCACTGTCGCAAGCGATGCTGTTGCGGCACCTCGGGATCGACGCAAGCAAGGCTTATGGCGCCATCGAAGAGCAAGCCCTGCCCTTCGGCTTTTCGGTTGGGGCAATCGTCGAACGGCTTCCCCTTTCCGTGTATCTGGGTGCGTTGCTCGCGCTGCTCGCCGCACTCGCCGTGTCGCTCGTGGCGTGGACGGCCGCGACCCTTCGCAACGGTTCGCCATCCATGGCGTCGCTGCTGGGCAGCGCCCTGGGCGGAATCGCCGTTTACGCAATTCTCACCAGCGTCTTCGGCGACGGCCTGGTCGAGATCCCCCGGCACGCGCATCTGGGCGGAGTTGCTCTGCTGGCGCTGGCCATTCTGGGCGTGGCGTTGGCGGCGACCCGGATGCGCCCGCGGTTGCGTGGCGGCGTGCGCCCCTCCCTCCACGCGCGCGCGGAGGGTACCTTCTGGTTCGGCTGGGGATTGCTGGGCGCCGTCGCTGTCGTTCCCGTATCGAGCCCGCTCTGGCTTGCTGCCTGGAAGCAGCAGCCTCTCGCGATCGGCGCGGTGGACGAACCGCGGTCCAATCTGCTGAACGCGCCGGTGGTCCGTTTGCGCGGATGGGTGATGGACCCGTTCGGGCCCGTCCGCGCAGTGACCGTGATCAACGGCACGATCCGCCTGGAAGCACGCCCCTGGGTGCATCCGGCCGATCCCCTGGGAGTGGCGCTCGGACGCATATTTCCGACTTACCGCGATCCCACCCATGCGCGCTTCGAAACGGTGATCGATACTGTTCCTTTCGGGGGCAAGCCGATCAGCGTCCGCACCTATGCGCAAACCCGCGATGGGATTACGACGGAAATCGACCGCAGGATTCTCCGGCGTCCGGCGCCATGATCGCGCGGGACCACCCCGGCGACCGCAGTAGGGATTGTTGTATTCTCTCGGACAGATGAATGACTTGATGATTCTGGCGACCGCCTATGGTCAGGCGCTCGGCTTCACCCTGATCGTGTACGCGGCTGGACTTGCGCTGGAGCGGATTCGGCCGGTCGAGCCGGTCAACTGGCGCGGGGTATTGTTCAATCTGCGCACGCTGCTCATCTTCCAGATCGTCGCCACGCTGCTCGCGGTGATCGCGCAGCCTGCGGTCCGGCGCCTGCTGCAGGATCACGCCCCCGGGTGGATCGGCCTGATCAAGGTGGGTTCGCTGGGCGAGAGCACCTTGCTGCTGATCGGCTATCTCTGCCTCTACGACTTCTTCTACTACTGGCTGCACCGCGCGCAGCATGCATACCCATGGCTGTGGGCGACCCATCGCCTGCATCACACGGAAACCAATCTGAACGTGACTTCGACACTGCGCCTGCATTGGCTGGAAGAGCTGTTCAAGCTCGCCGTGGTCATACTGCCAATGCTCGTGCTCTTCGACGGCCCGCCGGCAGCCGCGGGATTGTTCGCGGGCGCCATCCGCTTCTGGCTGTTCTTCATTCACATGAACGCGCGCATCTCGTTCGGGCCCTTGTCGTGGGCGATGACCAGCCCCGCGGCACATCGCATCCATCACTCGATCGAACAACGTGACCGTGACCGCAACTTTGCCGCACTGTTTCCGGTCTGGGACGTGCTGTTCGGCACGTACGTGCGTCCGCGGCCGGGTGAATGGCCGCGCACCGGCGTGGAAGGCGTCGCGGAAACCACACTCTGGAATGCGATGCGCGCCCCGTTTGCCGAGTGGTTCGGCAAGCCGGCGCCGGCGGGCGGTTCCGGCCAATCGAGCTACTAGCCGCCGCCGAAGCAGCGGCACTCGCGGAATTCGCGCGGCAGCGGACTTGTCCTATTGATCATTCACGAGCGACGTCGCAACTTGAGCAGCCAGAAGAATACCCTGAATGAAGCGCCGCGGGAAACCGCAGACGCGGGGGCGCGGTTGCTCACGTCCCTGCCGCCGGTCGTGATCGTCTGCATCGCGTTCGGTCTTGCGGTGACCCGCGGGATCTTCGTGCGCAATGCGTTCGAGAATGCCGGCAGCTGCGAGTCCTGCCTTTTCTGGCAGACGTTCGCCAGCGACCTGTGGGTCGTGGGCGCGATTGCCGTGCTGGGGGCGGTGCAGCTGTTCGTCCGCGCGCGCCTGGTGAAGCGGAGCGCGCTGGTCCTGCAACTCATCTGCATGCTGCTGATGTCGGTGGACGTAATGCTGTTCAAGATACTCTCCTTGCGGCTCTACATCGCAGACATCGGGAAGTTCGGTGCTGAATTCAGCGCCATCGCCAATTTCGCGAAGCTGTACTTTGGCGCGGCGTGGATCTGGCTGTTGCTCGCCGCCGCGACTTTGGTGGGGGCCATCGTCTGGTCTGCCCTGCGCGCCCGCGGCAGCCATCGGCGCGCATCGGCGATGCTGGCTGGAGTGGCGCTTGCGGCCTTCGCCGGCGCCGCGGTCGGCGCGTCGACGCAATTCCAGTTCGTAGTCGAGGAGTGGGTGCGCAACTGGTTCGCCATGAACTTCGACCAGGGCGTGTCGCGGCCCTACTCCCAGGCGTTCGTGCAGGCTGCGCAGAGGGTCAGCGATCCGCCTGCCGTGTGCGCGCCTGGCGCCGGGTCGCGGAAGAACATCGTGCTGGTCATCGTCGAGTCCCTGTCTTCCTATCACTCCGCGTTGCTGGGCGGCAATGGCTGGACCCCCGAGCTCGACCGCATCGCCGGCCACAGCCGGTGGTTCACCAACTTCCACGCCAACGGATTCACCACGGACCATGGGCTGATCGCGCTCTTCACCGGCCGTGCACCGCTACCCTCCGTAGGCCGGTACGGCGGCACCAGGGCCTATGACGGCTACTGGAGCCCGCAGGGTTCGCTGCCCACATTACTCAAGGCAAGCGGCTACGACACGGCATTCCTGACCACAGGCGACCTGCGCTTTCTCGAAAAAGGGGAATGGACGAAGAGCATTGGTTTCGCCCACGTTGAGGGCGCCGAGCACCCGTTCTATGCCGGCATGCCGCGGATGCACTTCCATGCCGCGCCGGACGAAGCGCTGTTCAATCGGTTCATGCAGTGGCGCGCGGCCCGTACCGGCGGCACCCCGTACTTCGCGGGACTGCTGACCGTCAGTTCGCATCCGCCGTACATTGCGCCGGATGGAAAGCATGGCGAGGAGGCCGCGATCCGGTACGTGGACCAGCAACTCGGAAAGTTCTACCGGACGCTGCGCGATGCCGGGTTCTTCGACAACGGCCTGCTGATCGTGCTCGGGGATCACCGGGCCATGACCCTGGTCACACCGGAGGAGCGGGCCTTGCATGGTGACCGGGCACTTTCGCGCATTCCCCTGATTGTCGCATCGGATCCGGCCGGCGCCGGCGCCAGGATCGACATCCTCGGCCAGCAGGCGGACATGGTGCACTCATTGAATGCACTGACCGCCGCCATGGATTGCAAGCCCGCGGACGAGGGCGACTTCCTGGCCGCGACGCCGATTCCGGCGAACAATGTCATTCACGTCCGCGGCGATCGCCGCTCGTGGCTATCCGTATATGCGACCGACGGCAAGGATGCGCAACTTCGGCTGGATGGCGACGCGACCGCCTGGATCGGCCAGCCGCCGGACAAGGGCGAGTCGATCCTGGGATCCGTCAACCGGAACCGGATCGCGCTGGGCGACGTCAATCGGGATATCTTCGATTACATGCTACGCGCGCATGGCGGGCGGTAGTTCCAGCGCCTTCTTCTTTGACAATCGGGGTCCGCAACTCGTATAATGCGACCCTGATGCAACGCGGGAGTAGCTCAGTTGGTAGAGCGCAACCTTGCCAAGGTTGAGGTCGAGAGTTCGAGACTCTTCTCCCGCTCCACGAATCCTGGGGAAAGCACAAGGCAGACTGCTTGGAGCTTTCCCCTTTCGTTTAGAGCGATGGCGCTTACGGCGGACAACTGGATGCCGGAACTGGTCCGGTTGCGCCGGGCAGTGACTGGCGGGGTGGCAGAGTGGTTATGCAGCGGCCTGCAAAGCCGTGGACGCCGGTTCGATTCCGACCCCCGCCTCCAATTCAGACGTCGGCCGGCGAGCAATTGCCCCCGCCGCTTCGGCGCTCTCTCGGAATTCTTCACCTGACTCCTGCTCCGCCCGGGTGGTGGAATTGGTAGACACAGCGGACTTAAAATCCGCCGAAGCCTGATCGCTTCGTACCGGTTCGACTCCGGTCCCGGGTACCACACACTCATCTCTGTGGCCGGTAATCCTGCTGTCCGATTCAGCCGGCGCCGGGCGTTCGCCATCTGCGACCCAAGACCGTCCGTCGGCCATGCGCCCAAGCCTCTCCCGAGCGCCTTTCCCACTACATCTTGGTCACTGCGGATTCCGGAACGGCCAGCAACCGCGGGGTCTGCGAATGCCCGACGGTGCGCGCGCTGCGTATGACTGAAGGCTTGGCCTGGTCGAATGCATCGGCATAGTCGTGCGCGTTGGCCAGCGCGGTGATATAGGTTTGCGTGAACAGTCCGCCGTTGGACTTCAGGCTCTCCATCGACTCTTCGTTTTCGGAAGCGGAGACGATGACGATGCGCGTCGTCCTGGCGTCTTTCGCCCGCTGCGCCAGTTCGTTGAGCGCCTCCTGGGACAGGCTCGCCGAATACTCGACCTCCTTCTTGTGCCGGCTCAGCGAGCGCGTGCGCGCGGGCAGGTAGCCCGGAATGGACACGAAGGTCTTGCCGCTATAGCACGTGTCGAGAATGACGACCGTCCTGACATCCCTGAGCGTCAATTGCGTGACCCAGTTTTGCAGATCGTCATCGGCCAGCGCGGTGCTGCGCTTGGTGATCACGAAGTCGAGAGGCTGTTCCTTGGGTCCCGTCTTGTGCTTCGGAAACTCGGTGTCGTGCAACACGATATCGAACTTGTTCATCGCGTTCGGCAGGCCGTGGCTGGCGGCAAACAAAACCACTGTGTCACCGGCCTGCGTCAGATCGAAGATCTCGCGCATCGCCGTCTTCACGGCGGCCGACGTGGCCTCTTCCTGCCGCAACAACTTGATCGCATCGCGCGTCAAGCCGCCGCCCTGCGGCGAAATCAGGAAGGTGAAGAAATCGAAGGCGTCCTTGTCCGCGTACTCCAGTCCATGCGACTCGGGCAGGTACTTGAATTTGCCAATGCCCATCACCAGGCCGTACGTGCGCGCTCCCCGCTGGAACCTGACCGCGGGACGTGGCGGCGGAGCGGGTGTCGCCGCCGGTTCCGCCTTCGGCTGGCTCCTTTGCATCATCTTCCCGACCGTCGACGCAAAGGCGGTGTCGAAGCCTCTCAGCCGGTACTTGATGTTCCCTGGGGTTGTCGGCGCGACGCGGCGCAGGCCCACCACTGCCCTCGCTGCCGCAAACGCCGTTTCTACCGCGTCGCGATTCTCGTACTCGCCGACCAGCGTGATGCGCCCATCCTGGCCGCGGACCACGTCCGCCTCGCGCAGGCCTATCCCTTGAAATGCCTGGCGAATCTCGCTGATCTCGGCCTGCGTGACCGGTTCGACCGCAGCTGTGCCCGGACTCTGCGCCTGCGCCCCGCTTTGCATACCATGGGGCACCAATATGAGCAGCAGCGATACCAGCAACGCGCGCCGAACAGACACCGTGCAGCTCACTTGATTTCGGCGAGTTCGCTGGCCTGGAGCCAGCCGCCGGCTCCAGTCCTGGTCACGACCTTCACCCATTCCACGGCCCGATTGTTGATCCTGAACTCCGTGCGTTCTTCCACGCGCACCGGCGTGTCCTTGTTCAATCTGCCGACCGACTTCCGCTTGACCGTCGCTTCATCGTAGACCGGGACCCCCCGCTTGAGCACATGCGTGGCGGCGAAAGTCGGGGTGGCTGCCGGCGCGGCCTTGGGTTCCTCCACCCTGGGGGCCGGCGCGACGGGAGCGCTTGGCGCGGCTGCGGGTGGAGCCGCTTGCGGGGCCGCCGGCGAAGCCTGCCGCTCGCCGCCTCTTTGCTCTGCCACGGCGCTGAAACGCTTCGGCCGTTCCCCGGTGCCCAGCAACGCGAAGTCCACGGTACGGGCCGATTTGAACTGCTCGACCTCAACCGTCACGGTGTAGCGCATCGGCACCGGCAGCGGCAACGGCAGTTGGGCGCGCGGAGGTATCTGCAGCTTGTGGCGATAGCCGGCGCGAATGCCCTGCTGAATGATGACTTCCTCGACGTAATCGTCCTTGCCTTCCTCGGCGATCGTCACCCAATGCAGGCGCTCGCGCGGCATCCGCATTGCCGCTTCCAGCGGTATCGGCCTGCCGGAACCATCGCGCAGCGTCTCGCCCGCCGCATCGGCCAGAATCAGCCTGTCGTTGTCGTCCGCCTTGAAGCGCACGATCTCGACCTTGTGCCGGAACCGGGCCTTGATGTCCTTGGCAGCCGCGTCTTCGGCGACAAAGGTGATGTCGAACTCGGGGATCGGCGGATCGTTTTCGGTTCCCTCGACCCGGACATCGAGCTTGTCCAGGCTGAGTCCGGGCCGGCGGCGCTGCACCGCAGGCGGCGGCTGCGCGCTCGTTGGTTTGGCGATGGGTTCCGACGTGTTGTAGACGGCGGCGCACTTGCGCCATGCCGTCATCCCGATCATCACGGCCGCGGCGACACCCGCGGAGACGGCCACGGCGTTCGCGGTGCCGCGATCTCCGGTGATCTGCTTGGCGAGCGACTTGCCCAGGGCCCCTATGGCGAAACCCCCGGCGGTGGCGAGGCCGAGATTGGCGGCTATGCATTGCTCAAAGGTATCGAACGCTTTTTGCCCGGACGGCATGTGCGTGCAACTCGCAAGGTAGGCGACCAGGACGACGGTCGCGGTCAGGCGCTTGAACACGCGTGCACAGATGTACCGCTTCATAGTGCTTCCCGACTTTCCTTGGACTATCAACAACGCGTATTCCGACGGCAAGCCGCGACGTTCCGCGACGCATCCATCGAAGATACGCTCACTCCAGCGTTTTCACCGAGTCGGCTGCCATGCCGCATCCGCGCGCAAGGTCCCGGGCGCCCGCCGTGCATAGGACGACTCAACCGCTGCACTTTCCCGTCGCGTCGGCGCGAAAGCAGAACTCACCCATCAGGCTGCTCGTTTCCCACGGCACTTGCTGCTGCTGCGTTTCCTGCGCGACCGCGACGCGGACCTGTTTGAAAAGTCGCTCGATCGGCAGGCCCGGCATACGCAACTGCGCAAGCAAATGCTTGGTGTAGACGCTGTTCTTCTGCTGCGGATTGTCCACGGCCACCGAACCCGGTGCCGTGGAGAATGCAATCAACGTTCCGCTCGGTGCCTGCAACGGCGCGAGTCCGGCCGTTTGCGGCGCCAGCCCGCGAGTGCGAAACCGGCGCGCATCCGCAAGCTGCGCGGGGGCGACGCTGAACGGATTGTTCCTGCAGGCATCGAGCACGATCAGGTTCACGCCGTCGACGAGGGTGCCCAGGCGCTGCAAGAGCTCGGTGACGTCCGCGCCCTTTTGGGCAATGTCGTCCTCAGTCAGGACCTCGGCGTCCACCGGCATCAGATAGTTGCGGCCCTTGATCTGCACGCCATGCCCGGCGTAAAAAAGCAAGCGAACCTGGCTCTTGGAGGCACGCTGGGAAAACTCGCGCAGTCCATCGAGCAACTCGCGCTGCGTGGCGTTCTCGCGGAATATCACGTCGAAGCCCAATGACTTGAGCACCGCAGCGACCGCCTGCGCGTCGTTGACCGGGTTCCTGAGGGGCGCGCTGCGGTAGTTGGCGTTGCCGATCACCAGCGCGAGGCGATTCTCGCCAGATACAACGTCGTAGGCGCAGACAAGCCCGGACGCAAGAACGAGCAGCATGCCGGCGACCGCGCGCGTCACCGGCCCCCAGAGGCACAATCCACTGCAGAGGTCTTCAGGGCCTTGTCGGCAGCGCATTTGCGAACTCGGCGGACTCGACAAGGGCGTTCTTCTGCAGCGCGTTCAATACGTCCTCGGAACCGTTCTTCGCCAACAGAAGATAGTAGTCTCCCAGCTGGGAGGGGCCCGCAACGATCTCCGCACGGATCGTCCGGAGAAGTTCGCTCAAATCGCCTTCCCTGCTTTGGGGTTTGAACGTGATCCGTATGAAGGCATCGGTGGACGTGGACAGGGTTTCGATTGTCCGCACTCCGGCGTACTCGACATCTTCGCCCTTGCCTGTCCACATCTGCGCAATCGCCGCGAACTGCACAGCGATGACCCCGCAGGCGAGTGCCATGGCCGGCGACCAGTGGATCTTCTCCGACAACCCGGAAAACCACCCCCCCTTTGCGGCGCGCCGCGGCGTGGCAACCAGCGTGGCAGCCGGCCTGGTATCGCCTTGAATCCGCTGCATGGTCTGGTGCAGGCCGCGGTCGGCGGCCACCTCGAATGCCGGGTTGTTCTTGACCGCGCCCTGAATGGCCTTCTCCCACGCAAGCAGCGACGATGCGCCGGCTTCCATCTTCAGCGCAGCCTCGACCTGGTCGCGGTCCGTCCCGGCCAGGGTGCCGTTGACGTACCACGCCAGCAATTCGTAAGTGTTCTTGTCCAATGAAATCTCAATCAGGGCGTCGAAGCCCTTTGCAGCATTGCTGAAACACACGCCGCGAGCTGTGCCCTGGCGTGAGACAAACGGCTCTTCACCGTACCCTCCGGTATGGCGAGGACGGCGGCGATTTCCTGCATCGACATGTCATCGAAGTGTGTCAGGTGAATGCACTCGCGGTGCTTTTCCGACAATCCCTGGATGCAGCGCTGAATCAGCTCCCGGGTCTGTTTCTGCGCCAGCAGGGCATATCCATCCGGCACCTCGGAATCGATTATGTCCGCGTAATCATCGATATCTTCGTACCGGGCTTTGGGCCTGCTGCGCATCGCCATTAAGACCTTGTTCCGGGCGATGCCGAGCACCCATGTGGTCACCCGCGAATCACCGCGGTACCGGCCAGCCGTTCTCCACACTTCGTACATCGTCTCGACCATGATCTCGTCCGTAGATTCCGCATTTTCGATCATCCGCCGCACAAAGGCGTAGACACGACGTGAGAGCAGCCGGTACAACTCTTCGAAGGCATTCTGGTTGCCCGCGGCGACCAGATCCAGCAGCGCGCGGGCCCGGTCGTCGTCGGATGTGATCTTTATGCTCATGAGTTGCGGTGGCGGCTCGATTCGTTCAACCGATATTATGGGCCAAGCGCACTGCGGATTGCCACGGCGGGGGCCGACAATTTACATCCGCGTGGATTCGCGCAGGCAAACTTTCATCGAGGCCACCGGAAAATAAACAACGCCGCGACCGTTGTCCGGCTCGCGGCGCTTGGCTCTCGGGCGGGAACCGATCGCCGAAGCGATACGGACCCACGACCCGGAAACGTTCAGTTGTTGCCGATGTTGACCTTCTGCGTATTCAGCATGCCAGCCTGGCCTTGAACGACCGCGCCCACCGCGACATTCGTCCCCCCGCCGGTTGAGTTGCCGATGTTCACTTGCTGATTGTTCAACATGCCGGCCTGCCCCTGAATCACAGCGCCGACCGCGACGTTTGCCGTGCCGCCGGAGGAATTGCCGATCTTTGCCTGCTGGTTCTGCAGTAGGCCGGCCTGGCCCTGGACGACGGTTCCGACCGCAACATTCGTTCTGCCGCTGCCTGATGCGTTGCCCACCTGCATCTGTTGATTGTTGAGCAAGCCGGCCTGGCCTTGCACGGCGGCGCCCATGACAACATTCGACTTGCCGGTGCCCGACGCATTGCCGATCTTCATGTCCTGGTTGTTCAGCAAGCCGGCTTGTCCCTGCAGCGCGGCCCCCAGCTTGACATTGCTGCTGCCCTTGCCCGACGCGGCGCCGATTTCCATGTTCTGGCGCTGCAGCAAGCCCGCCTGGCCCTGGAGGATCGCGCCGGCGGTTACGTTGCTCTTGCCGCTGCCGCTGGAGCCACCCACATTCATGTTCTGCGTATTCAACAGCCCGGCCTGGCCCTGCAGGACGGTGCCGGTGCGAACGGTCGACGAACCTGTGCCGGAGACGGAGCCAAGGTTCATTTCCTGATTATTGAGGAGTCCGGCCTGTCCTTGCATGATCGGGCCGGCGTTCTTCACGTCCGACTTGCCGCTGCCCGCATTGCCGATGGCCATCTTCTGTCTGTTGAGCAAGCCGGCCTGGCCCTGCGTGACGTTGCTGACCGCGACATTGGATTGACCGCCTTTTCCGGCATCGCCGATGGTCAGTTCCTGGCTGTTCAACAGCCCCGCCTGGCTCTGGTTGATGTTGCTCGCGGTGACCTTGGTCTTGCCCTGGTTCGCGCTGCCCACGGACATCGTCTGCTTGTTCAGCAGCCCGGCCTGCGACTGGTTGACGCCCTTGACGTTGACGTTGGTGCTGCTTCCCTTGCCCTTGGCGTTGCCGAGATCCATCTCTTGCGAGTTCAGCAGTCCCGCCTGGCTCTGATTGACATTGTTGACATCCACTTTGGTCGTCTGTGCCCACCCATGGGACACCGCGAACAGCGCTGCGATTGCGACAGCGATCATGCTCTTGCTGGTTGCGTTCAAGCTTTTCATGGCCGATTCTCCGCGAGATTAAATTCGCCCGACATTGCCGGCGCCGGTGATCGATTGCGTCACCTTGGCCTTGCCCTTGTACTCGATGTTCCCCGCGCCGCTTATCGATGCGCTCAAGCTTTCGTCGGCATGCACCCTGATCGTGCCGGAACCTTCGATCTTGGCCTCGACCATCTGAGCCTGGTAGTTCGTCGTGTCAATGTTGCCCGCACCGTCGATCCGAGCCACGACCGTTTTACCGCTGCCGGATGCCTCCACGTTGCCGGAACTCTTGAGCAGGATCGCCAGCCGTCCGGCCTTGATGTTCTTCAGCACGATGTCACCGCTCCCGCCCAACTCGATATCAACGTCCGACCCCGAGAATCCCTCGACCGAACTGTTGCCGCTCGCCACAGTCTTGAGCGCGCGGAAGGACTTGACTGTCACCGTGTACTTCAGACCCTTATCCGTCTTGAAGCTGCCTTTGCTGGCGATCGTCAGCGTGTCGCCCTTCACGCTAAGGTCCAACTGCGCCAGAACCTTAGCCTCGGCATCGACTATCACCTTTTCGTCGGCACCTGGCCTCACCACCAGCTCGCCCGGCGTGTTGAACACGATGCGCGTGACACCGGCCGCTGGCCGCGTCATCTGATCCGCCAGCGCGATGGCTGACGTCAAGGCCAATGCCGTTCCAATGACCCATGCCGGAAACATCACTCGCTCATTCATACGCATGGGTTGCTCCGGGTGGTGCATTCGTTCAACGCCGCAAGGGTCAATTTTCGGAGAGGATGCAAACCGCATCCTTCAGGTCGAGCACTACAACCGATTCGCCTTCGGACCGCCGCGGAACGCTGATCGCGCTGGGATTGCGCTCGACCCCGCCGCGAAAGCCGCTGCCCTCGTAAAGAAGCCTGCCGTTCTGCCAGCACCGCAACGTCTGTCCGCCAGCGCGGCGCGTTTCGCGAACCGTGGCTGTCGCGCTATCGGGCGGGGACACGGCGGCTGAAGTATTGGGCGCCATGACCTCGACGCCGCCGCCCCCTACCTTCAGCTGCGCGCCGGCGTGGACCGGCATCAGACAGGCCGCGACGAGCATTGGTGCAATAAGGACAGTTCTGCGCATTTTCGTCCTCACCGCACGTTGATGGTGAAATTACCCACACCCAGCGATGGGCCCACGGCCTTCTCGAACACCGTCTTGAGCTCGGCTAGGGTCTTGATCGGTGTCGGCTGATCGATATCGCCGCCACCAATCACCGGCACGACGTCCGCGAAAACGTCACGATTGGCGCCGAAACACATGATCTGTTCCTGCACGCCCTTGGTGTTGACGTCGATGTTGAACTCCTTGCCATTGGGCAGCTGGATTCCCTTCTTTGCGCTGACCAGTGCGTCCTTGGAAAACCGGTTCGGGAAGAAGCGTGCGATCTGGCGTGTGTCGTCCTGCATGAAGCAGTACACATATGCATCGCGGCTGGGCGTCACCTGCACGAAAAGGCGCTCGCCCTTCTTGAACTGGTTGCCGCCCTTGGTTGAAGCGACGGAGAGCGTGATCGGGGTCGGATCCGCCGTCTTGGCGACCTGCGCTGCGGCGGCGGTTTGGTAGGAAGCCAGTTTCTCCTTTGCCTTGGGCGCAACCTCGTAATGATTGGCGCCCAGATAGGCGGTGAAGAAATCCACGTCCAGCTTCGCGCTCTTCTCCATCCCCATCGCCTCGCGATAGGACATGATGGCATCGCGCAGCGCGTCATCCGGCTCGCCGTTTACATCGCCGGCATACAGCCCGCGGATTCTCATCTGTTGCTGCCAGTACCCGACGAATTCGCCCGGCTCCGCGAACATGCCCTGGAACCAGTCGCTGATCTCGCTCTTGACTGTTTCGTCTTTCGCCGTTGCGCCCAGGCAGAGCCAATAGGGAGTCTTGGTCAGCTTGCCGAACAGTTCAACTACCGCCATTTCGACCAGGTTGCGCAGCGCCTGCGACTGCCCTTCGGCACGGGAGAGATTCGACTGGTAGTTGATGCCGAACTTCTTGTAGCCGGCCTCTCCTTCGAGCCCCGTGCCCGAACGGAAGATGACCACCGAATTGCTGGACGTGACTCCCGGAAGTATCGAGAGGTCCTCGGTTTTCATCATGGTCAAGTCGAGGCCCAGGATGTTGGTGCTTGCCGTCGACGCCTTGCCAATCCCGATGAAGCCCTCGACCGATACGCCACCGCCCTCAGTCTTCTTGGCAACGCTTTCGTCGAGTTGCGAAATCGATCCCCTGATGCCGTACTGCGGCACCAGCTGGAACATGGTCTTCTTCTCTGCTTCCTTCATGAAACCGATCAGGTTCCCGGAATCGGACCCGTATGCGATCAGGCGGACCGCCTTGCTTCGCTTGGTCATGTTTGATACCGAGGAAATCAGCATGTCCTTGGTTCCGGCGCTGACCTTCTTGGTCAAGTCCTGAAGATCTTCGGTGATGACGACCAGGTCGCGCACGCCGTACATCAGGAACAGGTTGTCCATGCAGGTGAGCGATGAACTGAAATTCGTGATGGTCCGCACCGGCGCAGTCTCCGGACCCTTCGCCGCCGCAACTGTCGCAGTCATCGCCTCCTTCTTGACCGCTTCTTCAGAGCACGCGGCCAATGCCAACGCCACGCCACCTATTAACAACACCCCGAGTTTGCGCACCATGATCTGTCTCTTCAATGAGTGGATTGAGTATTGGATAGGCGATGCAAGGCTGTCACTTGCAGTTGGCCATGTTGATGACATCGCCGGTGACGACCACTGTGGTCTGCTTGCCCATGATGTTGCCGATTCCGCTGTTGCTCTTCTTCTCGTTGCTGGCAATGTTCACCGTGCCGCAATCCTTGCTGCCGCTGCCTCCCGGGCTGCCTGCGGCGGCTTGCCCGGACGTATTCCGCTTCGACTTCTCCTTGAAGATCTTTGCCATGATGTCGGGATCAAGATCCATCTGCTCGGGATTCACGGATGGCGGACTCGCATGCACGACAGCGAACAACGAGAGCAAAGAGCCACACCCGCCGCAGACCTGATAAGAGCTTTCATGACGCGCCTCCACATATGAGCAACCGAAGAGATTCGATGCAGCCAAACCGTGAAAGCACGGGGCGCAGGCCCCGTGCTTTGTCAAACAACCACCTTGAAATGCAGCGTACTTTAGTTCGCGTTGCCGACGTTCATCTTTTGCTGGTTCAGCAAGCCCGATTGGGACTGGGTGATGTTCTTGGCCGTCACGTCCGACTTGCCGCTGTTGGCCGCGTTGCCGATCCCCATTTCCTGCTTGTTCAGCAGGCCCGACTGGGATTGCGTGATGTTGCCGACGTTGACCTTGGACACACCCTTGCTGTCGGCATTGCCGATCGCCATCTTTTGCTGGTTCAGCAGGCCGGACTGGCTTTGCCGGATGTCTTTCGCGGTCACGTTCGACTTGCCGCCACCCGACGCGTTGCCGATCCCCATTTCCTGCTTGTTCAACAGGCCGGACTGGCTCTGGCTGACGTTGGTCACATTGACCTTCGACTCGCTGCCTTTGCCCGTCGCGTTGCCAATGGCCATCTTTTGCTGGTTCAGCAGGCCGGATTGCGATTGGGTGATCTGCTTGGCCGTCACATTCGACTTACCGCCGCCCTTCGCATTGCCCAGATCCATTTCCTGCTTGTTCAGCAGACCGGACTGGCTTTGGTTGATGGCGTCGACGTTCACTTTCGACACCGAACCTTGGCCAAACGCAACGCCGGCAAACATCGTGGCAATCGCAACGGCAACTACTTTGTGCTTCAGTTTCATGGCTTCTCCTTACAGTGAGGTTGAACAACAATACCCTTTCTACTCCGGGCGTCACGCGTAACCGCGTTTGCATTCTAAGTTGCAGCCACCTTCGGAATCGTTCACTTTTTTGTCGTGACCGAAATTTTGAGGGTGGGGGCCCGCGATGAGACTCGTCATTAGAATACAAATGCCCGGAAATGTCACCAACTTACGGCGACTGGCGCCACCAACGCGCTTTGCCGCTATTTCGTGGACATCGCCATCAAAGAAAATCGACCGGGTGCCGCATCGCTGCACTTCACCAGTCCAGATTCAAGTGTTCGAGGCGGCGCGCCGGCTCGCTAGGGGATCCATCGGGATTGTCCTTTGTTGTTCCTATTCAATCTTTTATCACATCCAGGCGGCCGCTGCCTGCATTCGTGGCTACACCCGGAGCGGAACGTCCCGGGCATTTCCAGGCAGTCCCGTCCACGTGCCCGACTGCCGGCGCTTCCGGTAGCGCCAATCGAAGCGGCAGCGCCGGAGAGACTCTGCGCCCGGACGTCAGAACTCGATCCGCACGCCGACCGTGAAGCGGGTGCTGCGAAAGTTATCTCGGCCGAGCAGGCGTTCGATATTGGCAAAGCCATTGACGCCTCCGGGAAGCACCGCCGAGGCGCCTACCGAGACGGAGCCGACGCTGCGGTCGAACGCCGGAACAGGGACGGACGTGAAGACGGTGCTGTCAGAAACGAGCTGGGCATCCACGCTCCTGGTACCTCCCTGCGACTGCCGCATCCACTCGAATCGAGCGTTGGGCACCATGACACCCCAAGATGTGTTCATTGCATAGCTGACCTGGCCGCCAAGGGTCAACACTGTAGCCGCGAGGTTCTGCCCGGCTACCTGTATTGCCGCCACGTCGCCACGTTCGGAGAATCCCCTGATTGAAGCGCTGAAGTGCTCCAGTCGGACGTATGGGTTCAGGGTCAGGGGCCCCACGTTGTGATCGTAACCCGCGCTCACGGCGATGGCGTATTGCGTCCCTTTGGTTTCCGCCTGATACTCGCCGCCCACGCCGTTTTCGACCTTGCTATGCCGCATGGAACTGTACTTGTTCGATCCGGCATGGGCGATGAAATCGATGTATGTCCTCTCGGCCGGCACGTAGCTTCCATATACCGAAAGACTGTACCCGCTGCCGTCCTGCGTGCCACCTTCGTCGACGAAGCTGGTGTCCGACTTCATCAGGCCACCGGCTACGCCGACTACGTGGTCACCTGGCAGACGGTAGTCAGCGCCAAAGGTCAGGCCCTTTGACCGCGCGCTGAAGCCCACCTGCTGCTCGTTCCCCGAGTGCTTCCCGATCTCGAGATTGCCGTTCACAAAGGCGCCGACCCGTTCGAATGGGTCCTGATCCGCACTGGCGCCGCCACCCCGCTGCAGCAGGGGGCGGCCATACTTGTCGACGGGCTGCACCGCCAGCAGCGCGCTGAAAGGCGGCAGCGCCTTTCCGTCTACGCTCACCCGCAACAAGTCCATGACCGCCGGATTGCGGCGCATCCGGAGCTGGTCCAGCCGCAGCCATATGTTGACTAGCTGGACCTGCGGCGTCCCGATGGCCAGTTGGCGTAACGCCGTCGCAGTCTGGATGGCCGGGCGCGAAATGGCCGCATCCACGGAACGGACGCCAACCTCAAGACAGCTTGCCGGCGCCGATACCAGGCATGCGCGAAGCGTTCGTCCCCCCGGATCGGTGCCCATGGTGAAGCGGGTCCGGGTCAGTCCCTGGGCGTCGGCCGGCGGGCTTGGATTGGGCACGAACACGCCGGGGCTGGGACCCGGATTGACCACAGTCCAGATGACCTGCTCCCCCGGCACCGGGTTGCCGCCGGTTTCGGTTATTTGCACGACCAGGTCTTTGGCAAGCACCTGCCCCGGCACGCCAACCAGTCCGGCAGCAGTCGTGACCGTAATGGTTGCCGCGCGAGGCTTGACGGTGACACTCACGCAGGTGGCAGGGACCGAAATCAGGCACGCGCGTAGCGTTCTGCCGCCCGCGTCCGCGCCCATCGTGAACCGCGTCCGCGCCAGCCCCTGGGCATCCGAGGGCAGCGTCGGATTCGGGGCAAATGTGCCGGCGTTCGGGCCGGGATTGACGACGGTCCAGCTGACCCGCTCCTGGGCTACCGGGTTGCCCTGGCTGTTGCTTACGCGGACCAGCAGATCTTGACCGAGAGCCTGGCCGGGTGAACCAATTTGCTGGTCGCCGGACGCGATGCCTATCGCCAGTACGGTGGGTACTGCCGGCGCCTGGACAGTCAACGTCGTGCAAGTGGCTGGGGCAGTTTCCAGGCATGCGCGCAGACTGCGACCGCCGCCATCGGTGCCCATCGTGAACCGCGTGCGCGCCAATCCTTGCGCGTCGGACGGAAGCGTAGGATTGGGCGAGAAGGTGCCGGGACTCGGGCCGGCGTTGACAACGGTCCAAAGCACGCGCTCCTGGGCCGCTACATTACCCTGGGTGTCGCCGACACGCACGACCAGATCCTGATTCAGGGCTTGCCCGACAACCGCAACCTGCTGGTCGCCGGAGACAATCCCGATGGCGAGAACTCTTGGCCGAACCGTGAACTCCGCACACAGAGTCCCGGCCGGAGCAAGGCAGGCGCGGACGGTCCGCCCCCCCGGGTCCGAGCCCATCGTGAACCGGGATTGCGACAGCCCTTGCGCGCCGCTGACCAACGACGGATTCGGCGAGAAGGACCCGGCGCCGGCTCCACCACCCACCACGGTCCAGTCCACCACTGCTTGTGGCGACGGATTGCCATCGGAATCGGTCACCCTGACGACGAAATCCTGGGGTAGCGTCTGGCCCGGAATGCCTTGCTGCTGGTCGCCAGAGTACACGGTGATACCGGCCGGCACCGGCGGCGGCTGGATGAGGACCGTGTACTGACCCTGCGTGACGATCGGCGGCGAGACGCTGGAGTTGGTCGCCACCACGGTGTACGTCGTGGTCTCCGACGGGGTCACTGTGATGGTCCCGGAAGTTGCCCCCGGGATCGGACCGGCCTTCCTTGACTTCGTGTTGCGCGTAGAGGTCGCCGCGTCCCCGGGCAAACCCGGAGCTTCGCTCCACTGATAGGTTGTGGGCAGGCTGTCGCACCCCGCCGTCAAAGTGACAGACGAATTGGCGACGAGCACGCCGGTTCGCGATGCTCCCACCGAGCACGGGGAACTCCCGGCCGCGCCGACCGTCACGCTGACTGGAGCGGAGTTGCCACCGCTGTTAGCGGCCGTAACCGCATAGGTTGTGATGCCGGCGATCTGTGGCGTAACCAGGAGACTGGCCCCAGGACCGGAAACGGACAGACCGGCGGGACCCGACCAGGTGTAGCCGATGGGCAACCCGGTTCCGCTGCAAGCGACGCTCAACGTCGACGATCCGCCAAGGCGCACAACGGGCGGCGCCGCCGTTGCCGAGCAGCCCGACGGGCTGGGCGGATCGATGGAGATGTGCAGGAAACGCTCGGGGCCGCTGCCGGCGCTATTCACGCCGTGATAGGCAATCGAGCGTACGGTTCTCTCGGCAAATACCGGCGCCGTATCCGAAAACGTCATCGAAGTGCTGGTTCGCACCCGCTCGGCCATGTTCCGCCACACAATCTGGTCTGCCGCCGGCGTGCAGGTTGCCGAAAAGTTTACCGTGCCTCCGGACGGGATGCGGGTTGCCGAAGCGCCCAGCGTGCACACCGGCGGCACGACAGATGAGGCTACGACCGTCACCGCGACCGGCGCGCTGGGCCCGGCAAAGCTCGTGAATATCACAGTCCGTGTGAGCGACAAGCCGTTGGTGGGTGGCGCGATGACGTCTATCGTCGCTGTTGACTGAAAGGTTTCCACCCAGAGCACCTCGCCCGGTTGCGGCGTGCAGTTCGCAGTGAGCGTCCCGGCAGTTCCAGGGGGAACGAAGATTGTAAAATTGCCCGGCTGGGTGTGGATGGTCCCGCTAAAATCACTGGTGACTTGGCAGACGGATTGCGCCAGCGCACCGACCGACGAAAAAACCGACAGCAGGATGCAAAACGCAGCCCGAATCCCCATGTCCATCCTCCAGCAATGTCTAGATTTCGTTTTGCTGACTGGTACCTGTTCCGGTCCATGCCAGCCCTGTTTCCGCAAACCGGGTGATGCACCCGATGCAATCCAGAACCACGATCGTCGGAAATGATAACCGTTCCGGAACGCGCCGCAAAACAAAGTTGCCGCCATCGCCCGAAATCACGGCACATTATGTTGGCTAGTTGCACGAGCGGAGTGCGGCGTCCGTTCCTTTGCTGTGCAAGCTCTCCCAGATCGCCAGCCAACCAAGACCGTGATCGACGTTCTCGATTGAGCGGAACACTGCTGCGGGGTTTTCTTCGCCGGAATTCGATTCCATTGTCGGGCGGCACGATCCGGTCCCTTTCGCCGCGCAGATGCAGTTGCCGAACCCTGCTGTCGATCGGAGGGAGGCGCGCAGGATTTTCTGACCCGACCATTCGCGAGAAGCCGCGGCTGACAGTCCATTCGTCGATGTCCAACGGGCTGGCGATCGAAACCAGGGCGCACACACCATCCAGCCGAAAGGCCATCAGCGTGGCAAGCGTGCCGCCCCCGCTGAACCCGACGAGATTGATGGCGCGCCCGTGCCAGCCCTTCTCGTCCAAAAGCCGGCGCAACGACGCAATCATGCTGGCAACCACCTCCGCGCCAAAGCGCCGATGCGTCCACCA
>JADKEV010000005.1 GCA_016717855.1 Betaproteobacteria bacterium
AAAACCGTACACATCGACGACCCGCTGCCATTCTGGCGGCCGATGTGGTCAGCTATTCCCAGATGATGGGCGCTGACGAGTCAGTACCTCACTCCGTTGAAGCGCCACCGCGAGACCGTCTTCAGTCCGGCCGTCGCCCGGCACGGGGGCCGGAGTGGTGAAACTGATCCAGCGACGGCACGCTGGGTTCGACAGCGTCGTCGACGCCGTCAGTGCGCGCTTACCATTCAACGCTGCATCGGGGACGAAGCCACCTTCCGGCATCGCGCTCAGGATCGGCGTCCAACCTCGGCGATGTCATCATCGATGGCGACGACATTTATGGCGATGGCGTATTGAATGTCGCGGCGCGCCTGGAACCGCTGGCGGACCCGGTGGCATCTGCGTCCTCAATCATCGAGGCGTCGGCAACCGCGTCGACGTCGCTTTCAAGGATGGCGAGGTTGCGGTCAGGCCTCGATCGCCCGATCCGGGTCTGGAATTAGCACCCGGACGGTAATCCGGGGTCCCGCATCGCCGGCGCCAGCCACTGCAATGAGGGCGCCGAACGAGCAGCCATCCATCGCCGTGCTGCCCGTTCGACAACATATCGGGCGACCCCGAGCGAGAGTACTTCACCGACAGGATCACCGGGGACATCATCACCACGACCTGTCAGGTCGGCGGTCTGATGGTGATCGCCCGCAACTCGAGCTTCGCTGTACAAAGCGCAAATCGGTCGACGTCCGGACGGTCGGCCGCGAACTAAGGCGTGCGCTCCGTTTCTCAGGCTCGATCCGCCCCGCCGGCGACCGCATCAGGATTACCGCCCAGCTGATCGACGCGCCACCGGCGCTCCACGTGTGGGCGGGCGCTACGACCGGGCCTGACCGACATTTTCGCGGTCCAGGACGGGGTCACCCGCCACATCGTCGATGCCCTCAGGTCAAGCTTACACCAGGCGAACGGCCCGCGTCGCCGACATCCCGACTTAGCCCGCAGCCGAAGTCTCTTCCTACGCGCTCAGGAACTCCCTTTCCGCTCCGAAGAGCGACCGCGAGATAACCAAGCAGGTATCGTCGATCTGCGAAGCGCGCTTGCGTCAGCTCGACCCCAACTACGCCGGAGAGCGTATTCCGGCGACTCGGCATGGCCTACAACTTCAATTTCAGAATCGCTGGGCAGCTTACCGGTGCGCGCCGGAACTCGCGGCGCATTTCGCGCTCGGTACCGGGGACCGACCGTTCCCTACGCCCCGCACTTCGTAGCCACTGTCGGCGATCTCGGAAAAAGGACCTCGACGGAACAAGGCGGGAGTCGAAGACCGCGCTGGCGCTCAACCAGATCTATGCGGAGGCCATCGGGACACACGGCCTCATCGAGATCTATTCAGGCAATCCGCTATCCGGGATCCCGTTTCTCGAGCGGGCGATCAGTCTCGACCCCGCGTTCACCCATCAATGCATGCGCTTTCTCGGCACCGTTTATCTTGTCGCCGGCAACGCCCAGAGGCTGCAGCGGCTTCGTTTCCGGGGCGCATCCGGCTTTCGCCGGAAACCGATTTATCGCGCGGCCTGCTCGTTTCCGCGCTCAGGCATCTGGGCGAAATCGACGAAGCCGGCGGGTCTGGACTCCGAATTGAAACGAGTCAGTCCGGCTGTTCGCCCCGCCTCGCACGTCGCGCGCGCCGTTCCACAACCCAGCCGATGGAGAGAACATCGCCGAGGGGCTTCGCCCGGGCCGGGCTACTTGCGACTGACCGGCGCCTGGCCGGAGCCTGATTGGCAGGGCCGTCGAAATCGCCGGGGCGACTGCCGGCTATCCGGACCGAGGCACGACTACCGCTGGACTGATGCGGAAGAACCTGGCGAGTTTACCACGGCCAGGTTGCGCTGATCTTGCGTTTGCCGGCAAGAATCGCGGAGCGAGTTTGCTCTGTGTTGCCCCCGACATTGAAGACCGTTTAAAGCGGTGCATAGTCTGCACCGCAAAGCTCCGCCGCAAATCAGCAAAATCTGTAAAGGCGGGAATTCTCCGGCAACGGTGTACCAGTTGCAGGGCCCCTACCTGATCCTGGCGGCCGAACTACCCGCTCAGTCGATCTTCCCGTTCCCGAATCGCGGCGGACCGGCACCCAACGCGCGATCTCGTCCTTCGTGATGGTGGCGAGCTCCGCCGGCCCGGCCTTCATCGCGGTCGCGCCCTGTGCCGCGAAGAAGGCCTCCATGTCCGGCATCGCCTGCACGCCGGCGACGGCTTTGCGCATCTGCTCCACGTGCTCTGCCGCGGCCCTTCCCGGGCGCGGCCATGTCGCCACCACAATTCACCCACCAGGCCCGGCACGCCTCGGTTTCGCCAGTGGCGTTCAGCAGCGCCGGCGCGCGTTGCAGGGACAGGACCGCCGGGGCCTTCAACTGCCCGCCCTTGAAGAGAGTTGCGGGCAGGCCGGGGTGGTGCCGATCCATGATATCGGGGTTGCCGCCGATCGATCCGTCGGTGAGGGGCCGGGCACCACGCCCAACGGGCACGTGCACGTGATCTGCGTTCTGCGATTTCTCAAGCATCTCCATCATCAAGTGCGAGAACGTGCCGTTGCCGGACGATCATCAGCTGTACCCTGGCCGGCTCGCTTGCGCGCCAGCACAGGCCCTACGGGGGAAGGCCCCCGCAGTTCCCGTTCAGGTACGGCTGGATCAGCTCCCGGGTCGCCCGCGTCGCGTTCTGGCCGACTGCCCCGTTGGTCACCGACGGTCGATCACCGAACATCGCGCGCAGCAGCATCAAGCCGTCGGTCAGCGCGTCGATCTGGTTGTTGCCGTCGATGTCGAGCGAGCAGCCACCGAAGATCGTGCCCGTGCTCACCCAGAACGTCGCCGCACCGCCGCCGACATGCGGCGTGGTGCTGGTCACCTGGTTGAGCAGCGACGACGCGGTGTGGCGCACGCACGTACCTGCCCGCGCGCTGATGCTGCCGCCCTGCACGTAGCCGCCGCTCACGTCGCAGGTCGCGCAGCTTGCGGCGGTGGAGGCGCAGAACGCGCTGCCCAGCTGGCCCTCGACGTACACGTTGGCCTGGCCGTCGATGCCGGTGATCTGCACCGGCCCCGAGGTGCGCACCGTCGCGACGGGCACGTTGCGCTGCGCGGGGGAAAGGAACGGGTCCGGGGTGTTGTCGCCAAGCGTCAGGTCGGGGCTGAAGCGGCTGACGAACGCGTCGCCGCCGAGGGCGCCCAGAGAACCGCCGAAGCTGCCCTGCGCCCCGCTGCTCACGCCGGGGAAGGTGTTGGTGCCCGACAGCGTGCGTCCGGCCACGTAGACCTGGCCGCTAGTGTTGTGGATGGCGATGACCTGGCCAACGTCCCTCGCCGCGGCGCCGAGATAGCTGGACTGGAGCAACTGGGTCAGGTCGGCGCTGAAGCGGCTGGCGAAGGCATCGTTGGTCTCCCCGGGCGCGCCCTGGGCGCCGCCGACGGCACCCCGGAAATCGTTGGAAGTGGCATTGCCCGTCAGCAGACTTCGCCGGTAGCCGGGTGGATGGCGAGGCCCCCAGCGCCATCGTTGACGGACCCGCCGAGATAGCTCGACTGGCGGAGCGTCGCCAGATCGGGGCTCAGGCGACTGATAAAGGCGTCCGCCCACCGCCGCCAAGACGCCCTGCGCGCCGCCTCCGACACCGGGAAGTTGCCGGTCGTAGTGCCGGCCAAATAGATCACCGTTGACCGGATGGATGGCCAGCGCGGCCGCGCTGTCGATCCCGGTGCCGCCGAGAAAGCTGGACCGGGCCACCGTCCCAAGGTCGGCGCTGAAGCGGGCGACGAAGGCGTCGCTGCCGCCGCCCGGGGCGGGTTGCGCGCTGCCCGTCGTGCCCGGCAGGGTGGGGGAGCTGGTATCCCCCGCCACGTAGACCTCGCCGGTCGCGGGGTGGATGGCGAGCGCGTAGGCTTGGTCGGGGCCGCTGCCGCCCAGGTACGTCGATCGCTTGAGCGTGGTCAGGTCGGCGCTCAGCCGGCTGACGTAGGCGTCAGTGTTTCCGGCATAGACACTCTGGGCGCCGCTGCCGCGCCGGGAAGTCGGCGCCGAGGTCCCATCCCGCCACGTAGACATCGCCGCTCACCGGGTGGATGGCCAGCGCACGCGCTGTTTCGAAACCAGCCGTCCCGCCCCCGCTCGCCGTGCCGCCGAGATACGTCGACCGGACCAGGGTGCCCAGGTCCGCGCTGAGACGGCTGACGAAGGCATTTCCGGAATCAGGCTACTCCGCCCCTGCCCCGGTAAACGTTGGCTGGGCGCCCCCCGCGACCCCGGGGAAGTTCGCGGAATGCGTCCATCCCGCCACGAAGACGTCGCCGCTCACCGGATCGATGGCCAGCGCATTCGCCCCGTCGCCGCCGGCGCCACCAGGTAAGTGGAACGGACTAAGACGTCAGGTGGCACTGAAGCGGGCGACGAATACGTCGCCGTTCTGAATATGCGTCGGCGCGGGTCCGCCGTACACCGTCTGCACCCCGCCTGCGAGGCCCGGGAAGCCCGAATCGGTGGTCGTGTATCCCGCCACATAGACATCGCCGCTGACCGGGTGGATGGCCACTGCCAGCGCCCGCTCGTCATTGGCGCCGCCCAGGTAGGTCGACTGCAGAAGCGGATCGATCACTAGCGGCCGCGCCGGGTCGTAGCCGGCCAGCGCGAAGCGGTACTGGTCGCCGCCGGCGTCGGTTCGCCAGCGGACGCCCACCGGCTCGCGCCGGCCCTGGCCGTCTTCCTGGAACGCGACCGGCGCGGTGTAGGCCAGCGGCCCGTTGCCGGTGTGGGCGATCAGTTCGCCGCCGACGCCCAGTTCCAGCCGCGTCGCCCCGCCGACCCGCAGCCGGATCCGGCCGGGTCCTGGCCGGGGCGACGGTGAAGATCTTCTCGACGTTGGCGCCGGTCGCGCGCAGATGCACGCGGATGCCGGGGAAGACTTCGCCCAGGTCGATCCGCTCGAAGGTGCCCAGGTCGCGGGCATGCTGCGTCGCGTCGCTGCCGGTGAAGTAGCTGCTGAGCACCCAGCCGGGCGTGCGCGCGCCATCGCGCCGCTCTCGCTGGGTGGCGTGCTGCGCGGCGTTCGCGCCGTCGGCGGCCGCGTCGGCTGCGACTGCGTTAACCGGACGCCCCGGCAGGCTGTATACCAGCCGGCCGTCCCGGGTGACGAACACCGTCCCGGCGAACGTCTGCGCGGCGAACGCGGCCTCCCGGTCCCATTGCCCGGCGTTGGGCACGAACGGCACCCCCGCCCGGGCCAGTTGTTGCCGCGCAGCCGAGAGCGACGCCGGCTCCGCAGTCAGGCTCGCGTGCGCAGCCAGGCTGCACGCGCCGATGATTGCAACCGTTACCGAAGCAACCATCCGCTTCGCCGCCGCAAGATTGGTCCTGGTCATGATCGTGTCTCTCTGTGCCCGTTAGTGTTTTTGAAGCGACGCGCAACTGTAGACGAGTTGGCGGCAATGTCAATTCCGGCGGAGGGCAAGCAGCAAGAAGGAATCGTCGGCGCCCCCAGACGCATTGGCGGATTCGCCCCGGGCATTGGCCCATGAATTGCTGTCGATTGCTCGCGTCGCACCCACCTGATCGGGCAGGACTGGGGGCGCTGCCGGATTAGCGGCGCAATTGCTCGCTAGCATTGGCGATTCCCGCCCTGTCGGTCGCCTGCGATGAATGCGGATTGCACAAGCCGATGCCTGCACGCATTGATGAGGAACCCACCTGGTTCGCGGTGCGGCTGGCCTAAAGTGTCCAGTCAGTGTCCCTATCAGTACAGCATTCCGGCTACGAATCATGACCGTCGCCATCGTCTACTCCCGCGCCCTCGCCGGTGTCGACGCCCCGCTGGTCACCGTCGAAGTGCACCTCGCCAACGGCCTGCCCGCCTTCAATCTCGTCGGCCTGCCCGAGACCGAGGTCAAGGAGAGCCGCGAGCGCGTGCGCGCGGCGTTGCAGAACGCGCAGTTCGGTTTTCCGGCGCGGCGGATCACGGTCAATCTCGCGCCGGCTGAACTGCCGAAGGAGTCCGGCCGGTTCGACCTGCCGATCGCCATCGGCATCCTGGTCGCCACCGGGCAGCTGCCGGGCAACCGGCTGTGCGAATACGAATTCGCCGGCGAACTCGCGCTGACGGGCGAGCTGCGGCCGATCCGCGGCGCGCTGGCGATGACGCTGAAGGCCAGCGGCGACGGGCGCGCGTTCATCCTGCCGCAGGCGAGCGCGGCCGAAGCGGCGCTGGTGCGCGCGGCGGTGGTGTATCCGGCGCGCTCGCTGCTGGACGTCTGCGCGCACTTGACCGGACGCGACGCATTGCCGCGACAGGCCGAGCAGCCGATCATGGCGGTCGCCGACCATGTATCCGGACCTCGCCGAAGTCAGGGCCAGCCGCAGGCGCGGCGCGCGCTGGAGATCGCCGCGGCCGGGCGGCACAGCCTGCTGATGATCGGCCCGCCGGGCACCGGCAAGTCGATGCTCGCGCAGCGCCTCCCCGGCGTGCTGCCGCCGATGGACGAAGCCGATGCGCTGGAGGCCGCGGCGATCCAGTCGCTGACCGGCGGCTTCCGGCTGGAACACTGGGGGCAGCGCCCGTACCGCTCGCCACATCACACGGCGTCGGGCGTGGCGCTGGTCGGCGGCGGCAGCGATCCGCGTCCCGGCGAGATCTCGCTCGCGCACCACGGCGTGCTGTTCCTCGACGAACTGCCGGAGTTCGACCGCCGGGTGCTCGAAGTCCTGCGCGAGCCGCTCGAGTCCGGCCGCATCCACATCTCCCGCGCCGCGCGGCAGGCCGAGTTCCCGGCCGAGTTCCAGCTGGTCTCGGCGATGAATCCCTGCCCCTGCGGATACCTGGGCCATCCTTCCGGCAGATGCCGCTGCACGCCCGACCAGATCCTCCGGTACCGCAGCCGCATTTCCGGACCGCTGCTCGATCGGATCGACTTGCAGATTGAAGTGCCCGGCATTCCTGCCAACGCGCTACGCAACACCAGCGAAGGCGAAGCCAGCGGCACCGTGCAAGCACGCGCCGAACGGGCGCGCGAAGTCCAGCTCGCCCGCCAGGGCAAACCGAATGCCATGCTGACACCGAAGGAAATAGACTGGCATTGCCCGCCCGATGCCGACGGCGATTCGCTATTGCGCCAGGCGGTCGCGCGCCTCAACCTGTCGGCGCGCGCCTATCACCGGGTGCTCAAGGTTGCGCGCACGATTGCGGATCTGGCGGACACCGATTCGCTCGCGGGGAGTCACGTCGCAGAAGCGATCGGCTATCGGCGGGGGTTGGATCGGATCTAGAGAAGCGGGGCAGACTCTTCCTCTGTGCTGCGGCCACGAAGCGCTGCAAAACCGGCTGCTCGGGCTCGCGCTCGGGGCGCACCAGTGATGCGCGGCCCTCATTCACCTGTTCAGCGCGGCCAGACCGCGCGACAATGCGACTCCGGGCGGCGCAGGATCCGGTATCGCCAACTCTTTCACCTGAAGAGGGGAGTCCACCATGAGAGACCATTCGTTCGCGCACTGGCTGCTGTCGAGGTTGGCCGGCATCCCGCCGGCCGTTGTCCACTGCATGCTGGCCTGCGTCGTCGCCACGGCGGCAACACCGGCGGTCGCGGCAGGATTCACCGCCGTTCAATCGATGCAGCAGATCCGCGATACGGCAAAGGCGGCGCTATTGCCGTCCGGCAACGTGCTGGTTGCCGGCGGTGCGGCGGGCCTCGCCGGGACGCCACTCGCGTCCGTCGAGATCTATAACCCGGTGGCCGGGACCTGGGCGCCCGCGGCGCCGCTCGCGGCCGGCCGCTACGATCATACGATCACTCGCTTGGCAGACGGCAAGGTGCTGGTGGTCGCCGGATCGAATGGCACGCGCAACCTGGCATCGGCCGAGCTGTACGACCCGGCGACGGGTTCATGGAGCCCGGCCGGGCTCTTGAGCGACCCACGCTCGTTGCACACCGCGACGTTGTTGCCGTCGGGCAAGGTGCTCGTCGCCGGCGGAAGTGGCGATGCGGGCACGCTGCAAACGGCCGAGCTGTACGACCCCCCGAGCAACAGCTGGAGTCCCGCTGCATCGATGACCTTGCCGCGCTTCAATCATGCGGCGGCGCCGCTCCAGTCCGGCAAGGCGCTCGTCGCGGGGGGCTTCAACAACAACATCCGCGCCGGTGTGGCGACGGCGGAAATGTACGATCCGGCGACCAATGCATGGAGCCCGGCAGGAACGCTGGTCAATCAGCGCCAGGGCGCGAGCGCGACGACGCTGTTCAACGGCAAGGTGCTGGTGGCCGCGGGGTTCAGCGATGTCACCTTCCAGGACCTGTTGAGTGCCGAGTTATACGATCCGGCGACGAACAGCTGGTCCGCCACCGGCCCACTCGCGGTCGCTCGCCAGCTGCACGGCGCCACGTTGCTCGCATCGGGAAAGGTGCTCGTCACCGGTGGCTTCGACCACCACACGCACGTCGCGCTGACGAGCGCCGAGGTCTACGATCCGTTGCAGGGCACGTGGAGCTCCGCCGGAACCATGATTGTCGCGCGTGCCGCGCATGCGGTGGTGAGAATGTCGAACGGAAACGTGCTGGTGGCGGGCGGCGGCGTTTTCAGCCTGGGCGGCAGCATCACCGATTCGCTCAAGACCGCGGAGCAGTACGAGCCGCCCGCAGCCGTGGTCGAGTACTACAACACCGGGCTCGACAACTTCTTCATCACCGCCGATCCGCCGGAGCAGACGGCGATCGCCGGCGGCAGCGCGGGGCAGGGATGGACCGTCACCGGAGAATTCAAGCCGGGCGGCGCGGCACAGGTGTGCCGTTTCTACGGCAGCATCACACCGGGACCGAACTCGCATTTCTATACGATCGATCCCGCCGAGTGCCAGTCGTTGAAAGACATCCAGGCCAGCACGCCGGCCACGCAGCAGCGCTGGAACTTCGAAAGCCTCGATTTCGCGAGCACGATCCCGAGCGCGGGACAGTGCGCGGCCGGCACCGTGCCCGTCTATCGCGCGTACAACGAGGGCTTCAGTCGCGGCATCGATAGCAATCATCGGATCACGACCAGCCAGGCGGCCTATCAGGCACAGATCGCCAAGGGCTGGCGAGGCGAAGGGGTGGTGATGTGCGCACCGGAGTAGCGAACGGCAGGTTGCAGCGCCGGCCTGAAGTGACCGGGGCGCGGCGGTCGCGGATACTGCCAACTGACGTGTCGAACTTCCAGTCCTCCGGCGTCAAATGGCGCCCATTCGTCAAGCACGATCACCCCGTGGTGTGTGGCCGGTCATGATTTCCCGGCTCTGCTTCGCCATCATTGCATCGGGGTTTGCATTGATGTTCACCGCACCGCCGGCTGCGGCGCAGCCGGTGCAACAGAGACCGGCGGCTGCGCCAGCGGCGGCGGCCCCGGAGCCGCGCGCCGCGCTGGTCATCGGCAATTCGGCGTACGCGGCTTCTCCGCTGAAGAACCCCACCAACGACGCCACGGATGTCGCGAACGCGTTGCGCGAACTCGGCTTCCGCGTCGTGCTGATGACCGACGCCGATCAGCATGCGATGCGGCAGGCGCTGCGGGAGTTCGGCCGGGAATTGAAGCGGGGTGGCATCGGTCTCTTCTACTTCGCCGGCCACGGGGTGCAAAGCAAGGGGCGCAATTTCCTCGTTCCGGTGGGCGTGAACATCGAGTCCGAAGCGGAGCTCGAGGACCAGGCGGTCGACGCCAATCTGGTTCTCGGCTATATGGAAGACGCGGCCAATCGCGTCAACATCGTCATCCTCGACGCATGCCGCAACAATCCGTTCGCGCGCAGCTTCCGCTCCGCGTCGCGGGGTCTTGCCCAGATGGATGCGGCCAAAGGCAGTTTCCTCGCCTTCGCGACGGCGCCGGGATCGGTCGCGTCGGACGGAACAGGCCGCAACGGTCTCTACACGGAGCGGCTGCTCGAAAGCCTGAAGCAACCCGACTCGGACATCGACAAGGTTTTCCGCCGCGTCGCCGCGGACGTGTCGACGCTCACGCAGGGGCGGCAGGTGCCGTGGGTCGCGTCGTCGCTTACCGCGGACTTCAGCTTTCAGGATCCGCTTGCGGCACGCAGCAATGCGCGCGCCGGGGCCGCGGCACAGGAAGGTCAACCCACTGGTACGGCCGCGACAGTCGATTCCCGGAGCAGCGAGCTTGCGGCAGCACAACCCCCCGCATTCCCGAGGGCCGAGCCCACGTTTACAATGCTCGAGCAGGCCCGCAGCACTGCGCGTGAGAATGCCATCCACAACGCGCGGCGCTGGCGCTCGCAGCTATTTCCTAACCACGAAATCTTCAGCCACGGCGATTCGACGCAGGAACCCGACTGCCCGCAGGGGGATGGCTGGGCGACCGTCGACCTCTACGACCGGCACAGCAAGCTGGCCGTGCAACTCAAGTGCAGCACGGTCTCGCCCAACATCGGTTGTCTGGAGGCCGGCGACTTCAAGACCAAGCCGTATGCGCGCGAGGACGGGACCTGCCAGCCCACCAGCAAGGTCCCGTTTCCGCTGCCGAAGTTCGCCAGGTAGCCGGCGCAGCGAGCGGCTCAGGCGAGACCCTTCTCTTTGACCATCGCCCAGGTGTCGTCGAGCGCCCGGCCGAAGCACGCCAGCATCTCGTCGATCTCGGAATCGGCAATGATCAGCGGCGGGCTGAAGGCGACGATGTCGCCGGCCATGGAGCGCAGGATCGCGCCGTGGTGTTGCGCACGGCGGACCAGGAAGGCCGCGACGCCCGCTTTCGGATCGAAGCTCTGCCTGGTCGCCTTGTCACGGACGATTTCGATCGCACCGATGAGCCCTATGCCCCGCGCCTGGCCGACGAGCGGGTGATCGGCGTAGCTGCGCAGTCCCGCCTGCATTCGCGGGCCGACCCGGTTCACCTGCGCGACGATGTCGAGTTCGTCGTAGATCTTCAGCGTTTCCAGCGCGACGGCCGCGGGGACCGGATGCGACGAGTAGGTGTAGCCATGGCCGAAGATCCCCAGCTTGTCGCTCTGCGCCAGCAGGATGTCGCAGACCTTGCCGGAGAGGAGGTTGGCCGAGATCGGGATGTAGCCGGCAGACAGCGCCTTCGCCACCGTGATGATGTCGGGCTGCAGGTTGAAGGTCTGCGACCCGAACATGCGGCCGGTCCGGCCGAAGCCGCAGATCACCTCGTCGACGACGAACAGGATGTCGTATTTCCTGAGTATCGGCTGGACGCGGTCAAAGTACGTCGCAGGGGGCACGATCACGCCGCCGGCGCCCATCACCGGTTCGGCGAAGAACGCGGCGACCGTGTCCGGGCCTTCGCGCAGGATCAGTTGCTCGAGATTCGCCGCCAGCCGCGCGGCGAACGCCTCCTCGTTCTCGCCGGGCTGCGCGCCACGATAGTAGTCCGGACAGTCGGTATGCAGGAAGCGGGCGATGGGCAGGTCGAAATCGTTGTGCGCGAACGCGAGCCCGGTGAGGCTGCCGCTGGCGATGGTGACCCCATGGTATGCGCGCTGGCGCGAAATGATCTTCTTCTTGCCCGGACGGCCAAGCGCATTGTTCATGTACCAGGCAAGCTTGACCGCCGTGTCGTTCGCCTCGGACCCCGAATTCGCGAACAGCGCCTTCGCCATGCCTGCGGGAGCCATGCCGACCAGGCGCTCCGCGAGTTCCGTGCTGATCGCCGGGACCTTGCCGGTGAAGCTGTGATAGAACGGCAACTCGCACATCTGCCGGTAGGCGGCCTCCGCGAGACGGCGCTCGGAAAAGCCGAGCGAGGCGCACCAGAGCCCCGCCATGCCTTCGAGGTAGCGCCTGCCTTCGTCGTCGTAAACGTAGACGCCTTCGCCGCGCGCGATGACCAGCGGCCCTTCGGTCTGGACCGTGCGCAGGTTGGTAGCGGGATGGAGGTGGAAAGCAAGATCGCGGCGCGCGGCCGGCGTGGTCAACGACATCGGGGACTCCTCGGCGGGAACGGCATTGGGGGCATGCCGCACCATTGTTTGCGCTGGCACGGGATACGTCAATGCCTGCGCCGCCATTCCCCGCAGTCGGGCGCTCGCGAGATTTGCCCCGCGCGTTCTCCTTCAGGCCCGGCTGTGCTCGGTAAACACCGGCCGCACGCGCGCTCCGGTCAATCGCGCAAGCAACCGCTTGAAGAACGCACTGACGCTCGCGTGGACGCGCGCTCGCCGCAACGCCCGCAGGTCACGCGCGTGCATGAAGTAGTCATAGTCGGACCAGTACGACCGGTCTACGTATTCGGTATCGCGCAGCTGCGCTTCGCGTTCCTCGTTGGTGCTTCGCCGCCTGGTGAAGCCGGTAACGGTTGAAAATTCCAGCCCGCGCGAGGCGAGCAGGTACTGGATGCCGATGGTTGCCGATCTCATTGCGAACTCCTGAAAGACGATTGACCGGGTTGACTTCCCCGGGACGCGAAAGGACCATAGCCGAGCGCGCGATGCGCGGCCAATCGTTTGTCCTGATGCGCGCCATCACCAATTCCAATGCGCCAAAGTGCCGCAAGGTGATGTCGGATTGGCGTGCGGTTCCGCACAGGTGTAAGTGACTACTCTCTCGGTAAACAGCACCGATCAAGTGCGTTGCGCCGACCCCAATTAGAGTTTGCTTTCAAGAAGAAGGAGCCTGCGCTGGTGCGGTGACCCACGTTCCTGGCCGCGGCCGGCCCGCGTATCATGTCGTTCGCCGCCGCCATTTTTCATCACGCCACACGAGTCCCATGCCCGCATTCCACCCCGCAGTCGCCGCCTGGTTCGGCCGCGCCTTCGCCGCGCCGACGCCGGCCCAGCTCCAGGCCTGGCCGGCGATCCAGTCCGGCCGCGACACGCTGATCGCGGCGCCGACCGGGTCGGGCAAGACGCTGGCCGCGTTCCTGGCCGCGATCGACGATCTGGTGCGCAAGAGTGCCGACGGGCCGCTGCCCGACGAAACCGCGGTCGTGTACGTGTCGCCGCTGAAGGCGCTGTCCAACGATATCCGCCTCAACCTCGAGGCGCCGATCGCCGGCATCCGCGAAGAGTTGCAGCGCCTCAACCTGCCCGACGTCGAGATCCGCACCTTCGTGCGCACCGGCGACACGCCGCAGGCCGAGCGGAACCTGATGAAGAAGCGCGCCCCGCACATCGTCGTCACCACACCCGAGTCGCTCTACATCCTGCTGGGCTCCGAATCCGGCCGCGACATGCTGGCGACGACGCGGACCGTCATCGTCGACGAAATCCATGCGATCGCTTCATCCAAGCGCGGCAGCCACCTGGCGCTGTCGCTGGAGCGGCTCGACGTGCTGGCCGGCCGGCGGCCGAACCGGATCGGGCTGTCGGCGACGCAGAAACCGATCGAGGAAGTCGCGCGCTTCCTGGTCGGCGCGACGGCCGATGGCGCGCCGCGCGAATGCACGATTATCGACACCGGCCACATCCGCCGCCGCGACCTCGATGTCGTGGTGCCGCCCTCGCCGCTCGAAGCGGTCATGTCCAACGCGGTCAAGGAAGAAGTCTACGAACAGCTCACCGCGCTGATCCGCGAGCACAGCACGACGCTGATCTTCGTCAACACCCGGCGGATGGCCGAGCGCGCGGCGCGGCACCTGGGCGAGCGCCTGGGCAAGGCCGCGGTCGCGGCGCACCACGGCAGCCTGTCGCGCGAACACCGGCTGGACGCCGAGCAGCGCTTGAAGCGGGGCGAGCTGCAGGTGCTGATCGCCACCGCGTCGCTGGAGCTGGGCATCGACATCGGCGACGTGGACCTGGTCTGCCAGATCGGCTCGCCGCGCTCGATCGCCGCGTTCCTGCAGCGGGTCGGGCGCTCCGGCCACGCGGTCGGCGCGACGCCCAAGGGCCGGCTGTTTCCGCAATCGCGCGACGACCTGATCGAATGCACGGCGCTGCTCGACTGCGTGCGCCGCGGCGAGCTCGACGCGCTGATCGTGCCCCACCAGCCGCTCGACGTGCTCGCGCAGCAGATCGTCGCCGAAGTCGCGTGCCAGGACTGGAAGGAAGACGCGCTGTTCGCGCTGATCCGGCAGGCATGGCCTTATCGCGCGGTCACGCAGGTAGAGTTCTCCGCCGTGGTACGAATGCTGGCCGACGGCTACGTCACGCGCGTCGGCACGCGCGGGGCCTACCTGCATCGCGACGCGGTCAACGGCATGCTGCGCGCCCGGCGCGGCGCGCGGCTGACCGCGATCACCTCGGGCGGCACGATCCCCGACAACGCCGATTACGAAGTCATCCTCGAGCCGCAGGCGCTGCGCGTGGGGACGATCAACGAGGACTTCGCGATCGAGAGCCTGGCCGGCGACATCTTCCAGCTGGGCAACGTGTCGTACCGGATCCTGCGCGTCGAACGCGGGCGCGTCCGGGTGGAGGACGCGAAGGGCGTGCCGCCGAACATCCCGTTCTGGCTGGGCGAAGGCGCGGGGCGTAGCGACGAACTCTCGTTCGCGGTGTCGCGCTTCCGCGAGGAGATCGCGCGGCAGCTGGAGACCAGTCCGGAGGCGGCGCTGCGCTGGCTCTGCGAGGATATCGGGCTCGCGCCGGCCGCCGCGCAGCAGATCGTCGACTACCTCGCTGCGGCGCGCATCGCGCTGGGCGTGATGCCGACGCAGCGCGACATCGTGATGGAGCGCTTCTTCGACGAGTCGGGCGGCACGCAGCTGGTGATCCACTCGCCCTACGGAAGCAGGATCAACCGCGGCTGGGGACTCGCGCTGCGCAAGCGCTTCTGCCGCAAGTTCAACTTCGAGCTGCAGGCGGCGGCGACCGAGGATTCGATCGTGCTCTCGCTCTCGACCAGCCACAGCTTCCCGCTGGAGGAAGTCGCCCGTTATCTGAATTCGAAATCGGTGCGCGAAGTGCTGATCCAGGCGATGCTGGTGGCGCCGATGTTCCCGGCGCGCTGGCGCTGGGCCGCGACGACCGCGCTGGCGCTGCCGCGCTTCCGCGGCGGCAAGAAGGTGCCGCCGCCGATCCAGCGGATGGTGGCCGAGGATCTGCTGGCTGCCGTCTTCCCGGATCAGGTCGCGTGCGCGGAGAACCTGGTCGGCGAGCGCGTCGTCCCCGATCATCCGCTGGTCACGCAGACCGTGCACGACTGTCTCTACCAGGCGATGGACATCGAGGGGCTGGAGCGGCTGCTGCGCGCGATCGAAGCGGGCGACGTCCGCGTGATCGCGCGCGACACCGTCGAGGCATCGCCGCTGGCGATGGAGGTGCTCTCCGCCGCGCCGTACGCGTTCCTCGACGATGCGCCGCTGGAAGAGCGGCGCACGCAGGCGGTGATGGGCCGGCGCTGGCTGGATGCCGACAGCGCGAGCGACCTGGGCAGGCTGGATGCGGCGGCGATAACGCGCGTGCGCGAAGAAGCGTGGCCGCCGGCGCGCAGCGCGGACGAACTGCATCAGGTCCTGATGGAAACGGAGTTCCTGACCGGCGCGGAACTGGACGCGTCCGAACGCTGGCCCGAGTTCGCGGCGCAGCTCGCCGCCGGCAGGCGCGCGACGTGGCTGCGCGCGGCGGGCAAGGCGCTCTTCATCGCGACCGAACGGCTGCCGCTGTTCCAGGCGCTGTACGCGGCGCTGACGCTGGAGCCGGAGGTCGCCGTGCCGGTCGAATTCGCCGCGGTCGCCTGGACGCGCGAGGACGCGCTGGTGCAGATCGCGCGCGGCCGGCTGGGCGCGCTGGGGCCGGTGACGGCCGCGGCGCTGGCTGCGCCTCTCGCTGTGCCGGTCCCGCATGTCGATGCGGCGCTGATCCGGCTCGAAGTCGAAGGCGTCGTGATGCGCGGGCGCTTCTCGCCGGACGCGGGCGGCATCGAGTGGTGCGACCGGCGGCTGCTCGCGCGCATCCACCGCTACACGGTCAAGCGCCTGCGCCAGGAAATCGAGCCGGTCGAGCCGCGCGACTTCATGCGCTTCCTGTTCGAGTGGCAGCGCGTGGCGCCCGGAACCGGCGTCGAGGGGCCGGATGCGCTGGCCGCGATCCTGGCGCAATTGGAAGGCTACGAGGCGCCCGCGGCTTCATGGGAAAGCGAGATCCTGCCCGCGCGATTGAAGGGCTACGACTTCACCTGGCTCGATGACCTGTGCCTCTCCGGACGCGTGGTCTGGACCCGGCTCAGCCCGCCCGCGGCGAATCCGCAGCGCGAGCACGCGGGCGGCCCGGTGCGCACGACGCCGATCGCGCTGCTGCAGCGGCGCAACATCGGCTTGTGGACGGCGCTGGGCAGGAACGACCACGCCGACGCGTTGCCGCTGTCGGCGCGGGCGCGGGGCTTGTTCGACTACCTGACGCGGCACGGCGCTTCGTTCTTCGATGAACTCCTGGGCGGCGCGCGGCTGCTGCGCTCGCAACTGGAAGAGGCGCTGGGCGAACTGGTCGCGGTGGGCCTGGTGACGTCGGACAGCTTCATGGGTCTGCGCGCGCTGTTGCTGCCCTCGGACGAGCGCAATACCAATGCGCGGCGGGCGCGGCGCGGGCGGCGCGGGTTGCTGGGGATCGACGACGCGGGGCGATGGAGTTTGACGCGGCGGGCGGCGGGCTCGCTCACCGACGCAGCCGTGCCGTCTTCGGCAGCTGACGCCGTGGCGACCGTTCCCATGTCGGCGGCCATCGGCGCGAGCGGGACAACGATCACCGGCTTCGCGACGGCGGGCACGCGGCCGGTGGCGCCCACGATCGCGGCGAAGCCCCCGCAGGAAGCCGTCGAACACATCGCCTGGACCCTGCTCAAGCGCTATGGCGTCGTCTGCTGGCGGATGCTCGAGCGGGAAGCGGCATGGCTGCCCCCGTGGCGCGATTTGTTGCGCGTCTATCACCGGCTCGAAGCGCGCGGCGAGATCCGCGGCGGCCGCTTCATAGCCGGCCTCTCCGGCGAGCAATTCGCGCTGCCCGACGCGGTGGGACTGCTGCGCAAGGTCAGGAAGCAGCCAGCCGACGGCGCGCTGGTCGCCATCTGCGGCGCCGATCCGCTCAACCTGCTGGGCAGCGTCATCCCCGGCGGCAAGGTCCCCGCCCTCACCGGCGCGCGCATCCTGTTCCGCGACGGCGTGCCCATCGCCACGCTGATCGCCCGCGAAGTGAGCTACCTGGAACAACTGGGGCCGGGTGAGGAGTGGGCGATGAAAAAGTTGCTGCTGCGTGACCACTCCAGCCTTGTTTCCTCCGCGTAGGATGGGTGGAGCGCAGCGATACCCATCGGGTCGACTCGCATGTTGCCGCATTCAACGACTTCGGCCTCCATTTGCGCGACACCCCTTCGTCTCTCTTCGAATTGCCCATGATGGGTATCGCTTCGCTCCACCCATCCTACGAGTGACGCGTGTGGCTACCAATCGCTGTTGAAATGACTTCCATCGCAAACTCGCCACGGGATGCCCTCGACGCCTTCGTCCGCGCCCATCCGCGGCTGTTCGTTCTGACGGGCGCGGGGGTGAGCACGGGCTCCGGGATTCCGGGCTATCGCGATCACGACGCCCGCTGGCAGCGCCGGCAGCCGGTGACGCATCAGGATTTCGTGCGCAGCGATGCGGCGCGCCGCCGTTACTGGGCGCGCAGCATGGCCGGCTGGCCGCTGATGGCGAACGCGGCGCCCAATGCCGCGCACCAGGCGCTGGCGCGGCTGGAGCGGGCGGGCCGGATCGCGCAACTGGTGACCCAGAACGTGGACGGCCTGCACCAGCGTGCCGGTAGTGCGCGCGTGATCGAATTGCACGGGAACATCCATGGGGTCGTCTGCCTGGATTGCCGGGCGCCGCTGCGCCGCGCCGACTTGCAGGCCCGGCTCGAGGCCGCGAATCCCGCATTTGCCGGCCGGACCGCGCGCGTCGCGCCCGACGGGGATGCGGAGGTGGAGCAGGACTTCGATGGTTTCACGGTGCCCACCTGCCCGCTATGCGGCGGCACGCTCAAGCCGGATGTCGTGTTCTTCGGCGCCAACGTTCCGCGCCCGCTCGCGGCCGGCGCGCTGGATGCGCTGGAGGAGGCCGATGCGGTGCTGGCCATCGGCTCCACGCTGATGGCGTACTCGGGTTACCGCTTTTGCGAGCACGCCCATGCGGCGGGCAAGCCGGTCGCCGCGATCAACCTGGGCCGCACGCGCGCCGATGCGTTGCTGGAACTCAAGATCGAGGAAGACTGCGCGGCGGTGCTGACCGCGCTGGCGGAGCGGCTGTCCGCTGCGTTCCGCTAGCGCGACGTCCCACGCGCGCCGGCGCCGCCCTACGAAACCCGCAGCCGCCGGATGAGGACGTCGATGATGTCTTCGCCACTTCCGGAGCGCAGCCGATGCTCGCTCAGCATCCGGATGAGCTCCGGCCTGGCGATGGCCTTGTAATCCGAACGAAGCAGGATGCCGGCGATCGCCCTTTGCACGCTGGCGGACTCGGACGAGGCGAAGAGGCGCACCAGTTCCTCCAGGCTCTGCCGGTCGGAAATGTAGTGATGGGCGAGCGTATCGAGAGCACGGACCTTCGCGTCCCCATCGGGCATGCGCTCGATGGACATCGCGACCGCGCGCAACTCGGCCACATCGGCGATCGGACGGTGCCGGAAGTAGACCTGGGCGACTTGCACGTCCTGCGGGTCGGAACTGGTCAGCGCCTGCAGCACGCGCGCGTGTCCTTCGGCGCTACCCACGCAGGCCAGCGCCGCATTCTGCGCCGCCTTGTCCGCCAGCGCGGGCGTGAGCGCCAGGCGGTGCAGTTCCGGATTCAGCGCATGATCGCTGTTGAGCGAACAGACGAAATTCACCTCGGCCGGACCCATGGACTTCCTCGCCAGCACGTCGTTGACAACCTGGACCAGCTCGTCGCGTTGCTCTCCGGGCGCGAGCCAGCCGAACTCGCCTGCCAGCTTGACCATCCGGGCGCGGATCGGGGGCCGCTCCGTTTCGCGGACCAGCGCCAGATAGCGGTCGCGCGCGGCCCGATCCCGGGCAATGCCGTCGAGCCCGACGGCCATCGCCGGCGCTTGCCGTTCTTCGTCGGTCAATCCAGCCGAGAACTTCTCGATGCGATCGAAGAACGTGCGCACGTCCGCCGCGTTGCGGTTCATGATCTGATGAATGAAGTCGAGTTTCTGCGCCGGCGCCAGGCGCTGGTCGAAGAACCGGCAGACTTCATCGCGGTAGCCGGCTTGCGGATCGGTGTCGCGCATGCCGCTGGCCACGGCCAGCGAGCTGCCGGTGAAGTGGCCGAGCAGCCTGGCGCTCACCTTGCCGCTGCCCAATTCTCCCGTCGAGGCCGACTGGAAGTAGCGGCTCAGGACCCCTGCCGCGTCCTTGCCCACCGGCGCCTTCGAGGAGAAACCGTAGATCACCGGCACATCGGAAAATATCCGGCGCATCCGGTCGCGGCTGGTCTCGCCCTGACGACCGTTCGTCGCGCGCGATTGGCGCCCGTCTTCGGCGCGCGTGCGCTCCGAACGGACCAGGCTGCGCGCGATCTCTGCGGAGTCGGCTTCGACGACTTCGCTGTTCAGCGTGTTGCAGCCGAACAGATAGACCTCCTTCAGCTTCGAGAACAAGCCGGGGCACGTGTCGCTGCACGAGACCCGCTCCATTTCATCGACCGGCAGGAACTCCTGGGTGTCGATCGCTTCGGAGAAGAAGTTGGTGCCGGCGAAGTGGCCGGAGATGATCAGGACGTCGCACTGGGTCCGCTTCTGGCAAGCCGATGCCAGCCAGTCGGGGCGGCCGTGCTCCACCAGTTCGACGAACTCGAATTTGTCCCGGGGCAACTTCTGCCGAAACATGTCCTTTTCGTCGGCGGAGTTGACCGTGATCGTGCAGACCGTCTTCCTGTCGGCCAATGCGGCGCCGCCCGACAGGGCCGCGAGCAAGGCGAAAAGGAGTGCGAGGCGGAAAGCGGGGGCCATGGTTCTTCGGTATCTGGCCCGCCCCGGCGCGGCATGATGCCGGTGACCGTGCGGAACAATTCCACATTACCGCGACGGCGAAATTTTCTCTGTGCGATGGAACACGTACGATGCGAGAGCGTGGCGCCGGCAGGCAGCCGGCACGGGCGGCCTGCCCGGGGCCTGCCGGACAACGCATCGCCGGAGTGGCGGTCGCGCCGCGTCCCGGCCGTCGGGATCGCCGCCGCGATGCTGGTTTGGTTCCGCTTCAGGCCAGCTGCAGGCGGCGGATCAGCACGTCGATCAGGTCCGCGCCGTCGGGCGACTTCAGCCGGTACTGGCGCAGCACGCGGACCAGTTCGGGCCGGGCGATCGCCTGATAGTCCGAGCGGATGAGGACGCCGGCGATCGCCCGCTGCACCATGACCGAGCGCGCGACCGGGAACAGGCGCAGCAGCTGGTCCAGGCTCTCGCGATCGGCGACGTAGTGGAGCGCCAGCGTGTCGAGGGCGCGCACCTGCGCGTCCGACACAGGCATCTGCGCGATGCCCTGCGCGGCCACGCGCAGCTCGTTCACGTCGGTGATCGGCCGGTGGCGGAAATACACCTGCGCGATCTGCACTTCGCGGTCGTCGGTGCTGGTCAGCGCCTGCAGCATCCGGGCATGGCCGTCGGGACTGCCCAGGCACGCCAGGACCGCGGCGTTGGCGAGCTTGCCCGCCTGCGCCGGCGACAGCGCGAGCCGCTGCCGTTCGGCGTCGAGCGTGCGGTCCTCGTTCAGCGCGCAGGTCAGGTCCACGTCCTCGAAACCGATCGTGTCGTCCGCCAGCTGATCGCCGATCATCCGCGCCAGCTCGCTCCGCTGGTCCGCCGGCGACAGCCAGCCCAGCGCATTGGCCAGCTTGATCATCCGCGCGCGGATGGCCGGCCGGTCGGTGTTGCGGGCAAACGCGAGGTAGCGCTCGCGCGTCGCCTGGTCGCGGGCGATTTCGCCCAGCGCGTGCGTGACCGCGGGCGCGTCGCGCGCATCGCGGTTCAGCGCTCCGGTGACTTTTTCGATGCGTTCGAAGAGCATCCGCGCTTCGCCCATGTCGCGGCCGAGGAGCCGGTGGACGGAGCCGAGCTTCTGCGCGGGCGAGTTCCTGTCGTCGAGGAACTGGCAGACTTCCCCGCGCGATTCGGCGCGCGGCTCGGCATCGCGCAAACCGCTGACGGCGATCATGGAACTCGGGGCGAATTGCTTGAGCAGCGCGGGACTCGCGCGGCCGCTGCCGATCTCCCCGGCCGGGGCCGTCTGGAAATAGCGGCTCAGCAGGCCGCCGGCGACCGGACCGAGCGGCGCCAGCGAAGAAAAGCCATAGATGACGGGCACGTTCGTGAAAATCCTGCGCATCGCATCGCGGTTCGATTCCCCGTAACGCTGGTTCAGCGCCTGCGCCGCGCGCTCGGCATCGGCTCGCGGATGCCCGGAACGGACCAGGTTGCGCGCGATCTCGGCGGCGGTGCTCTCGCCCGCCTCCCCGTTCAGCGTGTTGCAGCCGAACAGGTACACCTCCTTCAGCTGCGAAAACAAGCCGGGACAGGAGTCGCCGCAGGATACGCGCTCCATCTCCTCGACCGGCAGCGACTCGCGCTGGTTCAGCCGGTCGGTGTAGAACTCCGTCCCCGCGTCGAAATGCCCGGAGATGACCAGGACGTCGCATTGGACGCCGCGGTGGCAGGCCGAGGCCAGCCAGTCGGGTCGCCCCCGCTCGACAAGCTCGACGAATTGATACTTGTCCTCAGGCAGGTTCTTGCGGAGGATGTCCTTTTCTTCGGGGGAATTGACGGTGATGGTGCAGACGGTGCTTTTCCCGCCCTGGGCCTGGGCGGCCCACGCAAGGGCCGACAGGGTCAGCAGCAGGACGGATTTGATCAGCATAGGTACGGGTCCGGCGAGTCAGCGCAGAGATTGCGCGGGCAAGTATCGCATGGTCGGCCGGTCAGTGCGTGATTGAATTGGTCGCCGGTATTCCGGGCAGGGATCACAGAATCTCCCTCGCCCCGCATGCGGGGAGAGGGCCGGGGCGAGGGGTGGTTCTTCGAAGAACGTGATGGGTATCGCTTCGCTCCACCCATCCTACGGCTGACTTCTGGCCTACTCCTCCCCCACCCGCAGCACCAGCTTGCCGTTGTTCTCGCCCGCGAACAGCTTGAGCAGCGCTTCCGGGAACTTGTCGAATCCGCAGACGATGTCCTCGCGCGACTTGAGCTTGCCCGCGGCCATCCACCCGGCCATCTCGCGCGCGGCTTCGGCGTAGCGGGCCGCGTAGTCGAACACGACCATGCCGGTCATCGTGGCGCGATTGACCAGCAGCGACAGGTAGTTGGCCGGGCCCTTGACCGCCTGGGTGTTGTTGTACTGCGAGATCGCGCCGCAGATGATGACGCGCGCGCCGCGCGCCAGCCGGGCCAGCGCCGCGTCGAGAATGTCGCCCCCGACGTTGTCGAAATAGACGTCGATGCCCTGCGGACAGTGCTCCTTCAACCCGGCCTTGACTTCGCCGGTCTTGTAGTCGATCGCGGCGTCGAAGCCCAGTTCGTCGACCAGGTAGCGGCACTTGTCAGGCCCGCCGGCGATCCCGACCGCGCGGCAGCCCTTGATCTTTGCGATCTGGCCGACCACGCTGCCGACGGCGCCGGCCGCTCCGGAGACGACCACCGTCTGGCCAGGTTGCGGCTTGCCGATTTCAAGCAGCCCGAAGTACGCGGTCAGGCCGGGCATGCCCAGGGTGCCGAGATAGACCGGCAGTGCGGCGACGCGCGGATCGACCTTGATCAGATGCTTGCCCTGCGCCAGCGCGTACTCCTGGACGCCGAGCACGCCGGTGACATGGTCGCCGGCGATGAAGCCGGGGTGCCTTGATGCGATCACGCGGCCCGCGGCGCCGGCGCGCATCACCTCGCCGAGGGCGACCGGCGGGATGTACGACTTGCCCTCGTTCATCCAGCCGCGCATCGCGGGATCAAGCGAAATGTAGAGCACCTTGACCAGCACCTCGCCATCCGCCGGCTGGCCCGCGGGTTCTTCGGTGACGTTCCAGTCGCTGCGCTTGGGCAGACCGACGGGCCGGGCGGCGAGGCGGAACTGGCGGTTGCTGGTGGTCATGGGGGTCTCGGGTGGGGAGTGCTGTGAAGGGTTGCTGGAACGGGCTGCCGCCCGTCCGGCCACGCACTATCTGCGTTTCCCCGCCAACCGCAGGAAGCGGCGCCTGAGCGCGCGGTGAATTCTAGCAGGCTGGTGGAGGCGCCGGCGATGGCTGCCGGCGGCAGGCTAATCTTTTGTCGCCGGCGGTTCCAGCAAGTCCCGCAACAACCCGCGCAGCTTGTGGAACTCGCTCGACTTGTCGAGGAACCAGTCGGCCCCGAGCGCGCGGGCGGCGCGCTCGAATGCCGGCAGCGGAAAGTTGGTCAGCACGATGATCGCGGGCTTGCGCTCGGCGCCCGCGTAGCGCAGCGCCTTGAGCACGCCCAGCCCGGTGCCCTTGGCCAGGCGCAGATCGAGGATGATCGCGTCGGGCGCCGTGCCGCGGCACACCGCGATGGCGGTCTCCTCGGAATCCGCCTCGCCCACCACCTGCATCGATGCGCTTTCTTCCACCAGTTGCACCAGCCGCTCGCGGATGTTGCGCGAATCCTCGATGATGGCCACGCGCAGGACACGGTGCAGCGACGGTTCCGCGGAGTTGATGATGATCATTGGATGAGCGGGCGCCGCGGTTTCGCTGGTGAGATTGCCGGTGATCACTGAATCAACCCATTCTTGACGGCGTAGTACGTCAGTTCGGAATTGGTCCGCAGGCCCATCTTTTCCATCAGCCGCGCCCGGTAGGTGCTGACGGTCTTGACGCTGATGAACAGCATCTCGCTGATCTCGGTCACGGTCTTGCCTTCAGCCAGGTGGCAGAAGATCTGGAACTCGCGCTCGGAAAGCTGTTCGTGCAACGGCTTGTCGACCGGCGCGGCGAGTCCTTCGGCGAGGATATCCGCCAGCTTCGGGCTGACGTAGCGGCGTCCCACGGCGATGGTGTCGATGGCCTTGATCAACTCGGCGGACGTGCAGGTTTTGCTGAGGAAGCCCGACGCGCCCGCGCGCAGCATGTTCACGCCGTACTGTTCCTCGGAGAAGCCGCTCAGCACCAGCACCCGCGTTTCCGGATAGCGCACCTTGATCCGGCGCAGAACGTCGATACCCGAGCCGTCGGGCAGCGAAAGATCCAGCAGGACGATGTCGAAGGTGTCGCCGCGCAGCGCCTCGAGCGCTTCCGCCGCCGAAGCCGCTTCGCCCGCGACCGCGAAGCGTGCGTGCTCCGCAATGATCTGCCGGAACCCCACGCGCACCACATCGTGATCGTCGACGATCAGGATGCGCGCGACATGAGCGGGCACTGCGTTGCGGGTCATGGCGGGTAACTTATCACGGGTGGCCGCGCTGGTGTCGTGGACTTGCTGCATGATGGTCTTTTCGATCCGGAAGGCCGGCGGCCCGCATCGGCGCCGGGACGTGTGGCTGTTGGCGACGTCTGCAGACTACCGCTCCCCCGGCGGCATGGAATGTCAGGTCCGGACGCGAGGTGCTGTAGGCCCCGTCCTACGTCGCGGCTTCGCGCGGCGCAACGGGGGCGGGCCCGTCGCCCTCCGCCGGGGCGAGGCATCCGGCTCCGGCGCCGGCGGCTGCAGCGGGATGCGGATATCGATCCGCGTGCCCTGGCGCGGCGCCGACGTCCAGGAAACCTCGCCGCCCAGCGCGCGGGCGCGCTGGCGCATGCCGGAGAGTCCGTGCGAGAGCTTGGCCGGATTGAACGTCGGCGGCAGGCCCACGCCGTTGTCGCGCATCTGCAGCTGGATCGCGTCACCGGCGGTGTTCAGCGCGAGTTCGAACCGGGTCGCCTTGGCGTGGCGCAGCACGTTGGTCAGCGCCTCCTGGACGATCCGGTACAGCGCGATCGAGGTGTCGGCGTCGATCGCGTCGACCGTGTCGCCCAGTTCCAGCTTGCAGTTCAGCCCGCCCTTCTTGCAATGCTCGGTGACGTGCCATTCGAGCGCCGGACCCAGTCCCAGGTTGTCGAGCAGCGAAGGCCGCAGATCCTCGATCACGCGGCGCTTCAGCGACACGGCTTCATCGAGCAGCCGGTTCAGCTGCTCGAAGCGCTTTTCGGTCTCCGGCGAGCGCTCTCCGTGCAGGCGCAGCCACTCGATGTCCATCTTCGCCGAGGTAAGGATGCCGCCCAACTCGTCGTGGAGGTCGCGCGCGACGGCAGCCTTTTCGCGCTCGGTCGTCTGCTGCAGGTGATTGGTCAGTTCGATCAGTTCGTTGGTGCGCTCGGCGACTTCCCGGCCCAGCCGCGCGTTCTCGGAATCGACCATCCGGGCGATGCGCGCCTTGTGTTGCAAGTCCTTGCCGAGGAGCTGGAATACTGCAACCAGCAACAGGAAGCTGAGCAGCGCGACGCCCAGTATGCTGTAGCGGGCGAACTCGATGCTGCGCAGCCACTCCGACCGGTAGATCAGCAATTCCGAATTCATGTGGGCGCTCAGCGTCGCGATCGTGCTGCGCGCCTGGTCCATCAGCAGCCTGCCATCGTCGGTCGCGGCCATTTCCAGCGCCTTCTCCTTCTCGCCGAGCTTGAACATCTGGATCGTGGTCTCGAGCTCGACCAGCTTCTTCATCATGATCTGCCGGATCCGGTCGATGTCTTCCCAGCGATCGGGCCGCGACGCGAGGCTGGCCGCCAGCCGGTTTTCCAGCTTTGGCAACTGGTCCTTGGCGAAGTCGAGCGGCTGCAGGTATTCCTCCCTGGCCGTGAGGAGGTAGCCCCGCTGCGCCGTCTCCGCGTTGAGCAGCACGGTCGCCATCTCGTTGACCAGGTCGATCCGCAAGCGCTCCTCGACAAGCCGCGTGAGGCCCCGCTGGAACCTGTTGTAGTTGACCTCGGAAACCCAGATCACGCCCAGCGTGAGGAGCACCACGATCAAGATCGGGAACAGGACCACCAGCGGTATCGCGCGTAGCGTCTTGCGCAGGCGCGCGGCGACGCCGGGTACGGGTTCGGCAGGACTCACGGGGTATCCCATTCAGGTGGCTCCCGAAGGCCCCATGGTAGCGCAACCGGCGCTGCTCTCATCCTCCGCCCGCTTCCGCCGCCTTCGCGGTGTCCGCCTGCTCGTCCCGCGAGACCATACGCGCGCCAATGGGGATGATCATGTGGTTGGCCTTCTCCAGGCCGCGGTCGATCTTCTGGCCGTACGTTTCGCCGCCTGCCGGGTGCCCGTCGCAACCCTCGAGGATCATGGCCAGCATGGCCAGGGCGATGAACAGGGTGGTCAGCTTCATGAGCGTCTCCTTTCCAAGGGAGTGCCAGCACGACTTGCATGCACCGATGATCGCCCGGCGGCCCCGCCATGGGTGTCGGCTGGGCGGTGAGGCGTGTGTAGGAGGAGGCTGACAACACGCGGAAAATCTTCCTGTTGGCGCGCCCGGAAGTTGGTAGTAAGATCGTTTCCAGGGAGCGTTGCCCCGAACTTCCGGGGAGCGCCAGAAACGCGGCCGCAAGCCCGGCAGCGCAACGGAGAAGGAGGAAGCGCATTGGAACCGTCTATCGATTCGTCATCCCGTCGCAACGGTGAGCCTGCGGTGCATTCATTGCACCGCTTTGTTTTTAGCGTCCCGGAAATTGGCGCCGCCGTGAAGTTCTATACCGATTTCGGGCTTGACGTTCGACGAATGGGCGGCCGTGCCGACCTGCGGACATTCGGCAATGCGCACCGCTGGGGCGAAGTGTTCCAGGGTCACGGGCCCAAGCGCCTCGAATACATCAGTTTCGGCGCGTACCCGCAGGATTACGACCAGATCATCGCGCGCCTGAAGGCGCAGGGCGTGGAACTGACCAGCCCGCACCGGCTGGCGGACAAGCCCGGCACCTGGTTCGTCGATCCCGATGGCACGTTGGTGGAGCTGATCGTGGCACCCAAGGTGACGCCGGCGGAGAAGCGCCCTGCGGCCGCCAGCCCGCCCCCGCCGGGGATGGGCGCGGCGCCCACGCGCCGGGCCGCGGGCCGGGTGCATCCGCGCCGGCTCTCGCACATCCTGCTGTTCAGCTCGGACGTGAAGCGGTCGGTCAAGTTCTATTCGGACACCCTCGGGCTGCGCCTGTCGGACTATTCGGGCGATGCGATCGCCTTCCTGCATGCCCCCCATTCCAGTGACCATCATCTGCTGGCGTTCGTGAAGTCGGACGGCCCGGGCCTGCATCACTCGAGCTGGGACGTGGCGAGCATCGACGAAGTGGGGCTGGGCATGCAGCAGATGCTCGATACCGGGCACCCCAAGGGCTGGGGGGTCGGCCGCCACGTGCTGGGGTCCAATTACTTCCGCTACGTGCAGGATCCCTGGGGCAGTTTCGCCGAGTATTCGTACGATATCGACTTCATACCGTCCACCGTCGACTGGCAGGCGAAGGATCATCCGCCCGAGGATTCGTTCTACGTCTGGGGGCCGGAAGTGCCGGACGATTTCATCACCAATCACGAGAGCGCGGCTCGCCGGGTCGCGGCCTGAGTGGTCCGTAGGATGGGTGGAGCGCAGCGATACCCATCTCGTTGAACCGTGCAAGAATGCCTAACGACAACACGCAATCGCATCGCTGCGATCACCGTGGGGGGCATTCGAACGAACTGATGGGTATCGGCTGCGCTCCACCCATCCTACGGCCGCAACGGCCGTGACGGCAGCGTTTGCGGCGCCAATGCGGGAACAACAAGACACTCAGGAGGCAACATGATGAACGCCATTCGTCGCATCGCAACGGGCACGCTCGCCCTGGTCGGACTGTCGCTGCTGGCGGCCGGCACGTCGTGGAGCGCGCCTTCGGGCACGCCGATCCGCATCGGCAGCACGCTGGCGCTGACCGGGCCGCTGGCCTCGACGGCGCTGGTCCACCAGATCGTCGGCCAGATCTACGTCGAGCAGGTCAACAAGAAGGACGGCCTGCTCGGCCGCCCGGTGGAGTGGATCGTCAAGGACGACCAGTCCAAGCCCGACCTCGCGCGCACCCTGTACGAGCAGATCATCACCGTGGACAAGGTCGACCTGCTGATGGGTCCCTACGCCACCGGCGCAATCCTTTCGGCGATGGGTGTGGCGCAGCGCTACAACAAGATACTGATCCACCACACCTTCGGCATCCCCAGCCTGGCCAAATACGACGCGCAGTTCCCGACCTGGTCGCTGGGCCCCGACCCGGCCACGACCTTCCCGAACACGCTGTTCGATGCCGTCGCCGCGCTGCCGAAGCCGCCCAAGACCATCGCGATCGTCACCAGCAAGTTCCCCTCGGTCCACTTCATGTCGCTGGGCGCGCGCGAAGTCGCGAAAAAGCGGGGCCTGCAGGAGGTCATCTTCCTGGAGTGGGATTTCGGCAACCGCGAGTTCGGCCCCATCGCCGGACGCGTGAAAGACGCCAAGCCCGACCTGGTATGGGTGGGCGCAATCGGGCTGGAAGGCAACCAATTGCTGGACGCGATGAAGAAGATCGACTACGCGCCGCCGCTGCACTTCCACATGTATCCGGCGCCGGGACCGATGGTCGTCGCGCCCGAGGCGAAGAACGCGCTGGCGGCGACGATCTTCGAAGAGCATCCGCCGTTCACCAACAATCCGGGCGCCGCCGAGTTCGTGAAGCTGTTCAACGAACGCGCGACCAAGGCCGGCCTGCCGTACACCGGCGTGGAGACGCAGGCGGCGGCATCGTACTCGGCATGGCAGGTGCTCGATGCCGCGGTCACCGCCACCAAGAGCCTGGACGACAAGGTGCTGGCCGATTGGCTGCGCAAGAACCGCGTCGACACCATCCAGGGCAAGCTCCGCTTCGACGGCCCGAGCAACTACGGCGACGACCTGATGCGGCTCAAGCAGGTGCAGAACGGGCGCTGGGTAACCGTCTGGCCGAAGAGCGTCGCGGCGCCCGGTGCCACGCTGATGACGAACTGATTCGCTGCCATGGGGCTCCCGAGCGCGACGCTGCTTGCGCAATCGGTACTTTCGGGAGTCTTCATCGGGGCGCTGTACGGCCTGCTGGGACTGGGCTTGAGCCTGTCGTGGGGGTTGCTGCGCCAGATCAACCTGGCGCATTTCGCGCTCGCGTTCCTGGGCGCGTACCTGTGCTACCAGCTCGCGGGCGCCGGCGTCGATCCGCTGCTCACGCTGCTCATCATCGTGCCCGCTTTCTTCGCGCTGGGCGTGGCGCTGCAATGGCTGTTCGCCCGCTTCGACATCAGCGCCTTCAACTCGCTGCTGGTCACCTTCGGCCTGACGGTCATCATCGAGGCCGCGATCCAGTCGATCTGGACGGCTGACTTCCGCCGGCTCGAATCGGTCTACGGCAACGCCAAGTTCAAGCTCGGTGTCTTGTACATCCCGGTCCCGGAACTGCTCACGCTCCTGCTCGCGCTGGCGCTCTCGCTGGCGATCTGGGCCGCGCTGCGCTTCACCGACCTGGGCCGCGCGATGCGGGCCGCGGCGGAGGACGGACCGATCGCCGCCGCCTTCGGCGTCAACCAGCCGGCGCTGGCGCTGCTCCTCTCCGGCGTCTGCGCGGCGCTCGCCGGCGTTGCCGGCGTGTGCATCGCGCTCAGCTACACGCTGGCGCCCGCGCAGATCTACGCCTGGATCGGCGTTGTCTTTGCCGCAGTGATGATGGGCGGGCTCGGTCGCGCGCTGGGTCCCATCGTCGCGGGCATCGTGATCGGCGTCAGCGAAGCGATCACCATGGCGGTGACCGCGCCGTCGTGGGCGCCGCTGGTGTCGTTCTCGCTGTTGATCGTCGTGCTGCTGGCGCGGCCGGGGAAGGTCCAGTGAGTCTTGCGCGGTCTGGGGGACGCTCGGGCGCGCCATGAGAGTCTTTGCCGCCATCCTGCTGGCGGGGGCCGCGCTGGCCACCCTCCCCCTGTTGGGCCTGCCGCTGTTCTACGAGTCGTTCCTCTATCTCGTCTTCCACTGGATCATCCTCGCGACGTCGTGGAACATCCTCTCCGGCTACTCGGGTTACTTTTCGTTCGGGCACGGCGCGTTCTTCGGCGCCGGCATGTACACGACGGCGACGCTGGCGTCGCGTTTCGACGTGCCCTTCCTGTGGACGCTGCCCGCCGCGGCCCTGGTCGCGATGCTGCTGGGCGCCGGGCTGGGCGCGGTCGTGTTCCGCGCGAAGCAGGTGCGCGGCGAACTCTTCGCGCTGGTCACGCTGGCGGTCACGTTCGTCGTCGGGACCATCGTCCTGAACACGCCCATCGACGGCGGGCCCGGCGTCTACCTGAGCGGTGTGCCGGTGCCGAAGATCGGTCCGTCGGCGGCCTCGTCGTTCTACCTGATGGGGCTCGCGGCGGCGGTGGCGACCATCGCGATCGCCTGGGCGATCCATCGCTCCCGGCTGGGCACCGGGCTCTTCGCCATCCACGACGACGAGGACGTCGCCGAAGTGCTCGGCGTGCCGACCTTCGGCTGCAAGATGGCGGCGTTCGCCGTCTCGTGCGCGCTCGCCGGGCTCGCCGGAGGAATCCATGCGCTGTTCGTCTCCTACGTGACCGCCGGCGAGACCTTTTCGATCACGGTGCCGCTGACTGTCGTGCTGATGAGCGTGCTGGGCGGCACCCGCCACTGGGCGGGACCGGCGGTAGGGGCCACGATCATCACCGCGCTGTTGTACGCGTTCACCGCGGGCAATCATGCGGTCGCCGGCAAGGCCGTGTTCGGCGCGGTGCTGATCGCGGTGATCCTGTTCATGCCGGGCGGCGTGCTGGGGACTTTGCGCGCGCGCCGGCCGCGCAAGGGCGCGCTGCGGGCGCCATCGGTGCTGCCGGCCGGTGGCGATGCAAGCAACGAAGCGGAGGAGGTCGCCGTCCCGTCGGCGGCGACCAAGAGCCCGGCGGTCGCGCGCACCAAGGTCATCCTCGCCGCCGCCGGCCTCTCCAGGTCGTTCAGCGGCGTGCGCGCCCTCGACTGCGTCGACATCGAGGTCCGCGAAGGAGAAATCCTCGGGCTGCTGGGGCCGAACGGCTCGGGGAAGTCGACGTTCATCAACCTGGTCAGCGGTCACTACAAGCCCGATGCCGGCGCCCTGCAGTTCGAAGGACGCGATCTCGCGCGCCTGCCCGCGCACCGGATCGCGCGCGCCGGCGTCGCGCGCACGTACCAGATCCCGCGCCCGTTCGCCCACCTGACGGTGCTGGACAACGTGGCGCTGACGGCGATGTTCGGCGGCGCCGCGCTCCCGCGCAAGGAGGCCGTGGCCGAAGCCCGGCGCTGGCTCGATTTCACCGGCCTGGCAGACAAGGCCGACGCGCTGCCCGACGACCTGAACCTGCACCAGCGCAAGTTCCTGGAGCTCGCTCGCGCGCTCGCCGCGCGACCGCGCCTGCTCCTGCTCGATGAAGTGCTGTCGGGGCTGACCCCGGGCGAGATCAACGGCGCGATCAGCCTGATCCGCAGGATCCGCGACGGCGGCGCGACCATCGTGTTCGTCGAGCACGTGATGCGGGCGGTGATGGCGCTGACCGATCGCATCGTCGTGCTCGATCACGGCGTGGTGATCGCCGAGGGCGACGCGTCCGCGGTGATGCAGCAAAGCGCGGTGGTCACCGCGTTCCTGGGCAAAGCGCATGCTTGAGCTCGAATCGATCGAGGTCCGCTACGGCGCCGCGACGGCGCTGCGCGAGGTTTCGCTGACCATGGCGCCGGGCGAACTTGTCTGCGTGGTCGGCCCCAACGGCGCGGGCAAGACCACGCTGATCAATGCCATCGCCGGCCTGCATCGCATCGCCTCCGGAGCGATGCGCCTGGATGGCCAGGACCTGGCGCGGCTGCCGCCCCACCGCTTTTGCGATGCGGGTGTCGCGCTCGTGCCGGAAGGCCGGCGCCTGTTCGGCGCGATGTCCGTGCGCGAGAACCTGGAGCTGGGCAGCTACCGCGCCGCCGCCAAGGTCCACCGGCAGGCATCGCTCGCCCGCGCCTGCGAGATGTTTCCCGTGCTCGCCACCTGCCTCGAACGGCCGGCGGCATCGCTCTCCGGGGGGCAGCAGCAGATGGTGGCGATAGCCCGGGCGCTGATGTCGCGCCCGCGCCTGCTGCTGCTCGACGAACCCTCGCTGGGGCTCGCGCCCATCATCGTGCTGGAGTTGTTCAACATCATCCGGCGCGTCAACGAAGAGGGCGTCGCCGTGCTGCTGGTCGAGCAGAACGTGGCGATGGCGCTGGACGTGGCGACCCGCGCCTACGTGCTGGAAGAAGGCCGCATCGCCGCCGAAGGCACGCCCGACGAACTGGCGGCGCAGCCGCACATCCGGCGGGCGTATCTCGGCGTCGGCGGTGAAAATGGACAGGAGCAGCCGGGGGCGGCGCGGGGCTAGCCGCTGCCGGCACCGCAGGTCGAATTCGATCAGCGCATCACTTGGTGAGCAGTGATTCCGCCCTCGCGCTGTGTACGCTTGGGCGGCCGCATAATTGATCGAAGGATCTAGGGTTCGGACGCGGCCCAGTCCGGCTCCCAGCCGTTACTGCACCGAAACTGTCACACATGCTTGTCCTCTTTGCTGGAAGTCGCCATGAAGGATGCGTGCCCGGCCGCCAGGCGGCCGACCCGATTCGGGCAGGGCAGCGGCGCCGTCGTGCGCCCGTCCGCCACCGAACCCGGCGCCCGCCCGCCATGCCATCAGTCGCCGCAGGCTCGGTCGACGACCCGAATCTCCGGCGACGATTGCGGATGAACCCGCGGCCGCGACTACTTGGCCCGCCAGGTGGTCCAGCGCTCGGTCAGTGAGTCGGTGTGCGAGTTGGTCGCCTCCGCGCATGCATTGGAAGAGGCCCGGCGCAACCTCAGCGTCTGAAGACCGGGCCGACTGGGTTCCTGGTTCTCCGAACGAATGTGTCTGTTTCGAAGTTGCATAATGCCGGTGCGTTGCGTACCATTCATTACATACTCAGGGGAAAACGCCATGCCGGAAATGGACCGCCGGGTCGCATTCGTCGCACACTGCCTCGTCAACCAGAATGCCAAGGTCAGCGAGTTCGCCAAGTGCGCCGGCGTCGTCGCGCCCCTGGTCGAACGTCTGCGCGCCAACGGATACGAAATCCAGCAATTGCCCTGTCCCGAGATGAGCTATCTCGGGGTCGTGCGCTGGTGGCAGTCGCGCGAGCAGTACGACACACCGGGCTACCGGCGCCACTGCCGCGTGCTTGCGCGCACCGTGGTGGACGTCGCCGCGGCGCACATGGAGCACGACTACGATGTGGTGATCATCGGCCTCGACGGCAGTCCGTCGAGCGGAGTGCGGCTCACCAGCACGAAGGCCTCCTGGGGCGGCCGGCCCGAAGGCGCGGTGTCGGGCGGCAGCGATCGCATAGCGGGCATGGGCGTGTGGATCACCGAGCTCAAGAACGAATTCGAGTCGCGCGGCATGGCTTTCCCCAGGGCCACCGGCATCGCGATGGACGCGCAGAATTTCGACATGGAGGCCGCGATGACGGAGATGGACGAGTTTCTGGCCGCACGCATGGAACCGGCATGATCCGGGAAGACGCGCGCGGCCGCCGCGTGGCGATCGTCGCGGATTACCTCGTCAATCCCGGGTCCGCGCTCTACACCGGCATCGGTGCCGCCCCGGGGCCGGTGCTCGATGTCCTGGTCGAAGACGGGTGGGGGATGATGAAGCCACCGCCGCACGTGCTCGGCGAGTCGGTGGGCCGGCCGGCAGTTCATTCCATTGCGGGCGATGCCGTCGATTACCTGCAGCATGATTTCACGGTGGTGATCCTCGCCGCGGAAGGGCTGCCGGACGGCGGCGTGTGGCTGGTTCTGCTCGAGGCGGCGTTTCGCGAACTCGGCGCCACGCTGCCTACGGTCGCGTGGCTGCGCCTGGGCGATGGGGCCAGATCGGGCACGGCTGCCGCCATTCGCGCCGCGCTCGCCGCCGCCACTCTGTCCGAGACCCCCGCGCCCGCCTGAGCGCCGCATCCGCGCCTGGAGACTGGTTGCCATCGAGCGATGGCGCGCATGACCCTGGCTGTCCAGGCGAGGCACGCGAGCCGCGGGATCCATCCTGGAAAAAATGAAAACAAAGCAAAGACGCGTTGGCATGACGGGTGCAGCACCAAAGAGTGACCCGAAAAAGGCGGGGACGACCGTATCGCGCTGGAAGCCGGATTTGAGCGGCGCCGGCCGCGCCAAGTACCTGTCGTTCGTCGAATCCCTGCGCGCGGCCATTGCCAGTGGCGAGCTCGCCGATGACGAACGGCTGCCGGCGCAGCGCGAGATGGCCAGGCTGCTGGGCGTCAATGTGGCGACCGTCACCAAAGCCATCTCGGAAGCGGGGCGGCTGGGACTGGTCGTGACCCGCCCCGGCGGCGGGACGCGTGTCGTCGGGGCCAAGCGCGCCGCGTCCGCGACGGTCGACGAAATGCGTGGGATCGTCGACCTGTCGATCAACATTCCGCCGATTGAACTGGTGAAACCGATTCTCGACGACGTCATTTCGACGCTGGCGCGGCTGCGCCACAGCGAGCAATTGTTCGGCTACGCACCGCTTGGCGGCGCCGGGCGCGATCGCGCGGCGGGCGGTCGCTGGATTTCCGCGCGCGGCCTGGGGCCCGGGCCGGAGCGGTTGATCGTGACCCAGGGCGCGCACGAGGGGCTGTTCGCCGCACTGACCGCGGCGACCCAGCCCGGTGACACGGTGCTTTGCGAGAGCCTCAACTACGCGGGGATGCGGCGGCTGGGCGAACTATGCCGCGTGACGCTGGTCGGCATCGCGACGGACGACGGCGGCATGCAGCCGAAGGCGCTCGCCGATGCGTGCGCGAAGCACGCGCCCAAGGCCATCGTCTGCACGCCGGTCACGCTGAATCCGACGACCGCAACCCAGAACCTCGAACGGCGCCAGGCGATTCTCGCCATCGCCAGGAAAAATTCGATCTCGATCGTCGAGGACGACATTTACGGCTCCATCGCAGGCGACGACACGCCCCCGCTGGCGGCACTCTGGCCCGAAGGTGTGATCTACGTCTGCGGCTTGTCCAAATGCGTCGCGCCGGGCCTGCGCGTGGGCTACCTGTCGGCGCCCGAACGCCTGATGAGCCGACTGCGCGATGCGCTGGTCCTCCTGTCGTGGACCGCGCCGTCGCTCCACGGCGCGGTGGCAACCGAGATGATCAACTCCGGCCAGGCCGGTGCCTGCGCCCGCTTGCACCGGCAGGAAGCGCTCAGGCGCATGGCGCTCGCCAAGGGGATCCTCGGCAAGGGATTGGTCGCCGGACCCGCCGCCACCTACCACGCGTGGCTGCGGCTGCCGAGCGCCTGGCAGGAGCGCGACGCGGTCGCATCGTTCCAGCGTCACGGCATCCTGGTTTCGCCGGCCGGGCATTTCATCGTCGGCAACCGCGATGCGCCGGCTGCGGTGCGGATCAGCCTGGGCGCGGCGGCCGATGCCGGGATTCTCGAGCGCGCGCTACGCACCATCGCCGACGTTCTCGACCGTAAGTCGATGGGCCTGAACTCGGTCGTGTGAAGCGCCGGGCCGCCGGCCCGGGTCCGGCTTGAACGGAACGGGATTCGTGTGTTAGTATGATTTTCGAATTGTATTAATATGGTACATGGCAGTGTCCGGTGCGTGCCGGGGATTGCCCCGACTGGAGGTATCCGTGTACAAAGACAATCCCGCGCTCGGCACCAAAGAGGCTTACGTTCCGGGCCTGACCAGCGAATACGTCTCGAAAACCTACGGCATCCCGATCGCCGACGTGGCGAAGCTGGGTTCCGCCGAAAACCCGTTCGGCCCGTCCCCGATGGCGACGGAGGTCGTCATGTCCGCACGCAAGATCGAGAACTACCCGGACTGGACCGCCGGGGCGCTGCGCGAAAAGATCGCCTCGAAATACGGCTACAAGCCGGAACAGGTGATCTGTGGGGCCGGCGAAACCGAGATCATCCCCTGGATCATCCGCGCCTATTCCAGCAAGGGCGACAAGATACTGATGTACGTGCCCGCGTTCCCGATCTACCACATGGTGGCGGAAAACGAAGGACGCGTACCGGTCTTCATCGGCATGGGCGACGATCTCGATTTCAAGTGGGATGACTACATCGCCGCCATCAAGGACGACGTGCGCATCGTCTTCCTGACCAATCCGCACAGCCCCACGGGTCGCCTGATTCCGAACGACCAGATCCGCAAGGTGTGCAGGGCGGCGAAGAACCAGCTCGTCGTGCTCGACGAGGCATACATCCATTTCTCGAAGACCAACGGCGGCATGGAACTGCTGCGCGAATTCGACAACCTGATCGTGATGCGCACCTTTTCCAAGGTGTACGGCCTGGCCGGCCTGCGCATAGGCTTCGGCATTTCCACGCCGGAGATCATCACGCCGCTGATGCACCTCAAGCCGACCTGGAACATGGGCGCGCTGCAGACCGCCGGCGCGGTGGCGGCGCTGGACGACGACGCGTATGTGAAGAAGACAGTCGACGCCATCGCCGAGATGCGCGAATACGTCGTCGAGCAGATCGGCAAGACGATGCAGGGGCGCTACACCGTTGTCGGCCAGCCGAGTTCGAACTTTTTCATGCTCAGGATCGAGGACCCCGCGCTGGATTCGACGACGCTGTTCAACGAACTGCTCAAGCGCGGCGTCATCGTCAAGGACGGTTCCGTCTCGTTCATCGGCCTGGGCAAACGCTACATGCGCATCGACGTCAGCCTGAAAAAACACATGGACCGCCTGTTGCGGGCCTTGTCCGAAATCCAGCCCGTCCGGTAAAGTAGACCGTCGGAATTGCCCGCCACAGCAGGAACTCAACGATGACGGCACGAATTTCGGATCATGTTGACGGCCGGCGACTGTGGCGCGACCTCATCGAACTCGCCGGTTTCGGCGCCACCGACCGGGGCGGTGTCTGCCGGCTGGCGCTGTCGCAGGAAGAGATCGATGCCCGGGCCGCGCTGGTGGCGTGGGGACGCGAATTCGGGTTGCATGCCGCGGTCGATCCCGCGGCGAACCTGTTCCTGCGGCTCGAGGGCCTGGAGCCGGAATTGCCGCCGCTGCTGCTCGGATCGCATATCGACACGCAGCCCACCGGCGGCAAATTCGACGGCGCCTATGGCGTGGTCGCCGGACTGGCCGCCCTCAGGGCGATCGCCGCATCGGGTCTGCGCCCGCGGCGCTCGATCGAAGTCGTCGCCTGGATGAATGAAGAGGGCTCGCGCTTCGCACCCGGCATGATGGGCTCGGCGGTCTTCACCGGCAAGCGCCGTCTTGAGGACATCGCGGCCGTGCGCGACAAGGGCGGATGTAGCGTGCGCGAGGAACTCGACCGGGTGCTCGACAATGAACGCGACCTGCAGCAGCGGCCGCTGGGCTTCCCGGTCGCGGGCCATCTTGAAGCGCACATCGAGCAGGGCCCGCTGCTGGAAGCCGAAGGCAGGACGATAGGCGTCGTCACCGGGATCGGCGGCAAGCGCACCTTCCGCGTCGTGGTACAGGGCCAGGCGGCGCATGCGGGAACCTCCAGGCGGGCAGAGCGCCGCGATGCGCTGGTCAGCGCGGTGGCCATGGTCGACGCGCTGCAACGGGCGATATGGGACGAGGCCGACACGGTCCGCTTCACCATCGGCATGTTTTCGGTCGAGCCCAACGCGCCTTCGGTGGTGCCGGCGCGGGTGACATTTTCGGTCGACTTGCGGCACGACTCCGACGAAGTCGTCCGCACCCTCGGCGACAAGGTTTCCGTGGTCTGTCAGTCGGCACGCGGGAAATGCGATGTCACCGTGACCCCGCTCCTGTATGACCCGCCACTGGAATTCCCCGCCGCCATCCGCGCGCGGGTGCGGGACGCGGCGGCGCGCCTGGGCCTTTCGCAACAGGATCTGCCGTCGCCCGCCGGCCACGACTCACGCTACCTGCACTACTTCTGCCCGACGGGCATGCTCTTCATCCCGTGCAAGGGCGGCATCAGCCACAGCGAGGACGAAAGCATCACGCCCTCCGACGCCGAAGCCGGCGTGCGCGTGCTGGCGGACGTCGCCTTCGAACTCGCCGGGCAGGCGTGACGCTGCCCGGCGCGCCGGCATTCGACACGCACAAGGACACGGAATGCTGGACCTGCTGATCACCAACGCGATGATCGTCGATGGACAAGGCACGATGCCGGGCGCCATCGGCGTGTCCGGGTCGCGGATCGCCTCGCGCCACGCCGAAGGCGAACCGCTGCCGGCCGCGCGCGCGACCATCGACGCCGCGGGCCGGATGGTGCTTCCCGGCGTCGTCGATCCGCATGTGCACTTCTACGGCGAGGGCATCGGCGAATATTCGCGCCTGGCCGTGCGCGGCGGGGTGACCACCTTCATCGGAATGATCCGTGGCGCGCCGGAGATTCCGCTCGCGACGGTGGTCGAAGAGCACCGCGTCGCGGGCGTCAATGAAGCCGTGACCGACTTCTCGTTCCACGTCGTGCTCTACGACCGCCCCGAGAGCATCGCACAGATTCCGGCACTCGCTGCGCAGGGCTACACCTCGTTCAAGATGTTCATGGCGTACAAGCGCCGCGGCATGATGGTGCGCGACGAATTCCTGTTCGACGCGATGGAAGCGATCCGCAAGGTCGGAGGCATTGCGCTGATCCACGCCGAGCACGGCGAGCTCGTCGACTACATGGAGCAAGCGGCGGTGGCCGCGGGCCAGACGGCACCCGAGTGCTACGAGCCCACCCGGCCGGCGGAAGCCGAGGCCGCGGCGATCGAGATCGTCGCACTCGCGGCGCAGGCCACGGGATGTCCTGCGTATATCGTCCACCTGTCCTCGAACCAGGGCCTCGCAGCCGTCGAGCGGGCGCGGCGCCGGGGCGTGCCGATCTGGGCCGAAACCTGTCCGCAATACCTGCTGCTGGACAATGACACGCTGCGCGAGGTCGGTGCGCCGGCGAAGGTCGCGCCGCCGCTGCGCACCAGTGCGGACCGCCGTTCGCTGGGTACTGCGCTGCTGACCGGCGCGGTCAACACCGTCGGCAGCGACCACGCCAGCTTCAGCGCCGAGGCGAAGGCGGGCGGCGGGGGCAACATATTCGCTGCACCGTTCGGAATGTCCGGGGCGCCGACGCTGTGGCCCTCGATGTTCACCTGGGCGCTCGACAACGGCATCCCGTTGACGGTGCTGGTACGGGCAATGTCGGAAGCCCCGGCGCGCCTGTTCGGCCTGTCGCACCGCAAGGGCTCGCTCTCCCCCGGCGCCGACGCCGACATCATCATCGTCGATCCGGCGCTGCGGCAGACCGTCGATGTGAAGTCGATCGCGCCCGCCGTGTGCCCGAATCCCGTGGCAGACCGCGCGCTCGCGGGTTGGCCGGACATCACGATTTCCCGCGGCGAAGTCGTCTGGCACGACGGCCGGGTGACCGGCATGCCGGGCCGCGCCCAACTGATCACGCAGCAGCGGACCTGAGATGGCGACGATTTCCGAGGCGCTTGCCGACCTCGCCACCCAGCCCGTGACGCCCGCCGAGATCGAGCGCGCACGCAGGATGCGGACCTATGCGCTCGACACGCTCGCGGTGACGCTGAGCGGCACGATCTCGCCCTCGAGCGCGGCGGTGGCGCGCACTATCCTGGCGGCCGCAGGCAAACCAGAAGCGACGGTGCTGGGTGCCGGCCGCGGCACGTCGGCGTGGGATGCGGCGCTCGCCAACGGTGCGTTCGCGCATGCGCTGGAACTCGACGACGATCACCGGATTGCCGTGCTCCACCCGGGCGCCGTCGTGGTGCCCGCGGCGCTGGCGGCGGCGGAGGCGGCGCCAGCCACGGGCCTGACCTTCCTGCGCGCGCTGCTGCATGGCTATGAGGTCACCTGCCGGCTGGGCGAAGTCTTCCGCGGCAGCCAGTTCTATCACGGGGTGCATCCGACCGCGCTCTGCGGGGTGTTCGGCGCCGCGATGGCCGCGGGAGTGGCCATGGGGTTGAATCGCGACGCGCTCGTTCGCGCGCTGGGCATCGCCGGCACGCAGGCCTCGGGCCTGACCGAGTGGCGTGCCGACGGCTCGTGGATCAAGCGGCTGCACCCCGGCCGCGCCGCGCACGCCGGGGTGCTCTCCGCGCGACTGGCCGCCGAAGGCTTCACCGGACCGGCGACGATCTTCGAAGGCGCCAACGGCTTCTTCAACGCCTTCTCCTACGGCGAGAAGATCGATCCGCTGTGCATGACGCGCGACCTGGGCACTGACTACCGGGCGCTGGGCACCGCGCTCAAGCCCTATCCCTGCTGCCGCTTCGAGCACGGCGCCATCGATCTCGCGATCGAAGCCCATCGGAACGGCGTCGCGCCGGCAGACATCGCCGCCGTCGCGATCCGGATCTACCGCACCGACGTGCTCTCGTATCACCACGAGCCGAAGAACCCGGTCGACGCGCAGTTCAACGTCCCCTACGGCGTCGCCGTCGCCCTTTTGCGGGGCAAGGTGATGCTCTCGGATTTCACCGACGCGGCCATCCGCGACGAACAGGTGCTCGCGATTGCGCGGCGCATCACCGTGACCGAGGACGACGGGTACACTGCCCGCTATCCGAGCGACTACTGGGTCGAACTCAAGCTCCGGCTCCTCGACGGGAGCGAGCGCCGCTACTTCAGCGAATGCCCCAGCGGCGACCCCGAGGCGTCGCAGTACAGCAACGACAACGGACTGCTGCATGCGGAAGCCGAACGCAAGTCCGCGGCGCTGCTGGCCGAGTGCGGCTTCGGCGAGCGCGCCGATGCGCTGCGCTTGTGCGTCGCCGGCCTGGCGGAAGCCTCCGGCGTCAAGGAACTCGCCGCGATACTCGGGCCGGTTCCGGCCGCACTCCACGCAGCGCACAGGAGATGACACGCATGAAGGTCGGCCTCTACATCGCAACGCAATTCACCGAGCAGACCGACGTCATGGCCGCGCGCGCCGAGATGCTCGAGCAGGTGCGCGTGGCGCGCCAGAGCGGCTTCGCTTCGCTCTGGGTGCCGCATCACTACGCCACCGAGCCGATGCAGATGCTCGCGCCGGTCCCGATGCTGGCATGGCTGCTGCAGGAAGCGGAGGGCATGGTGATCGGGGCGAACATCCTGATCATGCCGCTGCTCAACCCGATCCACGTGGCCGAGGACGCCGTCACCCTGGACCTGCTTTCCGGCGGCAAGTATGTGCTCGGCGTGGGCATCGGCTACCGCGCCGCCGAGTTCGATGCTTTCAACGTTCCGCTCAAGGAGCGGGTACCGCGAATGAAGGAAGGCATCGAGATCATGCGCCGGCTCTGGACCGGAAGACCGGGTCACGCACAAGGGCAAGTACTTCACCATCGAGGACATGGGAGTCGGCCTCAAGCCCGTGCGCAAAGGCGGACCGCCGATCTGGATCGCCGGCGTGGTCGACGCCGCGGTCAAGCGCGCGGCGGAGATTGGGGACGCGTGGCTGATCACCAACTTCGCGCATCTGAAGGAACTCGTGCCCCAGATGAAGCTGTACCGCGAAACGCTCGCGGCGGTCGGCAAGCCCTTCCCGGAGGACGCGCCGATCACGCGCGAGTGCTACGTCGGACCGACCAACGCCCGCGCGCTCGAAGAGTGCAAGGCGGCGCTTCAGTACAAGTACGCCGCCTATTCGTCGTGGGGCCTGGATTCTCAGTCGGAAGGAGCCGAGTCGTTCCAGCAGCCGTTCGAGGACTTCGTCAAGGACCGGTTCATCATCGGCGACAAGGCCTTCGTGAAGGACGAGATCCAGCGCTACAACGAACTGCTGGGCGTGAATCACTTTCTGATGCGCGTGCAGTGGCCGGGATTGCCGCACAGGAATGTACTGAGCACCATTTCCGCGCTGGGCGAGATTTTCGCCTGAAGGGTGTGGCACGATTCGTGCAACAATTATTTTCATCGGTAGTCACCTTGAGGAGCAACGCACCATGCTGAAAATCGCCCGACGTGTCCTGGTCAAATCCGCCGTTTCCTGTATAGCTGCCACCATGCTTTCCGGCGCGTTCTGCGTCGGCGCATCGGCGGCGGATCTCACGCCCGCCTCGTTGCGGCTCAAGTGGCTGCCGCAGGCGCAGTTCATGGGCTACTACGTGGCCAAGGCCAAGGGCTACTACGCCAACGAGGGCATCGATCTCAGCATCGTTCCCGGCGGCCCGAACATCATCGCCGAAAACATGGTGGCCTCCGGCAACAACACCTTCGGCCACGGTGGCGGCATGACCTCGCTGCTCCAGTCGCGGGAAAAGGGGCTGCCGATCGTCGGCATCGGGATGCTGTTCCAGGAAACGCCGTACCGCCTGGTCGCGCTCGAAAAGTCCGGCATCAAGAAGTTCACCGACATCAAGGGCAAGACGGTGTCGACCTGGTTCACCGGGCCGCAATTCATGGTGCAGGCGATGATCAAGGCGAGCGGCCTGTCGCTGAGCGACGTCAAGATCGAGGCGCAGGCCAACAGCATGGAGCCGTTCATCGACGGCAAGGTCGACATGGCGATCGTGACGACCTACAACGAGGCGCTGATCCTCAAGCGCCGCAACGTGATTCCGTCGGTCGTGTTCAATCCGGCCGAGATGGGCGTCAATCTCGCCAACGAATCGATCATCGTCAACGAGAAGACCATCAAGGAAAACCCCAAGCTGGTGCAGGGCTTCCTGCGCGCGAGCCTGATGGGTTGGGCCTATGCCCTGAAGAACCAGGACGAGGCGATCGCCATCCTGCTGAAGGAAGTCCCGACCGCCAACGCGGTGCAGCAGAAAGAGACGCTGGCCGTCCTTCCCGCGCTGATGACCTACGGCGAGGCGGGAACCAGGGGCATCGGCTACTTCGACATGAAGAATCTGGAGTTCGCGCAGAAATTCCTGCTCGACAACGGCGTGATGAAGGCGCCGGTCGACCTCAAGCTCGCCGTCGATACGTCCTTCTGGGACAAGATTCCCGCGCAGGACAAGATCATCGCGCGCTAGCGCTCAACTGTTGCGCCCGCGCTGCCGGCACCCGCCGTCGGCGCGGTCTGTCTCACCTCGAGGTCCGGGTTCAGGTACATAAGAGTGACGCCAAAAATACGCCTGCAGAACATCTCGAAGCGGTTCGCCGTCGGATCGAACGTGGTCCCGGCCGTGGAGAACGTCAACCTCAGCCTGAACAGCGGCGATTTCGTCACCCTGGTCGGTCCCAGCGGTTGCGGCAAGAGCACGCTGTTCAACATCCTGGTCGGACTGCTGGCGCCCGATTCCGGCGGCGAACTGCACATCGACGGGAAACTCGTGGCCGCCGATCACCTGCTCGGCCGCGTTGCCTTCATGCCCCAGCGGGACATGCTCATGCCCTGGCGCACGGTCCTCGACAATGCGATCCTGGCGGCCGAGATCGACGGCGTGCCCCGCGCCGCGGCGCGAAAACGCGCGCTCGACTCGCTCGACCGCTTTGGGCTGCGGGGATTCGAAAACCACCACCCCGCGCAATTGTCCGGCGGCATGCGCCAGCGCGTGGCGCTGATGCGCACCTTCATGTTCGACCGCGACGTGATGCTCCTCGACGAGCCGTTCGGCGCGCTCGACGCCCTCACGCGGGCGATGATGCAGCGCTGGCTGCTCGAAGTCTGGGAAGGCGCCAAGCGCACGGTCCTGTTCATCACGCACGACATCGATGAGGCGATCTTCCTTGGCGACCGCGTGCTGGTGATGTCGGCGCGACCCGGCCACATCAAGATGGAATTGCCGGTGCCCCTGCCGCGGCCGCGCGCGCCGGACATCATCACCTCGGCGCCCTTCGTCGAATTGAAGCGCACGCTGCTCGCCGCGGTCGAGGACGAGAGCCGCAAGGCGTTCGCCGCGATGAACCGGGAAATCCTCCCCGATCCGGCGGACGCCTGATGTCAGCCCCGTCCGCGCCTGTCCCCGCCGTCCCGGGCGTCCCCGGCGTTGCCGGCAACGCCGCGATCCAATTGATCGCGCTGGTCGTCATGTTGGCGGCCTGGGAAGTGGCCGTGCGGGCGCTGGACGTCTCGCCGGGCAAGCTGCCGCCGCCCTCCGCCGTGTTTGCAACCATGTGGTCGGGGCGGGTCGCGCTGGCGGGCGCCGTGGGCACGACGCTGTACGAAGCGCTGCTGGGGCTTGCCGCCGGCATCGTGTTCGGCGTGCTCAGCGGAATCTCGTTCTCGCGCTTCCGCCTGCTCGAGCGCATGCTGCTGCCGTATTTCGTCGCCTCGCAGGCCGTGCCCATCATCGCGTTCGGCGCCATCATCGTCATGTGGTTCGGCAACGGCGTCGCGTCGAAGGCGGTGATCGCGACCTACCTCAGCTTTTTTCCCGTCGCCGTCAACACGCTCACCGGCATCCGGCGCGTGAACCCGGAGGAAGTCGGCCTGCTGCGCACCTTCGGGGCCGGCACGATGGAAATCCTGTGGAAGCTGCAGCTGCCGACCGCGCTGCCGTCGATTTTCACCGCGGTCCGCCTGGCCGTAGGGCTCGCCATGGTCGGCGCCATCGTCGGTGAATGGTTCGGCGCCAGCCAGGGGCTCGGAGTCGTGCTGCTGACCGCGATGTTCGACAACCACGTCGAGCAGCTGTGGGCAGGCATACTCCTGACCGGTGTCACGGGCACCGCGCTGTTCGCCGCGGTCGTCCTGCTGCAGCGGAAGTTCGTGTGGTGGCATGCGGACGGATGAGAACATGAGCGATATGCCGGCAAACAAGACTGGGGAGGGCGCGTGGCGCAGGCGCTATTCGCTGCTCTGGCCGCCGGCGCTCGCCGCGATCCTGATCCTGGCCGCGTGGGAACTCTCGATCTGGCTGTTCAAGCTGCCGAATTTCGTCCTGCCGACGCCGCAGGAAATCCTGGTCGCGGCGATCCAGGACCGGGGGCAGGTGCTGCACGACACCTGGGCCACGCTGGTGGAGTCGCTGGTCGGGTACGTCGCCGGATCGGTGCTCGGACTCGGCATCGCGCTGCTGTTCGTCACCTTCCCCCGCGTGGAGCGCGCACTGCTGCCGGCCTACGTGACGATCAATTCGGTGCCGATGGTCGCGTACGGTCCGCTTGCGATCATCTGGCTCGGCATCGGCGCGTCCTCCAAGATCACTCTGATCATCATTGCCGTCAGCTATTCGATTCTCATCAACGCGCTCGCCGGCCTGAGGAGTTGCGACCCCGGCGCGATATCGCTGCTGCGCACTTTCGGCGCGAGCGAGCGCACGATCCTGCTCAAGTTGAGACTCCCCGCCGCGATGCCGGCGATATTCTCCGGGCTTCGCGTCGCCGTGGTGCACGCGATGATACTTGCGGTGGTGCTGGAAATGCTGGGCGCCAGGGAGGGACTGGGCTGGACTGTGTTCAAATCCACGCAGATGATGGACTTCGTCGCCGCCTGGGTGGCCGTGGGCGCCACGGTGATTGTCAGCCTCGCCATCTATTCGGTGGTCAACTGGATCGGCCACAAGCTGGTCTGGTGGTAGGGCTGGCGGCCGGCTCCACACGGTCGAATGCTACGAGCCCGCCCGGCTGGCGATCTTCGACTTCATCGTCGTTCGGTCCATGAGCGCGGGTGCCGGACAAGACGTGTTCCAGGTAGAGGTGCCATGACAGTCATCAGGATCAGGGCAACCGAACGCGCCGACGTCACGGCTGAGTCTGCGGGGCGCGCGGCGCGTGCCTCGCCCATTCAAGCGGCACTTGCGGGCCGCGTGTCATTGCGCCGCACGCAGCGCCAACAGGAGAGTCAACCATGAGACGCAGCACCGACCGCTTTCTGACCACGCACACGGGCAGCCTGCCGCGGCCCGAGGACCTGATCCGGACGATGTTCGCCAAGGAAGAGGGCGTGCCGGTGGACGCGGCGGCGCTCGAGCGTCGCGTCGCCGACGCGGTCGCCGAGGTCGTCGGCAAGCAGGCGAAGGCGGGAATCGACGTGCTCGACGACGGCGAGATGAGCAAGCCCAGCTATGCGACGTACATCAAGGACCGGCTGGCCGGATTCGGGGGCGGGGGCAACACATTCGTCTACCAGGACCTGGCCGACTTTCCCAAGCTGGCCCAGCGCGTGTTCGGGGACCCGGGGCGCTCACGGCGCAAGACGCCGGCGTGCAACGCGCCGATCACCGTGCGCGACCCGCAGGCGGCGAAGAACGACGTCGCGCACCTGGCCGCGGCGCTGGCCAAAGTCGGCCGCGGCGTCGAGGACGGGTTCATGACCGCGGCCTCGCCCGGCGTGGTGTCGCTGTTCTTCCGCAACGAGTACTACGCCGACGAAGAGACCTACCTGTATGCGATCGCCGATGCGATGCGCGACGAGTACGAGACCGTCGCCGGCGCCGGGATCACGCTGCAGATCGATTGCCCCGACCTGGGGATGGGGCGGCACATCCAGCACGCGGACCTGAGCCTGCCGGAGTGGCGGAAGAAGGCGGAGCTCCATGTCGAAGTGCTCAATCATGCGCTGGCCAACGTCGCGCCGGAGCAGTTGCGGATGCACTTGTGCTGGGGCAACTACGAAGGCCCGCACCACTGCGACGTGCCGCTGGCCGACGTGATCGACATCGTGTTCAAGGCCAAGCCGTCCGCCATCGTCCTGGAGGCGGCGAACCCGCGCCATGCCCACGAGTGGGCGCTGTTCGAAACCGTCAAGCTGCCCGAGGGCAAGTTCCTGATTCCGGGCGCGATCGAATCCAAGTCGAATTTCATCGAGCACCCGGAGTTGATCGCGCAGCGGATCGGGCGCTACGCCAACCTCGTCGGCCGCGAAAACGTGATGGCCGGCAGCGACTGCGGGTACGGGACGTGGGTGGGGCAGTCGGCCGTGGATCCCGACGTGGTGTGGGCGAAGCTGGCGGCGCTGGCCGAGGGAGCGAGAATCGCGTCGCGGCGGTTCTGGAAGACCTGAAGCGCCGCGGATACCGTAGCGGAGCCGCCGGCCCGCGGCCGCAGCCCGGGCCCGCGCGTCCATCAATCCGTTGCCGTCACTTTTCCTGCAACTGGAACAGATAATCGATCAGCGCGAGAATCCGTGCCCTGACGAACGCATCCGGGTCGTACGACGGGATGTCCACGAGATTCTGGGCCGCCCTGATCTTGTAGATGGTGCCCCATATCGGCATGTCGGTCGTGCCGTGGCCCCTCGACATCCGGGTGCCGTCCAGCGCTCCATATACGCGCGACACCGGGAACACGCCGCCGTGGCTGCTGGCCAGCCTGGTCAGGTCGCCCATCGGGCGATTGACGACTCCGGCGTACGGACCGTCGCCCTTCCCCAGCGCGCCATGGCACACGGCGCAGTTGTCCTGGTACTCACGCTTTCCGAGATCGACAGGATCTGCCGCGCGGCCTGCAACCGACAACGTCATCGAGCCGAGCGCCGCCAAAACGGTCATAACCTTGAATAGTTTCACTTGACACCTCCATGCGAGAACCGGGAACCGGCAGGCCGGCAGACATTGCAAGCACCGCCTCCACACATAGAGTGAGCCAACGACCGCAACACCCGATGACAATAATCAAAGGGAGCACAGATAGTCCGCGCACCGCCGTCGCGCAGCCTGGCTGCGCCGGGAATCACGTGTCCGCAGCCGGCATCGCCCGCGCGATGATGCGCGCGCAGTCGACGCCGCGCGGCAGGGCGCCGTATTGATGATGGCCCGCGGCGCCCAGGCGCGAGGCGCAGAACGCGTCGGCCAGCCACGCCGGCGCATGCCGCACCAGCAACGCCGCCTGCAGGCCCACGGCCATCCGGTCGACCAGGTCGCGGGCGCGGTATTCCAGTTCCGTGCGATCGCGCAAGTCGTCGATGAGCCCCGCCGCGTGCCGGTCGAGCGACGGATTGCCGCCTTGCGCTGAGCGCAACTCCACCTCCAGCGCAGCGAGCGCCGCGGGTTCCTTGTCGAGCGCGCGCAGCACATCCAAACACTGGACATTGCCGCTGCCTTCCCAGATCGCATTGACCGGCGATTCGCGGAACAGGCGCGGCATCGGCGAATCTTCCATCACCCCGCTGCCGCCTATGCACTCCATCGCCTCGGCCGCGTGCTGCGGCGTCCGCTTGCAGATCCAGTACTTGCCGATCGCCGTGGCCAGGCGCACCAGCAGGTTCTCGTGCGCGTCGGCGTCGCGGCGGTCGAGCGCCCGCGCCAGGCGCATCGTCAGCGCCACCGCGCCTTCCGCTTCGAGCGCGAGATCGGCCAGCACGTTCTGCATCAGCGGCTGGTCGACCAGAGTGCGGCCGAACGCCTTGCGCTGGCGGCAGTGATGGAGCGCCTGCGCCGTCGCCATCCGCATTCCCGCCGAGGAGCCGATCATGCAATCGAAGCGCGTCATCGCCACCATCTCGATGATGGTGCGCACGCCTTTGCCCGCGGAACCGACGCGCCAGGCCAGCGCGCCGCGCAGCTCGACTTCGCAGGAAGCGTTGGAAGCGTTGCCCATTTTCTTTTTCAGGCGCTGGATCTGCATCGGATTCTTCGTGCCGTCCGGGCACCAGCGCGGCAGCAGGAAACACGTGAGTCCCGCCGGCGCCTGCGCGAGGGTCAGGAAGGCGTCGCACATCGGCGCCGAGACGAAGTACTTGTGGCCGACCAGTTCCCAGGCTTCGCCCGCTCCGTCGCGCCCCAGCGGGAACGCGCGCGTCGTGTTCGCGCGCACGTCGGAGCCGCCCTGCTTCTCCGTCATCGCCATGCCGATGGTCAGCCCCGCCTTTTCCGCGGCCGGGACGTTGCGCGGATCGTAGACGCGGGTGGTGATCCGCGGCTCCCACCAGCGAGCGAGTTCGGGTTCCAGCCGCAGGGTCGGAATCGAGGCGAAGGTCATCGTGATCGGGCAGCCATGTCCGGCCTCGGCCTGCGTCTGCAGGTAGAAGCGTGCCGCCCGCGCCACGTGCGCGCCGGGGCCGGGCTCGGTCCAGGGCGACGCATGGAGGCCCTCCTCGATCGCCGACTGCATCAGCGTGTGGTACGCGGGATGGAAGCGGATCAGGTCGACGCGGTGACCGAAGCGGTCGTGCGTGTCGAGTTCGGGCTGGAACTTGTTCGCGAGCTGCCCGAGTTCCAGGCACGCCGCCGTGCCCAGCCGCGTGCCGAGCGCCTGCAGCGATGCTTCAGCCCAGCCGGCGCCTTCGCGCGCGACGGCCTCGCGCAGCGCACTGTCGGAGGCGTAGAGATTGCAGTCGGCGAGTTCCGCCGGCTGGTTGATGACTTCGTGGGTGACCGCGAGCGTGCGCAGCGCAGCCGTGCCGGCGGCCGGGGTTGTTGCCGCTGCCAGGTCGGGCATCGACGGCGGGCAGTCCAGGGGATCGTTCATGAGGCGGGGCCTCCATCGGGGCGGGGATGTGAGTCCCCCGAACCCCGATGATACTGCGCGCGCGACTTGGCGCTGCTGCGCCGGCCCGGCGACTCCGCGCGTCAGGCCGCGCGCTTCTTTTTCAGCGCGTCGGTGGCATGCATCTGCGCGTAGGCACCGTGCGCGGCGGCTTCCGCGTCGCCCACGTGCACGGGCCGGCCCATGTCGGCGAGGACAGAGCCGAGCGCCGAGAGGCACAACATCACGTTCTCGGGGCGGCAGCTATAGCCCATCAGGCCGAAGCGCCAGATCTTGCCGGCGAGCGGCCCCAAGCCGGCGCCGATCTCCAGGCTGAATTCGTTCAACAGCGTGCGCCGCACCTGCGCTTCGTCGACGCCTTCGGGGCAATACACCGCGTTCATCTGCGGCAGCCGGTACTTTTCCTCGACCAGGAACTTCAGGCCCATCGCCTCCAGGCCCGCCTTCAGCGCCAGGTGATGGCGGTGGTGGCGCGCCCAGGCGTTCTCCAGGCCTTCCTCGCGGATCAGCAGCAGCGCTTCGTGCAGCGCGAACAGCGAGTTCGTCGGCGCCGTGTGGTGATAGGTGCGGGTCGTCGCGCCCCAGTAGCCGAGCAGCAGGTTCATGTCCATGAACCAGCTGTGGATCTTGTCCTTCCTCGCCTTGACGCGCTCGACGACACGCTCGGAGAACGACACCGGCGACAGGCCCGGAGTGCACGACAGGCATTTCTGGCTGGCCGAATAGACGGCGTCGATGTCCCACTCGTCGACCCTGACGGGCGTGCCGCCCAGCGACGTCACGGCGTCGACGATGGTCAGCGCGTCGTACTTGTGGGCGAGCTTCACCAGTGCCTTCGCGTCCGATTGCGCGCCGGTGGAGGTTTCCGCGTGGACGAAGGCGACAACCTTGGCGTCGCGGTTCTTCTTCAGCGCGTCCTCGAGCTTCTGCGGGTCGACCGGCTCGCCCCACTTGTCTTCCACCAGCACCGGCACGCCGCCGGCGCGGATCACGTTCTCCAGCATGCGGCCGCCGAACACGCCGTTGACGCAGACGATGACCTTGTCGCCCGGGGCGACCATGTTGACGAAGCAGTACTCCATGCCGACCGAGCCCGGGCCGGAGATCGGAAAGGTGAGCGGGTTCTTCGTCTGGTAGACGTAGCGCAGCAGCGACTTCAGTTCTTCCATCATCTCGACGAACACCGGGTCGAGGTAACCGATCGCCGGCTGGCTCATCGTGGTCAGCACGCGCGGATGGATCTCCGTCGGGCCCGGTCCCATCAGCGTGCGCTGCGGCGGATGGAAGGAATGGATGCGCTTGGTGGGGGCGTACTGGCTCATGGGCTCACTCTCTGGCATGCCGAACTGCGCATCGTCCGGGCGCGACTTCACGCGCACCGGGTTTTTCGCGCTGGCTTCGTTGACGACTTCGTCCGAACTGATGCGGCCCGCGGTGACCCGTTCCACCTCGCCCGCCCAACGCGCGGGGATGTAGCCCGTCTTCACCCAGTGGTGCACCACAGCCCGGTCGAGCTGGAACGCGCGGGCGACGCCGGCCTGGCTGCCGAAAAGTTCAACGAGTCGTGTCGCGCAGTTCATCGGCGCATAGTAGCTTGTCAAAATGAATTTGACAAGCTTGGGTGTCCAGGCAGACTCCCCGCCACCAAAGAAGTGAGTCAGCCGACTTGCCCTACAGCCGCGTTTTCGGCGTCCAGTCCGCGATCGCAGCCACCGGCAAAACATCGACGCGTTCGCCCAGCGCATATGCCCGCTGGCCCGGATACAAGACCAGCAAGCGGTCGAGTTTCAGATCGTCCAACGCAATCTGCATGGACTTCGTGACCGAGGGGGCATCGGCGCGCTTGATTTCGATGCCGATGCGCTTGCCGCCATGAAACAGCAACAGATCCAGTTCCGCGCCCTGGTGCGTGGCCCAGAAGTACGCGTCGCGCGCATCGAGCGCCTTCAGCACTTCTTCGATGACGTAGCCCTCCCATGACGCGCCGCATTTCGGGTGTTCCAGCAATGCCTTGGGGGAGGCGATGCCGAGCAATGCATGCAGCAAGCCGCAATCGCGCACGTAGGCTTTGGGCGCCTTGACCTGGCGCTTGGCCAGGTTCTCATGCCAGGGCGGCAGCTGCCGCGCGAGGTAGGCACCGGTCAGCAAATCCAGATAGCGGCGCACGGTTGGTTCCGACACGCCGAGGGAGCGCGCGGGGTCGGCCGCGCTCCATATCTGGCCGTGATAGTGCGCGAGCATGGCCCAGAAGCGGCGCATCGCGGCAGGCGCGACGGCACTGCCCAGTTGCGGCAGATCTCGCTCGATGATGGTGCGAATGAACTCCTGCCGCCACGTCAAGCTGTCCGCCTCGCTCCGCGCGAGATAGCTCCGGGGGAAGCCGCCGCGCCTCCAGTGCCGTTCACCGTGCACAGCGCCGACTTCGCCAAGCGCAAGGCCGGCAACATCGATCACTTCCAGCCGACCGGCCAGAGATTCGGACGATTGCCGCAGGAGCACGGGCGACGCGCTGCCCAGAACCAGAAACCGCGCCGGCAGCGGCCGGCGATCGGCGAGCACGCGCAATACGGGAAAGAGTTCCGGTCGCCGCTGGATTTCGTCGACGACCACGATTCCCTTGAGGGGCGCCAGCGCCACCATGGGCTGGGCGAGCCGGGCGAGCGACGCCGGATCTTCAAGGTCGAAATAATTGACCGCATCGGCCCGGACAAACGCCCGCGCCAGCGTGGTCTTGCCGCTCTGGCGGGGGCCGACCAAAGCCACGACGCGGCTGCGCTTGAGCGCGCCGCGGATTCTGGACTGGATGGAATCCCGGGTGAGCATTGCGAAACGTTACCATGAAATTCGAATGGCCGCCATTCGAATTTCATGTTGACGATGCTCTAATGCCGTTGCCAGGCCTCAGGCCAGCCCGTTGCGAGACCAGGGCACAGCCAGCAGTTGTCCAAAGCCGGACAAGGTGACGTAGGCCGTTTGCAGGTCGGATCCGCCAAAGCAGAGATTCGTGCAGAAGGGATCCATGGCCCGCAGGAACTCCACCACGGCACCCTGCGGGCTGACCACAAGAACGCCGGCATCGACAAGGCAGGCGACGCAAACGTTGCCGCTCGCCTCCACCGCGATCGAGTCGAACCGCTGGTAACCCGGCGTGCCGATCACGAGTTTGCCGCCGCAGGGTGAAGGCCAGGGTTCCAGTTCGATCTCCCCAGGAGCACTGACGGGATACGACCAGAGCCGTGCGGTCTCGGTTTCGGTCACGTACAGGGTGGCGCCATCCGGCGAAAGGCCGATGCCGTTGGGCGCCTGGATCGGAAAGATCACCTGCCGGATTGCGCTGCCATCTGCCCGCGCGTAGTACACGGCGCCGAGGTCCCGCACGCGATCGTAGGTGCGGCCGAAGTCCGTGAACCAGAAGCCGCCCGAGCCATCGAAGACGAGATCGTTGGGCGCCTTCAACGGCACGCCGCCGCAGTGGGTGTAGAGCGTCTCCACCCGCCCGGTACGGAGGTCCACGCGCTGGATGGCGCCGTTCTTGTAGCCCGGTACGACAGCGATGGGCCGGAGCACGCCGCCGGGTTCATCGGTCCAGATGGAACCGCCGTTGTTGCAGACATAGCAGTGACCATCGGGACCGATGGCAGCACCGTTCGGGCCGCCACCCACGTGCGCGACGACGTCCGCGCTGCCGCCGGCGATCCGCGTCAAGGTGCCGCGTTCAAGCTCCACCACGAGGACGGACCCGTCGCTCAACGCAACCGGTCCCTCCGGGAAGCGCAACCCCGAAGCGAGGACCTCTCCTTCGAGGGCTCCCGTCGGCACGAGGGGACGGGCGGCCACCTCGATCACCGCTTGTCGTTGTAGTCCTTGGCAGCGGCGGCCAGTGCGGCGGCGGGTGGCTGCTTGTTCTGGATCACGGCGCCAATGGCGCGCGCGAGCGCGTCGAACATCACGTCGGCGTTTTCAGGCCGCTTGATCGTGAGGGGGTTTTCCTTGGCGTAGCGTATCGCAGTCTTCAGGAACTCATGCGTGCTGCTCGAGAAGATGGGCGCATCCGAGACGCTAAGGCGCATGGGCATGTAGGTGGCCTGCTCGGTCTGGTACTTCTGCATATCGACCGAAGTCCAGTGCTCGATCAGCTTCCAGGCGCCGTCCTTGTTGCTTCCCTTCGCCGGCAGGGCGAGCTGCCATCCCTCGATGGTTGCGGGCGAGGACTTGCCCGCCGTCATGCTGAGGCATGGGATCCAGGCCAGGTCGGCACCAATCGCGAGCTTCTGGCGCATCAGGGACATGCGCTGCGTTCCGGTCATGCCCATGCTGGCACGACCGGACTCGACCAGCTGGTGAGCGGCCTCGTCCATCTGGAGCGCGGTTTCCAGCGGGATCGCCTGGTACTTGTGAACGAGGTCGTGGAAGTACTGCGCCACACGCTCACCCGCCGGGCTCGCGAATGCAGCGGTTCCGTTGTCATTGAGCAGCTTGCCACCCATTCCACCGAGGATGGACATGGCAGTCAGCAGTGTGGCGGAGGCGTCGGCGGGATTCATCGACAAGGACAGTCCGACCTTTCCGGTCTTTGCAATGCGACCGGCGGCTTCGCCCAGCGCCGGCAGCGAGTCCGGCACCTGGATGCCGGCCTCCTTCAGGTGGCGCAGGTTCACCGCATGCCCGTAGGTGCGCAGTTCCCAGGGCAAGCCGAAGACCTCGTTGCCCTCGCGCGCGTTCGACAGTACGATCACGTCGTCCCGGTCCGCCTTCGACCATGCGGACATGCGCCCACCCAGCGGTGCGATGGTGCCGGCACCGATGTGCACCGGAATGTCCGGGGAATAGATCATCACCACATCGGGCACCTGGCCGCTCTGGTGCGCGCGCAGGAAGCTGCTGGAGATCATGTTCCACTGCATCACCGACGGCTCGACCGCGACACCGGGATTCTTCGCCTGGAATGTCGACAGCACGTGGGCCAGGGTCTTCGCCCGCACGGAGGTGTCCCGCGGGTCGATGAAGGTCCAGAGCTTCACCGGCGCGGCGGCTCTCACGATAGCGGGGCCGCAGGCGGCTGCGGCAGCACCCAGAACGGCTGCGCGGGCGATGAACGATCTGCGGCTGCTATTGATTCTCGACATGGTTTCTTGCTCCTTGGTGGTTGGGTTGTGGTTCTATTCCTTCACCGCGCCGCCACCCATTCCCTGGATGAAGGAGCGCTGCAACAGGGCATAGATCGACAGGACGGGCACGCTGGAGACCAGCACGGCAGCCATCATGCGGCCCCACTGGACGCCGGTGTCCGAAACGAAGAAGTAGATGCCGATCTGGATCGTGCGGTTGGTCTCGGCCTGCACCAGGCTGTAGGCGATGAGGAAGTCGTTCCAGATCGTCACGAAGATGAACACCGCTGCGGCCACGATGCCGGTGCGCAGCAACGGCAGGGTGACACGCAGGAAGCTGCCAAAAGGAGAACACCCGTCCACTTCGGCCGCCTCTTCGAGTTCCTTCGGCACGCGCGCCACGAAGCCCCGCAGCAGCCACACCACGGTCGGCAGCACGGTGGCTGCATAGACCGCAATCAGGGCCGTGCGCGTGTCGTACGCGCCGATCCGGCTGATCACCAGATACAGGGGCACGATGATGGCAACGCCCGCGAGCATCTTGGTCGCCAGCAACGCCTTCATCATGCCTTCCTTGCCACGGAACTTGCCGCGCTCCACCGCATAGGCCGCCGGCACCCCGAGCAGAAGGGAAACGGCAATCGTGATAAAGATGACTTCGAAGGAATTCTGGAAGTAGCGGCGCAGCTTCTCGCTCTGGATCACGAACGAATAGTTGTCGAGCGTGGGCGCAGCCGGGATCCAGCGTGGCGGGTAGGCGGTGGCCTCGCTGACGTCCTTCAGGGAAGTGCTGATCGCCCAAGCCACCGGAATCAGGACGAACAGGGCGCAAACCAGCAGGATGGCATAGCTGAAGAACCTGGATTCGCGCTTCACTTCCGCTCCTCTTCCAGCACCTTGAAGTAGACGGCGGCGAACACGACGTTGAGCGCGAAGACCACCACCGACCCGGCTGCCGCCACGCCCATGCGGAAAAACTTCAGCCCCTCATTGAAGATCTGCAGCGCCAGTGTCTCGGTAGCGCCGCCGGGGCCGCCACCGGTGAGCACGAGCACCAGCGTCGCGTTGTTCAGGCTGTTGATGGTCGTGAGCAGGACCGTGATCAGGATGGTGTTGCGGATCAGCGGAAGCATCACCAGGAAGATCTGCTGCATGGTGGTCGCTCCATCGATGGTCGCGGCCTCCAGCGTCTCCTTGGGGACGGTCTGCAGCGCGGCATAGGTCATGACCATCACCAGGGGAAATGCCGTCCACGTATGCACCAGCACCAGCAACGGCATCGACCAGAAATCGGAATTCACCGGGTTCGGCATGGTGGATCCGAATTGCTGGACCGCATACCCGACGGGGCCTAGCTGCGGGTTCATCAGCCACCCCCAGAGCTGGGCGACGACCACATTGGAGATCAGCCAAGGCACGATCAGCAGCGTGCGCAGGAAGTTGCGCCCGCGCTCGATGCGGGTCAGCGCGAGGGCGGCCGCCACACCGAGGGGAACGGCCAGACCCACCGAGCCGATCGTGAACACGATGGAATTCCAGAGGCCCGTGCCGCGGGAGAAGAAACGCTCGAAGTTGGCCGCGCCCACGAAAGCACCCACGTTCAGGAACTTCGAGGCGTGGACGCTTTGATAGAAGGCGTAAAGGATCGGCAGCGTGGCCACTGCCATGACCAGCGTGAACGCCGGCCAGAAAAAGACCGCAGTGCCGCGACCGCGCAGGCGGCGCTGCGCCGGCACGGCTGGCGCTCCTTGCGCCACGCTCGCCGTCAGAAATCCTGACATCCACTTCTCCTCGCGAGCGGAGCAGGCCCCGGGCCGGGCACGAGGGTGCAGGGCATGGCCACGCCGCAGCGCATTCCGGAAAATGTTATAACAGAATACGAGTCCTAGCAACCGCAACTCGTTCCAGCCCGCCAGGAGAAGATTTCACCCATGGCTCTCAGCGCACAGAAAATTGTCGATTCCCTGCCCGTGCAGGGCGATAGCCTCAGCCTCGTCGCCTACCAGCGGATCCGGGAGGACCTGATGGGCGGCCGCTTCGCGCCTGGCGAAAAACTGAAGCACCGGGATCTCGCAGCGCGCCTGGGAATGAGCGCCACGCCGGTACGCGAGGCACTGAAGCGGCTAGTATCGGAAGCCGTGCTCACCCAGGCCGACCATCACTCGGTACGCCTGCCGGTCCTGACGCCTGAACGGTACCTGGAGATCTGCGAGCTGCGGGTGGACCTGGAAGGAAAGGCCGCCGCAGTGGCCGCAGAGCGCGCCACACCGGTCGACCTGGAGGAACTGCGCGGCATCCAGTCGACTCTGGATGCGGCGGTGCGACAGGGCCGGCTGTCCGAGTGGCTGTTGCAGAACGAGCGCTTCCACCTGGCAATCTGCCGCTGCGCGCGCATGCCGGTCCTGCTTCGGCTGGTGGAGATCCTCTGGCTCCAGGCGGGGCCGGTGGTAAACGCGTTACGCGGCAATCCGAAGCGTCGGGGCACGCGTGAGCACCCCCACTGGCAGATCATCGCGGCGCTCGAGGAGCGCAATGCACTCCTCGCGCGCGCGCTCCTGGCGGACGACATCATGCGCATCGCCAGGGATCTGCTGCCGGGCGTCCAGGCCCGCGCCGCACAGCAGGACCGCTGAGTCGCTGCGGCTCGTGAGCTACGGGCGTGGCGGATTGCGCGCGCGGTCGGCGTAGCGATCCACCGGGCCCTTCGCGCGCAGCATCGAGTATTCGTTCATCGGGTGCCGCCGAAGGACGTCTTCGCGCAAGTCGGCACCCAGGCCGGGCCTGGCGGAGGGTGTGATGTACCCGTGCTTCCAGGCAACCGGGTCCTGCATGACTTCGGCAGAAAACCCCCCCCAGTCGTCCAGCCCTTCCTGGATCAGGAAGTTGGGAATGGCCACGTCCAGTTGGATCGATGCTGCGCCAGCCACGGGCCCGCAGTAGACCCACGGGGCGATCTGCGCGTAGGAAGCCTCCGCCATTGATGCGATCTTTCTGCTTTCCAGCAAGCCATTGAGGCCGACATTGATCTGCAGGACTTGCGCAGCCTGCTGCTCCAGCAGCGGTGCGAACGCCCACTTGGTGGCCAGGCGCTCCCCGGTCGCGATGGGGATGCTCGTGTGTTGCGCGACCCTCGCCATTTCGGCGGCGTTCTCCGGGGGCACGGGCTCTTCCAGCCAGAGTGGCCTGAAGGGCTCCATCGCCTTGGCGAACCGGATGGCGCTATGCGTCGTCAACTGGCCGTGGGTGCCAAGCAGGATATCGGCACGGTCCCCGACTGCGTCGCGGATCGCAGCCACGACCTTCTCGCTATAGCTGATTTCCTGCAGCCCGATTTCGCGCGGCTGCGGAAAATAAGGCGGGATGGGGTCCAGCTTCAGGGCCGTGAACCCGCGCTCGACCAGACGGGACGCGGCTTCCGCGGCTCTCTCGGGCGGCTCGCCGGCGGCCCAGCCCGTGAGATAGGTGTACGTCCGGACGGTACTGCGGTACTTCCCGCCCAGCAGGGTGTACACGGGCTGGCCGAGTGCCTTGCCGGCGATGTCCCAGCAGGCCATGTCGATGGCGGCCAGCGCCTGCATCGCGAACGCGCCGCCATTGCGCCAGTTGCTCCACGTCTTGATCGCCACCGTGGCATCGCCGCTATAGAGGTCCGCCCAGCGAGACTCCGCGTCGAGCGGGTCGTGCTTGCCGACGAGGAAATGCTCGCACATCTCGTGCACCAGGGTCACGAGTGTCTTTTCGCGGTAGGCGCAGCCGTTGCATTCCCCCCAGCCGACGATCCCATCGTCGGTGGTCAACTTCACGAACACCCAGTTGACGCCGCCGAGGTGCGGCGGTGGCACTCCGACGACGAACGTCTCCACCCGGTCAATCTTCACAACGGAATTCCTCCGCGATCGTGCAAAAGCTATTTGTTATAACATAACGCACTTGGTCGGGCTACCCCTCGGCCCGCTTGATTCACGAGGACGATCGATGGCGCAGGTCCAGATCCTGAATATTGAGAAGCAGTTCGAGGCGACCCGCGTGCTGCGCGGCGTGAGCGTTGACATCGACGAGGGCGAGTTCACCGTGCTCGTGGGGCCGAGCGGCTGCGGCAAGACCACCCTCCTGCGCATGATCGCGGGGCTGGAGGACATCACCTCCGGCGAGATCCGCATCGGCGGGAAGGTCGTGAACGACGTGCTGCCGAAGGATCGCGACATCGCGATGGTGTTCCAGAATTACGCCCTTTACCCGCACATGAAGGTGCGGGACAACATGGGCTTCTCGCTGAAACTCTCCAAGGTGCCGAAGGGCGAAGTCCAGCAACGCGTGGCGCAGGCGGCTGAAATCCTCCACCTCGGCCAGCTACTGGACCGGTACCCGCGGCAGCTTTCGGGCGGACAGCGGCAGCGGGTGGCGATGGGCCGGTGCATCGTGCGCAAGCCGCAGGTGTTCCTGTTCGACGAGCCGCTTTCCAATCTGGATGCGATGCTGCGCGTCTCCATGCGGGCCGAAATCAGGGAACTCCACCAGCGCCTGAAGACCACCACGATCTATGTCACGCACGACCAGGTGGAAGCCATGACAATGGCCGACAACATCGTCGTGATGCGGGAGGGCCTCATCGAGCAGAACGGCCCCCCCCTGCACCTCTACGACGAGCCCGCCAACTTGTTCGTCGCGGGGTTCATCGGCTCTCCCGCGATGAATTTCCTGCGCGGTACCGCACACCCGCAGGCGGCGGGCGTGCTGCTCCGCCTCGAAGGCGGAGAGTCGCTCACGCTCCCCCGCCGGACGGGGCTCGCGGAGGGCCAGACCGTGGTCCTGGGGGTCCGGCCGGAGCACCTGAGCATCGGCCGCGAGGGGCTTGCCGCGGAGGTGAGCGTCGTGGAGTCGACGGGGCTGGACTCCCTGCTGCACTGCAGGACAACCGCCGGCGCGGTCAACGTACTCCTGCGCGAACGCACCTCGTTGCAGCCAGGACAGCACGCGATGCTCCAAGTCGATGTCCTCCGTGCGCATCTTTTCGATGCGGGCACCGGCAAGAGGATCGGCTCCGACGTGGCATGACCACCTGCCCGACACGAGTGCCTTCCGGCTTCGATCCCGCGGCGCGCAGACGTGCCGGCGCTCTTCGGGTTTCGCAGCTGGGTGTCGGCTGCCTGACCTTCGGCGCTGCCGATGGTGAAGCGGCACGCCAGGCAGCTCGGGCGACGGTATGCGCCCTGCACTCCGCCGGCATCTCCTACTTCGATGTTGCGCCGATGTACGGACTGGGCCTCGCGGAACGGCGGCTGGGTGAATTCCTGCAGGGGATCGATCGGCAGTCGCTGGTGCTGTCGACGAAGGTGGGACGGCTGCTGGAGCGCTCACCCGATGGCGCCGTCACCGGTGCGCGCTTCGACTACAGCTACTCGGGTGCGCTGCAGTCACTGGAAGAGAGCCTGCGGCGGCTTCAGGTCGACTCCGTGGACCTCGTGCTGATCCACGATGTGAGCCCGCGATGGCACGGCGATGCCCTGGAAAGACGCTACGCCGAAGCGATGGAGGGCACTTACCGGGCGTTGGCAGAGCTCCGCTCCTCGGGCGCGGTCAAGGCTGTGGGTGTCGGGGTCAACGACTGGGCCATCCTGGAGCGATTTGCGCGCGACGGCGACTTCGATTGCTTCATGCTCGCCGGGCGCTATACATTGCTGGATCACTCCGCATCGCAGTCCTTCCTGCCGATGTGTCTCGACCGCGATATCGCAGTGCTGCTTGCCGCGCCCTTCAACTCCGGCCTGCTGGCGCTTGGGGCGCGTGCCGGGGCCACTTATGCTCACGCGCCACCGAGCGAGGAGATCCTGGCACGGACTGCGCGCATCGAGGCGGTATGCAAGCGGCACGGCGTTGCCATCGCCGCCGCTGCGCTGCAGTTTCCGCTCGCGCACCCGGCGATCGCATCGGTGGTCACGGGCATGGCGACACCCGAGGAAGTCGAGGCGAACCTGGGTCACTGCGCAACCGTCCTGCCTGGCGCCTTCTGGCAGGAACTGAAGGACGCGCGGCTGATCTCGCCGCAGGCGCCCGTGCCCGGTCTGCCTCAGGCGTAGGCCGACGGCGGCCGCAGGATGATCCTGCGCTCCATCAGGAGGTTGCTCTGGGTTCAACCGAAAAGCCGTTTTCATGAAATTCGAACGACTGTTGTTCGAATTTCATTGAGATAATTCTCCGGTGTCATCGGTGCGCGAGCTCCCGTCACTTGATAGCTTCTCCACTTGAACTCTCCGAAGACGCGATGAACGAGGCGGTGGACCGGGCAACTAGACATCGGCCGCTGTCGCGGTGGGTCGTGTAGTGACGACCCATTTTCATCGCCGAACGTCGACGATGGGTGTCGATGCGCCCGACCCATCCTACGAACTTCCGCAAGCGTCAGCCTTGACGACGACAACCGCCGCTACCGCCCCAGCGTCGCCATCACGTTGGGCTTCAGGAACCGCTCGACCAGCAGCATGAAGCCCACCGAGGGCACCAGCAGCAGCAGCGCGGTGATCGAGGCGATCTGGTAGTTGCCGCCCATGCTGGCGTTGAACATCAGCAGCGGCAGTGTCTGCACGTCGGGGACGCCGACGAAGAACGTGCCGGTGAATTCATCCAGCGACTCGAGGAACACGAAGATCCCGCCGGCGATGATGCCGGGCGCGGCGAGCGGCAGCGTAACGGTGAGGAAGCAGCGCCAGGCGCCGGCGCCCAGGTTGCGTGCGGCCTCTTCGAGCGCCTTGTCGACCGAGGCGAAGGCCGCGGCGGAAATCCACACGGCGAGCACGAGCCCGTGCGCCGCGTGGACCAGCACGACGCCGGGGACCGTGCCGGCCAACTTGAGTTCGTAGAACACGCGGGCGATGTTCACGTACACCGGCAGGTTGGGAAACGCGCTGGGCAGCAGGAACACCAGCATGATCGCCGCGCGCCAGCGCAACTGCAGCCGGCCCAGCGCGAGTCCCGCCGGCACCGCGATCGCCAGGCACACGATCACCGTCGTCACCGCGATCCCCACGCTGGTCACCAGCGAGGCCATCGCGTTGCCGCGCGGATTGAACACGCGCTCCCAGAAGGTGAAGCCGTACTGCGAGGGCAGCTTGTTCGGAAAATACCAGCGCTCGGCGAACGCCCACAGCAGCAGGTTGAGGAGCGGACCGAAGATGAAGAACGCGAACAGGCCGAGCAACGCGGCGCGCAGCAGCATCTTGCCGATGCGGACGGCGCGCGTTTCGCCGTGGGCGGCGGCGCTCATCGCGGGCCGCTCCGGACTCCGGCTGCCGTGCTCATCGCGCACCCGTCCGGGTCACTGCACGCGCGCTCACTGGACACCCTTCCTGGCCACGCCGTGCCGCAGATAGAACCACGCACCGACCGAGGCCAGGACCAGCGAGATCAGGCACAGCGCATTGGCCACGCCGTAGTCGCCGTGCGCGTTGATCCGGTACGCGACGTCGACCGTCATCATCGTCGGGCTGTTCGGGTTGATCATCAGCGGCACCGAGAGCACCGAGAGCATGGTCACGTAGGAGAGCACGAGGCCGACCATCAGCGTGCGGCGGATCTGCGGAATGATGATCCCGAACAGGATGCGCAGCCGGCCGGCGCCCAGGTTGCGCGCCGCCTCGATGTGCGCGGGATCGATCGCGGCCATCGCGCCGGCCACCATCAAGGCCACGAACGGCGTCTGCTTCCAGACGAAGGCCAGCACGATGCCGCGCCAGTCGAGGTAGCTTTGCGCGGCCAGCGGCTCGAGGATGCCGCTGCCGATCAGCAGTTGATTGAGCAGGCCGTTCTTGGCCAGGAACGTGCGCATCACCTGGCCGGCGACGATGAACGGAATGAACAGCGGCCAGCGATACAGCCAGCGCAGCACCGCCTGCGCGCGTGGATTGGTCCCCAGCGTCAGGTAGCCGCCGATCGCGACCGACAGCAGGCCGACCACGGCGGTCGAGATCGCCACGATCACCACGGTGTAGCCCACGTCGCCCGAGTAGAGCTCGAACGACTTGTCGAAATTGGCCAGCGTCCATTCCCCGGTCTTCGCCTGGAACGCGGAAACGACCGAGGCGAGCAGCGGGAAGACGAAGAAGATGGCGATGACCAGCAGCGCCGGGCTGACGAGCGCCATCCCGGCCCAGTTGGTCCGGGATGGCGGTTGGTCGGGGGGGCTGGTCATGTCGTGCTGTTATTGAGGACCGGGTGATGGGTGGCGCCTCACTCCCTCGCCCCGCTTGCGGGGAGAGGGTTGGGGTGAGGGGTGCGCTTCGAAGAAGGCGATGGGTATCGCTTCGCTCCACCCATCCTACGAAGTCCCATCCTACTTGGATGCGACGCGCTCGTAGGCTTCGAGGATGTCGGTGAAGTACTGCGACAGCGGGAACGGGCGGCCGTACTTGGCCAGGTCCCCGGGGGAGATGTCGGTGAACAGCTTGTTCCACACTGCCGGGTCGAGCTTGGGCTGGACGTACTGGGGATCGATGCCGGGATACCAGTTGAACTGCTTGACGATGCCGTCCGCCTGCACTTCGGGGCTGGCTGCGAGGTCGACGAACTTTTTCGCAAGTTCGGCGTGCGCGGCGCCCTTCGGCACGACGTAGTACATCGGCTGGCCGGGCAGTCCGGGCGAGAGCAGTCCGAGCTTGATCTTGGGATTGAGCTTGCCGTCGGCCTGCCAGGTGTAGAACATGTCGACCCACACCGGGCCCATCACGATCTCGCCGCGATTGAGCATGTCCAGCGTGCCCGCGTTTCCGGGAGTGAGCACGACGTTCTTGTTGAACTCCTTCAGTCCCTCCATCGCCTTGTCGATCGCCGCTTTCTGGCTGGCGTCGTACGGACCCTTTTCGAGCTTCGCCGCGTCGGCGCCGTTGGCGGCCACCCACGCCATCACGAAGCCCACGCCGGACATGCCGCCCTTCACCCCGTTGTAGCCGAACTGCTTGGGATTGGCCTTGGTCCATGTGGACAGTTCCGGCGAAGGTCTTGGGCGGGTTCTTGACCATGTCCGGCATGTACGCCAGCGCGATCTGGCTGTGGAACATCGGGATCACGTAGCCGTCGACGTTGGTGCCCAGCGCGTTGGTGGCGGTTTCGCGCGTGGTCAGCTTGCCCGCGGCGACCTGGTTGCGGTACGGGGCGAGCAGGCTTTCGCTGACCATGGTCGCGGCGCCGCGCTGATGCACGACGGCGACGTCGACGTCCCATTCCTTGACGTTGGCCTTGGCCTGCGCGGAGAGCTTTTCGTAGATCTTCTGCGAGCCGGAGTCGCCGGGGCCGGTGCCGACCGCGCGCACCTTGACGCCGGGATTCATCTTCTCGAACTTGGGTCCGAGATAGTTGGTCACGTAGTCGACCATGTTCTGGTCGCCGGCGGTGATCACGTTGAGCGTCGTCTGCGCCTGCGCGCCCCAACCGATTGCGCAAAGCGCGAATACCAGGAGTCTGGACAGAGATTTCATGTGTTTCCTTTCAGTCAGGTTGTAACAGGAAAAAGATGCAAGGCACTAACCGGTACTTGCACGATGGCGGTAGTGCCGACCGTCAACGGTGTTGTCGTGTCCACCCAGATGCTGGTGGCGCCCATGCGCACCCGGCACCGCCAGTGTTCCCCCAGATAAGCGGTCTGCTCCACGGCGCCAGGCAGCTGAATCGCGTCCCCTGCCGGAATGTCGCTCCGCGTGCCCGCCACGTGCGCGGCTTCGCTGCGGAAGTGCAGACGGATGTTGCCGTTGCCGAGCAGCGCGGCCGCGCGCGGGTGCGCGCTCAGGTCGAGCCCGGGGCCCTCCCCGTCGCGCAGCCGCCAGGAGCGGTCGCCGGCGGCTGTCCCGCTCGGCGGCGTGAGTTCCAGCGCGTTGTCCGCCCCCATGAACGTCGCGACGAACGGGCTGGCCGGCCGGTGAAACACGTCCTCGGGCGAACCGATCTGCGCCACCTCGCCGGCGTTGAGCACCACGATACGGTCGGCCAGGGTGAGCGCCTCCTCGCGGTCGTGGGTCACGTATAGCGTGGTGATCCCCAGTCGTTGCTGCAAGGCCCGGATCTCGTGCCGCAGCTCCAGCCGGATCCGGTAGTCGAGGTTGGACATCGGCTCGTCCAGCAACAGCAAGGCCGGATCGATGGCCAGCGCGCGGCCCATCGCCACGCGCTGCCGCTGCCCGCCGGAGAGCTGTTCGACGCTGCGCTCCCCGTAGCCTTCGAGTTGCAGCAGGCGCAGCATCTCGTCGACCCGCGCGGCGATCTTGTCTTTCGGCCACTTGCGCACGCGCAGCCCGTAGGCGATGTTCTGCGCCACGCTCATGTGCGGCCACAGCGCGTACGACTGGAACATCATCGCGCACTGGCGGCGCTCGGCGGGGAGGTGGGTGATGTCCGCATCGCCGACCAGGATGCGGCCCGAGGCGAGCGGCACGAAGCCCGCCACCGCGCGCAGCAGCGAGGTCTTGCCGCAGCCCGAGCTGCCGAGCAGCGCGATCAGCTCGCCCTGGCGAACCTCCAGGTCGATCTGGCGCAGCACGATGGTTTCGCCATAGCGAATGGCCACCTTGTCTAAGGTAAGACCGGACGATTGCGTACCGCCTCCTTCGGATAAACCGTGCCATGGGGCCGACCGCGCGACTCTTGCCGGCGCGGGAATCGACGAATCCGCAAGAGTACCCGCGGTTCGTGACAATTCCCGGTCGGCTTCCGGCGGCGTATCGGCCAGGTACAGCCACGCGGCGGGGGCATGAGTGATTGTTGTCCCCCGCCACGGCGCCTATGGTACTGCGCGGCGCGCGCGCGGCATAGGGGCGCTGGCCGCGCCCAATTTTCCCCGGTCGGGCGGGGAAAGCAGCGCTTTCCGAACAATGGGATAATGGCGGGATGAATGCACCGCAACCCGTTTCCCCCCGCCGCCGCATGCAGGAGTTGCTCGCCATTCCCGACAGCCAGCGCACCGAGGCCCAGTGGGATGAACTGAACGAACTCGAGATCAAGCTCGCTCCCGGCAATCGCGAGCCCGGTAACCGCGAACCCGGCAGCCGCGACGACAACTTTGAACAAGGACCACCCCGCGGCAACCAGCCGCAAGGCGGTGGCGGCGGCGGCCGCGGCGAACCGCGCGGCGGCCAGCCCGGCAAGCGTCCCGCCAGGAAATTCCACAAGCGCCCCCCCAAGACCACCCCGCCCTGACCACGGGCGCGTCGCGCCGAACCTCATATCACGTCCGTAGGATGGGTCGAGCGCAGCGACACCCATCACCGCCGTAGGATGGGTGGAGCGCAGCGATACCCATCATGGTTCCGGCGGGGACCGCACCGTCAACGCGCGCCTCTGTCCCACGAGTCGCGCGGCACCCGAACCAACCCGCTCCAACCGGCGCCAGCCGGAATTTTTTTACCAAGAACGGAAGATCCATTGAAAACCCCCAAGAGGCTTGAACCCCTCGTCGCCGAAGGCATCATCGACGAGGTGGTCCGCCAGCTGATGAGCGGCAAGGAAGCCGTGGTCTACGTGGTGCGCTGCGGCGACGAGGTCCGCTGCGCCAAGGTGTACAAGGAAGCCAACCGCCGCAGTTTCCGGCAGGCCGCGCTGTACCAGGAAGGCCGCAAGGTCAAGAACAGCCGCCAGGCTCGCGCGATGGAGAAGGGCACGAAGTTCGGCCGGCAGGCGCAGGAAGAAGCCTGGCAGAGCGTCGAGGTGAATTCGCTCTATCGGCTGGCGGCGGCCGGCGTGCGCGTGCCCAAAGCCTACGGATTCTTCCAGGGCGTGGTGCTGATGGAATTGCTCACCGACGCCGAAGGCAACGCGGCGCCCCGCTTGAACGATGTGGAGCTCACCGAGGAACTGGCGCTGGCCTACCACGCCTCGCTGATGCAGGAAATCGTCCGCATGCTGTGCGCGGGCGTGATCCACGGCGACCTGTCCGAGTACAACGTGCTGGTCGACGCCAACGGGCCGGTCATCATCGACCTGCCGCAGGCCGTCGACGCGGCGGGCAACAACAACGCGGCGGTCATGCTGCAACGTGACGCCGATAATCTCACCACGTACTTCAGCCGCTTCGCGCCGGACCTGGCGCGGACGCAATACGGCAAGGAAATCTGGGCGCTGTTTCAGAGCACCAAGCTGCGGCCCGACACGAAACTGACCGGCCGCTTCCGCATCGAGCACAAGCCCGCCGACCTCGCCGCGATCCTCAGCGACATCAAGGCGGTGCAGGCCGAGGAAGAGGAGCGGTTGCGGTACAAGGCGATGCGGACGGCCTGAGGCAAGCGCGACCTGCGCGCTTTTCTTTGCGTGCTAGACCCCCACCCTCGTCGGCGGTCCGGCCCCACCCGGAGTTTGCTATCCTCTCGCCCTGCATGCCACTCTCCCGGGATCACTGATGAGCCAACGCGGGTACCTGCGTCACCCGACGCTGCAAGGCGAAACCATCGTCTTTGTTTGTGACGACGATCTCTGGAGCGTGAGCACGGCGGGTGGCGTCGCGCGCCGGCTGACCGCGGGCCTGGGCGAGCCGTCGACGCCGGCGCTCTCGCCCGACGGCAAATGGATCGCCTTCGTCGGACGCGACGAGCAGCATCCCGAGGTGTACCTGATGCCTGCGGAGGGCGGCCCCGCCCGCCGGATGACGTGGCTGGGCCCCGACGTGATGGTGCGCGGCTGGACGGCCGACGGCCGCATCCTGTTCGTGACGACGCACGGGCAGCCGTTCTTCCGCAACTACCGCGCGTACACACTGGCTGTCGACGGCGGCATGCCGGAGATGCTGCCTTACGGGCAGGTCAATCACCTGGCGCATGGGTCCGGCAAGATCACCGTGATCGGGCGCAACACGGCGGACCCTGCGCGCTGGAAACGCTATCGCGGCGGCACCGCGGGCTACCTGTGGATCGACGCGGCGGGCAGCGGCACGTTCCGGCGCATGAGCGAGTTGCCGGGCAACATCACGAGTCCGATGGTGATCGGCGGCCGCGTCTGGTATCTGTCCGATGCCGAGGGCGTGGGCAATCTCTACTCCTGCCTGCCCGACGGGTCGGACCGGAAGCGGCACACCGACCACGACGACTACTACGCGCGCCACGCGCAGACCGATGGCCGGCGCATCGTCTACCAGTGCGGCGCCGCGATCTGGCTGTTCGACCCGGCGACTGACCGTTCGCAGCAACTGGACATCACCGTACCCGCGCATCGGACGCAAGCCGCGCGGAAATTCGCGCCTGCCGACCAGCACCTGATGGGCTTCAACCTCCACCCCTCTGGCCACAGCCTCGCGGTGGACGCGCGCGGCAAGCTGTTCACGTTCGCGCACTGGGAAGGCGCAGTCCGCCAGCACGGCGCGGCCGACGGCGTGCGCTACCGGCACGGGCAGTGGCTGCACGACGGCGCAGCGCTGGTTACGCTCTGCGACGAGTCGGGCGAAGAACGGGTGCAGGTCATCCGGGATGGCGCGGCGACCACCCTGCCCTGGGACATCGGCCGCGCGCTCAACCTGCGCGCCTCGCCCACGGCCAACCGCGTGGCCATTTCCAATCACCGCAACGAAGTGCTGATCGGCGACCTCGACACCGGCGCGCTCACGACGGTCGATCGCAGCGACGCCGGCCGCAGCGAGGATCTCGCGTGGTCGCCCGATGGCGCCTGGCTGGCCTACTCGTTCTGGACCAGCCTGCGGCATTGCGCGATCAAGCTGCACGAGGTGGCCACCGCGACCAGCACGCTGGTCACCGAACCCGCGTTCCGCGATTACTCGCCGGCGTTCGATCCGGAAGGCAAGTACCTGTACTTCCTGTCGGTGCGCACGTTCGATCCGGTCTACGACGCAGTCCAGTTCGAATTGAGTTTCCCGCGCGCGGCGCGCCCTTACCTGATCGCGCTCCAGGCGGATCAGCGGCCGCCGTTCGATCCGCAACCCAAGGGGCTGCATTCGTCGCACGACGAGGATCATGACAACAAGGACGACGACGCCGATGACAAGGACGGTGACGGCCCAAAGCCGCCGCCCTTGGTGCGCGTCGACCTTGCCGGCATCGCGCGCCGCGTTGCCGCCTTCCCCGTGCCCGAAGGCCGCTTCGGCCAGATCGCCGGCGCGGCGAAGAAGAAAGTCCTGTGGACCGTGCAGCCCATCGCTGGCGCGCACGGGCGGGGCGGACACGGGGAGGTCGCGGGTCCGCTGGAGATTTTCGATTTCAAGACCTTGCGCACCGACACGGTGATGGAGCACGTCGACAACTTCGTGCTGGCCGCCGACCACACGACGCTGGTCGTGCGCGACGGCAAGCGCCTGCGCGCGATCGCGGCGGAAAAATCCGACGAGCACAAGCGTTCGGGCAAATCCGAAGAACCGTCGCGCAAGACCGGCTGGATCGACCTGAAACGGATCCGCCTGTCGCTGGATCCGCGGCTCGAATGGCGCCAGATGCTGCGCGAGGTCTGGCGGCTGCAGCGGGACCAGTTCTGGGTCGCGGACATGTCCGGCATAGACTGGGACGCGGTGTACCGCGCGTACGCGCCGCTGCTCGAGCGGGTCGCGACGCGGGGCGAGCTATCCGACCTGATATGGGAGATGCAGGGCGAACTGGGCACCTCGCACGCATACGAAGTCGGCGGCGACCATCGCCGGCCGCCCCAGTTGTCGCTGGGGCATCTGGCCGCGGACTTGCGCGCGACGGCCGATGGCAGCGCCTACGAAATTGCCCGCATCGTCGAGGGCGACGCGTGGGATGCCGGCGCGGACTCGCCGCTGAACGGCATCGGCGTGCAGGCGCGGGTGGGCGAGCGCATCGTGGCGGTCAACGGCCAGCCGGTGACGCGCGAGCGGCCGCCGCAGGCGCTGCTGGTGCATCAGGCCGGAGCCAAGGTGGAGCTGACGCTCGCCTCCGCTGCCGGCGCGCCGCGGACGGTCGTCGTCACCACGCTGGCCGACGAAGTCCCCGCGCGCTACCGCGAGTGGGTCGAATCCAACCGCCGCTGGGTGCACGAAAACTCGGGCGGGCGCGTCGGCTATCTGCACCTGCCGGACATGATGTCGGCGGGCTTCGCCGAATTCCACCGCTACTTCACCGCCGAATGCGATCGCGAGGCGCTGATCGTCGACGTCCGCTACAACCGCGGCGGGCACGTCTCGCAATTGCTGCTGGAAAAGGTCGCGCGGAAGCGCATCGGCTACGACCTGCAACGCTGGGGAGAACCCACGCCGTACCCGATCGAATCGCCGGCGGGCCCGGTCGTGGGCCTGACCAACGAGCATTCAGGCTCGGACGGCGACATCTTCTCGCATTGCTTCAAGCTGATGGGCATCGGTCCGCTGGTGGGCACCCGGACCTGGGGCGGCGTCATCGGCATCTACCCGCGGCATGGGCTGGTCGATGGGAGCGAGACGACGCAGCCGGAGTTTTCGTTCTGGTTCAGCGATGTCGGCTGGTCGGTCGAGAACTACGGGACCGATCCCGGGATCGAAGTCGACAACGCGCCGCAGGACGCGGTGGCCGGGCACGACAGGCAGCTCGAAACCGCGCTGGCGACGGCGTTGCAGGCGATCGCCGCACCCGGCGCGGGCAAGCCCGCATTCGGGCCGCGGCCGCAACTCGCGCGCGGGCCGCTGCCGCCGCGGGCATAGAGGATGACCGCTAGAATATCGGTGCAGTCCGGGGCCGGGCGCGCAGACGCGGCGCCCGGCACGCCGGCACCGCGCTCGGCGCATACTTGATCGAATCTGCTCCACGCACCGGGAGAAAACATGCGCTCGATTGCATCCACATCGTTCCAGGCATTCGTGCTGGCAGCCAGCATGTCCATGACGTCCGCCGTCTTCGCCCACCACGGCTGGAGCGAATACGATTCCAGCCAGACGCTGACCCTGACGGGCACCATCCGCGAGTCCGGGTACGAGCACCCCCACGGCCATGTCCTGCTCGTGACCCCGGGCAAGACGTGGACCGCCGTGCTCGCGCCGCCGTCGCGGATGGAGAACCGCGGCCTGCCGACGTCCGCGCTGAAAGTCGGCAACACCGTCACCGTCGTCGGCTACCCCAATCGCAACAAGCCGGAGGAAATGCGCGCCGAACGCATCACCGCCGACGGCAAGACCGTCGAACTCCGATGACGCCTGCGGGCGATACGGCGTTCGCGCTGATCGAGGCGCTGCCGCTCGCCGTGGCGATGCGCAAATGGTTGTGGCTGTATCCGATCGTCGAGATCGCGCACATCGTCGGCTTCGTCACCCTCGTCGGCTCGGTCGCGATGCTGGACCTGCGGTTGCTGGGGTTGTCGCGGTCGATTTCCGTCACCGCGTTGTCCCGACACACGCTGTCGTGGACGCTGGGCGCATTGCTGATCGTCGTGCCCAGCGGGCTGCTGATGTTCACCGCCCATGCCACCGACTTCGTCTCGAACGACGCATTCCTGGCCAAGATGACGCTGCTCATGCTGGCCGGGGCCAATGCGCTGTGGTTCCGGGTCGGGCCTTATCAAAGCGTCGCGGCCTGGGACAGCGGTGCGCAGGCGCCAGCCGCCGCGCGGATTTCCGCGGCACTGTCGCTGCTGCTATGGATCGCCGTGATCAGTTGCGGGCGGCTGCTGGCTTACGTGTAGCCGAACTGCTGCTTCCTGCGTCGCCGGCCGGTGACGATGCAACGATGATGGGTATCGCTGCGCTCCACCCATCCTACGTCGGCTCCACCCATCCTGCGTTATCGGCTTGTTTCGATTCTGCGATGATGGGTATCGCTGCGCTCCACCCACCCTACGTCGTGGGCTACGTCAGTGCAGGCCCGGCGCGCTACACGTACGCGTGGTAGGTCGGGTCGTACATCTGGGCCTTGACGAACTCCATCAGGTCGTCCGGCCGCTCGATGGTGGCCAGGTTCTGCGCGAAGGCGACCTCGGCGACCGCGGTGGCGATGTGCGCCGAGACTTCGCGCACGCTCGCCAGCGGCGGGTAGAGGCTGCCCTGCGCCAGGTCGGCTTCGGTGACCCGTTGCGCCAGCGTCCGCGCGGAGGCCATGAACATCTCGTCCGTCACGCGCGTGGCATGGGTCGCGATGACGCCCAGGCCCACGCCCGGGAAAATGTAGGAATTGTTGCCCTGCCGCGGGACGAAGGTCTGCCCGCCCGCCGTCACCGGATCGAACGGACTGCCGCAGGCGAACAGGGCGCGGCCCTTGCTCCACGCGTATGCCTGTTCCGCGGTGCACTCCGACTTCGACGTCGGGTTGGACAGCGCGAAGATGATCGGACGCGCGTTGATCGCCGCCATCTCCCCGACCACCTGCTCGGTGAAGGTGCCGCCCACGCCGGCGACGCCGATGATCGCCGTCGGGCGCAGCGCGCGCACGGCCGCCAGGAATTCCTTCTCCGGCGGTACATCGTGGGCGAACGGCCGCTGATGACCTTGCAGATCGGTGCGGCTGGCCACCAGCAGTCCCTTGCTGTTGAACATCCAGCAGCGCTTCTCGGCGTCGGCCTGCGAGAGCCCTTGCGCCCGCAGCGCCAGGACCGTCAGTTCGGCGATCCCCGTCGCGGCCTCGCCCGCGCCCATGAACAGGATCTTCTGGTCGGCCAGCTTGCCGCCGGTCACGCGCAGCGCCGAGAAGATGCCCGCCAGCGCGACCGCGGCGGTGCCCTGGATGTCGTCGTTGAAAGTGCAGATGCGGTCGCGATAGGCCTTCAACAGCCGGAACGCGTTGCTGTTGGCGAAGTCCTCGAACTGGATCACCACGCCCGGAAACACGTGCCGCGCGGCGGTGATGAATTCGTCGACGAGCTCGTCGTAGGCGGGGCCGCGCAGCCGGGGCTGCTGGAGTCCCAGGTACATCGGATCGCCGCGCAGTGCCTCGTTGTTGGTGCCCACGTCGAGCAGCACCGGCAGGCATTGCGTCGGCTCGATCCCGGCGCACGCGGTATAGAGCGCGAGCTTGCCCACGGGAATGCCCATGCCGTTGGCGCCCTGGTCGCCCAGCCCGAGGATGCGCTCGCCGTCGGTGACGACGATGATGGCCACGTCGCGGTACGGCCAGTTGCGCAGCACGCTCTCGACGCGCCCGCGGTCGTCGGCGCTGATGAAGATGCCGCGCGGACGCTGGAAGATGTGCCCGAACTGCTGGCACGCGAGGCCCACGGTGGGCGTATAGATGATGGGCAGCATTTCGTCCGGATTGTCGATGACGATGCGGAAAAACAGCGCCTCGTTACGATCATGCAACGCGGTCAGGTCGATGTACTTTTCCAGCGCGGTGGGCTTTCTCCGGAAATTCTCCAGCACCCGCGCGACCTGTTCCTGCTGCGAACCCACGTGCGGGGGCAGCAGCCCGCGGATGCCCAGCGCGTCGCGCTCGGCGTCGGTGAACGCAGTGCTCTTGTTGAGGGTCGGGTCGCGCAGCAGCGCCAGGCCCCGCGGAAACCACGATGGAACACTCTTGCCTGTGACTGTCTTGCCGTTCATGTCTTGACTCCGTGTTGGAACAACGGCGGCGATGATGAAACCGATTCCGGCGGCGGCGATGCCGCGCCGGAGTCCAGGCCGCCTAGCTGGGCTCCGGCACCATCTTGATTGCGCCGCAGGGGCATTCGGAGACGCAGATCCCGCAGCCCTTGCAGTAGTCGTAGTTGAACTTGAAGCGGTTGCCGCGGCCGAGCTTGATCACCGCGTTGTCCGGGCACACGCCGTAGCAGTTGTCGCATTCGAAGCAGTTGCCGCACGACAGGCAGCGGCGCGCCTCGAACAACGCATTCGTAACGTCGAGCCCGGCGACGACCTCCTCGAACGTGGTCTGCCGGCGCACGAGGTCGAGCTGCGGACGCACGGTCTTCGGCGCGTCGGCGTAGTACCACTGGTTGATCAGGTCGAACGTGGCGGCCTCGTGCTTGGGAGCCGGGGCGTACTGCTTGCCGCCCAGCCACGCGTCGATGTTCCGGGCGGCCTTCTTGCCGTGGCCGACGGCCACCGTCACCGTGCGTTCCGAGGGCACCATGTCGCCACCGGCGAAGATGCCCGGATACCCGGTCATCATGTTCGTGGCGACCTGCACGACGCCGTCCTTCTTCTCCAGCCCGGGGACGCCATCGAGGAGGCTCAGGTCCACGTCCTGGCCCAGCGCCAGGACCAGCGAATCGGCCTCCAGGGATTCGTATTCGCCGGTGGGCTGCGGAAAGCCCTTGTCGTCGAGCGCCATCTTCTCGACCGTGATCGTGCCCTCGCCCATCCGCTTGATGGTCGACAGCCACTTGATCATGATGCCTTCCTCCATCGCTTCGGCGACTTCGAAGTCGTGCGCGGGCATCTTTTCCCGGGTGCGGCGGTAGACGATGATCGCTTCCGACGCGCCCAGCCGCTTCGCTGTCCGCGCGGCATCGATCGCGGTGTTGCCGCCGCCGTAGATTACGACGCGCCGGCCCAGCATCGGCTTTTCCTCGCCCTCCATGCTGCGCAACAGCGAGACCGCATCGACCATGTGTGCCGCCGCGCCGGCCGGTATGTAGGCCCGCTTGGCGATGTGCGCGCCGACGGCGAGGAACGCGGCGTCGTAGCCGCCTTCCTGCATCGTCCTGCGGATGTCGGAGACCTTCGTGTTGAGCTCGAGTTGCACGCCCAGATCGAGTATGCGCTGGACTTCCGCATCGAGCACTGCGCGGGGCAGCCGGTAAGCGGGAATCCCGAAGCGCATCATGCCGCCCGCGTACGGGCCCGCCTCGACGATCCTGACCTGGTGCCCCAGGCGCCGCAGGTGATAGGCGGCCGACAGACCCGAAGGCCCGGCGCCGACGATCAGCACGCGCTTGCCGGATTCCGCGGCTGGGGGCGTCAGCTTCCAGCCTTGCTTCAACGCCTCGTCGCCGAGGAAGCGTTCGACGGAGTTGATCCCGACCGCCTCGTCGACCTGCGCGCGATTGCACGCGCCCTCGCACGGGTGATAGCAGACCCGGCCCATGATCGCGGGCAGCGGATTGTCCTCGACCAGCACGCGCCACGCCGCCTCGTAATCGCCGGACTCGGCGTGATACAGCCAGCCCTGGATGTTCTCGCCCGCCGGGCACGTGCTGTTGCACGGCGGGATGCGGTCAAGGTAGACGGGGCGCTGCGTGCGCCAGCTGCCGGTGTGGTTGGCGAGGCTGGAGCCGACGTCGAGCGTGATGGCGAACGGTTTGTCCATGTCAGGTCTCTTCCAGCAATGCGTACTTGCGGATGTTGCGGTCGGCCAGCGCCTGCAGCCGGGCCAGCGTCGCGGTGGCGGGCTCCGGGCCGAAGAGATGCGCGAAGCGCTTCTGCGGCTTGAGGTAGTCCTCGACCGGGAGGCGTTTCCTGATCGGCAGTCGGCTGGTCACTTCGCCGCATTCGGCCTCGAACACCGGGAACGTGCCGGTCTCCTTGGCCAGGCGCGCGATGCGTATGGTGTCGGCCGACGCGTGGCCCCAGCCCAGCGGGCAGGGCACGAGGATGTGCATGTAGCGCGCGCCGCGGATCTGCATCGCGCGCCGGACCTTGGCTTCGAGGTCGCGCAGGTCGGCCACAGTCGCAGTCGCGACGTAGGGAATGCCGTGCGCCATCGCGATCTCTGGCAGGTTCTTGCCCTGCCCGAACACGTTGCCGGGCTCCGGTCCCATCGCGGGCGTCGTCGCGGTGCGCGCGGCGGGCGGCGTGGCCGAAGAGCGCTGGACGCCGGTGTTCATGTAGCCGCCGTTGTCGTAGCAGATGTAGAGGACGTCGTCGTTCCGTTCGAACATGCCCGACAGGCAGCCGAAGCCGATGTCGGTCGTGCCGCCATCGCCGCCCTGCGCCACCACGCGCGTTGTCTCACGGCCCTTGGCCCGCATCGCGGCGGCGACGCCGGTCGCCACGGCGGCGGCGTTGCCGAACAGCGAGTGGATCCACGGTATCTGCCACGAGGTCTCCGGATACGGCGTCGAGAACACTTCCAGGCAGCCGGTCGCGTTCACCGCGATCAGCTGGTTGTCGGTCGCTTCCATTGCCGCGTCGATCGCGTAGCGCGCGCCGAGCGCCTCGCCGCAGCCCTGGCAGGCGCGGTGGCCGGAGTTCAGCGAATTCGTGCGCGTGGTGTCCGCCTGCACCGAGCGCAGTTCGGGCTCCAGCAGTCGGTTGCCGACGGTGAACGTGCCGGTCTGGTAGAACTTGACCTGTTCGAATGCCATGGTGTGGTCCTTCAGATGCGCGCGGCGACGACGCCGAGGTCGCGCAGGATGTTTTCGGCGATCGGTCCGGAGCGCCGGGTCTCCCGCTCGCGATCGAGCACGCGCTCGACGACCTTGCGGTCCAGGTCGAGGAAGGTCAGATGTTCGAGCCGGTCGGCGTGCGCGTCGGCGAACAGCCGGTGCAGCGACGCCTTGGTGATCGGACGGCCGCCCAGGCCGGCGATCACGGTGTAGCCCTTCAGCGCGACCTGGGTCAGCGCCATCCGGACGTTCATCGACATCACCCCGCCGATGCCCACGGCGAGCGTCTTTTCCAGCACGACCACGCGCCGCGCGTGCTGCAGGATTTCGCGGACTTCGACCAGCGGGAACGGCCGGAACGACTTGATCGCCAGCACGCCGATCTTCACGCCGCCTTCGCGCATTTCGTCCACCACGTCCTGGATCGTCCCCACGACGGAGCCGAGGGCGACGACGATGGTCTCGGCGTCATCGCAACGATATGCCCGCACCAGCCCGCCCGAGTCGCGGCCGAAGGTCTTCCGGAAGTCGGCCGCGAATTCCGGGATCAGGCCCAGCGCCTGGATCTGCTTGGCGTGCGCGAGATAGCGGACTTCCATGAACGCCTCCGGTCCGACCATCGCGCCGATCGACACCGGCTCGGCCGGGTCCAGCACCTGGCGTGGCACATAGGGCGGCAGGAAAGCCCGGACCTGCTCCAACGAGGGCATGTCGACCCGCTCGACCGCGTGGGTGAGGATGAAGCCGTCCATGCACACCATGACGGGCAGCGACAATTCCTCGGCCAGCCGGAACGCCTGGATGTGCAAGTCCAGCGCTTCCTGGTTGGTCTCGGCGAACAACTGGATCCAGCCGCAGTCGCGCATCGACATGCTGTCCGAATGGTCGTTCCAGATGTTGATCGGGGCGCCGATCGCGCGGTTGGCCACGGTCATCACGATGGGCAGGCCCAGGCCCGACGCGTTGAATACGGCCTCGGCCATGAACAACAGTCCCTGGCTGGCCGTCGCCGTGTACGACCTGGCGCCGGCGGCCGAGGCGCCGATCGCCACCGACATCGCGGCGAACTCCGACTCGACGTTGATGAACTCACATCCCGGCAGCGCGCCCGTGCGGCACATTTCGCCCAGCGCCTCGACGATGTGCGTCTGCGGCGAAATCGGGTAGGCGCAGATGACTTCGGGCCGGCACAGCGCAACGGCTTCGGCGACGGCGCGCGAGCCTTCGATTTGCTTAAGCATGCATGGTCTCCCCGGCCAGCGCCTTGATCACGTTGTCGTAGGCCTCGGTCGCCGCCGCGATGTTCGCGGTCGCGATCCTGGCCGGAAACTTCTCGCTGATCGCGGCGCACACCGAGTCCAGGCGCAGCAGGCCGCTGATCGCGGCGAAACCGCCCAGCAGCGGCACGTTGGGCACCGCGCGGCCGACGTGCCGCAGCGCGATTTCGGTGGCCGGCACCGTGCAGAGGCGCCGGCGATCAAGCTGGTCGACGAACTCGCCGATGCCAAGTTCGTCGGTGGTGCGCGTGGAGTTGATCAGCACGTACGCGGTGGCCGGGACGCCGCTGAACAGCTCGACCTGGTGCAGCAGCGTGGCATCCTGGATGATCAGCGCGTCCGGATGCGCGACGGGCTCGCGCAGCCGGATCTCCCGGTCGTCGATGCGGCAGAAGGCGACCACCGGCGCGCCGGTGCGCTCGGAGCCGAAGCTCGGAAACGCCTGCGCATGGCGGCCTTCGATGAAGGCGGCGACGGCGAGCAGTTCGGCCGCCGAAACGACTCCCTGGCCGCCACGACCGTGAATCCTGACCTGGAACACGAACCCTCCTTGTGCTGCCGCCTGGTGCGGCGCTTCGGGAGAATTGTCGGCCAGAAGCGCGCGCGGTGTCTTGACTTGGCTCAAACATAGACCCGGACAATGCCCAACGCGCCCGCCCCGGACGTTCGCTCCGCCTCGTCGTGGCGGCGTCGCCGCCGTTTGCCGCAGCGCCACAGTGAATTGAAATATGTCAACCGGAAACCGATTTCGCGGCATGGATTGCGGCAAAAAGGTGGAGAATCGCGATTGCGGGCCGGGAGAAGAACGGGTCGGCCACGCGGGCGCCAGTAGACCGGGCGCCGATACCGACCAAGAACACGATCAGGAAAGAGACTCTCAATGAAAATGCAAGCCGGGACAGTCATGCCCACGACGACCGAGGTTCCGCTCTACCTGTCCGAAACCTACTGGTGGGCCTATGTCCATCCGCGCGCGATTCACGTATTCGAACGGCAGTGGCTGGTCAACGCGATACTCTGGGGGCAGTTCGGCCGCCTGCGCGACCTGGCGCTCGACGCGCTGGGGCTCGAGGCTCCGGGCAGGACGCTGCAGGTCGCGTGCGTGTACGGCAACCTCACGGCGAAGCTGCTCAAGCGCGCCGCGCCCGGTTCATCGCTGGACGTCGTCGACGTGCTGCCGCTGCAACTGGCCAACCTGGCGCGCAAGCTCCCCGCCGATTCCGGCGCCAACCTCATCCGCTGCGACGCCTCGGCGATGGAGTTCGAATCCGCAAGCTACGACCGCGCGCTGCTGTTCTTCTTGCTGCACGAAATGCCGGAGGATGTCCGCAAGGCCACGATCGCGCATACGCTGCGGGTGGTCAAGCCAGGGGGCCGCGTGGTCATCGTCGACTATCACCGGCCGAGCAAGCTCAATCCCCTGTTCGTGCCGATGGCGGGGATCCTGCACACGCTGGAACCGTTCGCGCACGACCTGTGGCGGCGCGAGATCACCGGCTGGTTTCCGGCCGATGTCAAAGTGGCCGGCGTGCAGAAGACGACGTACTTCGGCGGCCTCTACCAGATGCTGGTCATCACCGTGTAGCGGGAGTGGAATCGGCGTGGCTTTGGGGCTGACCGTTCCGGTCGCCCTCCGCTCGTAGGATGGGTGGAGCGCAGCGATACCCATCTCGTCGGATCGCACGGCATGGAATCGAACCCGGGGACAAGCGGTTTCCGCCATGCCCGGTCGTTGCTCTCCGAACCAGACGATGGGTATCGCTGCGCTCCACCCATCCTACAGCCCGAGCAGCGTCCAGGCCGCGATCACCGTCCCGGCGAACGCCAGCCCGTAGCACACGACCTTGACGACGGTCACCGCGTGCACGCCGAAATCGTGCAGCAGGATGGCGATCCGGTGCGCGGCGTGCCACATGAACAGCGCGATGACGGCCAGCAGCAGGATCTTGCCGATCCAGCTCTGGGCAAAGGCCAGCATGTGCGCATAGCTCATCGTGTCCGCGGGGAACAGGATGCCGAGGGGCACTGCGATGCCGGTGATGAGCACCAGCGCGGGACCGATCAGCGCCGCGAGCATGCCGCCGGCGCCGAACAGGGACCAGAAAATCGGTTCGTTGGAACGCTTCATGACGCCACTCCCCGCACGATCAGCAGCACCGCCAGGCACGCGACCACCGCGGCCGCGAGTCCGGCGCCGGTGATCATCCCCGGCTGCACGCGCTTGCCGCCGACGAACATGATCGGCATGGTCTTGGGCATGATGTTGAACCAGCTCCAGGTGTGATAGACAAAGGTCGCCAGCAACACCAGGTGAAACACCAGCGACAGCGGGCTTTTCAGTGCCGCCAGCCACCCCTCGTAAGCCGCCTGGCCCTGCGCGAGGCGCACCAGCCCGACCAACAGCACCACTGCATACGCGGCGACGAACACCGCTGTGACTTCGCGCGCCATGTACTTGACGAAATACGCATCCCGCTTCCACCAGCCATCCATGGACCGGACATAAGGCCGCCGCTTGCTCATTTGGTCCCTCCCTTCGGCGTGACGAAGCGGGTGAAGTAGTTGATCGCGCTGTTCATCTTGTTCTGGTTGATCGCATTGGCCGGATCGACGCCCTTCGGGCACACGACCGAACAGTAGCCGACCGCGGTGCATCCCCAGAAGCCTTCGTGCGCATACCCGAGATCCATGCGCTCGGCGCTGGCGCCGTCGCGCGAATCGGCGTTGTAGCGGTGCATCAGCGCCAGCACGCCGGGGCCGGTGAAGGTCTTGTCGAGCCCGTACTGCGGGCAGGCGGCGTAGCACAGCATGCAATTGATGCAGGAGCTGAACTGCTCGTACATGTCGCGCTGCTGCGGCGTCTGCAGGTACTCGCCCTGCTCCAGCGTGCGCGGCTCCTTCGGAATGATGTAGGGCTTGATGCTCTCGAGCTTGGTGATGAAGTCGCCCGCGTCGACGATCAGGTCGCGCTCGATCGGCATGTGCGCGAGCGCCTCGATGCGCAGGCCCGCGGGGTAGTACTCGCGCAGGAAGGTCTTGCACGAGAGCTTGGGCTTGCCGTCTATCATCATCCCGCAGCTGCCGCAGATCGCCATCCGGCAGGACCAGCGGAAGCTGACCGTGCCGTCGAGGTAATCCTTGATGTATTGCAGCCCCTGCAGCACCGACATGTCGTCGGTGAACGGCACCTTGAAGCTTTGCAGCACGGGCTCCGTCTCCTGCTCGGGCCGGTAGCGCAGGACCTGGATCTCGATGACTTTTTCGGTATCAGTCATTGCCTGCTCCCTCGCGCTCGCGTTCCGCCGCTTCCGCCTCTTCGCCGGCGGCGCCGTAGGCGCGCGTGCCCGGCGTGGACTTGGTGATTTTCACGTCCCCATACTCGATCCGCGGCGGACCGTCCCCGGTGTAGTAGGCCAGCGAGTGCTTGAGATAATTGACGTCGTCGCGTTCCTCGAAGCCGTCGAGCCTCTGGTGCGAGCCGCGCGACTCCTTGCGGTTCAGCGCCGAATGCACGATCGCCTCGGCCACTTCGAGCAGGTAACCGAGTTCGATCGAAAGCAACCATTCGGTGTTATACACTTTCGAATGGTCGTCGATTTTCAGGTTCCTGTAGCGCTCCCTGAGTTCCCGGAGCTTGTCGCAAGTGGCCTGCATGTCGGACTCGAGACGGTAGATGCCGCAGCCGTTCTCCATGCTCTGGGCCATCTCGGTGCGCAGCACCGCCAGGCGTTCCTTGCCGCGGGACTGGGTGACGACATCGAGAGCGCGCGTGCGCGCCGCCTCGGCCTGTTTCTCGATAGCCGCCGGATTGCTGATCGACACCGACCTGGCGAACTTTGCCGCCTCGACGCCCGCCACCTTGCCGAAGACGATCAGCTCGGTCAGCGAGTTCGACCCCAGCCGGTTCGCCCCATGGATGCCTACGCTGGAACATTCGCCGACCGAATACAGGCCCGGCAGGGACGAGGCCGTCTTGCCGTCGGCCAGGATGCCGCCCATCGTGTAATGCACCGCCGGCAACACCGGTATCGGCGTGTGCGCCGGATCGACACCGAGAAATTCCTCGGCCAGTTCGCAGATCAGCGGCAGGCGCTCGTGCAGCTTTGCCGCGCCAAGGTGGCGCAGATCCAGATTCACCACCGCGCCATGCGGACCCTCGACCGTCCGGCCCTTCCTCTTCTCGTGCCAGAAAGCCTGGCTCAGTCGGTCGCGCGGCCCGAGTTCCATCGCCTTGTTGCGCGGCGATGGCTCGGCCGGTCCAAGTCCGTAGTCCTGCAGATAGCGATAGCCATCCTTGTTGAGGAGGAAACCGCCTTCGCCGCGGCAGGCCTCGGTGAACAGCAGGCCGGTGCCCGGCATGCAGGTCGGGTGATATTGCATGAATTCCATGTCGCGCAGCGGCACGCCATGGCGGTACGCGAGCGCCATGCCGTCGCCGGTGACGATGCCGCCGTTGGTGTTCTCGCGGAACACGCGGCCGGCGCCGCCGGTGGCGATGATCACGGCTTTCGCCTCGATCAGCGTGAACTCGCCGGTCGCGATCTGGATCGCCAGCACGCCCTGGCAGCGGCCGTCCTCGACCATCAGGTCGGAGCAAAAATACTCGTCGAAGCGCTTGATCGACGGATACTTGATGGAAGTCTGGAACAGGGTGTGCAGCATGTGGAAGCCGGTCTTGTCCGCCGCGAACCAGGTGCGCTCGATCTTCATCCCGCCGAAGGCGCGCACGTTGACGTGGCCGTCGTCCTTCCTGCTCCACGGGCAGCCCCAGTGCTCCATCTGCACCATCTCCTCGTGCGAATGGGCGACGAAGTACTCGACGACATCCTGCTCGCACAGCCAGTCGCCGCCATGCACGGTGTCGTTGAAGTGATATTCGAGGCTGTCGTCCGGCCGCGTCACCCCGGCCGCCCCGCCTTCCGCCGCCACCGTGTGGCTGCGCATCGGATAGACCTTGGAGATCAGCGCGATCTTCAGTGTCGGATCCGCCTCGGCCACCGCAATCGCCGCCCGCAATCCGCCGCCACCCGCGCCGACGATTGCTACGTCTGCCTTGTAGACTTCCACTGCTTACCCCCTTTTGCGCGCGGCGCGACGACGATCCAAATAAAACGTCCAAGCCAGCCGCGACTCCAATTTTGGGACAACCGCGTGGTCACGCGTCGAAAACATGCGCCCATCGAAAAGACGGTGCACCGCCCCGTTCCGGAACTGGGCGACGCCTGGATCGATGTAACGTGAGACTGAATATACCGGCGGCCCGATTGACGCCTATTGATCCAAGTCAATCCGCCGGCTCAATGGCGCGGACCGGGTGGTTCCTCATAGGGGCTGGCAAATTGCGATAGACCGTGGCTGCAGAGAGTGCGGGGATACTGGACCGACTCGAAACCTGTCCGGCGCCGAAGCACCAATCAAGTTGTTGCGGGTAACATGCTCCTCCCCTCCCGATTCGGGCCAGCAGGAGAACCATGAACGCCAACGCAGCGCCAGACTGGCGCGACCAGATTTTCGAAGTCCTGCGCGCCCACGACATCCGGCAGGTCTATCACGTCCCCGATGCCGGCCATGCTCGGCTGATCGAGGCCTGCCAGAGATCCGCGTCCATCCGCACCGTCGTCCTGACGACGGAGGAGGAAGGCGTCGCGCTTGCCGCCGGCGCGTGGCTGGGCGGCCAGCGCTCGGTGCTGCTCATGCAGAGCTCGGGCGTGGGCAACACCATCAACATGATGGGCCTGACCAAGACACTGCGCTTTCCGTTCCTGACGCTGATCACCATGCGCGGCGAGTTGGGGGAGTTCAATTCCTGGCAATACCCGATGGGCCAGGGCACGCCGAAGGTGCTCGAGGCGATGGGCTTGCTGGTCTGCCCCGTCGCGGCGGCGGCCGACGTCAAGGCGACGGTCGATGCGGCGGCGCGCGCGGCGTTCAATGGCGGTCAGGCGGTCGCCGTGCTGCTGCGCCAGAAACTCATCGGCATCAAGAATTTCGGGGAAAAGTGAAATGAAGAAAGCGATTCCAGGACTGCTGTTGGAGCGCAGGGCGGTGGTCAGGCAACTCCTGAAGGATCCCGACGATGACCTGCTGGTGATCGCGGGCCTCGGCTCGTCCTGCTGGGACATCACGGCGGCCGGCGACCGTCCGCTCAACATGCCGCTATGGGGCGGCATGGGCGCGCCCGTCGCGATGGGGCTGGGCCTTGCGCTCGCACAGCCCGGAAAGCGCGTGCTGGTCATCACCGGCGACGGCGACATGCTGATGAGCCTGGGCTCGCTCGCCACGGTGGCGGCGCAACAGCCGGAGAATCTCGCCATTGTCGTGCTCGACAACGAAAAGTATGGCGAGACCGGCAACCAGGCCACCCACACCAGCCCGCGCGACAACGGGCCGACCGCCTCGGGCGCCGGCGCCGATCTCGGCGCGATCGCGAAGGCCTGCGGCATCGCCGATTCCGCGACCGTGCGCGAGCCCGGCGCTGTCGCGCAGCTCGTCGGGGATGCGCGAACCGCGCAGGGCCCGATCTTCCGCGTCGTGAAGGTGATGGTCGAGAAGCTCGAACTCGTGATGCCGCCGCAGGACGGCGCGCTGCTCAAGGATCGGTTCCGGCGGGCGTTGCTGGGACCGGCGGGGTGATCTCCCCCGACGCCCGTTACGACTGCGGCGCCCAGCCGCCGCCGGTGGCCTTGATCAGGTCGACGGTGTAGGCGAGTTGCGCCTGGCGGTTGCGGGCGAGCGCGAGTTCGGCGTCGTTGACGCTGCGCTGCGCGTCGAGCACGTCGAGGTAGGCCGAGTAGCCGGCGCCGTAGCGCGCCTGCGCGATACGCAGCGCGTCGCGGGCGGCTGTCGCGGCGGCGCGCAGATCTTCTTCCGCGGCGACGCTCTGGCGGATGTTGGCCAGCGCGTCGGCGACGTCCCGGAACGCCAGCTCGACGGTCTTCTGGTAGCTGGCCAGCGCCTGCCGCTGCCGCGCTTCGGCTTCCGCGGTGCGGGCCGCGTACTTTCCCGCATCGAAGACGGGAAACGCGACGCCGAGCGCCGCCGACCAGATGCGTGCCGGATTGCTCAATATGTTGGCGAGCGATTCGCTCTCGCCACCCAGGAATCCGGTCAGCGAAAACGTCGGATACTGCGCGGCCTTCGCCACGCCGATCTGCGCATTGGCCGCGACCAGGTTCTGCTCGGCGGCGGCGACGTCGGGCCTGCGGTCGATCAGCGTCGCGGGCAGGCCCGGCGGCGGCAGCGCGGGCACCGGCAGGTCGAGCGCGCCGGCCGCCTGCAGCCGCAGGTCGAGGCGGCCGGTCAGTGTTTGCAACTGGTGTTCGAGCAGCGCGCGCTGACGCTGCAGGTCGCGCAACTGCGAGGCGGCGTTGGCGCGCGCGACGTTGGCCTGGGCCAGGTCGAGGTCCGAGGCGTAGCCCGCGTTGACCCGGTCGCGGACGATGCCCAGCGACCCTTCGCGGGTGGTCAGCGTCGTGCGGGTCACCGCGATCTGGGCGTCGAGCGAGCGCAGCGCGAAATACGACTGTGCCGTCGTCGAGGCCAGCGTGAGCATCACGACGTCGCGTGCGTAGCGCGTCGCCAGCAGCTTCGCCTGCGCCGCCTCGGAGGCGCTCCTCAACTTGCCCCAGAAGTCGAGCTCGAACGTCGTCGAGAACGCGAAGCGGTGGTTGTTGCGCACGGTCGGCACGCCGGCGGGGCTGGGCACCGTCGTCCTGGTGCTGGTGGCCGTGCGGCTGGAATTGCCACCGACGCTGATCTCCGGAAGGATCGCCGCGCCGGTCTCGCGCACGACGCCCTCCGCTTCCTCGACCTGGGCGATGGCGAGCCGGATGTCGACGTTCCGGGCCAGCGTCGCGGCGACCAGTTCGTTCAGCCGGGGATCGTTGTAGAGCTTCCACCATTCGGCCCCGATGGCGGCGCCGGCAGCGGCGCCCATGTCGTCCTGGTACGCCGCGGGAAGGTCCGCGGCCGGCCGCTGGTATGCGGGACCGACCGCGCAGCCGGCGCTCACGAGCGCCGCGATCAGCAGCGCCAACAGGCTCCTGCATCGCCGCCTCATGGCCCCTCCCCGGCGGCGGTGGCAGGCGCGGCAGACGTGGCGGAGGGCGCCGGCACCGCCGTGCCAGCCCGCGCCTGGGCGCGCCGCGACATCAGCGCGAAGAACATCGGAATGAATATGGTCGCGATGGAGGTGGCGATGATCATCCCGCCGAACACGCCCGTGCCCATCGACTTGCGCGCTGCCGCGCCGGCGCCGGAAGCGAACACCAGCGGCACCACGCCCAGGATGAACGCCAGCGAGGTCATCACGATGGGCCGGAAGCGCAGGCGCGCCGCCTGCAGCGCGGCGTCGACGGGCGACTTGCCCTCGAGCAGCACCGCCTGCTGCGCGAACTCGACGATCAGGATCGCGTTCTTCGCCGCCAGCCCGATCAGCACCACCAGCCCGATCTGGAAGTAGATGTCGTTCTCCAGCCCGCGCAGGAACACGAAGCCCAGCGCCCCGGCGATGGCGAACGGGACCGCAAGCAGCACGGCGACCGGCAACCGCCAGCGTTCGTACAGCGCGGCCAGGATCAGGTACACCATGATGATCGCGAAGCCGAAGGCGAAGACCGACGCGCTGCCGGTCCGCTTTTCCTGGTAGGCCTGGCCGGTCCAGGCGATCGCGTAACCCTCGGGCAGCGACGCCGCGGCGACCTCCTCGACCGCCTTGATCGTCTCGCCCGAGCTGATCCCCGGCTTGCCGGTGCCGATCACCTTGGCCGCGATGAACCCGCTGAAACGCTCGAGCTGCTCGGGCCCGACCACGGTCTTCGTCTGCACCACGGTCTTGAGCGGAATCATCTCGCCGCTGGCCGTCGAGCGGACGTACACGTTGCCCAGGTCCTCGGGCTTGGCGCGGTATTGCGCATCGGCCTGCATCTGCACCCGGTATGTGCGGCCGAACTTGTTGAAGTCGTTCACGTACACCGAACCCATCGTGCTTTGCAGCGCGTCGAACACGTCGGACACGGGTATCCCGAGCGATATCGCGCGCTCGCGGTCGACTTCGACCAGGAGCTGCGGAATGTTCGGCCGGAAGAAGGTGTTGATGCCGGTGAGCTGCGGGTGCTTGTTCAACGCCGCGATGAACTCGGTGACGACGGCACCCAGCTTCTTCGGATCGGGATCGCTCCGGCCTTGTACGTAGACTTCGAAACCGCCGGCCGTGCCCAGGCCCCGGATCGGCGGTGGGTTGAACGCGAACGCGATGCCGTCGGACAGGGCCATGGCCCGCTTGGAGACTTCGATGGCCAGTTGCGGGGCGGACAGCGTCCGCTCCTCCCAGGGCTTCATCGCGATGAAGCTGGTGCCGGCGTTCGACTTGCTGCCCCCGCCGATCAGGTCGAAGCCGCTGACCACGAACATGTGCTCGATCGCGGGGATGTCGGCCAGCGATTGCTGGAACTGCGCGCCGGTCTTGCGCGTGCGCTCCAGCGTCGCGCCGTCGGGCAGCACGATGGCGCTGAAGATGTAGCCCTGGTCTTCCGAGGGCAGGAAGCTGCCGGGGATGCGCACGAACAGCAGCACGGTCAGCCCGATGATGCCGAGAAACACCAGGAACGAAACGACGCGCCCGCGCAGCGCCAGGTTGACGCCCCCCAGGAACCGTCGCGTCAGCCATGCGAAGAACAGGTTGAACGGCCGGAACAGCTTCGACTCGTGGTCGCCCGGATGCAGCATGATCCCGCACAGCGCGGGCGTCAGCGTCAGCGCGGTGAAGCCCGAGATGACGACGGCAACCGCCAGCGTGACCGCGAACTGCTTGTAGAGCTGGCCGGCGATGCCGCCCAGGAACGCGACCGGGACGAACACCGCGCAGAGCACCAGCACGATGGCGATGATCGCGCCCTGCACCTCGCGCATCGCCTCGATCGCCGCCGACCGCGCGTCCATCGCCTGCTCGCGCATCAGCCGCTCGACGTTCTCCAGCACCACGATGGCGTCGTCGACGACGATGCCGATCGCCAGCACCATCGCGAACAAGGTCAGCGTGTTGATCGAGAAGTTGAACAGCCAGAGCCCCGCGAACGTGCCGATCAGCGACACCGGCACCGCGATCATCGGGATGACCGTCGCCCGCCAGGTCTGCAGGAACAGGAACACGACCAGCATCACCAGCAGCGCGGCGATGAAGATGGTGACGATGACCTCGTGGATCGAAGCCTGGACGAAGCGCGTCGTGTCGAACGGTACGAGGTAGTCGACGCCCTCCGGAAAGCGGGTCTTCAATTCCACCATCCGCGCCCGCACCGCGTCCGCGACGTCGAGCGCGTTGGCGCCCGACTGCAGGAACACGGCCATCCCGATCGTGGGCTTGCCGTCCACCGTGTTCGAGGCGTCGTAGTTCTGCGCCCCCAGCTCGATGCGCGCCACGTCCTTGATCCGCAGCACGCCGCCCGGGCCGTTGGCGCGCAGCACGATGTTGCCGAACTCCTCGGGCTCGATCAGCCGCCCGCGCGCGTTCACCGTGTAGACCAGGCTCTGCCCCGGCAGCGCCGGCTCGGCGCCGATCTTGCCCGCCGCGTATTGCGCGTTCTGGACGCGGATCGCCGCGGCGACGTCGGTCGGCGTCACGCCCAGCTGCGCCATCCGGTCGGGCTTCAACCAGATGCGCATCGAATAGTCGCGCGCGCCGAAGACGGTCACATCGGCGACGCCGGCGACGCGCTTCAACTCGTCGACGATGTTCAGCGTGGCGTAGTTGGAGAGGTACAAGGTGTCGAAGCGGCCGTCGGGCGAATTCAGGGCGACGACGTTCAGGATGTCGGTCGAGCGCTTCTGCACCGTCACGCCGTTGCGGGTGACCTCCTGCGGCAGCCTGGGCGTGGCCAGCTGCACGCGGTTGTTGACGTTGAACACGGCCTTGTCGACGTCGGTGCCGACTTCGAACGTGACGGTGATCGAGACCGTGCCGTTCGATGACGAGCTCGAATTGAAATACAGCATCTTCTCCACGCCGGAGAGCTGTTCTTCGATCGGCGCCGCGACCACCTTGGCCAGCGTTTCCGCGCTCGCGCCCGGATACGCGGCGGTGATCGTCACGGTGGGCGGGGAGATTTCGGGATACTGCGCGATGGGCAGTATTTTCGCGGCGACCAGACCCGCGATCACGATGATGATCGCGAGCACGCTCGCGAAGATGGGCCGTTCGATGAAGAACCTGGACATGGGGCGCCTGGTTCTACTTGCCGGCGGCGGGAGCGGCCGGCGGCGCAGCCGCGGTCCCGGGTGCCAGCGCAGCGGCCGGCACCGGCTGCACCGGCGCGCCCGGGCGCAGCTTGAGCAGGTTGTCGACGATCACGCGATCGCCGGCGGCGAGACCCTTCCGGATCAGCCAGTCGCGGCCGATCCAGCCCGCCGCCTCGACCGGCTTCATCGCCGCCTTGCCGTCGGCGCCGGCGACCCAGACGAAGCGGCCCTGGTCGTTCTGCACCACGGCAACCTGCGGCACCAGTATCGCCTCGGATTCGCCCGCGGACAGCCGCACGCGCACGAACTGTCCCGGCAGCAGCGCGAGCGCCGCGTTGCCGAACTCGGCGCGCAACCCGATCGTGCCCAGCCTGGTATCGACCGCGGAAGCCGTGAAGTTCAACCGGCCGACGCCCGGAAAGGCAGTGCCGTCGGAAAGCGACAGCCGTACCTCGGCCTTCTTCGCCGCGCGGACCTGGGCGTACTCGCCCTCGGCCACGGAGAAGCGCACCCAGATCGGATCGGATTGCGAGATCGTGGTCAACAGCGCGCTGTCGTTGGTCGCGGTGACGAGGCTGCCGGTGGAGCGCAGTGCGCGGCCGCTGATGCCGGCTATCGGGGCGGCGATGCTGGTGTAGGAAAGATTGAGCTCGGCGTCGCGGATCTTCGCCTCCGCATCGCGGATCTTCGCCTCCGCATCGCGGATCTTCGCCTCGGCATCGCGCACGCGCGCTTCGGCCGCGGCGATCAGCGCCTCTTGGGTCTTGATCGCGGTCGTCGCATCGTCGTATTCGCGCTGGCTGATGGCGCGCTGCTCGATGAGTTGCTTCAGGCGCCCGGCCTCTCGTTGCACCTGCTCCTGCCTGGCGCGCTCCTGCGCCAGCGCCGCCTGGACCTGCGCCAGCCCTGCCTGGGCCTGTGCCTGCGCCGCCTGGGCCTGGGCCTGCGCCGCCGTCGCCGACGCCTTCGTCGCCCGGGCTTGCGCCAGCGCATTCTCGAAGGGCGCGCGGTCGATCTGGAACAGCGGCGCGCCGGCCTTGATCCGGTCGCCTTCCTTGTACAGCGTCTTTTCGAGGATGCCCGGAGACGCGCGCGCGCACTTCGACATCCTTCGAGCCCTCCGTCTGCCCGACGGCCTCGATGATGTCCGGCACGCGCTGCGGCGCGACCGTGATCATGGTCACCGGCAGCGCGCCGCCGCCAGGCGGCGCGGCGGGCGCGGCCTTCGGCGCCTCCGCGCCCTTGCCGCAGGCGGCGAGCAGCAGCGTCGCACCGATCGCGCAGGCCAGGGTGTGCCGGCGAAGTGCGCGCGAAGGGACTCCTTCGTTGTGCGCGCAGGAGCCCTGTGCGGACAGGAAACTTGGCATGGATTCGATGACAGGCTGGATGGGGAACGCGAGATTATATACAATCACGGATGTATGTAAATGCATTTGGCGGAAAAATCGCCCCGGAAAGGAAGTCATGGTCCGCCGCACCAAGAAGGATACCGAGCAGACGCGATGCACCATCCTGGCCGCTGCGCGCCAGGCGTTCCTGCGGCGCGGCATGACCGGGACCACGCTCGAGCACATCGCCGCAGCCGCGGGCGTCACGCGCGGCGCGATCTACTGGCACTTCGCCAACAAGAAGGCGCTGTTCGACGCGATGCGCGGCCAGGTCCGCCTGCCGCTGATCGACCGCACCGACGTCACGCTGCTGGCGCTGGGCCGCGCCGACCCGCTGGGCTGCGTCGAGCAGTTCCTGCTGGGGACGGTCTCCGCCATCACGTCGTCCATCGAAACGCGGCAGACGTTCGAGATCATGGCGTTCAAGTGCGAGTACGTCGACGAATTCGAAAAGGAACTGGAAGAGCACCAGGTCAAGTCGCGCGAAATCTTCGACCTGCTGGCCAGGGTCTACCGCCGGGCGCGCGCGACCGGACAACTGCGCGCCGACATCACGCCGAAAGTCGCGGCCGCCGAGACGCTCGCCTTCATGATGGGGCTGATCCGCCTGTGGCTGCTCGATCAGCAGGCCAGCATCGTGCGACCGATCGTCCCGGCGCTGATCGCCGCGCATGTGAGTGGACGCCGTATAGCCGCGGCGCGGGTGAAGCCGGCCAGGCGGCCGCAAGTCCTGACCGCCCTCGCTATCCGCGCCCCACTTCCACCATCTCCCTGAGCAAGGCGTCCAGCGCCCGCAGCGGTTCCGGATCGTCGAACAAGCGCCCGCTGGCGGCGGCGATCCTGCCCGCCACATCGGCACGCCACCCCGGATCGGATGCCAGGCGCGCGGCGAGGCGCACATAATCGTCGCCATCGGCGGCGACCAGTTCGTCGAGTCCCATCATCCGCAGCATCGCCGCGCTCTGCCGCCCGCGCATGAACGGCCCCGGCAGCGCCACGATGGGCAGCCCCGCCGCGATTGCGTCGAGGCTGGTGTTGCCGCCCGACCAGTGCTGCGTGTCCAGCATCGCGTCGCAGGCGACGTTGACCTGCAGGAAATCCTGCCGCGGCATTCGCGCCAGGATGCGGACGCGCGCGCGGGAATCGAGGCCGCGCGCGGCGAGCGCGCCGCCCAACCGGCGCAGGAATTGCCCCGTGAGCGCGCGATGGCGTCCTTCGAACACCACCAGCACGCTGCCGGGCGCCGCCTCGAGCGCGCGCGCGAACAGTGCGTCGTCGTCGGGCAGGATCTTGAACAGCGCCTGGGGACACAGGAACAGCGGCGCATCCGGCGGCAGCTTCAGGCGCTCACGCAGCATGGCGCGCACGGGGCCTGCCGGCTGGGCCGATAGCGCGGGCCGCGGGTACGAAGTGCCGATCCCCGGCAGCCGCGCCAGCTTTTCGACATAGTGGGCGTCCCCGCCTTCGGGCTCCATCGCCTCGGCGGTGAAAAAGCGGTCGATGGTGCCGTGGCCGCTGGTCACCGGATGGCCCCAGCCCGCGCATTGCACGGGCGCCAGGCGCAGCGCGGCGAGCACCATGCAGCGCGCGTCCATCCCCAGCTCCGGGTAGATGAGCACGTCGAGCGCGTCGCCCTTGATCGCCGCCGCCAGCGCCGCGACGCCGGCGTCGGCGCCGCGCGGGATCTGGAAGACGTCGGCGCGGGCGCGGATGTCGTCGGTCACCGTGTCATGCTTGGCCGTCAAATGGTAGACAACGACCTCGAACGCGGCGCGGTCCAGCTCGGTGATCCAGCGCCGGAAGTATTGCCCCACCGTGCCGTCGATGAAGAACGCCGAGGCGAAGCCGACGCGGATGCGGCGCCCGGCCGCGCTCGCGGCCGGCACCGGCTGCCGCCACTGCGGCGCCTTGTCGTCCATCGCCCGCGCGACGAGCCGCGCGTACCGCTGCTGCAGCGCGCGGTCGTCGCGCCCCTGGTAAGCGAGGAAGAAATTCGACCAGCGCCAGCCTTCGAGCGCGGCATCGCCGTCGAGCGGCGCTTGCAGGTTTTCGAAGGCGCGCTCGATCTCGGCCAGGCCCGCCTCGAAGCGCGCCCGCGCCACGTCGATCGCCCCGGTGTCCGGATAGACCTGCGGCAGCGTCAGATGAAACCCGAGCGCCGCGAGCAACGGCTCCGGCAGCGCGTTGCGGGCTTCCGCGTACACGCGCAGCGCCTCCTCGTGCAACCCGCATTCGCTCAGCACCTCGGCCAGCGCGATGCGCTCGTCCAGGCTGTGGTCCGGATCGAGGAGAATGGCCTGCCGGAACGCGGCGATCGCCTCGTCGAGCCGGCCCCGCTGGCGCTCCGCCGCGGCGCCCATCACCCAGCTGGGCCGGAACTTCATGTTGAGCTGGAGCGACGCCGAGAGGGCGACGATGGCCTCCTCACTCTTGCCCTGGTCGTAGCGGACCGCGCCCAGGTTGTGCTGCGCCAGCTGATAGTCGGGCTGCAGGCGCACCGCTTCGCCTATTGCGGCTTCCGCTTCGGCCAGGCGGCCGGCGGACTTCAGGCTGTTGCCCAGGTTGTTCCAGGCCCGCGCATAGTCCGGCTTGTCGAGGACCGCCTGCCGGAAGCTCGCGATGGCGGCGTCGCCTTCGCCGGCGGCGGCCAGCAGTATGCCCAGCAGGTTGTGCGCTTCGGCAAACCCGGGCGCCAGCCGCAGCGCGTCGTGCAGGCTCGCCATCGCGCGCTCGGGATCGCCCGCACGGTCCAGCGCCTGCGCCAGCGCGAACTGCGCGGCAGGGTCGTTCGGGCGCTGCGCCGCCAGCGCGCGCGCGGCGTTTGCTTCCAGGGTCATGGCGGGGGTTTCCTCATCTCGGTGGTGGGGGGTGCGCAGTGCGCATTGTAATCTCGTGCCGGGAGTCCCCGGACTGCGACGGCATTCGCCCATGCTGCGTACATCCACCCCAGGGGGGGGGGGGGGGGGGGGGGGGGCCGCGGGGGGGGACGCATGGCGTCACATGTGACACCGGAGCACTGTGGTTCTTGCGACACCCGGTCTGCCCGCTTTGCATTGCACGATGGGTATCGCTGCGCTCCACCCATCCTACGTGGTGAGCATGCCCACGTTCGTACCGGCGAATCATAACGATGCAAGGGCCGATGCTGCAGTGCAATAGGATAGAATTCACGGCCCGTCCCAGCATCCGGCCGCACCCATGTCGCGCCTGCGCGAAATCCCGTACAACTACACGTCGTTCTCCGACCGCGAGATCGTCATCCGCCTGCTCGGCGCACCGAGCTGGGAAGTCCTCGGGGCATTGCGCGACGAACGGGTGACCGGCCGGTCGGCGCGGATGCTGTTCGAGGTGCTGGGCGACATCTGGGTGGTCGAGCGCAACCCCTACCTGCAGGACGATTTGCTGGACAACCCGGTGCGCCGGCGGGCGCTGATCGCTGCGCTGCATCACCGGCTGGGCGAGATCGACAAGCGGCGGGTGGTACGGCCGGGTGCAGCCGACGACTCGCGCAACGAGCGCGCGGGGCACCTGATCGCCGCGGCGCGCCAGGCCGTCAAGCGCTTCGAAAACCAGTTCGTGCAGACGGGACTGCTGCGTGACAAGGTCATGCGCGTGCTCGCGCGCCACACCCGGCGCGACAACATCGCGTTCGACGGCCTTGCGCGCGTCGCCCACGTGACCGACGCAACCGACTGGCGCGTCGAGTACCCGTTCGTCGTCCTCTATCCCGACACCGAGGAAGAGGTCGCGGGCCTGGTCAAGGGCTGCATCGAACTGGGTCTCACCATCATTCCGCGCGGCGGCGGCACCGGCTACACCGGCGGCGCCGTGCCGCTGACCCCGCTGTCGGCGGTGATCAACACCGAAAAGCTGCAACGGATGTCGGGCATCGAACAGGCCGCGCAGGACAACGCCCGCGGCCCCGTTCCGGCGATCGACTGCGGCGCCGGCGTCGTCACCAAACGGGTGATGGAAGCGGCCGAGGCCGCGGGCCTGGTGTTCGCCGTGGATCCGACTTCCGCCGACGCCTCGTGCATCGGCGGCAACGTCGCGATGAACGCGGGCGGCAAGAAGGCGGTGCTCTGGGGCACCGCGGTGGACAACCTGCTGTCGTGGCGGATGGTGACGCCCGACGCGGACTGGCTGGAAGTCACGCGGCTGGACCACAACCGCGGCAAGATCCACGACGCCGAGGTCGCGACTTTCGAGCTCGCGCTGTACGCGGAGAACGGCAGGGGCGGCCTCTCCGGATTCAAAAAAGCGGGAAGTGCTGGCCATCCCGGGCGGGCAGTTCCGCAAGAGCGGCCTGGGCAAGGACGTCACCGACAAGTTTCTCGCCGGACTGCCCGGGGTGCAGAAGGAAGGCTGCGACGGCATCATCACCTCGGCGCGGTTCATCCTGCACAAGATGCCGCCCCACACGCGCACGGTGTGCATGGAATTCTTCGGCCAGGTGCGCGATTCGGTGCCGGCCATCGTCGAGATCAAGAACCACCTGGACGCCCGCCCCGGGGGCGCGATCCTCGCGGGCCTCGAGCATCTGGACCACCGTTACGTCAAGGCGGTGGGTTACGCGACCAAGGCCAGGCGGCACGGCCTGCCGAAGATGGTGCTGATCGGCGACATCGTCGGCGACGACGCGGACGCGGTTGCCCGCGCGGCGTCGGAAGTCGTGCGGATCTGCAATGCGCGCGGCGCCGAAGGGTTCGTCGCCGTGTCGCCCGAGGCGCGCAGGAAGTTCTGGCTGGACCGCGCGCGCACCGCGGCGATCGCCCGGCACACCAACGCGTTCAAGATCAACGAGGACGTCGTGATCCCGCTCGCGCGTCTGGGCGACTACAGCGACGGGATCGAGCGGATCAACATCGAGTTGTCGCTGAAAAACAAGGTTGCGCTGGCCGATGCGCTGCTGGCCTTTTTCACGCAAGGCGAGGCGGAGCGGGTCGCGCAGAATCCGGACGAAGGGCACAGCCCGGCGCCGGAACTGCTGGCGGAGAAGATCGACGAGGCGCGGGAGCTGGTGAAGGAAGTGCGCGGACGGTGGAGCGGGTGGCTGGATGCGCTGGTGGCGCCGGAAACTCCCTCACCCGCCGCTGCGCGGCACCCTCTCTCCGAGGGAGAGGGCCCACACCCCTCTCCCTCGGGGAGAGGGAACGGGGATGAGGGAGGCCAAACCGCCACCATCTTCCAGCAACTGCAGTCCTACGAACTCCGCGCCTCGTGGAAGCTGGAGCTGCGCTCACCGCTGGAGTCGATGTTCGCCGGGCTGCCGTTCGCGACGGTCCTGCGCCGCTGCAAGGAGATCCATCGCGAGGTGCTGCGCGGGCGCGTGTTCGTCGCGCTGCACATGCACGCGGGCGACGGCAATGTCCACACCAACATCCCGGTGAACTCCGACGATTACGCGATGCTGCAGGAGGCCAATGCCGCGGTCGCGCGCATCATGGCGCTGGCGCGCGGGCTGGGCGGAGTGATCTCCGGCGAGCACGGCATCGGCATCACCAAGCTCGAATACCTGACCGACGCCGAGCTTGCGCCTTTCGCCGCGTACAAGGCGCGGATCGATCCGGAAGGACGCTTCAACAAGGGCAAGCTGCTGCGCGACGCGGCCGGCCCGGCCGGCAATGGGGGCCAGCACGCGGGCGACCTGCACGACGCCTACACTCCATCGTTCAGCCTGCTGGGCGCCGAGTCGCTGATCATGGAGCAGTCGGAAATCGGCCAGATCTCGGACATGGTCAAGGACTGCCTGCGCTGCGGCAAGTGCAAGCCGGTGTGCGCGACGCACTCGCCGCGCGCCAACCTGCTCTACTCGCCACGCAACAAGATCCTGGGCGCGTCGCTGCTGATCGAGGCCTTCCTGTACGAGGAACAGACGCGCCGCGGCGTGTCGCTCCGGCACTGGGACGAGTTCTCCGACGTCGCTGACCACTGCACGGTGTGCCACAAGTGCCTGAATCCCTGCCCGGTCGACATCGACTTCGGCGACGTGTCGATCGCGATGCGCAACCTTTTGCGCAAGCAAGGAAAGAAGAAGTTCAACCCGGGCACGACGGCGGCGATGTTCTTCCTGAATGCCACCGACCCGGCCACGATCAAGCTGACCAAGAAGGTGATGATCGACTGGGGCTACAAGGCGCAGCGGCTGGGCCACGCGGTGGGCAGGCGCCTGGGCCTGATCCAGGGCCAGACCCGGCAACCGCCGCCCACGCTGGGCAAGTCGAAGCTCAAGGCGCAGGTCATCCACTTCATCAACAAGCCGATGCCGGGCGGGCTGCCCAAGCGCACGGCGCGCGCGCTGCTCGACATCGAGGACGACACCATCGTCCCCATCATCCGCGATCCGCGGAAAGTGAACGACGAGTCGGATGCGGTGTTCTACTTTCCGGGCTGCGGCTCCGAGCGCCTGTTCGGGCAGGTGGGGCTCGCGACGCAGGCGATGCTCTATCACATCGGCGTGCAGACCGTGCTGCCGCCCGGCTACCTTTGCTGCGGCTATCCGCAGACGGCCGCCGGCGATCACGACAAGGGCCAGGAAATCACGACCAGCAACCGGGTGTTGTTTCACCGGGTCGCGAACACGCTCAATTATCTCGACATCAAGACGGTGATCGTCTCCTGCGGCACCTGCATGGACCAGTTGCAGAAGTACGAGTTCGAGCGCATCTTCCCCGGCTGCCGCCTGCTCGACATCCACGAGTATCTGATGGAAAAAGGCGTGCGCCTGAAGGGCATCTCCGGTGTGCGGTACATGTATCACGAGCCCTGCCATACGCCGATGAAGACCTACCAGGCGCTGAGGGTCGTCGATCAGCTGATGGGCAGCAAGGTTGCGTTGAACGACCGCTGCTGCGGCGAATCGGGCACTCTGGCCACCTCGCGCCCCGACATTTCGACGCAGGTGCGCCTGCGCAAGGAGGAGGAGATGAAGGGCGGCGCCGCCGCGCTGCGCGCCGACGGCTACCCAGGCGCGGTAAAGATCCTGACCTCGTGCCCATCCTGCCTGCAGGGACTCGCGCGCTTCCGCGACGATGCGGACGTGGAAGCCGACTACATCGTCGTCGAGATCGCGAAGCACGTGCTGGGCGACGACTGGATGCCGGAGTTCGTCGCGCGGGCGAACAATGGCGGGATCGAACGGGTGCTGGTCTAGCCGCGTGCTGCGGTCCGGCAGCCCCCGTAACCCCAAAGGTTCTTGATCTGGATCAATGGTGTCCCTGACCGCGCTTCAACAAATCTCCGGGCACCGACTATCATCTGACGGCGGCGGGAATTGTCAGGCATCGAATGCAGTCATCCGCCCGAAAACCGGGTGGAACGGGGGCGGCGGCTTTGTCCTGACTCCCGGAAGAATTTGATAAGTGCCTGAATGCGGCATAAAGTCGCTGCAGATTCCGCAAGCCGGGTTGGGAATGCAAGGGCCGCGGCGGCTGCGCTGCGGCGGTCAGGGTGTTACACGATCGAGATGAGGATCGACATGCGTGCACGGAAGCTAAGTGTTTGGCTGGTCGCCGGGGCAATTGCCTGGGCGGGTGCGGTGCTGTCGGGGTCCGTCGCCATGGCGGCCGACCCCGCGCCGCTCGATGATGCCGGCTGCCTGGCCTGCCATGACGGCAAGAAGGGCGAACTCACGATCACCGGCGCCAATGGCAAGCCCCGCCCGCTGCATCCTGTCGCAGCCGACAAGTTCGGCAAGAGCGTCCACGCCAAGCTGAAGTGCGTCGCGTGTCACACCGACATCGTCGACAACACGAGCCCGCACAAGAAGGCCGACGTGCCCAAGGCGGACTGCGCCAGCTGCCATCAAGGACTGTGGGAGAGGGTGCAGCAGGAAAACAGGGCCGAATCGCAAAAGGGGCTCGGCCAGGTCGCGGGTCAGATCGAGCGCTACAAGCTGTCCGTTCACGCCAAGGTCAATGCCGACGACAAGACGCGAAACAACGCGATGTGTGCGGACTGCCACGATTCCCACGCTTTCGTGCGCCTGCCGGAGGGGAGTCCCGAGCGCGCCGCCTGGCGGCTGGCCGCGCCGGCCGCGTGCGGCACCTGCCACGAAGAACACCTCGAAGAGTACACGACGTCGGTCCACGGCAAGACCGTGCTGGAGAAGAAGGATCCCAAGGGCGCGATCTGTTCGGACTGCCACAACCCGCACGGCGTGGACAGCACGTCGAAGGACGAAGTCAAGCTGGGCATCGTCAAGGCCTGCAGCAGCTGCCACACGGCCAATGCCAAGTCGTACGTGGATACGTATCACGGGCAGATCACGACCCTGGGCTATGCGAACACGGCGAAGTGCTTCGATTGCCACGGCAGCCACGGCATACTTTCCCCGTCGGATCCGAAATCCAAGGTCCACCCGGACAATCGCCTCGAGACCTGCAAGAAGTGCCATAAAGAGGCGACCGCCGGGTTTGTGACCTACCAGCCCCACGCGCACGCCGGCGACTTCAGCCGATATCCCCAGGTGTGGCTGACCACCAAGTTCATGATCGGCCTGCTGGCCGGGACGTTCGCGTTCTTCTGGATACACGTCGTGCTCTGGCTCTACCGCGAGTCCAAGGATCGCAAGGAAGGCAAGGCGCGTCCGCTGGTCCAGGTCGACAAGATCGGAATCCCGCCCGGCAAGCAGTTCCAGCGTTTCGGCCCGTGGTGGCGCCTCGGCCACCTGCTGTTTGCCGTGAGCCTGATGATCCTGACCCTGACCGGCATGACGCTGCTGTATTCGGGCTCTTCCTGGGCGCCCGTGGTCATGCGCATGCTCGGCGGACCCGCCGTGGCCTCGATCATCCACCGGGTGTGCGCGGTGATCTTCACCGGCGTGTTCGTCGTCCATCTGATCTACATCATCATCACCATCGGCGGCAAGTGGAGGACATTCAAGATCTTCGGCCCGGATTCGCTGATCCCCGGGCTGCAGGACCTGAACGACGTCATTGCGATGTTCAAGTGGTTCTTCGGCAAAGGCCCGCGGCCGTTCTTCGATCGCTGGACGTACTGGGAAAAGTTCGACTACTGGGCGCCGTTCTGGGGGGTGGCGATCGTGGGCCTTTCCGGCTTCATGATGTGGTTCCCCAACGTGACCGCCCACTTCCTGCCGGGCTGGGCGTTCAACGTCGCGGTGATCACCCACGGCGAGGAAGCCTTCCTCGCGGCGGTGTTCCTGTTCACGGTGCACTTCTTCAACAACCACTTCCGGCCGGAGAAGTTCCCGCTCGACGTGGTGATGTTCACTGGCGCCATGTCGCTCGAGCACTTCGCCCGCGACCATCCTCTGCACTACAAGCGCCTGGTCGAGACCGGCGAACTGCAGAAGTACCTGGTCGACGCGCCCTCGAAGCCTATGGCCATCGGATCGAAGATCCTGGGTTTTGTGCTGATCGCGTTCGGCCTGCTCCTGCTAGGCCTGATCGCGAATGGTTTCTGGGGCAGCGTGACCCACTGACCATGGCGCCCGGCCGCGGCGCGGCAACGTGCCTGCTCGACGCGTGGTCATCCCACGAAGGCGAATTGCGCGGCTGGCTGCGGCATCGGCTCGGCAATCCGGTCGACGCCGAGGACATGCTGCAGGATCTGTTCCTCAAGGCCATGCGCCAGGGCGAGCGCTTCTGCGTCATCGGCAATGCCCGTGCCTGGCTGTTCGAAGTGGCGCGCAATGCGCTGGCCGACCGGCTTCGCCTCCGGCGCGAAACGGTCGAACTGCCCGCCGACCTGGCCGGCGAAGTCGCGGAAGTTGCTGTCGTCGACAGCCTGACGGCGTGCCTGCCGCGCGTGCTCGCCGAACTGAGTCCCGCGGACCGCGAGGCCCTCACCCTGTGCGACCTCGAAGGCCTGCCGCAGGAAGAGTACGCGCGCCGCAAGGGCTTGAGCCTGCCCGCCGCCAAGTCCCGCGTGCAGCGGGCGCGCAAGCGGCTGCGCGAGCAGCTCACGCTATCCTGCCAGGTGCGCCTGGACGCGGCCGGGCAAGTGAGCGACTTCGTGCCGCGCCCGCCGCTGACCTGAGTTCCTGCTCTGGCGCCACGCCGGGCTGCATCTTTCGGCGAAGTCGTTCGTCTTCACAGGTGAGGGTGCAATCCGTACCCGTACGGAAGCCGACGAAGGAACCGAGTTCATGACCGCCCACACCGCCACGCTGAAGCGCTGGCCCAGCCAGCAGCCGCTGCTCTTCCTCTTCGTGGCTGCAGTAGCGTGGTTCGCGCTGTATCAGATGCTGGTGCCCGCCTCCGAAGCGCTGGTGGCCGCCTTGCCGGTGGATCGCGACAGCCACCTGGGCGGCGCACTGCAATTCTTCTTCTACGACACGCCCAAGGTGCTGCTGCTCCTTACCGCGATCGTGTTCGTGATGGGGATGATCAACTCGTACTTCACGCCCGAACGCACGCGCGCCCTGCTGGCCGGGCGCACCGAGGGCGCGGCCAATGTCATGGCGGCCAGCCTGGGCATCGTCACGCCGTTCTGCTCGTGCTCGGCGGTGCCGCTGTTCATCGGCTTCGTCCAGGCCGGCGTGCCGCTGGGGGTGACCTTCTCGTTCCTGATCTCGGCGCCGATGGTCAACGAGGTCGCGCTCACGTTGCTGTTCGCCATGTTCGGCTGGAAGGTCGCCCTGCTGTACCTGGGCCTGGGCCTGACGGTGGCGATCGTCGCCGGCTGGGTGATCGGGCGGCTGCGGATGGAAGCCTATCTGGAAGACTGGGTGCGCGACATGCCGCGCACGGCCGCGACCGCCGGAGAGAGCACGCTCAGCCTCGGCGAGCGCCTGGACGCCGGCTTTGCCGCGGTGCGCGAGATCGTCGGCCGCGTCTGGCCTTACATCCTGGGCGGCATCGCGATCGGCGCGGGCATACACGGCTACGTGCCGCAGGACTTCATGGCCTCGTTCATGGGCAAGGACAACTGGTGGGCGGTGCCGCTCGCGGTCGTGATCGGCGTGCCCATGTACACCAACGCGGCCGGCGTGATCCCGATCGTGCAGGCGCTGCTGGCCAAGGGCGCGGCGCTGGGCACGGTGCTCGCGTTCATGATGAGCGTGATCGCGCTGTCGCTGCCGGAGATGGTGATCCTGCGCAAGGTGCTCAAGATCCGTTTGATTGCAACGTTTGTCGGCGTCGTCGCCACGGGCATCCTGATCGTGGGCTATGTATTCAACGCCGTTCTCTAATCAACCCGAGGAGTCCGTCATGAAAGACATCAAGGTACTCGGCACCGGCTGCGCAAATTGCCGCACGACCATCGCGCTGATCGAACAGGTCGCGCAGGCGAAGGGCGTCGCGGTCAATCTGCAGAAGGTCGAGGAATTGCGCGACATCATGGGCTACGGCGTGATGTCCACGCCGGGCGTGGTCATCGACGGCAAGGTCGTGCATGCGGGCGGCGTGCCCGGCCGCGACAAGATCGAGCAGTGGCTGGCCGCCGCGCCTGCCGCCGGCGCATGCTGCGGTTCTACCCCGGCGCCGGTCACCCGGGCATGCTGCGGCCCCGCCGCAGTGACTGTCGCAACCTCGGCCTCGCCAACCTCCGGAGCCAGTCGGCCATGAACAAGTTGCCCAGGAATCGCTTCCACCTCGTATTTTCCCTTGTGATGGGCGCGATGATGATCTCGCTGATGACCCTGGTCATCACCTTTGTCAACGTGGGACTGGTTGCGGATTTTGTCGCCCGCTGGTTGCGCGCATTTGCAGTCGCCTACGTGGTGGGCGTTCCGGTGATCTACTTCCTCGCTCCGCTGGCGCGCAGAATCACGGCGAAGTTCGTCGACATGCCGTGAATGCGTGCTTGCCCGGTTGCCACGGCCAGATCCCCGGTTGCCGCGCCAAACCCGCGAAACGGTTGCGAAATATCAAGATACCCGGAACATCGGCGGCATAACCTGCGATAAGGAAGGGATGTCCTTCAGCAGCAATAATCACCCGCAGCCGTCAGGCGTTTTCACCAGCGGAGCGGTTTCTTCGCCCGAGCGGCCCGCACGCCGCAGAGTCGCTTTGCCACGGGGGTCGGCTATCCGTCGGATTTTCCGGCGAGGCGGCTCCGTTCGACACTTGGAGGAAGTATGAGTACCACCGCAAAATTCCGGATTCTCGCAACGGCACACGTGGGAGCCCTGCTGATCGGCTCGTCTTGTGTTGCCCTTGCGGCGGATAATCTCGACATTGGGAAAAGCGAATACGAAGTGGCTTGTGCCGTCTGCCATGGCCGCACCGGGAAGGGCGATGGCCCTCTGAAGTTGCAGATGATCAGCCAGATGCCCGATCTGACGGCGCTAGCCAAGAATAACAATGGCGTATTTCCGTTCGACCGCGTCTATCAGATCATCGACGGGCGGCGGGAAGTGCTGGCGCACGGCCCACGGGACATGCCGGTCTGGGGCCGCAACTTCAACATGCAGAGTTCGATCTATTTCGAGAACTACCCGCGCCATGACCTTGAGTCCAACGCTCGCAGCCGGATGCTCGCGCTCACCGAGTATTTGTATCGATTGCAGGCGAAGTAGATGACGGCACCCGCGTTGCCTGCTGGCTGACCGGATGAAGCGATCAGCGCCATGTGCGAACTGCTGGCACTCTCCTGCTCGCGCAAGGCCCGGATGACCTTTGCGCTGGGTGTCCTGGCGGCCCATGGCGCCGCCAGCGGCAGAACCCGCGACGGCTGGGGCGCCGCTTTCTATGATGATAATGACGTGGCGCTCTTTCGCGAGCCCGCCGCAGCGGGTGACAGTCCGCTCATCCGCTTTCTCCAGACGCAGGCGCCCGGCACGAAGCTTGCGATCTCGCACATCCGGCGCGCGACGCGCGGCGCCGTATCCCTTCCCAACACGCAGCCCTTCGCGCGCGAGGTCGCGGGCCGCATGCATGTGTTCGCCCACAATGGCGACCTGCCCGGCATCGAGCAATCCGCAACTCTCGCACTCGATCGTTATCGTCCGATCGGCACCACCGATTCCGAACATGCTTTTTGCGCATTGCTCGAACGAATGCACGGGCTATGGGCTTCCGCGTCAGCGTCACCGCCTGTCGAGATGCGGCTTGCCGTCGTGGCCGGTTTTGCCGCAGATCTGCGCCGCCTCGGTCCCGCCAATTTTCTCTATGCGGACGGCGACGCGCTGTTCGCCCATGGGCACCGGCGCATCCAGTCCACTGGCGTGGTTGAACCCCCCGGCCTTCATCTGTTGTTGCGCCAATGCCCTGACGCGGATGAATCCATCCATGCAAGCGGGTTGTCCGTCGCGCCGGGCTTCCGGGAGGCGTCGCTGATCGCCAGCGTTCCGCTGACGGACGACAAGTGGCGCCCATTGGTCGAAGGTGAAATCGTCGTCGTGTCGGCGGGGAGGGTGGTTGCCGGAAGGATGCCCTGAATGCTGTCGCGACTGAAGGTGCGCCGTCGCACAGACCGTGCGCTCCGGATGAGCCAGAGTTGCGATCACAACAGGAGAATGCCATGCAAATCCAGGTCAATACCGACCACAACATCGAAGGCCACGAGGCGCTCGCGGCACACGTCAGCGGCTTGGTCGAGAGCGCGCTTGGCCGGGCGAGCGAACACATCACTCGGGTGGAAGTCCACCTGAGCGACGAGAGCGCTGGCAAGAGCGGCCCGGACGGCAAACGCTGCGCGATGGAAGCCCGCCTGCACGGCCGCCCCCCGATCGCGGTCTCGCACCAGGCAGCGACCGTGCACCAGGCGGTCAATGGCGCGGCGGAGAAGTTGACCCGGTCCATCGACAGCACGCTCGGGGCGCTGCGGGATCAGAAGCGTCACGGTGCGGAGCCGGCGATGCGCGCGGTGGAATCTCCGGAGGAGTAAGGCGCTTTACTGCGCAGTGCTTGTGGCGATTCGACCGCTTCGTCCGGCGCTTACTTGCAGTTGTTGTGGAGCTTCCACTTCTCTTCGTGGCCCAGGGCCTTGGCGAAGTCAGGCACCTTGCAGCGCTCGGCTTCAGCCGGGTCGATCGGAGCTTGTTGGCACCAGGCACACTGGCTTGACGCACTGCCGCGCCCGGGTCATTGGCAGCGACCCACAAAGCCGCAACGGCCACGACGCCGATGAAGGCCGCCACGATGGCGACCTGCGCGAAGCCTGCGTCCGAACCTTGCGCAGCGGGGACCTCGCAGACACCGCCCGGACAGAGCTGCGCCGCCTCCCTGTTGAACAGGTTGTACACCTTGCAGCCAATGCAGATGCCGAAAGCTGTCTCGAAGAACAGCAGCACCAGGCACGCGGCGCAGACGATCAGGTTGATCGGGCCGATCACGTTGTTCAGGACGACCAGGTACAGCATGGCCGATGCCAGCACAAAGCCGATCGCCCAGGCAAAGCGCTTCTGCGGCGCCCCCACGTACTCCGGCTGCTGCTTCCTGACGAACCACTGGCCGATGATCAGGCTGGGCGCGTAGCGGGGATTGACGAAGATCCGGATCGTGAAGTCGACCAGGAAGGCGACCACGAACACCCGCGTTGGCTGGAAGCTGCCCACCAGCCAGGCGTTCATGAATGAAATGATGGCGAAAAGGAACAGGAGGCCCGCGCCGGCTCGCACTGCGCGTTCATTCAAAACCCTCACTTCATAGCCTTCGAGTTGTTCGCCGAAGGTGAATACGCTGCTCATGCCGGAAGTCCTTTCAACCCGCGTGTGCTGCTCTTGGCAACGACGCCTTGCCATGGCGCATTGTCGACGCCAGAAAGGTGCAGCGGGTATGATTCGGATCATACGCACCCGCCCTCAACACCGCAGGCGGGATTGATCGATGCGAACCAGTCATGCCGTGCATGAATTTGCCCGACCTCCCCGTCCATTTTCCGGCCGCATTGCGAACGCTGGGCCAGACGATCACTTGCGCGAAGGAAGCGTGGGTCTTTCGCCAGGGCGATCCGGTGCACGCGGTGTACCTGGTGCTCGACGGCGAGATCCGCCTCTCCCGCTTCGCCCGGGACGGCAGCGAAATTGCCTTGCACAGGGCGGGCCGTGGCGAGTTCTTCGCCGAGGCGGCGCTCGACGCGCCGCGGTATCGCTGCAACGCGATTGCCTCGCAGGAATCGGCCGTGCTCGCATTCCCCTCGGGCAGGATTCGCGCGCTGCTGGCCAAGGACCCGGAGTTCGCCGGCCAATGGATGGCACTGCTCACCCGGCAACTGCACGCCGCCCGGGCGCGGGTCGAGCGCCTCGCGCTGAAGTCTGCGGCCGAGCGGGTGCTGCACTACCTGCACACCGAGGGCAAGGGGCCGCGCTGCGAAGTCGCGCTCGCCGGCAGCCTCAAGGATCTCGCCAGGGAACTGGGACTGACGCACGAGAGCCTGTACCGGACGCTGGCGCGGCTGGAGCAGGAAGGCGTGCTCGTCCGTACGGATCGCCGCCTGGGACTTGCTTGATCGCCCGCGGCGTGTGATCCGGGTCATACGCGCCGCGCCATGTCAGCACGATAATGTGCGAGTCCGACTTCATTCCAGGCGCCTGCATTCGTCCCGGCAGGTGTGCATTCGACGTCTGCGCCCCGCCGGTGAGCTTGACCTGCATCAAGGCCGGCAAACACTGCGGGGAGATAATCGATTCAGCGCCGCAAACCAGGCCACACCAATCCCCATGCCCCTCGTCCACGCCGAGCAACTCGTCAAGACCTATCGCGCCGGCGATATCGACGTGCAGGCCGTGCGCGGGATCGATTTCAGCATCGAGCCGGCCTCGTTCGTCGCCTTCGTCGGGCCCTCGGGGAGCGGCAAGAGCACCCTGCTCAACATGATCGGCTGCCTCGACCGGCCGACGGCGGGCAAGCTCACGGTGCTCGATACGGACGTGGCCACTCTGGACCGCCGGGCCAGCGCGGCGTTCCGCGGCCAGCACATCGGCTTCATCTTCCAGGACTTCAACCTGATCCCCGTGCTCACCGCGTACGAAAACATCGAGTACCCGCTGATCATGGTGCAGGACTGGTCGCCGAAGGAGCGCGCGGACCGGGTATCGGGCCTGCTCGCGGCGGTCGGCATGGCCGACCAGGCGAACAAGCGGCCGGACCAGCTCTCCGGCGGGCAGAAGCAGCGCGTCGCCGTGGCGCGCGCGCTGGTGGCCAACCGAAGCTGGTGCTCGCCGACGAGCCCACCGCCAACCTCGACCACGACACCGCCTACCGCATCCTCGAACTGATGAAGAAGATGCGCGACGAGTCGGGCACCACGTTCATCTTTTCCACGCACGACCCGAAGATCATGGGCGAGGCCGAACGGACTTTCTCGCTCGAGGATGGACGCCTGGTGGAGGGCGGGAGCGCGCATGGGTAGGATCATCAAGCTCGCCGCACGGAACCTGCTGCGCTACGGGCGGCGCACGTCGCTCACCGCGGGGCTGATCATCCTCGGTATCGTCGCGGTGCTGCTGTTCGTCTCGGTCTCCGGCTCCTTCAAGAACCTCATCGTCGGCCAGATCACCGACTCGATGCTCGGCCATCTGCAGGTGCACCGCCGGGGATACGTCGCTTCGATCGACAACCTGCCGCTCAATCTGAACCTCAAGGCCGAAGCGGCGGCGAAGGTCGAGGAAGCGCTCAAGGCCATGGACCAGGTCGTGGCCTCGTCGCCGCGCCTGAAGTTCGGCGCGATGTTCAGCAATTTCACCGAGACCACCAGCATCCGGCTGAACGGCGTGATTCCGGAACGCGAACTGGCGGCGATGCCGATGCTCTCGAGCCGCCTGGCGCAGGGCAGCGCGACGACCGGCCTGCTGGAGCGCGGCAAGGTGCTGATTCCCGAGGTCCTTGCGCGAGGCATGAAGATCAAGGTCGGCGACAGTGTCGTTCTCGTCGCCACCAATCTGGACGGCTCGGTGAACGGCAAGACTTTCACGGTGCAAGGCGTTCTGGGCGATGTGACCGGACCGGGCGGGCGCGACGGCTACGTCAACATCGAGGACGCGCGCGATCTGCTGCGCCTCACCGAACCGGAGGTGAGCGAGATCGCGGTGCGCCTGAAGAGCCTCGCACGGCTGTCGCAGGCCAGCGCGCAACTCGAGCGGGCACTGGCCGGGATGGTCAATCCGCAGGGTCAGCCGGCAGTCGAAGTGCACACCTGGGAGGGCTTGACGCCGTTCGCCAACATTGCGCGGATGATCGACCTGCTGGACCTGTTCATCCGCTTCATGCTGGTGGGCATCGTGCTGATCTCCGTGATGAACGTGATGGTGATGGCGGTGTACGAGCGCATCCGCGAAATCGGCACCATCGCCGCCATCGGCACGCCGCCGGGCCGGATCCTGGGACTGTTCCTCGCCGAGGGCGTGCTGCTCGGGTTGATCGGCACGGTGATCGGGACGCTCCTGAGCCTGGGCATCGTTTATGCGCTCAATGTCTGGCCGGTGCACTTCAAGTTCGCGCGCCAGACCATCGAACTGGCTCCGTCCATCGCAGCAGCGGATGTCTTCTCGATCGGGGGAATCGTGCTCGTCGTGGCCATCGCCGCGAGCCTGCAGCCGGCGTGGAAGGCCTCGCGGATGGACCCGATCAGCGCGCTGCGCCACGTCTAACCCCGAAGGGATCGATCGCGCCATGAAGACATTCACGCTGCTGCTGTTGCTGCTGCTCGGAGCTCCCGCCGCCTGGGGCGCGGACGGCAACGCCCTCCTCGCCAAGGTCGACCGCAATCTCGAGCCCGAGTCCTACGAGATGTACAGGAAGCTCATCAACATCGAGCCGAACGGCAACCGCAAGGAATTCGTGCTCTACTCGGTGAAGAAGGGGCGCGACAAGGTCATCGCCCTGTTCCTTTCGCCCCCGAGCGACACCGGCCGCGCCACGCTGCGCCTGGGCGACAACATGTGGCTCTACATCCCCGACGTGGGCAAGCCGGTGCGGATCACCAGCCTGCAGTCGGTGACCGGCGGGGTGTTCAACAACGCCGACATCCTGCGCGTCGACTACGCCACCGAGTACAACGCCGAGGCGATGGAAGAGGACAAGGACGGCTTCCTGCTCTCGCTCAAGGCGCTCACCGGCGCGGTCGCCTACGACCGCCTGAAGATGTGGGTGGACAAGAAGACCGTGCTGCCCACGAAGATCGAGTGCTACGCCGCGAGCGGCCTCTTGATCAAGACGCTGTACTTCAAGGACACCAAGGACTTCGGCGGCGGCATCCGGCGGCCGGCCACGGTCGAGACCGACAGCCCGCTGCACAAGGGATACAAGTCGGTCATGCTCTACTCGCAGTTGAAGAAGCGCGACCTGGCCGACGAAGTGTTCACGCTGAACTACCTGCCCCGGGTCGCCGACCTGCGCAAATGAGACCCGCCCTGCGGTGGCTGGCGGCGCTGCTGGCGCTCCTCTGCGGCGCCGCCGGCGCGGCGGAGGAATTCACTTTCGACGCCAGCGAGTTCGAGAAGAAGCCGCTCGAGTTCTCGGGCTACTTCGAGTTCAGGCCGGAGAGTTTCCGCCTCAACCAGGACGGGGCGTTCTACAAGCTCAACTTCTACAACCTGGCGCAGCGGGACAACCTTAACCGCGCGTCTGTCGCGTTCAAGCCGGCGGGAAAGCTGCGGCTGGGCGGCGATGCGACGCTGAACTTTCGCGGCACCCTGGATTACCAGCGCGACAGCCTGGGCAGCGTGCAGCACCGGCGGGTGGACGAAGCCTTTGTCTCCTGGAAGCCGGATCCCGGCTTCACGGCGGACGCCGGCAAGATCGCGCTGCGGTGGGGCAAGGGCTATGCCTGGAGCCCGGTCGCCTTTGCGGAGCGGACCAAGGATCCCAACGACCCCGAACTCGCGCGGGAGGGCTTTGCCCTGCTTTCCGCCGATTTCATCCGCAATTTCGACGGTGCGCTGCAGACCGTCGCGTTCACGCCCGTGCTGCTGCCGGTGTCGGGCAGCGTCAACAGCGACTTCGGCGCGGCCAGCCATCTCAACGCGGCGGCGAAGCTCTACCTGCTCTATCGCGACACCGACATCGACTTCATGTATCTGAGCAACGGCAGCCGCACCCGCCGCTTCGGCTTCGACTTTTCGCGCAACCTCGGCACCAGCCTTGAGGTCCATGGCGAGTGGGCGCGCACCGCGAATGCGCAGCACCAGGTTGCCGACCCGGCTGGCAACGTGCGCAGCGAGCGCCTCGACGGCGTGAGCTACCTGCTCGGCATGCGCTACCTGTCCGAGCGCGAGACCACGACCATCGTCGAGTACTACCGCAACGGCTCCGGCTACGACACCGCGCAGTTGCGCGACTACTTCGAGCTTGTCGACAATGGACTGGCCCGGTACCGGGCGGGCGGGGGTGACGCGCTGCTGCAGCGCGCCGCCGGTCTCGCCCAGGCCGGCTATGGCCAGCCGAACCCGGGGCGCCGCTACCTCTACCTGCGCACGAGCCAGAACGAGCCGTTCGACACGCTGTACCTCAACGTCGCCGTGACCGCGATCGCGAACCTGGACGATCGCAGCTTCTCGATAGCGCCCGAGCTGCTCTACACCCGGGTCAAGAACCTCGAGCTGCGGCTGCGGCTGTTCTTCCTTCAGGGCGGATCTGGTTCCGACTTCGGGGAAAAGCAGAACGACCGGCGGCTCGAGTTCCGGATGCGCTACTTCCTCTAGGAACCCGTCGGACCCGATCGTTTGCCGCGCACCGCCGCGGCAGGGAACGCGCGGCTAGGGCGCACGCAAATTAGCGCACGCAAATGAGTCGCGCGGCGACGATCCGGGGATCGTGCCGCGCGTGTGAGGGAGCGGGCAGGCGGCGGGGCGCCGCCGGGTGCTTACTGCGCCAGGATCCAGCCGACGACGTTCTTGATCTCGGCCATGTCCTTGGAGGCGATGACCTTGTGGTCCTCTTGCGTACCGTCTTCGAGCTTGACCTTCGGCGCCTTGGTGATGGCCTCGATCAGCTTGGCTTCGGCATCGGCCTTGCCCTTCCACTTGGCGGCGATTTTCTGGTACGACGGACCCTTCTTGGTCTTGTCGACCGCGTGGCACTTCAGGCAATCGCTCTTTTTGGCCAGCGCCTGCGCCGCGGCGGCGTCGACGGCGGCGAACGACGTGGCGGAGAATGCGGCAGCCGCGACGCTCAGGACCGAAAGGGTGATCAGTTTCTGGGAAATCGAGAGTTTCATTGCTTGGTACTCCTTGGTGGACACGGTGTGATTCTGCACGGTTTCAGACGGCCCTTGTGGCCGAAATGACCCAACATTGACTTGGGTCAATCTGGCCACGGCATCGCCAGCCAGACTTCCCCTCACGGTTGCAACGCAGTCGGTGGCATGGCCGCCGACAGCGGCGGCGCACCGCTACAGCAACACCCGCCGGAAGTCGGCCAGGAGGGACGCCAGATACGTCGTGAACCGCGCGGCGGCCGCGCCGTCGATGACCCGATGATCGTAGGACAGCGACAGCGGCAGCACCAGCCGCGGAACGAACTGCCCGCCATCCCAGACCGGTCGCTTCTGCGCCCGGCACACCCCCAGGATCGCGACCTCCGGCGCATTGATGATGGGGGTGAAGTACGTGCCACCGATGCCGCCCAGTGACGAGATCGAAAAGCACCCGCCCTGCATGTCGGCCGGGGCCAGCTTGCCTTCGCGCGCCTTCGTTGACAGCGCGCCCATTTCCTGCGCGATTTCCAGCAGCCCCTTGCGCTCGGCATCCCGGATGACCGGGACGACCAGGCCGTTGGGGGTGTCGGCTGCGAACCCGATGTGAAAGTACTTCTTCAGGACCAGCGTGTCTCCGTCCAGCGAGGCATTGAAATCGGGATGCCTTCGCAGCGCCGCGACGCAGGCCTTGACCAGGAAGGCCAGCATCGTGACCTTGACCCCGCTCTTCACGTTCTCTTCATTGAGGCGGATGCGCAGCGCCTCGAGTTCGGTGATGTCCGCGTCGTCGTGCTGCGTGACGTGCGGAATCATCACCCAGTTGCGCGCGAGATTCGCCCCGGAGATCTTCCTGATCCGGGACAGCGGCTTGACTTCGACGTCGCCAAACTTGCTGAAATCGATCTGCGGCCACGGCAGCAGGTTGAGTGCGCCGCCGCTGACGGGCCCGGCGGCGGCTCCCGACGGGACCGCGGCGCCGCCGATGGCTTGTTTGACGAAGCCCTGGATGTCTTCCTTCAGGATGCGCTCTTTCGGGCCGGTGCCGCGCACGCGGGCCAGGTCCACGCCCAGTTCGCGGGCGAACGCGCGCACCGCGGGAGACGCGTGCGCCTTCTGGAAGCCGGCGTCGTCGGCGCGCGCAGGCGGGGCGATCGGGTGGCTGGCGGGGCCGGAGGCATGATGGATGACCTCTGGCACTGAAGCCGGAGTCGTGCTTTCGGCTTGGGGGGGTGGAGGCTCCCTCACCCCTGGCCTCCTCTCCCCGAGGGAGAGGAGGGTACGGCGTGGGTGGCGGTGCGGGTGACTCATTCTCCCTCACCCCCGGCCCCTCTTCTCGAGGGAGAGGGGAGGCGCTGGCGGTCCCCGTGTCCGCGGTTTCCAGCGTCAGCACCAGCGTGCCTTCGCTGACCTTGTCGTTCACCCTGACCTTGATGTCCTTGACCACGCCGGCGGCGGGCGACGGGACTTCCATCGTCGCCTTGTCCGACTCCAGCGCGACGAGCGGATCATCGACCGCGACGGTGTCGCCGGCCTTGACCAGCACCTCGATCACCGGAATGTCCTTGAAGTCGCCGATGTCGGGGACCCGCACTTCGATCACGCTCATGCGCGCTCCCCCTTACACCGTGACCGGATTCGGCTTGTCCGGATCGATGCCGTACAACTTGATGGCGTCGGCGACGACCTGCGGCGCCAGCGCCCTGTCCTCGACCAGCGAACGCAGCGCGGCGAGCGTCACGTAGTGGCGATTGACCTCGAAAAAACGCCGCAGGTTTTCGCGCGAATCCGACCGCCCGAAGCCGTCGGTACCCAGCACGCGGTAGCGCTTGCCGAGGTTCTGCACAAAGGGGCGGATCTGATCGGCATAGATCTTGATGTAATCCGTGGCGGCGACGACCGGGCCGGCGCGGCCCTGAAGTTGCGTCTCGACCCAGGACAGCCGCGGTTCTTCCAGCGGGTGCAGCATGTTCCAGCGATCGGCGTCCAGTCCGTCGCGCCGCAGTTCGTTGAATGAGGGGCAGGACCAGACGTCCGCCGCGACGCCCCAGTCCTGCTCCAGCAGTTGCGCGGCGGCGATGACCTCGCGCAGGATCGTCCCCGACCCCAGCAGTTGCACGCGCGGCTTGTCGCCGGCGGCGGGCGCCACGCTGAACGGGTACATTCCCTTGAGAATTCCCTCCTCCGCGCCTGGAGGCAGCGCCGGATGCTGGTAGTTCTCGTTCATCAGCGTGATGTAGTAGTAGACGTCGTCCTGGTCGGAGATCATCCGCCGCAGGCCGTCCTGGATGATCACCGCGACTTCATAGGCGAACGTCGGGTCGTACGAGAGGCAGTTCGGTATCGTCGAGGACAGCACATGGCTGTGGCCGTCCTCGTGCTGCAGCCCCTCGCCGTTCAGCGTCGTGCGGCCCGCGGTGCCGCCCAGCAGGAAGCCGCGCGCGCGCGAGTCGCCGGCCGCCCAGGCGAGGTCGCCGATGCGCTGCAGGCCGAACATCGAGTAGAAGATGTAGAACGGGATCATCGGCGTGTTGTGCGTCGAGTAGCTCGTCGCCGCCGCGATCCACGAGCTCATCGCGCCCGGCTCGTTGATGCCCTCCTGCAGGATTTGCCCGAGCTTGTCCTCCTTGTAGAACATCAACTGCTCGGCGTCCTCGGGGTCGTACAACTGGCCCACGCTGGACCAGATCGCCAGTTGCCGGAACATGCCTTCCATGCCGAAGGTGCGCGACTCGTCGGGGACGATAGGCACCACGTATTTGCCGATGTTCTTGTCGCGCACCAGCGCGGTCAGGATGCGCACAAACGCCATCGTGGTCGAGAATTCGCGCTCGCCGCTCGCCTCGAGCTGGCCCTTGAACGTCTCCAGCTTCGGCGCGTCCAGCGACAGGGTGCGCCGGCGGCGCTGCGGCAGCGGCCCGCCCAGCGCCGCGCGGCGCGCCAGCAGGTACTGCATCTCCGGCGACTTCGCATCCGGCTTGTAGTAAGGCAGGTCGGCCAGCTGGTCGTCGGGAACGGGAATCGCGAAGCGGTCGCGGAACTGCTTCAGATCGTCCAGCTTCATCTTCTTGGCCTGGTGGGCGACGTTCATGCCCTCGCCCGCCTGCCCCATCCCGTAGCCCTTGACCGTCTTGGCCAGGATCACCGTCGGTCCGCCGGTGTGCTTGACGGCCGCCGCATACGCGGCGTACACCTTGTGCGGATCGTGGCCGCCGCGGTTCAGCCGCCACACGTCGGCATCCGACATGTTGGCGACCATCGCCCGCAGTTCCGGGTACTTGCCGAAGAATTTCTCGCGAACGTACGCGCCATCGCGCGACTTGAATTTCTGGTACTCGCCGTCGACCGCTTCCTGCATCCGCTTCAACAACAGGCCATTCTTGTCCTTGGCGATCAGCGGGTCCCAGTAGGAGCCCCAGATCACCTTGATCACGTTCCAGCCGGTGCCGCGGAAGTCGGCCTCCAGCTCCTGGATGATCTTGCCGTTGCCGCGCACCGGGCCGTCGAGGCGCTGCAGGTTGCAGTTGACGACGAACACCAGGTTGTCCAGCCGCTCCCGCACGGCCAGGCCGATCGCGCCCATCGATTCCGGCTCGTCCATCTCGCCGTCGCCCATAAACGCCCACACCTTCCGGCCTTCGGTCTGCGCGATGCCGCGGTCCTGCAGGTACTTCATGAACCGCGCCTGGTAGATCGCCTGCAGCGGGCCCAAACCCATGGACACCGTGGGGAATTGCCAGAAGTCCGGCATCAGCCACGGGTGCGGATACGACGAGATGCCCTTGCCCCCGACTTCCTGGCGGAAGTTGTCCATCTGCGCTTCGCTGAGCCGTCCCTCGAGGAAGGCGCGCGCATAGATGCCCGGCGACGAGTGCCCCTGGATGTAGACCAGGTCGCCGCCGTGCTTATCCGTCGGTGCGTGCCAGAAGTGATTGAAGCCCACGTCGTACAACGTCGCCGCCGACTGGAAGCTCGCGATATGGCCGCCGAGTTCGAGATCCTTCCTGCCCGCGCGCAGCACCTGCATCACGGCGTTCCACCGGACCATCGAGTGGATCCGGTATTCCAGTTCGAAATCGCCGGGCATCTGCTCCTCGGCGCCGGGGGGGATCGTATTCAGGTACGCAGTGTTGGCGCTGTAGGGCAGATAAGCGCCATTGCGGCGCGCCTGGTCGATCAGGCGCTCGAGCAGGTAATGCGCGCGTGGCGGGCCTTCGCGCTCCATGACGGCTTCGAGCGCATCCAGCCACTCGCCGGTCTCCTGCGCATCGGTATCCTGCGGCGTCATCTGTCCGGCCGCCAACTGGGCGAAGTATCTGTCCATGCCTTCAGTTCTCCCCTTGTGGGATCGACGACTGGCGCGCTGGATCGAGGTCGGGGTGGAGACAGACCGGCGCGATGATCGTTCGCATCGCTTCCATTATACGGAAATGATTTCCATTTTCAAATGACCGCGCGTCCTTCACCGCCGCCGCCCTTCTCCGGGCTCATTCGCGCGGCGCGGTGATTTCTATTTCGGTGACCTCGTCGCTGAACGATTCCTCGGCGCGCGCGCCGGCGACGCCGGGCTCCCTGGCGACGACGCGGAGCCTGGCCCAGCACCAGTCGGTGCCGGGCAATTCGATCGAGTCCAGCCGGAGCACGGATTTGCCCCACGGCGCCGCGCGCTCCCAGACCCGCTCCGGATTCGTGACCGCCGCCGCCGGCAGCAGGGCCAGCAACAACTCGCCTGTCCCGCCCTCGGGTTCGCCACCCAACCCATGGACGGGCTGCGCATCATCCCAGCGGGACCCGCCGCTGGCGACCGGAAAGAGCTTCAAGGGCTTGGCATTGCGGCCGAACCACAACAAGCCCGTTTCGATCCTGTCCTCCCCGGCTTGCTTCCAGCGGCGCACCAGCGCGACGTCCCATTGATCGGTGAGCGGGTCGTGCAGCGCGACCGCGTCGCCGACCTTCAGCCCGCCGCCCTTGCCCGCCGGCGACAGGAGGCGGCAGCCCGAGACGCTCTGGTCGCGGACTATCCACATTCCGGCGCTGCGCGGATCGTTTTCCTCGCCGCCCCAGCCCCGTCTGACACCGGCGTCGGCGACGTCCGCGGTCGCCTGCGCGTGGGGAGCCTGGGATTGGGGAGCCTGCGCGCCGGAACCCGGCGCGCGCTGTTCGGCCCCCCCGGTCGCCGCTTTAGGCGGCGCCTGGTCCAGCATGCGCAAGCGTTGGGCTATGCTAATCCACCCGGCTGCGGCCTCGACCCGGCGGTCGAGCGTCTGCCGCTCCGCACGCTCGGTAAAGCCGTTGACCACCCAGTGCGTGATCAGGTAGCCGACCAGTTCGACCTGCTGGCGCAGCCGCCTTTGCTCCGTCTCGTTCACCGATGCGCGCAAGCGCTCTTCGAGCCGGGCCAGCGTGCTGTTCAGCGGCTCGGCGAGCACGGTCGAGTCGAACAGGAACCGCTCGGTAACGCCACCCAGATGCGCCGCCGGCTTCAGGCCTTCGGGCTGCATCGGATCGACGCCAAGGCGCGTTCCCGGCCGGTGCGTGGCGACGAACAGGATCTGGCGCGGGCGGTCGCGCAGCCAGTAATAGGCCTGCGCCAACTCGGTGCGGCTCAGCGTGCCGCTGTTCAACCGCCACATGAGCAGCAGCGATACGTATTCGCTTTCTATCGTCGTCTTGCGCTGGCGCGCCGGATCCGACAGGTCCGGCACTTCGTGCACCTGCACGTTGAACGCGCGCGCCTTCCGGTACAGCCGGTGCAATTGCTGCCAGCGCCCGGGGATCCAGTCGGCGCGGCTGTACGCGCACAAGCGCGCCTGCCAGGCGAGGAAATGGATGATGCGCGCGAGGACCAGCGTGAGTGTCTGCAGTGCCGCGCGCGAGCCGAGCCGCTCCAGGTTGTCGGTGAACGCGCGTTCGTAGGTGACGATGAAGGCGCGCGCCAGGTCCGAGCAGGCGCGCCACAATACCTGCTCGAGTTCGCCGCCCGGCTTGGCGGCCAGATAGTCGCTCTCGAGCTTCAGCAGATGCGGGTGCATCCCCCGGTCGAGATGGAACAACGCGTCGGTGCGCTCCACCGTGAACGGCAGGCGGACCGAGTCCTGTTCCAGCAACAGCGCGAACGCCGCGTCCTTGGCGCGCGTCGGCTCCGTGAGCGGCAGGCTCTCCAGCCACGACGCGATCCGTGTCCGGTTGGCGAGATGATCGGGTCCCCTGGCCTTTTCGTCGGGATGCCGCTTGGCGATGATCGAGTCTTGAAAGCCGCCAATGGTCTGGCTATCGGGGTCGGGTCCGGTACGGCGCGTCACCATGGCTTGCAGCGTCCTTCCGGCGACTCAGCTGCCACGCCCGGCAGCCGCGATGGCGTTGCCGATCAGCATGGCGACGGTCATCGGGCCCACGCCCCCCGGGACCGGCGTGAGCGCACCCGCGACGACGCGGACGCTGTCGAAATCGACGTCGCCGCAGAGCTTGCCGTCGGCGCCGCGATTGATGCCCACGTCGATCACCGCGGCGCCGGGCTTGACCATGTCGCCGGTGACGAAACGGGCGCGGCCGAGCGCCGCCACCAGAATGTCGGCCTGGCGCGTGAAACCGGGCAGATCGCGCGTCTGCGAGTGGCAGATCGTGACCGTCGCACCCGCATGCAGCAGCAGCATGGCCATCGGCTTGCCAACGATATTGCTGCGCCCGACGATCACCGCGTGCGCGCCCTTGACCGGTACCTGCGCCGTCGCCAGCAGGCGCATCACGCCCGCGGGCGTGCACGGCCGCAGACCCGGCTGGTTGAGCATCAATGCGCCCACGTTTTCGCGATGAAAGCCATCGACATCCTTCAGGGGATTGATGGCCTCGATCACCGCCTTGTCGTCCAGGTGCGCGGGCAATGGCATCTGGACCATGAACCCATGTATCTCCGGCGCGGCATTGAGCCGCGCGATGGTCGCCATGAGTTCCGCCTGCGTTGTCGACGCGGGCAGCGCGACCAGTTCCGACAAGAGCCCCAGCTCCTGCGCGGTCCTGACCTTGTTGCGCACATAGATCTGGCTGGCCGCATTGTCCCCGACGATGACGACAGCCAGGCCGGGCGTGATGCCACGGGTCTTGAGTTCCGCCACCGCCGCGGCGGCCTCGTCCTTCACCTGGCGGGCGACTGCCACGCCGTCGATGATCCGGGCCGTCATCGCGCGGTCTCCGGGACTCCGACGCGGTAGACACCCGACTCGGTGACGACCATGCCGATCTTCTGATCGTGGACCCCGTGCGGAACCTCGGACCGGCGCTGCAACTGGAACGCGGCCGAAACGCGCGGCGTGGCGGCAGGCAGCAGCGGGAGGAGTCGGTCGTAATAGCCACCGCCATAGCCGATCCTGAAACCATCGTCGGCGTACACGACGCCGGGCACCAGGACCCATTCGACCTCGCCATAGGCGGCGCACCGGCAGCGCTCCGGCCGCGGCTCGGCAATTCCGTAGGTTCCGCGCGCGAGCTGCGATTCCGGGTCGGCGATGCCGTAGAGTTCCAGCATCCGCGACTCCTTGTTCACCCGGGGCAACAGCAGAGTTTTGCCGCTGGCCAGCGTCTGCGCGATCAACTCCCCGGTTTCGACTTCGCTGCCGAAGCTCGATGTCAGCAGTACGCTGCGGGCGCCGCGGAACCCGGGCAGCGCGGTGATCGTGCCGACGATCGCGCGCGAGCGCTCCTTGCGGAGCGGCAGCGGCAACGCGTCGCGCTCGGCGAGCACCGCGGTGCGCAACATGGCCTTGCGTTGGTACAGTGTGCGCGCTGCGGATTCGTTTTCGGCCATCGTGGACATGGACGAATGTTAGCCGATGCGGCGAAATCGCGCATCGCCTATAATCGCCGTTCCCTAGAGCAGCCCCCTCATTTTGCCGCATCCCAGATGATCTCCAAAGACGCCCTTGACGCCCACGCGGCCCGCCGCAACGCGCTGCTTGCCGCCATGGGCGAAGGCATCGCGCTGATTCCGACTTCGCCCGAAGCCACCCGCAATCGCGACAGCCTCTATCCGTTCCGCCACGACAGCTATTTCTATTACCTGACCGGTTTTGCCGAGCCGGAAGCCGTGCTGGTGCTGGTCGCGGGCAAGTCGCCACGGACCATCCTCTTTTGCCGCGAGAAGAACCTCGAGCGCGAAATCTGGGACGGCTATCGCCATGGTCCCGAAGGCGCCCGCGCGACCTTCGGCTTCGATGAAGCGCAGCCCATTGCGGGGCTCGAGGCGGCGCTTCCGCAAATGCTGTCGGACCAGCCGAGCATCTACACCTTTGTCGGCGCCGACCCGGTCTGGAACGGCAAGATCAGCGCGGCGCTGAACGGCGTGCGGGCGCTCGCGCGCACCGGCGTCTCCGCCCCCAGCGTCGTGCATGACGCGCGCGCGCTGCTCGACGCGCAGCGCCTGCTCAAGGATGACCAGGAAGTCGCGCTGATGCGCCGCGCCGGCGAGATCTCCTCGCTGGCCCATATCCGGGCGATGGAACGCACGCGACCGGGACAATTCGAGTATCAGGTCGAGGCGGAGCTGCTGCATGAGTTCGTGCGCTTCGGCGCGCGCGAGCAGGCGTATTCGGCCATCGTGGCGTCCGGCGCCAACGCCTGCGTGCTCCATTATCGCGAAAACAACCGCCAGATGGCCGACGGGGACCTGCTGCTGATCGACGCCGGTTGCGAATTCAGCAGTTACGCCTCCGACATCACGCGGACTTTCCCGGTGAATGGCAAGTTCACCGGCCCGCAAAAGGCGGTCTACGAACTCGTTCTCGAAGCCCAGCAGCAGTGCATAGACCAGGTCAAGCCGGGCAAGCCGTTCAACGCGTACCACGAAACGGCGGTGAACGTGCTGGCGCAGGGGCTGATCGACCTGGGGTTGTGCACGGGGTCGCTGGCCGCGGTGATCGAGACCAAGGCCTATTCCCAGTTCTACATGCACCGCGCCGGGCATTGGCTGGGTCTGGACGTCCATGACGCGGGGGACTACCGGATCGGGGGCTCCACGGGACACTGGCAGACCCTCGCGCCGGGCATGGTGCTGACCGTCGAGCCGGGCCTGTACATCCGCCCCGCCGACAACGTCCCGGAAAAGTTTCACAACATCGGCGTGCGCATCGAGGACGACATCCTGATCACCGCGGCCGGGAACGAAAATCTCACGGCCAGGACGCCGAAAAGCGTCGCCGATGTCGAAGCGGCGTGCCGCCGCTAACCGCTGCACCGCCGCGCGACCGGCCGGCCGCGGGCAACTCGCCAACAGGTGACCTCGCATGCTCGACTTGTTGATCATAGGCGGCGGTCCGGTCGGCGCCACGCTGGCGCTGGCGTTGCGTGACTCCGGGTTGACTTGCCGCGTGCTCGATGCGCGCGCCCGCGGGGGGCTGGGCGCAGGCGACCGTACGCTGGCGCTATCGCACAACGCGCGGCTGATCTTCGAGCGGATCGGCATCTGGGGGCAGCTGGCCAGCGTGACCCCGATACGCACGATTGACATTTCGCAAAAGGGCGGCTTCGGCATCACCCAGCTCACCGCGGCCGACGCCGGCGTCCCGGCCCTGGGCTACGTGGTCCGGTACGGAGAACTGCAGACGGTGCTCGATGCGGCGCTGGCCGCGGCCGACATCCCGGTCGATTTCGACCGCAAGGCCGACGCCGTCGCCACGCAGCCCGACCCGGCGGACCGCGCGGACTGCGTGCGCGTGACGGCGCGCAGCGCGTCCGCGGACGCGGCGGAAGAACACGCGACGCGGCTGGTCGTCGTCGCCGATGGCAGCGGCGAGGCGCTACCGGGCATCCACCGGCGCAAGATCGACTATCACCAGCATGCCCTCACCGGCCTGGTCACGGCATCGGCGCCGCGGCCGGGCGTCGCGTTCGAGCGCTTCACCAGCGACGGCCCGGTGGCGCTGCTGCCGTTCGAGTCCGGCTACGCGCTGGTGTGGACGGTGGCGCCGGAGCGCGCGACGGACCTGCTGGCGATGGCCGGCGCGGATTTCCTGGCGGCGCTGCAGGAACATTTCGGCGATCGCGTCGGCGCCTTCACCGCGATCGCGCAGCGCAGCGCGTTTCCGCTGTCGCTTCAATTCGCCCCCGAAGTCACCGGCTGGCGCTCGGTGGTGCTGGGCAACGCGGCGCAAGCCTTGCATCCCATCGCCGGGCAGGGCTTCAACCTGGGGCTGCGCGACGTCTGGTCGCTGGCGCAGGCGCTGCTCGATGCGACCCCCGACGACATCGGCTCCAGCCGGCAACTGGCCGCCTATTCGCGGACACGCCGCGTCGACCGCTGGGCCGGCGTGGGCCTCACCCACGGGCTGGTGCACGCGTTTGCCGGCGAGCAGCCACTGCTTGCGGCGGCACGCGGGTTGGGACTCACTATCCTCGATTCCATTCCCCTGCTCAAGCGCGCGTTCGCGCGCACGATGCTGAGCGGGCTGCGCTGATCCGGCGTGGCGCGCGCGACGCAAAAATCACCGTGCCCGCGCCGCCGGTGCGCGCGCAAAAGCGCTATAATCCGCTCCCCACGCCAAACCCCTGTCCAGGCAATGGCGTGGCATCGCTCCCCACTATGCGCATCGGCCCCTATCAGCTCAGGAACAATCTCATTGTCGCGCCGATGGCCGGGGTCACCGATCGCCCGTTTCGCCAGCTGAGCAAGACCATGGGCGCGGGCATGGCGGTCTCGGAAATGGTCGCGTCGAACTCGCTGTTGTGGGGGTCCGAGAAGACCATCCGCCGCGGCAACCACCAGGGCGAAGTCGAGCCGAGAGTGGTCCAGATCGCGGGCAGCAATCCGGCGATGATGGCCGAGGCCGCGCTGTACAACATCGGCAGCGGCGCGCAAATAATCGACATCAACATGGGCTGCCCAGCGAAGAAGATCTGCAACGTCGCCGCGGGCTCCGCCTTGCTCAAGGACGAGCCGCTGGTGGCGCGCATCGTCGAGGCCGTCGTCGAGGCGGCGCGCCCGCACGGCGTGCCGGTGACGCTGAAGATCCGCACCGGGTGGGACAAGAACAACCGCAACGCGCTCGCCGTCGCCTTGATCGCCGAGAACGCGGGCATCGCCTCGCTGGCGATACACGGCCGCACCCGCGCCTGCATGTACACGGGTGACGCCGAGTACGAGACCATCAAGGCAGTCAAGGCGGCGATCGGCATTCCCGTCGTCGCCAACGGCGACATCACGACGCCGGAGAAGGCCGCGCTTCGTGCTCGATTACACCGGCGCCGACGCGGTGATGATAGGCCGCGCCGCGCAGGGGCGGCCGTGGATCTTCCGCGAGATCCAGCATTTCCTCGAGACCGGCATGCACCTGCCGCCGCCGGAAGTCGAGGAGATCCGCATCGTGATGCTGGGGCACCTGGAGGATCACTACCACTTCTACGGCATGGAGGCCGGCGCCAGGATCGCGCGCAAGCACATCAGTTGGTATACGAAGGGACTGGCAGGCTCGGCGGCCTTCCGCCGCCAGATGAACATGCTGCTGACAGCGGGGGAACAACTCAGGGCGATCAACGAATTCTTCGACAGCCTGGGCGAGCGCGACGCCCGCCTGCGCTATGCCGAAGGCAACGATGAAGCAGGACAATCCGTGGAGGAGGCGCTCGCCGCCTGACCGAAATGAGCAAACCGAAGAAAATAAACGGCCACAACGCGATCGCCGAAGCAGTCGAAAACTCGCTGAACGAGTACTTCTTCCATCTCGACGGCGAGCCTGCCGACGACATTTACCGGATGGTGATCGACAACGTGGAAAAGACGCTGTTCAAGAACGTCATGGAGCGCGCCGAGGGCAACCAGACGCAGGCCGCGGACATGCTCGGCATCAATCGCACGACGCTGCGCAACAAGCTGAAGGCCCACCGACTGGCGTAGTTCGAGTGCCGCGCCGGCGGCGCCTGCGCGCCCGGAATGCCGCCGGACGCGGAGAGCGCGTGTACCTTTCAACCGCAGATCGCAAGGCCCAAGCACGATGAAAGTTTCCCAAGCCCTCCTCTCCGTTTCGGACAAGACCGGGCTGGTCGACTTCGCCCGCGGCCTTGCCGGCCTGGGCATCCGGCTGCTCTCGACGGGCGGCACCGCGAAGGCGCTCGCCGCCGCCGGGCTGCCGGTCACCGAGGTCGGCGACTACACCGGGTTTCCGGAGATGCTCGACGGCCGCGTCAAGACCCTGCACCCGAAGGTCCACGCGGGGATCCTGGCGCGCCGCGACGTCCCTGCGCATGCGGCCGCATTGGCGGCACACGACATTCCGGGCATCGAACTGGTCGTGGTCAACCTGTACCCATTCCGCGAGACTGTCGCCAACCCGGACTGCACGCTCGAGGTGGCGATCGAGAACATCGACATCGGCGGCCCGACGATGGTGCGCGCCGCGGCGAAGAACTGCGCCCACGTGGGCGTTGTTGTCGACCCCGCCGACTATCCCGGCCTGCTCGCGGAACTGCGGGCCGGTGGCGGCGAGCTGACGCCGGCGAGCAGGTTCCGCCTCGCGCAGAAGGCGTTTTCGCACACCGCTTCGTATGACGCCGCGATCAGCAACTACCTGACCGCGCGCGACGCGTCCGGCGCGGCGCAGGAATACCCTGGACAGTTCAACATCACGATGCTGAAAATGCAGAACCTCCGCTACGGCGAGAACCCGCATCAAAGCGCCGCGTTCTACCGCGAGGAAAATCCGGCCCCCGGCACCCTCGCGACCTACCACCAGCATCAGGGCAAGGAGCTCTCGTACAACAACATCGCCGATGCCGATGCCGCGTGGGAATGCGTGAAGAGCTTCGAGGGCTCCGCCGAACCCTGCGCGTGCGTGATCGTCAAGCACGCGAACCCCTGCGGCGTGGCGCTGGGCAGCTCGCCGCTGGCTGCCTACCAGAAGGCGCTGGCGACGGATCCGACGTCGGCGTTCGGCGGCATCATCGCGTTCAACCGGGTCTGCGACGCCGCGGCGGCCGAAGCGGTGTCCCGCCAGTTCGTCGAAGTGCTGATCGCCCCGGCGTACACCGACGAGGCGCTGGCCCTGCTCGCGAAGAAGGCCAACGTGCGCGTGCTCGAAGTGCCGTTGCCCTCGGGCCGCGGCGGCAACGCCTGGGATGCCAAGCGCGTGGGCGGCGGCTTGCTGGTGCAGTCGCCGGACGCGCACAGCCTGGCCGCGGCGGACCTCAAGGTGGTCACGACGCTCGCCCCCGACGCCGGACAGCTCGCCGACATGCTGTTCACCTGGCGCGTGGCGAAGTTCGTCAAGTCGAACGCGATCGTGTTCGCCCGCGACACCCGGACGCTGGGCGTGGGCGCCGGCCAGATGAGCCGGGTGGACTCCGCGCGGATCGCCTTGATCAAGGCCGAAAACGCGGGCCTCTCGCTTAAGGGCTCGGTCGCGGCGTCGGACGCGTTCTTTCCGTTCCGCGACGGGCTCGACGTGGTGATCGACGCCGGGGCCGTCGCGGTGATACAGCCCGGCGGCAGCATGCGTGACGACGAAGTGATCGCGGCCGCGAACGAGCGCGGCATCGCGATGGTCTTTGCCGGCGTGCGTCATTTCCGGCACTGATGCCGCTGCGCCACGCCATCGAGAAAAGGACATACATGATCAGGAGGTTCTTGCGTTACGTAATCGCCGGCGCGCTGGCGGCCGCGGCATCGGGCGCGCAGGCGCTGGGCTGCGGCGACTTCTGGAGCCTGATCGCGCGGCCGTGCGCCAAGGGCGCCGCCGCGTGGGACCATGGGGACAACGAGCTGATTGTCACCGGTTATGCGTACCACCTGCGCAGCACGTACACCGAGGAAAAGTTGCGCGAGCTGAACGAACGGGCGGTGGGCTTGGGCTGGGCACGCAGCATCACCGATCCGGATGGCGACAAGCACATGCTGTTCCTGTTCGGCTTCCACGAATCCCACAACAAGGTGCAGTGGAACGCCGGCTATGCCTACACGACGTTCTGGGGCCCGCAGGACGGCTTGCGCGCCGGGCTCGGCTTCGGCGCCTTCATCGTCCAGCGGCCGGACATTGCCAGCGGTGTGCCCATCCCGGCCGTGCTGCCGCTGGCCGCGCTCGAGTACGGCAAGGCGACGCTGCTGGCGACGTTCATCCCGACGCTCAATGGCGGCATCAACAACGGCAGCGTCCTGTTCGTCTTCGGCAAGTACAGGTTCTGATCGTGGTGCGGGGTGACTGAATCATGAAGGACGGAGCCGCGCAATGAAGGTGCTGGTCATCGGCGCGGGGGCGCGGGAACACGCGCTGGCGTGGAAGCTCGCGCAATCGCCGCGCGTGCAGAACGTCTTCGTCGCGCCCGGCAACGCCGGCACCGCGCATGAGCCGGGTTGCAAGAACGTCGCGCTGACGGCGATCGCCGATCTGGTTGCGTTCGCGCGGACCGAACAGATCGCCTTGACGGTCGTCGGTCCCGAAGGCCCGCTGGCCGATGGCGTGGTCGACGCGTTCCGCGCGGCGGGTTTGCGCATTTTCGGACCGACCCGCGCCGCGGCGCAACTCGAGAGCTCCAAGGACTTCGCCAAGTCGTTCATGGCCCGCCATCACATTCCGACCGCGCGCTACCGCACCTTCAGCGACGCGGCGGCGGCCCACGCGTACGTCGAGAGCGAGGGCGCGCCAATCGTCGTCAAGGCCGATGGCCTCGCCGCCGGCAAGGGCGTCGTCGTGGCGCTCACGTCCGCGGAAGCGCATGCGGCGATCGACGCGATGCTGGGCGACCAGTCGCTGGCGGTCCAGTACGCCGACGGCACGGCGCGCGTCGTCATCGAGGAATTCATGGCCGGCGAGGAAGCAAGCTTCATCGCCATGGTCGACGGACGTCACGTGTTGCCGCTGGCCACCAGCCAGGATCACAAGCGGCTGCGCGACGGCGACCTCGGCCCCAACACCGGCGGCATGGGCGCATATTCGCCGGCGCCGGTGGTCACGCCGGCGGTGCACAACCGCGTGATGCACGACATCATCCGGCCCGCCGTGGAAGGCATGGCGCGCGAAGGCATTCCGTTCAGCGGTTTTCTGTACGCGGGACTGATGATCGACGGCGCCGGCAATCCGCGCGTCGTCGAGTTCAACGCGCGGCTGGGCGATCCCGAAGCCGAAGTCATACTCTTCCGGCTCACCAGCGACTTGTTCGAGCTGCTCGAGCATGCGATCGAGGGCACGCTCGATACCGTCGAGGCCCAATGGGACCGCCGCGCCGCGCTCACCGTGGTGCTGGCCGCGCCGGGTTATCCCGAAGCCCCGCGGAAGGGCGCGGTCATCCGCGGCCTGCCCGCCCGTAGCGATCCGGCACAAGACGAAGCCCGCGACCCGACGCGTGTGTTCCATGCCGGAACCGCGGAACGCGACGGCGCGGTAGCCGTCGCCGGCGGGCGCGTGCTTGCGGTCACCGCGCTGGGCGAACCACTGCGCAACGCGCAGCGCGGCGCGTACGACGCGGTCGAGCGGATCGGTTTCGACGGCATGCAATTTCGCCGTGATATCGGCCATCGCGCGCTGAAAGTCCGCGGCTAGCAGGATTGTCGCCGCGCCACCGATGCACCCCCGTTTGGCGCCGTCCGGTCGTGGGCGGCGCACCTGGTCCGGAGCAATGCATGACCGCAGCGACTTCCACCTTTGATTCCGCGCACCTCATAGCGCTGCGGCGCGTCGGCAAGATCGCCGTGGCGCCCGCCGGCGGCTGGGTTGCCGCCGCGGTTCAGCGGCTCGACGTCGACGGCGTGAAGTACGTGTCCGACCTCTGGCGCATCCCGCTCGACGGCGGCGCCGCGATCCAGCTCACGCGCGGCGAGCATAACGACACCGCGCCCTGTTTCCGCGCCGACGGCGCCCTGGGGTTCCTTTCCAATCGGCCGCCGGCGGCCGGCAAGCCCGATGACGAGGCAAAGAAACGCAGCCAGGTCTGGGTGCTTCCCGCCGCGGGCGGCGAGCCGTATCAGGTGACGGACGAACCCCTGGGCGTCGACGCGTTCCGGTTTGCCCGCGATGGCGACCGGCTGCTGTGCATGGCGCCGGTGCTACCCCGCCAGCCGCACGACAAGCAGCGCGAGATTCTGGACGACCGCGCGAAGAACGGCCCTTCGGCGTTGCGCTTCACCCGCCAACCGGTGCGCCATTGGGATCACTGGCTGCCCGACGGCATCGCGACCGCCGTGCCGCACCTGATCGGTTACGCGCAGGACGGCACGGGACGCCGGGACCTGACGCCGCAGGCATTGCGCGAGCATCTGATAGAAGCGGAGTTTGCAGTGTCGCACGACGGCCGCCGGGCGGCGATCACGTCGGCGCGCGTGGCGCAGGACCGGATCGATGACGTCGCGATCGTGCTCATCGATCTCGAGACCGGGGACGCGCGCGTGGTTGCCGGGGCGCCCCGCACCCAGTTCGAGCACCCCTGCTTCTCGCCGGACGGCATGCGGATCGCCTGCTTGTCCACGCCGCGCAGCGTCGCTCGGGTGGGCAAGCCCGCGCTGGCGCTGGCCGACATCGCGCGCGGCGGCGTGACGATGATCGCCGAAGACTGGGATCGCTGGCCGATGCTGGGCGACTGGACCGCCGATGGCGCGGCGCTGATCGTCAGCGCCGACGACGATGGGACGACGCCCGTCTTCCGCGTCGACGTGGCGACCGGCGCCATCACGCGGCTCACCGCGCAGTCCGCGGGCGGCACGCACGGCGATCTGCAGGTCAACGCCGAGGGCGTGATCGTCGGCCTCCGCTCGACGCTGCGCTCGCCGCCTGAAGCCTTTACCCTGGCTGCGAGCGCGGCAGACGCGCCGCAGGCGCCGCGCATGCTCGCCGCGCTGTCCGGATTCACGCACGCAGAATCGGTCACCGTCGAAGAGATGCGCGTGCGCTCGACCGACGGCGCGATGATCCAGACGTGGATCGTCAAGCCGGCGCGCGCGGCCGGCCGCCTGCCGGTGCTGTTCGCGATCCACGGCGGGCCGATAGGCGCCTTCGGGGATGGCTGGCACTGGCGCTGGAACGCGCTGCTGTGGGCCAACGCCGGCTACATGGTGGTGCTGCCCAACGCGCGCGGCTCGACCGGATTCGGCCAGGAATTCATCCAGGGCATCTGGGGCAACCAGTGGGGCGCACAATGCTATCGCGACCTGATGGCGGTCGCCGATGCGATCGAGGGCAGGCCCGATGCCGACCCCGGCAGGATCGCGGCGCTGGGCGGCTCGTTCGGCGGCTACATGACCAACTGGATAGGCGGCAACACCAGCCGGTTCAAGGCGCTGGCCACCCATGCCTGCGTGTACTCGATGTCGGCGTTCACCGGCGTCACCGACCATCCGCCGTACTGGCTGCTCGAGATGGGCGGCGATCCGTACCGGGAAGTGCAGGCGTTCGACCGCTACTCCCCGGCGCGCTTCGTGCAGAACTGGAAGAGCCCCACCCTGATCATCCACGGCGAGCGCGATTACCGGTGCCCGGTGGGCGAAGGGCTCGCGTTGTTCGAGGCGCTGCAGCATTTCGGCGTCGAGTCCGAGATCGTGATCTTTCCCGACGAGAACCACTGGATCCTGAAGCCGCGCAACATCGTCGCATGGAACGCGGCGCTGCTGGACTTCATGGGCCGTCACCTGGGCTAGCGCGCATGCACACGGACATCGACACCGCGGAAATCCGCCAGTACTTCACCGGCCTGCAGCAGCGCATCGTCGCGGCGCTGGAGGCGGTCGACGGCAAGCCGTTCGGCCGCGACGCCTGGCAGCGCCCCGAAGGCGGCGACGGCATCAGCCGCGTGCTCGAGGAAGGCAACGTGTTCGAGCGCGCCGGGGTCAATTTCTCGCACGTGTTCGGCGACAAGCTGCCCCCGTCGGCGACCGCGCACCGCCCCGAACTTGCCGGCCGCGGCTTCGAGGTGATGGGCGTGTCGCTGGTGCTGCACCCGCGGAACCCGCATGCGCCGACCGTGCACATGAACGTCCGCTGCTTCCTGGCGCGGGCGCCGGGGCACGACGACGTGTTCTGGTTCGGCGGCGGGATGGACCTGACGCCGTACTACGGCTACGAAGAGGATGCGATCCATTTCCATCGCACCTGCCGCGACGCGCTGGCGCCGTTCGGCGCCGAGTGGCATCCGCGGTTCAAGGCTTGGTGCGACCGCTACTTCTTCCTCAAGCACCGGAACGAGCCGCGGGGCGTCGGCGGCATTTTCTTCGACGATCTGAACGAACCGGGCTTCGCCGCGAGTTTCGCGCTGACCCGGAGCGTCGGCGACCGCTTTGTCGACGCCTACCTGCCCATCCTCCGGCGGCGGATGGATACGCCCTACGGCGAGCGCGAGCGCGACTTCCAGGCGTACCGGCGCGGGCGCTATGTCGAATTCAACCTGGTCTGGGATCGCGGCACGCTGTTCGGGCTGCAGTCCAACGGACGCACCGAGGCGATACTGATGAGCCTGCCCCCCATCGTGAAGTGGCGCTACGACTGGAAGCCGGAGACGGGAAGCCCGGAAGCGCGGCTCTACGCGGACTTCCTGACGGGCCGGGATTGGCTGGCCGCGCGATGAACGACTCCCCGGCACCGGACGCCGACGGCGGGCCGCAGCCCGACGGCCACCTTATCGAAGTGCGGACCGGCGGCGAAGACGTCTACCGCGGACGCCTGCTGCACATTCGGTGCGATCGCGTGCGCCTCCCCGACGGCAGCGAAGCCACGCGCGAGTACATCGTGCATCCGGGCGCCGCGATGATCATTCCCATCCTGCCCGACGGCCGCCTGCTCATGGAACGGCAGTACCGCTATCCGATCGGTGAGGTCATGCTCGAATTTCCGGCGGGAAAGCTGGATCCGGGCGAACCCGCGCTGGTGACGGCGCAGCGCGAACTGCTCGAGGAAACGGGGTATCGCGCCGAACGCTGGGAATGGCTGGCCGGAGTCCACCCGGTCATTTCGTATTCGACCGAGCGGATCGAGATCTACCTGGCGACCGGGCTGACGCTGGAGCGGGCCCAGCTCGACGCCGGCGAATTCCTCGAGACCGTGACGCTGGATTTCGCCGACGCCTACGCGCGGATGAAGGCTGGCACGATCACCGACGTCAAGACCATCATCGGCCTGTACCAGCTGCGGGACCGGGGCTGGAACTGACGACCGGACTACGGGCGCCGCTCAGCCTTCGCCCAGATACGCCTGCCGGACCTTGGGATCGTCGAGCAGGGACCGGGCCTCGCCCTGCAGCGTGATCTCGCCCGATTCCATCACGTAGCCGCGGTCGGCGGTCTCCAGCGCGAGCTTGGCATTCTGCTCGATCAGCAGGATGGTGACGCCCTCGGACGCGATCGCGCGGACCGTGTCGAAAATCTTCTTCACCATCAGCGGCGCCAGGCCCATCGACGGTTCGTCGAGAAGCAGCATGGTCGGGCGCGACAACAAAGCCCGGCCCATCGCCAGCATTTGCTGCTCGCCGCCGGAGAGCGTGCCGGCTGGCTGCCGGCGGCGTTCCTTCAGGCGCGGGAAGAGCCCGAACACGTGGTCGATGTCGCCGCGGATCTTCGCGGTGTCGGTGCGCACGTAGGCCCCCATCGCGAGGTTTTCCTCGATGGTGAGCTGGCCGAACACGCCGCGCCCCTCGGGGACCATTGCGAGCCCCTGCCGCACGAGCTGGAACGAGGGCACGCCGACGATGCACTTGCCCTCGTAGTGGATGCTGTCGTCCGATGCGGGCACCAGCCCGCATATGGCCCTGAGCGTCGTGGTCTTGCCGGCGCCGTTGGCGCCGATCAGGCAGACCAGCTCGCCCTTCCCCACGTGCAGGTCGATCCCGCGGACCGCCTTGATGCCGCCGTAGGAAACGTGCAGCTGGCGCAACTCGAGAACGGGCGCGCTCATGCAGCCGCCGCGCCACCGGCCGCGCCGTCGGGGGCGGCACCGAGATACGCCTCGATCACCAGCGGGTCGTTCTGCACAGCGCGGGGCAAGCCTTCGGCAATCCGTCGCCCGTAGTCGAGCACGACCAGGCGGTCGACCACGTTCATCACCAGCTTCATGTCGTGCTCGATCAGCAGTATCGTCACGCCGTCGCCGCGGATGCGCTGGATCAACTCTTTCAGCGACAATTTCTCGGTTGCGTTCATCCCGGCCGCCGGCTCGTCGAGCGCCAGCAGGCGCGGGTCGGTGGCCAGCGCGCGCGCGATTTCGAGCCGGCGCTGGTCGCCATAGGAAAGGTTCCTGGCCAGATCGTTGGCGCGGTGCGCGACGCCGACGTAGTCGAGCAGTTCGTGCGCGCGCGCCTCGATCGCCGACTCTTCCCGCCGCGTCGCCCCGTTGCGCGTGATCGCGCCCCACACCGTCGCGCCGGTGCGCACGTGGCGGCCTATCATCACGTTTTCCAGCGCCGATAGGTTGCCGAACAGCCGGATGTTCTGGAAAGTGCGCGCGATCCCCCTGGCGCAGACTTCGTTGGGCTTGAGGCCGCTCAGCGACTCGCCCTCGAAGTTGAACGCGCCCTCGTCGGGCAGATAGATACCGGTGAGGACGTTGAAGAACGTGGTCTTGCCGGCGCCATTGGGGCCGATCAAGCCGTAGATTTCGCCCTTCCGGATCGAGAACGAGACCTGGCTGAGCGCCTGCACGCCGCCGAAGCGCTTGGTGACGTCGACGCCTTCGAGAATGATTTCGCTCATGCTCCGCTCGCTGATTGCTGCGCAGCCCGTGCGGGACAACAACCGCTCAGTTGCCGCCAGGTTTCCACTCAGTTTCCATTTTCCCGTTTCGCCAGTTCCCGCTTGCGCACCGCCGAGGGCAGGATGCCCGCCGGGCGGTAGAGCATCATCAGCACCAGCGCGAGGCCGAACAGCAGCATCCGGATCACCTCCGGCTCGATGATCATCCGGCCGAACAACGCCTCCTGCGCCGGCTGCACCGTATAGCGCAGGATTTCGGGGACGAACGAGAGCAGCACCGCGCCGACTATCACGCCGGCGATGTTACCCATTCCTCCCAGCACCACCATCGAGAGCACCATGACGCTCTCGACCAGGACGAAGCTCTCCGGGCTGATGAAACCCTGTATCGCCGAGAACATGCCGCCCGCGATGCCGCCGAACGACGCGCCCATCGCGAACGCGAGGAGCTTCATGTTGCGGGTGTTGATGCCCATTGCCCGCGCGGCGATCTCGTCTTCGCGTATGGCTTCCCACGCACGGCCGATGCGCGAGTTCTGCAGCCGGATGTTGATCACGATCACCGCCAGGAGCACGAACAGCAGCAGGTAGTAATACTTGACCGGCCCGGTCCAGTTCAGCCCGAGGAACACCTGGTTGCGGCTCAGGTCCAGGCTGCCGATCCGGAAGGGGTCTATCGTCGCGATGCCTTGCGGCCCGTTGGTGATGTTGATCGGCTGGTACAGGTTGTTGAGGAAGATGCGGATGATCTCGCCGAAGCCCAGCGTGACGATGGCCAGGTAGTCGCCGCGCAGCTTCAGGGTCGGCGCGCCGAGCAGCACGCCGAACAGGCACGCGACCGCCGCGCCGATGGGCAGGATCACCCAGAACGGCAGGTGGATGCCGAAGTGGGGCGATGCGAGCAGCGCATAGACGTACGCACCGACCGCGTAGAACGCGATGTAGCCCAGGTCCAGCAGGCCGGCGAAGCCGACCACGATATTGAGCCCCAGCGAGAGGAAGACGAACAGGATCGCCAGATTGGTGATGCGCACCCAGGCGGTGCCGATTCCCGCAAGGGCAAACGGCAGCAGCAGCAGGGCGATGGCGATGAGTGCGATGGCGCCCCATCGGGCCGCGGGATTGCCCTTCAGGCTCGTCAGGGCGCTCATGCGCGGTCTCCCACCCGCTCGCCGAGCAGGCCCGACGGACGGAACACCAGCACTGCGATAAGGACGAGGAACGCGAACACGTCCTGGTAGTTGCTGCCGAACACGCCGCCGGTGAAGTCCCCGACGTAGCCGGCGCCCAGCGCCTCGATCAGGCCCAGCAGGATGCCGCCCAGCATCGCGCCGCCAAGGTTGCCGATGCCGCCCAGTACCGCCGCGGAAAATGCCTTCAGGCCGAGGACGAAACCCATCTGGTAGTGCGCGATGCCGTAGTACGTTCCCTGCATCGCCCCCGCGACCGCGCCCAGGCCGGCGCCGATCACGAACGTCAGCGCGATGATGCGGTTGATGTCGATGCCCATTAGCCCGGCGACAAGTTGGTTCTGCGATGTCGCCCGCATCGCGATTCCCAGCTTGGTCCTGTGCACCAGGAACACCAGCCCGGCCATCATGATCACCGAAATGCTCATGATCGCGATCTGCACGTTGGTGATGGTCGCGCCGTCCTCCGCCGAGGTCACGTGATAGGGGACGACCTGGATGATCTGCGGAAACGGCAGGTTGTTGCGGCTCCAGATGATCATCGCCACATGCTGCAGGATGATCGAGATGCCGATGGCCGTGATCAGTGGCGCCAGACGCGGCGCGCGCCGCAACGGCCGGTACGCGACGCGCTCCATCGTGTAGCCGACGGCCATGCAGACCGGGATCGCGGCCATGACCCCGGCGAACAGGATGACCAGCGGCGGCAACCCCGATCCGGCGAGCGCGGTGATCACCGAAAAAGTGACCATCGCGCCGATCATCACCACCTCGCCGTGCGCGAAGTTGATCAGCTGGATGATGCCGTAGACCATCGTGTAGCCGAGCGCGACCACCGCATAGATGCTGCCCAGCGTCAGTCCATTGATGATCTGCTGCAGGAAAATGTCCATGACGCGCGCTTCCTCGCTGACGGTGCACGCGGGCCGCCCGGGCGCCCGCAACGCTACCGCATTCCTCCCGGCGCTTGTCCGGAAACCATGGCTTGCTGATGGATGGATTGGTGCGCAGAGCTTACCGCAAATCCGTCCGCTGAATGCAAAAACGGCGCCGCGTTGAGGACGGGCGCCGTCTTTGCTGCTGCGAGGTGCTGAAGGCTACTTCTTGGGCGCTTCGGGGGCCGGGGCCGCCGCGGCCGGAGCGGCTGCGGGCGCTGCCGCCGCATCGCCGCCCATCTTGGTGGTTTTCCCGGCCTTGATGATGGCGATCGGCTCGACTTTGCCCTTCTTCATCTCGAAGATCGTCATTTCGGCGTCCTTGCGATCGCCCTTGGCATCGAACTCGATATGGCCGGACGCGCCGTCATAGCTGATCGAGGCCAGCGACGGGAAGGTACTTGGCCGGATCGGTCGAATTGGCTTTCTGCATCGCGGAAATCAGCAGCCCGGCCGCGTCGTAGGTGAACGGCGCGTATTGTTTGACGTCACCGTACTTGGCCTTGAACGCATCCAGGAACGCCTTCGATGCCGCTTGCGTCGGGAGCCCGGCTTGCGAGCAAATCAGCCCTTCGGCCGCGTCGCCTGCGAGCTTGCTCATTTCGTCGGTGCAGGCGCCGTCGCCGAATGCGAACTGGACCTTCTTGATCCCGAGTTCGGCAGCCTGCTTTATCATCGGGCCGGCGGTGGCATCCATGCCGCCGTAGAAGACGGCGTCGGGCTTCTTGCCCTTGATCTTGGTGAGGACGGCCTTCCAGTCGGTGGTCTTGTCGGTGCCATGTTCGCTGGCCACGACTTTCACGCCGGCCGCCTTGAGCGTCTTCTCGACTTCTTCGGCCAGGCCCTTGCCATAGGCGGTCGCGTCATCGACAATCGCCACGGTCTTGATCTTGGCTTCCGAGGCCAGGTAACTGGCGATCGCGGGGCCCTGCTGGTCGTCGCGGCCGACAGTCCGGAAGGTGACCTTGAAACCCTGCTCGGTGAGCTTCGGATTGGTCGCGGAACCGGAAATCATCGGAATGCCGGCCTGGTTGTAGATCGCCGATGCGGGAATCGTCACGCCCGAGTTCAGATGCCCGACGATGCCGGCCACTTTCGCATCCACCAGCTTCTGCGCGACGGTGGTGCCGACCTTCGGGTCGGCCTGGTCGTCTTCGCCGACCAGTTCGAACTTGATCTTCTTGCCGTCGATGGTGATGCCCTTGGCATTCGCTTCGTCGAGCGCGAGGCGGACGCCATTTTCGTTGTCCTTGCCCAGATGCGCGATACTGCCCGTCAACGGGCCAACGTGGCCGATCTTGACGACGGTTTCCGCGGGCGCCGCGGGTGCTTCGGCCTTCTTGGGTTCTTCTTTCTTGGGCTCTTCCTTCTTGCCGCAGCCGTAGCTGGCTGCGAGGGCGATGGCGACGAGAGAGAGTCCCAGGGTGCGTTGCAGATTCATGAAAAACCTCCAGGAATGTGGAAAAATGCGGTGGGGTTGAAAAACCGGTCGATTATCAATGGGAACCGGAACGTTGTCAATTGCGCTTGGCGACGGCTCGCGGCGGGAGTTCATCGCCCTTTTGCGGATTTGTCGGCTGGCGCGCCGCGCCGGGGGGGGGGGGGGGGAGCCGCCGGGCCAAGTTCTGTAGTCTTGCGAACATGGTTGGGGAGGGAATCCAAAGTTCGCCGGCGCGGCATCCAACCTGAACTGCGGGCCGCCCTCCCGGCCGCGCCCGGCCACCACTAGAACCGATTCTTGCCGAGGATCCGAAAACCATGCTGTCGTGTCGCCGCCCCGTCCTCGTCCGTGGCCGCCCTTTGCGCGTCGGGCTGCGTCCGCCAGCCAAAAAGGAAAATGCCCCGGTGACGCTTGAGTTCGTGTCTACGGACCTCACGCAGGCGGAGAACCGGTCGATTGCCCAGCGGTTGCCGCTATCGGGCACGCTGCAGCCCCGCGATCAGGCTGTCGTCAAGGCCAGGATCGGCGGCGACGTCAAGCACGCGCTGGTACGCGAGGGTGAAGCCGTCCGTGCCGGGCAACTGCTGGCGCAACTCGATTCGCCGGACCTAAGGGCGAGACTGGCTGAAAAGCAGGCCAATCTGGACGCGGGCCGCGCGCAACTCGCCATCGCCGAAAAGAACCGGGCGACCAACCAGGCGCTCCTCAAGCAGGGCTTCATTTCGCAAAACGCCTACGACAATGTCGAGTCGACGATGAACATCCAGCGGGAGACGGTCAAGTCATGGGAGGCGCAGGTGGCGATGGCCCGGAACGCGCTGGCCGATGCGCAGGCGGTCGCCCCGATCGCCGGCATCGTCGCCCGGCAGCACGCGCGGACCGGCGAAAAGGTCGCAGTCGATGCCCCCCTCTACACGCTGGTCAATCTGCGCCAGATGGAACTGCAGGCGATGGTGCCTGGCGCCGACATCGGCGCGGTACAGCTGGGCGCCACGGTCCGTTTCACCGTCGACGGCTTTGAGGGAAAGTCCTTCACCGGCCGCGTCGAGCGCATCAACCCGACCGCCGAACCGGGGTCGCGCACGGTCACCGTCTACATCGCCGTACCCAATCCCGACCTGCTGCTGCGCGGTGGCAGCTTCGCCTCGGGCGCGCTCGACCTGGTGGCCAGCGCGCCACGGCCCACGCTGCCGCTGTCCGCTATCCGCAGCGAGAACGGACAGAATTTCGTCTGGCTGATACTGGACGGCAAGCTGGCCCGCCGCGCCGTCGTGCTGGGACGCCGCGATGAAGCGGCCGGCCTGGTGCAGCTGGCCGAAGCGCTGCCCGCCGCGGCGCCGGTGGTGGCGGCCAGGGTCGACGGGCTGCGCGAGGGCAACCCGGCGGTCCACAAGATCGCCGCCGTCGCGGCGAAGACGCCGCCGCCGGCGAAGGAATAGCCATGTGGATCACCCGGGTCTCGATCAACAATCCGGTTTTTGCCACGATGGTGATGATGGCCATCCTGGTGCTGGGCGTCGCGTCCTACAACCGGCTGGCGGTGGAACAGATGCCGGACATCGATTTCCCCGTGGCCGTGGTGTTCGTGTCATATCCCGGCGCATCCCCGGAGGCCATTGAGACCGACCTCACCAAGCCCATTGAGGATGCCGTCAATCCAATCGGCGGCGTGCGGCAGATCACTTCGCGCTCGCGCGAGGGATCCTGCGTGGTCATCATCGAGTTCGAGCTGAAGACCGATGTCAACGTGGCGATCCAGGAAGTGCGCGACCGCATCGCGCGCATCCGCATCGGCTTCCCCAGGGACGCCAAGGAACCCTACATTTCGAAGGCCGACACGGACAACGAGCAGCCGATTTTCAATCTTGCCGTGACGTCGGAGCAACGGGGCCTGCGCGAGCTCACAACGATAGCCGAGCAGGTGATCCGGAAGCGCCTGGAGAACGTGCGGGGCGTCGGCTCGATCGAACTCTCCGGCGGCACCAAGCGCCAGATTCAGATCCTGCTGGATCCGGCAGCGATGACCGCGCTGGGCGTGGGCGTCGAGCAGGTTATTGCCGCGCTGCGCAACGAGAACCTGGACATGCCGGCCGGCTCCATCACGCGCGGCAGCGAGGAAAAGCTGGTCCGTGTCGAGGGCCGCATCAAGGACCCGGTCGCCTTCAGCCGGATCATCGTGGCCCGCCGTGGCAACGCGGGCGCCAGTTCCGCCGTCACGCTCGGCCAGGTCGCGCGGGTGATCGACGGCGAGGCGGACGTGCAAAGCGCCGCGCGCAATGCCGGCGCACAGGGCATGGATCCCAACGCCAAGGCGATCGATGTCACGCAGGAGGACAACACGATCTCACGCCTGGACGGCCGGCGCGCCATCACCCTGGAAGTCGTCAAGATCCGCGGCGCCAATACCGTGGAGGTAGGCAAAGGCCTGCGCGACGCGGTCGCCGAGTTGACCAAGCGGATCCCGGCGGACATCCAGCTGACGGTCATGAGCGACCGCAGCGAATGGGTGAAGCGCTCGGTGAACGACACCCAGAAGACGATCCTCGAAGGTGCGCTCGTCACTGTGCTGGTGGTGTTCCTGTTCCTCCACTCGTGGCGCAGCACGGTCATCACGGCGCTGACCCTGCCGATATCGGTGATCGCGACCTTCATCGCGCTCCATGCGCTCGGCTTCACGATCAACGCGCTGACGCTGATGGCGTTGTCGCTGTGCATCGGACTGCTGATCGACGACGCAATCGTCGTGCGCGAGAACATCGTCCGCCATCTAGGGATGGGCAAGGACCACTTCACGGCTGCCAACGAAGGCACCACGGAGGTCGGCCTGGCGGTCATGGCCACGACGTTCACGATCGTCGCCGTGTTCCTGCCGGTCGCCTTCATGGGCGGGATCATCGGGCTCTTCTTCTACCAGTTCGGCGTCACCGTCGCCGTGGCGGTCATGGTTTCGCTGTTCGTCAGCTTCACGCTGGACCCGATGCTGTCGTCGATCTGGCATGACCCGGTCGAAAGCCGCTTTCGCGGCGTGCCGTGGCTGGGCGCGGTGTTGCGGCGCTTCGAGGGCGGAGTGGAAGGCGCCCATCGCCTCTACGGACGGTGGCTGGGCTGGTCGCTGAACAACCGCAAGACGGTGCTGGGGATTGCGGTCGGCGCGTTGATCGGCGCCTTTGGGATCGTCATGGCGGGCGCGGTGGGCAGCGAGTTCATGCCCGAGACCGACAACAGCGAGTTGACGATACGGCTGTCCACGCCGGTGGGATCGAGCCTGGCGTACACGGAGTCGAAGGTCGACCAGGCCGAACAGGCGCTGCGCGAGTTTCCGGAGGTCAAGCAGATCTACTCGCGGATCGGCACGACGAACGGCCGCAACTCTTCGTTTCTCAACGCCAAGCTGGTGCCGCGGGCGGAGCGCAAGTTCACGCAGAAGCAGCTGGAGCAGAAGTTCCGGGAACGGCTGCGCCGGATCGCCGGCATCGAACTGTCGGTGGGGTGGATGCGCCCGATCCAGGTGTCGATCGTCGGTCCAGCAGCTGAAGGAAATCGGCGCGGAGGTCGAGCGCGCGCTGGCCGGGATCAAGGGCGTAACCGAGATCGAGTCCAGAGCCCCAGGACGGCGATCCATCAACCCAGCTGGCGAGCGACCTGGGATTGACGTTGTCGCAGATCGCCAACGCCACCCGTCCGCTGATCGCCGGTGACGCGGTGACCACATGGCTTGGCCCCGACGGACAGAACTACGACGTGCTGGTCCGGCTGCCCGAAGGGCGGCGGCAGAGCATCGCCGATTTCGAGCAGTTGTACCTGCAATCGTCGCTGGTCAATCCCGATGGCACGCCGCGGATGATTCCGCTGCGCCAGATCGCGGAGTTCGTCGACACCACGAGCCCGAAGATCATCACCCGGATGGACCTGCAGCGGCAACTGACCCTGTCCGCCAGTGTTGAGGGCCGCCCACAGGGCGACGTGGGCCAGGAGGTCTCGACGATGACCCGGGAAATGCAGCTGCCCGCGGGCTACCGCTTCAATGTCGGCGGCCAGACCAAGCAGATGATCGAGTCCTTCAAGTTCGCGCTGGTGGCGCTGGGCATCGCCGTCATCTTCATCTACCTGATCCTGGCGTCCCAGTTCGGCAGCTTCCTGCAGCCGCTCGCGATCATGGCTTCGCTGCCGCTGTCGCTGGTCGGCGTGTTCATCGCGCTGGCGGTGACCCGCAGCACGCTCAACATATTCTCGGTGATCGGAATCATCATGCTGATGGGATTGGTGACCAAGAACGCGATCCTGCTGATCGACTTCACGAATCAGGCAAGGAAGCGCGGCCTGGATCGCATCGCGGCGCTGCAGGAGGCGGCCCAGGTGCGCCTGCGGCCGATCCTGATGACGACGGCCGCGATGATCTTCGGCATGATGCCCCTCGCGCTGGGACTGGGCGAGGGCAGCGAAGGCAACGCGACGATGGGCCGCGCCATCATCGGCGGCGTGGTTTCGTCGACGTTGCTCACGCTGGTCGTGGTGCCCGTGGTTTACACCTATCTCGACGGCATGAGCGCCTGGTTTCGCTCCCGGCGCGCGCGCCGCGCGGCTTCCGCCGCACTGCCGGCGGCGGCCGATTGAAGTAGAATATCGAGCCCGTCCGGAGCAATTGTTGATATAATGACCGGCGGTCATTTAAACAAGAACATACTGCGAACCTGCCATGAATCCCGAACTAGCCCGTTTCAACATGGTCGAGCAGCAAATCCGCACGTGGGATGTGCTCGATCCCCAGATCCTCGACCTGCTGTTTGCCGTCAAGCGCGAGGAGTTCGTGCCGCCCGCGTACCGCAGCCTGGCGTTCGCCGATCTCGAGATTCCGCTCGACGACTCCCGGAACCCCGGGCGGAAGATGTGGCCCCCGAAGCTGGAAGCGCGGGTCGTGCAGGAATTGCACCTGCTGCCCACCGACGAGGTGTTGGAGATTGGCACGGGGAGCGGCTACCTGTGCGCGCTGCTCGCGCGGCGAGTGCAGTTCGTGATCAGCGTTGAGATCGACGCCGGCCTGGCTGCCGCGGCGGCCGCAAGGCTCGCCGCACATGGCATCACGAACGTGCAGGTCGAGACCGGCGACGGGGCACGCGGATGGCGCGCCGGACAACTGTTCGACGCCATTGTCCTGACCGGTTCTTCGCCGGTGCAGCCGGATGCGCTGATCGGGCAGCTCAAGCCCGGTGGACGCCTCTTCGCCGTTGTCGGCGCCGAGCCGGCGATGCACGGCCGGCTGGTGACCAGGGGCGAGTCCGGCCAGCCGCACGCGAAAGACCTGTTCGAAACCGTGCTTGCGCCGCTGGACAATGCCGTGCAACCCGAGCGGTTCGTTTTTTGATCCGGCAGATCAGCGCTACCGAGCTCAGGAACCGGCTCGAGGCAGCCGAAGTTGCGCCGTTTCTGCTGGACGTGCGCGAGCCGCAGGAATTCGCCTACTGCCGGATCGACGGTTCGGTGTCGATTCCGCTCGGACAACTGCCCGGAAGGGCGAACGAGCTGCCGTCCGGGCGCGAGATCGTTGCGATTTGCCACCACGGCATGCGCAGCCTGCAGGCGGCCGCCTTCCTGCAGCGAAGCTACGCGCTCGATGTGGTGAATCTGCATGGCGGCGTTGCCGGGTGGGCGCGCGAAGTCGATCCGTCGATGAAACAGTATTGAGTGCTTGTCCGCGCGTCGCCCGTCGCGTGCGAATGTCCCGCGCAGGCAAGCTCGCGCGAAACCTGGTGAGACCAATGAACAAATCTTTGCTGGCGGTATTGATAGGAACCCTGTTTGCCACGTCCGCAGCGGCGGACGACCTGCTGCAGCTGTACCGGGAGGCGCGCCAGAAGGACCCAGCTCTCGCATCGGCGAAAGCGGCTTGGCAGGCCACGCAGGAGAAGATTCCGCAGGCACAAGCCGGCCTGTCGCCCAGCGTGTCGGTTGCGGGCAGCGCCACCTACTCTATTCCGGATTCGACGTCGCAGCCCACGCTTTCCGGCTTCGCCAAGACCACGCAGGTCAACAGCAACATCGCGCTCAACGCCTCCGTTTCCGCGAGCCAGCCGCTGTATCGCCGGCAGAACAGCATTGTCCTCGACCAGGCGAGAGTCCAGGTCGCACAGAGCACGTACGTGCTGCAGTCGGTCGACCAGGACCTGGCGGTCCGCCTGGCGCAGGCGTATTTCGACGTGCTGCTCGCCCAGGACACGTTGACGCTCGTGGGCGCGCAGAAGGCGGCGACGGGCGAGTCGCTCGCGCAGGCCAGGCGCAATTTCGAGGTCGGCACCGCGACGATCACCGACACCAATGAAGCGCAGGCGCGCTATGACCAGATCGTCGCGCAGGAAATCGCCACGCTGAACGACATCGAAATCAAGCGCCGCGCGATCGAAGTGATCATAGGCCGGACAGCGCCGCCGCTCAAGCCGCTGGCGGACAACCCGCGGCTGGAGACGCCAGCGCCCGACAATCTGGAAGCCTGGTCGTCCCGTGCCGGCGAGCGCAACCTGTCGATTCTCGTCGCCAACGCATCGCTGGACCTGGCCAACCTGGAGGTCGACCGCAACCGGGCCGCGCGGGAACCGGTCGTGGACCTGACCGGCAGTTTCGGTCGTGGCGAGGGCTTCGGCCTGTCGACCGCGTATCCGAGCAACAGCCTGCGCCAGGGCATCATCGGCATCCAGGTCTCGATGCCCCTGTTCACCGGCGGCCTGATCGAATCAAGGGTGCGCGAGGCGCTGGCCAACCAGGACAAGGCGCGGCAGGACCTCGAGTCGGCCAAGCGCAGCGCCGCGCAGTCGGCGCGCACTTCGTTCCTGAACGTCAGCAACGGCATTGCCCAGGTCAAGGCGCTGGAACAGGCCGTCGTCTCGGCCGAAGTCGCGCTCTCCTCCAGCAAGCTGGGCATGGAAGTCGGCGTGCGCACTAACGTCGACGTGCTCAATTCCCAGCAGCAGGTTTTTTCCGCCCGCCGCGATCTCGCCAGCGCCCGCTATGCGGTGATCACCAATACGCTGCGCCTGAAGGCGGCGGCCGGGGCGTTGACCGACGCCGACCTCGAAGCCGTCAACCGCGTGCTGCAGTAGCCGCGCCCTGGCCGACTGCCGCGAGCCGCGCGGTTATCCAGTCCAGCGTTCGCCTGGTCGCGCCGCGATGCGCGGCCAACAGTTCCGTCCCCGCGGCCGCCATGCGGCCGCGCAGTTCCGGGTTGCCGAGCAGATCCGCGGCGGCCGCGACAATGGCATCCGCATCCGCGCCCTGCCGGGCAGCCCCGCGCGCGAGCGCATCGCGCGCCGCCTCGGCAAAATTGAACGTTGAGCGACCGATCAGCACCGGCGTGCCGACCGCCAGCGGCTCGATCAGGTTCTGGCCGCCCAGCGGCAGCAGGCTGCCCCCGATGAAGGCGACGTCCGCCGCGGCGTAGTAGGCAAGCATTTCGCCCATGGTATCGCCCAGGACGATCGCGGTCCCCGCCGGCACCGCTTGCGCGGCGCTGCGCCGGACGAACGGAAATCCGCGCCGGGTCAGCAATTCCGCCACCGCATCGAAGCGCTGCGGGTGCCGGGGCACGATCACCAGCAGAGCATCCGCAGGCAATGGCGCGCGCTCGAGCGCCGCGAGCAGCAGCGCTTCCTCGCCATCGCGCGTGCTGCCCGCGACCATGATCGGGCGCCCCTCGCCGAACAGGCGGCGCAGCACGCGGCCGCGAAGGACGCTGGTGTCAGGAACCGCGAGGTCGAACTTCACGTTGCCGGTGACCGCGACTGCGATGGCGCCCAGGCGCGTCAACCGCGCCGCATCGGCGGCGGTCTGGGCCGCCACCCCGGCCAGCGCCCGCAACATGCTCCTGCTGATGCCAGCGATGCGCGAATAGCCGTGCATCGACTTCTCCGACATCCTGGCATTGACAAGAAAGACCGGAATCCCGCGCTGCGCCGCGCGCAGGATCATGTTCGGCCACAGTTCGGTTTCCATCAACAATCCGAAGCGCGGCTGGCACCAGTCGAGGAAACGCGCACATCCGGATGCCGTGTCGTAGGGGAAGTACGCCTGGAGCACGTGCTCGCCAAACAAGGCCTTGCCGGTCTCGCGCCCGGCCGCAGTCATGTGGGTAAGCACCACCAGGTGATCGGGATGGCTGTCGCGGAACGCCGCGACCAGCGGCTCGGCAGCCCGCGTCTCGCCCACCGACACCGCATGTATCCAGATGACGGGCCGCGCGTCCGGGCGCGCCGGATAGCGGCCGAGCCGCTCGGCGATATGTTGCCGGTAAGCCGGCTCCTTCAGGCCGCGCCACCACAAGCGCAGCAGCGCGAGGGGCAACGCCAGGCGCCACAGCACTTCGTACCAAAGCGGCGCGCCACGGATCACGGCGCGACCACCGGTATCGCGGGCAGTCCGGCGCCGGCCGCGAGCAGTCCTTCCACTGCGGCGATGGCTTGCGCCGCATCCGGAGCCACGCCGTTGCCGCCCAGATTGCGCGCGGAGGCCTTCTCGCCCTGGACGCCCGTCAGCACGGGATTCGTGGGCCCGAACAGCGCCAGGGCCGGCGCGCCGGCCGCCACCGCAAGATGGAGGAGACCGGTATCGACGCCGATGACTACGCGCGCCGCGGAGAACAGCCCAGCCAGTTCGCGGGGCGACATCCGCGGCGGAACCGCGACCCTGACAAGACCGGCCGCCAGGCGCTCGCTGCGCGCGCGCTCGTGTGCGCTGCCCCAGGGCAGGACGATGCGCAATCCGCGTCCGGCCAAGTGCGCCAGCAGCGTCCGCCAGTCGGCTTCGGGCCAGAGCTTGTCGGCGCGGCTGGTCGCATGCAAGGCGACCGCGTACGGCAGCGCGGCCGGCGGCTCCGCCGCGGGAACCGCCACGCCGTAACGCGGCGCGCCGTCCAGCGCGTAGCCCAGCGTCGCAGCCGCCAATTGCCGGTTGCGCGCGATGGCATGCACCTCGCGCGCGACCGCATGGCGCACGTCGTAGGCCAGCGTCGCCAGCGGCTCCCGCGCGCTGCCCCAGTCGTAACCATGGCGCACGCCACGCGCCGCGCGCGCGATCCATGCGCTCTTCAACAGGCCCTGCAAATCGAGCACGACATCGTACGAATGCGCGCGCAACGCCGCCTTGAAGCGCCCGGCCTCTTCCCGGGTTTGCGCCGACCACCATGCCTGCCGCCACCTCCGGATGGCGCACGGAATGACGCGCGCGATGCCGGGATGCAGCGCGGGTATGTCGGCGAACGCCTCCTCGCAGGTCCAGTCGATCTCCCAATCCCGTCCCGCCGCGGCGATGTCGCTGACCACGGGCAGCGCGTGGACGACGTCACCGAGGGAAGATGTCTTGATGATGAGGAGGCGGGGGCGCGCTGACATACAATTGCGGTTTTGGAATGCGACGGCAGATGGTCAAGGATTCACCCTCGATGCGCGCGCCGGTCTCCCTGGTGCTGATAACGCGGAATGCCGGAGCGCAGCTGCTTGCGAGCCTGGATTCCGCGCGGTTCGCCGATGAGGTGGTCGTGGTCGATTCCGGAAGCGACGATGATACCGTACAAATCGCGGCATCGTTCGGCGCCCGCGTGATCGATCAGCCATGGCTGGGCTTCGGTCCGCAGAAGCAGTTCGCCGTCGAGCGCGCGCGCCACGACTGGGTGCTGTGCCTTGATGCGGACGAGCGCCTCACGCCCGAACTGGCATCGGCTATCGAGTCCGCGCTGGCCGCGCCGCGTGCCGCGGCGTACCGGATGGCGCGCTGCAACCGCTTTCTCGGGCGCTGGCTGCGGCACGGCGAAGGCTATCCGGACTGGAGCGTTCGCCTGTTCGACCGCCGCCGCGCGCGATGGAGCGACGACGCGGTGCACGAGCGCGTGTTGTGCGACGGACCGGTCGCCACGCTCGCCGGCGACTTGCGGCACGAGTCGGCCGAATCGCTGGAATCCTACCTGGCCAAGCAGAATCGTTACACGACGCTGCAGGCGCAGCGCCTGCACGACCAGGGCCAGAGCGCCAGCATCGTGCAATTGCTCGGCAGCCCCGCGGTCCGCTTCGTCAAGTTCTACTTCGTCAGGCTGGGATTTCTCGACGGCATCGCCGGGCTGGTGCACATCGTCATCGGCTGCGGCAACAGCTTCCTGAAGCACGCCAAGCTGATTGCCCTCGAGCGCGCGGCCCGCGCGGCGGCCCGGCCATGAAGATACTGGTCACCGGCTCCGCCGGCTTCATCGGCATGCATACAGTCCTGCGGCTGCTCGAGGATGGCCACGATGTGGTCGGCGCCGACAACCTGAGCGCGTACTACGACGTCAGGCTCAAGCGCGCGCGACTGGAGCGGCTGGCGCACGCCCGCTTCGCCCAGGTCGAACTGGATCTGATCGACGCGGGCGCGACGCGCGACCTCTTCGCGCGCGGTCAATTCGCGCGGGTCGTGCATCTGGCGGCGCAGCCCGGCGTCAGGCACTCGCTCACCGACCCGCATGCCTACACGGCCAACAACATCACGGCATTCCTGAACGTGCTCGAAGGCTGCCGGCACGGCGCGGTCGAACACCTGGTCTACGCCAGCAGTTCGAGCGTCTACGGCGCGAACAGCGTGCTGCCGTTCTCCGAGGACCAGCGCACCGATCACCCGGTCAGCCTTTACGCCGCCACCAAGCGCGCCAACGAGTTGATGGCCCACAGCTACAGCCACCTTTTCGGGATCCCCGCCACGGGCCTGCGCTTCTTCACCGTGTACGGTCCGTGGGGGAGGCCCGACATGTCCCCGATCGCCTTCGCCCGCGCGATCCTCGCCGGGGAGCCGATCCAGGTGTTCAACCACGGCAAGATGCGCCGCGACTTCACGTTCGTCGACGACATCGTCGAGGGCGTGGTGCGCACGCTGGCGCTGCCGCCGGCGCCATGTGCCGAGTCCGGCGCCCGCCATGCGATCTACAACATCGGCAACCATCAGGCCGTGGGCCTCGAGGAGTACATCGACACCATGGCCGCCGCGCTGGGCAAACCGGCGATCAAGGTCTACCTGCCCATGCAGCCCGGCGATGTCCCCGCCACCTATGCCGACACGTCGCGCCTGGCCGCACTGACCGGCTTCGCGCCCTCGACTCCGCTGGCCGAAGGCATCGCGCGCTTTGTCGAGTGGTACAAGGGCTTTTACCATCCCTGACCATCCCCGATACAGGGGATGCCGGCGGCACCTCCCCATGCTAACATCCGCGCTCGAAACTCCTCGGGAAACCATGCAGTGAATCAACTTGTTGCGCACGCCCGCACCCGGCGGGCAGTGCGGCCGATCGCGATCGGATGCCGATGATACTCGTGACCGGCGGCGCCGGATTCATAGGTTCCAACTTCGTACTCGACTGGCTGGCGCGGGGCAGCGAGCCGCTGGTCAATCTCGACAAGCTGACCTACGCCGGCAATCCCGGCAATCTTGCCGCTGTCGAGAACGACCCGCGCCTGGTTTTCGTCCAGGGCGACATCGCCGACCGCGCGCTGGTGACGCAGTTGCTGCGCGATCACCAGCCGCGCGCGGTGGTGAACTTCGCGGCGGAATCGCACGTGGACCGCTCGATCGACGGACCCGGCGCTTTCATCCAGACGAACGTGGTGGGCACCTTTCATCTGCTCGAGGAAGTGCGCCGCTACTGGCAGGGGCTGGCGGAACCCGAACGCGGCCGGTTCCGGTTCCTGCACGTGTCCACAGACGAGGTCTACGGGTCTCTCGGGCGCGAAGATCCGGCTTTTGCCGAAACCACCGCGTACGCGCCGAACAGCCCGTATTCGGCGTCCAAGGCCGCTTCTGATCACCTTATCCGCGCCTGGCATCACACCTACGGGCTGCCGACCCTGACATCGAACTGCTCGAACAACTATGGGCCGCGGCAGTTCCCCGAGAAGCTCATCCCGCTCATGATCCACAACGCGCTGCAGGGCAAGGCGCTGCCCGTGTACGGAGACGGCGCCAACGTCCGCGACTGGGTCTACGTCGAGGACCACTGCGACGCCATCGGCGCCATCCTGGCGCGCGGACGCCCGGGGGAAACCTACAACATCGGCGGCAATGCGGAAAAGACCAACCTGCAGGTCGTCCACGCGCTGTGCGATCTGCTGGCCGAACTGCGGCCCGGAACGGACTATCGCGCGCTGATCACGTTCGTCACGGACCGCCCGGGCCATGACCTGCGGTACGCGATCGACGGCGCGAAGATCGCGCGCGAGCTCGGCTGGCAACCGCGCGAATCGTTCGCCAGCGGATTGCGGAAGACGGTCCAGTGGTACCTCGCGAACCAGTCCTGGGTGAACAGCGTCACCAGCGGCGAGTACCAGCAGTGGGTCGACCGCAACTACGCAACGCGCGCCGTGGCATGACGCCATGACGAAGCGCAAGGGGATCATACTGGCGGGCGGCTCCGGGACGCGCCTCTATCCGGTCACGCAGGTCGTCTCCAAGCAGCTGCTCCCCATCTACGACAAGCCGATGATCTACTATCCCTTGTCGACGCTGATGCTCGCGGGCATCCGCGACATCCTGCTGATTTCGACGCCGCAGGATACGCCGCGGTTCGAACAGCTGCTCGGTGACGGCGCGCAATGGGGCCTGAACCTGTCGTACGCGGTGCAGGCTTCGCCGGACGGCCTGGCGCAGGCGTTCATCATCGGCCGCGACTTCGTCGGCACCGGCCCGTCAGCGCTGATACTGGGCGACAACGTGTTCTACGGTCATGATTTCCAGTCCATGCTGGCGCGCGCCAACAGCCAGGGCGATGGCGCGACCGTTTTCGTCTACGCGGTTGCGGATCCGGAGCGCTACGGCGTCGCGGAGTTCGGCGCGGACGGGCGCGTGATCAGCGTCGAGGAAAAGCCGCACAAGCCGAAGTCCCGCTATGCGATCACCGGGCTCTACTTCTACGACAATCAGGTGCTCGACATCGCGGCGGAGCTCAAGCCATCCGCGCGCGGCGAGCTGGAAATCACCGATGTCAACCGGGTCTACCTGTCGCGGCAGGAGTTGCGGGTCGAAGTGATGGGGCGCGGCATGGCCTGGCTCGACACCGGCACGCACGAATCGCTGCTCGAAGCCTCGCATTACATCGAGACCATCGAACGGCGGCAGGGGCTGAAGATCGCGTGCCCGGAGGAAATCGCCTACCGCTGCGGCTACATCGACGCCGCGCAGATGGAACGCCTCGCGCAGGCGCTGGGCAAGAGTTCCTACGGGCAGTACCTGCTGCAACTGCTGCGCGAGCAGGTGTATTGATGCAGGCGACCAGGCTTGCGCTCCCCGAAGTCATGGTTCTGCGGCCCAAAGTGTTCGGCGACCATCGCGGCGATTTCTTCGAGAGCTACAACGCACGCGACTTCCGCGCAGCGACCGGCGTGGATGCGACGTTCGTGCAGGACAATCATTCGCACTCCAGGGCCCAGGTGCTGCGCGGCCTGCACTACCAGGTGAAGCACGCGCAGGGCAAGCTGGTGCGGGTCATCGCCGGCGCGGTGTTCGACGTCGCCGTCGACCTGCGGCGATCGTCGCCGTCCTTCGGCCGCTGGGTGGGCGTTCGGCTTTCGGCCGAGAACAGGGACATGCTGTGGGTGCCCGCCGGTTTCGCGCACGGCTTCTACGTGTTGTCCGAAGGGGCCGAGTTTCTCTACAAGACCACCGACTACTGGTCGCCCGAACACGAACGCACGCTGCTCTGGAACGATCCCGCGCTGGGCATCGCGTGGCCGCTGAGCGGCGAACCCATACTCAACGCCAAGGATGCGGCGGGCCGGCCGCTGGCGCACGCCGAAGTCTACGCGTAGTGCGGATTCTGCTCACCGGAGCCACCGGCCAGGTTGGGTGCGAACTCGCTGGTTTGCTGTCCGGGCACGATGTATTCGCGCCGACGCGAGCGGAATGCGATCTGGCCTCGCCAAAGAGCTTGCGCGAGACGGTGCGCGCGGCGCGGCCCGACATCATCGTCAATCCGGCGGCGTACACTGCGGTCGACCGCGCCGGACAAGAGGCTTCGCTTGCGCGCGCCATCAACGCGATCGCGCCGGCGGTGCTGGCGGAGGAAGCCCGCCGCCTGGGCATTCCGCTGCTGCACTTTTCCACCGACTACGTATTCAGCGGCCAGGCGGCGGAGCCGTACACGGAAGAACATCCGACTTCGCCGATCAACGTCTACGGGACGACCAAGCTCGAAGGCGAGCAGGCCGTCCAGGCCTCGGGCTGCATACACCTGATCCTGCGCACGAGCTGGGTGTACTCGCGCCATGGCCGAAACTTCCTGCTCACGATCGAGCGCCTCGCGCGGGAGCACCCCCGGCTCACCATCGTCGCAGATCAGCATGGCACGCCGAACTGGGCGCGGGAGCTTGCGCGAGCGACCGTCGCGCTGGCCGGGAAGAGCCGCGAGGAACTTGCGGAGCGGGCTGGAATCTACCATTTGTCGAGCGCCGGGGAGACGACGTGGCATGGTTTTGCCGAAGCGATCGTCGCTTCGATGCGCCTGCCGAACCCGGTGGAAGTCGTGCCGATCGCCACGCGCGACTATCCGACGCCAGCGGTTCGTCCGGCATACAGCGTGCTCTGTACGGCCAAGCTCGAACGCGCCTTCGGCATCGCCCTGCCGCAGTGGGAATCGGCCTTTGCCGAGTGCCAGCGCGTGCACGCGCCGGCGGACCGCGCGGTACCCCGTCCGTCAGGCTGACGGGCGGCGCGCCATTCCCACGCGGTAGAATGCGCGGCGGCGCCGTCGGACATTCATATAGGGAGGTACCACCATGATCACATTTCGCACCGTGGCGCTGCTGGCGGGCGGCTTGCTCGCCTTTGCCACGTCTGCGACCGCCGGACTGCCGCGGTCGATGCCGGGCGCCCTCTTCCAGGGACCGTCCCCGGTGACGCAGAAACAGCTGCGCCTGGCTCTCGATGTCCCCTCCCGAATTGTCGCGCTCGACGCGATGACAGCGGCGGAGGAGGCCGCCGCCGCCGCCGCCGCGACGGTCACCGACAAGCGGCTGCCGCTGCAAATCGGATTCGCGCGCGACGTCCCTGGCGCCATCGGCCAGATCGACCTCGCCGGCCTCGCCTGGCAGGACATGGGAGATGGCAGCCGCAGCGCCCGCATCGTAGTCGAATCGCCCGCCGCGGCGGCAATCCGGGCGGAGCTCGCACTGAGCGGAGGCGCCGGCGGAATGACCTTCCGCTTCGGCGGCAGCGCCCCCGGCGCGCAAGCCTTCGGTCCCTACACGTGGGCCGAGCTCGACGCTGCGTCCCGCTGGACGCCGGTTCTGGAGGGCTCTGTCGGCATCATCGACATCGAGCTGGCCCCCGGAGTCCAGGTTGCAGGGAGCATGCTTGCCTTGCCCCGGATCTCGCATCTGACTGTTGCCGGCGCCGACCTGGCGCCGGAACGGCTGAAACGCAATCAGGATATCGGGGCGTCCGGGAGCTGCAATATCGACGTCGCCTGCATCTCGAATCCGTCTTCGGACCTGCTGCTCGCCTCGGCTTCCGTGGCGCAGATTGTCTTCACCGAATCGGGCAGGACCTTCCTGTGCACCGGTTCGCTGGTCAACTCGCAGGACGCGTCGGGCGTGCCACAGCAGATTCCGTATTTCACCACCGCCAATCACTGCATCGGCAACGCGGCCTCCGCCAGCACCATCAACTTCTATTGGTTCTTCCAGGCGGCCACGTGCGACAGCAAGGCGATTCCGAACTTCGTCGTCACCGCGGGCGGCGCCACCCTGCTCTACACCAGCTACGACGTTGATTTAACGTTCGTCCGGATGAACAACAACCCGCCGCAGGGCACGTTCCTGGCCGGCTGGGATGCCTCGCCGGTCTTTCCCGGCGACAGCGTGATCTCGTTGCATCATCCGAACGGCGACCTGAAGAAGATCTCCGGGGGACAATCGGTGGATTTCGCGCATGACTTCGACGACTTGCAGTCGCCGGGAACGTTCGTCCCGCAAGGGATGTACCTGCGCGTGAGGTGGGTGAACGGAACGACCGAAGTCGGCAGCAGCGGCGGCGGCGTGTACACGCGAGCCGTCAACGGCCAGTATCAACTGCGCGGGGTATTGCATGGCGGGGAAGCGTCCTGCCTGGTGCCCCAGGGCCTCGACTACTTCGGTCGCCTGGACCTCGCCTATCCGTCCATCAGCGAGTTCCTGGCGGGCGTGGCGCAGCCGGCCGCGGGCACCAATGCGATCGAATACTACAACGTCGATCTCGATCACTACTTCCTGACCTCGTTCCCCGACGAGACGCTGTCCATCGAATCGGGCGGCGCGGGGCGCGGCTGGGTCCGCACAGGCTACTCGTTCAAGACCGGCGGCGGCATTCCGCTGTCTCCCAGCAACGCCAGCGTCTGCCGCTTCTATGGCAACCCGCAGGTCAATCCGGTGAACGGCAAGCGCAGGGGGCCCAATTCGCACTTCTACACGGCTGAAGCCAGCGAGTGCGCGCAGGTCAAGCTCGATCCGGGCTGGGTTTACGAAGCGATCGCGTTCACCATGCAGGTTCCGGTGGGTGGTTCATGCCCGGCGAACACGGCGCCCGTTTTCCGGGTCTACAACAACGGCTTTTCCACGAACAATTCGAATCACCGGTACACCACGAGCGCTGTGGTCTACCAGTACATGCTGACCCAGCAGTGGGCGGGCGAGCAGACCGTGATGTGCGCGCCGATCTAGAGTGCCCAGTCGATGCCAACCTCCGAGCCGACGGTGAGCGTCGTGCCAACGCCGGCGGCGACAATGGCATTCATCCCGAAGGTCACGCCGCCCAATCGGGGATTGTTCCGGTAGGCCGCCAGGGTTCGCAGCGGCTCCACGCCGACCTGTGCCGTGGCCTGGTCCGTGGTCGTGATCTGGCAGCGGGTGCACGGCTTGACCATCCGCAGCACTACGCCGCCGCACGCAAGCGTTGCCAGATGGTCCTCGTCGTACGCCTCCAGCCCATCGACGACCAGGTTCGGCCGGAAGCGATTCATCGGGAGCATGCCGGCTCCGCGCGCCACCAGCCGCCCGTTCAGATCCTCCAGCGACGCGCTCCCGATGACGAGCAGTGGATAGCCGTCGGCAAAGCCGGTGTGGGCGCCCGCATCGCCGGCGTACTGCGGATTGCATAGCCGCCGCACGTCCGGGTCGAAGCGCACCAGGCGAACTTCCCTGCCGAGAAACGCTGACAGCCAGTCTGCGGCAACGGAGCCCTGGTCGATCGCGCGAACCGTGTCACGCCAGACGACCACGTGTCCGCTTGCGCCCTCGATTGCGTAGCCGACCTCGAGCATCTCCATCCCCGGCGCGGCCAGCGTCAAGGCCGCCGCCGACAAGCCGGTCTCGACCAGGGCCATCCGGGGGCATTCGCGCTGGGTGAGGAACCGGGCTGGGTCCGCGCCGGCCTCGACCACCATCCACTCGCGGTCGTGCTGGAACCCGCGCGGAGTCAGCAACGCGGCGTGCGCGTACAGCCCGCCGCAGGACTTGACAGGGTAAACGAACAATCCGCTGATGGTCGCGGTCGTCACGGTTGCGGCGTTGCCGAAGCGGCTGGGCGTTCCGGCCGGAAACGATGGTCGGGGGTCAGCGCAAGCCGGATATGTACTCGGCGACGGCTTTCATCTCGCGGTCACTCATCTTCGCGGCGACCGTGGCCATGACCTTGCCCTGCACGTCTTCGACCAGTTTGCCGCTCGCATTCTTGATCTCGCCACCGCGGTCGCCCTTCACGAATCCCTGCAATTGCGCGTAGGTGTAGTCGGCGTACTGTCCCGCCAGCCGCGGATACTGGGCTGGCATCCCGGCGCCGGTGGGCGAATGACAGGAGGCGCAGGCCGGCAGACCGGTCCTCGAATTGCCCCCGCGATAGATTTTCTGGCCGATCTCGGCCAGCGCTTTGTCCTTCGCGGCGCCGGGCTTGGGCTTCTTGTCCGCGAAGTACGCGCCCAGCGCCCGGGCATCTTCGGGGCTCAGGGCCGCGGACATCGCCGCCATCACGGGATTCTTGCGCAGCCCCAGTTTGAAATGTTCGAGTTGCAGCGCCATGTACTCGGGATGCTGCCCCGCCAGATGCGGATTCGCCGCCGCCACCGAAACGCCCTCGGCGCCGTGGCATGCCGCGCAAACCTGGGTGACGATCTGCTGCGCGCGGGCGAGATCCGGTTTGGCGGGACCCGCATTCTGGGCAACGCCTGGATGCGCCGTCAGGGCAAGCACATGACCCACGGCGATTGCGAGCAGCCAACCTCGATTCATTCCCATACTCCCTTGATTTGGCCGGCTCGTCTTCGGACAGCGACCTGATGATCAAACAATTCAGTCATTTGCGCGCAAAACAGCCTATTATAGCGTGAACCTCGCACCCCGTTCAGGTTCCCCCGTGCTGCCGCACGGCCGGGACTGCCCGCTTCCGTCCATGTCCATCTTCTCCAACGTAAACTACCTGCACACCGCCGCCAATCTGGAGCAACTTCCTCCGGAGGGCCCGCCCGAGATTGCGTTTGCGGGCCGCTCGAATGCCGGCAAGTCGAGCGCGATCAATGCGCTTGCAGGCCGCCGCCGGCTGGCGTTCTTCAGCAAGACCCCGGGACGCACGCAGCAGATCAACTTCTTCACGCTCCAGGGCGGCGGACTCCTCACCGATCTTCCCGGGTACGGCTATGCGAAGGTGCCGATGGCGATACGCGGACAGTGGGAAGGGTTCCTCAGCGAGTACCTGCAAACCAGGCAATCCCTGATCGGGTTGGCCTTGATGATGGATGCGCGCCACCCGCTGACGGAGCTCGACTGGCGGATGATCAACTGGTTCGTTCCCACCGGCAAACCCATCCACATCCTGCTCACGAAGTCGGACAAGCTCTCGCGCGGCGCGGCCAAGACCACCCTGGTCAACGTCCGGCGAGAGCTCAGCCGGGCGCCGAACACCACGGCGCAGCTGTTCTCGAGCACGACAGGCGTGGGCCTCGACGAAGCGGAAAAGGTGTTCGGGGCATGGCTGGCAAAGGCGCTCGCGACCACGGCTGCCTGACCCGGAAAAAAAGAAACCCCCGGGCAAAGGGGGAGGCCCGGGGGCGAATTTGCTTTCGCTCGTAAATCGCGAAAGCGCCCGCTCAGGGAGGGAAAGCGGGCGGACGATGCTCTCATCCGGTGGATCAGACTTGGACGCCCTCGGGAAAGTTCCTTCCCGGCGCACGGCAACTCACGGATAATTCCCGGTGGCATCACGCCACCCCGACATCACAGGATACCGACCCCCATCATGAACTTTGCCGGACGCTTTCCTCAAACCCGCATGCGCCGGATGCGCCGCGACGACTTTTCCCGCCGGCTGATGCGCGAGAACCGGTTGACTCCGGATGACTTGATCTACCCCTGCTTCGTCTGCGAGGGCATGGCCGCGCAGGAGGCCATCGCCTCGCTCCCGGGCATCTCGCGCAAGAGCATCGACCTCCTCGTCCACGACGCGCAGACCTGCGTCGAGTTGGGGATACCGGCAATGGCGCTGTTTCCCGTGGTTCCCGCGGCCGGCAAGACCGCAGCCGCCGAAGAGGCATGGAATTCCGAGGGTTTGGTACCGCGCACGGTGCGCGAACTCAAGCGGCAGTTTCCCGAACTGGGGGTCATCACCGATGTCGCGCTCGATCCCTATACCAGCCATGGACAGGACGGCCTCATCGATGCGGGCGACCCATCGGGGTACGTGATGAACGACGAAACCGTCGCCGCGCTGATCAGGCAGGCACTCTCGCACGCCGCTGCCGGCGCCGACATGGTGGCGCCGTCGGACATGATGGACGGACGCATCGGAGCGCTGCGCACAGCGCTGGACGCGGCGGGTTTCCAGCGGACGCGGATACTCGCGTACTCGGCCAAGTACGCGTCGAATTTCTACGGGCCGTTCCGCGATGCCGTGGGTTCCAGCGCCAATCTTGGCGGCGGCGCGACCGCGGGTAACAAGTACACCTACCAGATGGACCCGGCGAACACCGACGAAGCGCTGCGCGAAGTGCATCTCGATCTGGATGAGGGCGCCGACATGGTGATGGTGAAGCCGGGACTTCCCTACCTGGACATCGTCCGCCGGGTCAAAGACGCTTTCGGCGCGCCGACCGCCGTCTATCAGGTCAGCGGCGAGTACGCGATGCTCAAGGCGGCGGCGCAGAACGGCTGGCTCGACGAACGCGCCTGCGTGCTGGAAGCCCTGACCGCGTTCAAGCGGGCCGGCGCCGACGCGATCCTGACCTACTTCGCCATCGTCGCGGCCCGGTGGCTGCGCGAAAGAGATTGAAGCGGAACCACCGTCAGCCGGCCAGCCGCCGCACTTCCTCGATTTTCCTGCGCGTCCGATCATGCTTGCGGTTCCGGCGCTGCGCAGTGTCTTGGACCACCAGCCGCACCGGTCCATTCTCGCCATCCACATGCAGGGTCACGGGGGCGGCGCCGGGCGCGCGCATGGGGAGATGAGTGACGTCGATGCCGCGGTTGAGCAACGCGATCTCGACGACCTTGGCGTCGTCCGCCAGGATTTCAAGACGAAGCTCGCACCCGGGATAGGCCCATCCCTCCGCGACCGGGCCGGTGAGCTCGGGTTCGAACTCTTCGAGTGTCTCCATCCATTGCAACGCCTCGGCCAGCAGCTCCGCCAGCAATTCCGGCTGTTCGTCGGCCAGATAGAGTGCCGCATAATCCCGCAGCGCGGCCTCCAGCTGCATCCGGTCCGGCATCGCCGCCCGTTCGCCGAGGCCGAGCTGCCGCGCCGCCTTGCGGCGGGCGAACTGCCAGTCCGTGATCCCGCTTTCGATGATCAGCGCGGCAGCGGCGTGGGCAATCTGCTCGCGCTCATTCGCCATGCCGCGCTGCCAACGCAAGTGTTCCTGGGAGCCGGCACCAGCCCCGGCGAGCGGACGCGGCAGCGGGTCAGGGCCGGCTACCGCTCCCGTGTGCCGATTGCGGCGGATCGCGCTCCCGCTGCCGTCCGACTTTCGCCTGCGTTGCATGCGTATGCGGCTCATTGGGCCCGATCAAAGGGCTGGAAGGGCGACGTCTGAGTGCCAAAGCTCCGCTCTGACGCCTGGGCAGCGGGCGGTGCTGGAGGCGGGGTCGGCCGCAGGGCACCCGTCCCCGGTACTACCGGGGCGAGTGGCGCAGGCACCGGCGCGGGCGCGTTGGCAGCGACCGGCGCGGACGTGCTCGGCAGCGCGCTCGGCGCGTCGCTGGGCGGCATCTGGGTCGGAAGCAACGGCAGGGGTGCCGCCTCCCTGGGAGGAAACTCCTGAAAGTAATAGTCCGTGCCGATCGCGATGACCCCCTCGGGCGCCCGCAATGGCCGTTCCGGGACTCCCTTCAGGACCTTGCTCATGTAGCCGATCCAGATCGGCAAGGCGCTGGTGCCGCCCGTCTCGTTGGCGCCGAGTCCGCGCGGCTGGTCGAAGCCGATCCAGGCGATGCCGACCCGCGCGTGGTTGAAGCCGCAGAACCACGCGTCGATGTGATCGTTGGTGGTTCCGGTCTTGCCCGCCAGATCGCCCCGCCCCAGCGATCGCGCCGCGCTGCCGGTGCCGCCGGTGATCACGCCGCGCAGCAGCGTGGTCATGACAAAGGCGTTCCGCGGATCGATCACCTGCTCTGCATCCTCGCCGGCGACGACAGGCTCGGTTTTGGCCAGCACGTTGCCCCGGCCATCGACGATCCTGTCGATCAGGTACGGCGTGACCCGGAAACCGCCATTCGCGAACACGGAATAGGCGGCCGCCATCTGCAGCGGCGTGGCATTGCCCGCGCCGAGCGCCATCGTGAGGTAGGCCGGGTGCTGCCTGGGGTCGAAGCCGAACTTGGTGGCATAGTCCTGCGCATACTGCGTCCCGATCGCCTGCAGGATGCGGATCGAAACCATGTTCTTCGATCTGGCCAGCGCGGTCTTCAGCGGCATCGGTCCTTCGTACTTGCCGTCGTAGTTCTTCGGCGCCCACGGCTCGCTTCCCGTCACCGATGCATCGAAGTACAGAGGCTCGTCGGCAATGACGGTGGCCGGTGTGAAGCCCTTCTCCAGCGCAGCCGAGTAGATGAACGGCTTGAACGACGACCCGGGTTGGCGAGAGGCGAGCGTGACGTGATTGTATTTGTTGCGGTAGAAGTCGAAACCGCCGACCAGGGAGACGATCGCGCCATTGGCCGGGTTGAGCGCAATGAAAGCCGACTCCGCCTGCGGCAGCTGCGTCACCGAGTAGCCGCCCTTGTCGTCCTTGAACAGGCGGACGACGGCACCGACCCGCACCCGGGTCGCCGGCGCGGCCTTGTCGCCCAGGGCGCGGGCGACGAATTTGAGCCCAGGCTCGCCGACGGTGACGGTCTCGAAGTCATGCAGCAGCACCTTGAGTTCGCGCGGCCCGGCCTGGGTGACGATTCCTGCGACCAGGTCTTCGCTGTCCGGATGTGCCTGGAACACCTTTTCGGCGACTTCATCGAGTTCGTTGGGGTCGGCCGGCAGGTTGACGAAGGCCTCCGGCCCCCTGTAGCCGTGGCGGCGATCGTAGTCCATCACTCCGCGCCGCAGGGCGACATATGCCGCCTCCTGGTCGCGGGTGCGGATGGTGGTGTAGACCTTGATTCCCTTCGTGTAGGCGTCGTCGCCGTAGGCGTCATAGACGACCTGCCGGGCCATCTCGGCAATGAACTCGGCGTGCGCCGCTGCGTCCCGCGACTCGGTGCGCACCGCCAGGTCCTCCTCGATGGCCCGCTGATACTGCGGGTCCGTGATGGCCCGCGTCTCGAGCATCCGGCGCAGCACGTACTGCTGGCGCTGCCGGGCCCGCTGTGGATTGACCACCGGATTGAACGCGGACGGGGCCTTGGGCAGGCCGGCAAGCATCGCCGCCTCGGCGGCTGTGAGCTGCTCCAGCGTCTTGCCGAAGTAGATGCGGGCCGCCGAGGCAAAGCCGTATGCCCGCTGGCCAAGGTTGATCTGGTTGATGTACAGCTCCAGGATCTCATCCTTGGACAGGTTGGCCTCGATCTTGTAGGCCAGCAGGACTTCGTTCAGCTTGCGGGTGTAGGTTTGCTCCCGGGTCAGAAAAAACTCGCGCGCGACCTGCATGGTGATGGTGCCGCCGCCCTGCTTGTTGCCCGACAGCGTGGCGATGGCCGCCCGCGACATGCTGATGTAGTCGACGCCTCCATGGCTGTAGAACCTTTCGTCTTCGGCCGCAAGTATCGCCGCCTTGACCAGATCGGGAACTTGTTTGATTTTTACAACAGATCGGCGTTCTACCCCGAATTCGCCCAGCAGATCGCCTTCCTCGCTATAAACGCGCAGGGGAATCTTCGGCTGGTAGTCGGTAATTGTCGTTAAGTCGGGAAGTCGGGGGTAAAGCAGCATTACTACGAAAAAGCACAAGATGGCCCCGACCGCGCCGACCCCCAGCACAACGGATAGTAGGTAGATGATCCAGCGCTTTAGCATAAATGAATATTTGTTGCTGGAATGCGTATCGCCGAGCCAACACCTGCACTGGGGTGCCTTCGCAAATAAACTTGATTAATCCGATAGCGCATGGTTAAACTTCCAACTGGGAATTAAAGCAAATTATATGTAACACGACTTAAGCGCCCTATGCTTAAAGAAAAACTGGGTTTGAACTTCGACTTCCATCAGGCCTCGGCGCCGTTGATCGGGTTGGATATTTCCTCGTCCGCAGTAAAGATGGTGGAACTCGCGGAGACCGGTAAAGGCGCCTACAGGCTCGAGCGCTATGTCATCGAACCATTGCCCAAGGATGCGGTGACCGATGGCAACATCTCCAATTTAGAGGCGACGGCCGAGACCGTCAAGCGGGCATACAAGAAACTGGGCTCCCGATTCAAGAATGTCGCCATGGCCCTGCCGGTGGCCATGGTCATTACCAAGAAGATCGTGCTTCCGGCCGACCAGCGCGAAGAAGATATGGAAATCCAGGTCGAAGCCGAGGCCAATCAGTACATCCCGTTCGCGATGGATGAAGTCAACCTCGATTTCCAGATTATAGGCCCTGCGCCAAGCGGCGCCGACGAGGTGGAAGTCCTGATAGCCGCGTCACGCAAGGAAAAGGTCGAAGACCGGGTCGCGGTCGCCGACGCCGCCGGACTCAAGACGGTCATCATGGACGTGGACTCCTACGCAACGCTCGAGGCCTTCGGACTGATCGCGCCCCAGCTTCCGGCGAACGGCCGCGACCAGAATATCGCGATCGTCGACATCGGCGCGCACATGATGCATTTTTATGTAATCCGCAACGGCCAGCAGCTGTTTTCCCGGGAACAGGCGTTTGGAGGGAACCAGCTGACCCAGGACATCCAGCGCGCTTTCAACCTCTCGACGGAGGAAGCGGAGGCGGCGAAGCGGAACGGAGGGCTGCCTGACAACTACGAAGTCGACGTGCTGCAGCCCTTTACCGAGACGCTGGCCCTTGAAGTGGCCCGCGCGCTCCAGTTCTTCTTCACTTCCACGACCCACACGCAGGTCGAGCATATTCTGCTCGCGGGCGGGTGCGCGCTGATCCCCGGGCTCGACGAAATCGTCGCCAAGCGCACCAACATAAACACGCTTGTCGCAAATCCCTTCAGCGGAATGGGGCAGCCGGCGAAAATCCGGCCGCAGCAACTGGCGGCGGACGCGCCCATGCTGCTGATCGCGACCGGCCTGGCGCTGCGCAGGTTCGATCCATGAGCGGCACGCGCATCAACCTGCTTCCGCATCGCGAGCTCAAGCGGGCCGCGCGCAAGCGGGAGTTCGTTTTTGTCGCGGCGGGAACCGTCATCTTCGCGCTGGCAACGGCATTCCTTGCGCATACGATCCTGGCCGGAATGGTCGAGTCGCAGATGAACAAGAACAAGTTCCTGAAAGCGGAAATCGCGAAGGTCGACAAGGAGATCGAGGAGATCCAGCGCCTCAAGGAGCAGACCGCGGCATTGCTCGCCCGGAAGCAGATCGTGGAGACACTGCAGGCAAACCGGACCGAAGCGGTGCATCTGCTCGATCAACTCGTGCGCCAGCTTCCGGATGGAATCTACCTGAAGTCCGTCAAGCAGAACGTCGACAAGATCAACCTGACCGGCTACGCGCAGTCGAACGCCCGGATCGCGACATTGATGCGCAACCTCGACACCTCTCCATGGCTGACCAGGGCAGAGCTCGTCGAAACCAAGGCTGTCCAGCTCAACAGCCTGCGCGTCAATGAGTTCAGCCTCAATATCCAGCTCAAGCGCGACCAGCCGCCCGACGCCGGCAAGCCGGCCGCGAAGGAGAAGGGAGCATGAACTGGTTCGAGAACTTCCGCCGCCTCAATCCCCGTGAAATCGGCATCTGGCCCTGGGGAGCGAAGCTTTTTGTGTTGTTCATGTTGTTCCTCATCCTGATGATTTTCGCCGCGCTGCTGGACTGGCGAGATCAGTGGGACCAGCTTGAGGCCGGTCAGAAGGAAGAAGAGTCGCTGCGGCAAAGCTGGGTCGTCAAGAAGCAGCAAGCCGTCAATCTCGACGCCTATCGTCAGCAGCTGAAGGACATCGAGCAGCAATTCGGCGCGCTCCTCAAGCAACTGCCCAACCGGTCCGAAGTCGACGCGTTGCTGACCGACATCAACCAGGCGGGGCTTGGCCGCGGGCTGGAGTTCGAGCTCTTCCGTCCCGGCGCGCAGCGCGTCGCCGACTTCTATTCGGAGCTTCCGATCCAGATCAAGGTCACCGGCAGCTACCATGACATGGGCGCGTTTGCGAGCGACGTTGCCCAGCTTTCCCGCATCGTCACGCTCAACAACATCACCATACAGACCGAGAAAAACGGCCTGTCCATGGAAGCCATCGCCAAGACCTTCCGCTATCTCGACGATGAAGAGATCGCCGCGCAGCGGAAGGCCGTGAAGGGAGCGCCGAAATGACAGCGGCGCCGGATCGCGCGGCTTCGTGGGTGCGCGCCGTGGTTCTCGCGGCGCTGTTGCCCATCGTGCTGGCCGGATGCGGCCGCGATCCCAACCTGGAACTGCGGCAATGGATGGAGGAGCAGACGAAGTCGATGAAAGGCAAGGTCGACACGCTGCCCATCGTCAAGCCGTATGTGCCGTTCGCCTACAACGCCTTCGACTTGCCGGACCCGTTCAAGCCGAGGAAGATCGAACCGGCCCGCGGCTCCAGCAAGCTCGCGCCCGACCTGAACCGCCGCAAGGAGCCTTTGGAAGCCTACCCGATCGAATCGCTGAAGATGGTCGGCACGCTGCAGCAGAAGCAGACGATGTATGCCTTGGTCCGGACCAACGAAAAGACCGTGTACCAGGTCAAGGCCGGCAACTACATGGGGCAGAATTTCGGGATCATCACCACGGTCACGGATGGCGAAATCAGACTAAGAGAGCTCGTGCAGGACAGTTCCGGCGATTGGGCCGAAAGGCAAAGCCGGCTGCTGTTGGACGATCAGGAGCAAAAGAAATGAGCGCAACGCATCCCCCCACCCCCTCTGTCCGCGGGCGGCGCAGCTTGCCGCTTGTGGTCCTTGTCTGCGGGTTGCTCCATTCGGCCCTGACCTGGGCGGACAACAGCATTGATGCCGTCGCGGTCTCTCGCGGAACCGCCGGCCGGACCGTGATCAAGATGACCCTGAAGGAGCCCATGGCGGCGGCGCCCGCCGGTTTTTCCATCAGCAACCCGCCGCGCATCGCCCTCGACTTTCCCAACACGGGAAACAGCACCGGAAAGGCCGTCCAGGAAGTCGGCGACGCAGTTCTGCGCAGCCTGAACATCGTCCAGGCAGGGACGCGCACCCGGGTCGTGCTGAATCTGGTCAAAACGCAGAATTTCGAAACGCAATTGAGCGGTCGCGATCTGTTCATCACGTTGTTCGATCAACCGACCGGCGACCAGGCCGGGACGGCCACCGTGTCGCATTTTTCAGAAGCAAAGGGCGCCGAGCCCGGGGCGCTCAGCTTGAAGGACATCGATTTCCGCCGGGGGGTCGGCGGCGAGGGCCGGATCATCGTCGAGCTTTCGAGCGCGAACACGGGAATCGACATTCGCCAGCAGGGCGAGCAGTTGATCGTCGATTTCGTGAAAACAGGCCTGCCCCGCAACCTGCAGCGGAAGATGGACGTCATCGACTTCGCCACGCCGGTGGTGAGCATCGACACGTTCCTGCAGGCGGGCAACGCGCGCATGGTGATCCAGCCCAAGGGGCTGTGGGAGCATTCGGCCTATCAGGCTGAGAATCGCTTCATTCTCGAAATCAAGCCCATCATCGAAGACCCCAACAAGCTGACCCAGGGCAGCAGGCCGGGCTACAAGGGCGACAAGCTGTCACTCAATTTCCAGAATGTCGAGGTGCGGTCGGTGCTGCAGGTGATCGCCGACTTCACCGGCCTGAACATAATCACCAGTGATACCGTGCAGGGCAACCTGACACTGCGGCTCAAGGACATTCCCTGGGATCAGGCCCTCGACATCATCATGCAGACCAAGGGTCTCGACATGCGCAAGAACGGCAGTGTCGTCCTGATCGCGCCGCGCGAAGAACTGGCCACCAAGGAAAAGCTCGAGCTGGAGGCGCGGCAGCAGATCGGCGAACTCGAGCCCATCCATACGGAATTGTTCCAGCTGAACTACAAGAAGGCCAGCGAGCTCCGCGATCTGCTGGTGGGCACTGGAGCCGGCGGCGGCGGCGCCGCGCGCAACGTGTTCCTGTCCAAGCGCGGGAGCGCATCGTTCGACGCCCGGACGAACACGCTCATCGTCCAGGACACTGGCGCGCGACTGGAGGAGATCCGCAAGCTCATCGGCCGCATCGACATCACGGTGCGCCAGGTCCTGATCGAAGCGCGCATCGTCATTGCCGACGACAAATTCAGCAAGCAGCTCGGGGTTAGGCTGGGCAGCCTCGGCGGCTACCGCGTTGGCAACAACAACATCGGCCTGGCGCCCAGGATCGAAAACTCCAACACATCCGCCCTTGGCATTACGCCGAACCAATCCTTGCTGTCCAGTAGCGTTGGGGGCGTCACGCAGTTTGGCGAAGCAGCGGGTTATCCGGTCAACGTCAACCTGCCCATTTCCAATCCGGCGGGCAGCTTGGCCGTGTCGATCCTCAATCTGGGCAGCGGCAACCTGATCAATCTCGAGCTGCAGGCGATGGAAGCCAACAATCTGGGCAAGGTCGTCTCCAATCCCCGCGTCGTCACCGCTGACAACCAGAAGGCGTTGATCAAGCAGGGCACGCAGATTCCCTACACCACCGGCGGCGGCATAGGCACGCCGCCGACCACGCAATTCAAGGACGCCGTGCTGGAACTCTCGGTCACGCCGCAGATCACGCCCGACAACCGGATCATCATGCTCCTTGAGATCAAGAAGGATTCGGTGGGCGCGTTGATCGACCAGGGCGGCGGGCTCGGAAAGATCCCATCCATCGACGTGCGCAACATCACGACCCAGATCGTCGTCAACAACGGCGATACGGCAGTCATCGGCGGCATCTTTGAAGGTGTCTCGCGCAAGGACGTGTCGAAAGTGCCCTTCCTGGGTGACCTGCCGTGGGTGGGCAACCTGTTCAAGACGACGGCCAACCAGGAAGACAAGGTGGAAATGCTGATTTTCATCACGCCGCGCATCGTGCAGGAGAACATCAACGCGCTGCGCTGATCCGGTCCTCGCGCCCGACTCCGTTACAATTGCCCCTATGCTGTTGCGTAGGGGCAATTTGTTTTTGGTGGGCATGCCGGGGAGCGGCAAGTCGACGCTCGGCCGGGTTCTGGCGCGCAACCTGGGAAAGACGTTCGTCGACGCGGACCACGAGCTCGAGCGGCGTCTCGGCGTGTCGATCTCCACGATCTTCGAAATCGAAGGGGAAGAGACCTTCCGTAGCCGCGAAGAAGAGACGCTGGCCCGCCTCGTGCAACGGGTGGACATCGTCCTGGCCACCGGAGGTGGCGCCGTGCTCCGGGAGCCGAATCGGGACCGCCTGCGGACGGGCGGCACCGTGCTCTATCTGCACGCGACACCCGAGACGACGTTCGAGCGCACCCGCCACAGCAAGAACCGTCCGCTCCTGCAGACTGCAGATCCATTGGCACGCGCGCGCTCTCTCTATGCGCACCGCGACCCGCTCTACCGGGAGACCGCCGACCTGGTCATCGAGGTCGATCAGCAGAAATCAACCCAGGTGCTCTCGTTTCTGCGGGACAACCTCGATCCCCTCTCACCGCCGGCGCCGGCCGGCACGACCGTGTAAGCCCCATGCCACGAATCGTCAACGTCGCCCTGGGTGAGCGCTCCTACCCGATACATATCGGTGAGCACGTCATCGAAACGCTTCCCGCGCTGTTGCATGGCCGAGCCATCTCTCGCATTGCAGTGGTCACCAACCCGACCGTTGCGGAACTGTATCTGGCAAGGACCGAGCATTCCCTCGCCCAGGCCGGATTCCCCATTGTCACGATCACGATCCCGGACGGAGAGGCGCACAAGACGGTGGCCACATGGACGCACGTCCATGACCGCCTGCTGGCCGCGCGGCTGGACCGGAAATCTGCGGTGCTTGCGTTGGGTGGGGGCGTCGTCGGCGATATCGCCGGCTTTGCCGCCGCGACGTATCAGCGGGGCATTTCCTTCATCCAGGTGCCCACGACCCTGCTCGCGCAGGTCGATTCGTCGGTAGGCGGCAAGACCGGCGTCAACCATCCGCTGGGCAAGAACATGATCGGGGCGTTCTACCAGCCGGAACTGGTGGTCATCGATACGTCGACGCTGGCGACGTTGCCGCTGCGCGAACTGCGCGCCGGCCTCGCGGAGGTGATCAAGTACGGGCTGATCCGCGACCGCGATTTCTTCGCGTGGCTCGAGGCCAATGCGCAGGCGTTGCTCGCGCGCGATCCTGCAGCCATGGCACACGCGATCGAGGTAAGTTGCCGGCACAAGGCGGAAGTTGTCGCCAATGACGAGACCGAACAGGGAGAGCGGGCCCTGCTGAACCTCGGCCACACTTTCGGACATGCGATCGAGGCCGGGCTCGGCTTCGGAACCTGGCTGCACGGGGAGGCCGTTGCGGCGGGAACGGTGATGGCGGCGCGCCTGTCCGCGCGCCTGGGCTGGCTGCCCGAACCGGAGGTCGACCGCATTGCCAGTCTGCTCAGTGCCGTGGGATTGCCGATCGAAGGCCCGGCATTCGGCGCGGATCGGTACCTGGAATTGATGGCGCACGACAAGAAAGTGATTGCCGGGAACATGCGGCTGATCCTGTTGCGGGCCATGGGCGAAGGTGTCGTGACCAGCGACGCGCCGGTGGGCGACGTTCGGGCAGTCCTGCCCTGATTCCAGTCCGGCGGATGCAGAAAAAAAGGGCGCCGGAGGCGCCCTTTTTGTTCGCGACCCTCCCGTCCTATAGGCAGACCGCCGGCGGCGCGACGACAATCGTCCCGGAGACCGTTCCGTTGGAAACGATCACCGGGATCGAAGCCGAACCGGCCAGCACTGCGGTGCTTCTGGTAATGGTCAGAATGTTGTTGGTGGGAGGCGTGCCCGTGAGCAACGCTGACAGCCCCGCGAACGGGACGGCGGTGAACGGTCCGGGCGCGCCGGAAATCGTCGTCACACCCGTCGAGCCCGCGGCGCAGGGAATCACCAGCGGCGACGACGGCGTGAACTCGATGACCGCGGTCGGCAGCGTCGGCGGGTCGCCGGCGCACTGCGTGGCGACGGCGACCTGGAAGGAAGTCAGACTCGCAGGCACGCCCAGGATCGACACGTAGATGACGGCGGGGCTCGTCGCGGTCCCGTTCGGGCTTCGCGTGATCGTGATGATCCTGCCGTTCAGCGTCGCGGTGACGTTGGGGCCGAGCGTGCTGACGATGAACGTCGGCTGCGTCAGGCTGCCGTCCGCCAGCTTGATCTCGCCGCCGACGATCTGCTCGATCACCGACTGGCCGCAGGCCAGCGGCGTGGTGACATCGCCGGGCACGAACTGGATTGCGTTGTAGTTCGTCGCCGGATTCCCGGATCCCAGACCGTTGATCAACTGCACGGATATCGTCCGGCCGGTGGCGTCGGTGATCGTGATCGACGTGCCCGGCGAGGGCGAACAGACCGTGCCGGTCAGGATCGCGGTGAACCCTCCGCCGTTGGTCTGCACCAGCGTCGGCACGATGTTCGCGTAGTTCGGCAGCGTGCTCTGGATCCGGTACGGCGGCGTTCCGCCGAAGATGTAGTAGGTCACCGGAATGTTCGCCGCGCAGTTCGAGCTGTCGGCCCCGGTCACCGTCCAGGTGGTCGGTATCGCGGTCAGCGTCCCGGCACCGTCGGTGAATTGGGCGATGATAAAGCTGCTGTTGAGGATATTGCCCGTGGTCAACTCCGTCGCGCGAATCAGCGCCACCTGCGTGGGCGCGTTGACGTCGGCGCGCAGGCGAACCACCGCCAGGCCATCCTGTCCCGACGTGACGGTTATCGAATTGGCGAACGTCTCGGGCTGTCCGGGCCCACTGGTGAAGAACTGATAGTTGCCTTGAACGTTCTCGAACCTGACGGCCCGTCCCTGTATGCCGGCGCCCGCGAGATTACGGACCAGGACCGTCACGCTGGCAGTCTGGCCGGCGCATACCGCGGAACCGCAGCCGACGCCAGGCGATGCCGGTGTAGGTGTAATCGTCAGCGTATTGAGCAGCGGCGCCGGTTTGACCGTGATCGTGGCAGTGACGGTGGTGCCGGAAGCGTCCACCACGGTCACCGTCACCGTGGTATCCGCGTCGACGTTGGCCGGGGCGAGCAGGATCTGGTCGGTGACTACATTGCGGGCGACCGGCAGCACGACGGAGTTGCTCGAAAACGCCTGATAGGGCGGCGTGCCGCCAAAGACGGTCAGCGTGGCCGGCGTGTTGTTGTAGACCGTCGCCGTATTGGGCAGGATCGACAAGGGGATAGGTGTTGAAGGTAGCACCGTCATCGTCGCCGTGACCTGGTTCTGCGCGGAGTCGCGGATCGTGATCAACACAGCTGTCGCTTCCCTGGGCGTCGATGTCGCAATGAGCGTGAACCGCCCTTGCGCGTCGATGGACGCCGGGTTGGGAACGAGGCTGGGCTGGCTGGAGACGACCGTGTAGGGCCCGGTGCCGCCGGTGATCGTGAAGGTGACAGGCGTATTCGCCGCAATCTGGACCGTCGTCGGCGTGACGCTCAGCGCCACCGGCGTGATCGTCAACTGTGAGGTCACCTGGTTGCCCTGCGCATCGCGAACGGTGAGAACCATGTTGACCGGTGCCGGTGGATTCAGCAGCGGCGTAATCGTGAAGCGGCCGTTGATATCGACGATGGGATTGGCCACGATGGTGGGGAAGCTGGAAATCACCGAGTACGGCGCCTGGCCGCCCGATATCTGATACGCCACGGGCACGCCGAAGACAGTCGTGGCGGTCGTCGGCGACACGGCGAGAGCGAGGCTGCGCACCGTGAGCGTCGCGGTAACGGTCGCATTCCGGCCATCGCGGATCGTGAACACTACCGGAGTGCTGACCGTGGGATTGGAAATCGCCTGGACCGTGAACCGACCCAGCGCATCGACGCCTATCGGGTTGGGCACGATCGTAGGCTGGCTGGACGTCACCGTATAGGGCGTCGACCCGCCTGTGATAGTAAACGTCACGGGCACGTTGATTCCCGATTCGGCCGCAGCCGGGGACACGGCCAGCGCCACGCCCAACCTGGCGTTCACGGTGACCAGTACGGTCGTCACGGATTGCGCCGCGTCGCGGATGGTCAAGGTGACCAGCGTGTCGATATCGGGCGCATACGCGGGAGTGATGGAGAAGCGCCCGTCCTCGCCGATCGAATTGTCGAGACTGGTATGAGGGACTGCAAGCTGGATGTCAGCGCGTATGGCTTAACGCCGCCACTGACCGTCAGGGTCACCGGCGCGGATCCGAAATCCATCACCACGGTGCCGGGCGAGACACCCAACGAACCGGTCGGCGTGTTTGGCGAAGTCCCCCCTGTGCCCCCGCCACCGCACGCTGCCAGCGTGAGAAGCGCGAAGGCGCCCAGCAACGCAGCCAGCGGCTTGGTGAATCGCTTGGTCCAGAAGGGTCTCGTCATGATGATGTCCTTAAATTCGGTTTTTCTTACCGGCATTCGCCGCCACTCGCAGGATGACTTTTCAAGCAGCAACAACGCTCTAGCTGAGTTTATTCAGATTAAAGCGCAAGTCTGCGGGAGGCGCAAGTGGTTTTCGTGAATTCGTCGCTGGCGCCTGGCATTGTTGTTGCATGGCAGCAAACCCGATAGAATCGGTAGGTTTCGCCTCCGAAGTAGATGAGGCGCATGCGCCGCGCCCGAGAGTGAACAGCGCCCGGACCGCACGGTCCGGCCCCGTTGAATGGGGCGGCGGAGTTTCTGGCGGTTTTGGTTACGGCGCAATGCGCAGCGCGCATTGGCCTCCACTGAAATTGCGTTTTTTCTGCATTGCGGACAAAGAGGCCAGCCGTGGACAATATGCAACACTTGCCCCCAGCCCGACAGGGAATGTACGACCCGGCGCGGGAACATGACGCCTGCGGCTTGGGCTTTATCGCGCATATCAAGGGCAAAAAGAGCCACGGCGTCATTTCTCAGGGTCTCGAGATCCTGAAGAATCTCACCCACCGCGGCGCGACGGGCCATGACCCGCTGCTCGGCGACGGCGCCGGCATCCTGATCCAGATGCCCGATGCGTTCCTGCGCCGGGTGTGCGGCAAGCTGGGTATCACGCTTCCCGCGGCCGGCCAGTACGGTGTAGGCATGGTGTTCCTGCCCAAGGAGCCCGCGTCACGCATGGCTTGCGAGCAGGAAATCGAACGCGCGATCGCGTCCGAAGGCCAGGCCTTGCTGGGCTGGCGCGATGTCCCGACTGAGAATTCCGGTTTGTCCCGGGGCGCGGTCGCCGTCGAGCCGGTGATCCGGATGGTTTTCGTCGGGCGCGGCACCAAGGACATGGACGCTGACGCGCTGGAGCGCAAGCTCTATGTGATCCGCAAGAAGGCGGGGCATGCGATCCAGGCCTTGAACCTGGTGCACGGCAAGGAATTCTACGTGCCCTCGATGTCCACGCGCACGCTGGTGTACAAGGGCATGCTGCTGGCGCATCAGGTCGGCGAATACTTCCTCGACCTGCAGGAAGCGAGCATGATCTCCGCGCTGGCGATGGTCCACCAGCGCTTTTCGACCAACACTTTCCCGACCTGGGATCTGGCGCACCCGTTCCGGTTCATCTGCCACAATGGGGAAATCAACACCCTGCGCGGGAACTTCAACTGGATCCGCGCCCGCGAAGGCGCCATCGCATCGAAGGTGCTGGGCGACGACCTGCACAAGCTCTGGCCCTTGATCTATGACGGGCAATCCGACTCCGCGTCGTTCGACAACTGCCTGGAACTCCTGGTCATGGGCGGGTACTCGCCAGCGCACGCGATGATGCTGATGATCCCCGAGGCGTGGGCCGGTAATCCGTCAATGGACGAGAATCGCCGCGCGTTCTACGAGTACCACGCGGCGCTGATGGAGCCGTGGGACGGCCCGGCGGCGATGGCGTTCACCGATGGCAGGCAGATCGGAGCGACGCTGGATCGCAACGGCTTGCGGCCCGCGCGCTACATCGTCACCGACGACGACTTCATCGTCATGTCGTCGGAGTCCGGCGTGCTCGACATACCGGAGCAGAAGATCGTCAGGAAGTGGCGCCTGCAGCCCGGCAAGATGCTGCTGGTCGACCTGGATGAGGGAAGGATCGTCGATGACGAGGAATTGAAGACGACCCTGTCCACAGCCAAACCCTACAGCGAATGGATAGACCGCTGCCGGGTCAGCGTCGAGGACCTGCCCGAACCCGCGCCGGCGACGCCCTCCGCGGTGCCGCTGCTGGATCGCCAGCAGGCTTTCGGCTACACGCAGGAAGACCTCAAGGTCATCCTGGCGCCGATGGCGCTGGCCGGCGAAGAAGCGATCGGCTCGATGGGCAACGACGCCGCGCTGCCCGTGCTGTCGAATCGCCCCAAGGTCTTCTACAACTACTTCAAGCAGCTCTTCGCCCAGGTCACCAACCCGCCGATCGACCCGATCCGCGAGGAACTCGTGATGTCGCTGACCTCGTTCATCGGCCCGCGGCCCAACCTGCTCGGCATCGACGAGACCGATCCGCCGATGCGGCTGGAAGTCGAGCAGCCGATCCTGACCGGCGAGAACATGGAGAAGCTCCGCCACATCGAACTGTTCACCAGCGGCGCATTCCGGGCGATGGAGCTCGACATGTGCTATCCGGCCGCCTGGGGCGCCAACGGCATGGAAGCCGCGCTGGCCTCGCTGGCCGCGCACGCGGTCGACGCGATCAAGATCGGCTACAACATTCTGATCCTCTCCGACCGCAGCGTGGCACAGGACGCGCTGCCCATCCCAGCGCTGCTGGCGACAGCCGCGGTGCACGAACACCTGGTGCAGAAGGGCTTGCGCACCAGCACCGGGCTGGTCGTCGAGACCGGGTCCGCGCGCGAGGTCCATCACTTCGCCTTGCTGGCAGGCTACGGCGCGGAAGCGATCCATCCGTATCTCGCGCTCGAGACGCTGGCAACGCTGCACGAGGTCATCCCGGAGATCAGGCCGGAAGAGTCCGCCAAGCGCTTCATCAAGGCAATCTGCAAGGGGCTGAACAAGGTGATGTCCAAGATGGGCATTTCCACGTACCAATCGTATTGCGGCGCGCAGATCTTCGAAGCGGTGGGCCTGCAGAAAGCGTTCGTCGACAAGTACTTCACCGGCACGTCGTCGAACATCGAGGGCATCGGCCTGTTCGAGGTCGCCGGGGAAGCAGCGCGCCTGCACCAGCTCGCGTTCGGCACCGATCCGGTGCTCGAGAACGCGCTCGACGCTGGTGGCGAGTACGCGTACCGGGTACGCGGCGAGGAGCACATGTGGACGCCGGAGTCGATTGCGCGGCTGCAGCACGCGGCGCGCTCGAACAGCTACTCGACGTACAAGGAATACGCACACCTGATCAACGAGCAGACGTCGGCGGCGAAGACGCTGCGCGGTCTGTTCGAGTTCCGCCTCGAAGGTGCAACGCCGGTTCCCATCGACGAAGTGGAGCCGGCGAAGGAAATCGTCAAGCGCTTTGCCACCGGCGCGATGAGCCTGGGTTCGATCTCCACCGAAGCCCATACGACGCTCGCCGTGGCGATGAACCGGATAGGCGGGAAATCGAACACCGGCGAGGGCGGCGAAGACTCGCGGCGCTATCCGTTGATCAGGAAAGGCGAATCGCTGCAGTCGCGGATCGGCGTCGATCGCATTGCCAGGGACATCCCGCTGAGGGAGGGCGACAGCCTGCGCTCCCGGATCAAGCAGGTCGCCTCCGGCCGTTTCGGCGTCACCGCGGAGTATCTCGCCAGCGCCGACCAGATACAGATCAAGATGGCGCAGGGAGCCAAGCCCGGCGAGGGCGGGCAGTTGCCCGGCCACAAGGTCTCCGAGTACATCGGGTATCTCAGGCATTCGGTCCCGGGAGTGGGCCTGATCTCGCCCCCGCCGCACCATGACATCTACTCGATCGAGGATCTGGCGCAGCTCATCCATGACCTGAAGAACGCCAATCCACAGGCGTCGATCAGCGTCAAACTGGTGTCCGAGGTCGGCGTGGGAACCGTCGCCGCCGGCGTCGCGAAGGCCAAGGCTGATCACGTCACCATCGCCGGCCATGACGGCGGCACCGGCGCCTCGCCGGTGTCGTCGATCAAGCACGCCGGCACGCCATGGGAGCTCGGCCTCGCCGAGACGCAGCAGACGCTGGTGCTCAACCGGCTGCGCGGGCGCATCGCCGTCCAGGTCGACGGCCAGATGAAGACCGGCCGCGACGTCGTGATCGGCGCGATGCTGGGCGCCGACGAGTTCGGCTTCGCCACGGCCCCCCTGGTCGTCGCCGGCTGCATCATGATGCGCAAGTGCCATCTGAACACGTGCCCGGTCGGGGTCGCCACGCAGGACCCGGAACTGCGCAAGCGATTCAGCGGACAGCCGGAACACGTGGTCAACTACTTCTTCTTCGTCGCCGAGGAAGTGCGCGAGTTGATGGCCAAGCTCGGCATGCGGCGCTTCGACGAGCTGATCGGCCGCAGCGACCTGCTCGACACGCGCAAGGGAGTCGTGCATTGGAAAGCGCGCGGGCTGGATTTCAGCAAGATCTTCTTCCAGCCGAAGATGCCGGTCGAAGTTGCGCGCCGCAATTGCGAAAAGCAGGACCACGGCCTGGAGAGGGCGCTCGACCACATCCTGATCCGCGACAGCCTGCCGGCGCTGGCCGGCAAGACGCCGGTCAAGCTCGAGTTGCGGATTCGCAATGCCAACCGGTCGGTCGGCGCGATGCTCTCGCATGCGGTCGTCACGCGACATGGCCACGCCGGACTCGCGGCGGACACAATACACATCCGCTTCAAGGGCACGGCGGGCCAGTCCTTCGGCGCGTTCCTCGCCAACGGCGTGACCTTCGAGCTCGAAGGCGGCACCAACGACTACGTCGGCAAGGGCCTCTCCGGGGGACGCATCGTCGTCTATCCCGATCCGGCCTGCCCGGCAACGCCGGAGACCAATATCGTCGTCGGCAACACGGTCATGTACGGCGCGATCGCCGGCGAAGCGTATTTCCGCGGCGTCGCCGGCGAGCGCTTCTGCGTGCGCAACTCGGGCGCTTCCGCGGTCATCGAAGGGACCGGCGACCATGGTTGCGAGTACATGACCGGCGGCACGGTCGTGGTGCTGGGCGCGACCGGCCGCAATTTCGCGGCCGGCATGTCCGGCGGCATCGCCTACGTCTTCGATGAAGACGGATCGTTCGCCTCCCGCTGCAACCTGGCGATGGTGGCGCTCGAACCCGTCCTCGCGGAATCCGAACAGCGCGCGGCCGAAGCGCGGCTGGCCGCCGACGGGAAAGGCCGGTTGCTGCATCTCGGCCAGTTCGACGAGCCGGCGCTGCGCGAGCTCATCGACCGGCACCTGCGCTACACGGCCTCGTCGGTCGCGCTGCGCATCCTCGACAATTGGGAAACCTGCCGCGGCAAGTTCGTCAAGGTGTTCCCGTCCGAGTACAAGCGGGCGCTGGGCGAACTGGCCGCCCGGGAAGCCCGGACCGCGGCGGCGAAGCAGCTGGTCCGCGCCTGAACATCAGGGCGCCGGTCGCCATCCGCTGCCGGCGCAGCGCGTGGCGCCCGGGCGCCGCCCCCTAACCTCACATAGCGAAAACATGGGCAAGATCACCGGATTCATCGAGTACCAGCGGTTGAGCGAAGCGGCGCAGCCGGTCGGGGCGCGGGTCAAGCATTATCGGGAATTCATCGTCGCGCTCAAGGACGATGAAGCCTCGAAGCAGGGCGCGCGCTGCATGGATTGCGGCATCCCGTTCTGCCAGAGCGGCTGTCCCGTCAGCAACATCATCCCGGACTGGAACGACCTCGTGTTCAGGGGGCAGTGGCGGCAGGCGCTGGACACGCTGCATTCGACGAACAACTTTCCCGAGTTCACCGGCCGCGTATGTCCGGCCCCGTGCGAAGCCTCGTGCACGCTCAACATCAACAATGACCCGGTGGGCATCAAGTCGATCGAGCACTTCATCATCGACAAGGGATGGGAAAAAGGCTGGGTCCGGCCCCGGCCGGCGCAGCGGAAGTCCGGCAAGCGCGTCGCGATCGTCGGCAGCGGCCCTGCGGGCCTCGCCTGCGCGCAGCAGTTGGCGCGCGCGGGACACGACGTGGTCCTGCTGGAAAAGAACGACAGGATCGGCGGCCTGCTGCGCTATGGCATTCCCGATTTCAAGATGGAGAAGTCCCACATCGACCGGCGCATCGAGCAGATGCGCGCCGAGGGCGTCGAGTTCCGGGTCAACCAGCACGTGGGCGTGAACGTCGGCGCCGCGGACCTGCTGAAGGAGTTCGATGCCATCGCCCTGACCGGCGGCGCGGAACGGCCCCGGGACCTGCCGGTGCCGGGGCGCGAGCTCGACGGCGTGCACTTTGCGATGGAGTTCCTGCCGCAGCAAAACAAGGTGGTCGCCGGCGATGTCGTTCCCGGGCAGATCATGGCCACGGGCAAGCACGTGATCGTGATCGGCGGGGGCGACACCGGATCCGACTGCGTGGGGACTTCGAACCGTCACGGCGCGGCATCGGTCGCGCAGTTCGAGCTGCTGCCGCAGCCGCCGGAGAACGAGAACAAGCCGCTGGTGTGGCCCTACTGGCCGGTCAAGCTGCGCACATCGTCGTCGCACGAAGAAGGCTGCAACCGCGACTGGGCGGTGGCGACCAAGCGGCTGGAAGGACGGGACGGCAAGGTCGGGAAACTCGTCGCCGCGCGCGTGGAGTGGAAGGACGGCAAGATGCAGGAAATACCCGGGTCGGAATTCGAGATGAAGGCCGACCTGGTGCTGCTCGCGATGGGCTTCGTCGGCCCCGTGTCCACCGGCCTGCTCGACCAATTCGCCGTGGAAAAGGACGCGCGGGGCAACGTCAAGGCCGACACGGACGACTACAAGACGTCGGTGGCGAAGGTCTTTGCGGCCGGCGACATGCGGCGCGGCCAGTCGCTGGTGGTCTGGGCGATACGCGAAGGCCGGCAATGCGCGCGCGCGGTCGACGAATTCCTGATGGGAACCAGCGAACTGCCCCGCTGACGCCGGTTCCGGCGCTGCCGTTGTTGCGGCGCGAATGGCGCGCCGCGCGCGGCGTCGATCGCCCTCAAGGGCGCTACTCCAGTGGCTGGGCGGGCACCTTCTTCTGCAGATGCGCGAAAGCCTCGCGCAACCGGTCCATGAAACTGGTCTTTTCTCCGGTCCATGAAAACGGCCGGCCGATGAATACGTCCACAAAGAACGGAATCGGGATGAACGTCCCCTTCCCCATCGACTTGCCCAGGCCGCGCATGAAGACCGGAATCACCGGCACCGTCGGAAAGCGCTTGGCGATGAAGGAAATGCCCGACTTGAGTTCCGCCATTTTCTCCGGCTCCCCGCGCGAGCCCTCGGGGAAGATGAGCAGGATCTCGCCTCGTTCCAGTGCAGCGTAGCATTCCGCGAGCGGGTCGACGCCTTCGACCACGCCGCCCCGCGACACAGGGATGATGCCGATGACGTTGAGCGAGAACCACCGCATGAAACCGGGCTTCATGAAATAGTCCGCCGCCGCGACCGGGCGCACGTTGGGCACATCCTCGAGCGGAAACAGCGACAGCAGCGCGACCGTGTCGAGGTGGCTGTTGTGGTTGGCCGCGATGATGGCCGGGCCCCGAGTCGGGAGGCGTTCGCGATGGCGGATGGTCAGGCCCAGCCAGAACACGATGATGGGTTTCGCGACCAGCACGACGAACAGGATGCGCAGCAGCTTTTTCATCGGTAGAACTGGTCGTAGGCGAAGTGGAAGAACAGCGGCGCCGAGAACATCAGCGAATCCAGCCGCTCGAGCAGGCCGCCGTGGCCCGGCAGGAAGTGTCCGGATTCCCGCACGCCCAGGTCGCGTTCGATCGCCGCGGTGGCGACAAAGCCGAGGAATCCGAACAGCCCGATCAGCAGGCCGGCGATGACCGCCTGGGCCCACGTGAACGGCGTGAACCAGGGCGCCAGCGCCACCCCCGCCAGCGTGGTCAGCGCGATGCCGGCCGCCATTCCCTCGATCGACAGCCCGGGCCGGACCGTGGCGAGCACCGGGTGCCTGCCGAACCGCCTGTTGACCAGGTAGTGCGCGGTGTCGTTGAGTTGCGTGAGCACGACGAGATAGAAGAGCAGGCTCACGCCCGAATTCTTCAGCCCGGGCAGGTCGGGCAGCGCCAGCATGAACGCCAGGTGGCTCACGCAGAACACGGTCGTCATCAGCCCCCAGTGGATGACGCCCACTGAGCGAAGGAAGCCATGCGTGTCGCCTACCAGCGCCATCCGGATAGGCAGCAGCAGGAACAGGTAGACCGGGATGAACACGCTGAAAATGCCGTAGACCCCGCTGCCCGCCCAGAAGTACTGCAGAGGTATCGCCAGATACGCCCAAAGCAGCACCTTGTTGTCGGCGCGGCGGGTCGGGGCCAGGGTGAGGAACTCCTTGAACGCGACGAAACTCACGAGTCCCAGCGCCACCACCGAAAGCCGGCGGTCCAACACCAGCGCCATGAAGAACCCGGCGACGATGAACCACCACATCCGGATGCGCAGGCGCACCTCTGCGTCGCGGAGCGGGCGGCGGATCCGGGTCGAGACCGAGGCGCCGATCGTGGCGGCGACCAGCAGGGTGACCGCCAGGCCCAGAGCGGCGAACAGCGGCTCGGGCATGCGCAAAGTCATGTCCCCGCCCGCCGGGGCGGGGGGGGGGGGGGGGCCGGGCGGGGGGGGGGGGGGGGGCCCGCCCACCCGGTGCTCAAGACCCGATCCGACCCGCATTCAGGCAATACGCAATCCCGCAAATCGATCCCCGTTGGGCAGCGGTCGGCCGGGGCTGTCTGCGTCCGTGGCCGCCGCTGCGACTATCGTGCTTCTGGCGGCATTCTAGTCCACGCGGCGCGTCCATTGCGCGAAGCAGCGCCTGCTACACTCCCGGTCTCGCAATCGGGTCACTTCCATGCCGGCTCTGCAGAACGACACTTTCCTCCGCGCGCTCGCGCGCCAGCCCACCCCTTACACGCCGGTCTGGCTGATGCGGCAGGCGGGGCGCTACCTCCCCGAATACACCGCCACGCGCCAGCGCGCCGGGAGCTTCCTGGCGCTGGCCCACAGCCCCGATCTGGCCACCGAGGTCACGCTGCAGCCGCTGCAGCGCTATGCGCTCGACGCGGCAATCCTGTTCTCGGACATCCTCACCGTTCCCGATGCGATGGGCCTGGGTTTGTATTTCGCGGATGGCGAAGGGCCGCGCTTCCGGCATCCCCTGCGCGATGAGGCCGCGATCGCGGCGCTCGTGGTGCCGGACATGTCGAAGCTGCGCTACGTGTTCGATGCCGTTGCCCAGATCCGCGGCGCCCTGGGCGGGTCCGTGCCGCTGATCGGTTTCTCCGGCAGTCCGTTCACGCTGGCTTGCTACATGATCGAAGGCCAGGGCAGCGACTCGTTCGCCACAGCCAAGAAGCTCCTCTATTCGCGGCCGGACCTGATGCACCACCTGCTCGACGTGACGGCAAGCGCGGTGACCAGCTACCTGAACGAGCAGATTCGTGCCGGTGCGCAGGCGGTCATGGTGTTCGACACGTGGGGAGGCCTGCTCTCCGACGCCGCATACAAGACGTTTTCCCTCGCCTACATGGCCCGCATCATGTCCGGGCTGATCCGTGAGTGCGATGGCCGGACCGTGCCGCGGATCGTCTTCACCAAGGGCGGCGGGCAGTGGCTGGAGAGCATTGCCGGCTGCGGCTGCGACGCGGTGGGGCTCGACTGGACGACCGACATCGGCGCCGCGCGCGAGCGCGTCGGCCACCAGGTCGCGCTGCAGGGGAATTTCGATCCGGCGATCCTGATGAGCACGCCTGCGGCCATTGCCGCCGAGGCCGCCCGCATCATCGCCGCCTACGGGCCGCACCCGGGTCACGTCTTCAATCTCGGGCACGGGATATGGCAGCAAACGCCGCCCGAGCACGTGCGGATACTGGTTGACAAAGTCCGCGAGTGCTCCAGTTCAAGCCGCTCATAGCGGCACCGCCCGGACTTTGAAAATTGGGCTTGACATCCGCGAAAATCCTGCTCTCCCGCGCCAGTTATGCACATTGCGGGGCCTTAGGTGCCGTGTCGAACGGTAGCCTGCCCGGAACTCCAGATTCCTCGGTGCAGTGTATTGTTTTTAAACGGTAAATCGTCCGACGTGGGAAGCCACTCCAAGACCGCGAATGGCTTGGGAATGGCGTCTGGATGCGGCTTGGCGACCAATAACCCACACTCTTATCCACAGGACGAGGGGTTTCGCCGAAAAATCGCTGAAAATTAAGGAACTTGGCGCGGACTTCAAAGAAGCGTCTCAATTTGCGCCCCTATCTGCGCGTGCCGCGTTCCTGCCGCGTCGATCGAATGCGTGATGAACGGGTGGGCCGGAGAAGTGCGCGGACTCGCGCGGGAAGCGCATGCCTTACGTGCGATGATTGAGCCGCTCGGCGCGCGGCATCCGGCGAGTCTGCTTCGGCGAGGCGCGCAGCCACAATCACCAATCGACCGCCACGGCACACTTATTTTCCCTCCATGAAGCTCCTTCGCGTCGCGCTGCCAGTACCCGTGTTCCGCGAGTTCGACTATCTTGCACCCGCCGCCGAAGCGGTGCTTCCAGGTCGCTGCGTGCGCGTGAGGTTGGGTCCGCGCCGCCTCCTCGGCGTCGTCGTCGACCTGCCCCTGGAGTCGCCGGTCCCGCGCGCAACGCTGCTGGCCATTGACAGCTACGCCGACGACCTGCCCCAGGTGCCGCCGGACGTGCTCGCCCTCGCCCGCTTCGCAGCGGACTACTACCAATATCCGCTGGGCCTCGCGCTGCAGCATGCGGTACCGCCGCGCGGCCGGCAAGGCGCGCCGCTGCGTGCGGAGAAACCAGCGGCGTATCGCCTGACCGCGGCGGGCGCCGCCGGACTCCGGAACCTCCCGGCGCGCGCCAGCCGCCAGGCGCAACTGGCGGCGGCGCTGGCGGGGGGGCAAAGCATCGCGCGTGCCGAATTGCTTGCCAACTCACCGGCAGCGGGCGCGGTGCTCGCCCGCTGGCTGGCCTCAGGCTGGATCGAACTCGCGGCGCCGGAACAGGATCCGGAACGCGAAGGCACGGCCCTGCTTCCCGACCTGAACGCGGCCCAGGCCACGGCAGTGCAGGCCATCGTCGCGGCGGCCGCTTCGTTCCAGACGTTCCTGCTGCACGGCGTGACCGCAAGCGGCAAGACCGAGGTGTACCTGAGCGCGGCCGCGGCCGCGATCGCGCGGGGGCAGCAGGTGCTGATGCTGGTGCCGGAGATCAACCTGACGCCGCAGCTGGCGGACCGGATCCGCCGCGCCCTGCCGTTCGCGCGCATCGTCTTGCTCCACAGCAATCTTCCCGATGCGCAGCGCCTTGTCGCCTGGCGGCAGGCTGCCGAGGGCGACGCCCAGTTCGTGCTCGGCACACGCCTGGCGGTGTTCGCCCCCCTCCCCCGCCTCGGGCTCGTCGTCGTCGACGAAGAACACGACATGTCGTACAAGCAGCAGGACGGGTTGCGCTACGTCGCGCGCGACCTGGCCGTGTATCGCGCCCGCCTGCGCGGCGTTCCCGTCGTCCTGGGCAGCGCAACACCAGCAATGGAAACGCTCTGGCAGGCGCGCGCCGGGCGCTACCTGCTGTTGCCATTGCCCGAGCGCGCGATAGCGGGCGCGCCCCCGGCGATCCGCCTGGTGCCGCAACGCGACAAGCAAACCATCGGCGGCATTGCGGCCGCACTGCGCGCGGCGCTGGCGGCGAACCTGGCGCGCGGCGAGCAGTCGCTGTTGTTCATCAACCGGCGCGGCTACGCGCCCTCGTTGTTGTGCGCAGCCTGCGCATGGGCCGCGCAATGCCACCGCTGCAGCGCGCGGCTGGTCGTCCACCTGGGCGAGCAATGTCTGCGCTGCCATCACTGCGGGCACGAAGAGCCGGTTCCGCGGGCTTGTCCGCGCTGCGGCGACCAGGACCTGCTGCCCCTCGGGTTCGGCACCCAGCGGCTGGAGGGCGTGCTGCGCGAGCTGTTCCCCGCGGCGCGGATCGCCAGGGTCGACGCCGATTCCACGCGCCGGAAAGGCACATGGGCCTCGCTGCTGCAGGCGATCCTCGACCGGGAACTCGACATCCTGGTGGGCACGCAGATGATGGTTAAGGGCCATGACTTTCCCGGGCTCACGCTGGTCGGCGTGCTGGGCGCCGACAACGCGCTGTACAGCGCGGACTTCCGCGCCACGGAGCGCCTCTTTGCCCAACTCACGCAGGTATCGGGACGCGCCGGCCGCGCCGACCTGCCCGGCGAAGTCATCATCCAGACCGACTTCCCCGCGCATCCGCTCTATCAATCGCTGCTGCGCCACGACTACGAAGCCCATGCGGAGAGCCTGCTTGCCGAGCGCCGCCAGCTCGAGTTGCCGCCCTGTTCGCGCCTGGCGCTGCTGCGCGCCGAAGCGGCGCAACGGAGCGCCATCGAGAGCTTTCTCGCTGCCGCCCACGCCGAAGGTCAGGAGCTGGCGCGCGAGTCCGGCGGCGTGCGGGTCTTCCCCGCAGTCGCCGCGCGGATGGCGCGCCGCGCCGGATTCGAGCGCGCGCACATTCTTGTGCAGTCGGCGGCGATGCGGCCGTTGCAGGATTTCCTTGGCGCCTGGCGGGCCTGGCTGGTTGACAACGCACCCCGGAACGTCCGCTGGGCCCTCGACGTGGACCCGCAAGAGCTCGATTGAAAGACCCGGCGCGCGGCGCCGCGATCATGGCAGATCACTGTCCGGACCGCGCTGATGCCACCCGGTATAATGGCCCTCCCTTCCGGTTTTCGCCCAACGTGAGCGCTCCCATCGACCTTCGATCCGAACTGCAGGAATGGCTGTCCGCGGCCATCGCCCAAGCCGCGCCAGGCGCCGAGGCAGCCGCCGCGCTTGAGCGCCCGAAGCAGGCGGCGCACGGCGACTATGCGACGACGGTCGCCCTGCAGCTCGCGCGCACTTTGCGCGCCAACCCGCGCGAGGTTGCTGCGCGCATCGTTGCCGCGCTCGCGCCGTCGCCGCTGGTTGCGTCCGCCACGATCGCCGGCGCCGGCTACATCAACATCGAGCTGACTCCGTTCGCGCGCCACGCGGCTGTGCGCGAAATCCATGCGCGTGGCGCGGCATTCGGAACCGGCGCGGCGGGCCGCGGACGGCGGGTGATGATCGAGTTCGTCTCGGCGAACCCGACCGGCCCGTTGCACGTCGGGCATGGCCGCCAGGCGGCCATCGGCGACGCGCTGGCCAACCTGCTCGCGGCCCAGGGCTGGCAGGCCTATCGCGAGTTCTACTACAACGATGCCGGTGAGCAGATCAACAATCTGACGCGCTCGGTGCAGGCGCGGGTGCAGCAGTTGCGCGATCCCGGCGCACCGTTTCCGGAAGCCGCCTATCACGGCGAGTATGTCCGCGAACTCGCGCGCGATTATGTCGCGGCCCATCCTGGAGACCCCGCTGCCAACGACGCCGAAGCGGTGCGGGTGTTCGCGGTCGCCGCGCTGCGGCGGGAACAGGACATGGACCTGGCCGCCTTCGGCGTCAGGTTCGACAACTACTACCTGGAATCGTCGCTGTACACCGGCGGGCTCGTCAAGCGCACGGTCGACGCGCTGGTCGCTTCGGGCAAGACGTACGAGCAGGACGGCGCGCTATGGCTGAAGACCACCGGCTACGGGGACGACAAGGACCGGGTGATGCGAAAGTCCGACGGCGCGTTCACCTACTTCGTCCCCGACGTCGCCTATCACGTCACCAAGTGGGAGCGGGGATTCGCGCGCGTGATCAACGTGCAGGGCGCCGATCACCACTCGACGCTCACGCGGGTCCGGGCCGGGCTGCGCGCGCTGGACATCGGCATTCCGGAAGGTTATCCGGACTACCTGATTCACCAGATGGTCACCGTGATGCGCGGCGGCGAGGAAATCAAGATCAGCAAGCGCGCGGGCAGCTACGTGACGGTGCGCGACCTGATCGACGAAGTCGGGCGGGACGCGGTGCGGTTTCTTTTCCTGATGCGCAAGTCCGACTCGCACCTGACCTTCGACGTCGAGCTGGCCAAGGCGAAGACCGAGGAGAACCCGGTCTACTACGTCCAGTACGGTCATGCGCGGATCTGCAGCGTGCTGCGCCAGGCCCACCAGGCGGGAATCGACCCCGGTGTCATCCTGCGGGCCGGGCTCGACCCGCTGGCCAGCCCCTACGAGAACGCGCTGCTGCGCCTGCTCGCGGATTATCCGGCGGTCGTCGAAACCGCGGGCCGCGAACTCGCCCCGCATCTGATCCCGTTCTACCTCAAGGATTTGGCCGCCGCCTTTCACAGCTACTATAATGCGGAACACTTTTTGGTGAAGGATCCGGACTTGCGACTTGCCCGCCTCAGCCTCGTTGCGGCAACCGGCCAGGTACTGAAAAACGGCCTGGCCCTGCTTGGCGTCGGCGCGCCGGAACAGATGTGATGGACCCGGCTGACAACGCCGGCCGGGCGCGCCGGCTCTCCGTGCCGAAGCGGCACAATGGCGGCACCCTGCTGGGTGTGATCATCGGCTTCGTGCTGGGTCTCGGCGTCGCGGCGGCGATTGCCTGGGTGCTGACCAAGACGCCCAATCCGTTCGACGGCAAGTCGGTGAAGCCCGACGTGACCAGCCCGCACTTGTCCAGCGTGGAGCGCGATGCCGCGAAGCAGGGAGACCGGCCACGCTTCGATTTCAGCAAGATCCTGCCCGGCACCGAAGAGCGCAAGCCACAGAAGGAGGACGCGGCGGCAGGCCCGGCCAAGGACAAGCGCGAGCCGCCGGTGGCCGCACCTGAGCCCGCGGACAAGGGCGGCAAATTCTACCTGCAGGCAGGCGCATATCAGAGCGCCGCCGACGCCGAGGACCAGCGCGCGAAGCTGGCCTTGATGGGCATCGAAGCATCGATGCAGACCGTCGCGATGCCGGACAAGGGAAACATCAGCCGCGTCCGCCTCGGCCCCTACGGCAGCGCCGAAGAAATGAATCAGGTGAAGGCGGAATTGCTCAAGCGCGGCGTGGCGACGGCGGTCATCAGAAACCCCTGACCGGCCGTTACCGAACTTTGCGGCGCATGGTTGTCCAACAGGACCGCCGGCAGGATGCCGGGCAGTCATACGAAATTCGACAAACCGAAGTGGAGATGTGCATGAAGATGATGCGATGGGTTGTTCGCGGCGCGGCGGCGTTCGCATTGATGGCGGGCGCTCTGGCCCTCGCGGCGGACCTGCAGGAAGGAAAGGACTTTCGCCGGCTGGACAAACCCCAGCCCGTGGAGACCGGCAAGAAGATCGAGGTAATCGAGTTCTTCTCCTTTTCCTGCCCGCATTGCAAGGATATCGAGCCCATCCTCTCGGCCTGGGTGAAGAAGCTCCCGGCCGACGTCCAGTTGCGGCGCATTCCGGCGCAATTCTCGCCCGTATGGACGGGAACGTCGAAAGTCTGGTACACGCTCGAGGGCCTCAATGAGGAGCGGCTGATTCCCGCGGTCTTCACCGCGATCCACGGCCAGAATCTGCGCCTCGACCAGGACAAGGCGTTCTTCGACTGGGCGGTCACGCAGGGGCTGGATCGCAAGAAGGTCGAGGACATGTACAACTCGTTTTCGGTCAACGGCAAGGTCGCGCGGGCCAAGACGCTGGTGCAGAACTACAACGTGCAGAGCGTTCCGAACTTCGTTGTCGACGGCAAGTACACGACCGACACATCGCAGCCGAAGCGCCACGAAGATGTGCCGCCCCTCCTCGACAAGCTGATCGACAAGGCGCGGGCCGAACGCAAGTGACGGCACAGGCCGGCCCCGCCGCGCGGCTTGCCGGTTGAGGACGGATGAAGGTATTTCTCACCGGCGCATCGAGCGGCATCGGCGTGGCGCTGGCCCGTGCCTACGCCGCCAGTGCGGCGCCGGGCAGCCTGACTCTCGGTCTGTTTGCGCGCCGCCAGGAAGCATTGCTTGAAGTGGCCGGCGAGATCGCGACGGCATACGGGCAAAAGGTCGTCACCTATATCGGAGACGTCCGCGTCCCCGCTGACCTCCAGCACGCCGGCGCCGAGTTCCTCTCCCGCTTCGGCGCACCCGATATCGTCATCGCCAACGCCGGCGTGTCGCGCGGGACGCTGACCGAGTACGCCGAAGACCTGCCGGCATTCGCCGCGGTGTTCGAAACCAACGTGCTGGGGATGGTGCACACGTTCCAGCCGTTCCTGGCCGCGATGCGCGCCGCGGGCGGCGGCACGCTGGTCGGCATCGCTAGCGTCGCCGGCTTTCGCGGCCTGCCCGGCTCCGGCGCCTATTCGGCCTCCAAGGCCGCCGCGATCAGTTACCTGGAAAGCCTGCGCGTCGAAGAGCGGGCGCAAGGCATCAAGGTCGTCACCTTGTGTCCGGGCTACATCGCCACGCCGCTGACGGCGAAGAATCCGTACAAGATGCCGTTCCTGCTGCAACCCGACGACGCCGCCGCGCGGATGCTCCGGGTGATCGCCGCCGGCCGCAAATTCGCGGTCGTGCCCTGGCAGATGGCGATAGTCGGCCGCTTGCTCAGGTGCCTCCCGCGCTGGATCTACGACCGCGTCCTGGCCGGAAAGAAACGCAAGCCACGGGTCCCTTGATCAACGCACGCCCGGTTGCTGGCTGGCGCGGGCGTGCATCAGCGCATCGCACATCCCCAGCAGCTTGGGGGCCACCTCGGTGCGTTCGTGCGTGTTCAGCTTGGCGAAGAGTTGCTTGACGTGATAGTTGGCGGTGTTGAGCGTCACGCCCAGCGCGCCGGCGATTTCCGGGTTGGACTTTCCCTGCGCCAGCATCAGCCCCACCTCCCGTTGCTGCGGCGAAAGCCCGAGCCCCTGCATGGCCTGGGAGAGCCGCAGCACCGTGGGTTCCTGCCGCCGGATCTGCACGCCGATCAGGGCGCCGGTATCGTGCACATCGTCGGTCAGCCAGTGCGCGCGCAGAACGAAGCGTCCCCACCGGTTGGTGACGTGCAGGGATGGCGGTGGCACCGCGACATCGTCACGCTCGCCGAAGACGGCGGTCAACTGCGCCGCGAGTTCGCGCATCAGCCCGGTGATTGCCGCTTCCTGCTGCGCGACGGTGCCGCGATTGACCGAGTCCAGCGTCACGTAGAGCAGCAGCCTGCGCGCGGCGCTCGAGCAGTGGCGCAGCGTGCCGTCGCGCTCCAGCGTGAGCATCGCCTGGTGGTCGGTGTCCCGCCAGGTCTCGTCGGCGGCAGCATGCTTGCCGGCGCCGAACGATTCGTCGAGGCCGTGCGCGATGTAGCCGGCGATGGCGGCGATCGCAGTGCGATCGCCGCCGCCGAAAGGCGCGCGCTTCCCGCCGCGGTAGAGCGAGAGTTGTCCCAGCGGGCGGTCGCGCTCCCTGACGATGCAGTAGAGAGCGTGTTCGGCGCCGAAGTGCTGCATCACCGTGCGATAGTGGTCGGAGCGCCGGAACGTGTCGGTCACACTCAAGGTGGTCACCGGGTCCGGTTGCGCGGCGCGCGTCCTGAACGAAGCGAACAGCGGATGCTCGGCCGCGGCATCCGGTTGCCGGAAATAGAACTGCATCGCGTCGGCCGGCAGCGTCCGCTCCGCGTAATGGTTGGTCATCTCGCCGCGCGCGTCAACCCAGAAGAACTCGGCGGAATCGGACGGGACCAGTTCCCGCGCCGCCTTGAGCAGCGCCGGCATGATCGCGCGCCCGCCCAGGCCCAGGCAGCAGAGCTGGCGAATGTGCGCGAGCAGGGCGGTGTTCTTCATGATCAGCGCGCGAGGCCCGGGCGCGCGGCGCCGCAGGGCTTGGCCGCGGTGGGGGAAGCGTTGCGCAAGTTGGTGGTGCTGGCGGGCATGGCATCCGGCGATGTTTGCGTGGTGGGCATGGGACGCACAGTACGGCCCGGGGCAGAAGCTGCCTACTGTCAGCAATGGCAGCAATCCGCGCCGGCTTTGGGTCATCGCTGTCAGGACTGACAGTGCGGAGATGCCGCGCGGACGTGCAGTGCACGAGTGCGCGCCATCACGACGCGCGTGCGCGGTGAGGCGCATGGTCATTCCCACTCGGGCAGGCAGGAGAGACAGCCGCGGCGCGAACGCGCGTGGCCGGCAACGCATCTGCAGCGCGGTGCGGGGTGTCGGCTACCCGGTCCGGCCGGCGTGCCGGCGCGCGCCGTAACGTGCGCCCTTTTCGCCGCGCGCAAAGATCCGCCGCTCGGCGGTGCCGGCATCGAGCGGGATGCCGCGCGGACACTGGAGCACGGTCAGCAGCAGCTTCTCGAACTCCGGGAAGAATCCTTCCACGATTTGCGCCGGGTCGGGGACGAAGGACTTGTCGGTGACCAGCCCGAACTGCACGCCATCATTGTAGGAAAGTATCGACACGCCCATGCCGATGTCGCCGGATTGCGGCACCCAGAACATCATTTGCGCGAGTTTGCCGCCCGCCATGTAGAGCGGCTCCCTCGGCCCCGGCACGTTGGTCATCACCGCGGTGGCTTTTTTCGCGAGCAGGTCCAGCACCTGCGTCTGCAGCGCCTTGGGTGCCAAGCCGACGAGACTGAGCACGCCCAGCGTTACCGGCGCCTGGTACGAGCCCTTCAATGCCTCCATCCGCTCGCGCACCGCGGCCAGCCGCGCCAGCGGATTGGCGACGCCCAGCGGCAACGTGAGCGCGACCAGCCCGAAGCGGTTGCCCAGCCGGTTCTCGGCCCCGGGCCGCCGCAGGTTGACCGGGATCATCGCGCGGATTTCAACGCCGGCCGGGTCGTCGCCCGAGTCGATCAGGTACTGGCGCAAGGCGCCGGCCACGCACGCCAGCAGCACATCGTTGACCGAGCTGCCGGTGACATGCCCTACCGCCTTGACCATCTCGAGCGGCATCGGCTCGCTCCACGCCACGGCCTTGAGCACGCCAGGGCTGCCCTTGAAGCGCGTCGGACTGTCGTCGGGCATGGTCAGCAGCTGGGCGATCTCTACCGTGACGGCGCCGGCCACTTTCGCGTAGTGCGTTGCCTTCTCCGGCTGGCTGATCAGCTCCAGGTACTTCGACCACGCCATGCCCGAGTAGCCGATGGTCTTGATCGCCGCCGCGGTCACCGGCGCGAGCAGCTGTTTCCAGAGATCGGTCTCGTCGTCGTCTTCGTCTGTGCCACCGCCGTCCGGGTCGGACGCATCCCGCTGCGGCTGGTCGCCGGAATCCGGCGCGCCCGGCGGGCCGCCGGTCGCGCCGGCGTCGGTGAGCTTGAGCATCACGCCGATCAGCGCGATGCCGTCGGCGATGCAGTGGTGGATGCGCGCCAGCAGCGCCGAACCGCCCTGGTAGTTTTCGATCAGCGTGAACTGCCACAGCGGCTTGGAGTCGTCTAGCGGCTGGCTCACCATGTCCGCGGCAAACTTCTCGAGCTCCAGCTTGTCGCCAAGCCCGGGCAGCGCGACGCGATGCAGATGCGCATCGATGTCGTACGTCGGATCGTCCTCCCACCAGGCGCCGGAAGGATCGACGACTACGCGCTGCCGGAAGCGGCGGAAAGGCGCGAGGCGCGAGGCGATCGTCGACTTCAGCTGCTCGTAGTCGATCGCGCCCTCGAAGATCAGCACGCCGACGATCATCATCAGGTTCGTCGGTCGGTCCATCCGCAGCCATGCCGTGTCGACCGAACTCATCTTCTCGCGCTTGATCATGATCCGCCGGCCGTGGTCTCGAGTCGAAACATTGTGCCTATAATACCGTCATCCCGCACGAGCAAGGAGAAACCAGTGAGCGATCTCAAGAAGCAGTTCGAAGCCGCCGCGGCCGCGTCCAAGAACCTCAAGGAACGGCCCGACAACGACACCATGCTCAAGCTCTACGCGCTGTTCAAGCAGGCTACCGTCGGCGATGTGGAAGGCAAGCGGCCGGGCTTCACCGACATGGTGGGCCGCGCGAAGTTCGATGCATGGGCCGCGGCCAAGGGCAAGAGTGCCGCCGACGCGATGCGCGAGTACGTCGCGCTGGTCGGCACGCTGAAATGACCCGATGACGGGAAGCCAGGCGGGAATCCGGATCGCGGCCTGCGCGCTGGCCGCACTCGCAGGCGGCCTTTCCGCCGCGGCGGCCGCCAGGATACAGACCACCCCGTTCGGGCTGAACCCGGCGGACCAGGGCGCGTTCCTCCAACCGGCCAATCCGGAACGCGAATCGCCGCGGATGTTCTCGAAGTCCAAACATGGCGGCCGCATCGCCGACTGGCGGCTGCACCACGCCGACGGCGCGGGCCGGGTCCCCGACGATGCGCAGACGCGCAACCTGCGCGCCTTCGACGAGTTCGTGAAGAAGCGGGGCCGCGTCAAGGCTGCCGGCATCGCGCCGGACCGCTGGACCGCCCTCGGCGGCGGCCCCGTCGGCGGGCGCATCCGCGCGATCCTGCCGCATCCGGCGGACGCGAACACGCTCTGGCTGGGCGCGGCCACGGGTGGCGTCTGGAAGACCACCGACGGCGGCGCGACCTGGCGCGCGGTGGGCGACAACATCGCCAGCCTGACCGTGTCGACGATGGTGATCGACGCCGCCAACACGCTGTACATCGGGACCGGCGAGTGGTCGCAGGGCCACTTCGGCGCCGGCGTCTTCCGCTCCGACGATGGCGGCGCGACCTGGCAATTCCTGCCCGCCACGGACCCCGGCGCCAACAATCACTGGCGTTACGTGTCGCGGATGGTCGCGCACCCGACGCAGCCCGGCGTGATCATCGCCGGCACCTGGCGCGGGATCTACAGGACCGCGGACGGCGGCGCCACGTGGACGCGCGTCCACCGGCTCACGCCCATCGGCTCGGAGTCGTTCTTCAATCACGCGCACGATATCGATTTCGATCCGAACAATGCGAGCAGGTTGACCGCGGGACTGGTGGGCGGCGCGGTCGCCCTGTCAACCGACGCGGGGGTGACCTGGCAGATGCAACCCATCGCCGACATTGCCATCGATCTCGAAGGCGACACGGCGCAGCGCGTCGAACTCGCGTATAGCAAGTCGCGCCCTGGCCGCATCTACGCGCTGGTCGATCGCCGCAGCGGCGACCTGTACCGCTCCGACGATGGCGGCGCCAACTGGGAACTGATGTCCAATCCCAAGGTGCTGGCGGAGCAGGGCAACTACGACAACACGTTATGGGCCGATCCATTCGACGACAGGCTGGTGATCGCGGGCGGCGTCGATCTCGTGCGCTCGACCGACGGCGGCGCGACCTGGAAGGCGTTCCAGTCGGGAACGGCCACGAGCGCCGAGTCCTACCGCACCATCAACAACACGCGCACGGTCATCCATCCGGACTTTCACTGGATAGTCGCGGCGGCCGGCTACGACGGCGCCGCCAACCGGCGCGTCTACCTGGGCAACGACGGCGGCGTGTTCCGGATCGAAGACGTCCGCACCAACCTGTTCGACAGCGTGTTGCAACCCAACGGCTGGCAGCGCCTGAACGGCGACTCGCTGCGCGTCACGCAGTACTATGGCGTCGCCGCCTCGCCGGACCCAAACCCCTATCTCGCGGGCGGCGCGCAGGACAACGGCGTCGTGTTCTCGTCGCAGGGCGCGGGCGCCGCGACGTTGCGCATCGCCAGCGGCGACGGCATGTCTCCCAGCATCGACGCGGCGGCCGACTCGCTGTACTACACGATCCAATGGCTGGCGGCGCGTCGCATCGACCGGGCATCGGTGCCGGGCAACCGCCAGAGCTTCACGATCTGCGCCAACCTGCTCGACACCGCGCGCGATGCGTCGGGCGCCGATTGCGCGGCCGGCGCCGCGGCCAAGGCCAATTTCGTCGCGCCGCTGGTGCTGGATCCGAACAACCCGCTGCGGCTGCTCGCGGGCGGCAACTCGCTATGGCTGTCGACCGACCCGCGCGCCGACGAGCCGCAGTGGCGCGCGATCAAGCCGCCGTCGACGGGCGTCCACAACGGCACGACCGGGACCAACTACATCAACGCGATCGGCATCGCCGACGGGAGTTCCAACCACATCTGGGTCGGCCACAACAACGGCGAACTCTATGCGACCACCAGCGGCACGGCGGCGACTCCGGCGTGGTCATCGATGAGCGGGCTGCCCAATCGCGCCGTGACTTCGATCCACGTCGACCGCGACAACCACAACCTGGTCTTCGCGACCTACGCCGGCTACGCGGCCGGCAACCTGTACACGTCGGCCGACGGCGGCGCCTCCTGGTCCAACGCGATCGCCGCGGCGCAACTGCCCGCGGTCCCCTTCTACAGCATCACCCGCCATCCGCTGCGCCCCGGCTGGCTCTATCTGGGCACCGAGATCGGGCTGTTCGCCAGCCAGGACAACGGCGCGAACTGGTCGGCGTACAACGACGGCCCGGCCAACGTGATCGTGCGCAAGCTGTCATGGCAGGGCAACGACACGCTGGTGCTGGGCACCTACGGCCGCGGCGCGTTCACGCTCAAGCCCGCGCTCGACGTGCAGACCGTGACCGTCTTCGAGTTCTACAACGCGGCGCTCAAGCACTATTTCCGCACCGCCGATCCGGGCGAGGCGGCGGCGATCGACAATGGCGCCGCGGGCCCCGGCTGGTCGCGCACCGGCGACGACTTCAAAGCCTGGGCGGCGTTCGCGTATCCGAACGAGGGCCGGCAAGTCTGCCGCTTCTACGGCTCGATGGTGCCGGGACCGAACAGCCATTTCTACACCGCGTCGGCGGCCGAGTGCAACGGACTCAAGAGCCTCGCGGTCCGCACCCCGAATGGCGTGCCGCGCTGGAACTACGAAGGGCTGTCGTTCGCGATCGCGCTGCCCGGCGATGCCGGCTGCGGCGCGACACAGGTCGGCATCTACCGCGCTTACAACAACCGCGCGGACCAGAACGATTCCAATCACCGGTACACCACGCGGCAGAGCGAGTATCAGCAGTTGATCGCGCAGGGCTGGGCGGGCGAGGGGATCGTGATGTGCGCGCCGGCGTGACTGGCGGGTGGGGCGGCGCGGTGGATCGCCGTTGTCCGGGCCGCCGTGCCGATTGCAGGCAGTGCCTCAGGCTTTCTTCGCTTTCGGCTTCGCGTGCGCCGCGAAGATCTCGTCGAGATTGTCGTGGATGTGCTTCTCGATCGTCGGCTTCATCATCCGCAGCAGGAAGCCCAGCTTGACCTCCATCTCGACATGCTTGGCGGCGACGGTCAGCTCGCCGTTGACGCCCGAGCGCTCGAACACCAGCACGTCGCCATCCCACTCGTAGTCGAGGTCGAACTCCTTCTTCAGGCGCCTGGCCATCTTTTCTGCGGCGAGGCGCGCCTTGTCGTGCGGCAGGTTGTGCGAGCGCCGTAGCTTGATGTCGGACATGTTCTCTCCTCGGACTGCGTGATCGGCGGCATGGCAACCCGCAGTGTATTGAATGCCGCCACAGACTTCAAATGTTCAGGCGGCGTCCGGCAGGGGCTTCTTCACGCGGAACCATGCCGCGTACAGCGCCGGCAGGAACAGCAGGGTCAGCACGGTCGCCACGAACAGCCCGCCCATGATCGCCACGGCCATGGGTCCGAAGAACACGCTGCGCGTCAACGGAATCATGGCCAGGATCGCCGCCAGCGCCGTGAGCACGATGGGCCGGAAGCGGCGCACCGTGGAATCGATGATCGCGTTCCACGCCGGATGCCCGGCGGCGATGTCCTGCTCGATCTGGTCGATGAGGATCACCGAGTTGCGCATGATCATTCCCGACAGCGCGATCGTGCCCAGCATCGCGACGAAGCCGAACGGCTTGTTGAACGCGAGCAGGAATATGGTGACGCCGATCAGCCCCAGCGGCGCGGTCAGCACCACCATGATCACGCGCTGGAAGCTCTGCAACTGGATCATCAGCACGGTGAGCACGACGAAGATCAGCAGCGGGACGCCGGCGACGATCGACGACCCGCCCTTGGCGGACTCCTCGACGGCGCCGCCCAGTTCGAGCCGGTAGCCGGGAGGCAATTGCGCCCGCAGCGCGGCGATCCCGGCGTCGAGCTGCTTGACCACGGTGTCCGCCTGCAGGTCGCCGTAGATATCCGCGCGCACCGTGATGGTGGGCAGGCGGTTGCGGCGCCAGATGACGCCTTCCTCGAAGTCGTACGTCAGCCTGGCGATCTGCGCGAGCGGCACCGCCTTGCCGGACCGCGTCGGCACCGCGAGATTTTCCATCAGTTCGAGCCGCGCCCGCTCCTGCTGGTCGCCGCGCAGCACGACTTCGATCAGCTTGTCCTTCTCGCGGAAGCTGGTCCCGGCCAGCCCGTTGAGCGACGTGTTCAGGAACGCCGACAGGTCCTGCGAGGAAATGCCCAGCACGCGCGCCTTGGCCTGGTCGATTTCCAGCCGGACGACCTTGGACTTTTCGTTCCAGTCGAACTGCACGTTGCTCAGGTTGGCATTCTTGCGCAGCGTGTCGGAGACCTTGCCCGCCAGCGCGCGCACCTGCTCGATATCTTCGCCCGAGACCCGGAACTGGATCGGGAAGCCGACCGGCGGACCGTTCTCCAGCCGCAGGACCCGGCCCCGCAGCCCGGTGAAGTCCGGCCCGTCGAGCACGCCGATCAGCTTGACGCGCAGCGCCTCGCGGGCGCCGATGGTGTTGGTGGTGATGACGAACTGCGCGAAGCTGGCGGTGGGCAGCTGTTGATCGATGGGCAGGTAGAAGCGCGGCGTCCCCGACCCGACGTAGGCGACGTAGTTCTCGATCAGCCTGGTGTCCGCCGCCAGCACCGCCTCGAGCTTCCGGACTTCGCGCTCGGTCGCAGCGATCGAGGAACCCTCGGGAAGTTTCAGGTCGACCAGCAGTTCCAGCCGCGTCGACGCGGGGAAGAACTGCTGCTGCACCAGCCCGAATCCGGCCAGCGACAGCGCGAACGCCGCGACGGTCGCGGCCAGCACCGTCTTGCGCCAGGTGACGCACCATTCGACCGCGCGCCGGAAGCGCACCAGGAACGACCGGGTGAGCCGGGAGATGCGCTCGCCGATCCGGTGCAGCGGGCCGGCGACGGAGCCGAGCCAGCGGGGTCGGCGCGTCGCCGTGTGCTCGTGAAAGTCGGGCAGCAGCTTGTTGCCCAGATAGGGAATGACGATCACCGCGGCGACCCATGACACCAGCAGCGCGATGGACGTCACCTGGAACAGCGCTCGGGTGTACTCGCCCGTGCTCGATTTTGCGGTGGCGATGGGCAGAAAACCGGCCGCCGTCACCAGCGTCCCGGTAAGCATCGGAAAGGCGGTGCTGGTGAAGGCGAAGCTCGCCGCCTTCATCCGGTCCATCCCCTGCTCCATCTTCACCGCCATCATTTCAACCGCGATGATCGCGTCGTCGACCAGCAGGCCCAGCGACAGCACCAGGGCGCCCAGCGAGATCTTGTGCAGGCCGATGTCGAACACATACATGAGCAGGAAGGTCAGCGCGAGCACCAGCGGGATCGACAGCGCGACGACCATCCCGGTGCGCAGGCCCAGGCTGATGAAACTCACGGCCAGCACGATGGTCACCGCCTCGGCCACCGAGCGGACGAATTCGCTGATCGACGCGCGGACCGCGCGCGGCTGGTCGTTGACGCGGGCGAAATCGAGGCCGATGGGCAGGTTCTTCTCCAGCCGCTCGACCTCGCGATCGAGGTTCTTGCCCAGCGTGACGATATCGCCGCCCTTCTTCATCGACACCCCGAGCCCGAGCGCTTCCTTGCCCATGAAGCGCATCCGGGGCTGCGGCGGATCGACAAACCCGCGGTAGACGCTGGCGATGTCGCCCAGCCGGAACGTTCGGTTGTTGCCGCGGATGGCCAGCTCGCGGATGCTCTCCAGCGAATCGAAGTCGCCGGAGACGCGCAGGAAGATCTTGTCGGTCGGCGTCTCGAAAGCGCCAGCGGGCACCATCGAGTTCTGCTGCTGCAGGATGCCCAGGATGGTCGAGACGTCCACGCCCAGCGTCGCCAGCTTGGTGTTGGACATCTCGACGTAGATCTTCTCGTCCTGCTCGCCGATCAGGTCGACCTTGGCCACGTCGGGGAGGCGCAGCAGGTCGCGGCGCAGGCGCTCCGCGTGCTCCTTGAGCTCCGCATACGTGTAGCCGTCGCCGGTCAGCGCGAAGATGTTGCCGAACGTGTCGCCGAACTCGTCGTTGAAGAACGGCCCGCGCACGCCGTCGGGCAGCGTGTTGCGGATGTCGCCGACCTTCTTGCGCACCTGGTAGAACATCTCGCCCATCTCGGTCGACGGCGCGGTGTCCTTGGCGATCACGAAGATCTGCGACTCGCCCGGCCGCGAATAGCTGCGCAGGAAGTCGACGTTGGGCGTCTCCTGCAGCTTGCGCTCGATCTTTTCGGTGATCTGCTGCTCGACCTCGCGCGCGGTGGCGCCCGGCCATTGCGTGCGCACGACCATCACCTTGAACGTGAACGGCGGATCCTCGGACTGGCCCAGGCGCTCGTAGGAAAACGCGCCGATCAGCCCCAGCGCGACGATGCAGTAGAGGACGAAGCCCTGATGCCGCAGCGCCCACTCGGACAGGTTGAAGCGTTTCAGCATGGGCGGCTCACCTGGCTGGCGGCGCCGCCGCCGCGCTTGCCTCGCCTGCCATTGCAGCCGCACCTGCGGCGGGAGGCACTGCATCGCGCCCGGCGCCTGCCGCCGCCGCATTCGTGGCTGCCGCGGCAGTTACGGGCTCGGGCAGCGGCCTGACGACGTCGCCGGCGCTGAGCTTGTGCACCCCGGCAACGACGATGGTCTCGCCGCCCGCCAGCCCGGCGGCGATGACGGCGCCACCGTCGAGATACTGGCCGACCTGGACCGGCTGCCGCTGCACCGCGTTGCCTGGCCCGACGACCCAGACGTGCGCCTGCTGGCCCTGCTGGTTGAGCGCCGTCAGCGGGACCACGATCGCGCCGCCCGGCAGCGCGGCGCCGCGCATGCCGGCGACGCCGACGTTGGCGGTCATGCCCCAGCGCAGCGCATCATCGGCATCGAGCACCGAGACCCTGGCCAGGTAGGTGCGCGTCAACGCATCGGCTGCGGGCGCGACCTCGCGCACCCTGCCGGTGTATGTCTTTTGCGGCTGCGACCAGAGGCGGATCATCGCCGGCGCCCCCACGCGCAGCGCGGCCGCCTGGCTTTCGGCGACGCTGATCACGACTTCGCGCTCTTCGGTGCGGGCGAGCTTCATCACCGATTGGCCGGCAGCAACGACTTGTCCCGCCTCGGCGCTCACCGCGGTGATCACCCCGGCGGTGTCCGCGACCAGCGTCGTGTAGCCGGCCTGGTTGCCGCTGACCGCGGACTGCGCCCGGGCCGAATCGCGGCGCGCGACCGCGACCTGGTGCGCGCTCAGCTTGTTGTCGTACGCCGCCCGGCTGATGAATTTCTGCTCCAGCAGCTGCCTGCTGCGTTCGAGCTCGGCCTTCGCATACGCCACGTCGGCATCGGCCACAGCGACCTGCGCCGCCGCCGCGGCGGCGGACAGCCGCGCGTCCTGCGGGTCGAGGCGGGCGAGCGGCTGGCCCTTCCGGACCAGCGTGCCGGTGTCGACCTTGCGCTCGAGCAGCTTGCCGCCGATCCGGAACGACAAGTCGATCTCGTACCGCGGGCGCACGTCGCCGGCGAAGATCATCACGTCCTCGCCCGTTGCCGCGCGGACGGTCATCACCCGCGCCGGGCGCACGGTGTCGGTCTTCTCCGGCGGCCTGGCGCAGCCGGCCAGCAAGGATGCCGCGATGGCGAAGGCCGCGGCGCCGGGCCGCGCGCGCATGCGTTGCTGTCATGTTCCCCCCTTCATTCGTCGACGGTGCCGCGCCACATCGCGTACAGGGCCGCCTCGAGTTGCACCAGATAGTCCAGCCGGAAGACCGCAAGCTCGGCGCGTTCGAGCAGCCGCTCGCGCACCGGCGTGGGCGCGGTCAATTGCCAGAGGCCCAGCATCAGCCCGTAGCTGCGGATCAGCAGTCGCGCTCCGTCGCCCTTCTTCAGGCGGGGATACGTGATCTCCATCGCCGCCCCGATATGCTGCAGCCGCGCTCCGATTCCCGCCTTGCAATGGGCCACCACGTCCAGGTCGGCGTTGCGCTCGAATTCCGGGCACTGGATCGCCAGGGGCAGGAACGAGGGGTGCTGCCTGATCGCCTCCACGACGTTGCGCGTCAGCCGCTTCAGGCTGGGCCGGCTGCGCTCGCGCGCCAGCAGCGCTTCGAGAGTGTCGAAAAACTGATGGGTCTGCTGTTCATGGACCGCGAGATAGATTTCCTCCTTGGTCCGGAAGTAGAGATACATCGTGCCCTTGGCCAGCCCCGATTGCAGGGCGACATCCTGCACCGAGGCCAGACGTTCCGGATGCTGCAAGAGCAACGCCGCCGCGGCCGACAGGATTGCCTGCCGGCGCAACTGCTTGTCTTCCTCCAGCATCGCCCGTTGCTTGATGACCATTCCAACCGCCCTTTAACTGACCTGAAGTCATTTGGACGGCGATCATAACTGACCGGAAGTCGGTTGTAAAGCGGCCGCCGGGCCTGTGCCGCCCGCACAACAGCGGTGCCGGATCAGGCCCGCGCGGAGGCCGGTCATTGCCGAGCGTAACGGCACCATGTAGACTCTCGCCACATCTGCAAAAAGACCGTTCCGGCCTCTTCGGCGCGCGAAGTTCCAGCTCTTGGCGACATGACTGCAGCACATGCAGCGAGGGCCGTGGCGCGTGCGCACGCGCCACCCGCGCCGGATTGGTGCCGCGCGTCGCGCCGTTTGCGGGACGACCGGTCCACAGGAGAATCTGCTTGAAGCCCACCGACATTCGCGTGCCCGACTATTTCCACAAGGTTGTGGACTGCCAGTGGGCGTGCCCGGCCCACACGCCCGTGCCTGAGTACATCCGGATGATCGCCGAAGGCCGCTACGGCGACGCCTACATGGTGAACTGGGAATCGAACGTGTTTCCGGGCGTTCTCGGCCGCACCTGCGATCGCCCCTGCGAACCGGCATGCCGCCGGGGCCGGGTCGAGGACGATGCGCTGGCCGGCTCGAAAAAGGAACCGGTCGCCATCTGCCGGCTGAAGCGCGTCGCCGCCGACTACAAGGAAGACATCCGCGGCCGCCTGCCCAAGGCGCCGAAGACCCTGAACGGGAAGCGGATCGCCTGCGTGGGCGCCGGCCCCGCCTCGCTGACAGTCGCGCGCGACCTCGCGCCGCAGGGATACCACGTCACCGTCTTCGACGGCGACACCCGCGCCGGCGGCATGATCCGCAGCCAGATCCCGAAATTCCGGCTGCCCGAGTCGGTCATCGACGAGGAAGTCGGCTACGTCCTCGACCTGGGCATCGAATTCCGCGCCGGCCAGCGCATCGACAGCCTGAAGGCGCTGCTGGCGGAAAATTTCGACGCGATCTTCGTCGGGTCCGGCGCCCCGCGCGGGCGCGACCTCGACGTTCCCGGCCGCAAGGAGGCCGCGGCGCAGATCCACATCGGCATCGACTGGCTGTCATCCGTGTCGTTCGGCCACATCGAATCGATCGGCAAGCGGGTGATCGTGCTGGGCGGGGGCAACACCGCGATGGACTGCTGCCGCTCGTCGAAGCGCCTGGGCGGCGACGACGTCAAGGTGATCGTCCGGTCCGGCTTCGACGAGATGAAGGCGTCGCCCTGGGAAAAGGAGGACGCGCAGCACGAAGGCATCCCCATCCTGAACTTCCTGGTGCCCAAGGAATTCCTGCACGACAACGGCCGGCTGACCGGCATGGTGTTCGAGAAGGTCAAGGCGGTCTACGACGACAAGGGACGCCGCAGCCTGGTCCCGTCGGGCGAACCCGACCAGCGCTTTGAATGCGACGACGTGCTGGTCGCGGTCGGCCAGGAGAACTCGTTCCCCTGGATCGAGCGCGACATCGGCATCGAGTTCGACAAGTGGGGCATGCCGGTGGTCACGCCGACGACCATGCAGTCCTCGCTGCCCCGCGTGTTCTTCGGCGGCGACGCGGCGTTCGGGCCGAAGAACATCATCTGGGCCGTCGCGCACGGCCACGACGCGGCGGTGTCGATCGACAAGTTCTGCAATGGCGAGGACGTGCGGGTCCGGCCGAATCCGCTGACCAACCTCGTGTCGCAGAAGATGGGCATCCACGAATGGAGCTACGACAACGATATCTCGATCGACCGGCGCAACAAGGTGCCGTTGAAGGATATCAAGGTCGCGCTGAAGAACATCAAGGTCGAGGTCGAGCTCGGTTTCGACCAGCAGCTGGCGTTGAAGGAAGCCCAGCGCTGCCTGAACTGCGACGTGCAGACGGTGTTCGCGCCCAAGCTGTGCATCGAGTGCGACGCCTGCGTCGACATCTGCCCGATGGACTGCATCACGTTCACGATCAACGGCGATGAAGCGGACCTGCGCAAGCGGCTGAAGGCGCCCGCCCTCGACCTCGCGCAGGACTTGTACGTCTCGGACGTGCTCAAGACCGAGCGGGTGATGGTCAAGGACGAGGACGTCTGCCTGCACTGCGGGCTGTGCGCGGAGCGCTGTCCGACCGGCGCCTGGGACATGCAGAAATTCCTGCTCGACATACCCCGTGCCGGGCCTTCCTGCCGCGAGCACCACGGCATGAAGCAGGCCGCGTAACGGAGAGGCCCGCATCATGACAAGAATCCAGGCGGTCAACGATTTCGTCGTCAAGTTCGCCAACGTCAACGGGTCGGGGTCCGCCTCGGCCAACGAGCTGTTCGCGAAGTCCATCATCCGGATGGGCGTCCCGGTCTCGCCCCGCAACATCTTCCCCTCCAACATCCAGGGCCTGCCGACGTGGTACGAAGTGCGCGTCACCGACCAGGGTTACCTGGGCCGGCGCGGCGGGGTCGACATGATGGTGGCGATGAACCCGCAGACCTGGGACGAGGACGTCGCCGAGATCAGTCCCGGTGGCTACCTGTTCTACGACAACACCAAGCCACTGCCCAAGTCCCGGTTCCGCGACGACATCACGGTCATCGGCGTGCCGCTGACCGAAATCTGCAACGCCGCCTACAGCGATCCGCGCCAGCGGCAGCTGTTCAAGAACATCATCTACGTCGGCGCGCTGTCCTCGCTGCTCGACATCGATCCCGCGGCGATCGAAAAGCTGTTCGCCGAGCAGTACCGCGGCAAGGAGAAGCTGCTCGACTCCAACATCAAGGCGCTGAACCTGGGCCGCGACTACGCCGCCGCGCACCTGGACTGCGACATCGGCCTCAAAGTGAAGCCGTCGGACCGCGTCGGCGACCGGATCTTCATCGACGGCAACAGCGCGGCGGCGCTCGGACTCGTCTACGGCGGGGCGACCGTCTGCGCGTGGTACCCGATCACGCCGTCGTCGTCGCTGGCCGAATCGTTCATCAAGTATTGCCAGACGCTCCGCGTCGATCCCGAAACCGGGAAGAACCTGTTCGCCAGCGTCCAGGCCGAGGACGAGCTGGCGTCGATCGGCATGGTGATCGGCGCGGGCTGGAACGGCGCGCGGGCGTTCACCGCCACCTCCGGGCCGGGCGTGTCGCTGATGACCGAGTTCATCGGGCTGGCCTACTTTGCCGAGATCCCGGCCACCATCATCAACGTGCAGCGCGGCGGACCCTCGACCGGGATGCCCACGCGCACCCAGCAGGCGGACATCCTGTCCTGCGCCTACGCCTCCAACGGCGACACCAAGCACGTGCTGCTGTTCCCGGAAGATCCGCACGAGTGCTTCGAGTTCTCGGCGACCGCGCTGGACCTGGCCGACCGGCTGCAGACGCCGGTTTTCGTGATGACCGACCTCGACATCGGGATGAACCAGCGGCTGTCCGCGCCCTTTGTCTGGGACGACGCGCGCGCCTACGATCGCGGCAAGGTGATGACCGAGGAGGAGCTCGAGGCCGGCAAGACCTTCGGCCGCTACCTCGATGTCGACGGCGACGGCATCCCCTACCGGACGTACCCCGGCACGCATCCGAAGCGCGGCGCCTACTTCACCCGCGGCACCACCAAGGACCGCTACGCGCGCTACAGCGAAGAAGGCCCCGTCTACGTCGACAACATGGAACGGCTGGTCAAGAAATTCGAGACCGCCAAGTCGCTGGTGCCGCAGCCGCTGACCCGGCCCGCGAAGAAGGCGACCAGGAACGGCGTCCTGTTCTTCGGCTCGACCAGCCCCTCGATGCACGAGGCGCTCGATCGCCTCGAGGCGGCGGGCGAGCACCTGGACGCGATGCGCATCCGCGCCTACCCGTTCTGCGACGACGTGATGGATTTCATCGCCCGTCACGACCGCGTGTTCATCGTCGAACAGAACCGCGACGGACAACTGCGCGGGATGCTGATCAACGAAGGCGGAATCGACCCGGCGAAGATGATCGCCGTGCTGCACTACGACGGCACGCCGATCACCGCGCGCTTCATCGTTGCCGACATCGCCGACAAGCTCGCCCGCTACAACGTGACTCCGATCAAGAAAGTCGCATCGTGACCTACATCGCCAAGCCCAAGCTCCACCATCCGTCGCTGACCCGCAACAAGGCCGGCTATACCCGCCGCGACTACGAGGGCCCGGTGTCCACGCTGTGCGCCGGCTGCGGCCACGACTCGATCAGCGCCGCGATCATCCAGGCCTGCTTCGACCTCGACATCCAGCCGCACCGGGTCGCCAAGCTCTCGGGCATCGGCTGCTCCTCGAAGACGCCCACCTACTTCCTGGGCAACTCGCACGGCTTCAACAGCGTGCACGGCCGCATGCCCTCGGTGCTCACCGGCGCCAACCTCGCCAACCGCGACCTGCTCTACCTGGGCGTCTCCGGCGACGGCGACTCGGCCTCGATCGGGCTCGGCCAGTTCGCCCACAGCATGCGCCGCGGCGTGAACATGGTCTACATCGTGATGAACAACGGCGTCTACGGCCTGACCAAGGGCCAGTTCTCGGCGACCGCCGACAAGGGCTCCAAGAGCAAGCGCGGCGTGATCAACAGCGACGAGCCGATCGACCTGGCCTCGCTCGCGCTGCAGTTGGGCGCGACGTTCGTCGCCCGTAGTTTTTCCGGCGACAAGACGCAGCTCGTGCCGCTGATCGAAGCGGCGATCGCCCACCGCGGCGCGGCGTTCATCGATGTGATCTCGCCGTGCGTCGCGTTCAACAACCACCCGGGCTCGACCAAGAGCTACGACTACGTCCGCGAGCACAACGAAGCGGTCAACCGGATCGACTTCATCACCAAGCGCGACGAAATCACCACCGACTACGCGCCGGGCACCGTGCAGGAAGTGGTCCAGCACGACGGCTCGATCCTGCGCCTGCGCAAGGTCGACGAGAGCTACGACGCCAACAACCGGATCGCGGCGATGAACTACTCGCAGGAGCATCACGCCAAGGGCGAAGTCGTCACCGGCCTGCTCTACGTCGATCCGGAGCCGCAGGAACTGCACGGCTACCTGCATACGGTCGACGCGCCGTTCAACCGGCTTTCCTCCCGCGAGCTGTGCCCCGGTTCGGCCAGGCTCGCGAAAATCAACGCGTCGCTGCGCTAGCGCCGTTTTATAGCGGCGCGCAGAGGACGACACCCTCACCTGCCCAGCCCATGCCCACCATCTGGTTGTAGAGGGCCTGGTTGGTCATGTACCGGTGGTTCGAGTCGTTGAACGCAAAGCGCCCGTTGTAGACCCGCCAGACGGCCTGCGTCCACGCGGGGCAGCCGGCGGCATTGCTGGCTGTGGGCCTGATCATCCAGAACTTGCCGGCGAACTCGAACGTCCAGCCCGGGTCCAGCTTCACCGCCGCGCACTCGGCGGGCTCCGCCGTGTAGAAATGCGAGTTCGGCCCCCGCCGCATCCCGGTCACGGGATTGATGTCGATGGATCCGTAGAAGCGGCAGACTTCGGCGGCGTTGGGTATGGGGCCGCCCACCCACGCCTTCCACGTCTCGCCGGTCCGCGACCAGCCCGGCCCGGACCCTCCGCTATCGATCGAGGCGGCCTCGGCCGGGTTCGCGGTCACGAAATAGTGGTTCAGGGTGCTGTTGTAGAACTCGGTCACGATGGTATCGGCCGGCGTGTTCTGCGCCACGGCGATGCGCGCCAGTTTGCCGCCCTGCACGTCGCTCACGTAGACGACACCGTCCGTATGGACATGGAGGCCGGCGCTTTGCGCGTTGGCATTCCCGAACACCTTGAGCCTGGCGTAATTGGCCGGCGGCGTGAACTGGGTCACGTATTGGGTGCCGTCGGTGAGCCACAGCGTCCCGTCGGCGCCCGCGGCGAGGCGCCGCGGCTGCTGTGCCTCGGTGAGCACGACCTGCACCGCGCCGGTGGCGGTATCGACGCTGCCGAAGCCGTCGCGGGTCGCGAACCAGACCACGCCGCCGGTGCCCACCCCGACGATGCGCTCGGGAATCGTGTTCGCCGATCGCTGCGGCACCGCGTAGTCGGTGAACACCGTGGTGTTCGGATTGATCCGCGTGATGCGCCGGTTCGCGCCGTCGGCGAACCACAGGTTGCCGTCGGCCGCGCGCGTGATGCCCAGTGGCCGGATCGTGCCGTTCCCCGTGAAGTTGGTCCGCACCCCGGACTGGGTGATGCGGACCACGCGCGCGCTCTGTGCGTTCGTCGCCCACAGGTTGTTGTCCGGGCCCAGCGTCATGTCGTCGAACGCGCTGGTGATGTCGCTCGGAACGAAGTTGTCCGGACTCCCCGTTACTGTCGACAAGTCGGCCCTGACTATCCGGTACGGCGAGAACCGGCGGGTGTACCACATGAAGTTGCCGATCGAAACCAGGTTGGAGCCGGGAGTGAGCGACGTGCCCATCGAGGAGATCGCGCCGTTGCTCAACCGGTAGCGCGACAGTGGTCCCGTGCTGCTGGAAGCGGCGATCGAGTCGATGATGAACGCGAGCGAGTCGGGCCCGGGCTGGTCGAGGTCGTACAGCGCGATCGACGCGGCGGTGGCGGGTAGCGCGCTGAGCGCGGCCACAGACCAGAGCCCCGCGAGGCAGGAACGCAGTGAATTCGCCATGGCATGTCCATTTCCGGGTTGTGCGCCGACCGCCGCGGCAGGTATCTCAGACGGGTCGTCCAATTCTGCCGCAGGCGGCGGCTGACAGCAATGTTCCGCGTGCGTTGCAACGTGAAGTAAGCGAGGCGCGCACCCGCTACCGGGCGGGCCAGTCGACCTGGACCGCCAGTCCGCCCAGACCCGGCGACCGGCCGACATGGATGGCCGCGCCCTGCGCGGAGGCGATGCGGCGCACGATCGACCAGCCGAGCCCGCTGCCGCCTTCTCCGGTGCCGAGGACGCGGAAGAAGCGTTCGCCCAGCCGGGCGCTATCCTGCTCCGTCATCCCCGGTCCGCTATCCTCGACACGCAGCCGGACCTGCGCCCCCTGCGCTGCGACGCCGACTCTAACCGCCGCCCGCGGCGGACTGTACCGGATCGCGTTGTCGACCAGATTGCGCACGAGCACCGCCAGCAGCGTGGGATCGCCCGCGACGCGGCATGGTTCGGGCGCATCGACTTCGATCGTCTGCTGCTTCAGGACAGCCCGCAGCGCGACTTCGGCCACCACCCCCCGGACCAGGGCGCCCAAGTCCAGCGGCGTCGCCATCGAGGTCGCCCCGGCCTCGAGCCGCGACAGCGTCAGAAGTTGCTCGACCAGGCGGGTGGCGCGGTCGCAACCCTCCAGCGTCGACTGCAGCGCGTGAGTGCGCAGCGCGTCGTCGCTTTCGGCCAATGCTACCTGGGCCTGCGCGCGGATGGCCGCGATCGGCGTCCGCAATTCGTGCGCCGCATCGGCGGTGAACCGGCGCTCCGATTCCAGCAACGTGGCGATGCGCTCGAACAGGCCGTTCAGCGCGTCCAGCATCGGCGTCATTTCCGAGGGCGCTCCCGCGACCGCGACCGGTTCGAGGGCCTCCGGCCGCCGTCCGGCCAGCGTTCGCCCGAGGCTGCGCAGCGGCGCGACGCCGCGGTACACCGCCCACCATGCAGCGAGCCCGAGCAGCGGCAGCGCGACCAGCATCGGCCAGAGCACGCTGCGCAGCACTGCCCACAGGATCGACGACCGGGACTCCACCTGCTCGCCCACGAACACCTGCACGTCGCTCTTGCCGCCGCGGGCCGCGAACACGCGCCAGGCCGTGTCGCCGATCTGCACCGTCCTGAAGCCGGTCTGGAAATCCTCTCCGGCCCCGGCCATGGGCCCGGGAGGTGCGTTAGCCGAGCGCAGCGCCAGCCGCCCTTCGTGAAAGACCTGGAACGCCACTTTGGGCGCATAACGGTGCAGCGAAGGCGCGTCGATCTGGTGATCGTCATCGTCGATCTCGCGCACCTGCTGGACCACCAGCAGCGCGGCGGCCTGCGCCAGATGGCTGTCGAGCAGCTCGTCGAGCTCGTGGCGCACGTCGATCCAGGTCATCGCCGCCGTGGCCACCCAGACGCCGGCAACCAGCCCGAGCACCAGCACCAGCAGCCGGCCCTGCAGCGAGCGCGGCAACCTGATCACGATTTCGCGTTCTCGCGCAGCAGCATGTAGCCGACGCCGCGTACGGTCTGGACCAATGCCGCGCCGAGCTTGCGCCGCAAGTGATGAATGTGCACCTCGACGGCGTTGCTCTCCACTTCCTCGCCCCAGCTGTAGAGACGCGCCGCGAGCTGCTCGCGCGAGAGCACGCGCCCCGCATTGAGCATCAGCGCGTGCAGCAGGTCGAACTCGCGCGCCGAGAGCGTGACGGGCAGGCCCGCCTGTTGCACCGAGCGCGCCGCCGGATCGAGCACGACATCCTGTGCCGTCAGGCACTCCTGCGGCTGGCCGTGCGCACGGCGCACCAGCGCGCGCAGCCGCGCGGCGAGCTCGTGCAGGTCGACCGGCTTGACGATGTAGTCGTCGGCGCCGGCATCGAGCCCGCGGATGCGCTCGGGCACCGCGTCGCGGGCGGTCAGGACCAGGACCGGCAGCGCGACGCCCGCGCGGCGAACGGCGGCAAGCACGTCCATCCCATCCTTCAGCGGCAGGCCCAGGTCGAGGACCGCGGCGGCGTAGGGCTCGGCCCGCAGTTCGCGTTCCGCGGCCATGCCGTCGCGCACCCAGTCGACCTGGAAGCCGAGCTGGCGCAGGCCGGCCCGCAGTCCGTCGCCCAGCAGCGGGTCGTCTTCGGCAAGGAGGATGCGCATGCGGCCAATTGTGTCACGCTGTGCCGGGCTCAGTCGTGACCACGATCATGGTTCTTCGCCTTTGCCGCCGCCACCGGCCGGTCGGAGGCGGCGCCGCCGGCGGGCGCCGCCTGCCACTGCATCCACCAGAACCCCAGCACCACCACCAGCATCAGCGCGGCCACGGTGCGCCAGGCGCTGCGCACGCCCTCTTCCGGCCGCACCTGCTTGCGCCCGTCGATCATCGCGCCGATCAGGTTTTCGCGATGCAGCCAGCTGCTGACCACAGCACCGGCAATGTGCGCCCCGACCACGGCCAGCATCAGGTTGGCGGCCACCTCGTGGAATTCCTCCAGCCACTTGCCGCCGACGTCGTTGAACGTCGCCCAGCCGGACGCGGTGATCGCGACCGCCAGGCCAAGCAGCGCGAGGATCGCCAGCGCGCCGGCCGGGTTGTGCCCGGTGTGGTGCTCGGGTTCGCCGCGCACGATCGAGCGCAGGTAGCGGGCCACGGCCGCCGGGCCGCGCACGAAGTTCGAGAACCGCGCATAGCGCGTTCCCGCCAGGCCCCACAGGACGCGGAAGGCCACCAGCCCGCCCATCGTATAGCCCAGCGTCACGTGCACGAGCCGCCAGCGCTCGCTTTCGGCGGTGATGTAGGCGCCGGCGAAGCACGCCACCAGCAGCCAGTGAAAGACCCGCACCGGGGCATCCCAGACGAGGACCTTGCGGGTGCCCGCGGCGTTGGCCGGCGCCTCAGCGCGGAATACGGATGTTTCGCTCATTGAAATCTCCCTGGTCGGATTGGGTATGGCAGGCGCTGCAATTGGCGGCGCTCTTGACCGCCGGCAGCTTCCAGGTGGCGGCCGCCACCTCGTCATGCTTGCGGATGAACCACGCCGAGCGGCTGATGCGATCCTCCGGTGGCTGCCCGCTCACCCGCTTGTAAGTGCCCGCATTCGCGGCGAGCCACGTCGTGAGTTCCTGCGCGGTGGCGGGGTCGAGCGAGGCGTCGGTGCCGTAGTGGCGCTGCAGGTTGCTCATCGTGCGCTGCCACGATGCCGCCGGCAGCATTCCGGGCGGATACGCGATATGGCAGGCGGCGCATTCCTGCTGGTACTTGGGCAACAGCGGCAGGCGGGCGGCGCGATCGCCGCCGTCGGCCAGCGCTGCGCCGGCCAAGGCGAGCAAGGCCAGCAGGCCGGGCAGCGCGCGTCGCATCGTCAGGCGTGGGAATGGGTGCATCGGGAGTCCTCCGGGAAAGGGAATTGGCGCGGGATACTTCAAGGCTTGAGCGCCAGCAGCCAGCTCAGCACGTCGGCCTTCTCGGCATAGGTGCACTCGCGGCCCATGACGTCGTTGCAGTTGCGGCGAAACCATTTGTCGGTCCGGGCAAGGTCGGTGAATCGCTCGGCATTGAAGGCGGGCGCCAGCGCGCCGATCGCCTTGCCGGTGGACGCATGTTTGCCTGCCTGCGTCGGTGCGGCGCCGTGGCAGGAGGCGCAGCTCCATTCGCCGCCATGGCGGGTGTTGAAGAGTTGCTGGCCGCGCGCGGGTGACGGCGGCGCGCCGGCCTGCGCGCTGTACCCGGCCAGGATTTCGGCGGGTGCCACGGCCTGCGCGCCGGTGGCAAGGACCGCGCCGCCCAGCAGCAGGGCGGCAACGCAGCGGGTGATGGTCGATTGGTTCATGGCAGCTCCGTGATGGATGGCTGCCATGTTGCGCCGGCTGTCTTAGGGTTTTCTTAACGCAACCCCGGCGTTGTGGACGCTCAGGCGGGACAAGTCGCGCGCGCGGCACCGGTGATGCTGGTGGCGCTGGTGACACTGGCGAGGCGGCGGTCCGCAAGTCCGCGCAAGTCCCGCAGCGCGGCCGACCACTGCTGCGTGTAGCGGGTCGGGATGTCGACGTGCCGCGCGCCCTCGACCAGCAGCCAGAGCTTGGGACCAGCCGCCGCGTCGTACAGTTTCTTCGCCACGTCGACCGGCACGCGGTAATCGTTGGTGCCGTGCAGGAACAGCGCCGGCAGGCAGAGCCTCGGCGCCTTGGCCAGCGCGTCGAAGAACTGGGTCTGCACGGCGGCGAGCGGAATCCACTTGTACGACGAGTACTGCTGCATTTCGCGCACGCTGGTGAACGAACTCTCGACGACGAGCCCCGCGGCATCCTGGGCGCTGGCCCGTTGCGCGAGTTCGATCGCGATCGCGCCGCCCAGCGAGTGGCCGTAGATGAAGCGCGGAGCCGCCGGCGCCCGCCTTGCGAGTTCGGACCACGCGGCCTCGGCGTCCTCGTAGGCGGAGTCTTCCGAGGGCAGGTCGCCGTCGCTGCGCCCGAAGCCGCGGTAGTCGGGCGCCAGCACCGAAAAGCCTTCGTCGCGCAGCTTCATGATCCGCGACAGGTTCGCTGAAATGCCGAAGCCGGCGCCGTGCAGGTACAGCACCGCCGGCGCCTGCTCCGGCCTGGCGGACGGGATCCACCAGGCGTGCAACCGCCGCGGTCCACCGCCGTCGGTGCCCACGTCGAGCCAGACATCCTCGTAGGTGGCCCGGTACTCGGCCGGCGTCTCCCGGACTTCCTTGTTCGGCCGGAAGATGACCTTGCGCTGGAAGTCGTCGAGCGACGCACAGCCGACGGACATGGCCGCGACGAGCGCGGCGGCGGCGAGGGTGGCAAAGGCGGTACGGCGCGTCATGGCGGCGGGCGGAGGCTTTCGGTGTCGGGTTGACTGGAGTACGAGACTCTTGGGCGGATCGGTTTTGGCAAAGTTCCCGGCAGGTCGCCTGGGCGGCGCGGAAGTCCTGCCGCAGTCGCGCCATTGCGAGGTTGGGCCTGTACCCCGAAAAACAACCGGAGTATGCTCCAGGCGCGCTTCCTCACCAGGAGGCCACGGCTTGCCCGCCCCTGCTGGCGGCCCTTGCGGTCGAGGTCGTCGTCACCGAGTTCTACAACACGACGCTCAAGCACTATGTGCTGATCACCGATCCGGCCGAAGCGGCGGCCATCGACCAGGGCGCCGCGGGCCCGGGCTGGGAACGCACCGGCGGCACCCTGGCCGCGTACAGCGCCGGGCGACGCGGCCGGCCTGGTGCCCGTGTGCCGCTTCTACGGCAGCCCCCGGCCGAACTTTACCCCCCCCGGCGCGGCCTCACGATCCCGCTGGCACTAGAAGGCATCGTTCTACATCCAGTGCCGGCCATCTGTGCGCGCCCCAGAAGCCGGTCGGCGCGCGTACAACCGCCGGGCTCAATGACGGCACCACCCTCCACCCCGACGGCGGGGTGGGGGGGGGGGGCGGGGGGGGGTGTTTTGTGGGGGGGGGGGGGGGGGGGGGGGGCCCGGCGACTGCCTGTTGCCGGTGCCCGGATCCAGCAGCACGTTCAACGTGTCGGGCGGTTCCGGCCTCACGCAGGGCGCGACGGTAACCGGCACCGCCGCGGCGCCGCTGCTGACCGCGACCACCCAGATCGGCGGCATGACGACTGTCGCGAAGACGCAGTACACCGTCGCTCAGCAGCCGGCTCGCAAGGTGCTTTCGTGGCACGTTCGCACCGAGTTGGGGGGGGCGGGGCGGGGGGGGGATCGAGGTCAGCGACGGCGGAGCCTGCCGATGGCGGACCCGGGGTGGCCGGCAACAGGGACCGGTGACCGGCAGCTATTCGATCCCGGGGTTCGTGGGATCGCCGGTGACCGGTTCATTTCTGGGAATACACGTTCCTCGGCAGGGAAACGGTCACGGTGCCGGCCGGGACGTTCAACGCCTGCCGGTTCCGCTATCACCGGGTAACCAGCTACGCGGTCACCTGCAATCCCGGCTTCGGCGCCGGCGCCGCCGACGACACGCTGACCCTGTGGGCGGCCGAGGGCGTCGGCATGGTCAAGTCGCAGAACCAGGCAAACGGGAGCACGGTCGAGCTGGTGTCGTTCACGCCCTGAGCGGCGTTGCGGCGCTCAGATCAGCACGATGTCGTATTGCTCCTGGTTGTAGACCGACTCGACCTGCAGGAACACCGGCCTGCCGACGAAGTCGGAGAGCTGCGCCAGGTTCTGCGATTCCTCGTCGAGGAACATGTCGATCACCGCCTGCGAGGCGAGGATGCGGAACTCGCGCGGATTGAACTGCTTGGACTCGCGCATGATCTCGCGCAGGATGTTGTAGCAGACGGTCCGCGGGGTTTTCAGCTCGCCCCGGCCGGCGCAGGTCGGGCACTGCTCGCACAGGATGTGCGCGAGCGATTCGCGGGTGCGCTTCCTGGTCATCTCGACCAGCCCCAGCTGGGTGAAGCCGTTGACGGTCAGCCGCTGCCGGTCCTTTTCCAGCGCGCGCTTCAATTCCGCCAGCACGGTGTCGCGGTGTTCCGCGCTTTCCATGTCGATGAAATCGATGATGATGATCCCGCCCAGGTTGCGCAGGCGCAGCTGGCGCGCGATCACGTGCGCGGCCTCGAGGTTGGTCTTGAAGATCGTGTCGTCGAAGCTGCGCCCGCCGACGTAGGCGCCGGTGTTGACGTCGACCGTGGTCATGGCCTCGGTCTGGTCGAAGATCAGGTAGCCGCCGGACTTCAGGTCGACGCGGCGCGCCAGCGCCTTCTGGATCTCGTCCTCGACGCCATGCAGGTCGAACAGCGGGCGCTCGCCGGTGTAGTGATAGGTACGCTCGACGATGTTCTTGGTGTAGGACTCGGCGAATTCGCGCATCCGCAGGAAAGTCTCGCGCGAATCGACCAGGATGCGCGCGGTGTCCTCGTGGACGAAGTCGCGCAACACCCGCAGCGACAGGTCAAGGTCCTGGTAGATCAGCGTCTGCTGGGGCGCGGTGCGCGAACGCTCGACGATGTCGCGCCAGAGCTTGGTCAGGTACTCGACGTCCGCCTGCAGCTCGCGCTCGCTTGCCGTCTCGGCGCTGGTGCGGATGATGAATCCGCCCTGCCACCCCTCGGGCAGCAACTGCTGGAGGCGGTCGCGCAGCAGGACCCGGTCGGCTTCATCCTCGATCCGCTGCGAAATCCCGATGTGCGAATCCTGCGGCAGGAACACCAGCAGCCGGCCGGCCAGGCTGACCTGCGTGGACAGCCGCGCGCCCTTGGTGCTGATCGGGTCCTTGATCACCTGGACCAGCAGCGTCTGCCCCTCGTACAGGATCTTCTCGATCGGCCGCTGCTCGTGCCGCGCTTCCTTGTCCGCGCCGCCGCCGTTGCCCGTGCCGCGGCGGTGTTCCCAGATGTCGGCCACGTGCAGGAACGCCGCACGGTCGAGGCCGATGTCGATGAACGCGGACTGCATCCCCGGCAGGACCCGGCCGACCTTGCCCAGGTAGATGTTGCCCACCAGTCCGCGCGCCGACCCGCGCTCGATGTGCAATTCCTGCGTGACGCCCTGCTCCAGCACGGCGACCCGCGTCTCCTGCGGCGTCACGTTGATCAGTATCTCTTCGCTCATAGCAGCACCAGTCCCGCCCCCGACAACAGTATCGCGGTTTCGAACAGCGGCAATCCCATCACGCCGGAATAGCTGCCCTCGATCCGCTCGATGAAGATCGCGGCGCGCCCCTGCACCCCGTAGCCGCCGGCCTTGTCCAGCGGCTCCCCGGTGCCCACATAGTGCGCGATCTCCGCATCCGACAGCTTGCGCATGCGCACGTTCGATTCCGACAGCGCCACGTCCATCCTGCCATTCCACGCCACGGCCACGGCCGTGTAGACCTGATGCGTACGGCCCGACAGGTCGCGGAGCATGTCGCGCGCCGCGGCCGTCGATTCCGGCTTGCCCAGGATCCGGCCTTCCACCGCCACTGTCGTGTCCGCGGCCAGCACCGGATGCGGGGGCAGGGACTGCATGGCCACGTGGTCGCGGCCGGCCGCGGCCTTTTCCTGCGCGACCCGCTGCACATAGCTGGTCGGAGTTTCGCCCGGGTGCGGCGTTTCGTCGACCTCGGCGGCGCCGCCGGCCGCGTCCGGCGCGAGAACCTCGTGCGCTACCCCGGCCTGGGTCAGCAGTTCACGCCGCCGCGGGCTTTTGGATGCAAGGTAGACGAATGGCCTGGTCATGGCTGTTTTCGCTCGGATTGTGGCCGCCTGGAGCCGTCGCTGGTTGCGGCCGGGGCGCGGTGCTGCAAGTGCGACCGCACCCGGGGGCATACGCGCCACGGCGCATTACGGTTTGTACCATGCCCCGGCTTTCGTCGTTGACTTCCCGCTCGCCCGGCTACACCCGGTGATACGGATGGCCCTGCAGCAGGCTGCCCGCCCGGTACAACTGCTCGACCAGCAGCAGTCGCGCCAAGCCGTGCGGCAGGGTCATCTGCGACAACGCCAGCGTCTCGTCCGCCATGTTCCGGAGTTCCGGATCGAGTCCGTCCGCGCCCCCGACGACCAGCGCCACGTCGCGGCCGTCCTGCTGCCAGTGCGTAAGCCGGCCGGTCAATTGCGCGGTCGTCAGCTGCCGGCCCCGTTCGTCGAGCAGCACCCGGCGCGAACCCGGCGGTATGGCCGCGGCGATCGCCCGGCCCTCCGCCTGCATCGCCGCCGCCGCGGGCTTGCCCTCGGGCCGGGCGGCGGCCTTGAGGGCAATCAACTCGAAGTTCCATTCGCGGGGCAGGCGCTTGACGTACTCCGCGCACCCGGCGTCGATCCATGACGGCAGACGCTGTCCCACGGCGATCAGCCGGATCCGCATCGCCTCACGCGGCCATCGCCCCGCCGCCTTCGTCCTGCGCGTGCGCGGTGGCGGCCGCCGCCGCGCGCCGGCGCGCCAGCGGTGGCGTCCAGAGTTCCTCGAGCTTGTAGTGCGCCCGGACCGCGGGCTGCATCACGTGGACGACGATGTCGCCGCAATCGACCAGCACCCATTCGGAGGATTGCTCGCCCTCGACGCCGATGATCGAGGCGCCGGCCTCCCGTAGCCGGTCGCGGACGTTGTCGGCCAGGGCTTTCACCTGCCGCGTCGACTGGGCGCTGGCGATGATCATCGAATCGCACATCGAAGTCAGCTTCCTCACGTCCAGGACCAGGATGTCCTGGCCCTTGATTTCTTCCAGCGCCGCCACGGCGGCCTTTTGCAATTTGTTCAGGCGCATCAGTCAGTTTCGATAAAGGTCGTGGAATTCAATATATTCGATGACGGCGCGGGGCGCCATCCCGGTGATCGGCTGGCGGGCGCGGACCAGCTCGCGGATCCGGGTCGCGGAAATCGGTTGCGGCGTGACCGCCTGCCTGTAGATGCGCCCGGCGCCGCCGGATAACAAGCCCGGATCGCCGGTCCGGCGCGCAGCCAGCGCGTCCGCGAGTTCGGGCGCCAGCGCCGCGTCCGCGTCGACGCCGGGCCGCGCGACCAGGACGATATGCGCCAGGCCGAACAGTTCCTGCCACCGCTTCCAGGTCGGCAGCGTGGCGAAGGTGTCCGCCCCCAGCAACAGCAGCAGCGGCGCGGAACCCACTTCCTCGCGCAAGCTGGTCAGGGTCTCGACCGTGTAGCTGGGCGCGGCACGCAGCGCTTCCCGCGGATCGACCGTCAATCGCGAAAACTCCCCGGCGCCGAGCCGGGCCATGGCCAGCCGGTGCGTACTGGACGCCGGCTGCGCGCCGGCTGCACGATGGTAGGGATTCCCGGCCGGGATCAACCGCAACTGCGCCAGCCCCAGCGCCGCGCCGACCTCGTCGGCCATGCGCAAGTGACCGTAGTGGATAGGATCGAAGGTGCCGCCGAGTATCCCCGTTCCCGGATTCAAGGTCTGGCCTTGATGGCGGGCGATGGAAAACGGGCGGGGCGGTGCAACGCGCGGCCTGCCGGAACGGCAGGATCAGGCACCACGGTGTTGGGAAAAATGGAAACGCTCCCCGATTAGTCTCGCGAATCGCGCGATTTTACCGCCGAATCGGGCAGGGCTTCATCGAGGCGCCTTGGGGTAGACTCGCAGGCTCCCCTCAGCGCGCGCAATTCATGCCCTCCCCGCACCAGATTCTGCAGTCCGTGTTCGGTTATTCCACGTTCAACGGGCCGCAGGAGGCCATCATCGCGCACGTGGTCGCCGGCGGCGACGCGATCGTGCTCATGCCCACCGGCGGGGGCAAGTCGATCTGCTACCAGATCCCGGCGCTGGTCCGCCCGGGCGTCGGCGTGGTCGTCTCGCCGCTGATCGCCTTGATGCAGGACCAGGTCGACGCGCTGAAGGAACTTGGCGTCGCGGCGGCGTTTCTCAACTCGTCGCTGACCGCCGCCGAAGCCGGCCAGGTCGAGCGCGCGGCGCTGGCCGGGGATCTGAAGCTGCTCTACGTGGCGCCTGAGCGCTTGTTGACCCCGCGCTTCCTGGACCTGCTCGACACCCTTGCCGCCAGGGCCGCGCTGGGCCTGTTCGCCATCGACGAGGCGCATTGCGTGTCGCAATGGGGCCACGACTTCCGCGTCGAGTACCTGCAGCTCTCGGTGCTCGCGGAACGGTTTCCCGACGTCCCGCGAGTCGCCTTGACCGCGACCGCCGACACGATGACGCGGCAGGAGATCCGCGACCGCCTGCATCTGAACGGCGCCCGCGAGTTCGTCGCCAGTTTCGACCGTCCCAACATCCGCTACACCATCGCCGAACGGGAAGACGAGCACCGGCAGCTGCGCGCTTTCCTGGCCGAGCGCAAGAACGAGGCCGGGATCGTCTACTGCCTGTCGCGCAAGAAGGTGGACGCCACCGCCGCCTGGCTGGCGAAGTCCGGCCACCGCGCGCTGCCCTACCACGCCGGGATGGACTCGGCGGAGCGGCGCGCCAACCAGCTGCGCTTCCTGCGCGAGGACGGCGTGATCATGGTCGCGACCATCGCCTTCGGGATGGGCATCGACAAGCCCGACGTGCGCTTTGTCGTGCACCTGGATCTGCCCAAGAGCATCGAGAGCTATTACCAGGAGACCGGCCGCGCCGGCCGCGATGGCGAGCACTCCGACGCGTGGATGCTCTACGGCCTGTCCGACGTCGTCCAGCAGCGGCGGATGATCGACACCGGGGAAGCCGAGGAGCAGTACAAGCGGGTCTCCCGCGGCAAGCTCGACGCGCTGCTCGGGCTGTGCGAGACGCCGACCTGCCGCCGCGCGCGCCTGCTGAACTACTTCGGGGAGCCGCAGCCCGCGGATTACCGTTGCGGCAACTGCGACAACTGCCTGTCGCCGCCGGAGACGTGGGACGCCAGCGAGCCGGTCCGGATGGCGCTGTCGGCCATCTACCGGACCGGGCAGCGCTACGGCGCCGCGTACCTGATCGAAATCCTCCGCGGCAATGCGAACGCGACGGTCAAGGAACGCGGGCACGAGGGCTTGTCAGTGTTCGGCATCGGCCGCGCGCTGTCCGACGTGCAGTGGCGCAGCCTGTTCCGGCAGCTGGTCGCGCTCGGCTGGGTCGAGGTCGACACCGAGGGCTACGGCACGCTGCGGCTGACCACTGAAGCGCGGCCGGTGTTGCGCGGGGAGATCCCGGCATTCCTGCGCCGGACCGCGGAGACGACGGGGGCGAAGCGGGAGCGGAAGCCGCGCGCCGAGCTCGAGGGGCTGGCCGGCGGGGCGCTGGCGCTGTTCGAGCGCCTCAAGGCCTGGCGCCGCGAAACAGCGGCCACCGACAACGTGCCGGCGTACGTGATCCTGCATGACCGGGTGCTGCGCGAAATCGCCGTCGAGCGTCCGGCGTCGATCGCGGCGCTGGGCCGCATCGCGGGAATCGGGGAGAACAAGCTGCGGCGCTTCGGGGAGCGGTTGCTGGCGCTGGTCAACAACGACTAGCGCCGGACGCGGTTCGTCAGCCGGCGGCGCGACAGCTCACGCGCGCACTTCGCCGTTGCCCAGCACCACCCACTTTTGCGAGGTCAGCCCTTCCAGCCCCACCGGGCCGCGCGCATGGATCTTGTCGGTGGAAATGCCGATCTCTGCGCCCAGCCCGTACTCGTAGCCGTCGGCGAACTGGGTCGAGGCGTTGACCATCACGCTGGCCGAATCGACCTCGCGCAGGAATCGCCGGGCGCGGGTGTAGTCCTCGGTGACGATCGCGTCGGTGTGGTGCGAGCCGTATTTCTCGATGTGCGCGATCGCCTCGTCCAGCGAGTCGACGATCCTGACGCTGACGATGGGCGCCAGGTATTCGGTGTACCAGTCTTCCTCGGTCGCGGCCCTGGCCCCGGCGACCAGCACGCGCGTCTTTTCGCAGCCGCGGATCTCGACACCCTTTTCGCGGTAGATCGCCGCGATGCGCACCAGCGCCTCGGCCTGCGCCGGATGCACGAGCAGCGTCTCCATCGCGCCGCACACGCCGTAACGGCGGGTCTTGGCGTTGTCGGCGATGCGCACGGCCTTGTCGGGATCGGCGCGCTCGTCGACGTAGACGTGGCAGTTGCCGTCGAGATGCTTGATCACCGGGACTTTCGATTCGGCGGCGATCCGCGCGATCAGGCTCTTGCCCCCGCGCGGGACGATCACGTCGACGTGCTCGGGCATGGTGATGAGCAGGCCGACCGCCGCGCGGTCGGTGGTCGCCAGCACCTGCACCGCATCCTGGGGCAATCCCGCGGCGCGCAGGCCTTCCAGCATGCACGCGCCGATCGCCTGGTTCGACTGCGCCGCCTCCGAGCCGCCACGCAGGATCGTCGCGTTGCCCGACTTCAGGCACAGCCCCGCCGCGTCGGCGGTCACGTTGGGCCGCGATTCGTAGATGATGCCGATGACGCCGAGCGGCACGCGCATCCGGCCGACCTGGATGCCGGTGGGGCGGTAGTTCAGATCGGTGATGGCGCCAACCGGATCGGGCAGCCGGGCGATCTGCCGCAGGCCCTCGGACATCGCGGCAACCGACTTCGGCGTCAGGGTGAGCCGGTCGATGAACGCCGCGTCGCAACCTTCTGCCCGCGCGCGGGCGACGTCACCGGCGTTCGCCGCGAGCAGCAGCGCCTGGTCGCGGTCGATTGCTGCTGCCGCCGCGAGCAAGGCACGGTCCTTGGCCGCCGTGTCAGCAACCGCCATGACGCGCGCGGCACCACGGGCGTTTTGGCCCACGGTGCGCATGTAGGCGGCGAGGTCGAAGGGCACATTCATGATGGATCGATTCTAGCAGGACGCGGCGGCAGCGCGGTGCCCTGCACCCGCGACAGATCGCGCCTTGCGCCGCCCCGTTGCTGCCTGAGCGCCCTCCACTCGCCCGTCGAATACAATAGCGAAGTTCGAATTGAAGGGAGGCGTGACGTGCTGCGGTTGGGAATCGACCTGGGCGGAACCAAGATCGAGATCATCGCGCTCGACGAAGCCGGACGCGAACTGTCGCGCCGGCGCCGGCCAACCCCGCAAGGCGACTATCGCGCGATACTGGACGCCATCGTCGCGCTGGTCGTCGAAACCGAAAACGACCTCGGCCAGCGCGGCACCGTGGGCCTCGGCACGCCGGGCGCCTTGTCGCAGCGCACGGGACTGCTCAAGAACTCCAACTCGGTCTGCCTGAACGGCCAGCCGATCAAGCAGCATCTGGAGCGGATGCTCGAGCGCGAAGTCCGGATCGCCAACGATGCCAACTGCTTCGCACTCTCCGAGGCGGTCGACGGCGCCGGGCGCGATGCCGACGTGGTGTTCGGCGTGATCCTCGGCACCGGCTGCGGCGGCGGCGTCGTCGTGAACCGGCACGTGCTGACCGGCATCAATGCGATCGCCGGCGAGTGGGGCCACAACCCGCTGCCGTTGCCGAGCGCGGCGGACCTGCCCTTGCCCGCCTGTTTCTGCGGCAACACCGGCTGCATCGAACTGTACGTCTCCGGCACCGGGCTGGCACGGGACTTCCTCGCCGTGACCGGCGAAGCGGCGACGCCGGAGACGATCGTCTCGCGCAGCGAGGCGGGCGACGCGGCCTGCGAAGCCAGCTTGCTGCGCTACGAGGAGAGGCTCGCCCGGTCGCTGGCCGGCGTGATCAACATACTCGATCCCGACGTCGTCGTGCTGGGCGGCGGGATGAGCAACGTGCAGCGTCTGTACGAAAACGTGCCCCGGCTGTGGTCGCGCACCATCGCCTCGGATTTCGTCGACACGCGGCTGATGCGCAACGTGCATGGCGACTCCAGCGGCGTGCGGGGCGCGGCGTGGCTCTGGGGCACGGAGATCCCGCTGCCGGCAAGCAAGCGGTAGGCCCGGCGACCATGGCCGCCGCCCGATGAGTCTGCTGCCCGACCTGTTCGGCCAGTTTCCGCAACCGGGCCGCGTCGAGTGGATCGGCGTGCGGCCGCAGCGCGAGGGTCGCCTGGTCAGCGTGCGCGAAGTGCGGGCAATCGCTGGCGCCGGACTGCAGGGCGATCACTACGCCGGCGGCGCCAACGGCAAGCGGCATCTCACTCTGATCCAGCATGAACACCTGGCGGTCGTCGCCAGGCTGCTCGCGCTGCGCGACAACACGCCGACCGTGCTGCCGGTTGACCCCGCGCTGGTGCGGCGGAACGTCGTGATTTCGGGGCTGAACCTGCTGGCGCTGAAGAACAAGCGGTTTCGTCTGGGTGCGACGCTGCTCGAATTCACCGAGCCCTGCCAGCCGTGCTCGGCCCACGGAATGAGCCGCGGCTGGTCGGCGCGGGGGACGAACAAAGCGCTGCGCGGCCATGGCGGGATCTGCGCGCGCATTCTTGAGGGCGGGCCGATCCGTATCGGCGACGAACTCGTTGCGCTGGACGCGCCTTCCTGAACCGGCGCGTCAGGCGGCTGCCAGTGCCTGTATCCGCTTGCCGCCCTTGGTGATCGTCTGGCTCAGCGATTTTACCAGCACGTAGACGGTGTCCAGGTGCGGCGTCGGGATGTTCTGCAGCCGCGCGATCTCCAGCACCGAGCCGACCAGCGCGTCGATCTCGGGCTCGCGCCCGGTCTCGACGTCCTGCAGCATCGAGGTCTTGTGCTCACCCACCTTCTCGGCGCCGGCGATCCGCTTTTCGATCGACACGCGGAAAGTGATGCCTATGGATTCGGCGACCTGCTGCGCTTCTTCCATGAGCTTCCGCGCGAGTTCGCGCGTGGGCTCGAAGCGGCAGATCTGCGCCAGCGTCTTGTGGGTCAGCGCCGAGAGCGGATTGAACGAGAGGTTGCCCCAGAGCTTGAGCCAGATCTCGGCGCGGATGTTGTCCAGGATCGGCGACTTGAATCCGGCTTCCTCGAACAGCGCCGCCAGCCGCGTGATGCGCGGGGTGACCTGGCCATCGAGTTCGCCCAGCGGAAAGCGCTCGCCCTCGACGCAGCGGATGACGCCGGGCGCGGTGATCAGCGCCGCCGGATACACCACGCAGCCGATCAGCTGGTCGATGTCGAACTCGGCGGCCAGCAGGCCCTGCGGGTCGACCGAGCGCACGATCGTCCCCTCCAGCGGCCCGCCGTGCTTCAGGAAGTACCAGAACGGGATGCCGTTCTGCATCGGGATGACCAGCGTTTCGGCGTGGCACAGTTGCTTGATTTGCGAGAGCACCGGTTCCATCTGGTGCGCCTTGAGTGCGACGATCACGACATCCTGCTGCCCCAGCGTCGAAATATCGTCGGTGGCGTGCGCGACCTTGGCGACGTGTTCGCGGCCGTCGGCCTCGATCAGCGTCAGCCCGCGTTCCCGGATGGCGCGCAAATGCGCACCGCGAGCCACCAGGCTGACTTCATGCCCGGCAAACGCGAAACGCGCCCCGACGAATCCCCCGATGGCTCCCGCTCCAATGACGCATATACGCATGATGTACCGCCTCGAGACTGTCCAGAATTTCTTTATTCTCTCACATGCACCGCAACAATCAACGATCAACACGTAGGGCAAAGCACCTATTTTTGCAACTACTTAGGGCCACTGCTGCAATGCACAAGCTGTACCGTTCCCAGGGGTCCGGATCGGCCTGTTCGCACGCGAACTTGACCGCAGTCAATGGGCTTGCCGCGCGAATCACGTATCGTACGGCTCTCGCCCCGAGTATCCGCGACCCGTCGCCCTGGAGAGCTGGACTTACTTCATGCAAAACAAGACCATCGCCATTCAACCGGTGAAGACAGGCCCCGGCCGGCCGCGCGCGACGCTCAAGGGGCGTAGCGTGGACCCGGCAGCGCTGGCCGAAGTGCGGGCGCTGCTGGGTGACGCGCCGCGCCGCGCCGATCTGCTGATCGAGCACCTGCACCGTCTGCAGGACCGTTACGGGCAGTTGTCTGCGGCCCACCTCGCGGCGCTGGCGGCGGACATGAAACTGGCGCAGGCGGAAGTCTTCGAGGTGGCGACCTTCTACCATCACTTCGACGTCGTCCGCGAAGGCGCGGCGTCCCCGCCCGCGCTGACCGTGCGCGTGTGCGAATCGCTGTCCTGCGAACTGGCCGGCGCGAAGGACCTGCTCGCCCGCCTTCCCGCCATTCTGGGCACGGATGTGCGGGTTATTCCGGCGCCCTGCGTGGGCCGCTGCGAGCAGGCGCCGGTGGTTGTCGTCGGTCAGAATCCCGTCGCACATGCCACGGTAGACGGCGTGCGAATGCTGGCGGCCGCAAGGCAGTCGACCTGCGTCGTCGCGCCATACTCGGACTACGCCGCCTACCGCAAGGACGGCGGCTACGCGCTGCTCGCCGACTGCGCCGCCGGCAAGCGCGAGCGCGACGCGATCATCAAGACGCTGGAAGATTCGGCGCTGCGGGGACTGGGCGGCGCCGGCTTCCCGGCCGGGCGCAAGTGGCGCATCGTCGCCGCCGAACCGGCCCCGCGGCTGCTGGCGGTGAACATCGACGAAGGCGAGCCGGGCACCTTCAAGGACCGCTACTACCTCGAGCGCGATCCGCACCGTTTCCTCGAAGGCACGCTGATCGCCGCCTGGGCGGTGGGCATCGCCGAGATCTACATCTACCTGCGCGACGAGTACGCGGGCTGCCGCGACATCCTGACCCGGGAACTCGCCGCGCTGGCCGCCGACCCGCCCTGCCCGCTGCCGCCCATACACTTGCGGCGCGGCGCCGGTGCGTACATCTGCGGCGAAGAGTCCGCGATGATAGAGTCGATCGAAGGCCGGCGCGGAATGCCGCGGCTGCGGCCGCCCTATGTGGCGCAAGTCGGGCTGTTCAACCGGCCGACCCTCGAGCACAACATGGAAACGCTGCACTGGGTCCGCGAGATCGTCGAAAAGGGCGCGGCCTGGTTCGCGGACCAGGGCAGGCATGGCCGCAAGGGCTTGCGCTCGTTCTCGGTCAGCGGCCGCGTGGCGAAGCCCGGCGTGCATCTGGCACCGGCCGGCATCACGGTCCGGGAGTTGATAGCCGAGTTCTGCGGCGGCATGCTGCCCGGCCACACCTTCTATGGCTATCTCCCGGGCGGAGCCTCGGGCGGCATCCTGCCCGCGGCGCTGGGCGACGTTCCGCTCGACTTCGATACGTTGCAGGCGCACGGCTGCTTCATCGGCTCGGCCGCCGTGATCATCCTGTCGCAGCACGACACCGCCGCCGCCGCAGCGCGAAACCTGATGAAGTTCTTTTCCGATGAGTCTTGCGGCCAGTGCACCCCTTGCCGGGTCGGAACCACCAAGGCGCTGAAGCTGATCGAACGCCAACAGTGGGATGGCCCGCTGCTCGAAGAGTTGTCCGCGGTGATGGCCGACGCATCGATCTGCGGACTGGGCCAGGCCGCGCCCAATCCGATCCGCTGCGTGCTGAAGTACTTTCCCCACGAGGTCGCGCCATGAACAGCATGTCCGAACCGCTGGCCGATCGCGTCGCCGTCGAATTCAAGCTGGACGGCCGGACGGTCACCGGCTATGCCGACGAGACTCTCATCGAGACCGCCGACCGGCTGGGCGTCGAGATACCGCGCCTTTGCCATATGCCGGGGCTGCGCCCCGACGGCAACTGCCGCGCCTGCGTGGTCGAGATCAAGGGCGAGCGCGTGCTCGCGCCTTCGTGCTGCCGCAATCCGCAACCGGGCATGGAAGTGCAATCGGCGAGCGAGCGGGCCCGCGCCTCGCAGAAGATGGTGCTGGAACTGCTGCTCTCCGACATGCCGGAGACCCATTACACGCGCAATTCCGAGCTCGACCGCTGGGCCGCCGCGCTCGAAGTGGGCAAGCCGCGCTTCGCGGCGACGGCGCTCCGCCGCGAGCAGCCCGCGCCGGACTTGTCGCACCATGCGATCGCGGTCAATCTCGACGCCTGCATCCAGTGCACGCGATGCCTGCGCGCTTGCCGCGAGGAGCAGGTCAACGACGTGATCGGCTACGCGTTCCGCGGCGAGCACTCGAAGATCGTGTTCGATTTCGACGACCCGATGGGCCAGTCCACCTGCGTGGCCTGCGGCGAGTGCGTCCAGGCCTGCCCGACCGGCGCGCTGATGCCGGCGCGCGATGCGGCGCTGGCCGTGCCCGACAAGACAGTCGACTCGGTGTGCCCCTATTGCGGCGTCGGCTGCCAGCTCACCTACAACATCAAGGATAACGAGATCCTCTACGTCCAGGGCCGCGACGGCCCGTCCAACCATGGCCGGCTCTGCGTCAAGGGCCGCTACGGCTTCGATTACGTGCATCACAAGCACCGGCTGACAAAGCCGCTGATCCGCCGCGCCGGGATTCCGAAGACGGCCGGCTTCACCATCGATCCGGACCACGTGCACGAGCTCTTCCGCGAAGCCACGTGGGAAGAGGCGCTGGATCTCGCCGCCGGCGGCCTGCGGAAGATCCGGGACACCGCGGGGCCAAAGGCGCTGGCCGGCTTCGGCTCGGCCAAGGGCAGCAACGAGGAGGCGTACCTGTTCCAGAAGCTGGTGCGCACCGGCTTCCGCAGCAACAACGTCGACCACTGCACGCGCCTGTGCCACGCGTCCAGCGTCGCGGCGCTGCTCGAAGGCATAGGCTCCGGCGCGGTCTCGAACCAGGTCAACGACGTGGCGCATTCCGAAGTCATTGTCGTGATCGGCTCGAACCCGGTCGTCAATCACCCGGTCGCGGCCACATGGATCAAGAACGCGGTGAAGAAGGGCGCCAGCCTGGTCCTGATCGACCCGCGCCGCTCCGAACTCGCGCGCCACGCCACGCACTACCTGCAATTCAAGGCCGACACCGACGTCGCGCTGCTCAACGCGATGATGCACACCATCGTCCACGAGGGCCTCGTGAACGAGGACTTCATCGCCAGCCGCACCATCGGCTACGAAGAACTTAAAAAGAACGTCGACGGCTACAGCCCTGAAGCGATGGCCCCGGTCTGTGGCATTCCCGCTGCGACCATCAGGACCGTCGCGCGTCTGTACGCGACCTCGAAGGCCTCGATCATCCTCTGGGGGATGGGCATTTCGCAGCACGTCCACGGCACCGACAACGCGCGCTGCCTGATCGCCTTGGCGATGATGACCGGCCAGGTCGGCCGGCCGGGCACCGGCCTGCATCCGCTGCGCGGGCAGAACAACGTGCAGGGCGCCTCCGACTCGGGCCTGATCCCGATGATGTACCCGGACTACAAGCGGGTCGACAACGCGGAAGCGCAGGCGCGCTTCGAAAAGCTGTGGGGGACGAAGCTCGATCCGCAGCCCGGCCTCACGGTCGTCGAAGTGATGAATGCCGCGATCGCCGGCAAGGTCCGCGGGATGTACGTGATGGGCGAGAACCCCGCGCTGTCCGATCCCGACCTGAACCATGCGCGCGAAGCGCTGGCCAGCCTCGACTGGCTGGTGGTCCAGGATATTTTCCTGACCGAGACCGCGTACCTGGCCGACGTCGTGCTGCCCGCCTCCGCGTTCCCGGAAAAGACCGGGTCCTTCACCAACACCGACCGGATGGTGCAACTCGGCCGCCGTGCGCTGGACATGCCCGGCGACGCGCGCCAGGACTTGTGGATCATCCAGGAAATGGCCCGGCGCCTGGGCCTGGACTGGAAGTATGCGGGCGCCGACAGCGGCGTCGCCGAAGTGTTCGACGAAATGCGGCACGCGATGGCGAGCATAGGCGGGCATCACCTGGGAGCGGCTGGAGCGGGAAAGTTCGGTGACCTATCCCTGCGAACACGAAGGCGATCCCGGCCAGCCGGTCGTGTTCATCGATCACTTCCCGACGCCGACCGGGCGCGCGAAGTTCGTCCCCGCCGACATCATCCACGCCAACGAACGGCCGGACGCCGACTATCCGATGGTGCTGATCACCGGGCGGCAACTGGAACACTGGCATACCGGCGCGATGACGCGGCGGTCCAGCGTGCTCGACGCGATCGAACCCGTGCCCGTGGCCTCGCTGCATCCGCTCGACCTGGCGCGGATGGGCGCCGCGCCCGGCGCGGTGATCACGGTCGCGTCGCGCCGGGGCCGCATCACGCTGTATGCCCGTGCCGACGACGGCACGCCGGAAGGCGCGGTGTTCATCCCGTTCTGCTATTACGAAGCGGCGGCGAACCTGCTGACCAATCCGGCGCTCGATCCCTTCGGCAAGATTCCGGAGTTCAAGTACTGCGCGGTGCGCATCACCGTCGGCGGCGAACTGGCCGCGGTGACGAGTTTCGGTGGGGGGCAGTTGCTCGCGGTCGATTGATTCCTCCAGCGAAAACGCCCGGCAAAACTTGATCGCGGTCAAGGCTTCGCGCGCGGCTAACCACTATAGTCGGCCCACTGATTTTCCTTCGCAAGCGCGCGGCACGAAAGGGTTGGTCGATGGCATCGGATATCGCAATTGCGCAACAAGCGACGCTCAAGCGCATCAACGAAGTCGCGGCGACGGTGGGCATTGGCGACGAACACCTCGAGCCCTACGGCCACTACAAGGCGAAAGTCTCGCTGTCGTATGCGGAGAGCCTCGCGACCAGGCCCGATGGCAAGCTGATCCTCGTCACCGCGATCAGTCCCACGCCCGCAGGCGAAGGCAAGACCACGACCACGGTCGGCCTGGGCGACGCGCTGAACAAGATCGGCAAGAAGGCCATCATCTGCCTGCGCGAGCCCTCGCTGGGCCCGGTGTTCGGGATGAAGGGCGGCGCGGCCGGCGGCGGCTACGCGCAAGTTGTCCCGATGGAAGACATCAACCTGCACTTCACCGGCGACTTCAACGCCATCGCGCTGGCCAACAACCTGCTCGCGGCGCTGCTCGACAACCACATCCACCACGGCAACGCGCTCGGCATCGACGTGCGCCGCATCGCGTGGAAGCGCGTCGTCGACATGAACGACCGCGCGCTGCGCGACATCGTCGTGTCGCTGGGCGGCCCGGGCAACGGCTTTCCGCGGCAGGACGGCTTCGACATCGTCGTCGCCTCGGAGGTGATGGCGATCTTCTGCCTGGCCACGTCGCTCAAGGACCTGAAGGAGCGGCTGGGCAACATCGTCGTCGGCTACACCCGCGACCAGAAGGCGGTCCGCGCGCGCGACCTGAAGGCGCATGGCGCGATGACGGTGCTGCTCAAGGATGCGCTGGCCCCGAACCTGGTGCAGACGCTGGAGAACAACCCGGCGTTCATCCATGGCGGACCGTTCGCCAACATCGCGCACGGCTGCAACTCGGTGATCGCCACGAAGACCGCGCTGAAGCTGGCCGACTACGTGGTCACCGAAGCCGGCTTCGGCGCCGACCTGGGCGCGGAGAAATTCATCGACATCAAGTGCCGGAAGAGCGGCCTCAGGCCCGATGCAGTGGTCATCGTCGCGACCATCCGCGCGCTCAAGTATCACGGCGGGATCGACCTGAAGGAGCTGAACAACGAGAACCTGCCCGCGCTGGAAAAGGGGATGGCCAACCTCGAGCGCCACGTGAAGAACGTGCGCGAGGTGTACGGCCTGCCCTGCGTCGTGTCGATCAACCGCTTCAACGCGGACACCCCGGCCGAGCTCGAGCTGCTGCGCAACAAGATGGGCGTGCTCAACGTGCCGGTGATCCTGGCCACGCACTGGGCCGACGGCGGCGCGGGCGCCACGGATGTCGCGCGCGCCGTGGTCGAGATCATCGATCGCGGCCAGAACAACTTCCGGTTCGTCTACGAGGATTCGGCCCCGCTGTGGGAGAAGATCAGGACCATCGCGACCAACGTTTACGGCGCGGCCGACATCAGCGCCGACAGCAAGGTGCGCGGGCAGATCAAGAAGCTCCAGGACGACGGCTACGGCCACTACCCGGTGTGCGTGGCCAAGACCCAGTATTCGTTTTCCACGGACCCCAGCCTGCGCGGCGCGCCCTCGGGGCACATGGTCAACATCCGCGAAGTGCGCCTGGCCGCGGGCGCGGAGTTCATCGTCATGGTCTGCGGCGACATCATGACCATGCCGGGACTGCCCAAAGTGCCCTCGTCCGAGCGAATCGACCTCGACGAAAATGGTAAAGTGGTGGGTCTGTTCTGATTTCATCCATTGCCGCGTCGGCGAACGCGGCAAAGGGTAGCTTGAAGCGATGTTTTTCTGGCAGCACAGCCGGCCGCGGATGGAAATGCGGGCGGCGCTGGTCAGGGGCACGCCTGTCACCGTCACTGAAGGAGGATTCTGATGCAACTGCTTTCCCGTTCCCTGTCTCTGGTTTCGGCCGCGCTGCTGTCGTGCGCGGCTTTGACCGTCTCCCCGGTCCTCGCCGCGTGGGAGCCCAACAAGACCGTCGAGTTCATCGTCCCCGCCGGCACCGGCGGCGGCGCCGACCAGATGGCGCGGATGATCCAGTCGATCGTCGCCAAGCATCAATTGATGAAGCAGTCGCTGGTCGTGGTCAACAAGGGCGGCGGCGCCGGCGCCGAAGGCTTCCTCGAAGTCAAGGGCGCCACAGGCGATCCGCACAAGATCATTATCACCCTGTCCAATCTGTTCACGACGCCCTTGGCGAGCGGCGTGCCCTTCAGCTGGAAGGACCTGACGCCGGTGTCGATGCTGGCGCTTGATCAGTTCGTGCTGTGGGTGAACGCCGAGATGCCGTACAAGAACGCCAAGGACTACATCGACGCCGCCAAGGCGGCGGGCCCCAGCAAGTTCAAGATGGGCGGCACCGGGTCCAAGCAGGAAGACCAGATCATCACGGTCGCGGTCGAGAAACTGACGGGCACCAAGTTCATCTACGTGCCCTTCAAGGGCGGCGGGGAAGTGGCCGTGCAACTGGTCGGCAAGCACATCGATTCGTCGGTCAACAACCCGATCGAGGCCGTCGCCCAGTGGCGCGGCGGCAAGCTGCGCCCGCTGTGCCTGTTCGACACCAAGCGCAGTTCGTACACGGCGAAGGTCACCACCGACATGGCGTGGAGCGACATCCCGACCTGCAAGGAATCGGGCTTCGACGTCGATTACCTGATGCTGCGCGGCATTTTCATGCCGGGCGGGGTCACCGCCGAGCAGACCCAGTATTACCTTGACGTGCTGAAGAAGGTCCGGGATACGCCTGAGTGGAAGAAATTCATGGAAGACGGCGCATTCAACACCACCGCCCTCTCCGGCAAGGAATACGCCGACTGGGTGGCGAAGGAAGAAAAGCGCCACTACGATCTGATGAAGGAAGCCGCCTTCCTCGCGCCGGGCAAGTAGGCCCACTCCACTTCAAGCAAAGACGAGCAATGATCGCCGACTGACGCCCGCGTCAGTCGCGCGAGGAGGAGTTTCGCATGGCGTCCAATCAGGAGAATGACGAGCGCGCGGCCACCAGCGTCAAGGTCGCGGAATGCATCGTCGCGGCCGTCATCATCGCCCTTGGCGTGCTGGTGATGGTCGACAGCCTGCGCCTGGGCAATCGCTGGGTCAGCGACGGTCCGCAGGCCGGATATTTTCCTTTCTACATCGGCGTCATCCTGTGCATTTCCGGCGCCGTGAACGCGCTGCGCGCGCTGCGCGACCCCTACGTGCGGACGTTCGTCACCCGCGGCCAGGGCAAGCTCGTGCTGCTGGTGCTGGTCCCGCTCGTCGGCTACGTCGCGCTGATCGCGCTGCTCGGCATCTACGTCGCCTCGACGATCTACATCGCCTTGTTCATGATCTGGCTGGGCAAGTACGGCTGGGCGAAGACCGCGGCGGTCAGCCTCGGCGTCTCGCTCGCCTTCTTCCTCATGTTCGAGGTCTGGTTCAAGGTGCCGCTGATCAAGGGGCCGCTGGAAACGGCGCTGGGCCTGAACTAGGTCCGGTGAGAAAGATGACTCCCCCCACTTCAAACGTCCGGCGGTTGCCGCTCATGACAATCCAGCAGGAGCGCTGCCTTGGATGAGATCCAGTCACTGATCGGCGGCTTCGGCGTCGCGTTGTCGTGGTTCAACCTGATGTTGATGCTGGTGGGCATCATGCTGGGTGTCATCATCGGCGTGCTGCCGGGACTGGGCGGCGCCAACGGCGTCGCGATCCTGCTGCCGCTGACGTTCTCGATGGCGCAGCAGCCGGGCGGCGCGACCTCCGGGATCATCCTGCTCTCGTGCATCTACTGGGGCGCCCTGTTCGGCGGCGCCATCACGTCCATCCTGTTCAACATCCCCGGCGAGCCCTGGTCGGTCGCGACCACGTTCGACGGCTACCCGATGGCGCAGAAGGGCGAGGCCGGACGGGCCCTGACCGCCGCGTTCAGCGGGTCCTTCGTCGGCGCGCTGTTCGCGGTGCTTCTGATCACCTTCCTCTCGCCGCTGGTGGCGAAGTTCGCGCTCAAGTTCGGTCCGGCGGAGTTCTTCTCGGTCTACCTGCTGACGTTCTGCGCCTTTGTCGGCCTGTCCAAGGAGGCGCCTTTCAAGGTCGTCGCCTCGATGATGCTCGGGTTCGCGCTCGCGGCGGTCGGCCTCGACACCGTGACGGGCCAGTTGCGAATGACCTTCGGCTCGACGTCGCTGTTGAAGGGCTTCGACTTCCTGATCGCCGTGATCGGGCTGTTCGGCATCGGCGAAATCCTGCAGACCATGGAAGAAGGCCTCGCCTTCAAAGGCGTGCGGGCCAAGCTCAAGGCCAGGATCGTGCTCGACACCTGGAAGGAACTGCCCAGGTACTGGATGACCAGCCTGCGTTCGTGCGTGGTCGGCTGCTTCATGGGCATCGTCCCGGGCGGCGCCACGCCGGCCTCGTTCATGAGCTACGGGCTGGCCAAGAAGTTCTCCAAGGACGGGGACAAGTTCGGCACCGGCGTGATCGAAGGCGTGACCGCACCCGAGACCGCGGCGCACGCGGCGGGGACCAGCGCGCTGCTGCCCATGCTCACGCTGGGCGTGCCGGGGTCGCCCACAGCGGCGGTGCTGCTCGGCGGCCTGATGATCTGGGGCCTGCAGCCGGGTCCGCTGCTGTTCACCGAACAGAAGGACTTCGTCTGGGGCCTGATCGCCTCGATGTACCTGGGCAACATCGTCGGACTGATCGTCGTGCTGACCTGCGTGCCGCTGTTCGCCTCGATCCTGCGCATCCCGTTTTCCATCATCGCCCCGGTGATCCTGGTGATCTGCGCCATCGGCGCGTACACCGTGCATTCGTCGATGTTCGATGTGTGGATGATGCTGCTGTTCGGCGTCGTCGGCTACGTCTTCAAGAAGCTCGGCTATCCGCTGGCGCCGCTGGTGCTCGCGCTGGTGCTGGGCGACCGTGCGGAAGACTCGTTCCGGCAGTCGATGCTGATGTCGCAGGGCGACATGGGGATATTGTTTTCCAACGGGCTGGTCGGCGGCCTGACGACGCTGGCGCTGACGCTGCTGTTCTGGCCGCTGATCTCGATGGTCTGGGATAAGGTGCGCGGGGTGCGCGGCAAGTCGTAAGGAGAGCCGTCGCGGCCTGCGCCGCGCCGGCTGGTCAGGCAGGGTGCATGAAGCCCAGGTCGGTCCGCGCGAAACTTTGCAGGTTGGGGAATGCATAGGACAGCGATGCCGCGTCCAGCCCCAGCCAGCCCGCCAGCGTCGCCCCATACTGCTCCATCGACGTCGTCGGTATCCAGCGCCCGTCGTCGCCGATATCGTCCGGGCCGCCCATGACCGGCGTCGGCACCTGTCCGTAGAAGTCGCCGCCCTTGACCGCCCCGCCCATCACGAACGCGTAGTTGCCGAATCCGTGATCGGTGCCGCCGCCGGTGGCCGGCTTGAACGTCCGACCGAAGTCGGAAATCGTGAACGTCGTGACGTTGCGTTCCAGGCCGAGCAGCGCCATCGCGTCGGTGAAGGTCTGCAGCGCAGCCGACAGGTCACTCAGCAGATGGTTTTGATCGCCCAGTTGGCTGACATGCGTGTCGTACTGGGACTGCCGGACGAAGAAGATCTGCCGTTTCAGCCCGGTCGCCGCCCGGGACTCGATCAGCCGCGCGACCTGCCGGAGTTGCTGGGCGATGTCGCTGTTGGCGCCATTGAAGAGCTGCGTCACCGGCGTATTCTGGTTGCTGAAGATCGGGTTGACCACGTCGGTCGACTGCAGGCCCTTGTTGGCGAGGGTCTGCGCCGCCTGCTCGTAATAGTTGGCGGAAGTTTCATTGAGCATCTGCAGCATCGCCGCATTGCGCAGTCCGGTGAACTGCACGTCGTTGGTTCCGAAAATGGAAAAGAAGTCGAACGGCGGCAGCGAAAGCGGGATCGACGACTGGCCCTGGATGAAGGTGCGCGAGTCGCCCAGCGACGTCAGCGCCGGGAAGATATTGCCGGCGTTCAACCCGGGCAGGCGATCCGCCATCCGGCCGCCCCACCCGGTCTGCAGCAAGTCGGTCGCGTCGGCGGACTGGATCTGGCGCAGCTGATCGCTATGGCTGAACAATTGCACCGGCCGCGGGTCGGTGCCGGCCAGCAATCCTGCGCGCGTCACCGGGCGCACCAGGTTGCCGACATTGGCGATCACCGCCAGCTTCTTCTGGTTGAACAGATTCTGCAGCGTGGCGCAGGCCGGGTGAAATCCGAACGGCGCGGCCTGGGTTGTCGGCTGTATGGGCAACAGCGCCGACTGCGCGATGTTGATCCCGGAGGACGGCGGGCGGACCGCCGCATACTGCTGGTAGCCCGCGGCATCGTAGCGGATCAGCGTGTTCTCGCCATCGTTGCCGCCTTCCTGCATCACGCAGACCAGCGCGCGATAGTCGGTCGCGGGCGACTCGGCGCGGGCCAGCAGCGGCCACAGCGAGGAGGAAGCGAAGCCGGCGCCGAACAGGTTGAGCAGCCGGCGACGGGCCGTGAAGTGGGGAGTGTGCATGGGCGGTTTCGTCATTTCTGGATCAGGTAGCCAAGCGAGGTCAGCGACAGGTAGGCGCCCAGCCGGGCGCGCCCCAGCGCGTCGGACGCCGGGACGGTCGCAATCGCGTTGGTCATCGTCGCCCTGGTCGCCGGCGTCATCGCGCCATGGAAGAACAGCCGGTTCAGCCGCTCGACATACGCGGCCGGATCGGCGGTGCTGGCCAGGAACGCCGTCATCGTCGGGAAGAAGGTGCCGATCGCATTGGGCACGTAGGGATCGGGCGGCATCGCGACCAGGCCCTGCGAGTCGCCAGGGCCGAACCGGAAGTGCACGAGCCGGTTCACGGCGTTGGTGCGCGTCACGTACGCCGACGTGCCGTAGAGCCCGAACTCCGCCGCCGGCAGCGCGCCGTTGAAAATGCGGAAGTCGGCCGGAAAGTAGCTGAAGATCGTCGACGGGCCGAACATCGGCATGCTCATGTCCGCGCCGAGCTGGTGCAGAAAGTGGCCGTCGGTCCTGATGTCAAGCGCGCGCGCAATCGACGTCAGGAACAGCGCCGGCTCGCGCATCCGGCCATACTTCGGATCGGTCTTGCGCGCGCCCCGCGCCTCGGGGTCGAGCAGGATGGCGCGCAGCACCGCCTTCAGGTCGCCACGCACGCCAGCGCCGTTGTCCTTGAACACCGACACGATGCGGCGCACGTAGTCGGGCGCCGGATTGCTGGTGACCAGACGCTGGATCAGTTGCTTGACAATGAACGGCGGCGTACCGGGCTGCGCCACCAGCGCCTTGACGGCCGCCCGCACGTCGGCCTCTGCGCTTTGTCCGGCGGGCAGTTGCACGGTACCATCGAAGAAGCTCTTCGCCCCATGGTCGTGATGGGCTTCGAAGGCGACCATCGACCCGACGTAGTACGCGGGTTGTAGAGAAAGTAGCTGATCGGCCGGGCGCGGCGGAAGCGTAGCCGGTGAGCACCCGCGACATCGACGTCACGTCCAATTGGGTGTACGCGGGGACCGCCTTGCCGGCACCGTCCTTCTGTTCCGTGCCGTCCTCGTGCAGCCGGTTGACGCCGGTGGTGAGGAGCTGCATGATTTCGCGCGCGTAATTTTCGTTCGGCTTGATCCCATCGTGCTCGGGCTCGTTCATCACCCACCCTTGGAAGTCACCGAGCTGGGGCGAGATTGTGTATTGGAACAGCGCGTCCTCATAGGTGGAGAAGGCGACGTCGCGGATCATCTGCTGGAAGTTGCGGATGGCGTACGCTTCGCTCAGGTTGCCGCCCAGCACCAGCAACTGGTGCAGCACGTAGGCGAAGCGCTGCCGGACCTGGTCACGCCCGTTGATCGCCTGGGTGAAGAACTCGCGGGCGATCGCACCAGTCCCGAGGACGAGCTGGCCGCAGGCCGGGTCGGTCAGGCACGCGACACGCTCTTCCATCGTCTGGTTGATGCCCCACGGCGCTTGCGGGGCGAACTTCGACTCGTACAGCCCGAGCTGCTCGTCGAGCCACGCAGGGATGCCCTTCTGCTTCACCTCCGCGAGCAGCGCTTCGGTCGGCCCCATCGTCGCCTGCTCGAGCAACCGCACGATGTCGGCGTCGATGTCGGAGTTCGAGACCGGCGCTGACGACGGCGCGCACATCACCACGCCTTCGTTGCTCCAGCCGCGATTCACCACCTGCTGCAGCGCCACCTGGCTGGTGGTGATCCGGTGGTTGCTGTCGATCCCGCGCGCGAAGCCGCCGTTGTAGGCGCGGTAGACCGGAATCGTCCCTGCCGGGCAGGCGCCGCCCGCCGGAACCGTGGTGACGAAGTCGAGGCTCTCGAAATTCCACCGCTTCTCGGTGGCCGGCGTGCTCGCCTGCAGCTGCTTCAGCGCCGCGCACTCGTCCGGCAGCGCCGTGTAGAAATGGGAATTGGGTCCGGGCGTGATGCTGCCGTAGAAGCGGCACACGGGCGTGGGCCCTCCGGCGCTGAAATTGAAGCCCGTGCGCGACCAGCCGGGTCCGGCAGCCCCGCCATCGATCGCCGCGGCCTCGACGCGATCCGCGGTGATGAAGTAGTTGTCCAGGTTCGCGTTATGGAACTCGATGACTTCCGCGGCGAGTGCCGGTCCCGCTGCGCACGGGGGGCCGGGGGGGGGGGGAGGGGGGGGGGGGGGGGCGGCGCGGCCGCGGAGTGACACTGTGGACCCCCCGTTCCCGGGCGGTCCGAAACCTGCGTCCGCACAGCTTCTTCAGTCAGATCTTCCCGCGCTGCTTCAGCCGGCTCAAGGTCTCCGGCGAAAGATTCAGGTAGGACGCCAGTTCCTTCTTCGGTATTCGCTCCAGCAGGCCGCCGTGCTTGCGCACGAAACGGTGGACGCGGCCGGGGGCGTTGAGCAGGTGCAAGGTGATGGTGTGGCCCATGACCTCGCTCATCAACTGCATCACCTGGAGCTCGAACTCGCTCTTGATCTTGGGATGCCGCTCCATGAACTCGACCCAGTGCCCCATCGAGAGCTTGGCCGCGCGCACCGGACGCACGGCGATGATGGAGAACGGGATCGGCGTCTTGAGGCGCCACGCCGCGTAGCTGGTTTCGATTTCCGTCTCGGCGGCGAAGCGCAGGATCATTTCCTTGCCCGCCGGATTGGACACGACGCGCTTGAGTATGCCGTCGAGGATGAAGTACTGCTCCATCGACAGGTCGCCCTGGTTTTCCAGCGTCGCGCCCTTGGCGTATTCCTCCACCGCCAGCAGCGGCTCGAGCTCTTTCCACTCCGCATCCAGCAGATGCCGGAGCACGAGATTCTGCCGCAATCGCGCGCGCACGTCGCCGGCGTCGGAAAGGTTGGCAATCGGCTTCAACTCGGGATACCCTCCAGTGCGGAAGAAGTTCGTGCATGCAGTATAGCGGAGAGCCTGGCGCACGAGGAATCTTGACCGCGATCAAGGCATTCGAACGGCGCCGCGGCTAGACTTGGCTCCCCTGCGACGGACCGGCAAGATCGTCGACGAGATGCGCGCGCAGCAGGACGGAAAACATGCTTCCGCGTGGCTGAAGATCTGCGGTGAATCGAAGCCTGGTCCGTCCCTGTTTGCCTTTCACGGCAGCATCCACTGAAGAACGCTTGTTCCATTGACGGCGAGAACGCGAGGCATCCCATCATGACAACCGATGCACCATCACAAGAAACGACCGACGGCTTTCACCTGATCATCGATGCCCTCAAGCTCAACGGCATCGACACGATCTTCGGCCTGCCCGGCATCCCGATCACCGACTTCGCGCGCAAGGCGCAGGCCGCGGGCCTGCGCGTGATTTCGTTCCGCCACGAGCAGAATGCCGGCAACGCCGCCGCCATCGCCGGCTTCCTGACGCAGAAGCCCGGCATCTGCCTGACCGTGTCCGCCCCCGGCTTCCTCAACGGCCTGACCGCGCTGACCAACGCCACCACCAACTGCTTCCCGATGATCCTCGTCAGCGGCTCGAGCGAGCGCGAGATCGTCGACCTGCAGCAGGGCGACTACGAGGAGATGGACCAGCTCGCCATCGCCAAGCCGCTGTGCAAGGCCGCCTTCCGCGTGCTGCACGCCGAGGACATCGGCGTGGGCATCGCGCGCGCCATCCGCGCCGCCGTCTCCGGCCGGCCGGGCGGCGTCTACCTCGACCTGCCGGCGAAGCTGTTCGCGCAGAGCATGGACGCGGAGGCCGGGCGGAAATCGCTGATCAAGGTCGTCGATCCGGCCCCGCGCCAGATCCCGGCCCCGGACGCGGTGCAGCGCGCGCTCGACCTGCTCAGGAGCGCCAAACGTCCGCTGATCGTGCTGGGCAAGGGCGCCGCCTACGCACAGGCCGATGCGGACATCCGCGCGCTGGTCGAGCGCACCGGCATCCCCTACCTGCCCATGTCGATGGCCAAGGGGCTGCTGCCGGACACGCACGAGCAGTCCGCCGCGGCCGCCCGCTCGTATGTGCTGCCCGAGGCCGACGTGGTGATGATCATCGGCGCCCGCCTGAACTGGCTGCTCTCGCATGGCAAGGGCAAGACCTGGGGCGGCAAGAGCCACAAGGACTGGGGCGGCCAGAAGTTCATCCAGATCGACATCTCGCCCCAGGAAGCGGACAGCAACGTGCGCATCGACGCGCCGGTGGTCGGGGACATCGGCTCGTGCGTATCGGCGCTCGCCGCGATCGACGCCAATGAGGGCCCAGACTGGCCGAAGCCGCCGGCCGAGTGGACGGGGGCGATTGCCGAGCGCAGGAACAAGAATGTCGCCAAGATGGGCGAGACGCTGGCGCGCGATCCGGTGCCGATGAATTTTCACAGCGCGCTCAACGTGGTGCGCGACATCATCCGCGCGAACCCGGACGCCATCCTGGTCAACGAAGGCGCCAACGCGCTGGACTTCACCCGCAGCATCGTCGACATGTACCAGCCGCGCAAGCGCCTGGACGTCGGCACCTGGGGCATCATGGGCATAGGCATGGGCTTCGCCGTCGGCGCCGCGGTGGTCAGCGGCGGGCAGGTGATCGCGATCGAGGGCGACAGCGCGTTCGGCTTCTCCGGCATGGAAGTCGAGACCATCTGCCGCTACAACCTGCCGGTCTGCGTCGTGATCTTCAACAACAACGGCGTCTACGGCGGCACCGACGTGAATCCTGCCGGCGGGCCCGATGTCGCGCCCACCGCGTTCGTCAAGGGCGCGCGCTACGACAAGATGATCGAGGCCTTCGGCGGCGTGGGCGCGAACGCCACGACCCCGGCCGAGTTGCGCCGGGCGATGGAGGAAGCCCTGCGCTCGAAGAAGCCCACGCTCATCAACGCCGTCATCGACGAGGCCGCCGGCACCGAAAGCGGCCGCATCACGAGCCTGAATCCGCAAAGCGCGAAGAAGAAATAGGCCGGAGGTGGGCCCGCACCTTGGAGATTGGTAAATGGAAGCACTCAAGGACGTACGCATACTCGACATGACCCACGTGCAGGCAGGTCCGACCTGCTCGCAGCTGCTGGCGTGGATGGGCGCCGACGTGATCAAGTTCGAGAATCCGCAAGGCGACGCGACCCGCGGCCAGTTGCGCGATGTTCCGGGGGCCGACAGCCTGTACTTCACGATGCTGAACTGCAACAAGCGTTCGATCACCGTGAACATGAAGTCGCCCGAGGGCAAGGCGGTGTTCGTCGACTTGATCAAGCGCTGCGACATCATCATGGAGAACTTCGGTCCCGGCGTGCTCGACCGCTTCGGCTTCACCTGGGACAAGATCCACGAGATCAATCCGCGCATCGTGATGGGCTCGATCAAGGGCTTCGGCTCCACCGGCCCGTACGCCGAATTCAAGGCCTACGAAAACGTCGCGCAGGCGATGGGCGGCGCGATGAGCACGACCGGCCTCCCCGACGGACCGCCGTTCGTCACCGGCGCGCAGATCGGCGACTCCGGCACGGGGCTGCACCTGGCGATCGGGCTGCTGGCCGCGCTGCATCAGGCGCGGCGCGACGGGGAAGGCCAGTACGTCGAAGTGGCGATGATGGACGGCGTGATGAATCTCTGCCGGGTCAAGTTTCGCGACCATCAACGGCTCACCCGCCAGGCACTCTCCGAGTATTCGGTGCCGACCTACAAGGACATGGGCGACGTGCCGCGCGCCGGCAACGATTCGGGCGGCGGCCAGCTCGGCAACGCGATCCACTGCAAGCCGCACGGCGCCAACGACTGGCTCTACGTCGTGGTCCAGGAAGCGGTGTGGGACGGGCTCGCCCGGCGCATCGGCCCGGACGTCCACATGCCCGACCTGGTCAACGATCCGCGGCTGTCCACGATCGCCGAACGCCGGAAAAACCAGGCGCTGCTCTGGGCGCTGCTCACCAAGTTTGCCGAGAACTACACCAAGCGGGAGTTCATGGCGCTCCTCAATCCGCTCGACGTCCCGTGCGGGCCGATCATGTCGACCGAGGACCTGGCCACCGACGAACACATCCGCGGCCGCGACATGTATGTCGAACTCGACCACCCGCAGCGCGGCAAGTGGTTCAATGTCGGGATGCCGATCAAGATGTCGGCCTCGCCCGCGAGAATCGAGCGCTCGCCGCTGCTGGGCGAGCATACCGATGAAGTGCTCAAGGATGTGCTCGAATACGACGAGGCGAGGATCGGTCAACTGAAGAGCGCAGGGGCTTTTTCTCTCCCCCAAGAATAGGACAAGGTGGGGCAGCGATACCCGGGGGCGGGGCCGGGGGGCCCCCGCGGGGGGGGAGGGGGCCCCTGCGCCCATCCAACGAAGAAGGAGACGTCAGCAATGAAAATCGCCATCGTAGGCCAGCAGGACTTCGGCAAGGCCGTGCTCGAGGCATTCCTCAAGCGCGGCGACACGGTTGCCGCGGTGTTCTGCGCGCCGGAAAAGGAAGGCGCGCGGCCCGATACGCTGCGCGTTGCCGCGCAGGAAGCCGGGCTGCGAGTCCACCAGTTCAAGTCGCTGCGGGCGCCGGAAGCGGTGGCCGCGATGCAGGCCGCGGACGCCGACATCGGGATCATGGCCTTTGTGCTGCAGTTCGCGCCGCAGGAGTTCGTGACGATCCCGAAGCACGGCACGATCCAGTTCCACCCGTCGCTGCTGCCGAAATATCGCGGCCCGTCGTCGATCAACTGGCCGATCACGCGCGGCGAAACCGAGACCGGGCTGACCATCTTCCGGCCGACCGACGGCCTCGACGAAGGCGCGATCATCCTGCAGAAGCGCACGCCGGTCGGCGAGAACGACACGCTGGGCTCGGTCTACTTCGACCGGCTGTTCGGGATGGGCGTCGCCGCGATGCAGGAAGCCGCCGCTCTGGTGGTCGCGGGCAAGCACCAGGAACTCGTCCAGGATGAGACCCAGGCATCGTACGAAGGCTGGTTCCGCGAAGCCGAGGCGAAGATCAACTGGGCCAACCATGCCGACGTGATCCACAACCTGATCCGCGGCTGCGACCCGGCGCCCGGCGCGTGGACCACGTGCAACGGCGTGAAGCTGCAACTCTTCGACAGCAGGAAGGAACTCGTGCGCACGTTCGGCGCGGTCAAGGGCAAGATCGGCGAAGTGACAGCAGCCGCCGACGGCAAGCTGGTGATCACCGCGCAAGGCGGCCGCATTCATGTCGGCAAAGCCAAGCTGGGTGATGCCAAGAAGGTCGCGGCGGATGCGGCCGGGATTCCGGCCGGAACAATCCTGGGCGGGTGAGGCCCGGTCCGCAGGATGGATCCTCCGTAGGATGGGTGGATCGTCGGAACAATTGTCGCACCCGGATTGCGCTAAACTCCAGATCCGTCCCGCCTGATTGATCGAACGCCATGGCATCTTCCCTTCCCACAACGATGCGCGTGGTCGCGCACGGCGCCGGCGGCGGTCCGGAAGTCCTGCAGGTGGTCGCGGGGCCGGTCCCCGTGGCGGGAGCGCAGGATGTCCTGATCGCGGTCCACTACGCGGGGGTCAACGGCCCGGACATCGTGCAGCGCAAGGGCAAGTACCCACCCCCACCAGGCGCCTCGCCGGTGCTGGGGCTCGAGGTATCCGGCAACATCGCCGCGGTGGGCGCCGAAGTCACGCAGTGGAAGGTCGGCGATGCCGTCTGCGCGCTGACCCCGGGCGGCGGATATGCGGAGTACTGCGTCGCTCCGGCCGCGCACTGCCTGCCCCTCCCCGGCGGTTTCGACCTGGAACGCGCGGCGGCGATCCCCGAGAATTTCTTTACCGTCTGGACCAACCTGATCGAACGCGCGCGCCTGGCCAGCGGCGAGACCGTGCTGATCCATGGCGGCAGCGGCGGCATCGGCTACTCGGCGATCCAGGTCGCGAAGGCCTGGGGCGCCACGGTGATCGCGACGGTGGGCAACGCCGAAAAGGAAGCGTTCGCGCGCTCGGTCGGCGCCGATCACGTGATCAACTACCGCACTCATGACTTTGCCGAGGAGGCCCGCCGGATCGTCGAGGCGCGCGGCGTCGACGTGATCCTGGACATGGTGGGCGGCGAGTACTTCCGGAAGAATCTCGGGCTGCTGGGGCTGGAAGGCAGGCTGGTCCAGATCGCGTTCCAGCAGGGCAGCAAATTCGCCGACCTCGACCTGATGCCGGTGATGATGCGCCGCCTGACGATAACCGGCTCGACGCTGCGCGCGCAACCGGCGCAGAACAAGGCGCGCATCGCGGACGGGCTGCGCGCGCACTTGTGGCCGCTGTTCGCGAACGGCGCGTTGCGCGTCGTGATCCATCGCGTCTTCGAATTTGACGATGTCGTCGCGGCCCACACGATGATGGAGAGCGGCCGGCATCTGGGCAAGCTGCTGCTGCGCCTGCGCTGAGCGTCATGCCGGGCAATGCCCCACCGCCCAGGCCTGACGCAGCCGTAGGATGGGTGGACCGCAGCGATACCCATCGATCGTAGGCGGCGCGTTTTGCGCGGCCATTGCGCGCCTCGCCCCCGGTTTTCCGCGCCTTGTCGCATCCCCCAACCATCCCGAATCGCTGATGCTATCGTGGCGCCGTCCTGATGCAGGAGGTGCCCCATGTTCGCAGAACTGATCACAAGTTTGGCTCCGTTGCTGGTTGCGGCAGTCATTCTGGTCCCGCTGGTCCTGTTCCTCGCCGCGATGCTGTTCGAGGGCGTGCACAAGGAGCGCTGGGGCAAGATCCGCCGCGCGACCCGCAAGGCGTTTGTCACGTCGCCGCTCGACCTGCCCGTGCTCCGGGCGCCATCGATCGGCGCCGGCGGCCTGGGGATGCGTCGCGTGAGCGCGGCGCCGGAGACGCATGAATAGTTTGGTCGAGAGCGCCGCGCCCACTGCAGCTGGCGCGGCCTTCGGGCAGGCGCGGACATGACGCTGCCTCGCCTCCTCGAAGGCCTGACCTGGCGGCGCATCGCGTGGACGGTGGCCTTGGCCGCGCTGGTCGCGGCGGCGACCGTCGGGTTCTTCATCAATACGTATTGGGATCTGCTGGCCAGCGCGCTGTGCGTGGGCCTGTCGATCATGCTGCTGGTGACCATCGCCGGCAACTTGCGCATCCGCTGGATCCCGAGGGAAGCCCGGCAGATGCTGGCGGTCGTTCTCGGCTCGGTCATCGGCACTATCATCAAGAGCATGATCAAGGGCCGCAACCCGATCACGATGCTGCAGCACGACGGCGCCTTGTGGGCGGTGCTCATCACCATCAGCATGGGCATCGGCTTCGGCGGCGTCATCCTGCTCGTCTACATGTATCGCGAGCAGAAGGCACGCGCCGCCGCGGAGGCGCACCGGGCCGAGGCCGAGCGGCAGAAGATCGAAAAGCAGATGGTGGTGGCGCAGCTCAAGACCATGCAGGCGCAGGTCGAGCCGCATTTCCTGTTCAACACGCTGGCGACGGTCCAGCACTTGGTCGACGTCGACCCGCCGCGGGCCAGCCAGATGCTGGGCAGCCTGATCGCATACCTGCGGGCCGCCCTGCCACAGATGCGCGAAGCGAGCACCAGCATCGGCCGCGAGTTCGCGCTGGCGCGCGCCTATCTCGAAGTGTTGCAGGTGCGCATGGGCCCGCGCCTCGAATTCACGATCGATCTGCCGCCAGGGCTTGCCGATCGCCCGATGCCGCCGATGATGCTGATTTCCCTGGTCGAGAATGCGATCAAGCATGGGCTGGAGCCGGTCGAGAATGGCGGCCGGATTGAAATCGGCGCGCGCGAAGCCGGCGGCGAGCTGCACATCCAGGTCGCGAACACCGGCGCCGCGCTCGATCCTGCAGCGAAGGGCGGGACCGGGCTGTCGAACATCCGGGAGCGGCTGCTTGCCCTTTACGGCAGCAGGGCGCGGCTGGTCATGGAAGAACTGCGGCCGCAGGGCGTCATCGCGCGAATCGAACTGCCGGCGGGCGGCGAGTAGCGGCACTCCTTGCCCGCGGCAACGCTTCGGCGTGCAGATGCCGAAGCGGAGATCGCTGCCCGATCAAACCCGCGTGCTGAACGGCGAGGCAGTCTGGAAGAACTCTCCGCGCATCAGGACCGAGGGTGGCAAGCCGAACATCTGGTAGAAGGTCCGGGTCAGGTGCGCGGCGTCGGCAAAATCGGAATCGGCCGCCGCGGCGGCGATGGTGCGTTCGCGGCCGATCGCGAGCATGGCCCGGGTCAGCTTGCGCCAGAGCATGTAGCGCCGGAAGGGCAGGCCAGTCTGCTCCTTGAACAGATGCGCGAAGCGGCCCGGGGACAGGTGCACGCGGGCCGCGGCGGCGTCGAGTGACATCCTGAGGTCGTCCGAATCCCGGATCGCCCCGAGCACGGTGGAGACACGCTCGTCCAGCCGCCGCGTCGGCGGCGCGCCGGCGCAGAGGGCGAGCACGCAATGGCGCACCAGGTCCCCGATCGCCAGGCTCTCGAGCGGACGCTCCAGGAAGGTCCGGAGTTCCCGGACGCAGGTTTCCAGCCGCGAATCCGGGACGAGCGTGATGTCTTCGACGAGCGCCGTGCGCAGCCAGGCGCCTTCGCTCGATTCCGGGTCGACGAACAGCATGGCCCCGGTCGCGCCCTGGCCGTTGAACGAGTGCTCGACGTCGGGCCGCACGATGATGCCGCGTGCCTCGCGCCACTGGCCCGCGGTGGCGCGGATGCCGGCCATGCCGTGGATCGCCACGAAGATCTGGATGGCGTGATGCGAATGGGGCGGCACCTCTCCTCCTGCCTGGCCCACCGCAAGGAATCCGCCGTCCCACAGATACCAGCGCGGTGACCAGTTGCCTGTCCTGGCCGCAGCAGAGCGCATAGCAGGTTTGTTCAAGTCCTTCATGGCCTTCGTCCAAGAAACCGGCCCGGCACGTTCAATACCCGGCGCCTCATGTTCCGTATCGTTCTCTCCGTGGCGCGCCGATTCCGGCGCGCAGACCACCGGAGACCAAAATGTCCTTCAATACCCAGCGTAACAAAAAACCCGCATGGCGGCGAATCGCCCTTTCCGCAGCAGTCGTCGCCGTGACCCTCGGCGCGTCCGCGTGCGGCCACCTTCACCTGATTGCGGGCGGCGCGGAGCGCCCGGCCGCTGCCGAGTTCGGCCTCGGGCCCCGCCCGTCGGCCGCCCAGCTCTACACGGCGACGCTGCTGCCGCGGCAGCCGCTGCGGCTGCGCCAGCTCGAAACGGTGCCGGTGCGGATCGCGGACGCGAGCGGCCGGCCGGTGGCGGGCGTCGCCATCGCGGTCTCCGGGGGCATGCCGGAGCATGGGCACGGGCTGCCGACGCAACCGCGCGTCACGCGCGCGCTGGCCGACGGAGTCTACGAGATCGAAGGCGTGCGCTTCAGCATGGGCGGCTGGTGGCAACTGACGCTCGCGATCGAATCGCCGGCCGGCGCGGACAGCGTCACCTTCAACCTCAGTCTGTGAGGCCGGCCATGACACTTCCCATCCGGCTGCGCCTGGGCGCCGCCACGCTCGCGTCGCTGCTCGTCATCGGCTCCGCAGGGGCGTCGGGCCGCGGCCCGGCGGAGCGCCTCAAGCTCGAGGACGTGACTGCGTTGGCGCTGGACTCGCTGCCGCCTCTGCCGCGCGATGCCGGCAACGTGCGGGCCGACGAGCCGGCAGTGGCGGACTTCGGCCACCGGCTGTTCTTCGACGCGCGCCTGAGCGCCAACGGCCAGGTCTCCTGTGCCACCTGCCACGATCCCCGGCGCGAGTTCCAGGACGGCGCGCCGCTGGCCAGGGGCGCCGGCACGACCGATCGCCGCACCATGCCCATCGCCGCGACGGCGCACAGCCCGTTCCTCTTCTGGGACGGGCGCAAGGACAGCCTGTGGGCCCAGGCCCTCGGCCCTCTCGAGAGCGCCGTCGAGCACGGCGGGACGCGGGCCCAGTACGCCCACGTGATCGCAAGGCATTACCGGCAGGACTACGAGCGGCTGTTCGGCGCGCTGCCCGACATGCGCGAAGTCCCGGCGAGCGCGGGACCGCTCGGCGACGCGCGGGCGCGCGCCGCCTGGAACGGCATGTCCCGGGTCGATCGCGACGCGGTCACGGCGGTGTTTGTGAACGTCGGCAAGGCGATCGCCGCCTACGAGCGGCGCATCGGGTATGGCGCCTCGCGCTTCGACCGCTTCGTCGCCGCCTGGAAGCGAGACGGGAAAGCGCCGGCCGACGTGCTGCAAGCCGACGAGCTTGCCGGCCTCGCCTTGTTCGTCGGCAAGGCGAACTGCACCCAATGCCACAACGGGCCGCTGCTCACCAACAACGAGTTCCACAACACCGGGATCCCCGCGCGCGCCGGGCTTCCCGACGATCGCGGCCGCAGGCCCGCGGTGGCCGCGGTGCAGTCCGACGAGTTCAATTGCCGCAGCCGCTGGAGCGACGCGCGGCCCGGGGAATGCGCGGAGCTCGAATTCCTGGCGACCGCATCCGCTGCGCTGGAGCGGGCCTTCAAGGTGCCTTCTCTGCGCAATGTCGCGGAGCGCGCACCGTACATGCATGCGGGCCAGATCGCCACGCTTGCCGACGTGCTGCGCCACTACAACCGCGGCCCCGCGGCCCCGGCCGGGCGAACGGAACTCAAGCCGCTGGGGCTAGCCGCGGAGGAACTGCGCCAACTCGAAGCATTCCTGCGCACGCTGAGCGGCGGCGTCACCGGGCCGGCCGGATATCTGGCCCCGCCTTCCTCCCATGAGTAGAACCAGGAGAGATTCATGAACCATCCAGCACGAGCCCGCGTCCGCCCGGTTGCCGGGAACCGACGCGCGGCGACGCCCGATGCGCGCGCCGACTTCGACACGCTCGTGATCGGCGCCGGACAGGCAGGACTCGCCGCCGGCTACTTCCTCGCGCGCGCGGGGCTCCGCTTCGGCCTGCTCGATGCCGGCGACGCGATCGGCGCGTCCTGGCAGCAGCGCTGGGACTCCCTGCGCCTGTTCACCCCGGCGCGTTACAACGCGCTGCCCGGCCTGCCGTTTCCCGGCGAGCGTTACGCCCTGCCCGACAAGGACGCAGTCGCCGCCTACCTGAGCGACTATGCCCGGAACTTCGCGTTGCCGGTCCGGCTCGGGACCGCGGTGACGCGACTGCATCGCCTCGCCGGGGGATTCGCCGTGGAGACCGCGGGCCGGGAAACGCTGACGGCCACGTCGGTGATTGTCGCGACCGGCGCGAACCAGCGGCCTTACACGCCGGCGTTCGCGTCGGCGCTCACCCCGGAGATCGTCCAGCTTCATTCGAGTCAGTATCGGCGGCCATCCCAGATCCCGGAGGGCGAAGTGCTGGTTGTGGGGGCCGGCAATTCGGGAGCGCAGATCGCGCTGGAACTCGCGGCATCCGGCCGGAGCGTCCGGCTGTCCGGCCGCGACACCGGCGCGCTACCCCGGCGCCTGCTCGGCCGCGACATCTACGACTGGCTCTGGCCGACCATGATGCGGCCTGCGGTGGACAGCCGCATCGGCCGCCGCCTGATGCGCGGGCGCCTGTTCCGCGGCGATCCGCTCATTGGCATCCCCCCCGGCGCACTCGGCGCGCCGGGCCTGGAACGTGTCGCGGCGACAGTCGCTGTCGAAGGCGGCCGACCGGTACTCGCGGACGGGCGCAAGCTGCGCGATGTCAGGGCGATCGTCTGGTGTACCGGCTTCCGGCCGGACTTCGGCTGGATCGAACTGCCGGTGCTCGGCCTCGACGGGTATCCAATTCATCGCCGCGGCGTGGCCGATGGCCTGCCCGGCCTCGCGTTTCTCGGACTGCGTTACCAGTACCGGATGGGCTCCGCGCTGCTCGGCGGCGTCGGTGAGGACGCAGACCACGTGGCGGGCCGCATCATCGCCCACGTCGTTGCCGGCGGGGGCTGAGAGTCGGGACGCCGGCACACCGCGCGATCGGGCCGTTCCGCCGCGCGCTGCGGTAACATTCCGCCACCATGCCCACCGCCCTGATCGCCGACGACGAGCCGCTGCTTGCCGACCAGTTGCGGCGCAAGCTCGCGCAGCTCTGGCCGGAACTCGAGATCCGCGCCGTCGTGAGCAGCGGCCGCGCCGCGGTCGACGCGGCCGCCGACCATCATCCCGACATCTGTTTTCTCGACATCCGGATGCCGGTGATGAACGGCATCGAGGCCGCGCGCCTGATTGGCGGCGAATCGCGCGTCGTGTTCGTGACCGCCTACGACGAGTACGCGATCGACGCGTTCGAGCGCGGCGCGGTCGATTACCTGCTCAAGCCCATTGCCGAAGACCGGTTGCGCGCCACCATCGCGCGGCTGCGCGCGGCGGTCGCGCAGCCGCCGGCGGACCTGTCCACGCTGCTCTCGCAACTGGCCGGACGCCTGCAGCCGCAAGCCAGCGCATACCTGTCGTGGGTCCGGGCCGGCGTCGGCGACACGGTGCGGCTGATCGCGATCGAGGATGTGCTGTTCTTCCAGGCCGGCGACAAGTACACGCGGGTCGTGACCCGGACGGGCGAAGCGTGGATCCGCACCACGATCAAGGAACTCGCGGCGTCGCTGGACCCGGCGCGCTTCTGGCAGGTCCATCGGTCCACGCTCGTCAACGTGCGCGAAATCGCGTCGATGGAACGCACGAACCGGGATTCCGGCGAGTTGCGCCTGAAAGACCACCCCGGGCGGATCGACGTCAGCCGGGGGTATCTGCACCGGTTCAGGCAAATGTAGGCACGGCGCCGCCACGTACGGGACGCCGGAGGGCGCCGCCGCAGCCCACGCAGAATCCGCCCGGACGCGCCCGGCAGGAATTACTTTTCGTACTGCTGCCGCAGGATGTTCTTCTGCACCTTGCCCATGGTGTTGCGCGGCAGGTCGGCGACCATGTACACGTACTTGGGCATCTTGAATCCGGCGAGCTGGGGTTTGAGCGCGGCGATGATCTTGTTCGACGTGAGCCGGGCGTTCGGCTGCGCGACGACCACCGCGGTGACCGCCTCGCCGAAATCGGGATGCGGGATGCCGATGACGGCCGACTCGAGGACGCCCGGCAGCGAGTCGATCAATTCCTCGATCTCCTTCGGGTAGACGTTCAGGCCGCCGGTGATGATCAGGTCCTTGGCGCGGCCGACGATCTGCAGGTAGCCGTTCGCAGGCAGCCGGCCCATGTCGCCGGTGCGGAAGAAACCGTCGGCGGTGAAATCTTCGGCGGTCTTCTCCGGCATGCCCCAGTAGCCGCGGAACACGTTGGGACCCTTGACCTCGATGCCGCCGATGTCGCCTGCCGGCACGCTCTTGCCGTCGGCGCCGGTGACGCGCACGCTCACGCCCGGCAACGGCGGCCCGACGGTGCCGCCGATCCGCTCGCCGAACAGCGGGTTGGAGGTATTCATGCCGGTCTCGGTCATCCCGTAGCGCTCGAGTATGCGCACGCCGGTGCGTTCCTCGAACGACGCGAAGGTCTCGGGCAGCAGCGGGGCGGAGCCGGAAATGAAGACGCGCACCGTCGCGCAGTGCTTGCGCCCAAACTCCGGGTTCGCCAGCAGCCGCGTGTAAAACGTCGGCACGCCCATCATGACGCTCGATCGCGGCAGCAGTTCCAGCGCCTCTTTCACGTCGAATCTGGGGCAGAACCACATCCTGCTTCCGGAAAGCAGCACGCAGTGGATCGCGACGAACAGGCCGTGCACATGATAGATCGGCAGCGCGTGGTAAAGCACATCGGCCGCGGAGAACGCCCAGTACTCGCCCAGCGTGAGCGCGTTCGCGGCGAGATTGCCGTGCGAGAGCATCGCGCCCTTGGAGCGGCCCGTCGTCCCCGACGTATAGAGGATGGCGGCGAGATCACCTTCCTGCAACGGCACCGGCTTGAAATCCTCGAAGCAGGTCCGGATTTCGTTGATCAGCGAGCCCTGGTCGCGGTCGTCGAGCGTGAAAATGCGCATCCGCGGCGTGGCGATCGCGGACATCGAGCCCATCGCATCCGGCGAACAGACGATCACGCGCGGCTTGGCGTCGAGCAGGAAGTAGGACAGCTCGCGTTGCTGGTAACCGGTGTTCAGGGGCAGGTAGACCAGGCCGGCGCGCAGGCACGCGAGGTACAGGCAGACCGCGGTCGCGGACTTTTCCACTTGCGCGGCGACGCGGTCGCCGGCCACGCAGCCGGCCGACACCAGCGCGTGCGCGATCTGTGCCGAGCGCGCATCGAGCGTCCTGTAGGTTACGGTGGCCCCGCCGGGCAGCAGCAGGCAGGGTTGATCGAGGTCGGCCGGGAACCGGCGTCTCATCAACCGGTAAAGGTTGGCATCGCGCATGGGGACAGAAAGAAAACGAGTCCCCCGATTCTAACAGCCCCGCTCGCAGTCGACGGTGCGGGAAGCCCGGATTCCGCCGGGCGGAGCGGGTCCGGGAATCACCGGCCAGTTCGGCTTCCCTCGTCCCTGCCCCTTCGCCCCGGGGGAGACGGGAACAAAGCGGGACTCGGCGTTCCTTGCCTGCTATTCGATGTTGAGGCGCCGCCAGATCTCGGTCGTCAGGCCGGCCTGGTTGAGGGTGTAGAAGTGCAATCCGGGCGCGCCGCCGGCAAGCAACCGCTCGCACAGCCCGGTGACCACGTCGAGGCCGAATGCGCGTATCGACGCGGCATCGTCGTAATACTTTTCCATCCTGATGCGCACCCAGCGCGGCACTTCGGCGCCGCAGCCCTCGGCGAAGCGCAGGATCTTGGAAAAATTGTGGAAGGGCATGATGCCCGGCACGATGGGCACGCCGATCCCGGCCGCGCGCACCGCGTCGACGAACGCGAAATACGCATCGGGGTTGTAGAAGAACTGGGTGATCGCCGCGTTCGCGCCGGCGCCGACCTTGCGCGCGAACGCCTGGAAATCCGCCTCCGGCGACCTCGACTGCGGGTGATACTCCGGATAGCACGCCACTTCGATGTGGAACCGGTCGCCCGTTTCCTTGCGGATGAATTCGACCAGTTCGTTGGCGTAGCGGAACTCGCCGGGATCGCCCATTCCGGAAGGCAGGTCGCCGCGCAGCGCGACCAGGCGGACTATGCCCGCCTCGCTGTACACCTTGAGCAGCTCCCGGATCGACTCACGCGTCGAGCCTATGCAAGAAAGATGCGGGGCCGCCGAGAGGCCCTCGCGCTGGATTTCCAGCACGGTCGCGACCGTCTTGTCGCGCGTCGAGCCGCCCGCGCCATGGGTGACCGAAAAATACGCGGGGCCGAGCGGCGCGAGCTGACCGCGGACCACGCGCAGCTTTTCCGCGCCCTCCTGCGTGTTCGGCGGGAAGAACTCGATGCTGAACAGCCGCTCCGCGATCATTCCTGGCCTGCCTTGCCGCCGATATAGGGCTTGAGCGCCGCGTACAGCGTCCGGTTCACCGGCGCGACCGAGCCGCGGGCGGCGTACATCCGTGCCACGGCGCCGCAGAGCCAGGGCGCCTCGAGCCGGTTGCCGGCGCCGAGGTCGTTCTGCATCGACGAGCGCATCGCCGGGGACAACGAATCGAGGAACTCCATCTGCGCGGCGACCAGACCCTCGGGCAGCGCGACGCCATGCGCATGCGCCAGGCGCAGCGTCTCCTGCATCGACGCCTCCATCGTCGCCCGCAGGTCCGGATCAGCCCGCACGACGCCGACCGGCTGGCGCGAGACCGCGGTCACGCCGGACAGCGCGTTGAGGAACACGAACTTCTCCCACAGCGCGCGCCGGATATCGAGCGTTATCTCGGCGTCCATGCCCGTGGCCTTGCACGCGATGCTGAAGGCATCGAGGACCGGGCGCTGCGCCTCCTGCAGCGGACCGAAGCGCAACTTGGCCATCGAGCCGATGGTTGCGATCACGCCCGGTTCGCGGATGGTCGCCGAGATGTAAGCGACGCCCCCCGCAATGCGCTCGCGCGGGATCGACTCGCCGAGCACGTCGACCGCCTCGACCCCGTTCTGGAACGGGATGACGACCGTTTCCGGCCCGACGCCCGACCCGATATCGCGCCCGGTCTGCGCCAGGTCCCACAATTTCACGGTGACCAGCACCACATCCGCGATCCTGAGTTGCGACGGATCGTCGGTCGCATCGGGCTGCGGCAAATGGAGCGCGCCATTGTCGCTCTCGATGCGCAGCCCTCCTGCGCGCATCGCGGCCAGGTGCCGGCCGCGCGCCAGGAACTGCACGTCGTTGCCGGCCACCGCCAGGCGCGCCCCGAAATATCCGCCGACCCCGCCGGCGCCGATCACTGCGATGCGCATGCTTGCTCCTGTTCAGTGAACCTGCTGTCTTCCGTTACGCCCGCGGCCCCGCGCCGGATTCGTAGGATGGGTGGAGCGCAGCGATACCCATCTTGTCGATCCGCACGGAAACGCAATACACGCCTCGGAATGCCATCGTACGAACATCGGATGGCATTTCTTCGAAAGCGACGATGGGTGTCGCTGCGCGCCTTCCGTCAATACCGGTACTGGTCGGCCTTGTACGGGCCTTCCTTCGCGACGCCGATGTACTGCGCCTGCTCGTCGGTCAGTTCGGTGAGCATCGCCCCCAGCTTGGTCAGCTGCAGCCGCGCGACCTTTTCGTCGAGGTGCTTGGGCAGCACGTAGACCTTGCCCTTTTCGTAGAAATCGACATGGGTCCAGAGCTCGATCTGCGCGATGGTCTGGTTGGCGAACGACGAGCTCATCACGTAGCTCGGATGCCCGGTGCCGCAGCCGAGGTTGACCAGCCTGCCTTCGGCCAGCAGGATGATGCGCTTGGCCGGCCTGCCGTCCATCGGCGGGAAGAGGATGTGGTCGACCTGGGGCTTGATGTTGTCCCATTGATACTGCTTCAGGCTGGCGACGTCGATCTCGTTGTCGAAGTGGCCGATGTTGCATACGATCGCCTGGTCCTTCATCCGCTTCATGTGCTCGTGGTTGATGACCTGGTAGTTGCCGGTCGCCGAGACGAAGATGTCGGCCTTGTCGGCGGCGTACTCCATGGTCACAACGCGATAGCCCTCCATCGCGGCCTGCAGCGCGCAGATGGGATCGATCTCGGTGATCCAGACCTGCGCCGACAGCGCGCGCAATGCCTGCGCCGAGCCCTTGCCCACGTCGCCATAGCCGGCGACGACCGCGACCTTGCCCGCGATCATCACGTCGGTCGCGCGCTTGATGCCGTCGACCAGCGATTCGCGGCAGCCGTACAGGTTGTCGAACTTGGACTTGGTGACCGAATCGTTGACGTTGATCGCCGGGAACCGCAGGTCGCCGCGCGCGGACATCTGGTACAGCCGCTTGACGCCGGTCGTGGTTTCCTCGGTGACGCCCTTGATGTGCCCGATCCGCGTCGAATACCATTTGGGGTCCGCCGCCAGCTTGGCCTTGATCGCGGCGAACAGCTCGGTTTCCTCTTCGCTGCCCGGTTTCGCGATCACCGACGGGTCCTGCTCGGCGCGCGTGCCCAGGTGCAGCAGCAATGTCGCATCGCCGCCGTCGTCGAGGATCATGTTGGTGTAGCCATGATCCGGCCATTCGAAGATGCGGTGCGTGTAGTCCCAGTACTCGGCCAGCGACTCGCCCTTGTAGGCATAGACCGGCGTGCCCGTCGCGGCAATCGCCGCCGCCGCGTGATCCTGGGTCGAGAAGATGTTGCAGGAAGCCCAGCGCACCTGCGCGCCCAGCGCCTGCAGCGTCTCGATCAGCACCGCGGTCTGGATGGTCATATGCAGCGACCCGGTGATCCGCGCGTCCTTGAGCGGCTGGCTTTGCGCGAACTCGGCGCGGATGGCCATCAGCCCCGGCATCTCGGTTTCGGCGATGGCGATTTCCTTTCGGCCCCAGGCGGCCAGCGCCAGGTCGGCGACCTTGAAATCGGTGAAGCGTTCGGTTACGGCGTTCATGTGCGTCTCCTCGCTGACAAGTTGCAAACTGCGTGCAAGATGGGGCGACGGGCGCGGATGGGGCCGGCGAGAAGAGTTCGGGGATTCGCCGCCCGCATCACGCACCCTGCACTACCCCGGTTACGTGAAAGCGAGCGCCGTTGAACCTGACACCCTGAGCCTGGCCCGCATGGACATGCGGGTCGCAACGCTCCTCAGGGGAGCCGGATTATAGCAAGTCCGGACGCCGCCGCAAGCGCCGTGGAGTCCGTCCCGTGCGGGGAGGCGCCGGAGGCTCGTGCGGGACGAATGGCCGGAGAATTCACCGCCTGGCGGATCGCGCGGCCCGTGTGGCCGCGCGCGCCGGGACGACACCCACCAAGTTGGGCTACACTGCGCGGCTTTCGCGCGCCGGCCGCGCCGGCCCGGAACGCACGCCGAGGTCGCGGCCGCTCGCGGCAAAGTAGAACAGGGAGGATGGATCCATGCAATCCATTGTATTGCGCCGCGCCCGCGCGCCGGGCGCGTTCGTGCTGGTCCTGTGGGCGGCCGCGCACGGGGCCTGGGCGCAGACGAACAGCGCGCCGGTTGCGCCCGCCGCCACGACCGCTGCGTACCAGCTGGGCCACGCGCCGGCGCGCGCCATCCGCGTCGACGGCAAGCTCGACGAGGACGCGTGGCGCGCCGCCCCGGTCATCGATCACTTCAGCGAAAACCTGCCGCTGGCCAGGTCCACGTCGCGGCACCGCACCGAACTGCGGATGCTGGTGAGCGGGCACGACCTGCACGTGGGGATGAAATCGTACGACGACGATCCGGATGCCATCCGCGCGCCGCTGGTGCGCCGCGACGGCGTGCTGGGCGACCAGGACTTCTTCGCGCTGTACCTGGATTCGGTAGGCACCCGGACCTTCGGCCAGTTCTTCCGGATCAATGCGCGCGGCGTGCTCTCCGACGGCTCGTGGAACGACCAGATCGGCTCCGAGGACTTTTCGCCGGACTTCGAGTACGAGGGCGCCGCCGCGCGCTTCGACGATGCGACCGGCCGCGGCTGGAGCGCCGAGATGCGCATCCCGCTGACCAGCTTGCGCATGCCGGATCCGCCGCCGAAGGAATGGACCTTCATCTTCTTCAACAGCTGGACCCGCGACACGCGCTACCGCGTGGCCAACGTGCCGCTGCCGCGCGACTGGAGCTGCATGCTGTGCATCGCGCAGGCGATCACCTTGCCCCCGGACATGCCCCACGCGACCGGGTGGTCGGTCACCCCGCAAGCCACGTTCTCGCGCCAGAAGGACCGCGACGCGGGTGCGCCGTCCGCTACCGACCGCCGCATCCGTGCCGGCGTCGACGCCAAGTGGCGGATCACCGGCGACACGATCATCGACGCCACGTTCAATCCCGACTTTTCGCAGATCGAGATCGACGCGCCGCAGCTCGCGGCAAACACGCAGTTCGCGTTGTTCTTCCCGGAGAAGCGCCCGTTCTTCCTCGAAGGCGCGGACTTGTTCGACATGCCGCTGCGCGCCGTGTACACGCGCAGCTTCACCGACCCCAAGTGGGGCACGCGCATCACCCGGCGCGCGGCGCAGCGCGACTTCACGCTGCTGGCGGCGCACGACGAGGGCGGAGGGTTCACGCTGCTGCCGGGCGCATACGCGACGAGTTTCGCCGAACAGCGCGGCGCGGATACGCTGCTGGCGCGCGGCCGGCAGCACTACGACGGGTTCACGCTGGGCGAGGTGGCCACCTGGCGGCGCGACGACCAGGGCCGCACCAACATCGTCGCCGGCGGCGACACCGTCGTCCGGCTGGACAACGACTCGCGGCTGCGCGCGCAGGCGCTGGGCAGCTACACGCGCGACCGGGACTGGCGGCCCGGGGCCGTCTCGGGCAGCGCGGCCAGCGTCGAATACGCGCACCTCGGGCCGGCCTGGGAGGTAAACGTCGGCGGCGAAGCGCTGAGCGCCAATTTTCGTGCCGACCAGGGCTTTATCGCGCAGAACGACTACCACCGCGCCAGCGCCAACGTCGCCCGCAAGTGGCAGGACTTCGGCAGCTGGTCCGAGGCCGCGGTCTTCGTCAATGCCGAGCACAAGCGCACGCCCGCGGGCGCCACGCTGCTCAATGCGCTGCGCCTGGGCGCCTTCGGCAACACGGCGCGCAACACCTGGCTGACCGTCGAGCCGCGCTACGAGGAAGTGCGGGTCACCGAACGCGGCGCGCTGCACCCGGTCCGTTACGTCCACCTGCACATCGAGTCGACGCCCTTCCCCTGGCTCTCCTACCTGGCGTGGGACGTCGACACCGGGGAGCGCGTCGATGTCGCCAACGACCGCGTCGGGCGCGGCACGGCGATCACCGGGACCACGCGGATGCGCTTTTTCGAGCGCACGGAGCTCGATCTGCGCAGCAACTGGCAATGGATCGCCGCGAGCACGCCGGCGGGACGCCGGCGCGTGCTCACCGAACGCACGCTGCAGGCCACCGGCGTGTTCCACATCGACGCGCGCAACAATGTGCGCATCATCGCGCAGGACGGCTCCACCAGCCGCAATCCCGCGCTGTACGCCGACACGGCGGTCAGCGCGAAGACCAGGAGCCGCGTGTTCTCGTTGGTTTATGCATTTCGCGCGGGATTGCAGATGAGCGTCTACGTCGGCGCCTCGACGGCGCGCGACCGCGACACGGACGGCGGTGTCGACCGCCGGGTGCAGGAGGCTTTCGTGAAGGTGGCGTACACGTTTCTGGGGTGAGGGGCGGCGGGCGCGGCGGCCGGGGCCGCGGAGCTTGATCGCCGCGGCCCCGGGCAAGGCGAGCGGCAGTCGCGCGCCGCACTGATGGCAACGCGTTGATGCACGTCAAACGCCCTCTCCCCCGCGGCGCTATCCTCGATCCGTGGGTTCACGGAACGTACGTCTCGAGAATGGGAGAATGCAATGACCACGCCTATGAGATTCAATTCCATCGAGTCCTGCATCGACTCGGTGATCAGCACCGTCGGCAATCGGATCGTGCTCGGGATTCCGCTCGGCGTAGGCAAGCCGAACCCCTTTGTGAACGCGCTGTACCGGCGGGTGAAGGAGAACCCGGCGCTGCACCTGAAGCTGTTCACCGCGCTCTCCCTGTCCAAGCCGAAGGGCAAGAGCGACCTGGAAGAACGGTTCCTGGGCCCGTTCGTCGAGCGCGTGTTCGGCGACTATCCGGACCTCGACTACGTCGCCGACGTGCGTGCCGGCACCGTGCCGCCGAACATCGAAGTCTACGAGTTCTTCATGCGCACCGGCGAATACCTGAACAACGGCGGCGCGCAGCAGCACTACGTGTACAGCAACTACACCCACGTCGCGCGCGACATGCTGCTCAACGGCATCAACGTGCTCGCGCAGGCGGTGGCCTGCGAAGGCAGCGGCGACTCGATGCGGCTCTCGCTTTCCTCCAACCCGGACGTGATGCTGGACCTGATCGACCTGGCCAACACCCAGCCCGAAGGGCACATCATGGTGATCGGCGTGATCAACCGCAAGATGCCGTTCATGCCCAACGGCGCCGAGGTGGGGCCCGAGGTGTTCGACTTCATCGTCGACGATCCCGCGGGCACGCACGACGTGTTCGCGCCGCCGAACATGAAGGTGACGCTCGCCGACTACGCGCTGGGCCTCTACGCGAGTTCGGTGGTGAAGGACGGCGGCACGCTGCAGATCGGCATCGGGTCGCTGGGCGACGCGATCGCGCAGGCGCTGATCCTGCGCGACCGGAGCAACAACGACTATCGCCTGATCATGGGCGGCCTGCTGCCGGCCGTGCCCTCGAAGCTGACAGAGCTCGCGCCGTTCGGGCAGGGCCTGTACGGCTGCAGCGAGATGTTCGTCAACGGCTTCCTGCAGCTCATCGAAGCCGGCATCATCCGCCGCGAGGTCTTCCCGCATGCGGGGCTGCAGCGCCTGGTGAACGCGGGCAAGATCGGCATGCACGTCGACGCCGGCACGCTGACGGCGCTGCGCGAGGCACAGCTGATCAGCGGCAAACTGACCGCCGCCGAAGTCGCGATGCTCAAGCGCTTCGGCATCTTCAAGCCCGGCGTCGAATGGGAGGACGGCCAGCTGGTCCTGGGCGGGTTGCGCTTTGCGACCGATCTGGACGACGCCGCGACATTCGAGGCGATCGCGCAGCACTGCCTCGGCGAGAAGCTGACGGGCGGCTTCATCATGCATGGCGGCTTCTTCGTCGGGCCGCGCAGTTTTTACGAGCGCCTGCGCACGATGCCGCGCGAGCGCCTGGCCAAGATCAACATGACCCGGATCGGCTTCATCAACCAGCTCTACGGCCAGGAGGAAATCGCCCGGCTGCAGCGCCGCGACGCGCGGTTCATGAACACGACAATGATGGTGACGCTGCTGGGCGCCGCGGTGTCGGACAGCCTGGCCTCAGGCCAGCTGGTCAGCGGCGTCGGCGGCCAGTACAACTTCGTCGCCATGGGCCACGAGTTGGCCGGCGCGCGCGTCGTGCTGATGCTGCGCGCGACCCGCACCCGGCACGACAAGACCGAATCCAACATCGTGTGGAATTACGCGCACACGACGATACCGCGGCACTTGCGGGACATCGTCATCACCGAGTACGGGATCGCGGACCTGCGCGCTCAGAGCGACGCCGAGGTGATCAAGCGCCTGCTGGCGATCGCCGACTCCCGTTTCCAGGGGGAGCTGCTCGTCGCCGCGGTGGAAAACCGCAAGCTCGCGGCCGACTACGTGATTCCGGAAGCGCAGCGGCACAATCTGCCCGAGGTGCTCGAGGCGAGACTGCGCCCGTGGCGCGAAAAGGGGCTGCTGCCCGACTACCCGTTCGGCACGGATTTCACCGAGGACGAGCTCGCCATCGTCCGCTCGCTGCAGAAGCTCAAGCACTCGACCGAGCACCCGATCGAATTCATGGAAGTGCTGTTCAACAGCTTGGTCGAGGACAAGAATCCGCCGGAGAAATACCTGGAGCGGATGCACTTCGACCAGATCCACGGCCTCAAGGACTGGCTGATGAAGAAGCTCTTCGTGGGGAACCTGTAGACCTGCTTCCCTCTCTCTCGGGGAGAGGGACCGAGGGTGAGGGAGTTAGTACCGCCTCTGCCGCTCAGGCGCCGAACCACTCCCGGACCGCCGGATGGTCGAGCACGCGCCGGTCGACCACGTACTTGGGCACGCGCCGCTCGGCCAGGTCGACGATGGACTGGATCGCGCTGCCGCCCAGGCCGGCGAAGCACTGATCGGTCCAGCACAGCGAGTGCGGCGTGACGATGACGTTCTCCATCGTGAGCAACGGATTGTCCGGCGCCGGCGGTTCCTGCTCGAACACGTCCAGCGCCGCGCCGGCTATCCGGCCTGCGCGCAGCGCGTCGATCAGCGCGGGCTCATCGACGATGGGGCCGCGCGCGACATTGATCAGGTACGCGGTCGGCTTCATCAGCGCGAGGTTCACCGCATTCACCAGGTGGTGCGTCTCCTCGTTCAGCAGGCAGGCGACGACCACGTAGTCCGATTCGCGCATCATCTGTTCCAGCGGCACGACGGGCGCCCCGGTCAGTTCGATCTCCAGCGGATCGACATAGGGGTCGGCCGCCAGCAGCTTGAGATTGAACGGCCGCGCGAGGCGCAGCGTCTCCTTGCCGATGCTGCCCGCGCCGATGACGCCCAGCGTGCGCCCGACCAGGCCATCGCCCAGGTTCTGCTGCCGCTCGCTCCAGCGATGCTCGCGCGCCAGCTTTTGCTTGAACATCAGCTTCTGCGACAGCGCCATCACGAAGGTCAGCGCCATCACCGCGACGGGACGGCGCACGCCCAGCGGCGCGTTGGTGACCACGATGCCCCGCTCGGTGCAAGCGGGAACATCGACCGAGTCGTAGCCGACGCCGTGCCGGCCGATGATCTTCAGCCGGCAATCGGCGCGCGCGATGCCGGCCCGGGTCACGCGCGGCCCGTTCAGGTGGATCGCGTCGTAGCGGGCGGCGATGTCCGGGGTGATCTCCTTTGGCGATTCGGGAATCCATTCCCAGGCGAGCTGCGGACAGCGGTCGAGCAATTCGAGCGCGGCGCGGCCGAACGACGGCTCGCCGTCGGGATTGAGCAGGTCGCGGGTGAGGCCGACGCGGAGCTTGTCCATGATGGGTCAGTGTCCTTGCAAAAAAGCCGCCCGGAGGCGGCCTTGGCGGCGATTCGCGGCAGCCTCAGATCTTCTTGATGGCTTCCAGGATCTTGAATATCGACTTCGGCGAACCGACGAACATGCGTTTCCAGTTCTTGCCGAGGCAGCGGCGCTCGAGCGTGTTGCGGCGGGTGCGGGAACGTTCAGCCATAATATGCTCCTGAATCTTTCGAAATGGGACGGTATGAGGGTCATGATGATACCAGATGTTGCGGTGCCCGCCCGGATCCCCGGCATTCGGAGCGTGCTGGCGGCCGCCGCCGGCGTGTTGCTGAACCTCTGGCTGGCCGGCGGGGCGGCCCTCGCGCAGGGCCCGGCGCCGGCCGCGAACGAGAACGACCTGGCGGTGATCGCGGCCGCGGCCAAAGGCGAGCTCGACGGCGTCGCCAGGGCCATGCGGGCGGGCGGCGGCGTCAAGGCGCGCGACGCGCAGGGCCGCACCGCGCTGCTCGCCGCCACGTACGGCAATCACGTTCCGGTCGCGCTGCTGCTGATGGCCGCCGGGTCGGACGTCAACGCCAAGGACAACCAGGAGAACAGCGCCTTCCTGCTGGCGGGAGCCGAGGGCTACCTCGATATCCTGAAACTGACGCTGCGCTCCGGCGCCGACGTCAAGAGCACCAACCGCTATGGCGGCACGGCGCTGATCCCGGCCGCGCATCACGGCCATGTCGAAGCAGTGAAGGAACTGCTCAAGACGGCGGTGCCGGTCGACCACGTGAACAAGCTCGGCTGGACCGCGCTGCTCGAGGCCATCATCCTGGGCGATGGCGGCGCCCGCCATACCGAGATCGTGCGCCTGCTGGTGGCGGCCAAGGCCAACGTGAATCTGGCCGACAAGGACGGCGTTGCGCCGCTGGCACACGCCAGGCGCCGCGGTTACGCGGAAATAGCCAGGATCCTGGAAGCCGCCGGGGCGAAGTAGCGAGGCGGGCGTGCCGCGCAGTCCCCGGCGGCGGCGGTTGCCCCTGCAAGGCGCTGCCCGCGCAGCCGCAGCGCGCCGCTACCGCTTGATGCTGGGGTGCCCCTTCTCGGCCTTGGCGCGCATCCGCGCGTCGAACTTGGCGAGGGTGATGATCACCCGGTCGTGCGTCCCGTCGGCGATCAATTCGACGTCATCCTCCGCCCAGACGCGAAACGCGATCATCCGCCCGTCGACGTTGATCACTTCCGCCTGCGCGCGGACATTCATCCCGACGGGTGTCGCGGCAAAATGGCGAATGTCTAGCCGGATGCCCACGGTCTGCTGCCCGGCGGGCACGTAGCGCTCTGCCGCGTCGAGCGCGGCGGCCTCGAGCAGGTTGACCAGAACCGGCGTGGCCAGCACCGGAACGGCGCCACTGCCGACGTGCGGCGCCGTTTGCGCATCGCCGACAATCAACTCCGCATGCCCGGTCAGGCCATTGCGCAACGCTGAGTTCGAATCCATGGTTCGCGTGGAAAAATGGGGAAACGGCAATCATACCCCGCCGCGCGGCGGAGAGCGTTGACCTCGGGCAAGACGGGGCGGGAAGTAGCATGGCGCCATGCCTGAACTTCCCGATATCGTTGTCTACGCGAACGCCCTCGGGCGCGGGCCGCCGGGGCGCCGCCGGCCGGCACCCGGCGGCTCAGCCCGGTCCGCGGCGCGCGCGGCCGCCGCGGGGGGGAGAGGGGGGGGCGGGGGGGGGGGGGGGGGGCGGGGCGGGCGGGGGGGGGGGGGGGGGCTGCGGGGGGGGCGGGGCGGGGCCGCCCGGGGCCCGGCCCCCCCCCGGGGGGGGGGCGGCGGCCCGGGCGGGGCCGCGCCCGGGGGGCCGCCGGCCGGCCGCGCCGCGCCGGCGCGCCCCCCCCCGCCCCCCGGGGGGGGGGCCCGGGGCGGGGGCCCGGGCCCCGGGGGCCCCGGGGCGCGGGGCGGGGCCGCCGGGCGGGCCCCGGGGCGGGGGGGCGGGGGGGCGGGGGGGGCGGGGGGGGGGGCCCGCCGCCGCGGGGCGGGGCGCGCGGGGGGGGAAGCGCGCGCGCGCCGCCCCCGCCCCCCCCCCGGGCCCGGGCGGGGGCCGGCGGGGCGGGGCCGGGGGGGCCCCCGCCCCCCGCCCGCCCGCCGCCCCCCGCGCCCGCGGGGGGGGAACGCGCGGGGGACGGGGGGGGGGGGGGGGGGGGGGGGGGGGGGGGGGGGGGGGGGGGCGCGCGGGGGGGGGGGGGGGGGCCCCCGGGGGGCGCGCCCGGGGGGGGGGGGGGGAGGCCGCCCCGCCCCGGGGGGCCGGGGGGGCCGCGGCCCTACGCAGAAGTCGAGCCCAACTACTGCGCGCGCTGCCAGACGGGCGTCGTCGTGCTCGCCGAGCGGGCGCTGTCGATCGACGACTGGAGTAGCGCCGCGGCCTCACTCGGGGTGCGCGGCGCGGTGATGGCCGAACAGCTCCGTGCGCGCGCTCGAGCTGATGGCGACCACGGCCGGGTGGGTTAGCCGGCGCTGCGCGGAGATGGCGTAAAAGCGCTCGACGACAGCCTCGGTGCGGCCGATCGGCACAACCCCGTACTGCGCCATCACTTCGTCGGCAATCGTGGTCGGCGCGGCGAAGATGCCGATCCCCACCTGGCCGAACGCCTTCAGCAGCGCGCCGTCGTCGAACTCGCCGACGATGCGCGGCCTGACCTGCTGCTCTTCGAACCAGCGCAGCAGCCTGACGCGCACCATCGCGTCCTCGCCGTGCAACAGGAACGGCGCGCCGTCGAGGTTGCGCGGGAAGGGGCCCTTGTGCTTTTTGGCCAGCTTCGCGGTGGCGAAGAACGTCTGCCCGCATTCGCCCAGCAGGTGGCTGTAACCCTTGATGCTGGAGCCGGCCGGCATCGGGCCGTCGGCGATCACGATGTCCAGCCGGTGCATGCCGAGCTCGGAAAGGAGGTCCCCGAGCTTGCCCTCCTTGCACACGATGCGCGGCGCCTCGGGCAGCCGCACGGCGGGCTCCAGCAGCCGGAACGCCACGGACTTGGGCACCGAATCGACGACGCCCGCGCGGATCAGCAGCGGGCGGCCCACCGACGGATGGCGCAGGACGCCCTCCAGTTCTTCGCCCGCGGTGAAGATCTCGTCGGCGTAGCTCATCACCACCCGGCCCATGTCGGTGAGTTCCAGGCGGCGCCGCGCGCGGCTGAACAGCTTGAAACCGAGCACGCTTTCCAGCAGGCCGATCTGTCCGCTCACGGTCTGCGGCGTCAGGTGCAGGCGCTCGCTCGCCGCCGCGATGCCGCCCGCCTTGGCGACGACCCAGAAATAGTGCAGGTGCTTGTAGTTCAGCGCGGCCATGGCTTCGTGCCTGTGCGGAGATTCGGATTTTACGAATACAAGTGCGATTGTATTCGACATGCCAGGCTGGTCGGCGGCCGCATCCGCCCAGCCGCCGCCGTTGCGGAAGCACGAGCCATGGCGACGCCGGGTGCGCGGACGCTCCCGGCCGCCAGGCGCGGGGGAGTCAGTCGGCGGCGGCGAACATCAGGGCCAGCGCGGCCGCGATGCCGGCCGGTATGCCGTAGCGCTCCCACCGGGACATGGCGTCACCGGCGATCACTTCGACGGGCACCGAAGTCAGTTCGAGCACCTTGTTGGTGACCGAATTCTCCACCATCCTGGTGAGCGAGTTTTTGCGCGCGGTGCCGATCACGATGTGGTCGCAATGCAACCGGCGGGCCGTATCCGTGATGGTCTTCGCCCGGTCTCCCACCTCGGCGTGCACCGCGTACGGAATGCCGAAGTTGTCCAGCATCTGACGGATCGGCGCGAGCGCTTTCGTGGCCTCGTCTCGGTGATAGTCGCGGAGGGTCTTCTTGCTGAGAAACCGCGAGACGTGCCGGCGAAACGGCGCCTGCACGTTCAGAAGGTGGATTTCCATCGACGTATTGTTCATGAACTGCTGGATGACATGCTTCACCGCGAACCGGGAATTGGGCGAGCCGTCGACCGGGATCAGTACCTTGAGCATGGCATTCCCTCCTGCGAATTGTTGCAAAACCGATGCTGGACTTGCCTCCCGCTGCGCCAGACCGGCAAGGGGCGCGCCGGACAGCGGCGCCTGCATCGCTCCCGCCGTCGCCGCCGAACGCTCGCGGAAGTGCGCGCCGGAGGTTTGCGCGTCGATCGAGCGCGAACGTCTGCCGGCTGGATGCGTCATTCTTGCCCGCGCATAAGCCTTGGTCATCTCGATCGCGGCCAGCACCAACGCGCTGACCGCCAACGCCAGGCCCAGGTCGGACCAGGTCGGCATCCTGATCCCAAACGTCTCGCGCACGACGGGGATCTGGACCAGCACGCCGAACAGGGCAAGTTCCCACCCTATAGCGAGCAGCAGCCATTTGTGCGGCGGCGCCTGGAACAGGCTGTAGCGCAGTGACCGGAAGCCCATCGAAATGATCAGCTCGACGAACACGAAGAGAAGGAAGATCTTCGTCCTCGCCGCCTCGATGTCGGCGTAGTTGTCGAAGTAGACCCACAGGAAGATCGGGCACTCGATCAGGACGCCCAGCAGGACGAGCAGCCGCACGTCGCGCGAGAACACGCTCTCGGCCGGATCGCGGGGAGGCCGCCGCATGATGTCGCGGTCCGGCGGCGCCAGCCCGAGCGCCAGGGCCGGCAAGCCATCGGTGGCGAGATTGATGTAGAGAATCGCGGCGGGCAGCAGCGGCAACAACTCGGGTCCCATGACGATCACGACCCCGCCCAGGACGACCACTTCCGTGATGTTGGCGCGCAGCAGGTACGTCAGGTACTCTGGCGGGGCGCGGGGGGGGGCGCGCCGGGGGCGGGGGGCCGCCGGGGGGCGGGGCGGGGGGGGGGGGGGGGCGCGGGGGCGGCCGCCCGGCGGCGGGCGGGGGGGGGGGGGGGGCGGGGCGCCGCGCGGCGGGGGGGGGGGGGGGGGCCCGGGGGGCCGGGCGGGGGCGGGGGGGGGGCGCCGGGGGCCGGGGGGGCGCCGGGGGGGCCCGGGGGGGGGGGGGGGGGGGGGGGGGGCGGGGGGCCCGCCCGCGGCGGGCGGGGCGGGGGGGGGGCCCGCGGTCCGGGGGGGGCCCGGCCCGCCCAGCCCCGCGACCGGCCGGCGGGGGCGGAACAGGCGCGCCATGGCATTCGATTCGGTTTTCCCGAAGTGAACTGCAATTATATTCGATTTGTCAGAAGTTCACGGACGCGCTATCGTGCCCGTGTTTCCATGTCAGGAGTGCGCACCATGACCCCGTTGAACCAGGTATCCGCCATCCCGGCCCAAACCGGCCACGGCTCCGCCGATTCGGCGCTCGCGACCAACCGCGTGATCCGCAACACTTACCTGCTGCTCTCGATGACGCTGGCGTTCAGCGCACTGACAGCCGCGCTGTCGACCGCGCTGAACCTGCCGCACCCCGGCCTGGTCATCACGCTGGTCGGCTACTTCGGCTTGCTGTACCTGACCACGCGCTTTCGCGACCGGGCGCTGGGGCTGGCCTTCGTGTTCGCGCTGACCGGCTTCATGGGCTACACGCTGGGCCCGATTCTCAACCGCTACCTGGGACTGCCCAACGGCGGGCAGATCGTGATGACCGCGCTGGGCGCCACCGCCGTGATGTTCGTCGGGCTCTCCGCTTATGCGCTGACCACCCGCCGCGATTTCAGCTTCATGGGCGGCTTCCTGATGGTGGGGATACTCGTCGCCTTCATGGCCGGCCTGGGCGCGCTGTTCTTTTCGATCCCCGCGCTGTCGCTGGCGGTGTCGGCGATGTTCGTGCTGCTGATGTCGGGGCTGATCCTGTACGAGACCAGCAACCTGGTCCATGGCGGGGAGACCAACTACATCATGGCGACGGTGACGCTCTATGTTTCCATCTTCAACCTGTTCACCAGCCTGCTGCATCTGCTGGGATTCGCCGGCAAGGACGACTAGGAGCCGGTAACCCGGTACTTCAGCAGGATTCGCAGTGGACGTCTTCACCCTCGAGTTCCTCTACGCGCTGGCGGCCATCGTCGTGATCGACCTGGTGCTGGCGGGCGACAACGCGATCGTCATCGCGCTCGCCGCCCGCAACGTGCCGCAGCATCTGCAGCGCAAGGCGGTCATGTGGGGCGCCGCCGGCGCCGTCATCGTGCGCAGCGCGATGACGATCCTCGTGGTGTGGCTGCTCAACATCCCCGGGCTGCTGTTTGCAGGCGGCGCGATGCTGGTGTGGATCGCCTACAAGCTGCTGCTGCCCGAGGCGGAGGCCAACGGCGGCGACGCGAAAATCAACGGCGCCAGCACGTTCATGGGCGCGATCAAGACGATCGTCGTCGCCGACATGGTGATGGGGCTGGACAACGTGCTGGCCGTCGCCGGCGCCGCGCACGGCAGTTTCGTGCTGGTGGTGCTGGGATTGCTCATCAGCGTTCCGATCGTCATCTGGGGCAGCACCGTGCTGTTGCATTTCATCGAACGGTTTCCGGCCTTCGTCTATCTGGGTTCGGGCGTGCTGGCCCTGACCGCCGTGAAGATGATGCTCGCGGAGCCGCTGGTGAAGGACGCGCTCGCCGGCTACAAGGGCGTCGTGCCGGTCCTGTACGCCGTGACGGTGTGCGGCGTGCTGTGGGCCGGATTCCTCAAGAACCATCGCCGGCTCGAATCCAGGATCAGCGCGCACCTGGCACGCTTCGCGCAACACGACAAATTTGACGGTATGATTTCGCAGTCCCCGAACGGAGAGAACGCCATGAAGAATGTACTTGTGCCTGTCGACAGTTCCAGGAACTCGCAGCGCGCCGTCCAGCATGTGATCGGCCAGGCCCGGCGGAACGGGGAAGTGCACGTGCACCTGCTCAACGTCCAGCCACCCTTTTCCAGGCACATCGCGCGCTTCGTCGCCAGGAAGAGCCGCGATGACTACCATCGCGAGGAGTCGGAGAAGGTGCTCACGCCGGCCAAGCAACAGTTCGACAGCGCCGGTGTCTGCTGCACCGTGCACCGTGCCGTCGGCGACAAGGCCAGCGCAATCACTGAGTGGGCCTCGAACCTGCATTGCGACAGAATCGTGATGAGCACGGCGCGCAAGAACTCGCTCACGCGGATGGTCCAGGATTCGACGACGAACAAGGTGCTCGAACTCACGAGCGTGCCGGTTGAGGTGGTCGCGGGCGATGCCGTATCCAGGCTGGAACGCTTCGGCATCCCGGCGGGCATCGGCGCGGCGCTGGGCCTGTTGCTGTTCGCGGCCGCCGACTGAGGCGCCCGCGGCTCCGGTTCAGTCGAACTCAGTCAACCACGAAGCCGCCCTTCACGCGCAATGCCAGCGATGCAGGGCCGATGAGCAATCCCGCAAACTCCCGGGCAAGAGCCGGCTCGGCCGCGGCGGCGCAGACCGCGAGCGAATAGGTCGTCGCGAGTTCAAATTCGCGCGGCAGCAGACCCACGAGTTCGACGCCGACCGTGTAGTTGATCTCGGTGACCTGTGTGCACCCGATCAATCCCGGCTCCCCCGCATCGGCCATTGCGCGCATCGCCGCCGCGCCGTTCGGAAAGGGCCGCAACCGCTCCCGGACCCGGTCGAAAATCCCCAGCGCGCGCAGCACGTTCGCAAAGTGGATGCCCGCCGTCGCGCGCTCGGGGTCCGGCAGGTAGATGCCGCGGGCGACCTCCAGCGCGCGGCGCAGTCCGTCCGCATCGGCGATGGCGGGATGGGCTTCCCCGGCCGGGACGGCGATCCCGGTGTGGACGCGGCCGAGCGCCGCTACCGAGTCGGCGTGCACCAGTCCCTGCGCCGCCAGCGCATCGATGATCGCCGCGGTGAGGATGATCAGGTCGCAGGGTTCCCTGGCGAGCAGCTTTTCGCGCATCGCACCGACGGCGCCGAATGCGCCTTCGACGGACACCCCGCGCGCCGCGGAAAACGGCTCTTGCATCCCCTGCACCAGCCCCTTCGCGGCGCCGGCGGAAAGGACATGCAACGCCGTCACTGATCGGCCTTGGCGCCGGAGATCTTCACGATGCGCGCCCACTTGGCGATGTCGTCGTTCATGTAGCGGGTGAACTCTTCCGGGTTCATCGTCATCGCCGTCGCGCCCTGCTTGGCCCATTCGTCGCGCACGTCCGGCCGCGCGACGATTTTCGCGATCTCGGCATTGAGTTTGGCGACGATCGCCGGCGGCGTGCCCTTGGGCGCCATCAAGCCCAGCCAGATGGTCGCTTCGTAGCCCGGAACCCCGGCTTCGGCGATCGTCGGCACGTTGGGCATCACCGCGGAGCGCGCGCGCCCGGTCGTCCCCAGCGCCCGCACCTTGCCGGCGCGCACGTGCTCGTTCATCGTGGTGACCGCATCGAACATCATCTGCACCTGGCCGCCGATGGTGTCGGTGCGCGCGCCGGAACTGCCCTTGTAGGGAACGTGGACGATGGAAACCTCGGCCATCGCCTTGAACAACTCGCCGGCCATGTGATACGGCGTGCCCGGTCCCGACGAAGCGTAGTTGAGTCCGTTCGGCTTGGCCTTCGCCAGCTTGAGCAGCTCATCCAGCGTATTGGCGGGCACGGACGGATGCACGACCAGGACCAGGTCCGAGTAGTTGATCGGGGCGACCGGGACGAAGTCGCGCATCAGCTGGAACGGCTTGGTGGGGATCAGCGATTCGTTGACGGTGTGCGTGTTGGACATCAGCAGCAGCGTGTAGCCATCGGCAGGACTCTTGGCCACCGCGTCGGTGCCGATCACGGAGCCCGCGCCCGGGCGATCGTCGACGACAAAGGGCTGGCCCAGCGCCTCCTGCAGGCGCACGCCGAGATACCGCGCATAAATGTCGGCGGGGCCACCGGCCGCGAACGGAACGATGATCTTCACCGGCCGCGCGGGCCAATCCTGGGCGAGCGCCAGCGCCGGGGCCAGCAACACTCCGATGGCCGCGGCCAGCAGTACGCATAGCTTGTTCATTTGCCGATCTCCTCGTGATGACCGCCGGTCTGTGATCTGACGCCGGCAAGGTCCCGGGCAGTATATGACAGGCACGAATGCGGGCCAAGCTGCGGGTGGCGCGGCCCAGTCACGACGCGAGGGCGCTCGCCGCAGTGGGTACATGTACGGATTCACATGTCCGGCGACGGGCCCGACAATCGCCTTATGCCACCGCGGACCAGTGCCGGACGGCGCGAATGACGGAACACCCACTGTCCATAGTCAGCATCGCGAGATTGCACCATGAAGAACACTCGAAGAGATCACCCGGTCGCACATCGCGACGGGGCCAATGCCGTGCGCGCACGCGCCGGGAACCGCACCGTTACCCGATTCAAGTGCCTGGCTGTCACGATGCTTCTCGCCGCCTCCAGCGCCCACGGCTATCTCGGGACGTTCGACCCCGACTTGCACGAATACACCGGGCCGCAACTGGTCACGTTCGTCGACAGCAACGCAGCCCCACTTGAGTGCATAGGGCTGGCCACGGAAATCGGCGACGTGGGCGGTGCCGTGCTCGGCCTGTTCGCCCCGATGGCGGCTTGCACCCACTCGGCCGGTGTCACATGCAAGATCATCGCGCCGATTTCGCCGGGCGCCGGGCAACTGATCGCCGCCATCGGCGCGCTGGCCGGTCCCGATGCGCTGCTGGGACACGAGTTCCGGCACTGCCGCGATAACGACTACCATCCCCCCGCAATGCCGTTCGCGAAGTCCTGATCATGATCCGCGCAACGAACATTCGCAACGGGTTGACCTGCACGGTATCGGCGATGTCGCTGGGGGTGCTGATCGGGGCGCTCGCCGGCTGCGCGGGCGCCGAGAAACAGATGTACGTCGACTGGATCGCGGTCAGCAACCCCGACGTGGTTTGTGCCGGCAAGCCTGACTGCGTGCGGCGGTCGACCTACAAAGGCAAGGACCTGTGCACCATCATCACCGCCAACAAGGACGTGAGCTACTCCCGTCTTGGCGAGCAGGTACGCGGCTGCCTGAAGTAGAGGCGGCGATGTCAAGGCGCCCCGCGCGCTGACGCCGCTCCTCCGTCACCCGGGACGCCCGCCCGCGGGAATGAACCCCGGTGGGAGACGAGGGTTTCCCCTGCCGGCCTCTGTTCCCCCTCTCTTCCAGCCTGCCTCTCCTGCGCCCGCGCCCGGCCAGTTGCCGGCGTTGCGCCCATCGCGCCTCACGCGACCGCTGCGAGGGGAAACGCGGGCGCCGGTCCGGTGAGCGATGAGCGCACCGGCAGCAGGCGGCCGGCGGACACGTCGAGCAATTCCTTGAAATCGGCGGCCTGCATCGGCGCGCCAAACAGGAATCCCTGGGCGATATCGCAGCGGCACCGCCGCAGGAAGCCGGCCTGGCGTTCCGACTCGACGCCCTTCGAAACGACTTCCAGTTGCAGGTGATGCGCCATTGCGATCACTGCCTGCACGATCGCGGCGTCGTCGGGATTGAAGACGATGTCGCGCGTGAAGGTCTGGTCGATCTTGACCTTGCTGATCGGGAAGTCCTTCAGCGAGCTGAGGCTCGAGTATCCGGTGCCGAAATCGTCGATGGCGAGCGAGATTCCGAGCTCCCGCAATTCGGCCAGTGTGTTGGTGTAAGCCTCGGCATCATCGACGCCGACGCTCTCGGTGAGTTCTATCTCCAGATGGCAGGGCGCGAGGCCCGAGCGCTCGAGAGCCCGCTGCGCGTGCTGCACGACCTTGCCGCGCCGGATCTCCACCGGCGAGACGTTTACCGTGACGAACAGGTCGGGGTAGCCGGCACGCTGCCATTCCATGGTCTGCCGGCAGGCGGTCTCGAACACCCACTCGCCGATCTGGACGATGAGGCCGGACTCCTCGGCCACGCCGATGAACTCGGCGGCGGCGAGCATCCCGCGCTCCGGATGCCACCAGCGCAGCATGGCTTCGATACCGACGACGCGGCCGCTGTCCAGCGCCACCTGCGGCTGATAGTGGAGCTCGAACTCGTCACGCGCGACGGCGAGCCGCAGTTCTTGCGCCAGTTGCCTGCGGCCCGTCGCCTCTTCGTCGAGCTCCACCGAGTAGTTCTGGAAATTGTTGCGGCCCTGCTCCTTCCCCTGGTACATCGCGGTGTCGGCGTTCTTGAGCAGCAAACTCGCATCCGTGCCGTCGCCGGGATAGATCGATATGCCGATGCTGGCGGTGATCAGCGTCTCGCGCCCGTCCAGATCGAACGGCTGCGCGAGTTGCGCGACCACCTGCTCTGCGACCGATTCGGCCTCGTCGGCGGTGGCCAGTTTCCCGATCACGATCGCGAACTCGTCCCCGCCCAGCCTCCCCACCGTGTCGCCTTCTCGTACGCATGCTTCGAGGCGCCTGGCCACCAGCCTGAGCAGCTCGTCGCCCGCATTGTGACCGTGCGCATCGTTGACATTCTTGAAGCCGTCGAGATCGATGTAGAGGATGCCGAGCTGGCATCCGTCCCGCTCGGCGGTAACCAGGCTCTGCCCGAGCCGCTCGTGGAACAGGTCCCGGTTCGGCAACCCGGTCAACGTGTCGTATTGCGCCAGCCAGGCGAGCCTCTCCTCGGCGTGCGCCCGCTCGAGCGCGGCGCCCAGCGTGTCGGCGATGCCTTGCAGGAAATTCACGCTCTCAGGCGAAAACACACCCGGCCGGCGCGAGAATCCGCCGAGGATGCCCCAAGGCGCGCCGGACCTGCCGATCAGCACTTCGAGGCCGCTGCGGATGCCGTGCGCGGCGAGCATCGCCGGGCAGGCGAAGCGCGTTTCTGCCGCGTAGTCTTCGACCAGCAACGGCGCGGGCTGCTGCAGCAGATACTCGAGCTGGGTGTCAGTTTCGGATTCGAACCACTCGCGGCCCGACCAGCCTTCATCCCAGCCCGCGCCCGCCTCGAGCATCCACCGGCGGCCGTCCGGCGCCACGCGCAGGAGCCTGCAGCAATCGGCATTGAGGCCCTCGGCAACAACCGAGACCGCATTGGCCAACAGCTCATCGATGGCGGTGGCCGTCACTGTCCGATAGCGCGTCTCGCTCTCCCGCAACCGCGCGAGCGCATGACCGAGCGCGGCGACCTGGCCTGCCGACTCCTTGTGCGTCATTGCTCGCTCTTGATCTTGACCTGGCCCGACGGATGATCGGCGGCGGGCGTCTCGGCCCTGGCATGCAACGCCACGATCTCCGCCGCCACCTTCATCGGAAAACCCTGCCGCGAGCCGTCACGGCTGTCCATGAGCAGGTTGGTCAGGTACTCGCCGCAACGCCTGGGGTCGGCCCAGAGGCCGCAAACCTTGTTCGCGACGCGTGGAAACAGGCGCGCGAGCTCGACCGGCCGCGATCCGGCGGGAAGTTCCGCCAGCCACCGGATCGTGCTATCTGCCAACGGTTCGAGGTTCGCCTGCGGCCGCGGCACGGGCGTCGGCACGGCCAGCTTGCCGCCGCGCTCCGGTCGCGCGTCATCGACGGCGACTTTCTCGTACTGGAAGTGTCCGGCGCCGGTACCGGCGGTCACCACCACGGCGGGAATCCGGCTGTCGAAGCCGATCGCTTCGGACACCCAGCCGCGCGGGGCCGCCTCGCGCAGCGCGGATGGGCCCGCCGTCCGCTGCATTGGCTGCGTCGTGACGCCTGCGCGGTCGCTGTCTCTCGTCGCGTGGCGAGTTCTCGCGGTCATGGTCGCTCCTTGCTCCGGTGTCCCGGCGTGAGTCCCGTGCGAAGTTGGCGGTTTCGCGGCCTGCCCGGGCGCGACACCGGAACGGGATCGGCCACTTGACCTGTCGCGAGCCTGCCGGTGAACGCGTCTGGCGGCGCGACTGGCGCGCCTGCCGGACGCGGTCCGGCGTTGCACGGGTGGAACTCATACTAGGGTTCGGGGGCGGACGCGAAAATCCGGGATAGTACCTACCGCGCGCCGTGGGCGAACGGTTGCGCTGGACGGGCTATGCCGAAGGGGCTACTTCCCCGCCTGCTGCAGGTCCAGCGCCATCCGCACCAGGTCCGGCAGTGAATCCGCCTGCATCTTCTCCATCACCTTGGCGCGATGATTCTCGATGGTGCGCGGACTGGCGCCGAGCAGGTAGGCGATCGCCTTGTTCGAGTTGCCCGCGACCAGCACGTCCATGACTTCGCGCTCGCGCTCGGTCAGCTTGGCCATCCGTTGCGCGATCTGCTCCCGGCGCATTTCGTCGCGGCGCGTCATGGCCTCGAGTTCGGGAAAGTAGAAGCGGAACGTGCCGCGTCCGCCTTCCTTGGCCGCGTACATGGCGACGTCCGCCATGCGCAGCACGGTATCGAGGTCGCCGGCGTCGCTGGGAAAGGCGGCGATGCCGGCGCTGCCGGTGATCTCGAACTTGACGCCGCCGGCGTCGATCGGCGCCTTCAGGTTGCCCAGCACCCGGTTCGCCACCACAGCCGCCTGCTCGCGCTGGTCGATCGCCTCGAGGATCAGGCCGAACTCGTCGCCCGCCACGCGGGCCACCGAATCGGCCTGCCGGATCGAACTCTTGAGCCGGAGCGCCACCTCGCGCAAGACCATGTCGCCGGTTTCGGCGCCGTGTTTTGTGTTGATAGCCTTGAAGCGGTCGATGTTGATCAGCATTACCGCGACCTGGCGCGCGTTGCGCTGGGCGCGCGCGATGGCGCCCCTCAGCCGGTCGCGGAATTCGGTGCGGTTGGGCAGTTCGGTCAGGATGTCGTGCTGCACCAGGAACTGCACGCGGCCCTCGAGCTTGCGCCGCTCGACGATGTCCCGGACGAGTATCTGCACGGCGTCCTGGCCGTCGTAGCGGCAGGGCAGGAGCGCGATGCCCGCCGCGACATCCGATTCATCGAGCCGCCTCACCTTCGCGTCCACGTAATTTGCGGCGTCCCCGCTCCGCCACTCCAGGTTACCGGACGGCAGCGCAAAGAACTCGGCGACCGGTCGTCCGACGACCTGCGCGGCCTGCGTTGCGCCCAGCAACCCGACCGCCGCATCGTTGGCGAAGACGACCGTCGACGCCGCCGCGATGACGATCGCCTGGTCGCAAGCCAGCACCAGGTCGCGGTAGCGCGCCTCGGCGTCGGCCAGGGGTCCCTTCTTCACGTCTTTCCCGGACATTTCGGAAGCGCTTTCATCCACCGGATTGCTCTGAGATATGCAGATTCTGCGCCCGGCACGGACAGCAGACAAGGGCAATCGCGGGCCCGCCCCGTGCGGCGGCTGACTATTTCGTCCCGCTCTTGCGCGTTTCGGGCGCCGCTTTTCGCGCTTCGTCGCAACCCCGTTGAGCGCCCCCAAGCGACCCGGTACATTTCGCTCCATCGACAACGAGCACGCGAAACAGGTCCCACGGGATCGCGGGCCGCGAGAACCAACCAAGAAGGAGAAACACCATGAAAACCAACGCCATGTCCCGCATCTATGCCTTCGCGATGAGCGCGTTGTTCGCCACGGTAGCGACGGTCGGCGTCGCGGTGATGATGACTTCCAGTGGCGAGCTCGCCAGGACGGAGCTCATCGCAGCCGCCACCCAGCCGGCAACCACGAACCTGTCGCAGTGGCAGGCGCCGGCGGTCCAGCTCAAGCAAGAGCTGTAACATCTGCCGCAAGCCGGTGGCCGCGCAGCGCGCCAATCGGCAACGTCTCCGGGCCCGCGCCGGCGGGCCCGCGCCGCCGGCCCCGGCGACCCAAGCACCGCAATATCCCACCCTGACTCCCTTGCCGCAACGGAATGTTGACGCCCGTCACAAACCGCATCGACGCGACCCCTAAGATGGAGTCATTGTCAACGGGACGAATGGATGCGCTGCATGCGCGCACGAGCCGTATCGTGGCTGCTGCCATGGCTGCTGCTGGCCGGTGGGTCGCAGGCGATACAGATCACCGAGTTTTCCTCCGGGATCACTCCCGGCGCCGGGCCGTACGCGATCGCCTCCGGCCCGGACGGCAACCTGTGGTTCACCGAGCGCTACGGTAACCGGATTGGGCGCATCGCGCCGTCCGGCGCGGTCACGGAGTTCGGCGCCGGGATCAGCCCCGGATCCGCTCCGTATGGCATCACGGCCGGGCCAGACGGCAACCTGTGGTTCACCGAAGCCGCCGGCCACCGGATCGGACGCGTCACCCCGGCGGGGGCTGTCACCGAATTCTCCGTCGGCATCACGCCCGGCGCGCAACCGCTGCACATCGCGTCCGGTCCGGACGGCAATCTGTGGTTCACCGAGAGTCTCGCCGGCAAGGTCGGCAGGATCACGACCGCGGGGGTGGTGACCGAATTCAGCATCCCCGCCGCGACACCAGGGACGTTGAACGGCATCACGACAGGCCCGGATGGCAATCTCTGGATCGCGGCCGGCGCCGATCACCTGATCGTCCGGATGACCCCAGTGGGAGCCATGACCGGATTCGACACCGGCGCTGCGACGCCGCTGCACATCAGGGCCGGGCCGGACGGCAACGTGTGGTTCACGACGGGCGGCGACCCGCCGATAGGCCGCATCACCACCGCAGGCACCATCACGATGTTCGGCGCCGGCATCGCGGCCGGCGCTTCCGCGCAGGGCATCGCCGTCGGTCCCGACGGCAACCTGTGGTTCGCCGAATCCGGCGTCGACCGCGTCGGACGGATGACGATCGCGGGCATCGTGGCCGAATTCGGCAGTGGAATCACCGCGGGTGGCGAGCCCACCGGAATCGCGCTCGGCCCGGATGGCAACCTGTGGTTCACCGAGCCGGCCGGCGACCGCATCGGGCGCCTCGTCACCGGGTCGTGCAGCCTGGATGTGGATGGCAACAGCGCCATCGACGCGCTGACGGATGGCCTGATGATCCTGCGGGCCATGTTCGGCCTCACGGGCGCGGCCGTCACCAACAACGCGCTCGGAGACGGCGCTACGCGCATCGACTGGGCGAGCCTGCGCGCGTACATGAACGGCAATTGCGCTTCGTTCTTCATGCCATGACCCGCACTTCGAGACTGCAGGCGGACGGCGTGTGGCGGCAACTGCTGGCGGCCGTGCTGCTTGCCGTCGCCCTGCCGCAGGCGATGGCCGCGATACCCCTCAGCGAACGGGCTGTCCTCGTGGCGTTGTACAACCAGACCGCCGGTGCGTCGTGGAACGCCAACGCCGGATGGAGCAGCCCGACGACCGGCGTCGCGGGAACCCCGGGGTTCGAGTGCACCTGGCTGGGTGTCACCTGCGACGCCGGCCAGAATCACGTGACGGGGCTCTATCTGCAGGCGAGCGACACTTCGGGCAACAATCTCGCGGGCACGCTGCCCAGCCTCGACGCCCTCCCGGCGCTGCAGTTCTTCGTCGCGGGGCGAAACTTCCTGACCGGACCCATCCCCGCGCTGACGGCCTTGCCGGCGCTGCAAATCTTTGTCGTCAACTACAACCAGCTTTCCGGATCGCTGCCTTCGCTATCCGGCCTGACGGGGCTGCAGGCGTTCTATGCCGACCACAACCAGTTGTCCGGGAACATCCCGCCGCTGGCCGGCCTGACTGCGCTGCAGGAGTTTTTCGTCAACAACAACGGCCTGACCGGGCCGCTGCCCGCGCTGGCGGGGCTGGGCGCCGTGCGCGTCTTCGTCACGAGCGTCAACCAGCTGAGCGGCGGCATCCCATCGCTGACCGGCCTGTCCGCGCTGAGGTTCATCAACGTATCGGAAAACCAGCTGACGGGCCCGCTCCCGCCGCTCGCCGGGCTGGCCGCGCTGCAGTACTTCGGGGCCTCGGAAAACCAGCTCACCGGCGGCATTCCGCCGCTGGCGGGACTGGGCGCGCTCCAGGGTTTCCAGGTCCAGCGCAACAAGCTTACGGGGAGCATCCCCGCACTCGGCGGGCTGACCGCGCTTGGTTCGTTCAACGTCGGCGACAACCAGCTCACCGGCAGCGTGCCCTCGCTCTCCGGGCTGACGGCGTTGCAGTCCTTCTACGCCTACCTCAATCAGCTCACGGGGCCGATGGCCTTGCCCCCGAATCCGTCGGTGTTGCAGGACGGCGGATCGAACATCTGTGCGAACCAGCTGGAGTCGACGGGCAATGCGGCGGCGGACCAGGCGTGGGACGCCGCTTCGGACATGAGCCCGGTGCTCGGGAGCCCGGGCTGGCTGGCCTGCCAGGGGTTCTACTTCGGCAAGCAGATACTGGGCACGACCAGTGCGCCGAAGACCTTGACTATCGCCGCGACCGCCGGCTCGGGTGTCATTACGATCACCAGCATCCTGCTCACCGGCGACTTCGCGCAGACCAACAACTGCGGTGCCAGCCTGGAGCCCGGACAGAGTTGCGGGATTGACGTCACATTCACGCCGACAACGTCCGGTGCCCGCGCCGGCGAACTCATGCTGGAGGGCACGGTCGCGGCGGTCGGTCCGGTCGTGGCGAGCTTCCCGATGCGCGGCACCGGGATCGCGACGTGCACGCTGGACGTCGATGGCAACGGCATCCAGGACGCGCTGACCGACGGCCTGATGATCATCCGTGCGGCATTCGGCCTGACCGGCGCCAGCGTGACTCATGCCGCGCTGGGCGACGCCGCGACACGCACCGACTGGGTGGCGATCCGGGCCTATCTGAACGATAGCTGCGGGGCGAACTTCCAGCCGTGACCACCGGGATCCGGCGCCCGGATCCCGCAGTCTCGCCGCGCTGCGCACTGGCAATCCTTTACACTCGGTTGTCCCGGGCGTGCCACATGTGCCGACCGCGCGCAGCGGGCACGGATCGCAATCAGTTCGGGAAACGTCCATGCAGCGCGTCCTCATCATCGGCGGCGGTGCGATCGGCAGTGCGATCGCGTACTTTCTGACCCGGCGGCCGGGCTCCTTCGCGGTCACCGTGATCGAGCGCGACCCGGGCTACCGGCAAGCCTCGTCAGCGCTTTCGGCCAGTTCGATCCGCCAGCAATTCTCCACCGCAGTCAATATCCGGATGTCCCAGTACGGCATCGCGTTCCTGCGCGACCTCGGCGCAACGCTGCGCGTGGGCGGGACCGCGCCGGACGTCGGCCTGACCGAGCCCGGTTACCTGTTCCTGGCAACGGCTACGGGCGCCGCTGTCCTGCGCGAAAACCATGTCCTGCAACGAGCGCATGGCGTGGACGTGGCGCTGCTTGCGCCCGACGCGCTCCAGGCGCGCCTCCCCTGGATCGCGGTCGAAGGCGTGGCGCTGGCCTCGCTGGGCCTGTCCGGCGAAGGCTGGTTCGACGGCTACAACCTGTTGCAGGCTCTCCGCGGCAAGGCGTTGGCGCAGGGCGCGCGCTATGTGCAGGCGCAGGCCGGCGGCTTCGCCCGCGCGGGCGGCAGGATAACCGCGATTCAAGTGGAGACCGGCGAGTCGCTGCCCTGCGATGCCGTGGTCAACGCCGCGGGACCATGGGCCGCGGCCGTTGCCGCGTGGGCGGACATCGATTTGCCCGTGCGCGCGCGCCGGCGGACGGTGTTCAGCTTTTCCTGCCCGCGGACCCTGCCGGCGTGCCCGCTGGTCGTCGACACGACGGGAGCGTGGTTCCGGCCCGAGGGCCGGCAATTCATCGGCGGCATGGCGCCCCCCGCCGAGGAAGACCTGGACGACCTGCCGCTGGTGGCGCAGTACGATGCGTTCGAAGCGTCGTTCTGGCCCGCGCTTGCCTTGCGCATTCCGGCCTTCGAGGCGCTGCGCATGACCGGCGCGTGGGCCGGCTATTACGAGATGAACCTGTTCGACCACAACGCCATCATCGGCCTGCATCCGGACTGCGCCAACCTCTACTTCGCCAACGGGTTTTCCGGCCATGGGCTGCAGCAGTGTCCGGCAGCCGGGCGCGGCATCGCGGAGTTGATCGAGTTCGGTGAATTCCGCAGCCTGGACTTGTCCGCATTGTCATTCCAACGCGTGCTGGAAGATCGGCCGCTGGTCGAGAAGAATGTAATCTAATGGCGACACGGCCTGCTGCCGAAGAAGAGAGCGACATGTCCACTGATGATCCCGTCCGGCCCGAGTCCGATCGCTCGGCGCAATCCGCGCTGCCCTTCCTGGCGCCATGCCGCCCGCTGCACGCCAGCGCCCCGCTGCGCTGGATACGCAAAGGCTGGGCTGACTTTCGCCGCGCGCCCGGCGCGAGCCTGGGGTACGGCATCGTCATCGTGGTCCTGTCGTGGCTGGTGACGGGGATCGGACTCAGGCCGATGATCTGTGACCGCGATGCCGATGCGGTCACGGCCATCGTCACCAGCGTCAATGCGGTGCTGCGAAACAAGCCGGCGATGGCGGTCTGGGTGACGCTGATTGTGGGCCTGACCGCCGTCGGCTTCGCGACTGCGCTGCTCGGACTGGCCGTGATCATCCCGCTGCTCGGCTATGCGACCTGGCACGGATATCTCGAAACCATCGATGCCGGCGCCTGGCCGGTCAACGATCCAGGCTGAGGGACTCTCTTGCTGGCGTACCGGGCAGGACAAGGTCCGGGGATCTCACTGCGGCGCGCACATCGCGACGCCTTCGTACCGCCAGCCCTGCGCGACGACCTGCTGGATCGCGTCGGCGTTGGTGGTGATCCGGTGGTTGCTGTCCTTGCCCGTCAGATACCCGTTGTTGTAGGCCCGATAGACGGGCAGGGTTCCCGGCAGGCACATCCCGCCCACCGGCAGGCTGCTCGCAAAGGCGATGCCCTCGAAGTTCCAGCGCGGTTGCGACGCCGGCGTCGTGGCCGCAAGTTGCTTCAGGAAGTTGCATTCTTCGGCAACGGCGGAGTAGAAGTGCGAGTTCGGGCCCGGACTCGGGCTCCCATAGAACCGGCATACGGGCGTGTTACCGCCCGCCTTGAACGACAGTCCCGTCCGCGCCCAACCCGGACCGGCGTTGCCGTTGTCGATGGCGGTCGCCTCGGCTGGGTTCGCGGTGATGAAGTAGCGATCCGACGCAGCATGGCGGAACTCGACGACGGCCGCCACGAATTCGAACTCGAAGTGCGCTGTCACGTTCCGTATCTGGCTCATGCCCAGCGTGCAACTCAGTACGGTCCCGGTGCAGTCGCCGCCCCAGGCGCTGAACACCCATCCGGCAGCGGCGTTTGCGGTCAGCGTGACGGTTGCGCCCGGCGAGTAGGACTCCACGCAGTCGGCGCCGCAATCGATGCCGCCGTCGACGGAACTCACCGTCCCGCTGCCGACCGTGGCGACGGCCAGCTGGAAATCAGGGACGAAGGCGACGCTGTTTGCGATCAGGTTGATGTACATCGCCGTCGCGTTGTAGTTGGGGGCGACGACCAGCAGGTCGACCGGCCGTCTCGATGTCACATCGAACGTGCAGGTGCCGTTGACCGTCAGCGTGCTCGACGACCCGCTGACCGGGACCCACACCCCGGAGTTGCTGTTGCATGGGAGCGCGTCGAGGCTCATGTTGAGCTGCAATGCGGAACCCGACCCCGCGGTGCCGGTGATCTGCGCCGCCGCATTGGCGGTGAACGTCGTCGTGCCGCCGGGCGAGACGAACGTGCAGCCGACCTGCGAGGGCCCAAGCGGGGGCGGACACTGATACGGCGCGGCGCGCGATGCCCCGGCGACAACGAACAGCACGGCAAACAGCACAAATCTCACGGCGCACTCCCGGGGCAGCCAAGGCAACCTTGATGGTATCTCTCCCGGTAGCGGCAGGCAACGCCTGCGCGAGCCTATAATCTCCTCACGGACCGGAAGCGTGTCGCATCCGTGTCTTCAATCCACACAGGAAAGCGAGTGCAAGATGAAATCAGCGAGAACGACAGCCCCCATCGCGTCCGTCGCGGCTCTTTGCCTCCTGCTCTGCGCCCCGGCGGCCGTCCTGGCGCAGGAGGTGGACAGCTCGATCGCCGCGTGCCTCAAGGCCTGGGGCAAGCATCCGTTCGGCAAGAACCCGACCTTCAAGACCTTGACCACATCGGTGAAGGTGTTCGGGATCGGCAAGAACACCAGCGATACCGAAGTCACCAGTTCTCCGACGCTGATACTGGTCAACCCGGGCGTCAACGTGATGGGCGGCACCGTCATCGAGCTGCTGAACCCCAATGGCTGGTACTGCCTGCGGGCGACGGTCAACGTCATGGGAGGGCTGAACCTCCGCGCGCACTGCAAGGCTCACCTCGCGTCGAGCACGGACGGGGCGACGGTGCTGGGCAACAACACCGAGAACAAGGGCGTGACGGTGATGGGCTCCACCAACGTCGAGCGGGTCGACTGCAACTAGCTGACCGACCGGCAGGGCGAACCGCTACTTCCCGCCCCGCACGTAGTGCTTGAAGAGCTCGTCCTGCTGCTCCCTGGTCAGCGGCGCGGGCAGGTACCGGAGGCTGACCGCGTCGGCCATCGCCGCGTCGAGGCCGGAGAGCCGGTCGAGGCGCAGGTTGTCCTTGGGGTAGAACTGGTCCCGCAGCGCTTTCGCCACCGCCTCGGATACGCCCGCCCACTTGGCGTATGCCTTGATCGCGGCCGGATCGGCGTACATCCAGTCCAGCGTTTCGCGGTACGCCTGCAGGAAGCGGTCGACTACAGCGCGTCGCTGCTCCATGAGCGCCGGGGTGGCGATCATGAGCCGGACGGTCTGATCGCGATAAGCCGGCAGGTCGCCCTGGCGCCCGACGATCCGGATGCGGCCCTGTTGCAGTGCCGCGACACCGAACGGCGGCGCCGACCAGCCGATGTCGACCTGCCCCGCCATGGTCTGCCTGAACGTCGAGGCGGCGCCGCCGGTCGCGACCGGTTTCGCCTGGATCCCGAATTCGCGGTTGAAGGCGAGCACGGTGAGGCTGGTGGACGAGCCCTTCGAGGAATAGGCGATCGTCTTGCCGTCGGCTTCCTTGATGCTCTTGATCGTCGAGCCTGCCGGGACATACCAGAACACATCGTCGGCGCCCGTCGTGGAATTGGCGATGGCGCGCACCGGCGCGCCGATGGCGAAAGCGCCGAGCACCCCGGCGGTGCCGACGCCGAGTCCCACGTCCGACTTGCCGGTGATCACCGCCCGCAGCGTCTCGCCGCCCCCCCTGGTCGCCTGCAACTTGAGCGTCAGGCCATGCTTCTTGAAGAAGCCGGCCTTCTGGCCAAGCACCGGCGCAGCATTCTCCCAGTCGCCGCGCTCCCCGATCGCCAGCTTCAGCGTGTCCGCGGCCAGTGCCGCACCCGACGCCGTCAGAGCCACCAGGACAGCGAGGCACCACCCCGTGATTCCCGGACCATGACTGCTGGTGGCGGGGTCAGAGTCAGCATTGAAGGTATCCATGGTTTCCTCACCGATAGCGGCTGCGATACAGGGATGTTAGCCGCCACGCGACAGTCCGAACTTAACCCAAGTCAAGGTCGGTGACGGAATCAAGGCCGAACCTGGGAAACGACAGAAACGGCCGAAAATGGCCATGCCCCGACAGTCGGCCTGGCGGGCATCCACTGCGGGGCGACGGCAGCCGGGGAGCGCGGCAAGGGCCCGGCCCGGCTTTCGGGGACTTTCTCGCGATCGCGGCCGGCGCGGCAGTCCAAGTGTGCGAAGATCAGCCATTCGTCGACCCTTGCGTATCGACGATCGTCGCCCAGCGCCCAACCCTTCAATCAGGAACCACGACAAATGCGAACCGCCGGCGTCAAGAAGTTGGTCACCACGGCATTGGAAAATGTGCCCAAGCCGTACACGGAAGATGTCATCGACGATGTATTCACGGAAATCCAGAATGAGCCGGAACTCATGCTCGAATACGAGGGACTGTGCAAGCAACTCGGAAAGTCCACGGTCAATACGTGGGGCGGGTACTGGATCGCGGATGCCGTCGGCAAGGCCGGACTGGAGCAAGTGCCGGCCAAGAAAAGCAAGTTGATACGGACCTATTCGCGGCTGACCGAGTCGGCCGTCGCCGCCGGCAAGAAGCGCAAGGAAGCGATCGCCTTGCAGCTGATGTCCGACTACTACCAGGAACACAAGAACGAACTGCCCGCGCATATCCGCAACCATCGCGACGACATCGTCGAGATGATCATCGCGGGCTTGCCGGTGGAGCAAGTGTTCGCCATGCAGGTTGACGGCTCACCGCCGCAGGTTCCGGCGGCGCGGCGGCGGTAGGGGTAGGCGCCGGACGGTCGTTGCCATCGGGTCCGTCGACACGGAAAACGCACCATGATCCTGTCCCTGTCGGCGATGGGCTGCACCATCGTCCTCGGCCTTTGCACCCTGTTTAGCATCGACGCCGTCGCCTGGGGACCCCTGGGCCATCACGTCGTGGCCACCTTCGCCGAACAGCAACTGCAGCCCAGGGCCAGGGAAGAAGTCCAGCGGCTGCTCGCGCTCGAGCCCGGCGCTACCCTGGCGTCCATCTCGACCTGGGCCGACGAGAACCGCGACAAGACGACGGCCCGCTGGCACTACGTGAACCTGCCCCGCGCGTCGTGCGACTATGTGGAGACAAGAGATTGTCCGGGCGGCGACTGCGTGGTGCGGGCCATCGACGATCAACTGGCCGTGTTGAAGTCGGCGGCGGCAGACACCAAGCGGCTGGAGGCGCTCAAGTACGTCGTGCATCTGGTGGCGGACTTGCACCAGCCATTGCACGCTGGTTTCGCCGACGACCGCGGCGGCAACCAGTATCAGGTCAACCTCAGGGGCAGAGGCAGCAACCTGCATGCGTTGTGGGATCTCGACCTGGTCAGCCATGCCGGCGCAGGCCTGGAGCAATGGATGCAGAAGCTGGCAAAGGCGCCGCCGCCGGCCGCCAACCCCGCCGTCGACCTGGCGCAGACCGCCGGGGAATCCTGCGAAATCGTGAGTGGAAATGGATTCTATCCGCCACACAAGGTTCCCGATGAATACCTGGACCGGCAGGCGGCGACAGTAACGAGCAGGCTGCAACTGGCCGGGTTGCGGCTGGCGAGCTTGCTCAATGGGGTTTGGCGGTGATCGAGGGCGGCACAGAAAGAGGGCGGGGCATTGCGCGCCCCGATGCGGTTGTGATTGTTCGCCGAGTTCCGGGCAGATAGAATCGGCATCGTTGACGCAGCCGTTCATGGCAAGAGGAGGAAGTCCGTGAAAAGCCGAAGCGCCCGCCCGTTCCTTTTATCCGGCCTGGCCTTGATGGCGCTGGCCGCCGTCAGTGTCAGGGCCGCGACTTACAACGTCAGCACCAACGCCGACAGCGGCGTTGGCAGCCTGCGGAGTGCAATCGCGCAGGCCAATGCTCATGCGGGCGCGGATACGATCACGTTCGATGCCGGGTTGGGGACGATCAGCCTGACGACCGGCCAGATCGACATCACCGAAGCGCTCACTCTCAACGGGCCGGCCTCGGGCCAGACTATCGATGCGAATGAGACTGCGCGCATATTCGGCGTGACGGCGGCCGGCCAGGTGCTGACGCTGCGCAACCTGGAGCTGAAACGCGGAGCGACGGACCAGGGCACGGTCGCAGGGAATTGCACCAGCAGTTCCGGCCAGGGGGCTGCGGTCTGCGCGCTGGGCGCCGTGCTGCTAAATAATTCGACGATCACCCAGAGCTATACGCTGAACGCCGGCGGGGGCGGCATGTATGTCGAGAACGGCGACCTGATCGCCATCCGCAGCGTCGTCATGGTCAACAGCATATTCAACGCCAATGCGGCCGAGGGCGGCGGCGGAATCTACGTCAAGAACGGCGCCGTGGCGCTGCTGGAGAGCCTGGTCGCCGGAAACCACACCTACGGTCCGTTCGCCGCGGGCGGCGGCATCTTCGTGGATGGCGGCGCGCTGATCATGTCCAACAGCACGTTGTCCGACAACGGCACGTTGGACGACTTTGCGCCGGGCGGCGGCGCTCATGTCGAGAACGGGGATATCGAGATCCAGTCCAGCACGGTTTCCGGCAACAGCACCGCCTTCGCCGCCACGCTCTCCTTTGGCGGCGGTTTAAGCGTGGTCGATGGCGACATGACCATCAACGCCAGCACCGTCACCAACAACAATGCCGCCGCCGGCCGGGGCCTCTACCTGAACAACGGCGCGGCGCATCAGCTGACCCTGTACAGCACCATCCTGGCGGGCAATGGCATCGACAACGTCCTCAGCGTGAGCGGCACCGTCAATGCCTCCTACAGCCTGTTCGGCGACGGCGCCGGCGAAGTCAACGGCACCAACGCCAGCAATGTCTTCAGCAACGCACCCGATCTGATCGGGCTGAACAACAACGGTTGCGCGAACCCCGCCGGCAAGCCGGGCATCGCCACCGCGCAGTGCCCGCGCACCCACCTGCCGAACGGCACGAGTCCGGCCATCGATGCCGGCGACAATCCGTGGGGCTACGCCACGGACCAGCGGGGCACCGGTTATGCACGGACCTACGGCAGCCAGACGGACATCGGCGCGATCGAGAACGGCCCCGGCCTGCTCGAGTTTTCCCTGCCCGGTTTCAACGTCGCGGAGTCCGGCCCGACGGCGACGATCACGGTCGCCCGCAGGCAGGGTTCGGCGGGGGCGGTGAGTGTCGGTTACGCAACCAGCAACGGCACGGCGATCGCCGGCAGCGACTATACGACCAGTTCGGGCACGCTCAACTGGGCAGCCGGCGACGGCGCGAACAAGAGCTTCACGGTGCCGATCACCGACGACGGGACATGGGAGTCGTCGGAAACAGTGAACCTGACGCTGAGCAACCCTGGCGGCAACGCCGTGCTGGGCCCGCAGAGCAGCGCCATCCTGACGATCAGTGACAATGACAGCGGTCCGGGGCTGCTGCAGTTTTCGGCGGCCACGTACAGCGTCGCCGAGAACGGCGGACTCATGACGATCAACGTGCAGCGGGTCGGCGGCAGCAACGGCGTGGTGATGGTCGACTACGCGACCAGCAATGGCACCGCGACCGCCGGCAGCGACTACACCGCCACCTCCGGGACGCTGATGTGGGGCAATGGCGACAACGCGAACAAGACGTTCAACGTGCCGATCACCAACGATGGCGCGGTCGAGAGCGACGAGACCATCAACCTCACGCTTTCCAATCCACAGTTCGGCGCGCTCGTGGGCAGCCCGGGCGCGGCGGTGCTGACCATCCTCGACAACGACGGGCCGGGCCGCCTGGAATTCTCCGCGCCGACGTACACGGTGAGCGAGGGAGCGGGTTCGGCGCAGATCACCGTCAACCGCATCGGCGGCAGCGGCGGCGCGATCAGCGTCCAGTTCAACACCAGCAACGGCACGGCGACGGCGGGAGCGGACTACACGGCCACGCCGATGACCCTGAATTGGGCCAACGGCGACGCCGGGCCCTGGCACGTGTTCGTGCCGGTTTTTCCCGATGCGCTGGTAGAGGCTTCCGAGACGGTGCAGCTAGCGCTGTCCAACCCGACCGGCGGCGCCACGCTGGGCAGCCAGAATACGTCAACGCTCATCATCACCGACGACGCGCCACCGACCGCGGGCCGCCTGCGCTTTTCCTCCGCCACCTATGTGGTCAGCGAGACGGCAGGCAACGCGATGATCACCGTCTCCCGCGTCGGCGGCAGCACCGGCGCGGTGAGCGTCGACTTTGCGACCGTCGCCGGAGGCACGGCCATCCCCGGCTCCGACTACCTGGGCTCGGGCAGCACGCTTGCCTGGGCAGACGGCGATGTCACGGACAAGACCTTCAATGTGACCATTTTCGACGACATGGCCGTCGACGGCACCAAAACCGTGAACCTGCAGCTCTCGAATCCCGCCGGCGGCGCGGGCCTGGGCAGCCTGAGCACGGCCACGCTGTCCATCACGGACAACGAGACGCTCTCCCCCGGCCAGGTGCAGTTTTCCGCCGCCAGCTATGGCGTCGGCGAAGCCGCCGGCTCCGCGACGATCACGGTCACCCGCACCGGCGGCACGGATGGCGCCGCGAGCGTGCAATACGCCACCAGCAATGGCACGGCCACGATAGCGGGTGGCGACTACACGGCGGCTTCCGGCACGCTCAACTGGGGCAACGGCGATGGCGCCGCCAAGACCTTCACGGTGACCATCCTCAACGACGGAACGCCGGAAGGCAACGAGATTGTCAACCTGACGTTGTCGAATCCTGCGGGCGCGTCGCTGGGCAACCCGGATACCGCCACGCTGACCATCCTGGCCAACGACAGTCCGGCACCCGGAGCGTTGCGTTTTTCGAAGGCCATCTATCTTGCCGGCGAGGGTGGCGGCCTGGCCACGATTACCGTCTCGCGTGTCGGCGGCACCGCTGGTGCGGTGGCCGTCGACTACACCACCGGCGGCGGAACGGCCGCGGCGGGCAGCGACTATGCGACGAGCTCGGGCACCCTCAACTGGTCCAACGGCGACGCTGCCGACAAGACATTCACCGTGCCCATCACCGATGACTCCATCCTCGAGGGCCTGGAATGGACCTTCCTGGTCCTGAGCAACCCCACGGGCGGCGCCACACTTCGCAGCCCGCGCAGCGCGCTGCTGGCGATCATCGACAACGAGACGGCAGGCCCGCAGCTGTCGCCGCCGACGGTCGCGAAGGCATTCGGCACCGCCCTGCTGCCCCTGACCGGAAGCACGACCTTGACGTTCAACGTTGCAAATCCGAATGCCGGCGCCGCGCTTTCGGGAATCGGCTTCACGGATGACCTGCCGGCGGGGCTGGTGGTGGCGACGCCCAATGGCTTGAGTGGCTCGTGCGGCGGTGGCACGATCGCGGCGACCGCGGGCTCGAACACCGTGAGCCTGAGCGGGGCGACGCTCGCGGCGTCTGCCAATTGCGTGTTTTCGGTCGACGTGTCCGGCATCGCGGCCGGGGTCAAGGACAACACGACCGATCCGGTTGCCTGGGGCGTGGGCGGCACCGGCGCGCCCAGCAACACCGCGACGCTGACGGTGATTCCCACGCTGGACATCGACGGCAGCCTCACCGATACCCGATACGATGCGCTCACCGACGGCTTGCTCATCATCCGCTACCTGTTCGGACTGACCGGAGCGCCGCTGACGAACAATGCGGTGGGAGGCACGGCGGCGCGGACCACGCCAGCAGAGATCGAGGCCTATCTCGGCGACATCCGCACGGCGCTCGACATCGATGGCAACGGCATCGCCGATGCGCTGACCGACGGCCTGATGGTCCTGCGTTACATGTTTGCGTTGCGCGGCACGCCGCTCATCGCCAACGCATTCGATCCGGCAGGATCGCGCAATACCGCACCGGCCATCGAGGCGTACATCCTGTCGCTGATGCCGCAGTAAGCCAGAGGGAGGGGGGGGGGGGGGGGGGCGAGGGCAGGCGGGGGGGGGGGGGGGCCCGGGGGGGGCCGGGCGGGGGGGGGGGGGGGCGGGGGGGCGCCGGCGGGGGGGGGGGGGCCGGGGGGGGGGGGGCGGCCGGGGGGGGCCGGGGGGGGGGGGGGGGGGGGGGGGGGGGGGGCCGGGGGGGCCGCGGGGGGGGTCTGCGGGGGCGGGGGGGGGGGGGGGGGGGGGGGGGGGGGGGGGGGGGGGGGGGGGGGGGGGGGGGGGGGGGGGGGGGGGGGGGGGGGGGGGGGGGGGGGGGGGGGGGCGCGGGGCCGCCGCGCGGGGGCCGGGCGGGGGCGCCGGCCCCGGGGGGGGGGGGGGGGGGGGGCGGGGGGGGGGGGGGGGGGGGGGGGGGGGGGGGGGGGGGGGGGGGGGGGGGGGGGGGGGGGGGGGGGGGGGGGGGGGGGGGGGGGGGGGGGGGGGGGCGCGCGCGCCGCGGCTCCCGCTGACTGCCCGCCGCGGCCAGGCTTCAGCTCTCCTTCGAGCAATCCCTCGGGGTCATGCCCTTTTCCTTCGCGTAGGCCTTCGACGAGGCCTCGACCTTCGCGCGCACCATTTCTTTCTCCGGCGCGATCCAGTCCGAGATCGGCTTCCACTTGCCGCCGTCCCACTCCTGGAACTTGATCATGCCCGAGCCTTCGTGGTCGGCGCAGGTGATGACGGTCGGCGGCATGAAACCCTCGGCGCCCAGCCGCTTGAGGTTCGCGTTGTCGAGGTTCATGCGCTCCAGCGCCCAGCGCACCTGCTCGCCCGTGACCGGCTTGCCCTTGCCGTACTTCTCCTGCGCGATCCGGATCGCCTCGACCGTGACCATGCCGCCGATCAGGCCGCGGTTCCAATAGACGGTGCCGATGCGCGATTTGTCTTCGAGGCTGCCCTTGTTTTTCTTGTAGACATGCTTGACCACGTCCTGCACGATCGGGAAATTGCTGCCGGTCGCGGAAAAGGTCGCCGAGATGTATGTCTTGCCGGCGTCACCGGCGGGAATCACGTCCTCCTCCGATCCCGACCAGTGAATGCCGATCATCTTGTTGCGCGGATAGCCTACCTTGGCCGCGGTCTTGATCGCGGTCGGCGCCATGATGCCGGCCGCCCAGAGCAGCACGAAATCCGGATTGTCCTGGCGCACGCGCAGCCACTGCGCCTGCTGCTCCAGGCCCGGCGGCGGTACCGGCACCAGCAGCAGGTTGAAACCGTACTTCTTCGCCAGATCCTCGAGCACCGGAATGGGTTCCTTGCCGAAAGCCGAATCGTGATACACGAGCGCGATTTTCTTGCCCGTGAGCTTGTCCATACCGCCCACTTTCTGGCCCATGAATTTGATGATCCCGGTGGTCTGGCTCCAGTAATTCGTGATCATCGGGAAGGCGTAAGGAAACACGCTGCCGTCGCTGGTGTCGGTGCGGCCGTAGCCGATCGTGACCAGCGGGATCTTGTCGACGACGGAGCGGTCGAGAATCGAGTACGTGATGCCGGTGGACATGGGCTGCACCAAGGTGCCGCCGGTCGGACCCTTCTTCTTCAGCCGCTCGTAGCACTCGACGCCGCGCGCGTTGTTGTACTCGGTTTCGCACTCCTCCCAGGTGAGCTTGACCTTGTTCACGCCGCCATCGCGCTCATTGATCATGGTCAAGTAGTCGACCATGCCGCTGTAGAAACCCGAACCGACCGACGCGAATTGCCCGATGCGATAGCCGACGATGGGAATGAACTGGGTATTGTCCTGTGCCAGCGCGGGCAGGCTGCCGGCGGCGCACCCAAGGGCGGCCAGCGCCGCGGCCGCGGTTATCCTTCTGGAACTGCGAAACATGATGAATCCTCCTGTTTCCGGTTGCCGCATGACCGGGGAAAAAGTGGCGGCGGATGCGCTTCGTCAACTGGAACTTTGCACATTCTCGAACTCCGATCGATTGTACGGCGGCACTCCCGCAACGGCAACAATGGTCCCGGGCGATCACACAGCAACAGCGGCGCGGCCGGCGCGCGTGCGCGCGATGATGGTCTTCATGATCTGGGCAGTGCCGTCGCCGATCTGAAAGCCCAGCACGTCACGCAGCCGCTGCTCCATCACGCCGCGGTCGTACCCGCCGTGGCCGAAACTCAACAGGCACTGGTGGACCACGTCGTAGGCGAGCTTCGGCCCCCACCACTTGCACATCGCGGCTTCCGCGCTGTGCGGTGCGCCCCTGTCCTTCAGCCAGAGCGTCTGCAGGCACAGCAGGCGGGCCGCCTCGACCTGCGTGTCGAAATCGGCCAGCGGATGCGAGACGCCCTGGAACGCGGCCAGCGGCTTGCCGAACGCCTCGCGCTGCGCGACGTAGTCCCAGGTTTCGTCCAGTGCCACGCGCGCGACGGCCAGTACCTGCAATCCGATCAGCGCGCGGGAGAAGTCAAAACCCTGCATCACCTGCACGAAACCCCGGTTCTCAGCGCCCAGGCGGTGGCTCACCGGCACGCGCACGTTGTCGAAGAAGATCGAGCCGCGGCCGATGGCGCGCTGTCCGTGGCAGTCGAAACGGTTCGTCGAGATGCCCGGAAGATCCATCGGCACCAGCAGCGCGGTCACGCCGTGCGCGGCTGACTCCACCGAGCCGGTACGGCCGAACACCACGGTCGCATCCGCCTGGTCGGCGGCGGATATCGATGTCTTCTCGCCGTTGATCACGTACTCGTCGCCGGCGCGCTCGACGCGCAGGCGCAGGTTGGCCGCGTCTGATCCGCCGCGTGGCTCGGTCAACGCGATGGCGACCAGCGCCTCGCCGCGGGTGAGCTTCTCGAGCCACGGCTCCACGATCTCGGGCTGGCCGTGCTGCGACAGGATCTGGCCGTTCAGCGAGGCGAGCAGGTTGATGTAAGAGATGCTCAAATCCGCGCGGGCGATCTCCTCGTGGATCACGCCCGCCGCCAGGCAGCCGAGACCCTGGCCGCCACAGGCTTCCGGCAACTCCGGCGCGATGAAACCCATTTCGCCCATCGCGCGCATCAGCGTGCGATCGAGAACGCGGGTTTCGTCGCGCTCCTGAAAGCCCGACGCGATGCGATCGGCGGCGAAGCGACGCGCGAGGCTGGCCAACGCCACGAGGTCGTCGTCGAGATAGGGATTGGGTGTCATCCGTCCTCCGGCGAAAGTACCGTGCCGCCTACTTCGCGTGCTTGCGGAAGTCCGGCTTGCGCTTTTCCTTCAGCGCGCTGACGCCTTCGCGCGACTCGTCCGTGTCGTAGTACAGCTTGAGCGCCAGCATTCCCATGCCGGCGATGCCGCCCTGGTGCGCGGTGTCCATGTTGAAGCTGCGCTTGGCGATGGCAATGGCGGTCGGGCTGCGTTCGCACAGTTCTGCGCACCACTTCTGCACCTCGGCGTCGAGCTGGTCGTGCGGCACGCAGACGTTGGCCAGGCCCATCGCCACGGCTTCGGCACCGGAGTAGCGGCGGCACATGTACCAGATCTCCCGCGCCTTCTTTTCACCCACGACGCGCGTCAGGTAAGCGGTGCCGTAGCCGGGATCGACCGAGCCCATCTTGGGGCCCACCTGCCCGAAGATGGCTTTTTCGGAACAGATGGTGAGGTCGCATATCGTGCAGAGCACGTTGCCGCCGCCGATCGCATAGCCCTGCACCCGGGCGATCACGGGCTTGGGCACGTTGCGTATGGCGTCGTGCAGTTCCTCCATCGGCAGGCCGATGGTGCCGCGGCCGTCGTAATTGCCGGTGTGCGCCGACTGGTCGCCGCCGGTGCAGAAGGCACGGTCGCCCGCGCCCGCCAGCACGATCGCGCCGATGCTGCGGTCATAGCCGGCACGGTTGAGGGCCTTGATGAGCTCGTCGCAGGTCTGGCCGCGAAACGCGTTCATCTTGTCCGGCCGGTTGATCGTGATCCAGGCCGCGCCGTCGCGCACTTCGTAGAGGATGTCTTCGAATTCCATGATGGTCTTTCCTGAGTTAGGGAGAAGGGTCGCTCAGCCGGACATGGTCAGTCCGCCCGAGACGCTGAGCACCTGGCCGGTGGCGAAGCCGGCATCGTCGCTGGCGAAAAAGAGAATTGCGCCGGCCAGATCGCCGGGCTGGGCCAGGCGACCGAGCGGGATCGCGCGCCTGAACGCTTCGATCAACTTCCCGGGATCGCTCGCGCCCTCGGCCATGCCGGTCAATAGTGCCGTATCGGTGGGCCCCGGGCACACCACGTTGACAGTGATGCCATGCCGCGCATGCTCGCGCGCGATGGTCTTCGAGAACGCCACCAACCCGCCCTTGCAAGCTGCGTACACGGCTTCGCCCGATGAGCCGACACGCGCGGCGTCGGAGGCGATGTTGACGATGCGGCCCCTCTTTCGTGCCGCCATGCCCGGAAGGACCGCGTGGTGCATGTGCAGCGCGCCGACCAGGTTGATCGCGATCAGCTTGGTCCACTCGGCCGGGATGGTCTTGGTGAACGGCTTGAAGACGTCCCAGCCGGCGTTGTTGACCAAGATGTCGATCGGGCCCCACTTGGCCTCAGCGGCCGCCACCGCAGCATCCACGCTCTCGCGGTCAGTGATGTCGCAGCGGAACGCTTCGGCCTGGCCCCCTCCGGCGCGAATGGCCGCCGCCACGGTCTCAGCAGCTTCGGCGTTGAGATCGAGCACCGCGACGCGGGCGCCTTCGTCCGCAAAGCGGCGACAGGTCGCGCCGCCGATGCCGCCACCCCCGCCCGTCACCACCGCCGTCCTGCCATCCAGTCTGCCCATCATGTTCTCCATCGTTCGCCGACGGTTGCTGCTGTTGCCGGCTCCGTTTGCGTGGCAATTGATTTTATGTCAATATGTTTGCGTATCCTAAACATCGACGACAGCCCTGTCAAGAAGAACTTTTCTCCGGGAACACCATGCCATCCGCTTTGAAAGCCGCGAAGATCGCCAAGATGGAGCTGGCTAACAGACTGTTCTTTCGTCTCTATCAATGCGCCAATATGTTGCATAAAACCGGCACTCGCGCCATCGAGGCAGACGGCCTGACGACGCAGCAGTGGGCCGTGCTGGGGCGCTGTCCCGCCCGAGCGTCGAAGGCGGGATGAGTGTCGGCGACCTGGCCCGCTACCTGATGGTGAGCCGCCAGAACCTCTCCGGGGTGATCGGCCGGATGGAGCGCGACGGACATGTGAAAAGTGCGCCCGATGGGCGCGATCGCCGGTCCCGCCTGGTCACGATGACGAACTCCGGGCGCCACGTCTGGCTGGTGAAGGCGCTACCCAGGATCCACACGTATTACGAGCAAGTCCTGGCGGACTTTTCAATCAACGACCTGACTCACACCCTGCACTACCTGCTGAAGATGCTCGACAACATGCAGCGGGTAGACCTCGAGGCACATGGAGTGGACAACAGGACCCGCAAGTCCCCCGCTGGCGCATAGGCTGGCAGCTTGACCGGAACACCGCAGACGATTGCCGAGTTCAACGAGTTCGGCCCGAAGCTGGCCGTGCGTCCGTATTGCCACACCGACCACTACTGGCAGGTGCACTTCGATACGAACAAGGTCATCGCCGACACGCTGGGTGCGGCAGGCTTCCCGGTGGCGACCCGCCCGGTCAAGGTCTATCCGGTCTGATTCCGGACGGCCCCGAGCAGGCAAATCCGCAGTCATCAAGCCGCGCGACCGGGGAGCAGCCTTGGCTCCAGGGAGCTCCGCGCGGTGTGGCTGGGCGGCTGACACGGACTCAGCTTGTTGCCGGAGGCGCGGCGCAGACTTGCTCGTAACGATAGCGCTGTTTCAACAAGCCGTTGTATTCGAAGATATCCAGCGTTCTTTCATAGGCTGCATGCGTGATTTCCACATGCGGCGTCCAGCAGCCAAGCTGCTGATACGCTGAGATGCACTCGGCAAGAGCGGTCTCATCGACATCGGGAAAGTACGGTTTCTCCGCCTTGGCAATCTCGGCGGCAGGCGCCTCGTTCAGGTAGGCCCGGGTCTTTCTGTAGGCGCGCGTGAACGCTCTCGCCATATCCGTTTCAAGCCAGTCCCGCGTCGCCGCCAGGCTGGAGAAGCCGCAGGGTCCGATCTGCTTGCCGATCTGGGCCACGATATGTCCGATGCCATCAGCACGCAGTTGTTGCGGGTACGGGCCCTGCTGCTGGACATATTGCCCCTGGCCGCGACGGAAGGCCTGGTCGATCTCGGCGGCGCCGCCGGGGCAGATGGGTCTTATCTTGTTGAAATCGATCCCCGCCTTGTGGCAGGCGTACTTGAACATGGCGAGCGGTTGGCCGCCCTTGAACATCACGACTTCGGCGCCTTCCAGCTTGTCCCACCTGAAGGCGGGATCCGGCTCGCGTCCGGTCAGGAAGAATCCGTCCATCTCGTTGACCTGGGCGAAGTGGACCGCGGATGGCGTCTCACCTTCATTGAGCGATGCAAGCCCCACGCTCAAGGCCGATTGCACGACGTGCGCCGAGCCGTCTTTCAAGGCAGCAATCGCCGAGACGCCCGGCGGCGAGATCGACCACGCCGGATCCAGGCCTTCCGCCCTGAGGAATCCGCCCGACATCGTCGAGATGAGTGGCGAGTAGAACGCGGAAAACAAGGTGAACTGGATGTTGATCTTGTCCAAGTGGCTGCGCCTGCCGGTGACTGGTTCGCCAATGGTACTCAAGTTCTACGGCAGATCGTCAATTGTTGCCAATGTTGTGGTGAATCCTTTCATACGGACGGCGGGGGGCAGGTTCGCCGGGGGAAGGGAAGAGGCGGGGGCGCCGGCGGCAGCCACGGGGGGGGGGCCTCCCCCGGGGCCCGCGGCGGCGCCGGGGGGCCCCCCCCTCGGGCGGGGAGGGGCGGGGGGGGGGGGCGCCGGGGGGCGGGGGCGGGGGGGGAGGGGGCCCAGGGAGAGTGGTGGGGGAAAGGGGGGGATCGGGGGGGAGGGGAGGGGGGCGCCCGTCCAGGATCGGGGGGGGGGGGGGGGGCCGGGGCCCGGGCCGGCGGGCCCGGGGGCAACAGCGCCGCAAGCGGCGCGACGATGAGCAGTCTACGCATGTGAATTCTCCTGGATACCTGTGCGTCCGTGACGGAAACCCCTGTCGAGAAAAGGCTACGCCATTGCAGGGGGGTCGACTTTGCTGCAACTCAACTCTGCAGTCGAAGTTTCTCGATGAAGTGGAGATGCTGACCCTGCAGCCCAGGCAAGAATCTCCAGAGGCCCTGCGGTTCGCTATGCCGCCAACTCGGGAACTGCGTCAGCGCGTGCTCCGCGACGTGGTCCGCGATCGCGAACAGGTGAAACTCGCGCATCAACCGCGGCGACGGGACGTCCGGCAGTCCGGTCGCGCGGTCAGTCGACTACCGTGCCCCCATCCCAGGATCACTCTTGCCGCAAGGCAATTTCAAGCGCCAACCGAACGCTCACTTGATTACTTCATCGCGCTGCCGCAGATGGTCGATGTGCGCGGCCCGCAGGTGGTCGAACCCAGCCACCAGACCCTCTTCGAGAATGGAAGCCATCTGCGCAGCCGAGTGCAACTGGGGCACGAAGACATAGTCGGCACCGCCCTCGTACAAGGCAAGCGCCGATGCCGCGCGGTTTGCCGTCACGATCACCCGGGCGTGCGGACAGACCCGCCGCGCCTGCTTGAGCATCCGCAGGTTCGTCGTGCCCTTGAGTATCGTGTCGGGGATCGTCGACACGACGAGTTTCGCGTCGTGCATGTCCGCATGGAGGAGCGTCTGCATATTCGCCACGTCACCGTACATGCACGCGATCCCGCGCCGCGCCAGCTCACCGTGCACGTGCGGGTTGAAGTCGATGACCAGCAGGCGCTGCAGCATCGGATGTTCCTGCCGGTCCACCGTCATCTCGTATTCGTGAACCAACGCGCTGGCCTCGGTGAAGAACCCGAGGAGCACGACGTCCTTGCCCGCGCGCTCCAGCACGGGTGCCTCGTCCGGCTTGCTGGTATCGAGATCCTTGAGCCCCACCCTCCGAAACCGGTCCGCAAGCCATTCCTGCAGCGGGTGGCTGTACTCGATCATGTAAGTCGATGCGACCGACGTCAGCGCAAACACGAGCATCAGGATGCTGGCCGTCTGCTGGTCGATGTGGCGATAGCTGACGCCCAATGCGGCGACCGCCATCGAAAATTCGCTCATCTGCGCGAGATTGATTGCCGGCAGCAGGCTCGCCCGATGCCCGAGGCGCAGCGAACGCAGGATCGGGAACACGACGAGCAGCCGGCTCAGCACGAGGAAGCCGGTTGCCAGCAGCGCCAGCCCGATCACCCCGGCCGTCGGGACCGGAATCTGCATGCCCAGAGCGACGAAGAACAGCGTGATGAAGAAATCGCGGATGCTGACGACCTTGGCCACGACATCGAGGTTGTACGGAAACGTCGAGATGCTGATGCCGGCGATCAGGGCACCCATCTCGCGGGAGAGCCCGGCCGCGTTGGCAGCCGCGCAAACGATGAAGCACCATGCGAGCGACCCGATCAGCACCAGCTCGGGCACCTTCGCGACCGACTTGAACAGCCGGGGCAGGACCGTCTTGCTGATGATGAGGCTCACCGAGACGAGCACGACGCTGCGTACCATCGATTCGAGCAGCGGGACGAGCTCCGGATTCAGCAGATTCGGCTGGATGGCGAGCACGACGATCGCCCAGACGTCCTGGAAGATCAATACGCCCAGCGTGATGCGGCCTGGCAGCGTATCGAGCTCGAACTTGTCGTACAGCAGCTTTACGACGATCATCGTGCTGCTGATTGCAAGGCACACCGCGACGTAGAGCAACCCGAAGTCGCCGTCCTTGCCGCCGAGCCCGAACGGCATGAAGAACGCCAACCCAAGCGCGACACACAGGGGAAACTGCAGCAGCCCCGCGATCAGGACGGGCCGCCCCGCCGCGAGGAGCTTGTTCAGATCGAGCTCGAGCCCAATGATGAACAGCAACAGGATGAGGCCGATCTGCGAAACCGTCTCGATACTCGCCTGGTCGTTGACGAGACCGAGGCCCATCTGCGGACCGATCAGGACGCCGGCCAGCAGATACGCGAGCAGCGGCGGTTGCCTGAGCCGGTGCCCGACGAACGCAAGCCCGGCCGCCACCGAGATGGACAGGCCGATGCTGGCCAGGAGGTCCGTGTGCCCAGTCATCGAGCGCTAGCTGCGACGCTGGGCAAACACCCACTTCACCAGTTCCGGTTCGGTGTAAGCCCACTGCCATACGTTGTGATTGACTCCGGCGTACTCGGTGTGGAGCGGATGTCCGCCTGCCCTCCGCCGTGCCGCGATACGGTCCCGCGAAACCGCCACGGGAACGGTCTTGTCGGCGTCCCCATGGAAGTTCCACAGCGGTGTGCCGATCGACCCGGTGCCCTCCTCGGTCGATTGAGCACTGCCACAACAGATCGCTGCCGCGGCGAAGTACCCCGGACGATGGGTGATCATGTTCCACACGCCTGCACCGCCCATCGACTGGCCCGTTACATAGATGCGGCGCTCATCGATGGCGAGCTCGCGGCGCAGTTCATCCACGATTTCCAGTGCCAGCCGCGCCCCGTCGCCCAGACCTGGAATGACCTTCGGCATCCCGTTGGTCATGGCAGTGGGGTCGTAGCGGACCCAACCTCGATCCGTCTGCGGCACGACGACATGGCAGGGGAAGTGTTTCTGGTTCTCCGGCAGTGCCCAGACGCGCGTACCGAAGACATTGCCCAGAGCCAGTTGCTTCTCGTTATCGCCGCCCAATCCACCATCGCCGTGCAGATACATTACCAACGGCACCTTCTCTGTTGTTGCCGATCGAAACAGGCGATAGGGCATCACCCATTCACTCGTGTGCCTGCGCGCATCGAACTTCCTCTCCAGTCCCTCGGACTGTTTTCTGAATTCCTCGATAAGAGCCAACCTCTGCGGCGACATCGGGTCGCCGGGGGCCAGTGCCGGCGTCTGGGCGTCCGTGGCCGCCAACGCAAAGGCCTTTGAAGCGGCAGCCAAATTGAGGCCTAACTGCGCCGCCGGAAACCACGTTCCGGCCGAGGTCCAACCCACCAGCCGAACTGCTTCTCTTCGAGTCATCATCTGCGTTGTCGCACGTCGTGGCGAATTCCGCGATGCTAGTCCGATCGGACGCACTCGCCAAGTCAAACCTGCGGGACAAGCGAACCGGCGAGTTCGAACTAGCCAAGAACTCAAAAGCGGGTCAAACTTCGGCACCAGTTACTTGTTCATCAACAGGAGGTCAAATTGAGTCACGCGTCAATGCTGAAGGCCAGGCGGCAACATCAGAAAACCAGGAAGCTCCTCGATGCGGCCGCCAAGGAGGCAAAGAAGCTGAAGGAGCTGAGTTTGCACGGGCCGGTCGTGAAGAAAGAGAAAGTGAAGAAGGAAAGAGTGAAGAAGGAGAAGGTCCAGCCCGAAAAGGCCCCGGCGGAAAAGGTCAAGAAGGTGAAGCTGACCGAGGCAGAGATTAACAAGCAGAACGCGAAGAAGCCAGCCCCGGTCGGCGGCAAGAAGGGCGCCGCGTAGCGCGATAGCAGACGCCGTACCGGATATTGCGCGCGCGTTGGTCGTCGCGCGGGATCCGGTATCGCGCCTTTGCAGCCGGCTATCCTGCGGGTGGTGGTTGAATTCTATTGCCACTTTCTGCTCGACACTCCTCAAGGGATCCTGAACATGGCACAAATCGCTTTTCTCGGTACGGGTTTGCTCGGTAGCGCCTTCGCCGAGGCGGCCGCAAAGCGCGGTGATACGGTCACCGCATGGAATCGCTCCATGGACAAGGTTCACGCCCTCGCCCGGTTCGGCGTGAAGGCGGCGCCGACTCCCGCCGACGCCGTTCGTGGCGCGTCGCGGGTTCATCTTGTATTGAAAGACGATGCGGTCGTTGAAGAGGTCATTGCGGCGGCGCGCCCGGGCCTTTCCGCCGACACGATCCTGATCGATCATTCCACGACATTGCCAACCCTCACTGCCGATCGGGCCGGACGTTTTCATGCCGCCGGCCTGAAGTACCTGCACTGTCCCGTCTTCATGGGACCGCAAGCCGCCCGGGATGCCCAAGGGTCGATGCTGGTGGCCGGGCCGAAGGCCCTCTTCGCTGCCGTCGAGTCCGATCTCGCCAGGATGACAGGACACCTTTCATACATTGGCGAGCGCCCCGACCTCGCCGCGGCAAACAAGCTGATTGGCAATGCCATGATCATCGGACTGTGGGCGGTGATCGCGGACGTGCTCACGTTGGCGCAGGCCAGCGGCATCGAGGGCGAGGACGCCATCAACCTGGTTGGGATGTTCGATACGAAAGCGATGGTGGCGAGTCGCGGGCTGAACATGGCCAAGGGCAAATTCACTCCGAGTTTCGAGCTGGCCATGGCGCGCAAGGATGTTCGATTGATGCTGGAGACCACGGGTAACCGGCCGATGGCGGCGCTGCCCGCGATTGCCGCCAGAATGGATCAACTCATTGCCGCGGGACATGGCGCTGTCGATGCCAGCGTGCTGGGTATCGACGCGGTGTCTCGCCCATAGGTTGCAGCCTGGCTGGGGGGCAGCCCCCGGGGCGGCCCCGGGGGACTTCCGGCTCCCCGCAGCACGCACAAGGCCCGCAACTGAGCCGCCGGTTGATGCTGGTGCTCGCGTTGCTGGTCTTCTCGACCGCGGGAACCATCCACTTCCAGACGCCGCTGCTCGGCCAGATCGGTGCGGAGTTTCGTGCGGGCCCTGCTGCGACCGGCTGGATCGCCACGCTGACGTTCGCCGGGTTCTTTGCCGGAACGCTATTTCTCGTTCCGCTGGGCGATCGTGTCGACAAGCGCCGCCTGATCATCGGCCAGACCGGCGGGCTGATCGTCGCCTTGCTGGCGATGGCCGCGGCGCCGACCCTGCCGCTGGCGGCAGCCGCCAGTTTCATGATCGGCGTCTGCTGCGGCCTTTCGCAGCACGTCGTTCCCCTCTGGCCGCAGAACTCGCCCCGCCAGGCGAACGCGGGCGCATCGTCGGCACGATGCTTTCCGGCGTGTTCACCGGCCTGCTGTTCTCGCGCGTGATGAGCGGACTGGTCGGCGAGCACCTGAACTGGCGCTGGACCTATGTGCTGGGGGCCGCGCTGGTCGCCGTCATTGGATGCGCGGTGGTCGTCGTGCTGCCAGCCGTACCGCCAGGATCCGGCCTGTCCTACGTCGAATTGCTGCGTTCGCTGGGGAGGCTGTTTGTGCGGGAACCACGAATCCGGCACCCGGCGGCCGTCCAGTTCTTTCTCGGACTCTGCTATGGCGGATTCTGGGCAACGGTCGCCAGCATGGCGCTGGCGCTGCATGGCCTCGGCCCCGCGGCAACGGGATTAATCGGACTCTCCGGCGCTGCCGGGATTCTGGTTGCCCGTCCAGCCGGGCGCTGGATGGACCGCCGCGGCGTTGCGCCCGTGGTCAGTGCGGGAATCGTCGGGGTCATCGCGGCATACCTGGTGCTTGGGCTTGCGCCGGCATCCGTCATGTTCGTGATCCTGGGCGCCGCACTGCTCGATTGCGGACTGCGCGCAACGATAGTCGCCAACCAGACGCTGGTGACCAGCGCCGTGCCCGACGCGCGCAGCCGGTCGATGACCATCTTCACGGCGCACATGTGGGGCGGGAACGCGGTCGGCGCCTTGATCGCAAGCGCGGCGTTCACGCAATGGGGTTGGTCCGGCGTGTGCGCGATCGGCATCGCGGCGTCGTCGATCGCGCTGGTACTCGCACGGATGACGAATCGGCCGGGCGGGCCGAGTTGAACAACCTTGCGCAGGATGGGGGGGGGGGGGGGGGGGGGGGGGGGGGGGGGGGGGGGGGGGGGGGCGGGGGGGGGGCGGGGGGGGGGGGGGGGGGGGGGGGGGGGGGGGGGGGGGGGGGGGGGCGGGGCCCCCGGGGGGGGGGGGGGGGGGGGGCGGGGGGGGGGGGGGGGGGGGGCGGGGGGGGGGGGGGGCGGCGGGGGGGGGGGCGGCCCGGGGGGGGCCCCGGGGGGGGGGGGGGGGGGGGGCCCCGGGGGGGGGGGCCCGCCCGGGGGGGCGGGGGCCGGGGGCCCGGGGGGGGGGGGGGGGGGGGGGGGGGGGGTCCCGGGGGGGGCATTGGTGAAGCTCGGAAGTCCCTGTGCGGGGACCGAGATGTGGAAAGCGAACAGCAGGACTACGAGAAAAGTGCGCATAGTTCCCTCCGACAATTTTCAAGGCTCCCGAATTACGCTTCGATAGCTGCGGGCTTCCTGCGGCGGAACTCGAACAGGATCATCGAGTTCGGGATATGATTGGAAAACTCTTGTTTGCATGATCTGCTCCCGTCACGCCTGCTTTCATCGAAGGAAAATTCCAAGTGAGACCCATTCTCGCCCCCGCGCTGCACTTTGAATCGAAACGGTGTGCACTCATGGCAATACTCATCGTTGCGGTCACTCTACTGGCAGGCCGCACGGCTCACGCTGCAGTCGATACCTACCTCTTCCGCGATACGCTGGCTCCACTCGAAGGTGCCGGCAACACCCTCGTCGCAACTCACAACAGTGGTACCTTCGTGAACGGAAGCTTCGTCAACACGACGATCGGCGCGGGCGTCTGCCCCGGATCGCCAACCGTGCGTGGCTGGTCTTTCCCCGAATTCGGGGGGCTGATGACGCCCAACAACTCTCCGGCCATTGTTGGCGGCTCCTACACGATCTCCATGATCGTCAAGTTCAACCCGATGCGACCCGGCTACTCGCGGCTGATCGATTTTTCCAACTCGACCCTGGACACCGGCATCTACGAGTTGAATGGCGGGTTATCCCTTTACCCCGTCGGCACATTTGCCCCGGGCAGTTTCGTGAATGACCAATACTCTTTCGTCACGTTCACGCGCGACGGAGCGACCAACGTCGTCAGCGTCTTTGTCGGCACCACGCCGGCCGGGACATACACTGACACCGGAGGCCTGTACGTGCCGTCGGCTCAAAACATCATTTTCCTGATGGACAACACCACAGGCGCTGCGAACATTTCGGAGTCGTCCCCCGGGGTCATCACTTACATCAAGCTGATCGACACGCCTGTCACGGCTCAGGATATTTCTACGCTGCAGGCCGAAGCATGCAGTACCGTCGTGGCCCCGACTTTCGCCATTGCCGTTTCGACCAACCCGCCGGCTGGCGGTACGGCCCAATGCACGCCCAACCCTGTGCTCAGCGGAGGTAGCAGCGATTGCACTGCCATTCCGAATGCCGGCTACAGCTTTACCAATTGGTCTGGCGACTGCTCGGGAGCGACATGCAACCTGACCGGCATCACCGCCACCAGGTCGGTGACGGCAAACTTTGCCCTGGTAATCGCTCCGCCTGTGCAACAGGTTCCAACGCTAACGCAGATGGGAGGCTGGCTATTGGCCGGGTTGTTGGTCCTGCTGGCCGCAATCGGGGTACGACGGCGAAACGCGCAGGGGTAGCTCAGGCTACTGATCTTCTGGAATGCGCTCGATCTGGAACACGTGAGCCCAATTCGGTCTTGCGGAATTTACCGTGCTTCATTCCCTCGGCCGCCGTCCACCGGTTCCATCCCCCGCTAAGCGACGGGATCCAACACAACGACGGGGATCTCCCGTTCGGTCTTCTTTTCGTAGTCCGCGTACGGCGGCCAGAACTTCAGGGCTTCCTGCCAGAGTCGCGCACGCTCAGCGCCGTTCGTTGTCCTGGCCCGCGCTTTGAACTTCTGAGTCCCGACCTGAACTTCCACATCGGGATTGGCGAGAAGGTTCTTGTACCAACCGGGATGGTCGGGGGCGCCGCCCTTCGACGCGACAATGAAGTAGCTATCCCCGGTCTTCCCGTAGAACAACGGGAAGATGAACTTCTGCCCCGACTTCCGGCCCGTCGACGTCAATAACAAGGACGGAACCGTCATCTCCGAGTAGCCGGGCGGGGTCACTTTGTACATGTGCCCATCGATCCCGCCGCTGCTGAGGTAGCGGTTGGTATGCTCCAGCATCCATCCTGGGAGTTTGGGAGCGAGCCTGGCGTCCGTCATCTTCTGATCTCCATCCTGGAACTGATCGGGTAAATGGCCGGATCCCAATCGTGGCTTGCACATGAATTCGCCATGCACAAGCCGCGACGCTCGATTCAACGCTTGTTTACCAGGATCTTGCGGACCCAGCCGTCACCATGGGGGCCAGTGACCTTGAGGTATCCATTCTGCTCCTCGCCGAGGAAGAGCACTTCTTCGCCCCTGGCCAGGGCCATCAGCTCCGCCGCGCCCTCCTGCGGCGAGCGCAGCACCTTCGCACCGGCAATTCGCGGCACGAGCACATCGCCTTCCGCCGGGGCGTTTGCCTGCACGCTCGCGGCCGCGTTTGCCTGCGAAGCCGCCCCCCTCCCCTGCACGAGCGAGGCGCTATCGCGGATGGCGCGCACGATGTTGTTCCAGTTGTCCAGGAACGAGGCCGTGATTACCTTGCCTTCGTTGGTATTGGTGTAGCCCCCGAGCGCCGCACCGCCGCCGCCGCCGAAGAGCACGCCGCCGAGCGCGAAGTCGGTCTGTTTCGCGCTGCCCTCGGCCGCGGCCACCTGGATACTGGAGCGCACGTCCACCAGCAACATGCTCGTCTGCGCCTCCTTGAACTTCAGTCCGCCCGCTACCGCCCCCGCCAACGCCCCGGCTCCGCCGAAGCGCCCGAGCAGCCCACCGACCGCGGCGCCAACTCCGCCGGCATTGTTCTCGCTGAAAACGACGCTGGGCGTCACGGTGAAATCTGCGGCGACCATTTGGCCACGTCCGAGGTTCTGCCCCGACTGCAGTTCGCCGCTTTGCGCCAGGGCACGTTCTTGCATCAGATTGCCCATTGCGGCGCCCCGCTCGACGATCTGAAAGCAGTTCGACTGTTGAATGATCATCCGAATGAGGGCGGTCGGTGACTGCAGGCCGTACCGATAAAGGCCTGCGAGCACCGTGCTCTGCGGCTCGACCACCGCAACCGTGCCCTTCGGAGCGTTGCACTTTTCGAGTTGGGAAGACGCGTTTTGCGCCCCGGCGGGGCCGGCGCTGCCGGTGACCACCGACCCCCCCTTGCCCAATTCCTGCCCCGAGGCGCCTGAAGCAACGAGCGCGGCGTACAACGCGACAATGATCCTTAACAGCGCCTTCTGGAACATGATGCGACCCTCCCTCTACTGTTCGTCTTCAGTTGAACCAAGAACTCGGGGAAAAACGGGGGGGGGGGGGAAAACGGGGGGGGGGGCCCCCGAGGGGGGGGGGGGGGGGGGGGGGGGGGGGGGGGGGGGGGGGCGGGGGGTGCCGGGACCCGTCCATGGCTCATTTCAGAATTCTAATCCGAATGCGCCGGGGCGTGCTGCGGAACCAATGCCGGGCAGCAGAAGGCCCAATCCGGGCTATCTCCGCTTCAAAAACGCTTGTACCTTCGCCGCAATGGGGCCAACGGAACCGCCAGCAGAGACGAGTTCTGCTTTCGTGCACCCGAATTTCGCTGTCCAGAAACGAATCTCTCGGTCGTCGCTCATGTTGATGCGACCGGGATCTGCCGGGACTGGCTTCGTCCTGTCGTCTGCCATAACGTATTCCTTCATTCCTGGTTTGGCGGCACGTTCACCATGCGATGCCAAATCGGACTCCGGCTTGCGCCGATACAGACCATCCCCATCTTAGACCAATGAGCGCAAGTCCGGATATTCCGAACAAGTTCGCACGCTGGCGTGATGTGCGTTCGTTTCGCCGCGCCCTGCTGGCCAGCGTAATCTTCACTGCTGGCTTATGGTGGATCAAGATTCTCGAAGATGTCATGGGCCGGCCCTTGAACAGTCTGGGCGTACTGCCAGGCCAATGGACAGGCTTGATCGGTGTGGTCACGGCCCCCTTGATTCACGGCAGCTACTCGCACTTGCTCGCCAACTCGCCACCCTTGCTGATCCTGGGCACGCTGTCACTGTATACCTACCCCAAGGCTTCGCGTTGGGCGATACCGATGATCTGGATACTCTCGGGTTTGGGCACCTGGCTCATCGGCCGGCATTCCAGTCACATTGGCGTCAGTGGCCTGACCCATGGCCTGATGTTCTTTGTGCTTGTGCTTGGCATCTTGCGCTGGGAGCCACGCTCGATCGCGACCGCATTGGTGGCGTTCCTGCTTTATGGTGGCATGGTGACGACCATCTTTCCTCGTGAGGAGGGCGTCTCGTTCGAATACCACCTCGCTGGCGCCGTGGCAGGCGTGCTGGCAGCAATCTTGTGGCGTCGTCGCGATCCGCTACCGGCCCGAAAGAAGTACAGCTGGGAACTGGAGGAAGAACTGCCGAGCGGGCCACACAGTTCGAGCGCTCGCAATTCGAGCCGCCGCGTCCGGAAGAGGTGCCGGTGTTGTGGCAATGGGAATCTCGCGATGACCGGGGCGAACGCGACGCGACGGTCTTGCCGTTTCGCCCCAAGACTCTTGATCACGATGAGGATCCCGGCGCCACGCCCCCCGCCATAGCCGGTCCGGAGGCAGCAATACCGACCTCCCAGATGACTCACTGCCATTCGAATGAGTGTCCCACCAATTGTTTTCGCATGAAAGTTCGCTACATTACCTATGCGTTGAGCCAAATCAATATTCTTGAAGCATGACTGGGTATGCTCAATGGAGGCGGTGCTTGATGGCATTCGGTCGGCGATTCGAGCGGGCTTCGCGGTGCTGGTCCCAGCCGGGGCGAATCACAACATCATCAATACCGGCAGTGTTCCGCTGAAACTCTACACACTCTATGCGCCACCGAATCATCGGGACGGCGTCATCCACCATAACCGCGACGAGGCGGAGGCCGACACCGAGCACTTCGACGGAAAAACGACCGAATGAACAGTAGCCCTTTGCGTCAACACAGGGCAGAGAACGATGTTGATTCACGAACTTACGAGACACGAGTGTTTGGAGGTGCTGGCCCGTACGCAGCTTGGTAGGTTAGCGTGTGCCCGCGGGATGCAGCCCTATGTCGTTCCCATCTATTTCGCCTGCAAGGAAGACTGGCTTTACAGTTTTTCCGTGCCCGGACAAAAGATCGACTGGATGCGCGCCAACCCGTTAGTGTGCGTCGAAGCCGACCAGATGAGGCGTGAACATTGGGCTACCGTTGTCGTCTTCGGCCGCTACGAAGAGCTTTCCGCTACGAGCGAACGCACATTCGCCGTGAATCAATTACAGCACCGAGCGATGTGGTGGGAGCCGGCGGGTGCGAAGACGATACCCGATGGCACGCCGGCGATGGTTCCCGTCTTCTACCGTATCAAGATCGAACAGATCACCGGACGCTGCGGCCTCTCTGAACAAGAGACGCCCGACACAAAGCACGCCAACGCCGACCCGTACGAGGAAGGGTGGATGCGTAACATCTTTCGACGTTTCCGCCATCCAGCAGAGCGGTAAGGTGGTTACGGACGGGGCGAAGTGGCAAAAAGCCGATAGCCAATGTCCGTCTGCGGAACCACCATTTTTGAAGCAGCTAAGGGCACCGAGCGGCAAGCCTCACAGGGAGCATCGTTGAAACCCCTGGCTAGCCGCGCGTGCTCCAAGCGCGCCTTATGGCAATAATTTGTTTCTTGGCCGTCTTCATCGGACTACAAGATCTTCGATCGCTTCATTGTGCAAAGCTGGCCCCGCAGTTGGTGTTCAGATAAGTCCGGATCGCGGCCCAGTCGCTGCGCGTCGGGTTATTGTCACCTATCGCATTGTTCGTTACCGCGGTGCCCGTCAGTCCAAACAACGCCCGTATGACTATCAATCCATCGGTCAATGCGTCCTGGGCACCGTTGCCATCGACGTCAAGCGTGCAGCTGACGGTGGGAGCAACCGACCAGCACGTATTCGGCGATGTGACGTGCGAGCCGTCCGGGCATGTCGTGTTCAGAAAGGATCCATTCATGTAGCTCGCCGGCGTGCCGATCGACCCGGTAAGGTCCGTGCTGGTCAGGATGGCGCAGCAGCACCGTGCCGGTGATGTTGGCCGTGTGGACATCCGCCCGGCTCAAGTCGGCGCGGGTCAGGTTGGCGTTCGTGAGAATGGCGTTGTTGAACGTGGCGCCTGCCAGGTTCATCCCCGTCAGGTTGTAGCCTGTCAGAGCTGCGCCAGTCAGATCGGCCTGCGGGCCGAAGAGATAGCCGCTCATCAAGCGCCAGTCGGGCGGCAACTGCACCGGCGCGCCGAACACCCCGCCCGATCGCAAGCCGCTCAGATTGGCGGCGAGCAGGATCGCGCCGTCCATGTATGCGCCGCTGAAAGTCGCATTGGCGAGGTTCGCGCCCGTAAAGTCGGCGCGCTGAACGCCGGAGTTCCCCACGTTGGCTCCGGTGAGGATCGCGTTTGTGAAGTTGGAGTCGGTGGCGATGCTCCCGTTCAGGTTCGAATTGGTGAGATTCGCGCCAGTGAGGTTCGAGTTGTTCAGGTAGGCATACAGGATCGCGCCGCTGAGGTTGGCGTTGGTCAGGTTGGTGAAGGACAGGTTTGCCAAGCTGAAGTCGAACCCGCTCATGTTGGCGTTGGTCAGGTTGCAGCCGGACCAACTCACGCCGGCGTACGGCGGCGGGATCGAGAGCGTGTAGGTGGGCCCCGGACCAACGATCGGGCAGGCACCCCAGGCCGCAGGGGCAGCGAGGGTCACAAGGCCAAGGATGGCGAACAGGCGGATGAGGCCGGAAGGGGTGCGCATGGAGTGATGGTATCCGAGTCACTTCGGACTTCCTAGTTGCGGCACTGAAAAGAAGGCGGTCTCGCCGTGAGCTGTCCCATTCTGGCGACAATTCATGATGATCGGTTTCTGGGTTCGCACAGCAAGCAGATCTCACAAGCCTTCGGCCTCGACGTCGAAAGGGAATCACGTCCGACCTGCAACTATCTGCTGGTGGGCTCGTATCTCAAGTCACAGTAGTCCGCCCCAAATCCGCCCTGTGATGGTCCCGGCCGGATCGTCGAAGGGATCCCGGCGGGTGTGGTCAAGGAGTGGTCTGGGGCGGCGACATCCATTACGACTCTTCGTCGGTCGCTCACTGGAGCGTCACGGGAGGAGAAGCCTATTTGCGACCTATGTGCAACAGCGTACAGATGTTCTCCCGGAGCAGGGGCACTATCGGTGTGGAGTTAGAAGCACCCTGCACGACACATTGCTCACTTCTGAGGAGACCGCCATGGCACTGCGAAATTTCACACTGGCCAGTTCAAGGGCCTACAGAGGCGGGTATGCGACCGATGGCTTGCGCGCTGACGCGGTCGAACGATCCTACTTTCCGGACGCTCTCGTATCAATCCTGGATGTCGATCTGTCATACGAGGATGCGTTTGAACCTGACGGTGTGAACGATTTTGTCCGTCGCCGGGGATCAGAGGAACTGGATCAACAGTAGGTAATTGCCTGCAGGTACCGCTGTGCCTCAACGAGTGACCGGTCGAAAAATTTGCACCAAAGCAGCGAAAGTCGTCACGTCTTCCACCCGTACCGAAACAGGAGCCACATCATGACCGACAAGACCGCCGTCGTGCACTGGGAAGGCCAAGGCAAGATGGGCCAGGGCAAGATAAGCACCGAGACCGGTGCGCTGAAGCACTATCCCTACGGCTTTGCGAGCCGCTTCGAGGACGACCGGCGCGGCACCAACCCCGAGGAGATCCTGGGCGCCGCCCACGCCGCGTGTTTCACGATGGCGTTTTCGTTCGCCTGCGAGAAGGCCGGGCTGGTAACCACCGACGTCGACACCAAGGCTAGCGTGCGCCTGTCCAAGCAAGGGGAGGGCTTCGTAATCGACCGCATCGCACTAACGATGCAGGCGACGGTTCCCGGCATCGACGACGCGAAGTTCCAGGAGATCGCGGCCGCGGCGAAGCGCGAGTGCCCGTTGTCGAAGGCGCTTGCCAGCGTTCCGGAGATCACGCTGCAGGCTACGCTGAGGTAGGAGATTCGGCATAGTGATTGAAATTCGCAAGGGCTAGGCACCGCCCCGACTCGCGCGTGCCGAGTTCGGCGCCCGGTCCATGGCTCCTCCACGGCGGCCATTGTCCAGGACTCGTCTAGAATACTGGTGGCCTGTTCAAGCCTTGCTCAGGAACCGTGCTGTTTGCGGACCCGGAATCTAGCCCGCCAGCACTCTGTTTCGCCGGGATGCGCTGTGCGGCGCGCTTCGCAGGCACGGTGGCGAGCCCTGCATATCTTTGACCGACAGGGAGGGATAGATGATGGTCGCTTCAAGATTTAGTGCAACGCTTTTCGTGCTGACAATGATCGTGGCGGTAATCCCGGCGGCAGTGAGGGGCGCGGTGCCGCATGTGCTCAACTTCCAGGGTTACCTCACCACTTCCAATGGCACACCCGTCACGGCGACGGTGTCGATGCAGTTCAAACTCTACGCATCGGACACCGGCGGCTCGCCGATCTATAGCGAAACGCAGCCGAGTGTCGCCGTGACCAACGGGCAGTTCAATGTAGTCATCGGGACACCGGGCCCGATTCCCGACAATGTCCCGTTCGATCAACCGTATTGGTTGGCGATCACCGTCGGTGGGGACGCGGAGATGGAGCCTCGCCAACTGCTGGGGGCGAGCCCGTATGCAATCCGGTCGGCGACGACCGAAGCGCTCGGCGCCGGCGCGACAGTGCCGGGCTCGCAAATCACCGGAACGATCAACTCCGCGACTATGTCCGGCGCGCAGATCACCGGAACGATCAGCGCGGCGACACTGCCGGCAACCAATCTGACTGGCAACGTCCCGGTCGCCAACGGCGGCACGGGAATGGGTGCTGCGGGTGCGGCCGGCAACGTCCTGCGAAGCGACGGGAGCGCCTGGACCAGTTCGGCGCTGCAGCCCGGGGATATTCCCGACCTCGGCAATTCCTTTGTCAAGAACTCAACGTCCCTGCAGTCAGGCAACTTCAACATTTCCGGCAACGGCATGATCGCCGGATATTTTGGCGTCGGAACTCAGGTTCCAGAATCCAGAGTTCACATCGCGATACCCGCGTCTTTTGCGGAGACGGCGCCGCGCGTCGAGTCCACGGGATCGGCTTCCCGAGCCACGGCGGGCTGGGAGTTCTATCATGGGCAGCTCGCCAAGGGTTTTGTGGGCGTGCCCGACTCCAACTCGCTGCGTGGCCCTGGCGAGATGATCCTGTTTGGCGATCTGGGCGTGTCGACGTCGATCTGGGCCGGCGGGGGTCCGCGTATGACGTTCTTCCCTACCGGGCACATCGCCATCGGCGGCGGCATCATCACCGAGACCAAACTAGCCGTACGCAGCGAATTCTCGCTGACCACCGCCATCGAGGGCGTGAGCTACACCGGCATCGGCGTCCATGGATATACTGAAAGCGGCAAAGGCATATATGGCCAAGCCGCACTTAGCGGCGATGGTGTGAGTGGCGACAGCCAGAGTGGGCGCGGTATCGTCGGTGCCAGTCAGTCCGGTACCGGCGTTTACGGGACGTCTTCGGCCGCCTCTGTGATCAATGCCGGCGTCTATGGTGCGGGCGGCGCCAGCGGCAGCATCGGCGTGATCGGCGAGTCGTCGAACGGAGCCACGCCGACCGGAGTCTATGGGGTCTCGTCGAACGCCACCGGTTTTGGTGTCTATGCTCGCAACAACGCCGCAACTACTGGTTGGGCCCTCGCCGCCGAAGGGCCGCGGGCAGCGAACCTGGCAGGCGATGTTCAGGTGCTCGGGACGTTGTCCAAGGGAGCCGGTTCATTCATGATCGACCACCCGCTCGATCCGGCCAACAAGTATCTGTACCACTCGTTTGTCGAATCCCCCGACATGAAAAACATCTATGACGGCAATGTGACGACCGACGGCACCGGCCATGCCGAGGTGGCACTGCCGGACTGGTTCGAAGCGCTGAATCGCGACTTCCGCTATCAGTTGACCGTAATCGGCACGTTCGCGCAGGCGATCGTTGCGAAGAAAGTCGCAGGCAACCGGTTCACGATTGCGACCAGCGCGCCGAACGTCGAGGTGTCCTGGCAGGTGACAGGAATACGCCAGGATGCCTATGCCAACAAGCACCGCATTCCGGTCGAGCAGGAGAAGCCGGTCTCGGAGCAGGGGACTTTCCTTCATCCGGAGGCATATGGCCAGCCGAAGGAGAGAGGCTTGCAGTGGCACTCGCTGCCGGTCGCAATGAAACAGGATCTAACTCGGTAGACCGGTCGACCCCGGGCCGCGTTGATGGATACCGAGCCTCAGTTGGGGAAAGGGGCGGTGGTGGGCCGTGAAAGATTCGAACCTCTTTGCCCTACGGCACCCCTCCCGGACCAACCCAACCGTCATCAATGTGTGGCAGCAGGATAGAGATCAGGTCGGCGGTGGTGCCCGGAACCGGATGACCATTTTCGATTGCACCGGCGTCATCGTAGTGTCCACCATCGACCTCGACTTTGGAAAGCGGGAAGCCAGCCCCGATCATTGCATTCGTTTCCGTGCGAACGCCGACAATCGGATACGTAGTGTCCTGGAGGTGCGCAAGGTGAACAACATTGAACTTCCAACCTCCTGCGTTGACGGCAGCTAACGACTGTGCCTGGCTCGATCCAGTGTCCCTGAACGGTGAAGAATTCTCAATAAGACAGCCGGCAAATGTGTTGGAATTATTAAAGATAGTTCTGTACGCAAGGTCACCGCCAGATGAGTAGCCACCAAGAATGACCTTTCCCGGATCGATGTTGAATCGGGTCTTCAAGTAGGCAACAGCGGTCATGACCCGCGCGGGGTCGGATGTCACGTTCCAGCATTCTCCTTCCCGCCCGCCGACGGTGATACTGATCCAGCTTTGAGCGCCACCAGGCGACACCGACCATATGTCACCGGCAGCTGTGCCTCCACAACCATGCAACCAGACGAACAGCTTGGTCGGGGTGTTGTGGTTTACGTCGTAGGCGGTCGGTACGTAGATGTAGCTCGTCGTCATGCCATCGTTGAGCGCGAACGCAACGTTTTTCGAATACGCCCCTGACGAAATGGGATTGGACGGAAAGGAAGACGGCAATGTCAGTTTGGCGGTCTGCGTTTCGATATCGCCGGCGGTAGTACGTATCGCACCAGGGGCCACGACGCCCGCAATCAGGGGTCCACCGCGCAATCCGAACAGGTAGCGGATCACGATCAGGCCATCCGTCAGGGCATCGGCCTGGCCATTGCCATCGATGTCGAGCATGGGTCCGATGTCAGCGAGGTAGCCCTGGATCTGCTGAAAGGTCGTTCGTGTAGCGCCCAGCCCGATGGCGCCGTCTATTAGCGCCGCATTGGACAATCCGAACAGATTTCGGATGACGAGGAGCCCGTCGGTCAGCGCGTCGGTACTGTTGTTGCCGTCGATATCGAATGGCTTTCCGCTGATCGGCGGCGATGCAAACGTTGCCACGACGGCAGTGGTTCCGCCAATCGTGAACTGGCAGGTGCTCGGTCCGGTGCACGGACCAAGCCAGCCGGTGAACTGGCTGCCAACTGCCGGCGTTGCGGTGAGTGTGATTGCCGTGCCGTCGGCATACGCTCCGCTGCAAGTTGCGCCGCAATTGATGGCGCCGATATTGCTGACGACATTGCCTGACCCACTGCCGGCTTTGGTTACCGTAAGCTCAAAGTCGACCACCGCCACGGCACCGTCTGCGGCCCCGTTGAAGGCTCCGATGCCAACGACAACGCCTACCAAGACTCCGAGCAACGTTGCGCCGCGCGATGTGACTGTAGTCGTGTGCATGCAGTGTCTCCGAAGCCGCCTCGAATGCGGAGAGTCTACGCTTACCGCGGCCGGTCGGTTACCGGGGCCACGCTGTTTAGTTGTGGATAGGGCACGCGACATTCCGGACACATCGGTGACATCACGGTCATGCAGGTTTCAGTGGACGAACCCGGCAACTGCACATGAATGGCAGTCCGGGATGAATTCGGGGCGGTGGTGGGCCGTGAAAGACTCGAACTTTCGAGCGAACTCAGTCGCGTGTCTACAAGGATTGGCCATCGGTGTCGCCCAACTGATGTTGCAGCACAGCTGGACGCCATGAGCCCAGAGTTCGCCGCGACATCCGGGCAAAGCTCCGCCCATTCGGTACTATCCATTTGTGTCCCTCCACTTTTTTTCGCTGCTATTCGATTAGTTGCCATCATAGGCTTTGCTGAGGTTTACTAGCCCGCGACGTGGAAGATTTCGCAGCACCTGCTCAGACTCGATCACTTCCTTGAGATCGAGCGAGGTTTCGCGCCATTCCGTGGTCCCCGATTCGAGTTTGGAAAGGTCGAGGATCTGGTTGATCAGCCGGGTGAGGCGCTCGGTTTTCCCCAGCCATCGAATCAACGACACGCTCCGATACCGGCCTCGCTACATGACACATTGACTTAATCAGCGAAGTCGGTACCTGTTGATCCATCGCAACGACAAGAGTGTGGGCCAACCGTAGCATGTAATATCGGTTCCGCGTCACGCGGATCCACCGGTATCGGAGAGATTCACATGAACGCGATCAGTCCTTCCCTCATTCTCGCAGTGACGCTCGCCGCGAGCCTCGCGCAGGGTTCCATCGTCGTCGTCCAGCGCACCGAAACAATCCCGGCGAACGGCGCGCCGACGATTCGCGTCGACTGCCCGGCAGGAATGCACGCCCTGAGTGGCGGCATCATTCCCGGCAATGTGTTCCAGGCAGAGGTGGCCGCCAACGGCCCTGTCTACGGCGCGACGCTGCTGCAGTACATGCAGTACGGACCCGCTGCCGCGCCGACGGGCTGGTATGGCGTCATCCAGAGCTACTCGAATGCGTCGATGACCTTGACGGTAACGGCTGTTTGCACCAACGACGCCGGCCTGTCGTCGGTTATTGCAACCGCACTGATCCCGGCAGGGACGGGATCGCAGGCGAACTTCGGCGGAGTGCAGCCCGCCTGCCCGGCCGGAACTGTCGCGACTGGCGGCGGCGGGGACGTGACCAACCACCAGACGATGGCGATTACGGGATCTTCGCCACTGCTGTCCACCACGTTGCCCGGCGGTTATCCCTCGTATAACCATCCTGACGGCACCTACGGCGCCCCCGTCGGATGGAATACATTCGTGCGCAACCGGAGCACCACCACCCAGGCGATGATCGGTGCGGCAATCTGCGCGCCGTATTCCGGCATCTCCACCGTGCTGCGCAATTTCAGCGTGCCCGCAACCACGCTGCCTGTCGGCACGGCCGCCTCGGCGACCTGTCCGATCGGCAAGATCGCGATCGGTGGCGGAATGGACATGAGCAACGTGCTGAACGCCGTGACCGTGTACTCGACCCCGAGCGTGCCCGACACGAATCCGCCAGCGTTTCCGATGCGACCCGACGGCAGCTATGCTGCGTCGGACTCGTGGATGGCGAGCTTCTATTCGTACGTGACGACGGGCCACGCGGCGACGACGGTCGCCATCTGCGCGGACGCGCCGCAGGCGACGGCGCATCTGTTCTATAACACCGGGCTCAACCACTACTTCATGACCTCCGACGAAGCCGAAGTGACCGCGATCGGCAATGGCGCGGCAGGTCCGGGGTGGACGCAGCTGGCCGAGCGGTTCATGGTTATCGATCGCAATGCCGCTGCGGCCGGAACAGCAGACGTCTGCCGGTTCTACGGCACGCCGGGGATCGGGCCGAATTCGCACTTCTACACGATCGAACCGGCAGAATGCGCGGCGGTGAAGCAGGATCCCGGCTGGAAGTACGAGGCGACCGCGTTTCGCGGGTTCAAGCCCGTGGGCGCCGCAACCTGCCCGGCGGGAACCGTGAATGTCTACCGGGTCTACAACAATCGCTTTGCGTTCAACGATTCCAATCACCGCTACACGACCAGCGTCACGACGTACGACGCAATGGTCGCGAATGGCTGGAGGGGCGAGGGCACGGTCTTCTGCGCGATACCCGCCGCCTGATCTTGCCGCTGGATCTTCTCAAGCCTGGACCGATTGCCCGCAAACGACGCTTCCAAGCATGAAAGAAAATATGCGCGCTAAGACCTACCTGCTGCAGCGCCTGCAGGAGCGCTTGGAGAATGTATAGGCCGCGGAGAAGCGCGGGGTCTTCGTATTTGTGTCTGCCTTGATCGACGCCGTCCCGAGTACCTTGCGTGACAGCATCGCGACCCGACGTTTCGTGAAAATTCCCATAGAAGGCTTTCATCTGTGACGAAGATTCGGTCGAACGCGACAAAATCATTTCGTTCCAGCAACGTCGCCTGCAAGATGTCTGCGGCGTCTTCCGCGTGAAAGCCTGGCAGCGGCCATTCGTCGTAAATTAGCAACCAGTTCTCGGAAGAGCGTTGGAAGCCTTGCTTCTGCGAACTGAGGACTTTTGTACAGACTAAGTCGGCCATTGCTGTAGGTCATTACGGCATTGCGACATCTCGGGTGGAAGAGCCCACGCTGCATTGCGCCTTTTATTCCGCCGTGTGCGCAATTCGCACGATGGCTTTGGCGATGTCCTCCGGGGAAAGCACATAGTCAACACAGCCACTTGCGATTGCGCTCTCGGGCATGTCCGGCTGTTGCGCTGTGTCAAGTCTCTGCGCGATCGTAATTCCTCCCACTGCCCGTATCCCGCACAGCGCCTCTGCGCCGTCGCCATCATAGCCAGATACAATAATCGCGATAAGTTTGCCGTGCCAGTGTTCCGTCAAGGAACGTAGAAAGACGGTGATCACGTTGGGCCATCCTCTGGGCTTTGATATTGGCGCCAAGTGAAAATTGCCTCCAACCACATGCAAGTCCCGCCGTTCCGGAATGATGAACACCCGGTTGGGCTGGATGTGTAGGCGATCCGTGATCAATTCGACCGGCATTGCCGTATGGGCCGGCAGAATTTGGTGGAGTAGGGTCGCAAAGGTTCTTACGTGATTGACGATGACAATGGCGACCCCCATATCGGCCGGCAGATGCCGCAACAAGCGAATATAGGCGTCCAAGCCACCGGCTGAACCGCCGACGCAGACGACAGGAAAGTCCCTTCCGGCATCATTAGCGTTCATCGATCTCCGATAGCCGTACTGGATAGTGCCGGAATGCTTGCGCACCATGACAAAGGCGAACCACATTACAACCGCGGTCGCGTTCATCACTCGGCGGGGCGCCTCGGCTGCCATCTATCATAGCCGACGCAGGTCTCCCGCGCCCCCAGCCAGACACTCCGAATCTATTGGCCATTCTGTGTTCCGGCGAACGGAACTCCGGGTAAGTGCGATCACCATACCGTGTGCGACGGTCGATCGCAATCGCGGGGGAAACTTGCAAGGGTTTCCGCGTGCTATTCCAGACGCGGATCGCCGTCTGAGTACGAATTCGCCAGGGACAGGCTACGCGCCCGCGGTGCCGAGCCGCAACGGCAAATAGCTCCGCTCCGGCGCATCCCTCATCTGCTCCTGATGCGCGGTTGTAATGTAGTGTAGGTCGATGCGAAGGCATAAGGTCGTTTGTATGCACGGTAGCGTAACTACTTTGAAAGTGATCCTTGCGCAAACGCAAGAACGACATCCGGCGTCGCGGATATTCTGCTGGTGAAGTCGGTTGCGACAGTTCGTTTTACACCCACTGTGGTGCATCAATTTCGGGGCACCACGAGATGGTGGCGATTGGCAACAAAGGAGTGAATTATGAGCATTGGCACCATTCTGCTGATTGTCTTGGTCTTGGCACTTATCGGCGTCATTCCTGCCTGGCCGCATGCCCAGAACTGGGGTTATGGTCCTAGCGGGATCGTAGGCGTCATTCTGATCATCGTACTCGTTCTGTTCCTGCTGGGACGCCTGTAGCTCGATTCCACGCGCTGATCGCGTGGCGATTCACTGAAAGGAAGAAACATGAGAAACCTCACTCGCACGATTTCAATTTTCGTTGGCGTGCTTTTCATTGCAATGATGCTGGGCTGCGCCTCGACGACTAAGCAGGAAAGTACCGGCCAATACGTCGACGACACGGTTCTCACGACCAAGGTGAAGGCGGCCATCTTCAATGAGCCGTCCCTGAAGTCCGCCGAGATCAATGTCGAAACGTTCAAGGGTGTGGTTCAGCTGAGCGGATTTGTGAGTTCGGCCGCGGCCGAGAGTACGGCGGTTGCGGTCGCGCGGAAGGTCGAGGGTGTCCAGACCGTCAAGAACGACATGCGGCTCAAGTGACAGGCCAGCAACTGCCCAGCGAGCCGGGAGTCAGTGCACCGCGCCGGTCGCTGAAGGGAATATTGTGCGAGCCGAGAACGCGAACCGACTCTGGTTCGCAGAACAGTTAGTTTTCAATTAACCGTTAAGGAAATAGTCATGGCCATTATCCCAAACAAGGATCGAGTCAAAGACGAACTGAAAGACCTCGGCGGCAAGATCCAGGAGGAAGCCGGGAAGCTGGTGGGAACAGGGCAGGGGCCAAGGGCGAAACCAGGCCCAAGGCAAGCTGCAGAAGGCCGTTGGCGATCTTAAGGAAGCCGTCACGAAAAAATAAGGGCCTCAACGACGCAAACGGGAGGCTCTCCCCGGTCAGGATGGTGAATCGGCGCGATGCCGCAAAACACGGTCCCGCACCGCGTGCCACGATTCATTGCGCATCCAGGCAGGGAGCGAATGGAAATATTAGGTCAATTGGCAAGAGATGCCGCGCACGTTGCGCGGTTCGATCAAGCCAAAGACAACAGTGAAAGCGAGAACCAAAATGGCGACCAGAAAAGCAAAGCTGCGCGCACCGCGCACGATCACCGTGAAAGCCACCAAGTCAGGAACATCATTGCGCAAGACGCGGTCGGAGAAACCAGTGCCCGTGATCGTTCCAATGTCCCTCGGTCGAGCGGGCAGCGCTGTCAGAGACGGGATCGTCGACAGTCTGACAACGCTGACGAGGATCGAGAGGGAGATCGTGGTTCTCGTCAGGTCCGCCGTTTCGAGCACCCTCGGTGCCGCGGGAACGATAAGCAATGAACTGGTGATCGTGGTACGGGATGTGGTTGCCGGCGCGGTACATGCGACCGAGCAGGTCGGGACCGGGTTGATCGCGAGCTCCAAGAGCATTGCCAAGGGCGTCATGTTGGGAGTGCACGAGGTGGGCGGTGATATTGCGACTGCGGCAGCCGAAACGCTCAGGACGGTTATCAGGCATGCTGCGGCGGTCGGTGCGGATGTGAGCTCGGTAGCAAGAGGCGCCGTCGACGGCATCGTGGAGGCTACGGCCGAGACGGGCGGAAACGTGGGTCGCATTGCAACGGCAGCGGTCAGGAGCGCGATCAAGGCGGCGGGCGAGGTCGGCACCGATACCGCGCGAACCGTAACGGACGTTCTGGCCGGCGCCGTGCGCGGTATCAAGGGAGTGCGCAGCGCGACGGTGCGCAAGGCGGCCAAGGCACCCGGGAAGAAGGCGGCGAAGAAGGCGGTCAAGGCAGCTGGGAAGAAGGCGGCGAAGAAGGCGACGAGAAGGACGGTAAAGAAGTAGGTCTTTCCCATCGGCCTTCTCGCTTCGGATGGACGCGTTCAATATGACCGAACGCAAACCTGTCTCGCAAGAGCGAGTCGATCGGTAGTCATCGACGGGGCGATGCGCTTGGACCCCCTCCAAGAACGCCCCGCGTCCGCCTCACATTTGACCCGCGCGTGAGCAGATAACGGCCCCTCGCCTGGACAGTCCAGCCGAACCAATACCGAATGCTTAAAGGTGACCCCGGGCCGCGGTAAAGGATACCGAGCCGTGGAATGGGAAAGGGGCGGTGGAGTGAAAGATTCGAACTTTCGACCTACGGATTAAGAGTACGACTCACCCGCGCTTTGATGCTTCGAAAGCCGAAGAACCGTAACGGGTTTTCCGCCGGCCGCTCCGAACCGCGACCGAAACCGAACCTATCCCGAACCCCGTTTCGATGGCTGCGGGATTTCCGGGGCGGAACCCGAACAGGATCATCGAGTTGCGTGCAGTTCCGACCGACCTGGCCCCGAACGATGCAACTTTTGCTGCTGGCGGGGACGCCGGGCGGGGTGCCTAAAGCAGGACCCCGAGTGGCCCTACGTTGCGCGCAGCGGCCAGCGATGGGCAGCGCCAACTTCCAGACTCAAAATCCCACTGCACAATTCTGGTCTTGCGAGAAATACAAACTTTTGTATAATACTGGCGATGAAGGAGCTTCGTTTTCGTGGAAGTTCGCTCGATGACCTGCGCAAGTTTCCTGCGCCCGTCATGCGAGAGGCTGGTTACCAACTGGACAAGATCCAGTGTGGCAACGAACCGACCGACTGGAAGCCCATGCCATCGATCGGCGAGGGTGTGAAAGAGATTCGGGTACAAGACGAAGCCGGCGCGTTTCGCGTGATTTATCTGGCGAAATTGGTCGATGCAATCTATGTCCTGCACTGCTTCCAGAAGAAGACTCAGCAGACCAGCGAGAAGGACATCAAACTGGCCCGGAAACGATTCAAGGACTTGATGAGGGAGCAGCCATGAGCAAGGAACAGCGCTTTGCCAGTATCTGGGACGCGATCGAAGACACACCGCAGCAGGCCGCCAGCATGCGTGCCCGCTCGACTCTGATGATGGAGCTTGAGAACATCATCAAGCAACGCGGCATGACCCAGGCCGACGCTGCGACCATGTTCGGCGTCACCCAGCCCCGCATCTCCGACCTGATGCGCGGCAAGATCAATCTGTTCTCCCTGGATTGCCTGATCGACATGGCCACCGTCGCCGGTCTGGAGCCTCATGTCACTATCAAGAAGCCAAAGGCGCCACGGAAGCGGCGCAAGGAAGAACTGGTAGCAGCGTGACATGAAATTGGCTCGAACGTAGTCACCTCCGAAATTCCGCAATTTCAGTCCAAACGTGATGCGCCGTGCTCGCTTGCTCGTCATGACAGGCATTTTGGCATTCCGCTGATGCGTGACCTGATCCTTCTGGCGATGCATCTGCTCGTCACGCTGGCGACATTTCTCCGTCCCGGCGGCGTCCGCGCTGTTGCGGCGGAATCACTGGTGCTCAAACATCAGTTGTTGATCTGCAATCGCTCCCGACAACGGGCGCCGAACCTGACCACCCTCGATCGCCTGGTGCTCGGACTGGCCACCCTGTTCATGCGGCCCATCGCATTCCGAAACTGTCCGTCATGATCAAGCCTGCCACATTGCTCAAGTTCCACAAGGCCCTGGTCGATGGAAAATACCGCCGGCTCTTCTCTTCCTCGGGCCGTGCACGCAAACCCGGACCGAAGGGTCCCTCGGCGCGACTAGTCGCAGCCATTGTTGAAGTGAAACAGCGCAATCCCAGGTTCGGCTATGTGCGCATCGCCCAGCAGATCTCTCATGCCTTCGGCCTCGACATTGACAAGGACGTCGTTCGCCGCGTGCTCGCAAAGCACTATCGGCCGGATGGTTCCGGCAGCAAAGGCCCTTCCTGGTTGGCCTTCATCGCGCAGTCCAAGGATAGTCTGTGGAGCGTCGACCTGTTTCGTTGCGAATCAATCCTGCTGCGCAGCTACTGGGTGATGCTGGTCATGGATGTGTTTACCCGCCGCATCATCGGCTTTGGCGTCGAGCGTGCCGACATCGACGGTGTAGCCGTGTGCCGGATGTTCAATCGCGCGATCGCCGGTCAGCCGTTGCCGAAGCACATCAGCACCGACCATGATCCGCTGTTTCGCTTTCATCGCTGGCTCGCCAACCTGCGCGTGCTCGAAATCGACGAGATCAAGACGGTTCCGAATGTGCCGGTCTCGCATCCATTTGTGGAACGGCTGATCGGCACCATTCGCCGCGAGCTTCTTGATCGCCTGTTTTTCTGGAATGAGCTCGACCTGGAGCGGAAGCTGCAGGAATTCCGCGGCTATTACAACGGCAGTCGGGTTCATCAGTCGCTTGGCGGGAGTACGCCGGCGGAACAAGCGGGCAAGCCACGCCAAGCCTGTGCTGTGCTTGATGGATTCGGATGGCGAGAGCACTGCCGAGGGCTGTTCCACACGCCGATCGCCGCTTG